>NZ_JABMLK010000002.1:0-1200000 GCF_013394855.1 Limnobaculum xujianqingii | reverse complement strand
CCATCAATCAACGTACCTTTGGCCTCACCATAATAATCAACACGCTGCTCACCACCGCTATAGATTGTGGCATTCTGAACAAGAGGTCGTTTACCTATCCACTCATCCTGGTCAACCCATTGGCCACTAACCCACCCGCCTTTGCTGCCGCTGACAACCTGCAGACCATAAACTTTTGCACCATCAGAAATACCGGTTTGTACCTGTTGGCGACCACCGGCATAAATGGTGGCATTAGTCGACTTTTGCTGACGCGACACCGAAGTGCCATCCATAACCCAGTCACCGTTTTGCCATTTTCCATCAGCTGCAGTAATTAACTGCCAGCCATACACCTGCGCTCCGTCAGAAATACCGGCCTGAACCAGTTGACGCCCGCCGGCATAAATTGTCCCATCCTGATCGGATATCTTTTCATCACCAGAACCGGCATAAACTAACTGGAAACCACCATCGTAGACTTTAGTGTCGATCGCTACGCCACTGGCTAATTGATAGCTGCCGCTACCAATGTGCGAATTAGTAGCGGTACCACCATAAATGATCTGCTCTCCGCCATTTTTTACCAGAGTATCTTCAACAACAGCCGTGCTCATTACGGATAACTGCTGTGTACCGCCATCAATCAGGTTAGCCTGAGCATAACCGCCATCGCCAACAACCTGTATTCCACCGGCCATTACCGTCGTATTATAAGCTTCGGCTCCGTTGCGAACTGATATGCTTCCATCGCTCTCAACCAAAGTATCAAAAGCTTTTGAGGTACTGCTGAGCTGTAAAAAGCCACCCAGTATTTTCGAACCGTCACTAACGGTGCCTTTTACTACCGTACCAACAGCAATACTGTCGCTCTCCATCGTAAACTGCACAGAATTAATGGTGGTATTTAAGCTATATGAATTATTAGAGATGGTCAGTATCTGCCCCATCGCATCCAGACGGGTTCTGACAATTTCACGGTCATAGATATATTTATAATCGTCAATTTTTGCCCGATACACCGAGTCCCACACATTCGATATACGCTCTCCATCATCAGAGTAAGCAGCGTTACTTAGAATATCCGCTACAACAGGTGATTTTTGTTTAGGCTCAAACGGATCTTGAGGGAATGCTGCTGCCTGAACAGTAGCCGATAAGGAAAATAGCGCTGGCAGCGCCAGTACAAGCGGGTTAAGTTTCATAATCTAATTCCCTTTGGTTGAAGGCCGTATCCAATGCGTCCCTTAATTCAATATCTCAAAAAATGAATGCGTCGCCAAAAAATCAAAAAATGATCATTAGCTAAACATTAATTAAGAGACTATATGTAAATGCTAACACACACACATTCGGCGGATTGGTAGCCTTAGCGACGAAAAATAAGGAATTTAGTCAGGAAATCCATGTAACTGGCAGAAATAAAAAGAAATATTATGAAATAAATCAAATCTGAAAGTGTTTTCCAAATTAAAGAATATCAACCTAAATTCAGGGTAACATAGTGATAATAAATGTTTTTTAATATATTAACTTATATGAATTATTATTAGTAAGCGTAAAAATTTATCGACCACAAAAAAATAACACACTTCATCTAATTTATAATGAAATATTTAAAATGAAAAAATAACGCTAATAAATTATTTAATATAATTCCTGATGTTAAATTAATTTCATGCCTACTCTACAGATCTGTATATATCGATACATTAAAAAAATAGAGCGATGGTAGCGATCCACCGCTCTATTTTTACAACAGCACAGAAATCTACTGCCCTGAAAGAAAAAAATACTTCTTCATCACCAACAGAGAAATCGCCCTCTCCTGCACATTATCCAGAAACTGTGACACATAGGTATTCGCGTTATGGATAATCATTTTTGCCTCATCAATATGATGAGAGTAGTAGGCTATTTTTTCTTCCAAATCAGAAAAGTCATCGTTCAATTGCACATAATGAAAATCAGGAACCAATGTCCCTTCCATAAACCAACTCTCAATACGTGGCTTACGCATAAAACAAAGCGAGTTAGAGTGCATTATCCATTTCAGGTTGGTGGCAACATCATTTCCTTCGATACTGATAATAAACTTATACTTCATTTGCTCAGTTTCACACATCAGGTTCTTTATTTTTGCATCACCATATCGCCCGGTATCTGCCACATCTACCAACGGAGAGTTATGATAGTTATCGAGTAATTGCTTTCTGGCATCCTGATAGCAGGCTCCCCGAAACACCGCCATATCCAGCTTCTGTTCAAAGGGGATAAGATCATTAAACAGACGAAAATGACGTATTTTATTTAGCTTCAACAGCACTGAGTTTTGATTATCTCCGGCAATCGGTCGTGTTTTCAGCAACGTTGGCTTATCAGGTATGTGCTTTATATCACCGAGAAAATAATTAAAACGGAGATGAGGATCAAAATAGCGAGCAGACTCCATTAAATCATAATAATAGGTACTGGGGTGTCCTTTAACCGTCAATTTACCGCATTCAACGGCTGATTCATCCAAAATAAAAGGTGTATTGAGCTTATTGTAGTAATTAACCCGATAATCAATATAGTCCCGTTTAGACTCACTAATATTCTCAAGTAACCGATGAATATTTCTCCGAAACAAAACTCGTGGAATCAAATCCTTAATAATATTCTTGGTATAAAACGGGATTTTCTCGCTATGCATAAATACCCTTTCCTGGCATCACAATACTTTTGGATAAGTGTAGTCTTACCCGTCAAAACTCTCTGCTCTACAGCAATAAATATTGCGTAATTTTGCAGTACATCAAAAAAGGTCAGCCTCATTCAACCATACAGAGACTACTTGTTATTGGTGTACCATTTTTCATTTACGTTCCGTAAAAGCATCCAATTTTTACAAAATATCACAAACAAAATAGAAACCATCAAAATAATAACCAGAGTTACCATTATCTTATTTCAAATAAATCATTTCTCATAAATGATAAAAAAACGTAATTTATCCAAACTCAATTATTGAACTGCCCATCACCGAAGCCATAGTTCAATAGCGATTTTTAAAAACAATCATAACCCAATAGCATTAATCTATAAAAAGTCATCATTATTTTTTGATTTAAATAAATTTATAAAAACAAAACAATTATTGACTTATAAACAGAAAATGACATAAAACAAAATCAATAATTTATACTTTTAAATTTAAAATATCCGAACAAAAATCTTCAAATCTAAAAACCACCAAGACACAAATCTATAAAATAAGACTTTACTTTATAATAACTTTAAATATCAATTAATTAAAATCATCGAAGTTAATCTTATAATGACAAAAAAATTAATAATGTAAAATAAAATCACCTGTATTGTGAATTTTTTGATAAAAACAACTCATGAATTTTAAACTACTTTTATAAATAAAAAATACTCATTTCAATATAATAAAAACATTTTCGATATGTATTTTATTACATATCGATTATCTGTTCGCTTATAAAAATAATGTGATTCAATGCATATACATTTTTAATGGAAATTATTATCATCCTTAATAATTAAAAATAGGTAGTGGCTATTTTTATTAAAAAACCAATAACAAAATTTACTGAATCTGATAATAAGGATGGTTATTTATCATGGCTGGAAGGAAGTCGAAATTTTTTCTATTTATTTGTTCAGCACTTGTGTTGGGGTTATTTGCGTTTAGCGGTGGTAGCTACGTCTTGCACAAAACCTCAGAAACCAGCTTTTGTCTCTCATGCCATACCATGCAGGCAGCTTATGAGGAATATCAGGGGTCAGTTCACTTTAAAAACCAGAAAGGTATTCGGGCTGAATGTTCTGATTGCCACATTCCACAGGCTCCTGTGGATTTCTTACTGGCAAAAATGAAAGCCAGTAAAGATGTCTATCATCAGTTTGTTACAGGAAAAATCGATACCGCTGAAAAATATGAAGAACACCGTTTAGCTATGGCACAGACAGTTTGGCATCAGTTGCAGCAAAATGACTCGGCAACCTGTCGCTCTTGTCACCAGTTTGATGCGATGGATATTCAGGCCCAAAGCGCCGATGCCCAAAAAATGCACAACCTGGGCATAAAAGAAAAGCAAACCTGTATTGATTGTCACAAGGGCGTTGCTCACTTCCCTCCTGAAATCAAAATGGATGAAAAAGCACTGGATTCTTTACTAAGTGAAGCCAAACAAACCACTCAGGATGCAAAGCTGGTCTATCCGGTTCAACCTATCAAATTAAATGAATTTGGTACCGCCTACCCTGCTACTGCATTAAAAGTGCTGAAATCAGACGCTTCTGGCCGACAAATTGAACTGAACGGAAGCCAAATGAAAGGTGCCGAGCAGGTTATCTATCTGGAAAAAGGCCAGCGCCTGATTCTCGCAACGCTGACAGAACAAGGTGAAAACGCGCTAAAAATTAACGCCGACTTCACTAAAGATGAGTACGACAATGAATGGCGTCCGGTAACGTTAACCGCCACCATAACGGACCCAGTCCTGTCCGACCTGACACCATTATGGAGCTACGCCGAAAATCTGGACAACGTTTACTGTTCTGGCTGTCACGCCAAAATCTCCTCCAAACACTATACCGTTAACGCCTGGCCTGCTGTGGCCAAAGGCATGGGAGCCAGAACGGATATCTCTCCACAGGATTTGGATATTTTAACCAAGTATTTCCAATACAACGCCAAAGATATAAACAGTCACTAATAAAAGAGGATGGCATATGAATCTTACTCGTAGAGGTTTTATTAAAGGTGCAGGTGTTACCGCAGGGGCGATGGCGATCTCCTCTGCAATTCCATTGCCGGCCTGGGCTGATGCTCCTGTTGGTACTATCCTGACGGCTGGCCGTTGGGGTGCGATGCAAGTTGAAGTCAAAGATGGCAAAGTGATTTCATCAAAAGGGGCATTGGCAAAAACCATACCTAATAGCCTGCAAACCACCGCGCCAGATCAGGTACACACCAATGCCAGAGTGAAATACCCGATGGTGCGTAAAGGCTTTTTAGCCGCACCGGGCAAACCTGATGGCAAACGCGGTAGCGATGAGTTTGTAAAAATATCCTGGGATGATGCCATGAAACTGATTCATGAGCAGCATATGCGTATTCGTAAAGAGCACGGTGCAGCATCAGTATTTGCTGGCTCTTACGGCTGGCGCTCCAGTGGAGTATTACACAAAGCTCAGACATTATTGCAACGCTATATGAGTCTTGCCGGTGGCTATTCTGGTCATATGGGCGACTATTCAACCGGCGCAGCTCAGGTGATCATGCCTCATGTGGTAGGTTCCGTTGAGGTTTATGAGCAGCAAACCACTTATCCGGTCATTTTGGAACACACTCAGGTTGTTGTTTTGTGGGGCGTCAACCCACTGAATACCTTGAAAATTGCATGGAGCAGCACTGACGAACAAGGTATCGAGTTCTTTAATCAGCTAAAAAGCTCCGGCAAAACGGTTATCGCCATTGACCCTATGCGTTCAGAAACCATTGAGTTCTTTGGTGACAAAGCTCAGTGGCTGGCACCTAATATGGGTACCGATGTAGCCATGATGTTGGGTATTGCCCATACGCTGGTCACCAAATCCATGCACGATAAAGCATTCCTGGATAAATACACCACCGGCTATGACCGTTTTGAAGAATATCTGTTAGGCAAAAACGATAAAACGCCAAAAACAGCAGCCTGGGCGGAAGAGATTTGTGGTATTCCGGCCAAACAAATTGAGTTACTGGCCGAAATTTTCAGCAAAAACCGCACTATGTTGATGGGTGGTTGGGGTATACAGCGCCAACAGTATGGTGAGCAAAAACACTGGATGATGGTTACTCTGGCAGCCATGCTGGGACAAATTGGTAGTGAAGGTGGAGGTTTTGGTTTCTCTTACCATTACTCTAACGGCGGTAACCCAACTCGTAGCGGTGGTGTCCTTTCTGCTATTTCTGCTTCCGTAGCAGGTACCTCATCTGCCGGTAACGACTGGGCAGCCTCCGACGCGGTAAATAGCTTCCCATTGGCACGAATTGTTGAAGCATTGGAAAAACCCGGTAGCAAATATCAGCACAATGGTCATGAAATGACCTTCCCTGATATTAAAATGATCTGGTGGGCCGGTGGTGCTAACTTTACTCACCATCAGGATACTAACCGTCTAATCAAAGCCTGGCAGAAACCAGAGATGATTGTTATCTCCGAATGTTACTGGACTGCCGCCGCTAAACATGCGGATATCGTTTTACCAATCACCACATCGTTTGAACGTAACGATCTGACCATGACCGGTGACTACAGTAACCAGCATTTGGTGCCAATGAAGCAAGTGGTTCCACCTCAGTTTGAATCACGTAATGACTTCGATGTATTTGCTGACATGTCTGAACTACTGAAAGCCGGAGGCCGTAAGGTCTATACCGAAGGTAAGGAAGAGATGGACTGGCTACGCGAGTTCTATGATGCAGCACAAAAAGGTGCCCGTGCTCAGCGTGTTGCTATGCCGCAGTTCAATCAATTCTGGCAAGAAAATAAACTGATTGAGATGCGCAAAAACGATAAGAATGAGAAATTCATTCGTTTTGCCGAGTTCCGGGCCGATCCAATCATGAATCCTCTGGGAACACCAAGCGGTAAAATTGAGATATTCTCTAAAACTATCGAAGGATTTAAATATGCTGACTGTCCTGCACACCCAAGCTGGCTCGCACCGGTTGAGTGGAAAGGTAACGCTAAAGAAGGTCAGTTGCAGTTATTAACCGCTCACCCTGCTCATCGTCTGCATAGCCAACTTAACTATGCAAAACTGCGCGAGCAGTATGCAGTGGCTAACCGTGAACCAATCACTATTCATCCGGAAGATGCAAAAGCTCGTGGTATTGCTAATGGGGATCTGGTCAGAGCCTTTAATGACCGTGGTCAGGTGCTAGTTGGGGCGGTTGTTTCTGATGGCATTAAGCAAGGTATCGTCTGTATTCACGAAGGCGCATGGCCCGATCTGGATCCGGCTACCGGCATTTGTAAAAACGGTGGTGCTAACGTACTGACGCTTGATATTCCAACGTCTCAGTTAGCTAATGGTTGTTCTGGTAATACTGCGTTAATTTCCATTGAGAAATACACCGGACCGGCTCTGACGTTAACCGCATTTGATCCACCAAAAGGTGAAAGCGCTTAAATCAGTGCATAACTTATTGGTATAACAAAAATTCCCGGCTATCTGCCGGGAATTTTTTACTGGCGACACTATAACAACAATCACAGTACCCCAGTCTCTCTGTCATTCTAAGTTATTACCTGACTACAGAGCACTTGATTACTTAAGTACGGTTTCTGATATTACTTCCAGAAAGTAAATTTGCTCTTAAAACTGCTACCGATACTGCTGATCGCACCTTCAACAAATGCACCTGCGGTATAGCCAGCCAGATGCCCTGCATTTTCACCGTTGACAATTCCTGTTGAAGCCAACAGATCAAGACCGGCTCCTAGCACAGGAGAGAATTTATTAGCGATACCTTTCACTACGGTAATTCCAGTATCACCAAAAGTTTTACCTAAAAATCCACCAACAGAAGCCATTGAGTCTTGAATAAAGCCGGCACCAGAAACCTGTTCTATTTCTACAACACTTAGTTCTCTCATTATTTCGTCCTTAAATTATTTCTTATTAAACAGGGAATAAATCCAGTTTATTGGTGTTGCAATAATGGTCCCAATGGTTCCACCGATCTTATCGCCTACAACATTTCCGGCAAGACGTGATGGTACATCAACGGCTAAATGAATTGCGTCCCATATTATGTCAGTAAAAATTCCTGCTCCGTTTACCTGCTCGATTTCTATATTTGATAGTTCTCTCATCCTGAATCCTTAGTAAGGTAATAATATTACTTAAAATAATCTTGATTTGTACACAAATAGCACCAATGCAGCCATTCATGACGCTAAAGAAATATATATAAATGATTCAGAATGAGATAGTCATATTTATTTAAATGGCAGAAAATAAGTAGTTATTTAAATAAATTAAAACATACATTGAATGGTTATTAAGACTTTATTTAAATTACTTACGCATTAATTAATAATATTTTAAATACATAATTAAAATTATTATTAATATGAAAGACGGCGCTCTTAGTAAAAAGAGCGCTGAATATGATAGAAATTAGAATTGGAGTATTTTTATATTGCTTCACTTTCCAGCATATAAATATGACGATCTATATTTTTCAGGCTAACACCTAATGAACGAGATATTTGTTCACGGCTTTGCCCTTCAGCCAACAGAGATTTAATCTGTTTAGCAATATTTGTTTCATGACCTTGATAAATATAGGAAACCTGAAATGTCTTCTTACATAAAACACAAAGATAACGTTGAATTCCGGAACGCGCCTGACCATGGCGTCTTATCCTGCCGGGTACATTACAATGGTGACAAACTAACTGCCTCACTTCCATAATAACCTCCTTTTTAAAAAATATGCATCCATTACCAGTATTATTGTCAGACAGCCATCTTTCTCCATACCTGGAGTAAAGAGAAAAAGCATTATCTTTTACAGAAATTTATTTTTATATCCCAGACATCGCTACCATTCAGTTAATTATCAACTAAACTGAAAATACAATAATGTTCATAAAAACGAATGATAAACCGGTCGGGAATTATATACAGTTTAATTTAATTCGATCAAGCCGTATTATCAGTTCGACAGGTTTGCTTACCTACTTAACAAAGCAATCAATAAATTCAACAATATGATTGCCTTACCTGATAAATCATTCAATTAGCCAGCATTTTGATACTAAAATATCATTAAAAAACCTTGATTATATTTTATCAGCTATATCCGAGATATTTATTCACATAAATTATAGTTAATAACCGGTAGCCTAAAATTTTTATTCTTTAATGGTAATCACTCAGTTTTCAACTAACCTTAACCATACACCCTTGTTCTTTCTACGGAGGATAAAGCCAATGTTAGTGAAACGTGCTATTGCCATTCTTTCATTAGTCCTTTTCTGTGGCCTGCTGTCTGCCTGCAATACCACCCGTGGTGTTGGGCAGGATATTGAAGCAGGTGGTGAAGCGATACAAAGAAGTACCTACTAGTTTCAATTGATAAATAATACAGATAGAGACCCTCACTATATTGTCGAGGGTCTGTGTGTTACTGCTAATTAATTATTCTGGTTTCAGATGCTGCTGAATTTCCAGTTTTAACTGGCCCATAATTCCATCCAGTTCTTCTGTTAAGAAACGAGATATTGACTCCCCTTTCATCTCCAGAAATTCTGCCCTGCTTTCTTCGCCCGCTTCAATATTCGTCAGTTGAAGTTCATTTATCATAGAGCTTGAAACTTTCTCTTTAGCCTGTTCAATAAATACCATCATTTGTTGATACAGGGTTTCATCGATCCATAAACGATGCCGGTTGACGGAGGCTTTAACATTATGAGCAATATCGTAGAATGCCTTAGAGTCAGGATGGGATGAAGAACAAAACTGCCTGGCGGCCGAAACGATGGAATATAGCGCTGAATAAACTTCATCTAACGAAGCAATTGCCCGGTCATGATATTTTGACAGCTTAATCTGATAGGCAATGGTTCCTTTCTCCAACTCGCGTTTGATCTGTTCAGTTTCCTGAGTTAATCGACGGTTTTGTTCCATCAGTTCAGCAAAATTATCCTTCATGGCTTTAAACTCAGCACCAGATTTCAAACGAATAAACCACAGATAACCGACTAAAAACAGTGCCAACATGGCAAGCTGAAGCCATACGTTCCACCACTGCGCGTTCAGAATTCCGGCTTTAAGCTCTAACAAAAACTGCTCCATTAACTGACCTCCTGATACATTTTGTCTATTAAAACATCTTTATATAAAGCAGAGGATCATCTGCATCACAGTCTTACCATTATTTTCATCGTTGATAACTTAGGTCTTCAAAGGGATACAAGCCAGATGTTTTAAACGCACTTTCTTCATCCATTGTTATCCATCTACATACCCAATTAGCGATAAAAATCTCATAATGTGTATAATAGCGCATCAATTTAGAGCGCTTTGAGCAAGGTATGTCTTAACTTGCTGATATTAAACAATTTTAAGGTGAGATGAGTTATGGGATTTAAATGCGGCATTGTTGGATTACCTAACGTGGGTAAATCAACCCTGTTTAATGCGTTAACCAAAGCGGGTATCGAAGCGGCCAACTTTCCGTTCTGTACAATTGAGCCTAATACCGGTGTTGTACCCATGCCCGATCAGCGCCTCGATCAACTGGCTGAAATTGTTAAGCCACAGCGCATTCTGCCAACTACCATGGAATTCGTGGATATCGCTGGTCTGGTTAAAGGCGCTTCTAAAGGTGAAGGTCTGGGCAACCAATTTTTAACTAACATTCGTGAAACCGAAGCTATCGGTCATGTTGTTCGCTGTTTTGAGAACGACAATATTATTCACGTATCAGGCAAAGTAGATCCGGCGGAAGACATCGATATTATCAATACCGAGCTGGCCCTTTCCGACCTGGAAACCTGTGAACGAGCCATTCATCGCGTACAGAAAAAAGCCAAAGGTGGCGATAAAGATGCCAAAATTGAGCTGGCTGCATTAGAAAAATGTCTGCCACATTTAGAGAATGCCGGTATGTTGCGCGCTCTGAGTCTGGACAGTGAAGAAAAAGCGGCTCTGCGCTATTTAAGTTTCCTGACCTTAAAACCAACTATGTACATTGCTAACGTCAATGAAGATGGTTTTGAAAATAACCCATATCTGGATAAAGTACGCGAAATTGCCGCGGCTGAAGGTTCAGTTGTCGTTGCCGTTTGTGCTGCAGTCGAATCCGATATCGCCGAACTGGATGACGAAGAACGTGATGAGTTCATGGCTGAAATGGGCCTGACCGAACCAGGTTTAAACCGCGTAATTCGCGCCGGTTATGAATTGCTGAATCTGCAAACCTACTTCACCGCCGGGGTAAAAGAAGTTCGTGCCTGGACTATCCCTGTTGGTGCCACTGCCCCACAGGCTGCCGGTAAAATTCATACCGACTTTGAAAAAGGCTTTATCCGCGCTCAAACTATCGCGTTTGAAGATTTCATCACCTATAAAGGTGAACAAGGCGCTAAAGAAGCCGGTAAAATGCGTTCAGAAGGAAAGGATTACATCGTTAAAGATGGTGATGTGATGAATTTCTTGTTTAACGTCTGATTGATTTTGAAGGCCTCAAACATCAAGTGCTCCCTTACTGAGGCTATAAAACGGTTAAGAACCACACAAACGTGTGGTTTTTTTATCATATTCTGATCCTCACTCCCTCTTAAATAACAAACTCGACAATCACCCTATCTTTACCAGACCACTTAAAATATAAAAATATCTTTTGGGTATCATTCAAATTTTAATCCCTCAACTCTTTCTCTGATGTTTCACCAATTTTCACATTTTTTATACAACAGATTGCTATCACTATGAATTTATAATAAATCGCCTATTATCTTCATAATGAGAATCATAACCACTCATTAACATTGAAATAAATAATCTTAAATACCAATAAGTTGTAAAAATAAACATAAAACTTAATTCAATGAATAAATAACGTTAAAAAATGAATAGTTCAAAAATGAAATCAATATTAAAACAAATAAAACCAATAATTAAATTCAAATAAAAACATATGGTTAAATAAAAAAGCATAAATTCAAAATAAATAAAAACAGAAAATTCAAAAGTGTTGCATTGAAAAATGAAAAATTATCATTATTATGATTGGTAATTCTTATAAGGATAATTGAAAGTTAGAGAAACACATAACAGGGAACGTATATGTACAAAAGTCATTCTACAAAAGTATTATTTCAATTCAACGCTATTACCCTTCTGTTTATCAGCACGTTAGGATTCTCCACCGAAAGTCGGGCTGCTTGTAAACCTTTATATAATGGTCCTGATGGCGCAATGAGTAGCATTGTTGCTAACAGTGCCAGTCAATGTACCTATGACAACTCGCTGATTGAGAATAACGCTGCGATTAATTCAGAAATAACCCAAGTTTCTGCAACGGGTGTCGGCTCAAAGATAAATTTCACTGCGGATAGCGTGAATATCATCAATCATCGAGGAAATAATTCAAGAGGCGTCTATGCATATAATGGTGGAGAGATTAATTTCGCCGGCGATTTGAATATACAAATGAAAGGTGATAATCCAGTTCAAAATTACGGCATTCTATTGTCTTCTCAAGGTACGGTTAATGTCGCTAATAACTTATCCATCTCCGGTAATTTTGATAACTCACTAATTTATGCAACGGGTGGCACACTAAACGTTGGTGGAGACACTTTATTAACGATTGGTAAAGATGATATGCAGGCCTCAACGGGTATCACGACTGCACCAATGAGCTCAACAGACCAAATCAGATTAAATTTTAATGGTAAAACAGAAATTAACCACCACCCGGACCCTGCTCGCTCTACCATTTCCGTTATGGCTCAAGGAGATAGCATTGTTTCGTTCAACGAGCTGAAAATCAGCTCCAGCGGTCAAAGTATGGACCTTACGGTGAGTGGTGATGCCGCTATTGTCTCACGTGGAACCACCACCATTGATAGTGATAAGAGCATTATTCTGAATGTAAATGCCGTTCCTGGTAGCAATAGTGCCAATGGCATAATTAGCCTGGGCGAAAACCAAACTACTATTGAAGAACAACTGAATAATCGTAATGGTGCATTGGTCAATATCGGCAGTAATGCAAATATTACCTCCTCCAGAGAGGGTGCCACCGGAATACGCATAACAAGTAACGCCCTAACACCCGTGACGAATATTATCGTTAAAGGATTGCTGGACGTCAGAAATGGTAATGCAATTGCAGGTAATGGTGTGGGTGCTGAACACGTAACGGTTGATGGTGGACAAATTTACGGCATCATCAATATGGATCGCGGTGACGACATCATAACCGCCAATAGTGGTGTGATTGATGGTGAAATTATTATGGGCCGGGGTAGCGATACACTTATTCTTAATCAGGGCATTGATATTAGTAACCTGAAAAAAGCCAACGGTCATGATCCTATGTTCACCCAAACCGATCAGGAAAACAATCAGTTAGAAGCTAATGGGTTGCAATTTACAGGATATACGTCACTCGCAGGCAATAGCCGCGAAGGTACTAACTTTACCAATTGGGATAGCATAGCGTTAAATAATGGTGCCGCACTGACGATGTCAGATAACCTTTTTGAATCGACTGAAACCCGTGAACGCTCATTATTCATTGATGCTACCTCCAGCCTAATCCATCAAAATACTCAAACCGCAGCTACCCGCACGATATATGGCAATGTCGAAAACAACGGACAAATGACGTTAAGCAATAATGGTGTCGCTGGTGATATTTTGACTATAAGTGGAAACTATAAAGGGGATGGTGGCGTTTTATTATTGGACACCGTCCTGAATAGTGATGACTCCCTGACCGATAAACTGGTCATTTTAGGTGATGCTGAAACAGGTACCACCAACGTTGTAGTGAATAAAGCTGGTGGAGATGGAGCCTTAACCGACCGAGGTATTGAAATCATCACGGTTGAGGGACTTTCTGAAGCAACATTTAAAAAGATGGATAATACTCGTATTGTAGCTGGTCAATACGAATATGAATTAGTTAAAAAAGACAAAAACTGGTATCTCACCAGTGAGATACAACCAATTACACCAGTACCTGAAGAACCAGAGCCGGAGCCAGAGCCAGAAGGCCCCACTCCGCCAACTACCCCCGATCCAGAACCAAAACCGGAACATCAATATCGCCCAGAGTCTGGCAGTTATATGGCTAACCAAATGGCAGCGAACACGTTGTTCATTACCCGTCTTCACGACCGTTTAGGTGAAACACAATACACCGATATGCTGACTGGGGAAGAAAAAGTAACCAGCATGTGGATGCGTCACGTTGGCGGCCATAATCGCTCCCGTGACAGTAGTGGACAGCTGAAGACACAAAGCAATCGTTATATTGTTCAACTTGGTGGCGATATCGCCCAATGGAGCTCTGATGGTGCAGACCGTTGGCATGTAGGGTTAATGACGGGTTATGCGAATCAACACAGCAATACCCGTTCCAAAGTTTCACGCTATAGCTCTGATGGTTCTGTTGACGGTTACAGTGCTGGTATTTATGGCACATGGTATGCCAACGAGCAGGATAAAAGTGGCAGCTATGTAGATAGTTGGGTGTTGTATAACTGGTTTGATAATACCGTTAAAGGCGAATATCTTGAGTCAGAAAAATACAAATCTCGCGGCGTGACGGCGTCTATTGAAGCCGGATATACCTTTAAATTAGGCGAAAGAGAATCTGATAACGTGAAATATTTTCTGCAACCTAAAGCGCAACTGATCTGGATGAACGTTAGAGCCAAAGATCATGTTGAAAACAACGGCACTCGCATATCTTCGGAAGGTGATGGCAACATAATGACTCGCTTAGGTTTACGTGCTTATATGCATGGCCATCATGATATTGATAATGGAAAAGATCGTGAGTTTGAACCGTTTATTGAGGCTAACTGGATACATAACACCCGCAATTTTGGCGTAACGATGAACGACGTACGCAATGAAATTGTTGGAACCAAAAATATTGGCGAAATTAAAGTGGGTGTCGAAGCCCAATGGTCAAAACAATTTAATATGTGGACAAACGTTGGCCAACAAATTGGGGATAATGGCTATAGTGATACACAAGCTATGATTGGATTTAAATATCTATTTTAGTTAAGCCGCTACCAGTAAAAATACTTAAGGTCCACATCATCGCGTGGACCTTTTTATTTAACCAGGAAACTAAAGTACTGAATTAATTTTTGTCTATCGATAGCCAGGCAGAAATTAACTACTCTCAAATTGACTCAATCACCAAATTGAAACGGCATTGATTCTGCACTCTTATTGATAAAATCCACCTTATATCCTGTCCCATCTTTATGGAAAAATCCTTTTACCAGCTCCACTTTAATATAATACATCTCTTCACTGTCTTCATTATTGTGAGCAAAGTACCATGGCTCAAACACTTTAATCAGCTTGCTTCTAATTAGTTTATTTTCTGGCTGCAGTGGATGCCCGATATTATAAGCTTTACCCGTGAAACGATACATCTCATGACAGAGCGCGACATTTTCATTTAGCGCTATTTCTCTTATTTTTTGAGTCCTTCCGGAAACAACAATATAAAAGCAATAGTCATCATAAAACGCATCAACAATTCTGACGGATGGGACGTTATCTTTTGATGTGGCAAAGGCAAAAAAGCTGTCTTTTGCAAATAATGATTCTAAAACTTTAATACTCTGCTGATAAGCTGGCATAAATACTCTCCTTCATTTTTCATTACACCACCGATAGTGAGCCGATTTTAATAATGGAAGTTATACCGCCACATTCATCGGGCGGTATTCAGCTCAATTAATAAGACAATGTCTTCAAGGCTCGTTTACCAGCACTATAATGTCTGTCTCCCTTATCGTTATCGACAATAAGGGTCGTGACCAACAAACTTCCCCGATATTCAGATAATTGCATCATAGAGGCACGTTTTCCCGATGACTTTATACTCATCTTTTGTAATTCCAGCCAGATCACTTTTCGACCATTGACCTTACCTTCTCTCATCGTTGGTGGAGAGGAACCGAACTCTTCTGCCATCCCTTCAGCCACGGCACGCAGATTGGACTCAGCCATCTTTTTACCTTTCATTTCAAACACGCTAAAAGTTATCATTGCGCCCGTATTCCGATCCGTCATATACCAGGCTTCTTTTGGACGACCAGAGCTTGAATAGGCCTCTTTCAACTTACTATCAGGCATTTTTTGATACTCAGCAGGGAGCTCCATACGGACTTTTCCATTGAATACCGACCTTGTTTTGGTATCCGCATAGCTATTGCCACTCACCGTTACTAAGGTGAAAAATACCATCGCCATCCCTAATAATGTCTTTATCTTCATATTTCTTCCTGTCATATATTTAAAGTCATTTATCTGAATTCATGTCATTTTCGATGGTGATATAAAAGCTAAAATTAAAGCCTGTTGTAATAAATATATACTCCAGCAATAATGCCTTACATCATTTAAACTTATTATCTATCAGCTAATTAATGCCTGAGTGATAAACGACAAAATCACGAATGAATTTGAATCTATCACAGACAACTAAATAGCGACTTATCAGTAACGGGCATGAATGGATAAAAACGGTATTACTTTTTTCGGTCACATTGCCCCAAAATACCAATACAGCCTGAGACCACTAAGATAACCAAAGTCACCATCACATAACCCACCATTGCCGCCATAGCGATATCAATACCTAAAGAAAACAAAAACATTCCTGTTTCATCCCTGAACATTATTCCCTCTCATTTAAGACAATGGTTGAGGTGCCAACCTGGGGCTGTCTACATGGAATTTAAGATATGCTGCCGCCTGATACGCCAGGCAACAAAAACCATCACACCACCGAACAGACTAATCAGACCAGCAACCATAAAATTAGTCCGAACGCGCTTGTCATGGGTATCACTGCTTTGTGGAGGGGTTACTTTGTAATCTCCGGTTCGGTCAACAAACACTTCTCTCTCAAGGTTATATTTACCTCCCCGGGTGATACCATTTTTTAGCGATAACGAGATCTTTTCCTCGTTACGGTATTGCCCATCTGCGGATGCAAACACCGCATAATGACGATTAACCACCTTGCTGGTTCTGCGCCCGGTACGTTCCCGTTCTTCTTTCACCATAACCTCACCGGTTGAAGTAAAGGTATAGATGCCGATACTTTCATAACTACGCCAGATGGCATAACCACTGCCGGCTGAAAAAACCAGTCCGACCACAAAAATAATCACGCCCAGAGCAATAAACCCGTTACACATTCGTTTTTTCATTTTGATAACTCCCTGTTTTTAAAACATCCAATCACACAAATTATCCTGGTACGGCCTCTGCGGCTTTTAATCGGTTAATCACGTAAATATATTTATGCTGAAACGTCTTATTGCAGTCACAGCATAAATAACGCTGAGCTTTGGCTTTGCTATAGCCATAACGTCTGAAATTGCTCCCTTCGCAAAACGGGCATCGTACTGAAAATTGATTTTTATTTAACATGATGCTACTCCTGTTATTCATTATTATTGGTGTTATCAACATGATGGGTTACGCAGGCTACCGTTAAGTTAGCAGCCTGTTTTAATCAAAATCACTATCACATTGCGGGTAATACCTTCAATTAATTAACCATGCCCGGCTTATCAATATTGGACAGGGTTTTGAGTAAAGAGAGTCGCTCTTTATTTAGATACTCTCTCTTTTTTTCTAATTCTTCAGGTGGCTTATAAGCGTTATAAATATATTCCCCCTGAAAAGTTCGTTTGCAATGACCGCATAAATAGCGCTGATAGCCTGAAGGTGCGGTGCCATGTTTTTTAACTGCGTTACCTCTAAAGCAATATCGACAGAGTACTTTTTTATTGAACATGATATTTTCTCCTGTAACTTCACTTTTAAATAAATATGCAAATACTGATGAATTAAATAGATTTAATTTGAATTATGTTAAAAGATTAACAGTTAATTTTTATAAATTAAGTTTGTGTTAGTGGCTTCCCAAAAATAGATTGAGAATAGATATTTACTTAATTTTTAACCGTGAGTTATTTCGGCTTGGTATTTATTATTATATTAATAGTAGGTGACAAACATATTAACTTTTCCGGTTACCGGGCCGGTATAAGCCACTCCGTTACGTTTAATAGCGCTACGCTGAACAAAGCGGGCTCCGAATGAAGCACTGCTTTGGCTATTGTATGTTAAATCGGATGGATTGGTTTTTATGCTGCCGTGGGCACCGGTATTCGTTTTATAGGTCGTCGTCGCTTCGCCCATTTTATGGACATTCAGGCGAGTACCGTTATAAAGCATTTCCACTTCCAGCCCTTCAATTTTTTGTCCGCCAATGTTGTCATAAAGACTAATATTACGGTTGGTTAATGGCGACGCACCGGTATCCTGAAAACTGAATTCAACATTATTAAGCTTGCCAGTGCATTCAAGATTCAGCCCTACAGATTTTATATTTCCACTAACAGGCAAACTCACATTTGGCTGAATAGAACTGGCGGCCATATTGACCCAGCGGCCTAAATTAATCTGATAATTTGTTGCACC
Organism: Limnobaculum xujianqingii; assembly: GCF_013394855.1. Classification (NCBI taxonomy): domain Bacteria; kingdom Pseudomonadati; phylum Pseudomonadota; class Gammaproteobacteria; order Enterobacterales; family Budviciaceae; genus Limnobaculum; species Limnobaculum xujianqingii. Next base: position 1,181,742 of record NZ_JABMLK010000002.1, on the reverse strand, counting down.
GCGTAATCGGCACGCTGGTTGTTGTATCGTGATAGCATCACCACCAAGGAAAGCACTCACTGGAACCGTTAAATTCAGAGGGTTTGGAAATATATTTGAAGAACCACTACTTGCGCCTATAACGCTTAACGACCCTGAGGTCGTAATATCGCCCGTTTTTATCAATTCCGCCCTGATGGAATAACTCACTTTTCCTTTAAGTAAATGCAGATTGCGGCCTGGAATATTGTTATCTGTGTTGGAGTCACAATGCATATATGCATAAAAACCACTATTAACGGAGGTGCTTCCTCCCAGAATCAGTTCACTGCCTGCCGCAGGGTTACTACTATTACCACTTGCGTCAAGGTAACTACTAGTTGAGTTGTTGCAGGTACCGAAATTATAAGATGTATCTCCTGATACTTTCAGGTAAAACTTTATACCAATACCCTCTATTGAAGTTTTATAAATACCGGGGGATAACTGTGTGGCACTGGATAAATAGGTCATATTTAATTTATATGGAATATTATTGACGGTTACTCCTGTATTAGATTTTACAGTATTTGCGCATTGTTTAATTCCCGAGCTTGTACATGACCAGCCCAAATTGGGTAGAAAATTATCATAGCCCCAAGAATAGAGCACCGAGCCATTAGGCAAATGGTTATCTACGATTAATGTTCTTGCCTGGTTAAACGGTCTATTATCCGGATATGTAAAGGTACAAGATCCCGCACTTTTATTTAGGGCAGGATTTGCTACATTCCCCGAACCCGACAATTTTGGACAGTCTGGGGTAACCCAAGTAAATGTATGATTTACAGTATAAGCAAATGCATTCCCTGCCATCAGACTCAACACACCGATAGCAATAAATGATTTTAACGGTTTTTTCATAATCTTACCCCCGTACTCAACACCTCAGTCTCCCCACCATAATCATTCACCGCACTGTAGGTCAGCGTTACTGATTTGCCTTTAAAACTCTTCGGTACCGCATAGCGTTGACTGCTCATCGGTGCTGGCATCTCCGTTTTACTTTCCAGCGTGGTACCTTTTGCACCCCCCGCCTTCAGTTCCAGCTTGCCAAAGCTGATGTAATAGGGAGTCGGATTGGTCGCTTTCAGCCATACCTCTCCGCCCTCTCGCTCTACATCCCACTGTAACGATTTCACCGCATCGGCTGCTTTACTGCCGTCTAATCCTTCTGGGCGAATAAACACCTTCAAACGACTACGGATAGCCAGTACCAGTTTATTGTTCTCATTGTCTTTCGCTTTAGGTGGAATTTCCTGAATCGACAACCAGTACACCGATTCCCGATCCTGTGGAATTTCTGCCGGTAACACCACTAAGCGCAATTTCCCTTCCTGCTTACCGGCAATTTTCATTACCGGCGGGGTCAGCACTAACGGCAGATTATTCTCATTACCCTTTAAATCCTCCAGCCAGGACTGAATCAGGTAGGTTTCCTGACTCTCATTAATCACTTCAATCGGTGTCTCTTTATCGGCCGCATAGGCCACAATACGAGTTAGCTGTGGACGAACAGCACCGAAAGTCTGCGCCGAGAGCAACAGAGTTCCCAAAGCCAGTGCGGCGAACGTTGTGCGTTTCATGTTATTCAGCCTGTTCAACATCATTTTTCCACTTCCTTTCAATTCATCATTTTTGAATATCTGACTATTACTCTGCGTTATGTCTGACTGTCAGCGGCAGTCCACCGGGATTCTCTGATGCCATTGCGATTTATCGTCGGCATCTGCTAATTTAGGTAAAGTAAACTGACACTGCTGATTATTTCGGCCCCAGGAGACGGTCAGCACTTCATCTTTGCGGGCGTCCAGCCCGGTCAGGTAAGCAAGTCCGTTATTGCCCACAATGCCTGCTTCGTCATCCTGTCCTTCTGCGGTGACAATAGCCCAACTGGAATCGCCTGTGTTCCCTGAACAATAACCATCGCCCGACGCCCCACCCGGGTAGCAAAACGCAGTAATACTGCGGCTCCTTCCGTAGGTACTACTTTTCTGGCTGACTCTTTCAGCTCCACCGACTGTGCATTAGTGGTGTCCAGACTGACGGTGTTATAACGGTAAGGGCTCAGGTAGTTGACGACCGCCCGCCCGAAGTAGTCGGTTTGATTATTACTGCCTGAAACGCCTATACCTGATGCCCCAGGGGTTTCCACAATAGCGATAGTGTCTCCCATACGCGGGGTCAAAATAGGACCGCCCTTATACAACACTAAACCGCCAGATATACCCGCCGAAAACTGATCCGAATAATCACTGTGGCTGATAGAGGTATTCAGCATCGCCAGACGGGAGTCATAGCTCAGAGAAGCGGACTCACTGAATTTTTCCTGATAATCCCGCTGCACGTTCAGGCTGTAGGACAGCGGACTATCCTGACTACTGCCCGACAGGCCAACAGACTGGCTGTAACGGTTATCCTTATTGCGGGTCAGGTTATAGTTCACTGAGTTATAATTTCTGTCCCGCTCCCCCCATCGCAGAGGTATGCTGACACCCAGATTGAGTGAGTTATCGTTATCCCCTTTGCCATTTTTACTGTAGGTATAAGCCAGACTGATACTGGCCGGTCCTGCCATAAATCCGTAGCCGGCAGAAGCCGAGGTGGTTTTCTCTGAAGTACCGTAGTAACGATCCTGACTCAGCGTCATGTACAGACTGCCGTAATCCTGCATTCCCTGATTAATGTTGACTTCAAGGCGGCTGCGACGTCGTTTGTTCCACAGGCTATCGCCATCTTCATAGTCGTTGTCATATCCTTCCCGGCGATGGTAATTTCGACTGTTGAATTCTGAAAATGAGAGAAAATGCTCCGAACGATACTGATAACCCAGAATACGTAATCCGGTATCCGTGCTATCAAACTGTTTGGCATACAGCAGACGCAGCGCAGTTCCGTTTTTAGTCTCTTTATCATACTGACCGGATACACGATCATAGGTATAGCGAGCCTGCGCCATGTCCAATGAAAATGCGCCAATATTGCCAATACTCCAGGCTGCCCCCACAGCAACTGACTGGTAATCATCCGATCCCAGACCGGAAACATTCAGAGTAAATGACTCAAATCCTCGCTCAATGCTCAGGGCTCCCATCACGGGTTTATCCGACTGATTATCCCGGTACTCCCCGACTGACAGGCTATAACGTAGTGCTCCGGGGCGTATCATATTGGGAAGCGAAGTATAGGGAACGCTGAACTTTTGCTCGCTACCGTCAGTCTCTTCTAGCGTCACATCCAGATCGGCCCCCATCTGCGCGGTGTACAGGTCATCAATAGCAAATGCACCCGGCGTCAGCGTTCTGCTGTATATGATATTCCCCCGCTGACGAACAATCAGACGGGCGTTGGTACGGGCAGTTCCCCGAATAACCGGCGCATAGGTAAATTGCGACTCCAGCAACATGCGCTCATTAGTACCCATAGTGAAACCCCGCAGAGGGATTACACCCATGATATTGCTGGGAGTGTAGGTATAAATATCCCCTGCCGATATTTTAGAACTCAGCGAAGCAATGTTTCTCTCGGCATACAACCGGTCGTGGTTACTCTGCCAGCCCTGATCCGCATTCTTGTTAAAGGTATCAAAGCTGTAGACCCGCCAGGCACCAAAACTGGCAATGCTATTGAGGCTGACAAAAGCGCTGTTGTTAATATTTCGGCCACCATCACCGTCGCTGTTCTTCTGGCGCGAATGGTAGAAATAGCCGTTATAAGCGGTACGTAATGTTGGTGTACCGTCATCCCATTCTTTAGGTGAAATCATCTGAAAGCGTTGACTATTCACCGCTTCCTGCGGCAGAGTCAGCCGCAGTTGCTGATGCGCATCATCATAAAATACGCTGGCTGCCGGAATACGCTGCTCCAGATCATCACAAACAGCCGACACTTCCGAAGACGTTTCTTCATTTTTTAGCGAAGTCAGCCAGTCACCATACAGTTCGGTTTTAACACCTGCGTCATTCAACAACTGGCGATTCAGACAGGGCACCACCTGTCCTCCCTGCTGCTGAGGAACAAAGTTCACTTCATACACATCGGTAACCCGATCATTGACTACCACTTCTACCCGTTTCATCCCGGGTGCAATGGCATTTTTGTAGAGAAATATGTCTGGCGAAGCACCATTTTTGTCTTTTCGCAAAAACGCACTCTCAAATTCACTGTCATTTTCTTCTGCCCACACGCCAGAAGAAAATGACAGTAAAATCGACGCTGCAATAACCGATAAAGTACATTGTTTATTTATGATCATTCGCTTAGATAACTTTATCATTTTGACTTTCTCTCAGTCCGTTAAGTCATTTCATACCCACCACGACAATCACTGTCGTGGTGGTTGTTATTGCTACCAAATGCTGCGATTTGATTATCAGAAGTAAGAGATAACGAAATCAGCCACACCGGTCACGTTACCGGCGGTTACGCTGGTATTCAGTGACTTATAAGCCGCTTTATATTGCAGATTAAGTGGACCCGTAGAGCCGGCAACCGGTAATGCAGCCCCCGGATCGGTTGCCGTACCGCCATTGAGGTCAATCTGCGTAGTGCCGTTTTGTTGCATGATGGCAACCGCAACGTTGGTTGCCGGTGTCGCCGCAGCAGTATTCGCCATCACATGGGCATCACCAGCCGGGGGTGTTAGAAGTGGTGAACAGTGCGCGCACGTTGTTCAATCCGGTGGCTGCCTCACATCCGGTTAACTGGATAGAGAACGGAGTCTGACCAGCATAAGTGCCTGTCGCAGCGTTCAGCGTAGTAGTGGTCACTGGCGGTAAGGTCAGCGTGGCTGAAATCGGGGTACCCGTTGCTACAACCGTTGCCAAAAGATATTTATTCAATTTCATAACAAACTCCATGTTGGTATTTCACCATCTAAATTAAATAACCAATGTGTATTTTGGTTATATTTTCATGCTATGAGACAAAGATAGATGGCCTGTGAAAGCGGCTATCCATGCTCTGCTCACGTAAATATCCTCACCTTTTTTACAGGCGTGAGAATTCGTCTTTCAAAATAAGTTAATGAGAGTAAATTAGCTTATTGAAATTGTTTTCTTGTCATCTAAATGTCAAAAAAAGTTATAAATCCAGAGTGAAAATCACCTCCACACCGCAAAAACAAATTTAGTTAATTATTCAATAAAACAACTAAAAACCACCTTTTATTGCTTTTTAAACATTAAAACACGATCAATAATGTTGTGCAACGCATGCAAAATAGACATATAAACCAAAACATTTATGTAAAACGATCAATAAAGCCAATGTGTAGTATTTGAATAAGATAATTAATATGAATAATTAGAATATATAGCTGATAAAACTTTTTTTTAATCCACCTATTTTTTTGAAATTTAAAAAATCACATTAATAGCATTAATGATTCTCATCACATAAATAGAACATCAATCATGTGATTAAAATAAAATAATGACATTGCTAATTATAATTATTCTAAATCCTAAATTGGCAATTTCTAATAGATTAAAAATCTGATTTGACTTGATTGAAATCAATAAAATAACCAAAATATAATAAGATCAAAATGTAATTACATGAATTTAAAACAAATATTATTGATTTAAAGTTAAAGATTCATTTTTATTTTAAATAATAACCAAAGAAATAGTTACATATATAAATGATTTGAACGAGATTAAATCCTGCATTTATAAAAGATGAAATGAGCAGATAAAAAATACTTTTTCGTTAAATAAAACACATATTACAATAACTTTTTCGGTCAGTAATCACAACCATTAGCATTAAACATTCAGGAGTAATTATAAATTCGCAACTATAAACCCTATCTGACTTATGGTTTTATCAGGGGCTCCTTATTGGTTTTCTGAATTGTTACTCTAATGGCATTTAGTCTTTATCAATAATTTTTTCATCACATACCATTTTTCATACTTAATGTAGTCAGGATGATAGGTGATAGTGTCGGGTTCTTTTGCCTGAAAATATCAACAGATGACACATTTAAGTGCAAAACTTAGAGTTTAGTTTCTGTAATATCAAAAAAATCATCATATCTCCATTAGCCTTATCTGCAAAAATATAGTCGGGTGAAAACATAAATCTATAAGCTTTCAAAGGGTGTTTATCCACAACTCTAAATACTTCGCTGTTATTTTTTATCTGAACTACTCTGCGTTTTCACTTCAAATAGCTGGCTGACCATTAACTCAAAAAAACTGCCAACTATTTCTTTAACACGGATGCATCAACCGTCGGTCCTCACCATTTCATCAAATTATTAAACAAAAAATTCACACCAAAAGAACAACAATAACTTTCTGTCAAAAATCATTTGTCGATTATGTGATCCATATTGTCGTTTTTATTATCTTAATTGTCGACAATATAGCTGTGTGTTGTAGTTCAGATTAATTACGCTGTTTATGTATAAAAAATAATCTAATGAGGAAAAGTAACATGTCATCAAAACTATGGGGCAGCAGATTTGATTTACCAACCAACAAACTGGTCGAAGAGTTCAATGCAACGATCATGATTGAACAACGGCTATGTCCATTTGATATTAAGGGCAGTATTGCTCATGCAACCATGCTGGGGCGCCAAAATATCATCAGCCAAAGTGATGCAGAAACCATCATTAGCGGGCTAAAAAAAGTTGAACAAGAGATCGAAAATGGTCAGTTTGTTTTCAGCACCGCTGATGAAGATATCCATATGGCGATTGAAAAAAGAATGACCGAGATCGTTGGTCCAGTGGGTGGAAAGCTGCATACCGGAAGAAGCCGAAACGACCAAACCACGCTGGACTCCAAAATGCATATGCGTGCCACCATTCTGGAGATTCAGCAGAATATTCGCGCACTACAGACAACCATCGTCGCTAAAGCAGAACAAAACTTTAATGTCATCATGCCAGGCTACACCCATTTGCAAACCGGACAGCCCATTCTGTTCTCTCACTGGGTGATGACCTACTTTTGGATGTTACAGCGTGACTATGGCCGCTTTAACGATCTGTATCGCCGTATGGGTCAGTGCCCGTTAGGCGCTGCTGCATTGGCCGGTACTACCTTCCCTATCGACCGGGAGTTCACTGCCAAAGAACTGGGCTTTGATGAGCCAACGCCAAACAGTATCGACTCCGTCAACGATCGCGACCATATGATTGAGTTTAATGCAGCGGCCGCCATGTGCTTTATGCACCTGACGCGTATTTCAGAAGAACTGGTACTTTTCTCCAGTCAGGACTTCAAGTTTATCGAACTGTCGGACGATTTCTGTACCGGCTCCAGCATTATGCCGCAAAAGAAAAACCCTGACGTAGCAGAAAAAATGCGCGGTAAAGGCGGTCGGGTTTATGGAAACTTAATGGCAATACTCACCATTATGAAAGGACTGCCTCTTTCCTATAACACTGACATGAGTGAAGACAAAGAAACGGTCTATGACTCAATGGATACCCTGCAAGCTGGCCTTAAGATCATCGCGCCAATGATTGAGAAAATGAAAATTAATGAAGATAAAACCCGGGATGCAGCAGACCGGGGCTTCTCTACCGCTACCGATATGGCCGACTATCTGGTGCGTAAAGGTATCCCGTTCCGCGATGCTCACCACGTAGTGGGTAGCGCAGTGAATTACTGCATTAAACATGGCAAAAAGCTTAATCAACTGACCCTCGATGAATACCACAGCTTCCATCCACAAATTGAAAGCGATATCTATGACGATATTACGCTGGAAGCCTCAGTCGGTGCCAGACAGTCCTACGGCGGAACCGCACCAGATGCGGTGACTAAACAGATCGCTCTGGCTAAGAGCCTGTTATAGCCCTGAACTGACTTAATCATGTCATAGGGCATCGGCTCATCACTCTGCGCTGATGCCTTAAATAAAAATAACTTATATGACTGCCGTGCTTTTGCATGTTGTAGGAGGGAGTCTTATGTCTGAATTATTCTGGGTTCAACTGTTAGTTGTACTTGTTTGTATTGGTGTGGGTGGGCGTTATGGTGGGGTTGGACTGGGTGCTGCCGGGGGATTAGGCGTCTGTATACTGACGCTGCTATTCGGCTTACAGCCTGCCTCTCCACCTATTGCGGTATTATTAATTATCATCGCAGTTATTGCCTGCACCAGCGTATTACAGGGTGCCGGTGGTCTTGATTTTCTGGTACGTGTCGCTGAAAAAATGCTGCGTAAAAAACCCAGTGCCATCACCTTCCTGGGACCTTTCATCTGTTCGTTATTCGTTATGTTTTGCGGTACTGCTTATGTGGCTTTTGCCGTGTATCCGGTGGTGGCAGAAGTTGCCGCTGAGGCAAAAATCAGACCCGAACGGCCGATGTCCATGTGCGTTATCGCCGCCGGAATAGCCGTTATCGCCAGCCCAATGAGTGCGGCAACCGCAGGCATGATCGCGGCGCTATCGATGTATGATGTTTCTATCATCCAGATCCTTGGAGTGAGCATCCCGGCATTCATTATCGGTACATTGTGCGGATGCTTATCGGTATTTAAACGCGGAAAAGAGCTGGAAAACGATCCTGAATTCCAGCGCAGAATAGCCGCAGGTGACTACCAGTCACTGCACGTTGAACAAAAAGAGATACAGGCTTACAAACCAACGGTTGGCGCGAAAATTGGGGTACTGATTTTTGGCATTGGCGTTGCTACTGTAATCCTGTTTGGTTCCGTCAAATCACTGCTGCCTGCATGGGAAGTGGGCGGGAAAATGGTACCTTTAGCCACCCCCAGCCCTGATCCAAATGGTCATGCTGGCCGCAGCGCTGTTTATCATTATCTTTAGCAAAGTACCCAGCGATAAATTCGCCTCCGGCTCAGTGTTCCGTTCTGGTTTAATCGGCGTAGTTGGGGTATTTGGTATTTCCTGGATGACCGGTACCTTCTTCGATGCTTACCGTCCATTATTTGAAGAACTGTTCAAACACATGGTGGAATCATGGCCAATGCTGTTTGGTTTAATCCTGTTCTGCTTCTCAGCGGTTATCTTCAGCCCGTCTGCCACAGTAGCCGCACTAATGCCTCTGGGTGCCGCAATGGGAATTCCCCCTGCACTGCTGGTTGCCATGTACCCTGCAACCTGCGGCGACTTCATCGTCCCCGGCGCCGGCCAAATTGGCTGCGTAGCCTTTGACCGAACCGGAACCACCCGCTTAGGTAAATACGTAATAAACCACAGCTACCTGCGACCAGGTTTTGTGATGGTCATATCAGCAGTAATCGCAGGCTATTTTATTTCTCAAATCGTCTTCTAACTAAACCACGAAAAAACCGACAAACTCTCATTTGTCGGTTTTTGGTTAATTACAAAATAGAATGCTAATTTTTACACATTAAAATAACCAATCGGAGGGAGAGGCCGCCGTTGGGGTCGTAGCAGCTTTAGCTGCCGGACAAACAGGCAAAGCCTGTTTGAACAGCGCTTGCGCTGGCCCGTCAGGGTGAAACACCGCAAGGTGTTTCATAACTGCCCCTAGGTGGACTAGGCCCGACGCGCTCCAATGTTAAGTACGAGTAGTTTCCCATCCACCAAAAACCAAAACCAACTTCCCTACCCTTTAACCTCTTTCTTACCAACTCGCTTAGCCTTCGGCTTACCCTCCGGCGGCAAAGTCTGTGAAGTACTCACCAAATGCTCGCGTAATAACTTCACCGCCAGCTCAACCTCTTCATTCTTAATCGCACTCAAAATAGCTTTTTCCTGCCGGGCGATATCAACAAAATATTCCGCACCAAACGAGTTCAGTAACGCAGAGGTTTTATCAAAGTAAGTAATCAACACATCAGAAAACACCTGCAACACGCGATTACCACAGGCCTGCAATATCAACAGATGAAAATCCCGGTCAAACTGATCTGCTTTAGAAGGGATATGAGCAAATTCTTCCATCTGATTCAGAGTATTTTCTAATTTCCCCATCAGTGCCGGCGTCATACGCTTAATAGCTAAAGGCAGAATCGCACACTCAATTAATACCCGCGCTTCTAAAAACTCATTAATATCAAACCCCGCCGCGCCAAACTGAATCTGCATCTGATCGCTCAACGTATCCGTGTTTATCTGACGAATCACACTGCCTTTTTTGGGCGACCGATCCAAAATTCCCATCTGAGTCAGCGAGGTCAAAACTTTTCTTATCTGATAACGTGTAACATTAAAACGTGCCGCCAGCTCAGTTTCTGTTTCAATTCGTTCGCCTAAAGTTGCCTGCTCTAAAATATGCGAGCGCACTTTTTCAAAAAAAACCGATTCAGAACCCATTAACAGCTCCCTTACTTCGCTAATTCAATAAGATATAAGTTATATAGTCGGCAAATCAGTAGAATGTTTTAGCAATCAACATGCAAAAAACAACCGACATCACTAACGATACCATACCGGGCAGCAGAAAACTGTGGTTAATAACATACTTACCCAACCGGGTAGTTCCGGTTCGGTCAAAGGCCACACAGGCGATTTGAGCCCCACCGGGAATAATAAACACCGCACAGGCGGCTGGTAATAAAGCTATCAGCGTATACACCGGAAGCCCCATGGCAACCCCCAGCGGCATCAGGGCAATAATAGTGGCTGCCGGGCTATAAATCAGTATCGACAGGAAAAACAACACCAGACCAAACACCATCGGATATTCATTAAGAATATGAGAGAAGTTAGTAATAAACAGATCGTTATAGGTACCAAAGAAAGTACCGGTCATCCACGACAGACCAAAGATCCCAACCACACCAATTAGACCTGACTTAAAAGTAGAACCTTCATGGAGTTTTTCTGGCGGAATGCGGCAAAAAATCATAATCAGACTGGCAGTGGTTAGCATCAGTATTTGCAAGGTGGTAGAAACTGACATCACCTCACCATGCCATTCTGGTCTCATCTGCTTAAAAGAACTTAAAACAACGATTAAAAGTACACCGATAGCAAAAATAGCCAGACCGGTTTTAGCCTGAGTCAGATTGCCAATTTTTGCCGCTGACAGCGTAGTTAAATCAAACTCTCCTGCCTGCTTACGACGAACAAACTCCTCATCATCAGACAACTCAGCGCCTTTCTTATACACAAACAGACAACCCGCTAAACAACCCAACAGCGTACCCGGCACCGTGATAGATAGAATATCCAACAACGTGATGTTTAATGAAGCCGCCTTAGCCAGCATCCCAACCACCACCGCACTAATCGGACTGGCAACCAGAGCCATATTAGCCGCAATAACCGACATGGACATCGCTCTTTCCGGACGAACTCTGGCATCGGTGGCGATTTCCGCAATCACCGGATAAACCGAGAAAGCAATGTAAGAAGTGCCACACATAATAGTAAAGATATAACAGACAAATGGACCTAAAAAAGTGATGGCATTAGGCCTGGTACGTAACATTTTCTCCGCCAGCGATACCAGAAGATCCAGCCCACCTGCAGCCTGAAGAATAGTGATACAGGTAATAACCGAAATAATAATCAGCATTACACTAACCAGCGGTGAATCGGGCTCCAGATGAAACAGAAATGCCAGCACAAACAGCCCCATTCCCCCGGCGGCACCCAAACCTATTCCACCAATCTTTCCACCAATAGCTATACATAACAACACGACAGCGAGTTGTACTAAAAAGAGATCCATCTGTATCACCTTATCGTTATTATTTGCAGAGATAAGAAATCAAAAACATTCTGCATAATGTATTAAGTTATTTAAATTGTCAGCTGCATTTGAACTGTTTAATTAATCTACATTGATATAAATCATGAGAGTAAACAGACCGTGCATTATTCTACTGCCGCTTCTATTTACCCATAATTACATAATTAATCTTAGACTATGTTTGCATTTGAAATCACAACGGTCAGACTAAACTGCTCAAAAAATACAATCAGGACAATGTGTTAAGCCTTCACAAAAATGAGTCACCATATTGTTTTCAAAGAAAAAATAATAATAAACAAATTAATGGCAAATTTTTATTTCATTAAAATTGGTTAATTATTAATAGATTAAATAATTAGAAAAATTCAAACCTCAGAGAGTTGCAAATTAATTATTATCTATTCAAACTGCATAAATAAACAGCCAGCTAACTATTAGCCTGATTTGCTTAATAAACACGCTATAAAGCCTTATTTTCACACTTCCGTTTAGGTTAATGAGTAATAATTAACCCTATTCAAACCATTGCTTATCCTGACGGATAATCTGAAAACATACTCCGGAGGCAATATCTAAAACATGCTTTAGCTATAACTTGCCAAATCTTTGTTATCTCACCAGCAATTATGCTTTCACCGCTTTGACTACCTGCTTTCTCTGCGATTATATTGGATGCAACGCATTACCTTAGCTATCTGCCGCTGAACAAGGAATAAGCTCATGTTAACACCTATCGATCAGAAGGCAGGTACTCCACTCTATTTTCAGGTAGCCAGCAGTATTAAGAAGTATTTAGAAAATTACCCTGCCGGTCACAAGCTCCCTTCTCAACGCGCTATCGCCCTGAAGCTAAACGTCAGTAAAACTACCGTGGTTGAAGCCTTTAATCTGTTGCAGGATGAGGAGGTTATTAGTATTCGGGAAAAGTCACGGGCCATTTCCACCTTACGTGCCCAAGGTATTGACTGGCAATTACTGATTCAAAAAGCCTGCCATTCGCGCATACAGGATGACGTTCAATACTCTTCAGCCCGTTCCTACAGTAAAAGTATGCTGCTGTGGCCCGGCATGGATTTTTCACCACAAATGCCGCTAATGGCGGTTTCTGATGCGGTTTCCAGACGTATCGCCAGTAAAGACTTAATGAATTATGACGATATCGGATTTCATCAATTGCGGGAATTACTGGCAAGTCACTTAAAAACCACTCTCGCCATTGATTGCTCTCCGGAAGAGATTGTTATTACCAGCGGTATTTCTAATGCGCTGTATATTATCTCCTCCACCTTTTTTAGCCGTTTATCGCCGGTGGTGTATGAATCTCCCGGCTATTACGAGCCGATCTTAACCAGTTTAGGTGCCTCTGCCATTCCTTTGCCAATGTGTGCAGGCGGAATCAGCACCGACAGCCTGCAAAAAGTATTAATGAAAAACCGTTATGCTTTTTATCTGACTACACCCCTGTGCCACTGGCCAACCTGTCACATGACCGACGAGCCGAACAAACGTGCGCAATATGAGATTTGTCGTACTAACGATAATCCGATTATTGAAGTCGATGCCATGCGTGGGCTGTTTGATGCTCCTCTGCCTATGCGTTCCTATCCCGGTAGTGCTTCCAATGTGATTTATGTTGGTACCTTTACTAACACCATTGGGCACAGCATGCGTCTGGCCTGGATTGTGGCACCGCGTAATACTGTCAAACGTTTGCTGGAAGTGAAATCGCAGGTTGAACCAAGGGTCAGTACGCTGATTCAGATTTACGCGGAAGAGATGTTGCGCAGCGGTGCCTATGAACAGTTTTTATCCGAGCTGAAAGCTAAAGTCCGACAGCAAAATGACGGTGTAGAGAATATTTTATCTACGCATCTGGCAGGAAAAGCCAGCTGGCACGGAATGCCAAGTATCAGCCGGTTAATTACCTTTCCAACCCCGCTGAATGAAAGAAGCATTATCAAAATGCAGGGCCAGCAAATCAGTTTACTTCCGTTGCAAACGCTGGATAAAAATTTTGCCAACTCGCTCTATATGTACTGTGCGGCAGACTCTTTATCCAGCATTGAAACGCTGATCTCTAAATTGAGCTCTTTAGCTAATTAATTCGCTTTTGCCTCAACCATTTCAGCTTTGAGTAATGCGACCTTCTTCTCTTTGCGAATGCGCTTCTCTTCAGCGACCGCAACAATGGACAACAAGACAATTCCCGCAAATACACAACAGTAGAAAATCACAAAAATGTCATGCCAGCCGTGAAGCGTAGTATTAAAGAATCGCACTCCCGGTTTCTCCGGATCGGCAATCATTGCCAGATAGACTTTAGCAATAGAGTCACCCAGTAAATAGGCAAATACGCCCGACAATCCGGTGGTTACGCTAACGGCATTTTTGGGCACGAAGTCCACCAGGGAGATAGTAATCATCAGTTGAGGCCCAAAAATCAGCAATCCAAGAGCCGCCAGCGAAGCGTTAATCATAAATACCGAGGTGGAATAGCGATAGCTCAGTAAGGCAAAAATGATCAATACAAAACATCCTACCGCCACAATCGCCCGACGACCTTTCAGTAAGTCAGAAACATATCCCCACAATAAACTGGCCACTAATGCGCCCATTTCAAAATAGAGGATAGTGTTAACCATATCGCTACCGCTCCAGTTGAAGTGTTCGGCCACATACAGTGGAGCCCAGTTATCGACACCAATACGAATGATGTAGACGAAGATATTTGACAGACAGAGGATCCAGACAAATGGATTCAACAGAACGTGTTTTTTCACTATGGTCCATTTGCTTTCACTGTTTTCCTGATCTACTTCGGCTACCGGTTCGTCAAAGATCTCTTCTGCCCGATTCCAGCCCAACTCTCTGGGGTCACCTTTACCGAGATAAAAAGTCACAACAGCAATGGCCAGGGCAATAAAAGAAGGGAAAATAAACATACCCACTACATTACCGTCAAAGAAGGTATTGGCACCCCATAGGGCCAGCACCCCGGCTAAACCACCACCGACGTTATGCGACATATTCCATAAGCCAAGAAAACGTCCGCGCTTTTCTTTAGGCGTCCAGCGCGTTAAGGTCGAATAGGATGCCGGTCCGCCAGAAGTTTGAAACAGGCCACTCAGTCCCCACAGGGTCATCAGGATACCGATAGGCGAACCGAAATGGCTCATTACCAGCCCCATTGCCATTACGGAAAGTGCCGATAGTCCTAATAAAACTGCCAGAAACTTTTTAGTGTTTTTACCATCAATATAGAATCCGACCAGTGCTTTGCAGCCGCCATAGGTAATCGAAAAGCTCAGCCCTATCAGGCCGAGCTCCGTGGTTGTCATATCCAGCTGTTCTTTTAATAAAGGTCCGGCAACTTTAAAGTTGTTACGGATGAGGTACATAGCCATATAGCCTAAAAACACCGCCAGAAAGGCTTTCAGGAATTGCATTCCCCACTGGCGGCGCTGTTCGGCCAGACTAATTGAAGGATTGGAATAGTTCTTTAGCTCAAAAAAAGTCATACGATGTTCCTCGTATTTTGTTATTACATTTTTATAATGACTTTGTTGTAGGAAACAACTCGTTTTTTCATGTCCTTAACAAAGGTGGGAAGCGCTTCAAGCTTTATGGTGTGGGTAATTAATGGTTCCATCACTAATGAACCATTTTGGATATAATCGATAATGGCAAACCACTCCCGACCGGGGAATGGAGCAGAGAATGAGTTCCAGGCCCCCAGTAACGTCAGTTCATTACGAATGATGTGTTCAAAAACATGGGGAGGAATGGTGACATCCGCGTGTGCCGTGCCTAAATACAGCACTTTGCCGTGTTTTTGGGGCACTTCCAATGCCTGTACCTGCGTGGCTGCCACCCCCTGCCGTTTCAATGGTGACATCAACCGCTCCGCTGGCCAGAATCGCTTTCACTGCATCATCAGTTTTTACTGTTAATCACCTGGGTAGCGCCAACCTGTTGAGCCAGAGCCAGTTTATCTTCGGCGATATCGGTAGCGATGATGCGCGTTGCCCCTAAAATACGAGCGAACTGAATAGCAAAAAGCCCCAGAGCACCACAACC
Organism: Limnobaculum xujianqingii; assembly: GCF_013394855.1. NCBI lineage: Bacteria > Pseudomonadati > Pseudomonadota > Gammaproteobacteria > Enterobacterales > Budviciaceae > Limnobaculum > Limnobaculum xujianqingii. Next base: position 1,165,987 of record NZ_JABMLK010000002.1, on the reverse strand, counting down.
AAGTACCGCTACGCTATCTCCGGCTTTAATTCCTGCTCGCATTACCCCATGAAGGGTAACTGCCGCTGGCTCTACCATCGCACCATGTTCATAACTAATATTGTCTGCCAGCCTGACTAAATTTCTTTCTGGTGCCGCGACATACTCAGCAAATCCACCATCGGTACGGGAACCAAGATAGTTGTAGTTATTACATTGACCATAATGACCCTGTTGGCAAAAATCACAGCTAAAACAAGGCAGGATTGGCGCTACGGCTACCCGATCTCCGGGTGAAAACTTAGTCACTTTACGGCCGGTAGCCGCAATAACACCGCTAAACTCATGGCCTGGAATGGTTGGGAAACGATAGGTTCCCGTCACCATCACCCGGTCGAGGTCTGAGCCGCAAATCCCTGCGGCTTTAACCTGAACCAGAACTTCATCATCCGCACAGGCCGGAACCGGCACGTCCTGTACCCGTAAATCGGCGGGTGCATGGAGCACCGCAGCCTTCATGGTTGATATCGTCATCATCAGCCCTCCACCACCAGCGTTTTCATACCCTGACCGGAAAGCGCATATTCAAACGCCTGATTGATCTCTGCGACGTTAAAACGTGCCGTCGCCAGCGGTAGTAATTGCAGTTTGCCGGAAGCAACCAGTGCCATGGATTCACAATAATCATTGATACTGGAACCTGTAGTACCAAGCACCGTCAGCTCTTTGTAATGAATCAGGTTAGTGTTTAATGGCACAATCTCTTTGCCTTTTGGCATACCGCCAAAAAGATTGATTCGGCCATGAGTTGCAGCGATTTCCATTGAAAGCATCTGAATTTCAGGAATTGAGCAGGCGGTGATAATCACAGAGGCGCCTTCGCCATCGGTTTCCCGCAGCACGGCTTGTTTCAGGTCTTCGCGAGCTGAGTTAACCGTGACATCCACCCCCAGTTTCATCATCTCTTCCAGGCGATTATCCTGAACGTCAGCAACGATAATTTTTGACGCACCGGCTAACTGGCTCATCAGTACATGACAGGCGCCAATCGGCCCAGCACCAATAATCACTACGCTGTCGCCCGGTTTGATATTCAGCGCTTTATAAGAATGATAGGCACATGAGAATGGCTCAACCATCGCCGCTTCTTCGTAGGTGATATGGTCAGGAATGATCACCACGTTACCGCGCTGTATAGCCTGTGCAGGGACTTTAACATAATCCTGAAAACCACCGTCATAGCTAATTCCAAAGGCTTCATAAGTTGGGCAAAGCTGGGTATAGCCTTTACGACACATGGCGCAGGAACCGCAGCCAATGTTTGGTGGTAACGCAACGCGCATTCCCACTTTAAACTGGCTGACATTGCTACCCACCTGCACCACTTCTCCGGCGATTTCATGACCTAATACACGTTTAGTTCCGGTAGGAATTTTAAAGTGACCAAACTTAAGAATACGCAGGTCAGTACCACATATGGCACTGGCCTTCATTTTAATCACCAGTTCATCTGAACCAGCTTCCGGCATGGATTGACTTTCTACACGGATATCACCAACACCGTGAAAATAAGCGGCTTTCATATTGGGCCTCGTTACTTATAAATATTGTGGAATAATGTGGGTTAAAGCGTATGCCACCCCGTCATCGTCATTACTCGGAGCGATGTGGTCGGCAACCTCTTTTATCCGTTGATAGGCATTTCCCATGGCAATGGTTACGCCAGCCTGAGATAAAATTTCGATATCGTTATCGCTGTCGCCAATGGCGGCGACCTCATGCAGTGCAATGCCGAGGTGGGAACAAAGGCGCAGTAGCGCATCGCCTTTGTTCAGCCCTTTCGGCAAAATTTCAAAATAGTTGGGGTAAGAAGAGACCAGAATGACGGACTCCAGAGCAGCAAGGCGTTCACGCATCACCTGTTGTTTATCCGCGTCTTTGCATATCACAAACATTTTTACCGCGCCCAGTTGGTCTACCTGAGAAAATGGCAAAATAGATGAGGCAAAGCGCCGGATATATTCGGCCTTCATCCCTGAGGCACTCATGTCACTTAACCAGTGCTGGCGCGTATAAACCGAGGTGTGACTGTATATCTGATAAAACACACCCAGCTCATCGAGAATGTCTGTCAACGCCTGTGCCGTCGTCAGATCCAGCGTTTTCTGGTAAATGGTTTCCTGTGTTTGTAGATTCACGGTTTGCGCACCGTTCATCCCCATGAAGTAGTTGGTAGCACCAATGCCTTCAACGGCAAACTGAGCTTCACTCAACATTCTTCCGGTAGCCACCACCGGCAATATCCCCTGCTGCTTTAAGCTGACAAAAGCGTTTACCGAAGCCTGAGTCAGGCGATCTGTGGATGTCAGCAAAGTGCCATCCAGATCGGTGACAACCATTTTTAACGACATGAGCACCTCCTTATTACGCGTACTGTCCGGCGTATTCCTCAACAATCCTGACGCTGTTCGAACTGCCAATGCGCTCAGCACCGGCTTCGATCATGGCCAGACAGGTTTTCAGGTCACGAACACCTCCGGATGCTTTCACTTTGACACCCTCACCCACGGTGCGCTTCATCAACGCTACGTCTTCAACCGTTGCACCCGCGGTACCAAAACCGGTTGAAGTTTTGATAAAGTCCGGCTTCACCCGTTTGGCAATTTCGGCAACGCGCACAATCTCTTCTTTGGTTAAGTAACAGGTTTCAAAAATCACTTTGGAACACACATTAGCCTGACGACAGAGCGCTACTATCGCCTTCATCTCTTCTTCGATGTAGGCGTAATTGCCCTCTTTTAGCTTGCCGATATTGATGACATAGTCGATTTCATCGGCACCTTCGATAATCGCCCGCTCGGTCTCGAAACACTTCACTTCAATGGTGGTTTGACCCAAAGGAAAACTAATAGCTGCACCAACATGAACATCGGTACCGGCTAACAGCGCTTTGCAGGTTGCAACAGGCACTGAATTAATTGCTACCATCATAAAACCGTGCTGTCTGGCCTCAGAACACAAGACTTTGAAGTCCTCTTGCGTGGCGAATGCTTTTAATTGGGTGTGGTCAAAATATTTTGCTAATTGCGCAGTAGTTAACTTTTTCATGGTGATATTCCTACACTTCCATGCCGTAACGATGAGCTTTGTGGGTTGGATAGAACGCGACGGTAGGAACGGTGACGTCCGGCGTTCTGGTGGCGATATACAGAGCGATTTCTGCCACGTTTTCCACATCAATACAGCTGTTGTAGATGCCTTCACGCAGCTCTTTCTCATCCAGCCAGCCATCGGTATGAACTACACCACCGTCATAGGTGCCGGAGTCCAGAACTTCTGTCATTGGGGTTTTTACGTGGGAAGGGTTAATTACCGTGACACCGATATTTTTGTTCATGCCTTCCAGCAGAATATTTTTACTTAAGCCCATCATGCCGTGCTTCGATGCGCGGTATGGGCTATGGCCCGGGCAAGAGGCCATTTTGGCGGAAGAAGAGCCGATGTTCATAATACGACCACCGCTTTGCTGTTTTTCCATCACCCGGAAGGCTTCACGACAGCACAGGAAAACGCCGGTCATGTTTGGCCCAATGGTTTTGTTCCACTCTTCCAAGGTGGTTTCTGAAATATGTGGAGAGAGTGAATCGCGCCCGGCGCTGTTCACCACCAGATCGATTTTGCCCCAACGGTCGACGGTAGTTTTAAACGCCTGAATAACCTGTTGCTCTTCCACTACATCCACAACCATGGAGATAATATCAAAACCTTGATTAAGCATTTCACCGGCGACCATCTTCAGGCGCGGTTCATCAATATCAAGCAGAGCGACTTTGCAGCCCTCTTTAGCATAAATTTTGGCAATCGCTTCACCAATACCGGATGCTCCACCGGTTATCAGCGCCACTTTTCCTTCTAGTTTTCTGGTCATCATGCTTCCTCATCATATTGGCTTTTAGACATGTTCAAAGGTGGTATCACCTTTATCTGAAAACACCATAACAAGGGGGGATCGGTTGAATAAGCACCAGATTGGCAAAAAAAGGCGACCAGATTAGCCGTAGATAATGTAGGGATAATTTAAGGCAATAGGAGAGATGTTATAAATATGGAAATAATCAGCGTGTCAGAATAAAACAGGGCCTGATTAATTATCAGGCCCTGTTTTAACTAAAGATAACAAACCACAATGCATAGCGACGAGTTAAACCGTCATTGTTGTTGCTGTAACTTCTTATACAATTCCTGCCAAACCTCAATATACGATTCGGTCATCTTGCCTAAGGTAAACTCAGGTCGGTTAACGCTATTGCGGAATACTTGCGCCTTCTGGTCTTTACGCAATTGTTCTACATTCGACAGATAATGAATAATTCGGTTTTGTATTGCGGCAACCGTTGGTTCACAGGCGTATTCCGGCTGCATATAGCTATCCATACCTAATCCCGGCGTGGCAATTAGCGCACAGTTCGATAGCAAGGCTTCCAGCCCGACAATCCCGTAGCTTTCCTGCATGCTCGGAAAAACCACAATGTCCGTTTCCGCCAACGCCTGTTTTTTCTTTTCTCCCTGAACAAAGGTTAAGCCTTTAAAACCTTCCTGTTCCAGATAGTCTGGGATTTTTTCAGGGCCATAAACCCGGGCTTCTACACGCTCCCGATACAATGGAGGAAGCGTCTTAATGGCATCGCGAAAAATCTGAAAGTTCTTCACGATATCGGTAAAACGACCAAAGAAGCTAATCACCACTTTGCCTTCGGGATGGATAACTTTATCCGCCGGGTAGTCAGCAAAATCTACCCCTATAGGAAAAATATTGGGCGTAACGATATCTGCAGACACATGCTGGATAATAGAACGATAGGCCCAATTGCTATGAAGAACCACCGCCCCACTTTGTCGCACCGCAATCCTTTGTTCCCAGTAATGTTGCATCCCTTTTTGCGTACGGGTCAGATAATGTTGCATGCCGATATAGCTTGAATGCAGGGTAAACTGCACCCGATTTAGCTCAAAAAAGAACGGTAACAGCGGTGAGTTTTCATGCACCGAGATAATGTCGGGTTTGAACTCATTTAATATCGGCTGAATTTTTTGAGATGTACTCCAGGCCACATTAAGGCTAAGCGACTCCAGCGATGAGTCGAAGGGTAACGCAGGCTCTACCGCAATTTCATAATCCGCTAACTGAGAGCGTTGTGTCTTTTGGTTATTCAGGTACAACACTTTAAACGGATAATGACGACGTTTTAATTCTGCCCAAAAGTGTTGATTAAAAAAACCAAGGCCGCTAAACAGCACGTCCGGGGCTTCAGTAGTAACAATTAAAACTCGTGGTTGCATGTCAGATCCTATTATCAAACGCGACAGATATCAGCAGAGGGCTCTCTTACTCTCTATCATGTGAAGCAGAAAGCCTGCCGGTTGAAGAACACGGACAGGCTTTCATTTAATGATGAACACTAACTAGAAACGATATTTGATGCCCAATATAGCCTGAGTATCGCTATAGCCGCTGTCACCCATTTGCTGTGCTATGTTACCCCACAGATCCAGACTGCGGGACAATTGCCCTTCAAGACCCACTTTTAGTTCACCAATATTTTTAGTGCCATCAATACTGTTGCGATAACCATTCATGGTTGCACCGAAATTATGCGTATTGTGGATCCAGTTGGCTTCAATAAATGGCTGGAACTCACGATCTTTGCCGTTATCAATATCGCTATGGCCGTTAGCATAGGTCCGAATCCCCAGACGGCTTTGAATATTACCATCACCATCAAAGGAAACCCGTGAACTGCCACTGCTGGTGTGTTCCGTGTGGTCATTGGCCCGAACGTTCATCCAGGTCAGTTGCCCTTTAGGCTGCAGGAAATATTTCGCTCCATCAGAGGTTCGTTCACCCAGTTTGAAAGTATAGCCAGCTTCAATGGATGCCGTAACGCCGCGAGATTTATATTTTTCCGTTGCTAATTGATCGCCTTTCACTTCATTATCAAACCAGTTGTACAGCGCTCATGCATCGATATAGCTGCCGGTTTTCTCTTGATCATTGGCGTACCAGGTACCGTAGAAACCAGCACTGTAGCCTTCAACAGAACCCCGTGATTGGTATTCAGAATATTTCGACTCAGTATTGCCGTTTTGCTTAGCGTACCCTGCCATTAATCCCAGATGCCAACGGTCTAAACCATTGGAGCTCCACTGAGCAACATCACCGCCCATTTGAGCGACATAACGGTTACCCTGATTTTTTAGCTGGCCGCTGCTATCACGAGAACGATTATGACCACCAATCTGGCGCAACCACAGGCTGGTCACCTTTTGCTCACCGGTCAGGGCATCTGTATATTGAGTTTCCCCCATACGGTCGTGAAGACGCATCAGGAACAGGCTATTAGCGGCCATATGGTTAAACATATAGCTGCCGGGTTCTGGCCGATTGATATTTTCAGGTTCAGGTTTAGGGTCCGGCGTAGGATCGGGGTCTTCTGGCGTGACCACAGGAAGCTGTGAACGCAGATACCAGTTACCATCCTGATTGCTCACACCATTTTTGTGCAGATAATATTCGTAAGCCCCACCGACAACACGGCCTTGTTGGGTAAATTCACCGGATGAATCACCGTTGACTTCAATAACTTTGATACCTTCGCTGGTTTGAGCGCCTGTACCGCCGAGGTTATTAATCACCAGATAACTTTGTCCGGACGTTGAACCATTTATGATCACCAAGTCTGACGTAGAGTTGTCATCCCCCAGATAAGTATCCAGCTCAATGGTGCCGTTATTCCCCACATAATCACCGTCAATGGTAAAACGATCGCCAACCACGTTATTGGTGAGTATTAAACGCCCCTGGTTTTTAAAGGTGTTCAAATTTTGCAATAGTGCGCTATTTGCACTGCCGTCGGCATTGGCCGTCAGTATAATTTGGCCGCGGTTGTCCAGTTCTGTAGTTCCGCCACCAAAATCACTGGTTGCTACAGCGGCAACGCTATCCCTGACGCCATCCCGGTCAGAATCAGACCACTGACGAACATTCCAGACACCGGTGGTGTCATTCACTATCGTATCCTGACCACTGGTCAGTTGAATAACGCCGTTAATGGTTCCCGCATTAGTAATGCTGGTAGCCGCACCAGTGTATTGGTATGTATCAATGCCTGATGGATTACTACCATAGTTAAGATCGTAATAATCATAACCGGTAGCGCTAATTGCTATATCAGACAGCGCCCCCAGCGTTGCCCCTTCATCAATAGTAATATTGGAAGTAGCGCCTCCGATGGTTTTAATACCCGCCCCTTCAGAGCCTCCGTCAACCACACTACCCGCCTGCAAGTGAACATCAAACACACTACCCGCCTGCAAGTGAACATCAAACACACTCTCAGGATCGAGAATAATATAGCCGCCGCTGCTATAGGTGTATTCAGGGCCGGTATCCTGTAAACGAACCGCATCCCCAACCTGAGATCGAATAACACCGGAGGTGGTTACCCGAGATTCCAGTGCCTGAGAATATATTGCAGCCGTATCTTTACTGGCACTCTGGTTAATGATTTGACTATCGGCATTTTGGGTCACGGCCCCTAAAGCCAGAAGACCACCGGATGCCCCCGCCAGATAAACGCTGGCGTGTTGGGTCTCCCTAACGTTGGTTTTCTCATAGATGATGCCACCAGAAGGCCCGGTTATTGGTGCCTGCGGGTCCTGAGCATCAACATCGGTGGTTTTACCGGTATAAATATTGCCAGAGGTACTCACTTCAATTTCAGAGGTGCTATAACCCAGAGCCTGTATTCCCGTTACATCTGACGTAATTGTTTTACCCGCCTCTAAATTAATCACTGATTTATCCGTAGTCATATAATCAGTTTCATATTGATAAGCTGGGTTATTATTATTTTGTTTATTTATATCAGAGTGAATATTAATATTTAATTGATTATCAACATGCACACAACTGGCTTCAGGGCTTGGGCTCACATAATCACAAGGGCCTGCGGCATAAGCGGAGTTAGCAGCAAAAAAGATAGCACCTGCAAGCAGGGTTTTATTAAAGGGATTTTGACTGGTGTGATGGCGTAAATTTTGTAGCGCTGCGTTAGTTTTAGGTTTTGAGGTATTCTCTCCTAAATAATAACCTTTATATCTATTATCCATAATGACTCATCCTGATAACATTTATCCATTTAATCTGGATTTCAGATCCTATACATTTCATTAATTTTGTAAATAGGAAATGTTGAAAATTTAATCAAAGATACACTAAACACCCGTTTAATGATAAAGATCAATACATGAATGATTTTATAAAAACACAATTTCAAAACCACCTCATGTAAATTAATTATTTAAATATCAATAAATTAACCAACAAATGATTATAAAATATTCAAAAATCATATCAAAATAATAAGAAAGTCTTTAATAATTAAAGTTACACCCGCAGTATTAATCAATAACCTAAACCACTCCTTAAAAAATTATTAATTATATCAATAAGGAATGGGTATAACACAGGCAAAGTCATAGTAAAACAAGCTGTATCAACCTCATCTAATCCGCACATCCATATCGAAAAACAACTCCTTAAAGCCATAAAATTGCACACAATAGAAACAGGCGCCTTAGTTAGGGCGCCTGTTTCTATTGATAAGGATCGATGTTGTTGCCGTTATTATTAGCCGATAGGCTGGTAACCTTGCCATTCAGGGCTAAAGTGCGACCCTGTTGAACAGGGCTCAAGGTGGATATAATACTCCCCTACTCTGTCTAACAGCAGGCAATCATCAACGTCTTTTAAATTATCTTTATGCTGCTGTGAAGCCCCACTCAAAAGACATTGAAGCCCTTTGGTTTTAGCTTCTTCCCTATTTCTGGCAACAAAAAGATCGAAAGCATGGAGCTCTGCCAGAGTAGAAGGATGGTAACCTCCTGCATTCACAAAAAATAACCGATTCTCTTTTCCTGAAGGCGTTAACGAAAGAGATACCGAATACCCATCAACCCAGGTGATTTTTGCGTAGCCATCGATATGAATTTTATCCGCATCACCAAACCAGACTGAACGTAAAACTGGCCATGCATCTTCTGGTTTTTCTGCCACAACAAACTGAATATCATGGACTTCAATGTTAGACTTACCCGCATTACCACCAAGGTAAAACATATAAAGAAACATCCGGTTATCCTTATCTTCTGTACTTACAAGCCATTTAGTATCGCCACTACTGCAAGACTTCCGAATATATTTATTAAGTTTGAGCCGCCGCCGTATAGCCTGAAATAAATGAGTTAGTGGAGGAGTCCTGCTGAAATTCAGTATAAATCTCCATCATCATCTCTTTATTCAGGCCGTATTTTTGCGTCAAACTCCCTGCAACTCTGGTGACTAATTCGCTATCACCGCTTAATTGCATCAACGAATGGGTATAGCCAATAACATAGCCGCGTCTGAAATCCTCACAGTAACGCGTTATATGCTGTGAACTATAGGGTTCCTGACTGTTGATACCTGCGATCAATCCCATACCAAAAAAATTACTCATATTTCATCTTTCACTTTTGTGTTTTGGATATCGTTATATAAATAAATATATAACGATTTTTAAGCTAAGAAAATACCTCCTAAGTAGGTATTTCTGGTATATCCACACTGACTGATTATCAAACAATAGAAGGTGTTTACTGCGGATCGGGAGAATTCAACAATCTGAACCAGGAGAGAGTCCGACCCCAAATCCATTCTCTCTAAGGATATCCATTGCTATTGGGGTACGAAGAAACGCCCCCAGTGCCATCCCCATTTCAGTACATATCGCAGAAACGTAATGCGCAACTACATTCATTTCTTCAGGGATATCATAAACGAATATATCAGCATGTTGCCTCAGGTTTGAAGCATAGCTGGCATAACCAAGAAACATCTCAGTCTGCCCACTACGAATAAGCCAACTGGCCGCCATCTCTCCAGGCGGAACCGCCGGGCTATTGGCACCACCCACTAAGCATAACGCCCGATTTTTAAGGCTTTCCCCTAAACCGGGTTGATAGCGCTCCAGATTATCAAACAGTTGCCAGGCATAATCACCTGAAGGATCGCTGCCCGGCGTAGAGGTTGCCAGACGTAACTCTGGGTTACTCAATAGTGATAACCAATCATCACTCCCGCTAGTAATCCGTCGTGCTACGCTCAGACACAAACAGTTAGAGGCAAAAGGGATGCTACCCAAAGCAAGCCCGGCTGAGATTAATGCAGCCGGATGATTGGCACTGGCTGAAGCAAAGAAATCGCAGGTTTCACCAGCCTCGATTCGCTGGCGTAGCAATCCTGCTGGCCCAAATTGAGTCTCTGATGTCATGCCAGTTTCAGCCTGAAACTGCGCCATCAATGGAGCCCACACCCGACGCAAACTGCCCGCGGCCAGTATTTTTAACATCAATCAATGCCTTGATATTGAGTACGGTAGAAACGTTGATACCAGCGATCGACTTCTTTACGCATATCTATGTCGCTGAAAGTTTCCGGATAGAGTTTTTTTGCCATCCACAGCTCACCTAAGCCAATGGCTTCCGGCATCGGATAGCCCCAGGCTTTAGCATATTCAGGCATCAACCACACACGATGATTCTTAACCGCATCGATGGTTTGCCACTTTGCATCATTATTGATTTCATCCACCACTTTAGGATAACGATCCTGAACAAAAATCACCTGAGGATTCCAGACAATAACCTGTTCTAATGCAACCTGTTTAAAGCCTTTTACCGTCGCCGCCGCCACGTTCAGTGCGCCGGCATGATTCATCATCAATCCGGTATATTTGCCTGAACCATAGGTACTCAGGTCAGGATTGGCCATATAGGCTCGTACACGCTGTTGTTCCGCCAGTGATTTTAGACGATCGGTAACTATTTGACGACCGGCAAAAGCAGCATCCGCCAGCGCCTTGGCTTCTTCGGGTTTATTTATCACATTACCAATCAGTTCAATGCCTTCCCTGAGGCCCAAATTATAAGCCTGCTCTTCGTCATCCATGGCCGGGTTAACTTTGGACTGTTCTCCCGGATTATCATGGCGCAATGAAATAGCCAGTACCGGAATACCCAAGGCACTAATCTTATCGATCATCTCCTGAGGAGCGTAGTTAGTGACAAAAACTACCTGTGGTTTCAGCGCCACCAGGCTTTCAGCATCCACGTGGGTTAAATCACCCAATGATGCTTTATCGTTTAGCTCAGGCACCAGAGTGGCATAATTGCTACCCAGTTGCTGCTTCCAGTTGGCCAGAATGCCGACAATCTTGTCGGTAGCGTTCATTTGTACCAACAGGTTTAATGTTTGATGTTGTAGAACCACCACCCTATCGACCCGATCAGGAATGGTTACCGTTCGGCCAATCTGGTCAGTAACCTGACGATCGGCGAAAGTGGAAAAAGAGATAAGCAAAGTCAGGCTGGCAAGCGCCAGACGGGGAGATAAAAGTGTCATTTGAGATCCTCTCATTTCGATATATAAATTATTATATATCGAATGATACCTTGAATAACAAGTGCCGCTTTGATTATTTGAAGACTTTAGTCTCTTTTTGCCAGTCAGATAATATTTAGCGCCTTGCACGTTGCCTGAATGTCATCAGCCATATCAAAATTTGGCTCAAATAAGCCCCGGAAAGCGTAATCGCGAAAAAATCCCAATAGAATAAGAACATTGATTCATCAAAATCGAAAAAGGCGAAATCGACCTGAAAGAACAAATAAGGCAACCTCTCCCGCTGCATGAATGCGTAAATACCATAAACAGCAATAACACTAAAAATCAGCGGAAGAATTCGTGTCATCAATACAGAAACGGGTGAAATATGCCAAATCTTACAAAAGAAATTAGCCAGCATTCTCCAGTGAATACCAAGGTGTAAAGCAATGATGATTTGCAGCCAATGAACACTAGCCATGTGAACTTTTCTGACCAGATCGGACGAGCTATGTATAACCAAGTCTGGTAATAGATGTCGAGAAAGCATTACCCCGCTTATCACCGCGGATAAAAACAGCAACAGCAATAATGCATTTATTGACAGCTGCAAGATCCGAAAAGCGCAGTATTCTCCCTGAAATAGCTTCTGCAACCAATGGGTATTCAAACCCACATGTAACATAACCATCAGAAACAATATTGTTCCAAGCCATTCATGGATATATTCACTCCACAGATGAAACCCCATCAACGATAATAAAATGAATAACATAATCACATCTGACAGAACCTGACACTGATATTTTCTTCTCATATCAAGCCTGTTATTGCTGAACGCTGGTCAATTTATTCAGCCAGTCACCGACTCTGGTTACCGTGCCGTCATCAGCAACATCATCTCTGGAAATAGCCAATCCCTGAGTCACTAACCGGGCATCAGGTTGCAGGCGTTTAATTTCGCGAAGAGAGTCAGAGAAGCGACTACCGCCATGTGAAGTAAAAGGAATGAGGGTTTTGCCACTCAAGTCATGTTGCTGTAAAAAGCTATACAGTGGCATCGGCATTTTGTACCACCATATGGGATAACCAATAAAAACCCTGTCGTAATCAGTCAGATTATCTATCTTAGTTTTCAATTCAGGATAACGGTTATCTCGCTGTTCTTGTTCCGCATAGCGCAGTAACGGTTCATGTTGTGTTGGATAAGGGGTAACGGTTTCAATGCGGAATAATTCTCCTCCCGTATAGCGTTGAATAATTTGAGCAAGATATTGTGTGCTACCTGATATCTGACCATTTTTTTGTAAAATACTCGCACCTGATACGCCATCTACACCGTCTAATTTGACGTTTTCTGGTTGAGAGAAATAGACAATTAATGTTCTTTGAGCATGACTATTTACCGGTTCCGCAATAGCATTCAGGCTGCTGAAAGTTACTGCCAGCAAGAGAATGAAGATTTTTTTCATAGCCTTTACCAATGTTAAAAAGGGATTAACCCTCGCTGGTTCTGAGTATCACCGCCAAACAAGAGTAATAAGCTACAGCCAGACACCAGCGAGTCATATTAGGTTGTATCTGTTAGAGATTGTTGCTAAAAAACTGCTCCAGTTTTCCCATCGCCTGATTGACATATTGCGGTTGCCAATAGGTTTCAATATGGGTTGCGCCATCGATCAAAAACAGCTGTTTATCTTTTACATTTATTGCCTTGCTGAACGCGCTTTCTGTCATATATAAAGAGTCAGCTTTACTACCCGCCATCATGAGCAATGGCTTATCGATTAAATCCATATTGCTGCTGGCATCAAAGCTCATTAAGTCAAGCAAGCTACTTAGGGTATATCTGAAAGTGGAATTAGGATGCGCGTGGGTTTTCCCATAGTATTCAAACCCCTGTCGATACAAATCAAATGGTAATTTAGCGATCTGTTCATCCGTCAATTTGGCATCACCGGTATAGATAACCTCACCACCCGCGGCCTCCTGTGCCCGTGCATCAGAAGCCTGTTTTAACCGCTGCTGTATGGTAGAAATTTGGGAATCAACATAGCCATTGCGTCTTACCAGACCTGAATCAAACATACTTAGGGTAGCAATGGCGCTAAAACGTTTATCGGTTTGTGCCGCTTTTAGCGAATAGCCTCCGCCGCCGCAAATACCCAGTAGGCCTAAGCGATCAATATCAACACCAGCATACTGGCTGATAAAATCAGCCATGCCGTGAATATCTTCAATACGATGAGCTGGTTTATCGACATTACGAGGCAAACCACCACTTGCTCCCTGGTAGGCAGCATCCGCAGTAATGGTGATATATCCCTGCTCTGCCAGTCGCTGGGCATACAGGCCCGCTACTTGCTCTTTTACACCTCCATTAGGATGAGCGACGACGACCGCTGGATACTTTTTGCTGCTGTCATAGTTCGCCGGGGTATAAACATTGGCAGCAATATCAATGCCATTTAGCTGATAGCTAACCGGATGAATATTAACTTTACCGGTTACATTTTCAGTAATGGCTCCTTCATAAGTTAGCGTAAAGGGGTTTTGTTTATAGTCTGCTGCCAGTGCAGCGCCTGATGAAATACTTATCATTGATGCTAATAATGTTGCTCTGAAAACGTGATGTTTCATTAGAAAGACCTCCTGATATGGAAATAACCATTGAATATTCCCGGGACTTTCCCTGTTACTTCAAAACAAGGAAATTGACCTTCAGGTAGTCTAAAGAGCGCTGGCTGACATCAGCATGACCGTCAGATAACATTTCTGTCAGTTTAAAATCCAAAGTTTTCTGACAGAAATGTCAGGAAAATGTCAGCTACATGTTGGCGATGAGCAGTTAAGATAGTGCTAATAAATGTCATATCGCCCTGAAGGGTAAAGGGAGAAGCAAATATGCGATTACTTCTGATAGAAGATGAGGAGAAAACCTCCTCTTACATTAACCGGGCGCTCAGTGAACTGGGATTTACCGTCGATGTAGCCGCTAACGGGACAGATGGTCTGCATCTTGCTCTTGAATATGATTACGATGCTATTGTGCTGGATGTGATGTTGCCGGGAATCGATGGCTATGGCGTTCTGGAAGGGTTACGAGCCTGTAAGCAAACGCCGGTATTGATGCTATCTGCCCGAGGCTCAGTGGATGAGCGAGTTAAAGGATTACGTCATGGAGCCGATGATTATCTGCCTAAACCCTTCTCTCTGATTGAACTGGTGGCGCGCATTCAAGCGCTACTAAGACGCCGCCCCAGTGATGGTGCCGATGTTACTCAGCTGCAACTTCATGATTTACACCTCGATCTGTTAGCGCGACGAGTTACCCGGGCCGGAAACAGACTGGAATTAACCGCTAAAGAGTTTGCCCTGTTAAGCCTTCTGGCTCGTCATCAGGGGGAGATCCTGTCAAAAATGATGATTGCCGAACAGGTTTGGGATATGAACTTTGATAGCGATGCCAATGTGGTAGAGGTCGCGGTTAAACGATTGAGAGCCAAAATAGATACGCCCTATCCGGTAAAATTACTGCATACCGTACGAGGTATGGGATACGTTCTTGAGACCAGACCTGAGTCCCCGGCAAAATAGTGAAAACTTTAATGATGAAACGTTCTATTTCTGGCCGACTGGCATTGATGTTTGCTTTAGCTTCCATTCTGATTGTTTCCGCATCAGGTCTTGTGCTGAGAAGCTCTCTGCATGATTCACTGCAAAGGCAAATGCACAATGAGCTGTTGTTCCGTCATTCCCTGATGGAACCATGGATTCAAGCCAGAACTACGCTGGATGGCTGGCAAACGCTGGCAACCAAGTTTACCGACCTCGCGTCTGCCGAGGGAGGACGCGTCCAGTATTGGGTTCTCAGCGATGATTCTCGATTTCAGGTGGGAGGGCCTGCCCCGGCGGGAGTAAGCTGGGCCTCTTTAGATAATGGATTCAGTAAAGTTGCCGGTGCCACAGAGGATGCCTGTTCTCTGTTTCTGTTAATTACTGACATTCCCGCAGCCGGAGAACGCCCTGCATTACGCTATGTTGTCACTATTGACTCCACACCCTATATGGGCACGCTAAACGAATTTACCCGTACTTTGATAGTGATTACGGTTTTTGGTGCTTTTCTGGTGGCGCTAATGGGGTATGCCATTTCAAGATTTGGTATGCGCCCGGTCAATCATCTTAGTGAGCAGGCTCATCAACTTGCTCCCGGTACTCAAGGGCAACGTCTGGATACCACTACACTACCGGATGAATTACAAAAGCTGGCGGTAGCGTTTAATGGTGTGCTTAAGCGCCAGGAAGTTGCATGGCAGCAGTTGGAAAGTTTTAACGCAGACGTAGCTCATGAACTAAGAACGCCACTCACCAATCTTATTGGACAAACACAATTGAGTTTGTCACGGAAACGAGAAACTCACGAACTTGAAGAGTTACTGGAATCCAATCTGGAAGAGCTGGAAAGAATGACATCCATCGTCAATGACATGCTTTTTCTATCTCATGCACAAGCCGGTGAACATGCCACACAACTAACCGATGTCTCCTTACGTGAAGAATCGATTAAAACCGCAGAATATGTAGAGCCCTCATTTGCTGAAAAAAACCTCGATATTCAGGTGGTGGGTGATATCACAGCACGCATCGATAAACGACTATTTCATCGGTCACTGGCAAATCTGTTAGAAAACAGTGCCCGTCATGCTTTTCCAAACACTACCGTTAAAATAACTATCAGCCAGGAAAATGGGTTTGCTTCTGTTGCCGTTACCAATGTCGGCGACGCCATTGCTGCTGAGCATTTAGCTCGCCTGTTTGAGCGTTTTTATCGCATGGATTTATCGCGAACGCGTAGTAATACGCACCATGGTCTGGGACTTTCTATTGTTCGGGCAGTGGCATTAATGCATCGGGGGGATGTATTTGCCAGTAGCCACGACGGTTTAAATACGTTTGGCCTGACGCTGGCAATTAATTCTGATTAATTTAATCAATATATTGTTTCTGACAAATATGTCAGTGTGCTGTCAGGCTGATGACATCAGTCATTCGGTAACATTGTTTCATCTTCATTGATATCCAGATTTAACTTCATCGATAACAAAGGAAATGAACAATGAAAAAAATGATTAAGCGATCGTTAATTTGTACGGCGGTTATATTTACCAGTTCAATCACCCCCTATTCCTATGCACAAGATACCACCACGCCAAATAAAACACCTTCCCGCGCACAGCAACTGATGGGAGATATTGCGCCCAAAATGGCCCAGCTTACTGATGATGTGTTATATGCGGATATCTGGGAGCGTCCACAGCTCTCCAAAAGAGATCGAAGCCTAATCACGGTTAGCGCTTTGGTGGCCATGAATCGCCCCGATCAGTTACGTTCGCATCTTCGCCTGGCACGTCAAAACGGTGTAACGCAGGAGGAACTGGTTGAAACCATTACTCAGTTGGCTTTCTATTCCGGCTGGCCTAATTCTGTTACCGCCATTGCGATCGCCCAAGATGTCTTTAAAGAAAATAAATAAATACATTTTCGGGCAGTAAAACATCATTACAGGAATCAATTATGATAAAAACGATTATCATTGCGCTGACTGCACTGTTTTTGCCTGCTACAGCGATGGCAACTCAAGATAGCGTCGTAATAGTAACCTCTGCTGGTTCTCAACCTACCACCATTGGCGCAGCTGATTATTTTACCGGTTCGGTAAAAGTAGATTCTCGCTTTCAACGAAGTTCCCCTGCCCGAATTGGCGGTGGTGTTGTCTCTTTTGACGCCGGGGCACGAACGGCCTGGCATACTCATCCTCTTGGTCAAACCTTGATGGTTACCTCCGGAACCGGTTGGGTACAACAATGGAACAGCGAAATTCAATCCATCAAAACCGGTGATGTGGTATGGATTCCGCCAGGGGTTAAACACTGGCATGGTGCATCAGCCAGTCAACCGTTGGTTCACATTGCCATATCTGAATCACTGGAGGGAAGTAGTGTGACCTGGATGGAAAAAGTTACCGAGAGCCAATACCCGCGTTAATAAGGTAAGAATCCACGCTATTGCGTGGATTCTTTTAAACCAACTGACTGGCAGCAAGAAAACGCGGTTTATATATCATACTCTTGCGCAAACTCATCATATGTCCATACTTGCCTTCCGCGCGATTGAAAGTATTCAATCTCTCCTGCTACGCCGCTGCTTTTATCCCAACCCGGTAGCGTTAATACAATAAGCTCATCGCAACGCGCCATATAGGCTTCATCAATTGGTGTCCAGGTAATCTTTTTGCCCTGTTTGTTGACCACCTCATTAATCGGATGAGTCATAGTAATCTGGCTATATACCGCATATCCGGCTAATGACAGCTTCGCCGCCACTTCCGTGCACTGGTTAAAACGTTGCTCAACAATTTCCGGATTTGGGTCTGAATAGGGACAGGCAATAAAATAGAGCTTCATTATTGTTCCTTAATATTATGTAAATAAATCAGTCAGATAATAATTCAACACCTTAAATCAGGCGTAAGGGAATGCCGGCCATCTATTTAATGGCCTGACATTGAATACAAAAAACGTTAGTTAACTAATGCGAAATACTATTTATCTATTCCGCATCACTTCCGGTATTAGCCAGAATAATCTTGGTTTTAATCGCGTTACTTTTATCGGCAATCTTAAAATCTTTACTGGTGGTAACTAAAATATCGACATTTTCCCAGCCGGTAACCAGATTGATCGCATGCTTATTCACTTTTGATGAATCTGCTAATACGATAAGTTTATCGCTGTTTGCCAACATTTTTCTGGCCACCGCAGCTTCATCAACATTCTGGTCCATGATGCCGCGATTGACATCAATGGCTCCCACACCGATAACTGCATAGTCAGCAAACAGCTCGCCGATATTTCTCAGGGCAATCGCCCCCAGACAGGCATATTGAGAACCAATAAACTGACCGCCAATTAAGATGGTCTCTATGGTTGGGTTCTCTTGCATAATACTGGCAATCACCGGTGAATTAGTTATCACCGTCAGGTTATTAATCATCTTCACGCTTTGACTGAATTCAACCGTAGTTGAACCAAAATCAATAAACAGCGTATCGCCAGACTTAATCACTCCCGCCGCTTTTACCGCAATAGCTTTCTTTTCATCAATGGCCACCTTGGCCCGTTCAGAAAAGTTTCGCTCAAATTTAGACTGAATATTCACTGCACCACCGTGAACTTTCTTCAGTAACTTTTGCGACTCCAGTTTTGTCAAATCGCGGCGGATAGTTTCCTGCGCAACATTAAAATACTCAGCTAAATCGTGAACAAATACCTGACCGTTAGAGGATAGCTGTTCCAGAATCGTTTGATGCCGGAAATTAGATGAACGTCCTTCAGCCATATATTTTTGTACCCTATTATTAAGTAGTTAACTTTCACTCAACTATACGATACTCACGCTAATTTCTGTAGCATTTAGCGGTATCAATTCTGCGTTCACATTTTTCAACATGATTCGCCGCCCCGGCATACAGCGGTGATTTCCCTGATATAAAATGGTACTGCCCGCTTTTACCGTGACCTGTCCACTGATCGCCTGCTTTACCCGAATGTTCAGGTTAAACTGGCTATTGGCCGCTTTTTTATCCACACAGCCCGGAGCGGTAAACAAAATGTGGTTATCATGTTGGATCGTAATACGGTTAGCGGTCGATACATTCTCCTGATGCAGATCTCTGGCAACGGCTTCACCAATCACTTTCCCCTCAAGGTAACACTGGTCCCCCATATCGGCAGGATGCAGCATATTACCCAGCGCATAGTAAGTAGCATCAGAACAGCGACCGTTAGTATCCACCACCGGGCAACCCGTATTGGCAACAAAATCGAGATGACTTTTTCTAATCAGGGTATTTTCGCCGGTAAATTCCCCGGTAAAAATAACCGCATCACACTCAATACGTTCCGTTTGACCATTACGTTCAATCACCACATACTCCACCCGGTTTAATCCGCCAATCTCAACCAGTTTGCTATTTAAATGTAGCGGTACTCCCATTACAGCAGGAAACAGACTCAAGGGGCGATTGGCCGTTATGCGAGGCTGAGATTCAATCATCGCTCTGGCTTTAATACCGGCATTGCGTAAAGTCCAGATAGCGGAGAAACTAACAATTTCACTGCCAATAATCACCGGATTACGACAAGGCTTCTGACGATTAAGATAAATAAACTGTTGTAATGCGCCGGTAGTCAATACACCCTGAGGCCGTAATCCGGAAACTAAACGCGGATGACGCGGCGTTTCACGCGCTCCGGTGGCAATCAACACCCGTTTCGCCTGCATTTCAACCAGCCCCTTATCACAGGAAACCAGCAACTTTCCTTCCGGACGAAGCTCTACCACGGTGGTATTGGTCATTACCGGTACGCCAGCGCTAAGCGATAAAATCTTCTCTACAAATGCACCACCTTTCATCGGCCGTTTAAAACTTAATAAACCGAAAGTTGCGTGCTGACAGTGGCGGGGAACGCCACCAGCCTGTGATTCACGCTCCAAAACCACAATATTGTTAATGCCTTGCTGTTTTAGTTCGGTAGCGGCAGCAATGCCAGAAGGTCCTGAGCCAATAATGATCGCATCATAATTTAGTCTCATTTCAGTACCTCCACAGCCAGTGTATTCTCAAAGCGATCGTTAATAATTTCTGCCACTTTATTGCTACAGAAGAATCCATTGCAGCGTCCCATCATGGCCCGGGTTCTTCTGCATAGTCCACCCAGACATTCTGGCGGAATATCAGAATCAAATACCGCTTCAATTTCTCGTCGGGTTACCAGCTCACAGTGACAAACGATGCCGCCATTGTGCTCATGTTGATAATCACGTTGATGGTATTCAGACAGTACCGGCATTTGTGGCCAGATAATCTCTTGTGGTGGATTAAATTCAAACAGTGGTGAAAAGTTTTGCAGATACAGACTGGCAATATGTTGGGCAACACCTAAAGCAGAAGTCAGCCCGGTAGAGCGAATACCGCCTACACAAATCCACTGTTTTTCCGGGTAGTCAGCAATACGATAATGCTTCTCTTCCGTTGCCGGACGTAATCCTGCATAGGTGGCGGTTACCGTATAGTTATACAAGCTGGGTAACATTTTGCTGCCTTGCCGAATCAGATCTTCCAGCACCTCTTGTTTCACTTCCGCTTTCCAGCGATCGTCCTGCTCTTCGGCCGTTGGCCCCAGCAGTAAATTGCCAAAAATGGTTTTAGTTAACAAAACGCCCTTTGTAATAGCCGTTGGTACCGGCAGGATGATAGCGTTGATGTCTTCTGCTGCCGCTTTGTCATAAATAAGGAATTGGCCCTTTCTGGGCTTAATTTGAAAAGGTGATGGGTGACAAATGCTTTCAACAATATCCCCATTAATACCGGCACAGTTAATCACTAAACGGGCACGAAACTCACCTTTTTTAGTCTGTAAAACCCACATCCCCTGTTCCAGTGCCCCACTCTCCACTTCACAATGGAATTGGTAAGCCGCACCGTGTTTCACCGCCTGAGTCAGATAGGCTAAAGGTGAACTCCATGGATCCATTACTGCTTCGCCGGGTACGCTCACTGCCGCCAGTGCACCGGCAGCCAGTTTAGGCTCCCGACGATATACTTCTTCTTTATCAATAAGTTCAACATCCATCACGCCATTGCGATGAGCCTGTTCAACAATACCCGGCAATTTAGCCAGTTGCTCATCGCTCCAGGCGACAACCAAAGCACCGGTTTGCAACAACGGTAAATTCATTTTATCTTTGATATCCATGAATTCACGGTAGCCATTTTGAATACAGGTCAATTCCAGGCTTTCTGGCGGTGCATCAAATCCCGTGTGTAACAAAGCGCTGTTGGCCTTACTGGCACCAGAGAGAATATCACCCCCTCTTTCCAGCAGCAGTGTTTTAGCGCCCATCAAGGCAAACTTACGGTGAACCGCACAACCCACTACACCACCACCAATGACTATCACATCCCAAATCTGGTCATTTTGCTTTTTCATATTCAGGTAATCCCGATAAATTTTGTTTCCTGAACACATAAAACCACATCAAATCCACAATATCAACATCACAAACAACATTAATAACCACTAATAACAAAAACAACGCCACAATGTTAATTTGTTGTGACGTTTATCACATATAGGAAACACAATGTGAGATATTTGTGGATTTTATTTCCGTTTGATCGGGATAATCAAAAAAACACTCCAATTAACAACAATAATATTTAGGGAAGTGAACAATGCTTAACCAACGTTATGCTGCCATCGATCAGGGAACCACCGGAACCAGAATCGTGGTCTTTGATGAAAATGGTCGCTCTCATTCCCCGATGAGCATTCCACATAAACAAATCACACTAAACAGTGGTTGGGTTGAACACGATCCGGAAGAAATTCTGGCTAACATTATGAAGTGTTTATCTGGCTGTGAAGTGGTTGATGCTCTTGGGATCTGCCACCAGGGCGAAAGCATTGTGGCCTGGCATGCAGACAGTAAAAAGCCGTTGTATAACGCCATTATCTGGCAAGACATGCGTACCGAAAAACGTATTCAGCACATGAAAGATCAGGGGCTGGAACCTTTAGTGCAACAAAAATCCGGTTTGCCTCTCGATCCCTACTTTTCCGCCAGTAAGATGAACTGGATTATTGAGAATATTGTTGGCGTAAAACAGCTGGCAGATAAAGGAAAGCTGCGCATCGGCACCATGGATGCCTTCTTTCTTGACCGTTTATGTGGCACTTATTGCACTGACTATAATGCCGCATCCCGTACTTCACTGTTCAATATCCACACCCTCACCTGGGATCCTGAACTGTGTGAAATCTTCGGCGTTCCTATCCATTGTCTACCAGAAATTCGCGATACCGTCGGTGACTTTGGCAGTATTAATCTGGATGGACACATTACTCCCGTTACTGCCGTAATTGTCGATCAGTTTGCCGGAACTTATGGTCATGGCTGTCGCAATCAGGGTGATGCCAAAGTCACATTTGGTACCGGTGCATTTCTGCAATCGTTAACCGGAACCACCATCGCAGAAACTAAAGGCTCTGGCCTGCTACCCACCTTATGTTGGAAATTTCCCGGTCAGGAGCCAATTTTTGGTTTGGATGGTGGTGTGTATAACGCTGCATCGGCCATTAACTGGGTGAAGAAAATCGGTCTGCTTGATGATTTTGATGAGCTCAGCGACTTCAGTAAAGATTCCGCTATTTCTCGCGGACTGGCCTTTGTACCTGCTTTATCTGGTTTGGCTTGCCCATACTGGGATCGTTCTGCGGCCGGTGTTTGGGCTGGATTATCATTGGATATCGAAAGAAAAGATCTTCTGCAATCGGTACTGGAAGGCATCGCAGTGCGCTCGGCAGAAGTGATTCTGGCTATGGATAAGCTTTCTCCATTGGGTGACGCTATTTCTGTCGATGGTGGCCTGTCATCTAATCAATATTTCAAACAGTTCCTCGCCAATCTGATTCAGAAAAACATTGTAGCCCCCGCAAACCGTGAAGTTACGGCGCTGGGTGCTGCCATGCTGGCACGAAAAGGATTGGGAATCGAACGCCCTATTAGCTTTAAACAAGATGCCCAAATTACTAAACCAAACCGCAGTTCCATGTCCGGCGTAATGGAAAAGTATCAAGACATTATTGCCCGTTCACGCAACTTACGCAGTTAATAAAATAATAAATTCAAAAGGATACCCCATGGCTGAGTTCGGCAATTATGTTATTTATCTTATAATGGTGGGAACGCTGGTCGGCGCGCTGGCTTCCATCATTAAACCAGACAGCGGGCTGGGAAAAGAGTTTGTTAACGGCATACACTCTATTGGCCCGGTGTTTCTGGCTCAGGCCGGTATCATGACTGCGGTGCCTTTACTGTCTCAGGCCATTTCACATTTGCTGGGGCCGGTATTCAGCGCAGTTGGTTCTGATGTTTCTATCGCTGCACTATCGATTATCGCCGTTGATATGGGCGGCTATCAGTTAGCCGATGCCCTAACCTCTAACCGCGATATGTGGATTACCGCCATGTTGATTGGTTATACATCCGGGGCAACCATTGTGTATCTGATTCCGGTTGGACTGACCATGCTTAATCGTCAGGATCACAAATATCTGGCGTTAGGTGCCATGGCCGGGTTAATCAGCATTCCGTTTGGGGTTCTGGCTTCGTTACTGCTGATTACCTTTAACAATATTCCAGTGCGCGATGTTATTTCTACAAACTCTCCGGCATTACATCACCTGACGCTGGATTTTATTACCATGCTGCAATATCTGGCGCCGCTGTTTGTGTTTTGTTTTCTGCTGGCCGCTGGCTTGAAGTATCGACCTCAACTGATGGTGGCTGGCTTCCTGGTATTCGGTAAAATTATGGATGCCTTTATCAAACTGGTTCTGGCCTGTTCTATTATCGAACACTTCACCGGCGTGTTTGCCAAAGTATTTGGTGCATGGGGATTTGATCCAATGTTTGCCGATCAGAAAGAGCTGTTCAGAGCCATCGAAATCGCCGGATATATCGGTATTATGCTGGCAGGTACTTTCCCTATTTGTTACCTGTTCCAGAAATACTGCAAACGTATGGTTGGCGCACTGAGCAAAGTGCTGAAGTTAACTGATACTGGCGCACTGGCATTCATTATGGTGTTAGCCAACATTATTGCTACTTACCACTTATTCATCAATATGCGTGCCCGTGACAAAGTATTGTGCGTCGCTTTTGGCGTCTGTGCACAGGCAACCATTGGCGATCATCTGGCCTTTACCGCGAACTTCCAGCCAACCTTAGTCATTCCTATTCTGTTAGGTAAGTTGGTAGGAGGATTCCTGGCGGTGATTATCGCCATTAAAATCTCAGTCCCGGCAGCTGAACGTTTCCAACAGGAAGACGATGAGCAGGAAAAAACCGAACGCGAAGCACCACGGGCTACACCGCAGGCGGTTATGGGGTAAAGCCACATCAGTTCCACATAAGTAAAGAGCCGGGGATAATCCCGGCTCTCAGATTACTAACAAACCTAATCAATACCTGTGAATATTCCGACCGTAAAAACACCGCGCTTATATCTGCACCGAGAGCGGTCGGTAAACCATCTGTACTCAACTATGGCGTGCGTTGGGCCTGGCCGGGTTAGGGGCGCTTCGTTGGCTTACGCTAAGTCGACCCCAACACCCGTCCCTCCCAACGATTAGCTATTTTAAGGTACAAACTGAATTATCTAACTTTGTCATCAATCTAAATTGAGGATTACCCTGTTCTTGATTGGCTGATGCATACAAATCCATATATGATCATGACTTTACTTCCGCGCTAACTGGCCTTGGAATTAAAAACGACACCAATAACGCCAGAACAGTAATCGCTAATCCCAGCGTGATTCCATTGAAATAACCTACTGGTGATGTCGCGCCCTCTGGTGTAGTCATAATTTGAACCGCAGGCAGCAGTGCAAAACTCAGTCCCGCGCCCAGATTAAATGCTCCTGCGTTCATTCCCGGCAAATAGCCAGGGTTATCTTTAGGCGATAACACAATCCCTAACCCATTGAGCATAATATTGGCGATACCCGCATAGGTCATACCTATCAGTAATACTGCGGCAATCAGTACCGGTAAAGAGTGCAAGCCAATAAACATCATTAGCAGAATCGCCACAATACTTCCTGACAAACCAATACGCAGTACGTTGTTATAACCGAGGGTTGGTGCCAGACGACCAGAGAAAGGTCCAACCAACCAGCCAATCAATGCATAAGGTGTAAGAAACGCTAATGCCGCAGTATCGGCTCCTAAAGAAAAGCCTACCGACTGGTTTTGAGCGAAAGACATGACCAAGCCGTTTACGATGGCGAAAATCCCTGTCATGGTCAAAATAGTGGTCAGCAACAGCGCCCAGGTACTGCGCTGTTTAAGGTAAAACGTAGTTACCAGCGGATGCTGACTGCGATTTTCAACCTGCCAAAACGAGATAAACATCACCACAGAGAAAATGACCAGACCAATCACCAGCGGCCAGTTTACTGCGGCGATATTGCCAGCCTGACCTAATGCTATCAGCATCGAAGCTAAAGAGAACACCAGTAAGATAACGCCAGGCCAATCCATTCTTATTCCGGCTGAAGGGCGAGATTCTGGTGCCCATTTAATGACCAGTAAGGTAGA
Source organism: Limnobaculum xujianqingii (assembly GCF_013394855.1). NCBI lineage: Bacteria > Pseudomonadati > Pseudomonadota > Gammaproteobacteria > Enterobacterales > Budviciaceae > Limnobaculum > Limnobaculum xujianqingii. The sequence goes on along the minus strand of NZ_JABMLK010000002.1, from coordinate 1,140,295 downwards.
GATCGCCGCTACCGCAGTAATCACCCAGAAGACCGAACGAAACCCAAAGTTAGCCGCCAGTACACCACCAGCTATAGCGTCAATGCCTGCGATGCCACCATTTACCGCTGTCACAATTCCCATCATGGTGCCGTAAACTTTTGGATCGGATATTTCATGGCGCAACATCAATAAACATAGAGGCACTACCGGACCAGAAACCCCCTGAATAATTCGGGCTACGTAAAGCGTTTCAATGTTCGGCGCTACGGCGGCCAGAATAGTCCCTGCGGTCATAATCACCAGCATCCAGACCAGTACTTTTTTACGTCCCTTAATGTCACTCAGGCGAGGCAAGAACAGCGAAAACAGTGCCGCGGAGGTGAAAAAAGCGGTCTGAGATAATGAAACCGCCGCCTCATCAGAATGTAATTCTTCAGCAATGGTGACCAACACCGGACCCAGCATACTGGCATTCAGCTGAAAGGCGATACAGGCTGCCAGCAACGCAGTCATCAGTACCGTTACACTTACCGTTGAAGATCCAGAAGAGGCATTGGTCATACTTTTACCTCACCAATACGCTCAAGAGCATCAACGATCAGATCCCAAAAACGCTGATGATCAAGCTTTACGGCTACCTGAGTGTGGCAATCCGCTGGTGGTGGTGAACGGAAATCAGCAACGGTCATGCCCAGCGTTAACGTTCCTGTCAACTCAATATCAACCGGCACTTTTTGGGTGGTCATGACTGAAGGGTCGATAACATAAGCTACCGCACAAGGATCGTGTACTGGTGGATAATCAAATCCCTGCGCGCTTTTGTACATGGTGCCAAAAAACTCAAGTAGCTCCAGAACAAATTTAGCCGGGTTGGTTCCTACCGCTTTGATTTTCTCTACAACTTCAGGTGTTGCCAGTGCCTGATGGGTAAGATCTAACCCGACCATGGTTAACGGCCATTTTTCATTGAAAACGATATGGGCCGCTTCCGGGTCAATTTTGATATTAAATTCTGCTACCGCACTCCAGTTCCCCACGTGGTAACCACCTCCCATCAATACCACCTCTTTTACCCGCTCAACAATTCGCGGTTCAAGACGGGCAGCCAATGCGATGTTGGTTAAACCTGCAGTTGGAACAATGGTTACCGTTTTAGGTGGATGCGACATAATGGTTTCAATGATTAAATCCACCGCATGACGTGAATCCACATCAAATGCTGGTTCCGGCAGTACCGGGCCATCGAGACCAGAATCACCATGAATATCCGGTGCAATCTCTATCTGGCGAATAAGAGGGCGAGCAGAACCGGCGGCAAAAGGAACCCCGGTGATATTGGCAATTCGCGCCACCGCCAATGCATTACGGGTGACTTTCTCTAAGGTCTGATTACCGACTACGGTGGTCACCGCCAGTAATTCGATATTAGGGTTACCGTGAGCCAGTAACATAGCGATTGCGTCATCATGACCGGGATCGCAATCCAGAATAATTTTTTTTACCATGTTGTTGATACTCCTGAATTGAACATGTGATTAAAAATCGGCATTTAGCGAAAGCCGATGCAATACTTGTTGATGAACAGGCATATTGGAAGCCCCTTCCCGTTCCACCGCTAAAGAGGCAAAAGCCGTGGCATATTTCACTGCCCACCCCAGATTTTGTCCTGAAGCAATGGCTGCCGTGAGCGCGCCGGTAAAAGCATCGCCCGCACCGGTGGTATCTACCGCAACGGCAGGTAATGCCGGAATGTGCTGAAATTGATTATTTTCATAAAGCAGCGCTCCGTTACTTCCCAGTGTAATGATAACGGTCTGAACCCCTTTATGAGCGATTTCACGTGCAGCCTGTTGTGCACTGGCAATATCCGTCACCTCAACACCGGACAGCAGCGAGGCTTCCGTTTCATTAGGGGTGATAATATTGGCTAACTCAATGAACTGTAGTATTTCGTGCGAGTATGGCGCCGGGTTAAGAATAATTTTGACCCCAAGAGCATTAGCCAGCCTCATCACATTGAATGTGGCATCAAAATTATTTTCCAGCTGAACCAGCAGTACATCAGATTTTTTCAGCTGTTCACTAATGGCAATAATTTCACTTTCAGTAATGGTTTTATTCGCTCCCGGATAGATGGCAATCATATTTTCTCCATCCTGTTGAGAGACATAAATAACCGCATTACCAGTACTCGCATCATCCGATTGATACAGTGTAAAAGAATGGATGGCAGAATCACTTAAATGACGATACGCAAACTGGCTAAACTGATCTTTGCCTGTTTTACAGACAAAATGTACTTTTGCACCGGCGTTGCTCGCTGCCATGGCCTGATTTGCACCTTTGCCTCCGGGGCCAAGAGTACTATTAATGGCCATCAGCGATTCACCGCCTTTAGGAAAACGTTCTACTTTTGCTACGATATCAACGTTAAACGAGCCTAAGATACAAACATTACCCTGAGTAGTCTGGCTGTTTCGCGCCAATGGAACCCGCTTTTTCTTTTTGCCGATTTTTTTAAGTAATGAGGCAATATCCATATCTGATGACGGGGTAATGAGATCCGATTGCAGCGTTTTTCGTAGCACTTGTGCACCACCGTGGCAGCGCAACAGCAAACTTTTTTGAGCTAATACTCTTAAATCGTAACGTATCGTCTCTTTAGAAACAGAGAACATGGCGGCCAACTGATTTACCGTTGCCCGTTCGTTTTTATCTAAAAAAGTTAGAATTTTCTCTCTTCTTTCTTCTAAAAACATGTTCCCTCCTCTATGCAAAGGTAATAGTAGTTAATGATAAAAATACAGAGGGTGATTACAGTCATACACTCAAACCCAAATCAGAAGCAAACGGAAGTAAACAAAAGCATTTAACATTATAATTAATTGATAATTAAATGAATTATAAATTATTAAATGTGTGTCATACCATATCATTAAGCAGTGAAATAGTTAACGTTCAAGAGTATTGAGGAAAAATGGCGGGAATTACTTACATTATCATTCACACAAATCGACACAAAATGGCACTAATGTGTAAATTGGGGTACTCTCTGGCTTTCTCTAACACCCCGGCATTATGGTTTTTAACCTATCGCAGTGCTGACAGGAACAATGCATGGATATCGTAAAGTATCCCTACAAAATAAATCGTTTTTTTATTTTGATGGGTATCGGTTTTTTCGGCTGGCTAGCCTGGTTTTCATATAATCAAATCAATAATACTGAACAATGGCTGGTTGTTGGACAGTCCGCCTCGGTGACGGCTGAGCAGGCCCGATATCTGCTTTCAGCGACTGCGTTGATTTTTGCCATGCTGACGTTGATGGCATTTATCATATTGCTCAATAGCTTTTCCGATCGTCAGAACGTTATCTTTACTTCCGATTCCGTCAATTATCCCAAGGGTCATATCAGGCCAAAAGTGATTACCATCATGTATGGTGATATTCGTGAACTGGAACGGGTCAATGCTCAGCACAATGAAGCGTTAGAAATTACCACCAGTCATGGTAAGTACCGCATTCTGAAAAGCATGTTAAAGAATCACCAAACCTTTAATGAAGTCTGTGAGCGGCTACAGCAAATGGCGGCCCCTTTCATTACGGTTGTTTAGCCACCAGAAATAAAAACGATCGGTCATCAATATTTAAATTGTTTGATGAACGATCGTTTGTGACACTGTCGCTTTGACTATTTTTTATTCATTAAATCACGCAAATTAGCGAATGGGTTATGGGTTGCTAATCCCTGATCCTGTTGAGCATCTTCCCCGGCAACCACCGTCGAACCATAGATATCCGCTTCGGTATATTTCGAGTGCTCATGATCGTGACAAAACAGACATAACATTTCCCAGTTGCTGCCATCTTCCGGATTATTAGAGTGATCGTGATCGATATGATGCACCGTCAACTCTCTTAAATTGGAATAGACAAACTCACGGGAACATCTGCCACAAACCCAGGGAAACAGCTTCAGCGCTTTTTCACGATAGCCATTTTCAAGTTTGGCGTAGTTTTTTGGTATATAGGCCATATAAAACCTTCAGATTAAAAAATCAAAACCTTGTCTGCCTGATATCTTATAGTTAAACCACCTGCCTTAACAAACAGAAAAAGCAGATGGCACCAATGGTATCAATGGTATCAACCCTGGTAGAAAATGACTTACGCTTATGACATTAGCGTAAAATTGTGGGTTATCCCGATATTATCAATAAAATGCCGATCGTGGCTGACGACTATTAGCGTTCCGTTATAACCGGCTATCGCTTGTTCAAACATCTGTCGGGCCTGTAAATCTAAATGGTTATCCGGTTCATCCAGCAATAATATTGAGGCGGATTGAGGGCCACTGGTTATTGCCAGTAACGCCAGTCTGACCCGCTGCCCACCGCTAAGAGAACCGGCCAGTTTAAATACGCTCTCTCGTCGAAAGCCGATATTAGCTAACTGAGTTCGGTATTCACTCTCAGTCATGCCCGGAGCCAGAGAACGCAGATTATCCAAAACCGATAACGAATCCAGTAGTAATGACTGATGCTGATCGAAATAGGCAACCCGACCATGCATTTTCACCATACCGAATAATGGTGTTATCTCACCCACCAGCATTTTCAATAGGGTCGACTTACCACTGCCATTGTCTCCCTGTAACCAGTAACGTTCTCCAGGATAGATGGTTTGGGTTATCTCTCCCCGATAACCATAAGGCATAGTTAACTTATCGATCTGAATGGCAAAACGACTCTTTTTGCTGTGAGTATCAATCACCATACTCAACGCTTTAGGCTGCTGTAGTGTTTGTTGTATATCAGTAATGCTGGTTTGAGTTTGCTCAATTTTACGATCTGCATGGCGCAAGCTTGAAGAGCGACGCATTTCTGCACTGTTTTTCATTTTATCCAGCAACAACAGGCACTGACTGCCGCTATCACGTAATTTCTTACCGCTTTTAGCTCGCCTTTCCGCACGCTCAATACTGTTTTGTTGTGCTGTACGCAATGTTCTAAGCTGCTCTTTCTGGTGTGTCAGTTGCCGTAACTGTGCCGAGTGCTGTTCCTGTTTTTGTTGTTGGTATACCTTATAATTTCCGCCATAGCTCATCAGTTTGCCGTCTGACAGTTCATGAATTTGTGGCATTTGCTCCAACAGATCGCGATTGTGACTAATCAGTAATAAATTTCCTGAATAACGCTCGATTTCACGTTGTAGCCATTGGCGACCAGCTAAATCAAGATGATTACCCGGTTCATCCAGAATCAACCAGTCGTGATCGCCAGTGAATAGCTTCAATAACATGAGTCGGGTTTGTTCTCCACCGCTGAGAGATACCAGCTCCCTTTGTGGATCGGCTGTAATATTAATGCTGGCTAATAGCTGCGTCAGTTGCTCCTCCAACAGCCAGTTATCTTCAGCCAACAACAAATCTTGCGAACTAAAATGACCAGAAATTACCCGCCGAAGAGCAGATAAACATTCTCCATAACCAAGAAAATCAGCAATAGTGATACCTGCTGAATAATGTTGTTGCGTTAAAAATCCTGGGGATGCAGGACCAATCAAAGTACCTGTATCAGGTAGGTAGCGACCACAAATCAATGCCGCCAGCACCGATTTGCCACTGCCGTTATCACCGACAATACCGTGTTTACCCGGTAAAAAACTGTGGCTCAGTTGTTGAAAAATCACCTTGTCACTGCTGAACTGAAAATGCAGTTGGTGAAGAGAAATTACAGTCATTTATCACCTCGAAAATCAATATGGCGATAAGACAGAGCATCAATATGCTAAAAAACGATGGGCAAAAAAAAGATGGTGATGTTTGCGCATATATAACCCTGCCTCAAAAAAGATGGATATCTGTCATCGGCAACTCAGGGTTATTTATTCATTCAGGCGCAAACTCCAGTCAGGTAAGAGTGTTTATATTAACAAACTGTTTTTCAGTTGTACAAGTAGAACGGCAGAAATGGTTATTCGCTTTGCGTGTTCTGTTATTTTCTATCTTCAAAAGGGCATCACATTATTGAATATTCAGTTCTTATAAAAGGTATTATCGATAGCAACTAAATCATTCATCTAAATAACAAAAAACATACAATACATTATCTTATTAAATCAATAATACTCACCACATTGAACCGTCCTGTAAGCCTTGTCACGTCTGGCCTTTTCCAATTTAGTTATGATAAAATTTGACCGTGCAACGACTAATTATTGCCAAACGGGGGTTAAGTGCTATAAGGTACGCCCCCTGCGTTCACCCCAGCGGATGAAAAGCGTGTGGCTTTTCAACGTTTCATTGAGCGCTCTTTAATCAGACATTAATTCTAATGCCGCTTTGATTTAAGAGTTTCACTGAAAATGAGCGCAACATCGATTATTTCAGGTGCAGAGGCTATATCAACTAAATATAGGCTGCATTGGTCAGGGCTTTTGGGAAGGGCTTGGAAAATAATGCAACACAATGCGGTACGTATGACAAGAGTATTAACCACCCCTGCGTTAGTATTCTTTGGCTTGGCCTATATGGTTCCTTTAGGTATCTTTACCACTTATGGTCAAGTTACTGTACTCAGCGAAGGGCACCTGCCTGTTGCTTATGTTATCACCTTAGCAGCCGTTCTTTTTACAGCACTCAGCTACTGTCGAATGACCAGCGCCCTGCCTCTTTCGGGTTCTGCCTACTCTTATGTTCAAAAAACATTTGGCGGCAACCTTGGCTTTCTGGTGGGCTGGACACAGCTGCTTGATTATTTGTTTCTGCCAATCATCAACTATATGGCGATTGGTATCTATTTGCATGCTGAATTCCCGGCGATTCCAATGTGGGCCATTATTTGTACCACTATATTTATCGTAACTTCGTTAAATATTCTAGGAATCAAACTGGTTAGCTCTATGAATATGCTAATCATTGTTATGCAATTAGTCTTTATTGCACTGTTTCTCTATCTCTGCTTCCAGACACCTATTGATTTTGATATCGAAACCCTAATGGCGCCAATTACCGTGGTGCAGGGGCAGACATCCGGATTATTTGCTGGTGCCGCCATACTTTGTCTGGCTTTTCTGGGTTTTGATGCCATTTCAACCATGGCAGAAGAGACTAAAGATGCCAAACGTGCTCTGCCACGCGCCATCATGTACACCGTATTTATTGCTGGCGTGATGTTTATCATCATCTCTTACTGTTCTCATTTGGTTTATCCGGCATGGCAGGATTTCCTTCCTGACACCGATACCGCAACTCTGGCGGTGATGCGTAAAGTTGGCGGCGCGCTGCTGGCTTCGGCTTTCACCTTTGCTTATGTCATTGGGGTGTTTGCTTCCGCGATGACTTCTCAAGCCAGTATTGTGCGGATCTTCTATGCGATGGGGCGTGAAGGTGTGGTGCCTAAATCGGTATTCGCCTACATTCACCCACGTTTAAAAACGCCGGTGCTGTCGATTATCTTTGTTGGGGTGACTTCACTGTTTGCTCTGGTGCTGTCGCTCAATATGGTGGTGTCAATGATTAGCTTTGGCGCACTGATTGCCTTTACTTTCGTTAACCTGACGGTAATTAAGCACTTTGTCATTGACAGCAAAACACCTCACAATGCCATGAAACTGTTCACTTACCTGATTCTGCCATCTATTGGGGTGCTGTTAACCCTGTGGTTATGGACCAGTCTGGACGGCTATGCCCTTACCGTTGGTCTGATTTGGTTATCGATTGGTGCGGTTTATCTGGCATTTATTACCCGGGGCTTTAGTAAAACGCCTCCGGCAATCTCCTCTGAAGAGGTTGATCTGATTATCGGCTAAGGTTACCCAACAATGGGTTTCAGGAGCCGCCTGAGCGGGGAGAATTTAATTCTCCCCGTTTTGTTATTTTTAACCTCCCCTTTTGTCCTCTTGCTAATACCTCAACTAGAGATATAGCAGGCACAACAGCGGGAATTGAACATTGGTTGATGCGATTAATTGCATCAGCCCGTAACATTTTTAATCAACAACTGGATGATTGCCGATGAGTAATATCGTAGCCGACGTCATTTATTTTAATGGATATATCTACACCGCAGACACCCAAAACAGCGTCATTGATGCTATCGCGATTGCAGGCGGTAAAGTTCTGGCCTGTGGCGATATTCAACAGCTTCAACGCTATATTGGTGCAGAAACCGAACAAATCGATCTACAGGGAAAAATGATGATGCCAGGCATCATCGATGGTCATATGCATCCATTCTGGGGCGGTGAGCAGCTGTCTGGCTGTCATTTGAACTATGAATCGCTGACCATCGAACAGATTCTGGAGCGCGTTCAGCAACATCTGGATAAAGATGTACTAAAAGGTGAAAACGACTGGCTGAAAGTAACCGCCTGGCTGCGTCAGGGCATGATCCCTGCCGGTACCGATATGTACCGTTCCGATATGTACCGTTCCGATATGGATCGCCTGAATACCCAACGGCCAGTGATACTGTTTTCTAACGATTGTCATACCATGCTGGCTAACAGCCGTGCACTGGAGCTGTTCAATATTGATAAAAATGCACCAGAACCAAGCGATGGCAAAATAGGTAAATACCCAAATGGTGAACTCAACGGCATACTGGAAGATGCTCCGGCAATGCGCGCAGTTGACAGTATTCCTTCCCTGACGGCTGAGCAAGCGGTAAAAGTAGCGGCACTGGTACAAGATGCCCTTAATGCTCAAGGCGTCACTGCCGTTATGGATGCACGCGTTTCTGCCAAACAGTTGGATGCCTTTAGCGAGCTGCAAAAACAAGGTCAGCTTAGCGTACGTTTTCAGGCTGCCCGTGAAATTACCCCGGATGACGCCCATAGTGTAGCAGCCGTTGCCGGAGCCGTAGACAAAGCCGTTGAGTTTGCAAACCGCTATCATCAGGCCGAGTGGCAACCGGAGCCGGGAATTGGCCTGCGTAATATCAAAATGTTTGTTGATGGCGTATTACAGCCACCAACCATGACCGCCTCTCTGCTGGAACCTTATACCATCAATAAAGGCAGCGAAACTGAACCCAACTGGCAAGTTACCGATCGCTATGGTGACCTTTACTTTACCCCTGAAATTCTTGATGAACTGATGGAGAAGATTGCCGCCGCAGGTTTCGACCCACATCTGCATACCGTCGGTGAAGGTGCGGTTTCCATCGCGCTGGATGCCATTGAAAAAATGCGGGCAGCCCATCCGGATAAAGACATTCGCCCCGGTCTGGCCCATAACGAACTGGTTAGCGCTAAAGACTATGCCCGTTTTGCCCGTCTGGGAGCCATTGCCTGCCTTTCTTTCCAGTGGGCAGCCCCAACGCCTGAGTTGGTTATTGCAGAGCGCCATATGCTGGGAGAGAAGCGTTTTCAGGAACTGGAACCTATTGCTAAATTTATCGATGCAGGAGCCGTTGTCGCTTTTGGTAGCGACTGGCCAATTGATGGATTAGATGAATGGTACGATCTGAAAGTAGCTGCTACCCGTCAGGGACGTACAGTGGATGGCATCACTCCACCAAGACTGGACAATGATCGCAACCTGACCGTTACTGAAGTATTACGCGCCGCCACCATCGATTCAGCCTATGCCCAACACCGTGAAGACGTTATTGGCTCGCTGGAAGTAGGTAAATTTGCCGATATGATTGTTCTGGATCGCAATGTGTTCAATATTCCTGCGGAAGATATCGAAAACGTAAAAGTATTACGTACGGTCGTTGGCGGGAAGACGGTATATCGCGTATAGCCTGTCTAAAGAGCGGTGTTAATCTCTAACTAACTGATAAAAATATGCCCGATGTGATTATCGGGCGTATTTTTTTATTAACTACAATACTTCAGAAAATGCCTTGGCGACTCGCTCAACGTTTGCACCGTTTAATCCAGTCAGGCACATACGGCCATTTCTCACCAGATAGATAGCATATTCATTTTTCAATCGATCAACCTGCTCCGGCGTTAAGCCAGTATAACTGAACATACCAGTTTGCTTCACCAGATAGCTTGAATCACGTCCCGGCAATGCCTGAGTCATCACCTCAACCATCTTTTGGCGCATTTGCAAAATGCGGGTGCGCATCTCTGCCACTTCTCCCATCCACATTGCTTTTAGCTGGGGATCGGACAAAACGGTAGCAACAACCTGCGCGCCACTTAATGGTGGACTTGAATAGTTACGGCGTACTGTCGCTTTAAGCTGCCCCAACACTCTGGTCGCTTCATCTGCGTTATCACAAAAAACCGAAAGGCCTCCACAACGTTCACCATAAATAGAGAAGTTCTTTGAATAGGAGTTAGACAGTAAGCAGGCAATACCGGCTTTCGCCACGGCACGAATGGCGTATACATCTTCATCTAAGCCTTTGCTAAAGCCCTGATAAGCAATATCCATAAAGGCAATCAGTTCACGTTCCGCCAATACCTCTACCACCTTATCCCACTGCTCAGGCAGCAGATCGGCTCCTGTTGGGTTATGACAACAAGGGTGCAACAACACGATGCTTTTTGTTGGTAATGTCTTTAGGGTTGCCAGCATCTGCTCAAAAGCAACACCGCGGGTTTCACTGTCAAAATAGGGGTAACGATTAACTTTAATGCCCGCCCCTTCAAAAATCGCCACGTGGTTATCCCAGGTTGGATTACTTACCCAAACCTCTGACTCAGGGAAATAGGTATGCAGAAAATCTGCCCCTACTTTTAATGCACCTGAACCACCCAGCGTCTGAATGGTTGCCACACGATTAGCCACCAATGCAGGATTATTCTCTCCCAGCAATAAATGCTGGGTTACCGTACGGTAAACAGGCATACCGTCCATTGGCAAATAAACTAAAGGATCGTGATTAGTTTTAAATAGTCTTTCTCTTGCCTGAGATACCGAATCTAAAACCGGAATTCGCCCCTGTTCATCATAGTAAAGGCCGATACTCAGGTTTACCTTTGACTCACGCTTATCTTTAGAAAACTCTCCCATCAGAGAAAGAATTGGATCTCCGGCATATGCATTAACGTGTTGAAACATTCCCTACCCCTTAAGTTGGCTATGCGCTTCTCTGTACAGGCATTGATAAATAATTGATCAAAATGGAAAACTACATTCTTTTTTTATATTAAATATATAAACAATCCAGAACCAATAGAATCAATATAAATCAATCGCGCCAGAATCTGGCTTATCACTCCCTCCACATTACCCTGAAAGTAAAAAACTCGCCAGTAGCAGGATTATCCTGTTTTTATTCAATAGGGATATTTCTGGATAACAGGTAAAAATCGTTGCTAAGCTTAGCCCTTATGATTAACCAAAGAGTAAACCCACCATGACCACTCAAAACGACCAACGCTATCAGCAACGCCAACAAAAAATTAAACAGCAGGTTGATGAACGAATCGCTGCCGCTACCCAGGATCGGGGACTCCTGCTGATACTGACCGGAAATGGTAAAGGTAAAAGCACTGCCGCCTTTGGTACCGCAGCCCGAGCCGTTGGTCATGGGCAACAAGCGGCGGTTATTCAATTTATTAAAGGTACCTGGGAGTGTGGTGAACGTAATCTGTTATCTCAGCATGGTGTAGAGTTTCAAGTGATGTCTACTGGCTTTACATGGGAAACACAAAATAAGGCCAGTGATACTTTAGCCGCGCAAGAAGTATGGCAACATGGCAAACGTATGCTATCCAATGCGTTATTAGATCTGGTGGTACTGGACGAGCTGACCTACATGATTACTTATGGTTATATCGAACTGGATGAGGTCATACAGACGCTCGAAAGCCGCCCACAAGGACAAACCGTCATCATTACCGGACGAGGCTGTCATCGTACACTGATTGAGATGGCAGATACCGTTAGCGAACTACGCCCAATAAAACACGCTTTTGATCAGGGATTACAGGCGAGACAGGGAATTGACTGGTAAAACAGCAAAAAAAGCTAAATAGCCAATAAATAATATTTTCAATATAACTTATTGGCTATGAATACAGAAACAACCAGTGGATGGAGTTATATTGCTATCTCACATCAATGATACAGGCAATCACCGGATGACCATCAACCAGTACTGGCGGCCCGCCCCGGTGTACGTTGTAGCCTAATCCTTTTATCAATCGTTCCACCGCTAATGGGGAAACCGTGACAATAGTTTTCACATTATATTGGGCAAGATAATTTATTGATTCTTTTAATAAACCAGCAGCAACAACCGATGAAAGACTACCCCGCTGCTTCTCCAGCGCGGACGAGTTTAAATCCAGCGCCGAGAAACGGGAGATTTCCCAGATATAAGGTGAACTTGGCGGGTGGTTTCCATTGAGAAGTTCAGGAAACACTTCACTTAACAAATAGGGCTCCGTAGTCGGTAACAACCGGGAGCAACCAATAATCTCTTTCTGACTGTTTCTGGCGATAACATACACTGTATCAGGCTTATCAAACTGGTCTCGCTCATATCCAATGGGGGTATTCAGCTCCCAACCCAGCTTCTCTACAAAAACCTTATAACGATATGCAGCAAGCTCATTTTCTAATCCAGAAGGTAAGTTACTCGGCGAACCTGATAAAAATTCCATGATATATTTTCCCACACTGTAGATTTATTGGAAAAATATATTAATAACATTGGATTACCGAGCGTAACCTGACAGATCTACTAGCTATCCACCAGGATTACTGAGTGATAGACTGAAATATTTTTTCGTTCCAATCAATTTCAGCTATTTTATTGTCAAGTTGCCGCTGTACATACTCTTCTTCGTCTATTTCATTCTGTAGATTTTCGTCCATATGAAAGGCGATATTGCTAAAAACCGGGCCAATTTTCACATACTGGCAGTTAGCATTTTCATAACGCAACTCCCAATCCCAACCTATTGATAAAACAGGAGATACCTGACTTACCCATTCAGTATAACCCGTAATGGCAGTTATCACCCCTCCCTGAAAGTGTAATTCTTCAGGTTCCGCATGTGCCGCAGAATAAAGATGGGTAAATACAACATTTTTAAAAAAATCGAGATCGACTTTAACGCGGTAATCCACACTAGCAGTATGGTATTTATCATGATTTCCCATATTAATGTCTTTCTTGTTCTGCACACACATCTCCTTAAGTGTTAAACTTTGGTATCTTAAGTTGTGCTCAAGCTTGGTAAGTACAACATATTTTATTTACAGCTCAAAATTATGATATTAGTATACTAGTTACTACAATCAGTCAGTTGTTTAACTATAATTTATATTGCGCACTGGCTACCTGACGGGCTCCGTGTATATATTATAATTAAGTGTATAAAAATTTATCATGTCGTTGCCTTGTTAAACGATATCGATTTCCCGTCGGTTTGTTTCTAAATGTATTGCTATCGAAGGAAGCGGTTTTGAAAATTAATTTATATCGAACCTATGAAAATTTATCAAAAACCAAAGATAAAGAATCCTTCTTTAAAACATTACAAAAAGCAGCCAGCGATTTGGGATTTGAATATTGCGCTTACGGAGTAAGACCCATATACCCATTATCAGCTCAGCCGCCACAAGTTATTAATAACTACCCTACCGGCTGGAATCAGGCCTATCAATCCAATAACTATTTTGAGATAGATCCGACCGTTCAGCATGGCTTGCGTTCTACCCAGGCACTATTCTGGGAGGATGACTTATACAGAACATCCCCTTATTTTTGGGAAGAAGCTAAAGCGTTTGGCATTAATCACGGAATTTCTCAGGCTCAGAAAGACTCTACTGGTCGTGTCGGGATGTTAACCTTTGCCAGCCCCGATCAACACTACACGGCTAAAACCTTGTTAGTTCAAGCCCCTTCACTTATCTGGCTTTCTCAAATTGCGCACAATCGTCTGGCAGAATACCTGTTACCACAAGAAAACCATGAAGCTGATTACCAGTTAACGAAACGAGAAAAAGATATTCTACGCTGGACTGCTGAAGGCAAGACCTCAAATGAAATTGCTATGCTGATGTCTATCAGCGACAGAACTGTTAATTTCCACGTAAATAATATTCTTAAAAAACTATCTGTATCCAATAAAACTGCAGCAACAGTTAAAGCAATGGTACTCAATCTGTTATAAATAATCAGAATTACAATAATATTATTCGCTGAATTCTGCCCGGTTATTTTCTATTTAAACTAGCTTTTGGTTCTGACACCACACAATCAGAATAATGTTTCATTATTTCTTTACTTACAAGCCTAATAATCACCTGAAATAAATAATCAAAAAACTATAACTATGCAGAATTATCGATTTATTATTTTATAATTTATATTCCATTTAATACCACAACAAAATAATACTATAGTCTAATTTTACCTGCAATTTGATGAATATTAAATCAATCTGATAATGAAATATTGGATTCCGTCAAGCTCCCCATTTTATTCGCAATCGCACAGGCAGCATCTATTATTGGAAATGCCATTACCGCACCACTACCTTCCCCCAGTCTCATAGACATTTCCAAATAGGGAATAAGTTTCAGCTTTTCTAATGCCAAATGAGTGCCTTTCTCAGCAGAACGGTGGGACGGTATCAAATAAGGATGAACCTGTGGCGCAATTTTCACAGCAACCAACGCCGCCGCACAAGAGAGGAAACCATCCAGAACTATAGGTATTCCTGCTGCTGCCGCACCTATCATTACTCCCGCCATACCACCGAGATCAAATCCACCAACCTTTGCTAATACATCAATACCATCATCCGCACTCGGTTGATTAACGGTAATCGCCTGGTTGACCACCTCAATCTTATGTTGCATACGGTCCTGCGGGAAATTAGCCCCAAGACCTACAGTTTGTTCGGGTGCTGCATTACAAAGCACACTGACAATCGCTGCGGCTGGCGTGGTATTTCCCATCCCCAGCTCACCGGTACCGATTACTCTGACACCATGATTAACCTGTCCGATGGCCAGATTCGCGCTACGTTCCAACAGTGTTATTGCCTCTTCACGACTCATGGCTGCCTGAGTAGCAATATTTCCACTGCTGCGACGAACCTTATGGTTTAACACTCCCTCAATGGGTGGTGAGTCGATCCCAACATCCACCAGCAAAACATCAGCCCCCATCTGTTTTGCCAGTACACAAACGCCAGATACGCCCTTTACCATATTCAACATTTGAAGATGAGTTACTGCCTGAGGCGCCAGAGTGATACCTTCAGCATAGACTCCGTGATCTGCCGCCATGACAATTAATTGTTTATGGGAGGCACTGATATTCAGGCTACGGTAAATACCGCTTAGCTGAATAGCCAGTTGCTCCAATCTACCCAGACTGCCTACAGGCTTCACTAAACCATCCAGCCTGGTGGACATCTCATCCATTACTTGCCTGTCCAGAGGGCGTATCCGGGCGATGATTTGGTTTAAGCGTTGCATAAACAATAATTACCTTTTGATAGTTGTCGTTATGACAAAATAAATAGATCAGGCCTGAACATTCAGTTGCTGGATCACGGCATGCCTTTGATGAATATCGATAACGCTGTAAGCATCATGCCTGAATGTAAAATACCAAAAGCCTTCGGATGGCATTTTCAGCAGAGAGAGTAAAATACAACGTAGAGTTCCCTGATGGCCGACAAACAGAATATTTTCCAGATCGGTCGTTTCAGCCTCACTTAACCAGTCGGTGAAGGATTGATGAATTCGCAGATTAAACTGGTTAAAACTTTCCCCTTCCGGTGGCGGATAATTTTTCCAGTCTGAACACCAGTTGGCATAATTCTGGCTATCATTTTGCTCCAGCTCTTGATAGTGACGCCCTTCCCAGAGGCCAAAATGGATCTCATTCAATCCCTCTAATTGCTGGTGTTGCTGCCGGTTTATCCCGGAGATGTATTCTGCCGTTTGCTGAGTTCGCTTTAATCCACTGGTCACTACCCGGTCAAATTGAACCCCGGATAGCGCCCGGGCTAATAGCTCTGCCTGTGCAATGCCCCGGGAATTGAGCTCGTGATCGGTAGAGCCAGAATAAACCCTGCGCTGATTGACTTCTGTTTCGCCATGACGCACCAAATATAAACGCATCAATTAATGAACCATAAGTAACAAAAACAGGAGTTCAGCGATTTCAATACCAGCACCCAGCGTATCTCCGGTTTGTCCCCCCAATTTGCTTTGAATCAGCGCCCGGTAAACCAATAGCAGTACGCCAGCTACAGCAGCCATTAATACGCCATATCCACCGGCAAACAAAAATACCAACACCAGACCAATCAGCAATGCCGTATAGAACTCTCCCCGTTCAATCTTACCAATAAACAGATTTCCCATACCGCTCTCTCTGGCATAGTTTTGTCGATACATCAACAACACACTCAATGAGCGCCCAACCACCGGCGCCACAATCAACAAATGGACAATTGAAGCCTGATTTTCAGCCAACTGATATATCACCAGTACATGTAACAAGATTTTAAATATCAGCGCTAATGCACCCTGGGTACCAATGCGGCTATCACGCATAATCTCCAGCATGCGATCCCGCGGACGGGAAGAAAATATGCCGTCTGCTGTATCCGCTAAACCATCCAGATGAAATGCTCCGGTAATCATGGCAATGGTTAAAACCGCACAGGCAGAAGCCAGTAAGTTTCCCCACCACATCTGAGTGAATATAAAAACAAAAGCACTAATCAAACCAACGGTTAATCCG
Source organism: Limnobaculum xujianqingii (assembly GCF_013394855.1). Classification (NCBI taxonomy): domain Bacteria; kingdom Pseudomonadati; phylum Pseudomonadota; class Gammaproteobacteria; order Enterobacterales; family Budviciaceae; genus Limnobaculum; species Limnobaculum xujianqingii. Next base: position 1,123,624 of record NZ_JABMLK010000002.1, on the reverse strand, counting down.
GCAAGAGGAAAAGCCATTACCATACGGCGATAATCGCTGACTTCAATACCGTCGGTATAACGCCCCGGAACCGGAATTCGAGTCAGAAACTGCAAAGAGACCAAAAAAAGCTTAATAAATTTCATGATTAACCTTTAATTTTCACATCAATTCCAGACACCACAAGGTGTACTTCATTCGCCTGCTGAGCCAGTTTTTGGTTCACCCGTCCGGCAATATCTAAAAAATGTCGTGCCAATGGATATTCCGGCACAATACCGCAGCCTAATTCATTGGTCACAATAATAATTTCACTCTGACTCCCTGCACAGGCCTTCAGCAAGTCATCAATCTGCGGTTCCAGCCAACGTTCAAGCGCCAAATAATCAAGATGGTCAGGATCGTTATCGCCAGCCCAGTCAAAGATCAGATTAGTCAGCATGGTGGTGATGCACTCCAGCACCACAACAGCAAAAAAGGCTGATTGCTGGCGAATTTCATTACCTAACTGCCGGTAACCTTCATGAGTACGCCACTGTGCCGGGCGTGTTAATTTGTGCTGCTCAATGCGTCGCGACATTTCATCATCGGTAGCCAGCGAGGTGGCAATATAGAGTACGTTTCCTCCACATGTTGCGATTTTCTGATTAGCTATCCGTTCAGCCAGATGGCTTTTTCCGCTGCGCGCACCACCGGTAATCAAAATCATAATGAGTTGTCCTGCATACAATTATTGGTTGATTCATCTTCAAAATAGCCACATCAACACAGGTTGGCGTTAAGAATAGCGCCTTTTTGCGCCAGCACTCAACTATCGTTAAATCGCTGCTGGTAAAAATGACTGATGCTGCCCATAATTTAATATCAACGCCTTAAAAAACCTCTGAATAAACAATCTGGAGAATTTACTCATGCCCTACGTCAATATAAAAATTACTAAAGAAGGCGCTACTGCAGAACAAAAAAAGCAGCTTATCGAAGGAGTGACACAACTACTGGTCAATGTTCTGGATAAAAATCCGGCAACCACTGTAGTGGTTATTGATGAAGTAGATATGGATAACTGGGGTATTGGTGGATTTCCCGTGACTGAATTAAGAAAGAAAAAATAATTTGCTGACGCCGAATGGCTACTGCAAACATTCGGCGTTGCTATTGTTCAAGCAAAGGCACAGGAAAAGGCAATGGATCTTTATCTGATTAAACAATTATTGCTTTACTGTACAGTAATTAATTACGCCATTTTGCTCATTTGGTTTACGGTCATACTGTTAGCAAGAACGTCGATTTATCGTCTGCATCGCCGCTGGTTTCAGCTTCCTGACACCAGTTTTGACGTCATTCATTACTCCGGCATGGCGATATATAAAATTGGTATTCTGCTCTTTAATTTAGTGCCGTGGATAACCCTGTGCCTGCTGTTACCTTCAAACTGATGGCTGCCCTGATTCCAGTCGTTCTGTATCTACATGATATTTAACCACCACGTTATTACGATACAAACATTCTGACTGTAAGATTACCGGCTCCTGACCTTTGGTTGAGATATCACGCCAGATCTCATTTTGTCGCCATACCCGATCGCCCCGACGTACAAACCGATGCGCCTGCTGATAAACATGGTATTTCACTTCCCTGGGCTTATCACACAGTAATTCCCCTTCCAATTGGTGTTCTGCCACATTAAATACCAGTTGGAAGGTGTCTTGCGTTGGGTTATGCAAAACCAGATCGATATAGTTATAAAAAATTGCCGCACCAGAACCAAAAGGTAAAATTCGCCCTTCATCGGGAAAAGGATCAAAGCTATGGTTAGCTCGCTCTACTACCACTAGCGGTGAATGAATCGCCATCCAGTGTATAAGATTACTTAACTGGCAAATTCCACCGCCAATTCCCTGACGTGCTTCGCCATAAGAGAGCTCCATTCCTTCAACAAACCCGCGCTTTTCCGTCGGTTTCCCTACCAGACGACAAAACGAAAAATACTCCCCTGGAGCAATCACAATACCGCTGGTTGCTGCCGTCGCCAGCTTAAGATTAATCACTTTGTTATGTTGTAAGGCGATATCACTGTTGCCCAGCTTACGAATAAGCTTAGAGGTGTGCTTGATAAAGCGATATTCCAGGCGCTGTTCTGGCTTCAATCGATTGGTGTAATGACGAGAGCCCAGTCGCCAGCTTATTTGGCGAAACAAACGTCGTTGTTGTACCCGCAGCCAGTAAAGCAAGGGATGATATGAGGAGAGCGGTCTACGCATGGTTATTTAATCCGTTAACTAAATCTGAGCGCTGAGTTTAATTGATTTATATGTGTTTTATATGAAGTTAGTGCTCCGCCATGCAACCACCAATAACGTCGCCTGATGCGACGTTATTGGTTATGCCTGAAGCATCTGAAAAGCTATCAGACGTTTTTGCGCTCGATGGTTTCTTCACCCCAGTAGAGGCGATCGGCATCAGTTTTGCTGAATGCCAGTGGCAGAACTTCATCGCTGCCCTCATCCCAAATTTGCTGTGCTTTTACTTCATCGTTATTAGCCAGTTCAAAAATAGCTTCTGCAATTTCGACGGATGTTTCACGAATCTTAGCCCACTCTTTAATTCTTAGTCTTTGCATTTCAATATCTCCCAACGGGTTATTTCAGATGTGGCTTTATCACTTTCAAAGCACTGTCTAACAGTATTATTCAAGCTTGTGATTTTGCACGTAAAAAACTTGTGGATAACATTAGTATACTCAATATCTAACGCTTTGGTTAAAACCCTGAATGACAGAATATTCTGTTACTCAGTAAGTTAGCCTCATCCATGAATCACTCATTTACATTAAACAGACCAATTACCCATCGGTTTTATGTTAATGTTAATAAAGTATCTTGTTAAGCATTTCCGAAACGAAAAATTACTGTTTCTTATCCATCATGTTTCCATCGGGATCTATCACTATGAATAATTTCAGCCTTCATCTCGCTACAAAAGTTTTGTTTGGTCAGGGTCAGATTGCTCAACTCCCTACGGTTATTCCTGCAAATGCCCGGGTACTGATTACTTACGGCGGCGGCAGTATTAAACGTAACGGCGTTTTGGAGCAGGTTCATCATGCTCTGAAGGGATACTCTCTGTTTGAATTTGGCGGCATTGAACCTAACCCTACTTATGAAACGCTGATGCAAGCGGTAGAAATGGTACATAACAATAAAATCGATTTCCTGCTTGCCGTCGGTGGTGGCTCGGTACTGGACGGTACCAAATTTATTGCCGCTGCTGCTGATTATGCCGGTGAAACCTGGGAAATCGTCACCAGTCGCGGTAAGAAAGTCACTAAAGCACTACCCATCGGTTCAGTACTGACTTTACCGGCTACCGGTTCTGAAATGAATGACGGCGCGGTTATCAGCCGTCGTGAAACAGGCGATAAGCAAGCGTTTATGTCTCCGTTTGTAATGCCTCAGTTTGCTATTCTTGATCCGGTCACTACCTATACCCTTCCTCCACGTCAGATCGTCAATGGTGTGATTGATGCTTTCATCCATACCATGGAGCAATATCTCACCTATCCGGTTGATGCAAAAGTACAGGATCGCTTCGCTGAAGGCCTGTTGCTGACCCTAATAGAGGAAGGTCCTAAAGCGCTAAAAGAACCAGAAAACTATGCCGTTCGGGCAAACATCATGTGGTGTGCCACCATGGCATTAAACGGCTTAATTGGTGCAGGAGTCCCGCAGGACTGGGCCACCCATATGTTGGGTCATGAATTGACCGCGATGCATGGTCTGGACCACGCACAAACGCTGGCCATTATTCTGCCTGCTATTATGCGAGCCAAAAAAGCACAGAAGTGGAAAAAGCTACTGCAATACGCAGAGCACGTATGGAACATTGATACTGGTACCGAAGATCAACGTATCGAGGCAGCAATTAAGGCCACTGAAAACTTCTTCCAGCAAATGGGAGCCCCAACCCGCCTGTCTGACTATAAGTTGGATGGTAGTTCGATTCCTGCGTTGATCGAAAAGCTAAAGAAACACGGAATGACCCAACTCGGCGAGCACCGCGACATCACCTTAGCCGACAGCCAGAAAATTTACGAGTCAGCACTTTAAATTGATTTTTTGTTAGTAATACATAAAATTCAGATAATTATCTGAGGGTTATATTAATAGCAAAATGACTAAACTTAATCGTTGGGAGAGACGGGTGTTGGGGTCGACTTGGCGTAAGCCAACGAAGCGCCCCTAACCCGGCTAGGCCCAACGCTCACTGAAGCCAAGTGCCTGGCCCTTCCGGCCAGGTATTGTAGGTTATATTCACTCATTGTATTTACGGCCGGAATATCAATTGAAGCTAATTGATTAGGTTTATCAACAGGCTCAATTAGCCCTGACTTTTATCTTGGTTTGTTTTTCATATTAAAGAAAAACTGCAATCAATCATGATGAACATGTTCGTCTTCACCATGGTCATGATGATGATGATGAGAATGCCCGCCACTATTATCCGGAACCATCACCAGCTTGCCATACCTTACGCCCCGCTCAGTAATGACCTGTTCCGCCAGCTGTCCTACTCGCTCAGCATCACCTTTCAGCATAGAAACTTCCATACAGCTACCGTGATCAAGATGAACATGCAGGCTGGCTAATGTTAAATCATGTTGCTCATGGAAGGTGCGGGTCAATCGCTTAGACAGTTCACGGGATTCATGGTCATAAACATAGACCAGCGCCGCTACACAGGGAGGATTACCTTCAACCACTAAAGAGGAATTCTGAATACCAGTGCGGGTTAAATCCCGGATCGCTTCCGAACGGTTTTGATAGTTTTTCTGCTTGATAATGTTATCTATCTCTTCCATCAGGTCGTCATCAATAGAAATCGTTATACGCTGCATCACCGTTCTCCAAAGGTATCAATCAGATATTGAAACCATCATAACGGGAAAGTCCTGAAGCGTCGAGGTTGAGCATGTTTATCAGTACACATTAAAATTAAATAATGCTCATAAAAACAATAGGTTGATAATTGATATAAATAGTTACTCAGAAAGCAGCGTTAATTTTTTAGTATCCAGGAAGCGATTATTTAGTTTCAAAAACAATTATATTAACCGGCCGTAAATCTGAAACATTTTCATAGTTTGATACAAATTATGTTGCGATAATCGCCGACTATGCAGACTTTGAGATACACAAGGCGATTTAATTTATATACTATCGCCCTTTATTATTAATCAGACCAATATAACAACAATATCCAGTATTGAATCAGTTAAGGGAATAACCCATGAGTCCTATCGATTACGTTATCAATCTTATTTTAAGCGGCATCCTTATTGTTGGTGTCTATCAGTTTTACTTTTTTACTCAACGCCATACGATCACCAAAGTTCGTGAATTTAGCTCCGCCATTGATGAAAAAATCCCATTCTGGCCATCCTGGTCATGGATTTACAGCTTTCTCTATTATCCTGCTATTTTGTATATCAACTGGATTGTGGAAGACTCCCGTCACTTCATTATGATTGTTTTCAGCTATATCGTTCTTCTGGTTATGCAGATGACATTCTTTATGCTGTTCCCGGTATCTACCCCATCCCACTGGCGCAGTATGAACACCGGTAAAAGCTGGTCTGAAAAATTCCTGTTATTTGTGCAAAAATTTGATGACTCATCTAACTGCTTCCCAAGCATGCACGTATCCGTTGCCACGCTAACCGCGTTACTGGCTTACAGCACCCTTGGTCCTTGGGTCTTCCTGTTCCCGGTTTTAATTGCGCTTTCCTGCATGTTTACCAAACAGCACTATATTATCGATTTACCTGCTGGCGCTGTTCTGGGCTGGGCGGCCTATGAGGTTTATTGCGCAATTCTGTAGTTGAACTGATTGCAGAGCAACACCTGTTGGCTGTCTTTGGCAGCCAACAGTTTCCCTTCTCCCCGCTGTTTATTATCTTCTTCAACACTATTTTTAAACATGGTTTAAACTAAAACTGCATGATTTGTCGGCAAACAGGCGGTAGTTGGTGGTCGTGTTTTCTGTTAATTGTGAAGTCGTTGCAAATTTTATGCGGCTTTGATTGCATCCCCATCCGGTCAACGTTACCATTAACGCATTAATTACTATTCAGTATTGGCGCATGAGTATTCATTTAAAAGCGATAAACTGTTTCTACGGTAGCCATCAGGCGCTGTTTGACATCACACTGGACTGCCCAAGCGGAGAAACTTTAGTGTTACTCGGCCCTAGTGGTGCAGGTAAAAGCTCACTAATCAGAGTATTGAACCTGTTGGAAATGCCGGTTTCCGGGCAGCTTTCCATCGCCGGTAACAACTTTAATTTTAGTCAGCCACCATCAGAAGGTGCCATTCGCGAATTACGTCGTAATGTCGGTATGGTATTTCAGCAATATAATCTGTGGCCACATTTAACGGTAATGCAGAATTTAATTGAAGCTCCTTGCCGGGTTTTAGGGCTATCTAAGGTGGCGGCTATCGGTCGGGCAGAGAAATTACTGGGACGTTTGCGTTTACAGGAATTTAGCGATCGTTTTCCATTACATTTGTCTGGTGGACAACAGCAACGCGTAGCGATTGCCAGAGCCTTGATGATGGAACCTCAAATATTGTTATTTGATGAACCAACCGCAGCACTGGACCCGGAAATTACCGCTCAGGTGGTAAACATCATTCGTGAATTGTCTGATACCGGCATTACTCAGGTTATCGTGACCCATGAAGTGGAGTTTGCCAAAAAGACTGCCAGCCGCGTGGTCTATATGGAACAAGGCCGTGTCGTGGAATATGGCACCGCCGATGCCTTTACTCACCCGCAAACCAAAGAGTTTGCAGGTTATCTCTCCCATTAAGTCTCTCTGGAGTCTGGATATGAAAAAATTACTGGTCGCTACTCTGCTTGCAAGCCTTAGCCTTTCTGCTGCCGCAGCAGAAAAAATCCGTTTTGCTACCGAAGCCTCCTATCCTCCATTTGAGTTTGTTGATGCAAAAAATCAGATTCAGGGATTTGATATCGACCTGGCTAATGCGCTGTGTAAAGAGCTTCAGGCTGAATGTACTTTTGCCAATCAGGGCTTTGACAGTCTGGTTCCGGGTTTAAAATTCCGCCGTTTTGATGCAGCCATTGCCGCAATGGATGTGACACCTGAGCGTCTGGAACAAGTTGCTTTCACCAATACCTATTATGATAACTCCGCTCAGTTTATTGCTATCAAAGGCAAAGTTGCCGATCTGACCGCGCTGAAAGGACAAAAGGTTGGTATGCAAAACGGTACTACTCACCAGAAATATCTGCTGGAGAAGCATACCGAAATCACTCCGGTTGCCTATGATAGCTATCAGAATGCTATTCTTGACCTAAAAAGTGGTCGCATTAATGCAGTATTTGGCGATACGGCCGTAGTTGCTGAATGGTTGAAGAAGAATGATGATTTAACCAGTGTTGGTGACAGGGTCACAGATAATGCTTACTTTGGCACCGGTTTTGCGATTGCAGTAAACCAGAAAAATACCGATCTGCGCGACAAATTGAATGCCGCACTGGATAAGATCAAGAAAGATGGTACCTATCAGACTATCTATAACAAATGGTTCCAGAAGTAATCTGACAAATAATGAATGAAATTCTCCCGTTAGCCAGCGCCGCCGGTATGACCGTCGGCCTGGCAGTATGCTCTCTGGTGTTGGGTCTGATACTGGCTATGATTTTCGCCGTATGGGAGTCATCTCGCCTGAAATTCGTCAGCTATGTCGCCACCGGTATCGTTATGATCCTGCGCGGTTTACCGGAAATTCTGGTGGTATTGTTTATCTATTTTGGCGCATCACAGCTGTTGATGACCCTGGCTGATGGCTTTACCGTGCTGGGCGTCACCATTCAGTTGAATATTGAAAACTTTGATGTCAGTCCATTCCTGTGCGGTGTGATTGCCCTGTCATTATTGTATGCCGCTTATGGTTCGCAAACTCTGCGTGGTGCATTAAAGGCCGTTCCTCGTGGACAATGGGAATCGGGTCAGGCGCTGGGCATCAGTAAAAGTGCGATTTTCTTTCGTTTGATCATGCCGCAAATGTGGCGTCATGCCCTGCCCGGTTTAGGTAATCAGTGGCTGGTTCTGCTAAAAGATACCGCTCTGGTTTCACTGATTAGTGTTAATGATTTAATGTTGCAAACCAAAAGTATTGCCATCCGCACTCAGGAACCCTTCACCTGGTTTATGATTGCCGCGTTGATTTATTTAGCCATTACCCTGATTAGCCAGCATATTCTCTCCCTGATTGAGCAACGCACTACGCGCTTTGAACGGGAGGCATCATAATGTTTCAGTATCTACCGGATGTCCTACAGGGACTACACACCAGCCTGACGCTGACTCTAGTTTCTCTGATTGTGGCGCTGATTCTGGCTATTCTGTTTACCGTAGTTTTGACATTAAAAACCCCGGTTATTAATTGGATAGTTAAAGGCTATATCACGCTATTTACCGGCACCCCGTTGCTGGTACAGATATTCCTGATTTACTACGGTCCCGGCCAGTTTGAAGGTATCAAACAATTCCCGGTGTTATGGCAATTGCTGTCTGAGCCTTGGTTATGCGCCATGATTGCGCTGGCCTTAAACAGTGCGGCTTACTCAACCTTGCTGTTTCACGGTGCCGTCAGAGCCATTCCATCAGGTCAGTGGCAGTCCTGCTCGGCGCTGGGTATGTCTAAAGCGCAGACCCTGCGTATTCTTTTACCCTATGCTTTTAAACGTGCACTCTCTTCTTATTCCAACGAAGTCGTGCTGGTCTTTAAGAGTACTTCCCTGGCCTATACCATTACGCTAATGGAAGTCATGGGTTACAGCCAGTTGATGTATGGTCGAACCTACGATGTGATGGTGTATGGTGCGGCAGGTGTTATCTATCTGTGTGTTAATGGGTTACTTACCTTGATGATGCGGATGATCGAGAAGAGAGCGCTGGCGTTTGAGCATCGCTGATAGTTTTTTTGTTTTTTATTTATCAATAAATCAGCATCTGAGGATATTCCGGCCGTAATAGCAATGTGCTTATATTTCTACTGAACTCGGCCGGAAGAACATCTGTACTGAATATCAGAGTGCGTCGGGCCTGGCCGGGTTAGGGGCACTTCGTTGGCTTACGCCAAGTCGACCCCAACACCCGTCCCTCCCAACGATTAGCTTTTTACACACAAAAACTAGAACATCAAACTCTGTCATTAAGAAAAAGTACTAAACAGAAATTTTTATTTTTCTTAAACCATACAGATCTAACTAATTACAGCAACGGCATCAATGCCGGGTCTTCAAAGCAGTATTTGAATCCTAATTCTTTGCATATCTTTTGTCCGTTGATGATTCGCCCCAGCGATGTGCGATCTGTTGGCGTAAACTGCGGCGGTGTTATGCCCACTCTTTTTACCATCTGCGGATAATAATCTTGTTTACGTGGATGCAGTGGTGCGCACAGGTTATAGATATGTCCACCTTGCGGCTGTTTTAACAGCAGTTGAATCGCGGCAATAGCGTCTTCCTGATGAACCAGATTTACACCACAATTACCTTCGGGCAATTCTTGCTTACCGGAAAGAAAACGTCCCGGGTGACGATCCGGCCCGACTAAACCCGCCAGACGCAGAATATCCACCTGAAGGTGGGGTAAGTCATGTAACCAGTTCTCTATGCTCACCAACGCATTGCCAGAAACGCGTTCGGGCTTGAGAGCAGATTCTTCCGTTATTTCCCCTTCCCCCGGTCCATACACTGAGGTAGAGCTGATAAAGATAATACGGGAAATTTGTTTACTCAGTGCGCTATCCACTAACAGCTGTACCGACTGACGGTAGATGTCTGCACGCTCAGGATCGCGACTGGCGGGTAATGTAATAATTAACACATCACAGTTCAGCAGTTGCTCCCAATCCTCAGCTTCACATTCTGGTGATGGGGTCATCACTAAAGGATAAGCATCAACACCAGACATACGAGCTGCCTCAACGCCATCCAGTGTGGTTTTACTACCTGCGACAATATATCCCTGTCCTGACAATGAAAGTGCCAGCGGCATTCCAAGCCAGCCTAAACCAATTATGGAAACCTTCTTCATCTGCATTTTACCTGTAGGTATATATGACTCAGTTTACTGAAATAACGCTATACAATATAAGCCAAAACTAACTGCCTTACCTGTTTAATTCGGTAGCAGATTAGAATTTAAAGCAGATTGTTTAATCCTGATTTTCTTACCTATTCTACATTCTGCATAATTATTTAAAAAAGTAGTTGCCATTCTGTTAAACAATGGGTAGGTTACTTGTCAGCGACACAAATAAATTATCTGATTCAAGGCGCACAATATTATGAATAACGTTCTGTTTAACCACCATCATCACCATCACCCTGATTAGTCTTCAGGCCTTTGGTGCTGGAAGACGATCAACGGATCTTCCAGTGGCGAACAGAATGTTAAAGAGAGCCCTCGGAAGAATCCTTCCGAGGGCTTTTTTAATGCCCACGATTTAAGAAGAATAAATTAGAGAGATAAGAGGATTACCATGTTAGATAAAAGCCGTTTACGAATAGCTATGCAAAAATCAGGTCGTTTAAGTGATGAATCCCAAAAGCTGTTCGCCAGCTGTGGTATTAAAATAAACCTCCAGCAACAACGTCTGATTGCCTTCGCAGAAAATATGCCTATTGATATTCTGCGTGTACGTGATGACGATATTCCCGGCCTGGTGATGGACGGTGTGGTAGACCTCGGTATTATCGGTGAAAACGTACTGGAAGAAGAGCTGCTAAGCCGCCGCGCTCAGGGAGAAGATCCTCGCTACATCACTCTGCGTCGCCTTGATTTTGGCGGATGTCGTCTCTCTCTCGCCATGCCGTTGGATGCTGAATATACCGGCCCACAATGTTTACAAAATAGTCGTATCGCGACCTCTTATCCTCACCTGCTAAAACGCTATCTGGACGAACAAAAAGTTCGTTTTAAATCCTGTCTGTTAAATGGTTCTGTGGAAGTGGCCCCGCGTGCAGGCTTAGCTGACGCTATCTGCGATTTAGTGTCTACCGGAGCAACACTGGAAGCCAACGGCCTGCGTGAAGTTGACGTTATTTATCGCTCTAAAGCGACGTTAATCCAGCGTGATGGTGAAATATCCGATGAGAAACAAGAGCTGATCAATAAACTGCTGACTCGTATGCAAGGGGTGATTCAGGCCCGAGAATCCAAATATATCATGCTGCACGCACCTAACGACCGTCTGGAAGAGATTGTGGCCCTGCTCCCTGGTGCCGAGCGTCCAACCATTCTGCCGTTGGCCGGTGATAAAAACCGCGTGGCAATGCACATGGTTAGTAGCGAAACGCTATTCTGGGAAACCATGGAAAGCCTGAAAAAACTCGGTGCCAGTTCAATTCTGGTGTTACCAATCGAAAAAATGATGGAGTAACCACCATGCAACTGACCTACTGGGAACAATGCAATAAGCAGCAGCGACAAGAACTGCTTTCTCGTCCGGCGGTAAATGCATCCGATCGTATCAGTACCGCAGTGAGCGAAATCATCGAGCAAGTGAAAGCCGGTGGCGATCGAGCGCTAACCCTGCTCAATGCTAAATTTGACAAAATACAAACCACCAGCCTGCGTATCAGCGAGCAAGAAATCAATGCAGCCTCTGAACGTTTGGGTGACGAAATCAAACAGGCAATGGCTATCGCAGCTCGCAATATTGAGACCTTTCATAAGGCTCAGGTACTGCCAACTGTAGATATCGAAACTCAGCCTGGCGTACGTTGCCAGCAGGTTACCCGCCCTATTAAATCCGTTGGTCTGTATATTCCCGGAGGCACTGCGCCACTACCGTCAACAGTATTGATGTTAGGCATCCCTTCTCGTCTGGCGGGCTGTAAAGAAGTCGTGCTTTGTTCACCACCACCCATTGCCGATGAAATTCTGTATGCGGCAAAACTGTGCGGTATTAAAAACGTTTTCCAACTGGGTGGCGCTCAGGCCATAGCCGCTATGGCGTTTGGCAGCGAAACCGTACCTAAAGTGGATAAAATCTTCGGGCCGGGTAACGCCTATGTCACCGAAGCTAAACGTCAGGTGAGTCAGGCCATTGGCGGTGCGGCTATTGATATGCCAGCCGGCCCTTCAGAAGTTCTGGTAATTGCAGACAGCGGTTCAACCCCTGCTTTTATTGCTTCCGATCTGCTGTCACAGGCAGAACACGGTCCGGATTCTCAGGTTATTTTACTTACTCCGGACAGAGATATTGCTGAGGCCGTTTCTGAACAGTTAGAAAAGCAATTAATGACGCTGTCGCGACAAGATATTGCCCGTCAGGCACTGGCTGAAAGCCGCTTAATTGTGACGAAAGATTTGGATCAATGTATTGATATCAGCAACCAGTATGGACCTGAACACCTGATCATTCAGACCCGCGACCCTGAAGCTATGGTGGAGCGTATTACCAGCGCGGGCTCGGTGTTCCTGGGTGACTGGTCACCGGAATCTGCCGGTGATTACGCTTCAGGAACCAACCACGTACTGCCAACCTACGGTTATACCGCTACCAGCTCCAGCCTAGGCTTATCGGATTTCCAAAAGCGTATGACCGTTCAGCAGTTAACCCAGCAGGGTTTTATGGCGCTGGCCCCTACGATTGAAACTCTGGCACAGGCAGAGCAATTGACCGCCCATAAGCAGGCCGTCTCTTTACGTGTCGCCAAACTAAAACAACTGAATCCGGAGGCGTAAATGAGTATTGAACAATTAGCCCGCGATAATGTAAGAAAGTTAACGCCTTACCAATCGGCTCGCCGCATTGGCGGTAACGGCGACGTTTGGCTGAATGCCAATGAATATCCGGAGGCTACCAGCTATCAGCTTACCGAACAAAATCTAAACCGCTATCCGGAATGCCAACCGGTTCAGGTAATTCAACGCTATGCTACTTATGCTGGCGTAAAACCTGAACAGGTCATCGTTAGCCGTGGTGCTGATGAAGGCATTGAATTACTGATGCGTGCTTTCTGTGAACCGGGTAAAGATGCGGTACTCTACTGTCCGCCAACTTATGGCATGTATAGCGTCAGTGCTGAAACGCTTGGTGTGGAACGTCGCACTGTCGCCAGCAAAGCTGACTGGCAGTTAGACTTGCCTGCTATTGATGCCGCACTGGCAGGCGTAAAGCTGGTTTATGTTTGTAGTCCAAACAACCCAACCGGAAACCTGATCAATCCGGATGACATTCGTGAACTGTTAGCCATGACTGCCGGACGTGCATTAGTTGTCGTTGATGAAGCCTATATTGAGTTTTGTCCTGAGGCCAGCGTAGTGAGTTGGCTCAGCCAGTACCCTAATCTGGTGGTGCTACGCACTCTGTCCAAAGCCTTTGCACTGGCAGGTTTACGCTGTGGCTTCACCCTCGCCAGCGAACAAATTATCAACCTGCTGCTGAAAGTCATTGCTCCTTATCCATTATCCACACCGGTGGCCGACATCGCCGCTCAGGCACTGAGTGAAACGGGTATCTCCACCATGCGTAAGCGTGTGGCAGAACTTAATGCCCGTCGTGACCAGTTGAAACTCACCTTAGCTGAATGCGCCTGCATAACTCAGGTTTACCCTAGTGAAACCAACTATCTGTTATTTAACCTGACAGATTCCGAAAAGGCCTTTAAGGCACTTTGGGATAAAGGAATTATACTCAGAGACCAAAACAAACAGCCGGGACTGAAAGGATGCCTGCGCATCTCTATTGGTACTCAGCGTGAATGCGATGCCGTCACCGACGCTTTGAAAAACTTTTAAGGAAAACAGCCGCCATGAGCCAAAAATATCTGTTTATTGACCGCGACGGTACCATCATCGCCGAACCACCTGAAGATTTTCAGGTAGATCGGTTAGATAAGCTGGCATTAGAGCCACAGGTCATTCCTGCCCTGCTGAAATTGCAGGATGCCGGTTATCAACTGGTGATGATCACCAATCAGGATGGACTGGGAACCAGCAGTTTTCCGCAGGAAGATTTCGATCCACCGCACAACCTGATGATGCAGATCCTGACCTCTCAAGGGATTTGCTTCAAAGAAACCCTGATCTGCCCACATATGCCGGCAGACAAATGCGACTGCCGCAAACCTAAAACCAAAATGGTGGCGGCCTATATGCACAAAGCAGTAATGGATTATGACAATTCCTGGGTAATTGGCGATCGGGAAACCGACATTCAGTTAGCTAAAAATATGGGTATTAAGGGCATTCGCTACCAACGTGATTCCTTAGGCTGGAACCAGATAGTCGAACAGCTAACCCAGTCAGACCGCCATGCCCATGTTATTCGCACCACCAAAGAAACTTCCATTGATGTGGAAGTATGGCTGGATCGCGAAGGCAACAGCAAAATTCACACCGGCATTGGCTTCTTTGATCATATGCTGGACCAGATTGCCACCCACGGCGGCTTTCGTATGAATATCAATGTAAAAGGCGATTTGTTTATTGACGATCACCACACCATTGAAGACACCGGTCTGGCTCTGGGTGAAGCACTTAAAAAAGCATTAGGTGATAAACGTGGTATTGGCCGTTTTGGTTTTACGCTGCCGATGGATGAATGTCTGGCTCGCTGTGCACTGGATATTTCCGGTCGCCCTTTCCTTGAGTATAAAGCCGAGTTTACCCACCAGCGCGTTGGGGATATGAGTACTGAGATGGTGGAGCACTTCTTCCACTCGCTGTCTTACTCAATGGCAGTCACCTTACACCTGAAAACCAAGGGTAAGAACGACCACCACAGAGTAGAAAGCCTGTTTAAAGTATTTGGTCGTACCCTGCGTCAGGCAATTCGCGTGGAGGGTAATACCCTACCGAGTTCAAAAGGGGTGCTGTAATGGAAGTAGTGATTTTAGATACCGGCTGCGCCAATCTGGCTTCGGTGGCTTATGCGGTTAAGCGCCTGGGCTATAACCCGGTAGTGAGTCGGGATCCTGACATTGTCCTGCGTTCTGACAAGCTATTTCTTCCCGGTGTAGGCTCCGCCTCTGCCGCCATGAAAATACTTAACGAGCGCGAGTTAATTCCTTTAATCAAAGCCTGTACTCAACCGGTTTTAGGCATTTGCCTCGGCATGCAGCTACTGGCTAAAAGCAGTGAAGAAGGCTCAACGGATACTCTGGGCATTATTGATGCTCCGATCAAACAGATGAAAGCACACAACCTGCCGCTTCCGCATATGGGCTGGAATAACGTGAATCCACTGGCGGGTCATCATCTGTTTCGCGGCATCGAGGACGGTGCTTATTTTTATTTCGTACATGGATACGCTATGCCCGTATGTTCAGCCACTATCGCGCACTCCACCTACGGCGAGCCATTCACCGCCGCAGTACAGCAAGACAACTTCTTCGGCGTACAGTTTCATCCAGAACGTTCTGGTCAGGCCGGCGCACAACTGCTGAAAAACTTTCTGGAGATGTAACTGAGATGATTATTCCTGCATTAGACCTGATTGACGGTAGCGTGGTGCGCCTGCATCAGGGTGACTATGGACAACAACGCGACTACGGCAACGATCCACTACCACGCCTGCAACAATATCAACAGCAAGGTGCTCAGGTATTGCATCTGGTTGATCTAACCGGTGCTAAAGATCCCCAAGCGCGTCAGCTTCCTTTACTGCGCAAATTGTTAGCCGGCGTGTCGGTTCCGGTTCAGATTGGCGGCGGTATTCGCACAGAAAAAGACGTCAGCGATTTAATTGACGCCGGTGCCAGTCGGGTAGTTATCGGTTCAACTGCCGTGCGCCAGCCTGAAATGGTTGAACAATGGTTTAAGCGTTTTGGTGCCGATGCTCTGGTGCTGGCATTAGACGTGCGCATTGACGATAATGGCAATAAAAACGTTGCCATTAGCGGCTGGCAGGAAAACTCCAGCCAAACGCTGGAACAGGTAGTGGAACGCTATCTTCCTTATGGCTTAAAACACGTGCTCTGTACCGATATTTCCCGTGATGGTACCCTCGCCGGATCTAACGTCGATTTATATTGTGAAATTAGCCAGCGCTACCCGGACATTGCATTTCAGGCATCCGGGGGTATTGGCAGCCTGAATGATATTGCTGCCCTGCGCACCAGCGGTGTGAAAGGTGTGATTGTTGGTCGCGCCCTGCTGGACGGTAAATTTAACGTAGAGGAGGCCATTTCATGCTGGCAAAACGGATAATACCCTGTCTGGACGTTCGTGATGGTCAGGTAGTGAAAGGCGTACAATTTCGCAACCATGAAATCATTGGTGACATTGTTCCACTGGCGAAACGCTATGCTGAAGAAGGTGCAGATGAACTGGTATTCTACGATATTACTGCTTCTTCTGATGGCCGCGTAGTGGATAAAAGCTGGGTTTCTAAAGTGGCAGAAGTGATTGATATCCCGTTCTGCGTTGCCGGTGGTATTAAAAGCATTGAAGATGCCGGTCAGATTCTCTCGTTTGGGGCGGATAAGATCTCCATTAACTCCCCGGCATTAGCTAATCCATCATTGATCTCCCGGTTAGCCGATCGTTTTGGCGTACAGTGCATCGTAGTAGGTATTGATACCTGGTATAACGCCGGGCAAGAAAGCTATCAGGTTTATCAATTTACCGGTGATGAAGCCCGTACTAAAGCTACTGCCTGGAACACGCTGGACTGGGTACAGGAAGTGCAAAAGCGCGGAGCCGGTGAAATTGTGCTAAATATGATGAATCAGGACGGCGTTCGTAACGGCTATGATTTGAAACAGCTGAAACTGGTACGTCAGGTCTGTAAAGTTCCGCTTATCGCCTCCGGCGGTGCCGGAACAATGGAACATTTTCTCGACGCCTTTAACGTGGCTAATGTTGACGGCGCATTAGCCGCATCGGTGTTCCATAAGCAAATTATCAATATCGGTGAGCTAAAACGCTATCTTGCCGATAACCAAGTGGAGATCAGAACATGTTAACGCAACAGCAACATAGCCAGCTGGATTGGGAAAAAGTCGACGGCATGATACCTGCGATTGTCCAGCATGCGGTTTCCGGTGAAGTTCTGATGTTGGGCTATATGAATCTGGAAGCCCTGCACGCTACTGAACAGAGCGGTAAAGTGACTTTTTTCTCACGAACCAAACAGCGCCTGTGGACCAAGGGAGAAAGTTCCGGCAATTTCCTGAATGTTGTCAGCATGACACCGGACTGTGATAACGATAGCCTGTTAATTCTGGCGAATCCGGTTGGCCCTACCTGCCATAACGGTACCAGCAGTTGCTTTGCCCCTGCAGAAACCGAATGGACCTTTCTCTATCAGTTAGAACAATTGCTGGCCTCACGTAAACAAGCGGATCCGGCTACGTCTTACACCGCTAAACTGTATGCCAGTGGAACCAAGCGTATTGCTCAAAAAGTTGGTGAAGAAGGCGTTGAAACTGCACTGGCCGCAACGGTGAATGACCGGGAAGAACTGACTAATGAAGCCTCCGATTTGGTCTATCACTTACTGGTTCTGTTACAGGATCAGGATTTGAATTTAAGTTCTGTGATTAATCGACTGCGGGAAAGGCATAAGTAATAGCTGGCAACAAACCTTTCTATCCCAAAAGCCAGCCTTTCGCTGGCTTTTTTATTGGTTACTTTTCCATCACTATTAATTTCAGATCCTGATTAAATCGCTGGTACTCCACTTCAGTAATCGCCCGCCCACTGCTTAATATTTTTAGCGGATGCCCGTGGAACTTCCCTTGATAAGGTGGATGAACATGAGAATAATCGTTTTCCACAAAGCCTAATGCCCGATAAAAACGTAAACGCTTTTGCGAGATCTCATCCACTACCGGATCGATTTCCAGAATCACCGTTTTGTTTGTTGAAGCAATTAGCTCCCCAAGCAAACGGGTTCCATAGCCCTGACCACGTACCTGGTCGCTAATGGCATAATGTTCGATATACAGATAGTCAGCAAACTCCCAATACGCTACAAATCCAACAAACAACGAGTTCTCTTCATAACAGTGAAGAAAATAGTTTTCCGCCATTAATCCTTTAGCCTGATGCTCAAAGGTACGCTGCTCAAACTCCGGAAAAGAGATGCGATAAAGGCGTTCAAAGGTTGGAAAAAGCGCGTCATTAGTACTCTGTAGTCGGGTAACTTTCATAATGGCAAAAATGATTATCCTGATAGTAGACATTAGAAAACGAATAAAACATACCGAATCATCACCCCATTGCCAACCGTTCCATTGGGCTAGAGTCAGATATTTTGTTTTGTGGCCTTACATCAAGGTTTATTCTTTTTTTCTGGAAATAATAACCAAAAAAAACTGTTCCCCCCCTTTCCTAACCTATATCAATTTTCTGGCGAGAAAGTTAATTACTCTAAGTTCATAGACATGGAGTTCGGTTCAGCCTGTTGGAATACAGCATGAACTGCCAATTTAGACGTTCTCAAGAATTGATTCATTTTTAATCGTTTTTAAATATAACAATCTTATGGAGCTATAACATGGCAAATAGAATGATCCTCAATGAAACCTCCTATTTTGGTGCCGGAGCCATTTCCCATATTGTGGACGAAGTGAAAAAACGCGGATTTAAAAAAGCGTTACTGGTCACCGATAAAGACCTGATTAAATTCGGTGTGGCAACAAAAGTAAGCAAACTGCTGGATGAAGCCAAACTACCTTACGAAATCTTTGATGAAGTTATCCCTAATCCAACCATTGCCGTAGTACAAAAAGGGGTAGCTAAGTTTAAACAGTCCGGGGCTGATTATCTGATTGCCGTTGGTGGAGGCTCTCCACAGGATACCTGTAAAGCCATTGGTATTATCATCAACAACCCTGAATACGCTGATGTAAGAAGCCTTGAAGGCGTAGCGCCAACCAAAAAAGCCAGTGTTCCAATGATTGCTATTCCTACCACTGCGGGTACCGCTGCCGAAGTTACCATCAACTATGTAATTACTGACGAAGAAAAACGCCGTAAGTTTGTCTGCGTTGACCCACATGATATTCCGGTTATTGCTATTATCGACTCCGGGATGATGGCCAGCATGCCCGCCTCATTAAAAGCCGCAACTGGTATTGACGCCCTGACCCATGCCATCGAAGGTTATACCACCAAAGGTGCCTGGGAATTGACGGATATGATGCATCTTAAAGCGATTGAGATTATCGCCCGTTCTCTACGCGCCTCCGTAAAAGGTGAACCTGCCGGCGTTGAAGACATGGCTTTAGGCCAATATATTGCTGGCATGGGATTCTCTAACGTTGGTCTGGGTTTGGTTCACGGTATGGCTCATCCATTAGGCGCTTTTTACGATACCCCTCACGGTGTGGCTAACGCCATTCTGCTACCGCACATCATGGCGTACAACGCTGATTTCACCGGTGATAAGTTCCGTGCTATCGCGATTGCTATGGGTGTTAAAGGTGCGGCAGATATGCCGCTGGCAGAAGTGCGTGAAGCCGCTATTAATGCAGTGAAACAACTGAGCAAAGATGTTGGTATTCCAGCCAGACTGCGTGATGTAGGCATGAAAGAGAGTGATATTGATGCGCTGGCTCAAGCCGCTTTTGACGATGTATGTACCGGTGGTAATCCGCGGGATACTAACGTAGAAGAGATTAAAGTACTGTATCGTTCGATCTATTAATTGATGTATTAACTTGATACTAAAGCCCTTTAGTTCACCTGAAGGGCTTTTTCTTTACATCAATTGTTATTACTCAGTTTACCACCACAGTGTTTACAATACCGGGCATCACGTTCGTGCCCCACCTGTTTACATATCGGACAGCGAAAAGAGATTTTACGCCCCCTTTCTGCCATCACATATGCCGAAAGAATACTGGTAGGTATCGCCAGTGACAGATAGCCCAGAATAATCAACATCGAAGCAATAATACGTCCTGGCATGGTGTGAGGCGTAATATCCCCATATCCAACGGTAGCCAGTGTCACTACCGCCCAGTAGATGGAAGAACCCAGATTAGTAAATCCATTTTGTGGGCCTTCGATTACAAACATAATACCGCCGCTCATCATGGCCACAATGACAATACAGAATAAAAACAGTAAGAGCTTGCTTCTGGCTTTTAAAATACAACGCTGAAAAAACGCCACATCATCCATCACACCCAACAGTTTAAACAGGCGCAAAATACAGAGAATACGGCCCAACCTCATAAAATTCTCATAATGCCCCACCAACTCAGGAAAGAATAAAATCAAATAAAGACTGAGCGTAGTAATTAAATCAATCAAGCCCATAACTGAGGTGGGATACTTCATAAACTTAGGCGTGACCCAAAGTCGCATCAGATATTCAAAGGAAAATAACAGAACAAAAATGATATCCATCTGATGGTAAAACCCAGGGTGATTAAAATTAAACCCCAATCCCCCCATGCGCATAAATTCAGTCAATACAATAAGTAATGCAATTCCCCCCCAAAACAGAGAGACGGCTTTTCCCATTGGGGTTTTGATGCTAAAACACCGCAGATAAATCCGGCGTTTAGTCTGATCATAAGAATGTACAGTTTCAGACATAAAATGTACCAACCATAGTGATGGAACTAAAACAGATAATGTAGTCAGTTATATCATTTAATTAATCATTGTAATTATATCAATAACAACAATTATTCTTTGATTGAATGCTTATAACACCAATAAGCTCGGGCTTTCTCGCAACATTAATTCGCCACCGATAAAATCTGCCGATTGATTCAGCTTTTGATGTTATCCTTACCAACCAGAAATCAGATAACCGGCAGACAACTAAAGACTATTCGTAAGATGAAAAACCCAGCAGACCAGCCAACTTTTTACGTTCATGACTATGAAACTTTCGGTATTAGTCCATCCTACGATCGTCCTGCTCAATTTGCCGGCATCCGTACCGACAGTGATTTCAATATTACTGCTGAACCATTAGTCATTTATTGTAAGCCAGCGGATGACTACCTGCCCGATCCTGATGCAGTAATGATTACCGGTATTACGCCTCAGGAAGCTATTAGTAAAGGCATGGTTGAAGCGGAGTTTGCCCGTCAGATTCACGATAGTTTCAGTACCCCGAATACCTGTATTTTGGGTTACAACAATATTCGCTTTGATGATGAAGTGAGCCGGAATATTTTTTACCGCAACTTCTACGATCCTTACGCTTACAGCTGGCAAAATGGCAATTCTCGCTGGGATCTGCTGGATGTTATGCGGGCTTGTTATGCCCTGCGTCCTGATAGTATTCAATGGCCATTGAATGACGATGGCTTACCCAGTTTTAAGCTGGAACACCTCACCAAAGCCAACGGTGTGGAACATACCCACGCTCATGATGCAATGTCCGATGTTTACGCCACTATTGCTATGGCGAAGCTGGTAAAACAAGCCCAGCCGAAGCTGTTTGACTATCTGTACCAGCTAAGAAATAAGCGCAAAGTCGCTAATCTGATTGATATTGCCGAAATGACTCCGCTGGTTCATGTGTCCGGCATGTTTGGAGCGTTGCGGGGAAATACCAGTTGGATTGCACCACTGGCCTGGCATCCGGATAACAATAACGCGGTGATTGTCTGTGATTTAGCCGGTGATATGACACCATTGCTGGAGCTGGATGCTGATACATTACGTGCACGCCTCTACACCCGTCGTGATGAACTTGGTGAGGGTGAGCCACCGGTTCCGTTAAAACTGGTCCATACCAATAAGTGTCCGGTGTTAGCCCCGGCCAAAACGCTACTGCCGGAAAATGCCGACCGTTTGGGTATCGATCGTCAACGCTGTCTGGCCAATCTTCAATTACTACGTCAGAGCCCGGATCTGCGGGAAAAAGTGATTGCTATCTATAGCGAAGCTACGCCGTTTACGCCGCCAACTGATGTGGATGGTCGATTATATGACGGCTTCTTCAGCGATGCGGATCGCGCGGCCATTGGCATAATCCAGAAAACTAAACCAGAAAATCTGCCGGCACTAACTCTGGCCTTTAATGATAACCGACTGGAAACCCTGTTGTTCCGCTACCGCGCCCGCAACTATCCTAAAACTCTGGATGATGCAGAACAGCGCCGTTGGTTAGCACATCGTCAGGAGATGTTAAGTCCGGAGCGCCTGGAGAAGTACGTTGCCAAAATTGAACAACTGGCTCAACTGCACAGTGATAATGCAGATAAAGTCTCTCAACTTAAGGCACTGTTCCGCTACGCTGAACAGTTAGTTGGCTAATTTCTCTAACCACTCTACGCTATATAGCAGAACTCTCTGATATATGGCGTTTTTCTTGATTTAGTCTGCTATATCTCTGTTTTATACCGGTGTATCATAACTTCATCACCCGTTTAAAGCAGGACATCGGCACTATGATAGTCAGGTCTGGGGCCGCGCTGGCAATCTTCTCGTTTATACTGTGGGGCATTACCCCACTGTTTTATCGCCTGTTGCCCGGTGCCGAACCCCTTGAAATGCTGGCTCAACGGGTTTTATGGTCTCTTCCTCTGTTATTGTTAGTTCGTCCTTTGATAAAACAACGTACCCGTTGGCGAGAGGTCTGGCAGGATAAGCGCTCCCTGTTATTTTGCCTGTTGAGTACCAGCATTATGGCTATATCCTGGTGTACTTTTACTTACGCTATTACCCACGATCAGGTTTTAGCCGCCAGTCTTGGCTACTTTATTAATCCACTGTTCTCTATTTTGCTGGGCATGATTTTTTTGCATGAACGGCTGAGCCTCAGCCAGAAACTGGCAGTGCTGTTTGCTTTTGCCGGTGTCAGTTATCAACTCTGGCAATACGGTCAGTTGCCGGTGTTAGCTTTAATTATGGGCAGCGCTTTTGCCCTGTATGGCCTGATTCGTAAGTTTATCCGTTTTGACATTATTACTGCCCTTACCGTTGAAACTCTGTGGCTGTTTCCCGTCTCCATTGGTTTAACCATCTGGTTATCAACCAGCGGGGAAAGTGTATTAACCGATGCCGATATAACAACCCGCATTTATTATGCCCTGACGGCTCCAGTCACCCTGCTGCCTTTACTCTTTTTCGCTGCCGCAATTAAACGCACCACCTTAACCGTGATTGGATTATCGCAATATATTGAACCCACCATTCAGTTCTTACTGGCGATTTTCTTGTTCAATGAGGCTTTCGATAAAGTGAAAGGCGTAAGCTTTACTTTGATTTGGATTGGATTGCTGTTTTGTATGTCGGGGTTACTTAAGGGGTGGATCTTGCAGAGACGACGCGGAGCTCTTGCCATGCAGAACAATCAATCAAAACCGGAAGCGTTTTAGCCTGAACAGAACCTCCTGCCGCATTATTCATCCTTTTGGCATAAGAATAATGCGGCAAGAATCATTGGTTAACTCACCATCGCTTCCTGTGTACTGATTACTTTTGTTCCTTTATTTCCCTTTAAAATGTCCGCGGCATCTTTCAAAGCACCAATAAAAGCTGTTTTTCCCGTCTGTTCGACAAATTCAATGACGGCCTGGGCTTTAGGCCCCATAGAACCATCGGGTGCGGCAAACGGGCGTAAGGTTTCTACCGTTACGTTACGTAGAGCCCGAGCCTGTGGCGTTCCCCAATTCTGATATACCGCATCGGCATCCGTTAATATCATCAAGTATTCAGCATGTAGCTCTTTTGCCAGTAGCGACGCGGCTAAATCTTTATCTATCACGGCTTCCACGCCAACAAAACCCTGTTCATCGTGAGCCACAGGTATGCCACCACCACCGCCACAAATCACCACATTTCCCTGAGACAACAAATGACGAATTGCATCTATTTCCAGTACACGCTGCGGCCTGGGGGAAGCAACGACCCGACGTAAATATTCCCCGTCTCGCTTCATCCTATAGCCATAATTAGCCACCAGCTCCTGTTCCTGTGAGGGCTGGTAAACCGGACCAATAAGTTTACTGGGATCGTTAAAAGCAATATCTGTTGGATCAACCTCAATACGCGTTAATAAACTGCTGATAGCCGGCATGTTCAGCATTTTCCCCAATGTTTGAGCGATCATATAACCCAGCATCCCCTGAGTTTCCGCCACCAAAATATCTAATGGATATGGAGGAGCCAGATCGCAGGCCTGATTTTGTAGTGCTAATAAACCCACCTGCGGGCCGTTACCATGCACAATAACTATCCGGTATTTTGCTACAAGTGCAGCAACAACGCTGGCGACTTGCTCAATGTTTTTATATTGATTCTGGGCAGATAATACTTCGCCTCGTTGTAATAATGCATTGCCGCCTAATGCAATCACTAATGTCTTTTTCATTTAAACCCTCATAACCAGAAATAATTCCAGACAGAGAAAATATATTTAATATAAAAACAAAATGTGATCCCGATAGAAATTAATTAATAACCAAAAAAGTCTTTTATAATTAAATACAACATCGGTCACTTTATTTAAATTTATTTAATAAATCACTTTTAAAAATTTTTTAATAATAAAAACACCAATAAATAAAATTACCTCACAATAAAATAAATGTGACGTACTTCACCTGAAAGTATCAATAATTCATATAGTTTCCCTGACAGAACCTGTTTTACACAGCGTCATAAATTTATTAATCGAAAAAATAAATATGACTATTAAATAGGTTAAATAATATTAAAACATGGAGTATATATATGTCAGACTCAGTCAATGATGTGGCAACACCACAAAAAACCGGAATACCTGCATGGTGGGTAACTATTTTTCTATTCTGGTTAGGTTGGATATTTATGTATGCTGACCGAACAATATTAAATCCTGTCATGGGGGAATTAGAAAAAGAGTTTAGTTTAACCGGAACTCAACTCGGTATTCTGAATTCAGTATTCTATTTCTCTTATGCTCTATTACAAGTTCCTGCAGGGGTTTTGGGTGACAAAATCGGTAAGAAAAAGGTACTGGTTCCAGGCTTCCTACTATTTGGCGCATTTACCGCTGTTACCGGCTGGGCAAAAAGCTGGACAACGTTATTATTTGCCCGGGTGGTAACCGGTGCAGGAGAAGGCACCTATTATGGCCCCCAATATGGCCTTTCTTCTGAACAGATTCCAAAAAAGTATCGCTCTCTTGGTAGTGCCATTATTAATAGCGGTATGGCGTTTGGTATTGCCTTGGGTCTGATGTCCTCCAGTTGGCTGGTTTACGATCAGGGTTACAGCTGGCGTATGCCATTTTATGTGATGGCCATCCCAAGTATTTTAACTGGCTTAGCTATCTGGTTTTTTATTAAAGAGAAAAAGAAAGCGCAAATCAGTGCCGATGGTGTACCGGTTAAAAAAGGTAAACTCAGCGATCTGTTGAAAAACCGTAACTTATTGCGCGTTTACCTGATGGTATTTTGCAGCCTGTTTGGATTCTTCGTCATTCTGACCTGGCTCCCCTACTATTTGCAAAGTGAACGCGGGATTCCGGGCAACGAAACCGGCTTTATCTCTTCATTAGTTGCCTGGATCTCCATTCCGGGAGCCTTATTGTTCTCCTCTATTTCCGATCGTTTAGGTAAACGCAAACCACTAATTCTGATTCTGGTTCCCCTTGCCACTCTGAGCCTGCTATCCATTGTCTGGATGCCAAGTATGACTGGCGTAGTGATCGCTCTGTGCATTTATGGTCTGGTCGGCAAGCTGGCTCTCGATCCGGTATTGGTGGCGTTGGTTGCCGATAGCGTCGATGAAAATAACTACAGTACCGCATTCGGCCTGTTCAACTTTATCGGCATGAGTTCCTCCATTCTGGCTCCAATCATTACCGGCGCCGCCCGTGATATTACCGGTAGTCTGGCTTCTGGTTTTTATCTCTCTGCCATTCTGTTGGTCATCGGTTTAATTGGCATGTTGTTCTTAAAAGAAAAGAAACAATCTGAGGTAACACAATGATTTACGCTTTCGTAAAAAAAGGGAGCTTTCAGGATTCCGTTAGCCTGATGCTGATCTCCCGAAAATTAAGCGCTTCTCAGGGAGTAGATGAAGTCTCTGTGATGATGGGTACTCCGGCAAATAAGGCGCTGTTAGAAGCTACGGGCTTCTGGCATTCAGACTTCGCTACTGCAACCCCAAACGATATATGTGCAGCTATTCGTACCCATGAAGAGATGCCGGAAATTGTCGATGTTATCCGTACCTCACTGGAAAACGAGTTAAATTCCATCGCTCAAGGTCAGAGTGGAGGACAACATCTGCAAAAGGCACGCCGTTGGGAAAGCTCACTGCAAAAAATGCCCGATGCCAACCTGCTGCTTATCTCCATTGCCGGTGAATACGCCGCTGAGCTGGCACAACAAGGGTTAGATGACGGTAAAAATGTCATGCTGTTTTCCGATAACGTTCCTCTTGAGCAAGAGATTGCGCTGAAAAAAAGTGCCCGTTCCAAAGGACTGTTAGTGATGGGGCCAGACTGCGGTACCGCCATGGTGGCTGGCGCGCCTCTGGCATTTGCCAATGTTTTGCCTAAAGGCAGTATTGGCGTAATCGGTGCATCAGGCACCGGCATTCAGGAACTCACCTCACAGATTGCATTACTACATCAGGGCGTAACCCATGCATTAGGTTTGGGCGGACGCGATCTGAGTGCAGAAGTTGGTGGAATCAGCGCACTGAGCGCTCTTGAGATGCTGGCAGCAGATAACCAGAGCAAAGTTCTGGCTTTTGTCTCCAAACCACCGGCAGAAAGCGTTCGTCTGAAAGTGCTGGCAGCAATGAAATCCATTGCCAAACCGGTAGTCGCCCTGTTTTTAGGCTCCAGGCCAGAAAAACGTCATGAAGGCAACGTATGGCTGGCCAGTTCTCTGGCAGAAGCTGCACAGTTAACAGTGATGCTGGCAAATGTGGAGGAAATCGCCACTAATCAACCCAATGTAGCAGAAAGAAAAATTCTTGGTCTGTACGCGGGGGGAACATTAGCCGCTGAAGCGGCAATGCTGCTGGCAGATCAGATCGGAGCAGAAACAGATAAACATCACCACCAAGGCATTATGCTTAATGCACAAGGACATAAACTGATCGATCTGGGAGATGACGCATATACAGTGGGTCGCCCACACCCGATGATTGACCCTACAACTCGCTCATTAGAAATCCTGAAACTGGCAAACCAACCTGAAGTGGGTGTGTTGCTGTTAGATGTGGTATTGGGCTATGGCGCCTGTGACGATCCGGCTTTCGCCGTTGTCGAAGCAGTCAATCAGGTTCGGGCCGCCCGGAAAAACCAGCATCCTTTAGTGGTGATAGCGACAGTTACCGGAACCCAGCAAGATCCTCAACCGCGTGCAGAACAAATTGATGCCCTAATCAATGGCGATATTGTGGTGATGAATACCCTGCAAGAAGCAGTATTGTTGGCACATCATCTGATAACCCGCCAGCCATCTCATCAGCAAAACGCAATACCTCCATTGCTGCAAGGGGTAAAAGTGATTAATGCCGGTCTGCGTAGCTTCGCTCAAGACTTACAGACCTCCGGTTGCCCGGTTGTTCATTACCAGTGGGCTCCTGTTGCTGGTGGCAATCAACATCTGGCCGCCCTGCTGAAAAAATTAAATTAATGACATCGAATTAATAAGAAGGTACCGAATTATGTATGCATCTATTTCTGAGGCCAATGCCGCCATTATTGAACGTATTAAAGAAGCCCGCCCATACTGGGTTGGTGTACGCCCTGCTCGCGAGGTTATTCCTGAGCTGACTCAGGGAAAAGTACTGCTGCACGCCGGACCTCCCATTCAATGGCAAGATATGACCGGGCCAATGCGTGGGGCTTGTATTGGAGCCAGCCTGTTTGAAGGCTGGGCAGAGAATGAACAACAGGCGCTAAACCTGCTGGAGAAGGGAGAAATTAAATTTATCCCTTGCCACCATGTCAATGCCGTAGGGCCAATGGGAGGGATCACTTCAGCCAATATGCCGGTTGTTGAAGTAAAAAACAGAATTCATGGCAATACCGCTTACTGCAATCTGAATGAGGGTATTGGTAAAGTGATGCGTTTTGGTGCCTATGGTGATGATGTACAACGGCGCTTACGCTGGATGCGCGATACTCTGGCTCCGGTACTACAACAAGCATTGAGTGAAATGGAGGATGGTGTCGATCTCAATTCACTGATGGCGCAGGCCATCACCATGGGAGACGAATTTCACCAACGCAATATTGCCGCATCGGCATTGCTGATGAGAATTCTGGCGCCTTCTATCGCCTGCCAGGAAGGTGATAAAACACGTTTGAGTGAAGTGTTGCAATTCCTTAGCGTAACCGATCAATTCTTTCTCAATCTGGCAATGGCTTACTGTAAAGCAGTGATGGATGCCGCTGCTGATATCAAAGCAGGCTCCATCGTTACCGCCATGACTCGTAACGGTCGTGATTTTGGCATTCGGGTTAGTGGATTAGGTGACCGCTGGTTTACAGCTCCGGTCAATACACCTCAGGGACTGTTCTTTACCGGTTTTAGTCAACATGATGCTAACCCTGATATCGGTGACAGCGCCATTACCGAAACCTTTGGTGTGGGCGGTGCAGCGATGATTGCCGCGCCTGGCGTTACCCGGTTTGTTGGTGCTGGCGGAATGGAGGCAGCTCAGGAAACTTCGGAAGAAATGAGCGAAATATACTTACAACATAATCCGTTACTGCAAATTCCATCGTGGAACTTTCAGGGAGCTTGTGTAGGTTTGGATATTCGTCGGGTTGTGGAAACCGGAATTACCCCATTAATCAATACCGGTATTGCTCATAAAGAAGCTGGCGTTGGTCAGGTAGGCGCCGGAACGGTACGCGCACCGCTACCCTGCTTTGAGCTTGCTCTGGAGGCCTTAGCAGAATCGATGAACATTCAGGTTGAATAGCTGCGGTAACACTATCTTTACCGGATGTCTCAGGGCATCCGGTATGGGAGAAATCAATATGCCTCGTTTCACTCTGGCAGTCAGTGCCTTTTCTCCATTACAACCCGATAAGTTGACCTGCCATAGTCGCTTCAGTCAGGCGATCAATTTGCAAAACACCAAAGGTGAGCTATTAACTCTGCATCGTTATGGACATGGCTTCAGTCCTATGGGATGGCTATTACGCACGGAGGATTTTGACCAACTATATCAACAATTGAAAGTCGGCGATCCTCTCACTATGCAGCGAGACAGGCTCTGCACTCCATACGGCTTTACCATTTTCCCCCAACGCTATATAAGATTACGCCTCCCGATTCTATCGCCTGCCGTTTGGCACAACTTATCAATACTCTTACTTAGCAAAACTCATTCTACGGGATTATTGGGCAACCTGAATAAAGCGGTGTCTACTTCTTCTCCTTTGATCGCTGATATTCATCAACAACTGACTAACTGGTTTCAGGGGCAATCACCTCACTGGCTATCTATCATTGGGCTGGGGCCCGGCCTAACCCCCAGTGGTGACGATATGTTAATTGGAGCAATGGCTATTTTGCACTGTATCCCGGAATCAGCGAACTATTTACCACAGCGGCTACTAATTGATAGTTCAATAAAAGCGTTAAGTTTATTAACCACTGAAGTCAGTGCTTGTTATTTACATCATGCTACACTCGGGCATTACTCATCATCCCTAACGCATTTATTACACTGTTTAGCTCGTTCTTCCCCCATGACAAAACACGCTGTAGATAAGGTATTACAGCATGGTCACACTTCAGGTGCGGATACTCTGCTAGGTATGCACATTGCACTTTGCTGGCTCAGGTTAAACTTCCAGAAGGATCTTTGTTATGCTCGATCAGGAAACATTACGAACGTTTATTAAAGTGGCTGAAAGCAAAAGTTTCTCCAAAGCAGCAGAGAATCTGCATAAAACTCCTGCTGCAATCAGCTATCGCATCAAGATGCTGGAAGAGAGTCTGGGCACCCAGCTATTTTTGCGTACTACTCGTACCGTTTCTCTGACCCCGGCAGGTAATCATCTGCTGGAGCGCTGCCATCAATGGTTGAGTTGGATAGATGGTATGCCGGATGAGCTTAATCAAATCAATGATGGTGTTGAGCGTCAGGTTAATCTGGTAGTAAATAACCTGCTGTATAACGCCAGCGCCGCAGCAAAACTGCTTAGTTGGCTACACCAGCGTTTTCCTTTTACTCAATTCCGACTTTCACGTCAGGTTTATATGGGAGTCTGGGATGCCATGCTGCATGATGATTTTCAACTCGCAATTGGCGTTACTGGTTCAGAATCGCTTTCCAATACCATTCGACTGCTACCCTTTGGCGATGTGAGTTGGGTGTTTGTCCTCTCTCCCAGTCATCCATTGGCCAAAAGAAATGGAATCCTTACCGATAACATGTTGCGCGCCTATCCGGCAATCAATATTGAAGATACTTCTCTCAAACTCACTAAACGGGTAGCCTGGCTACTTCCCGGTCAGAAAGAGATTAAAGTTCCGGATTTACACACTAAACTGGAGTGCCATTTACAAGGGATGGGTATCGGTTTTCTACCTAAAAACTTGTGTCAGCGTTTTATTGATAACGGTCAGCTAGTAACGAAGGAAGTTGAAAATAAGCGCCAACCCTCTCCACTCTCTCTGGCCTGGAGTCATCATGAGCACACAGGCAAAGCAGTTCGGGAAATTGTTTCATTATTTAAACGTAATGATGAAAAGATTGCCGACTTTCTCACCAATATCGATCGGCGTCCTAATCTGGAATAGTCATGCAGGTAAATGGGAACTAAAAAGGGCGCCATACATTTCGACGCCCTCTCAGATAACCACTGCGGATTATTTAACTTCAGTTACCGTATTATCACCATTATCAGGCAATAATGTAGGTGTAGCACCCCGGTTTGCTCCCAACGTCGGTACCGGACGACGGAATCCACGGGTAATATAAACCAGATACAACAGACCCAATCCGCCCCAAATCAGACCCAGCCGCAGAGAATCTTCTTCCAGATTCAGCCACAGAATAACAATCATGATCGCGCCAATCAGCGGAAGGATCAGGAAGCTGAAAATATCCTTAGCGCTTTTATTGCGTTTCTGGCGCACAAAGAAGAACCAGATAACTGAAATATTCACAAAGCTAAAAGCTACCAGTGCACCAAAATTAATCAGTGAAATGGCACTTTCCAGATCGAGAAACAGCGCGGCCAGAGCTACTACGCCAACCAGTAAAATGTTGGTTACTGGTGTTTTCCATTTAGGATGCACATAACCAAACACTTTTTCCGGCAGCACATTGTCGCGCCCCATCACATATAACAGACGGGCAATACTGGCATGAGAAGCCAGACCTGATGCCAGCGCCCCTACTACCGTACAACACAGCAAAATGAACTGGAACATCTTACCGCCAACGTACAGTGCAATTTCTGGCGTTGCATTATCCGGATCGTTCAGCACAGTTAAATCCGGAAAATAGAGCTGAATAAAGAAAGAAACCGTAACGAAAATAATGCCACCGTACAGCGCCGTCAGGAAGATGGCCTTAGGGATCACACGTTTAGGGTCTGGTGTCTCTTCTGACAGCGTGCTTACTGCATCAAAGCCAAGAAACGAGAAGCAAAGTACTGTTGCCCCGGCAATAATCGGCACCATTTGTGCTTCGCTGGAGAAGAACGGTCTGGTGATATCAACCTGGGATCTTCCCGCATCACCAAGATGCAATCCTTCCCAAACCAGATAGACAAACGCCACCAGAATAGCGATCTGGAAAAACACCAGAACCATATTCAGGTTTGCCACCCAGTTAACGCTACGCAGGTTGATTACCGTCATAACAAATACAAAGCCGACAACCCATATCCATGAAGCAACTTCAGGGAACAGTGCTGACAAATATATTTTTGCCAGTAATGTGTTAATCATGGGCAGGAACATATAGTCCATCAGTGATAACCAGCCCACCATGAAGCCTACATGAGGATTTATCGCCTTTTGCGAATAAGTGTATGCCGAGCCTGCTTCCGGAAACTGACGCACCAATTTGCCATAGCTGATAGCAGTAAACAGCACGGCGACTAATGCCAGAATATAAGCGCTTGGGACATGGCCTTCTGTCTTACCGGAAACGATCACAAACGAGTCGAATACGGTCATTGGCGTCAGATACGCCAAACCGATAACGACGATTTGCCACAGTTTTAGTGAACGTTTGAGTTGAACGCGGTTAGCGACAGGTATAGAGGTTGCAGAAAGACTAATAGACATAGCCGTATTCCCCCATACTCTCAACTTTTTTACTCGATAACACACAAAGCAGAGAGGCCGCAGGGGAATAACATAGCGAGCGGCTAAAATTTAAAGGGGTATAACATCGGTTGGTAAGGCGTTGAATTTGCCGTGCGCCATAGTCGCTGCGGCGGTATTGATCACCGACGCAGAGAGGTGGTTTGAGAAGGGAATTTTTCATTTTTATTCCTTATTCAATAAGTTACCAAAATTAAGCGGTATACGTGAATATTTATTAACCTCGGAATAAGCCCTATAAATCTAATATGTTTAAGATTTATAACCATTTTTCTCTGGTCTGATGCAAAAAAATAACCGACGTCATTTTACGCCGGTTATTCACTATTGGGTGCATTTTGCACCACAACAATCCCCTTGCCAATAGTGCAAAATAAATATTTTTCACCCATGGAGAAGGAATTAAAAAAACCTTTAATAAACAACTAATTAAACAGACTAATTCAGTAAATAATTACCGGTTAATTTTTTGTTTTATACTGATAACGGAAATGATCAATTTGATGCTTTACAGAAATGATTTGAAACGATCTTTCATTACATTTATTGTGTGATCCATAGCACATTAATAAAATTTAATTGTATGATAAATCCAATTCTAATGCAGAGGGACTTTTTATGCTGTCGTTCCTGAGACTCTGCTGGCAATACCTCCGAGCCTTTGTTCTGATTTATCTTTGTCTGCTAGCGGGCAACGCTATCTCTACCCTGCTCCCCCTGAAAATTCCGGGTAGCATTATTGGTATGCTGTTGCTTTTTACTCTGCTCTCCACTCAGATATTGCCATCCAATTGGGTAAAGCCGGGTTGTTATCTATTTATTCGCCATATGGCCCTGCTGTTTGTGCCGATTAGTGTAGGGGTAATAAAGTATTATCCTCAACTAGTCAGCCAGTTTGGCCCGCTGGTGATTTCCTGTTTGATCAGCAGCTTAATCACCATGTTGGTGGTCGGCTACTCTTCACACTATATGCACGGCATCAGACGAATGAAATCTGATAAGGAATCATCATAATGTGGTGGGCTATTCCTCTGACTTTGGTGGCCTTTTATGGTGCCCGCCAGGTTGCGATTAAGTTAAAGCAGCCATTGCTTAATCCGCTGCTGATTTCGCTGTTTATTATTATTCCTGTTTTGTTACTGACCCATACCAGCTACGACAGCTACTTTGCCGGCAGTTCACTACTCAACGATTTGTTGCAGCCTGCCGTGGTGGCTTTAGCTTTCCCATTGTATGAGCA
This sequence comes from Limnobaculum xujianqingii, assembly GCF_013394855.1. Lineage (NCBI taxonomy): Bacteria > Pseudomonadati > Pseudomonadota > Gammaproteobacteria > Enterobacterales > Budviciaceae > Limnobaculum > Limnobaculum xujianqingii. Next base: position 1,090,134 of record NZ_JABMLK010000002.1, on the reverse strand, counting down.
ATTGCATCAGATACGGGCCCGCTGGAAATCAATTATTACTATCTGTCTGGTTGGTAGTCTGGTTGCTATGATTACCGGTACCGCTGCTGCATTATTACTTGGTGCTTCCCCGGAAATTGCCGCTTCGGTATTACCTAAATCAGTCACCACACCAATTGCCATGGCAACCGCTGAATCTATTCACGGTATTCCAGCCATCAGTGCTATTTGCGTTATGTTTGTAGGAATATTTGGGGCAGTGTTCGGTCACCCAATACTCAATATGCTGAAGATAAAAACACCGTCCGCCAGAGGATTGGCTATTGGCTCAACTGCTCACGCCCTCGGAACAGCACGTTGCGCTGAAGAAGATTATCAGGAAGGCGCTTATAGTTCTTTAGCCCTGGTTATCTGCGGTATTATTACTTCTCTGGCCGCACCTTTTGTTTTTCCAGTGTTAGTAAAACTGTTTGCCTGATTGATAAACATCATTAGGGGTATGGATGAAATTATATTGTTTTTTCATACCCCTAATTTCTTTCCTCAAATAATTAACTTTTCCCGCTAAATATTTTCCTAAATTACTAAAAACAATAGAAACAACGGGAATTGCTATTTCCCTATTTTATTTACATTTTTTCACAGCTTAGGCCGAACAAAAGGAAATTTTTCAGGTAGACTAGCGCCCTAAGACCCGAAATCGCCAACTCATGATTAATGTCGTTTGGATCTCAATATTCAACAAAATATCTATATATTAGTAACATTGATTGTACATTTGTGTTGAGTTTCCTAAAATCGGCGGACGATTACGGGTCGCAGTTGCCCGACTATCCTTTTACCTGATCTAAAAGAGCCAATTTCATGGAACTGGAACACGAAAGTAAACGTCCGTTGTACATCCCCTATGCTGGTCCTGCCCTGCTTGAAACTCCACTACTGAATAAAGGTAGCGCTTTCACCGAGGAAGAACGCAGTAACTTTAACCTCCACGGCCTGCTGCCTGAAGCAATTGAAACCATCGAAGAACAAGCTGAGCGCGCCTATAAGCAATTTTTAGGGTTCAAAACGGATATCGATAAGCATATCTACTTGCGTAATATTCAGGATACTAACGAAACCCTGTTCTATCGCCTGATCGAAAATCACATGAGCGAAATGATGCCGGTGATTTACACGCCAACCGTTGGCGAGGCTTGTGAGCACTTCTCTGATATTTATCGTCGCCACCGTGGCCTGTTCATCTCCTATCCGAATAAAGACAATATTGATGACATGTTGCAGAATGCCACTAAACAAAACGTTAAAGTTATTGTGGTAACCGATGGTGAACGTATCCTTGGCCTTGGGGATCAGGGCATCGGCGGTATGGGGATTCCTATCGGTAAGCTCTCCCTTTACTGTGCCTGTGGCGGTATCAGCCCGGCCTATACCCTTCCTGTCGTTCTGGATGTGGGAACTAACAACCAACAGTGTCTGAACGATCCACTGTATATGGGCTGGCGTCATCCACGTATTACCGGTGACGAATACTTCGAATTTGTTGACGCCTTTATTTGTGCGGTAAAACGCCGCTGGCCAAACGTTCTGCTGCAATTTGAAGACTTCGCACAGCAGACCGCTACGCCACTGCTTAACCGTTATCGTAATGAGCTATGTTGTTTTAATGATGATATTCAGGGCACCGCTGCCGTTACTCTGGGTAGTTTAATTGCCGCCAGCCGTGCTGCCGGTAGTCAGATGAAAGAGCAGACGGTGGTATTCCTGGGTGCGGGCTCTGCTGGTTGTGGTATCGCGGAACAGATCATTGCCCAAATGATCGCCGAAGGCTTAAGTGAAAGCGAAGCCAGAGAGCGAGTGTTTATGGTTGACCGCTTTGGCTTATTAACCGATAAGATGCCAAATCTGCTTGAGTTCCAGTCTAAACTGGTGCAAAAGCATGAGTTACTCAACCACTGGCATACCGAAAATGAAGCTATTTCACTGTTGGAAGTTGTACGTAACGCAAAACCAACGGTAATGATTGGCGTATCGGGTCAGGCAGGTCTGTTTACTGAAGAGATCATTCGTGAAATGCACAAGCACTGTGCCCGTCCGATTGTTCTACCGTTGTCTAACCCGACTTCGCGGGTTGAAGGTCGTCCTGAAGATATTATCAACTGGACCGATGGTGCAGCATTGGTTGCTACCGGTAGTCCTTTTGCTCCGGTAATGTATAAAGAGAAAGTGTTCCCAATTGCCCAGTGTAATAACTCTTATATCTTCCCGGGAATTGGCCTTGGTGTGCTTGCCGCTAAAGCCAGTCGGGTTACTGACGGTATGCTGATGGCCGCCAGCCGCGCACTGGCAGACTGTTCACCATTAGCTAAGCATGGCGAAGGTGCTCTGTTGCCTGAAGTGGATGATATTCAGCAGGTTTCCCGCTATATCGCACTGAAAGTGGCTAAAATGGCACAGCTGGAATCCGTTGCGGTTGTAACTTCTGATGAAGCTTTGCAGCAAGAAATCGATAATAACTTCTGGGATCCGCAGTATCGCCGGTATAAGCGAACTTCGTTCTGATTTTATTGTTGTTTGATAACGGCTCTGATTTAGGGCCGTTATTCATTGAGGTGTTGCCTGATTTAATAAATTAGTTACTGAGGATATTCCGACCGTAAATACAATGTACTTATATCTACTCCGAGTGCGGTCGGTAAACCATCAGTACTCGACTATAGTGTGCGTCGGGCCTAGTCAGCCTAGGGGCGCTCCGGCAGCTAAAGCTGCTACGACCCCAACGGCAGCCTCTCCCTCCGATTGGCTATTTTTAGGTATAAATTATGAACTATCAGAATCTGAAACAGTGTTGAAAGAATACTGTTTTGCTCACCCATTACGAATAATTTACTTATTGCTTAGCAATTTTTTAGTTTAGGCCATCTTGTTTTCGGTCTTGCCGTAAAGTAGCCTTGGAGGCTGCCGTTCATTTTAAATTTATCAGCTATGAACCAACTATGATATTGAAACGATTGATATATAGCCTGTTAGTGTTGCTGGCATTAATGCTCTGCACCGCTCTGCTGCTCGATCGCTGGATTAGTTGGCGAACTGCCCCCTATGTGTACGAAAATATTGAAGAACTGCCCGCAAGCCACGTTGGCGTAGTGTTGGGTACTTCCAAGTATGTGCGTACTGGCGTGATCAATCAGTACTATAAATTCCGTATTCAGGGTGCGGTTAATTTATATAACAGTAATAAAATCAGCTACCTGTTACTCAGTGGTGATAATGCTCAGCTAAACTATAACGAGCCTATTACTATGCGTAAGGATTTTATACAGGCTGGTGTTCCCGCATCGGATATCGTGCTCGACTACGCGGGTTTTCGGACTCTGGACTCAATTATTCGTACCCGCAAAGTATTTGGTGCCAATGAGTTCACTATCATCACTCAACGTTTTCATTGCGAGCGCGCTTTGTTTATCGCCTTGCATAGCGGTATTAAAGCTCAATGCTATGCGGTTCCTTCACCTAAAAATATGTTTATGGTGCGCGCCCGTGAAGTGGTGGCCCGACTTGGTGCTTTGACCGATCTCTACATTCTGAAACGTGAACCACGTTTCCTTGGTCCAATGGTGCCAATTCCTACTCCATATAGTCTGGAAGGCGACGTGCAGGACTATCCTGCGGTATCACCGGAACAGCTATTTGAACTGGAAGATTTGAATACGGTGCCGCCGTTACGAAATGCCAGAGCATCGGGACATTAGATAGTAAATAGTTAGTTCACTTCGGTTGGAATAATCTCATTTATTGATAACACATTCATTCTGTTTAATTAATCACTCCACAGCCACGATACTGGTCAGCCGTCGCCATAACCATTCCACTGGCCCCTGTTTAAAATACTTCAGCCATAGTATTGAGAACAATATATTCACACACCAGATAGCCGGTACTATTGCCAGTAGCTGTAAACGATCAAAATGGTTAAACCAGCCATAGTGATAAAACAACGTAGTACAGATCAGTGTTTGTAATAGATAGTTACTCAACGTCATGCGCCCTACCTGCGACAAAACTGCGTTGGCTGTTGACCAGCTAATTGACTGCCCGTAGCCATACCATAATGCCAGATAGGCTATTCCCTGCAGCGTAGCGGCAAATTCTTTAGGAACCTGAAGATAATATCCGGCAATAATAAAATCCCACTCTACCCACCACTGCATTAACATGGCGGGAATATGTATTACCAGCGAAAGTACGAACAGAATCCATCCCTGACGACGATAATCGGTTAGTGACGCCTTGCCCAATAACCAACCACTATGCAGCAAGCCTGCGCCAATTAGCATCAATCCGGCCAGTTCCCAGCCATACTGAAGAACCACTGAAAACTGAATCATTAACGTCATTTTCAGGCGTTCAGCGTGAGCCAGCTCACCTCCGGTTAGTTTCCATGCAGTTTCATAGGCCAAAGTTTTGGCGGAGGGTGTCCAGTCTTCACTGAATCCACTACCCGGTAGCGACCCCAGCCATAGCATGATGGCTAATCCAATAATATATAGCAGAATGCCGGTATACATCAGGCTACGGGTTGTGGAGGAGGTGCGGATGATAACCATGCTACCAAGGCCTACCAGACCATAAGTCAGCAGAATATCGCCATCCCACAAATAAACACTGTGGCAAAAACCAAGCAATGCCAGCCAAAACAAGCGTGAAGCATTCCATCCGGCACTGCGTTTGCTCAATAACTGCAAGCCTGCACCAAACAGCATAGCGAACATCGCCAGAAAGGTGCCCTGCACAAAAGTACTGAGTAACGACCAGACTAAACCATCGCTAAAAGATGGCATACCGATATAGGCAGGGTTCATATAGGCAGGTTTAGGCAAGCCAAATCCACCAATATTCATCACCAGAATACCTAACAGCGCTAACCCACGAGCGCTATCTAACTGTTCAAAACGACGAGAAGGCGTTAATGCCTTCCCGTTATTCTGTACTGACAGGTTTTCATCGTGCTGCATAGGACAATGCAGAATCAGATATGATGTGGGGAATGGCGTACTGCCCGGAGAAACTCCTGACGGGTACTTGGATTACTTTTAAAGATGCCACCGATTGAAGTGGTACTGGTGGAACTGGTTGCATCACATACACCGCGGGATTTCACGCAGTAATGGATAGCATCAATAGATACCGCAACGTTGGTGGTTCCCAGCAGAGTTTGTAACGCCAGCAGAATTTGCTGAGTTAAACGCTCCTGCACCTGAGGGCGCTGGGAGAAGAACTGAACGATACGGTTAATTTTTGACAGGCCAATCACATAATCTTTAGGGATGTAAGCCACTGTCGCTTTACCATCAATAGTCACAAAATGGTGTTCACAAGTGCTGGTCAGGGTGATATCCCGAACGGTCACCATTTCATCCACTTTCATTTTGTTTTCAATTAAGGTGATTTTAGGGAAGTTTGCATAATCCAGACCGGAGAAAATCTCATCCACGTACATTTTTGCAATACGCTTTGGCGTTTCTGCCAGGCTGTCATCGGACAAATCCAGATTGAGCAACTGCATAATCGACGTCATATGCTCTTCAATTTTCTGTTTGCGCGTATTGGCATCCACAGGTTGACCACGTAACGGGGTCTCTAATCCTCTGGCTTCTAATGCTGCATGAACTAACATCGCTTCTTTACTCAGGGATGACATCGTCTCTCTCCAAACTATCTATGGCAATATCTTTGATAAGGATCACACCTTAAGCCAGACACTGTAATTTAGCCGACGAGGTTTATCCAGCACTCTGTAGAAATATTGTTAAATAAGTGGATGTTTTAAACTGGACTTTAGCCTGAAATTCGGGCAATTCCTGTTTACTCACACCGACTTCAGGGATATTCCCTGACGAAACCGGCATCTCAATAAATTGTTAGATGTCGGTTGTTCGGGCATAATAAGCCGATATTTTCTATATCCTCACCCCAAACCTTACCGGTTTGTAACGGAGCCGTCAGATGGACTGTTGTTCTACTTCTTCCTCACTTCTTACGCTGAGCCAGGCTTTAGATAAATTACTTTCTCAGGTTGAACCGGTTGGCCAAACTGAGCAGATCGATTTAATTCAGGCTGCCGACCGCATTACCGCACAAGCAATAACCTCACCGTTGAACGTACCGCCGTTTGATAATTCCGCGATGGATGGCTATGCCGTTCGCCGTAGCGAAGTTACCGAGTCTGCAGTGCTGCCCGTTGCAGGTAAAGCTTTTGCCGGTCAGCCGTTTCATGGGGAATGGCCCGCGGGCAGCTGTATTCGCATTATGACTGGTGCCCCCATTCCCGCAGGTACTGATGCAGTGATCATGCAGGAGCTGGCTGAAGTCCAGGAAAACGGTGTGCGTTTTACTTCCATGCCAAAGCCCGGTGAAAACATCCGTTTAGCCGGTGAAGATATCCGTCACGGGGCCGAAGTATTACCTGCTGGTTCAAAACTGGGTGTGGCTCAGCTTCCGCTATTAGCGTCTCTGGGCGTGGATCAGGTTACCGTCTATCGTCGCCTTAAAGTGGCGCTGTTTTCTACTGGTGATGAGTTGCAAGCCATCGGCCAACCGCTACAGGAAGGCCAGATTTATGATACTAACCGCTTTGCCGTACGTTTAATGCTGGAAAAACTGGATTGTGAGGTTATCGATCTGGGTATTATTCGTGATGATGAAGCCGCTATTCGTGAAGCTTTTGCCAAAGCCGATGCGCAGGCAGACGTTGTCATCACCAGCGGTGGGGTTTCCGTGGGTGAGGCGGATTACACTAAACAAATTCTGGATGAAATGGGTAAAATCAGCTTCTGGAAACTGGCGATTAAGCCGGGTAAGCCTTTTGCTTTCGGCCAGTTAAGCCATTCCCTGTTTTGTGGCTTGCCGGGAAATCCGGTTTCCGCTGCCCTGACCTTCTATCAATTAGTTCAGCCATTATTAATGAAGCTTAGCGGTTACAGCCAGTGGCAAAAACCACGTCAGATAAAAGTGAAGACCACAAGCTCCCTGAAAAAAACGCCGGGCCGAATGGACTTCCAACGCGGTATTTTATCCAGTAATGCGCAGGGAGAGCTGGAAGTAAAAACTACCGGCCATCAGGGTTCTCATGTGTTTAGCTCATTCAGTCAGGGGAACTGTTTTATCGTACTGGAACAGGAACGCGGCTCAGTGGCTGCCGGTGAATGGGTAACCGTCGAGCCATTTAATCCTCTGCTGGAGAGTTAAAACATGCTGCCGGAATTAAGCGATGCCGAAACGCTACGTTATAACCGCCAAATTATCCTGAGAGGGTTTGATTTTGATGGTCAGGAGAAGCTAAAAGCCTCTTCCGCGTTGATCGTTGGTTTAGGAGGATTGGGTTGCCCTGCCTCCCAGTATCTGTGTGCGGCGGGTATTGGTTCGTTAACCCTGCTGGATTTTGATACGGTCTCTCTGTCTAATCTGCAGCGTCAAATTTTACATCGTGACGATCGTATTGGTATGGCAAAGGTAGAATCGGCCAGAATGACGTTGGCTGATATCAACCCGAATGTGGCATTACATACGGTCAATAAAAATCTTGACGATAACCAACTTCAGGCATTGATAGCTCAAGTGGATATCGTACTGGACTGTACCGATAATGTTGATATTCGCAATCGCTTAAACCAACACTGCTTTGCGCTGCGTAAACCCATGGTTTCCGGAGCGGCCATTCGTATGGAAGGTCAAATCAGCGTTTTTACCTATCAACAAAATGAACCTTGTTATCGCTGTCTCAGCCGGCTATTTGGTAGTGAAGCGTTAACCTGCGTTGAAGCAGGCGTTATGTCGCCGGTGGTAGGTATTATTGGGGCGATGCAGGCTACTGAGGCGATCAAAGTTCTGACCGGATTTGGCACGCCTTTGGCAGGGAAATTGTTAACGCTTGATGCAATGACCATGCAGTTCAGGGAAATGAAATTACCGCGGGATCCTGACTGTCAGGTTTGTCGCACCAGCGCCTAATATTTTTGAGGCGGATAATATCTATCCGCCTCAAGACTTTCACTTCAAGTCTAAAGCCAATCAGATTTTCAGATAAACATCGTCCGGGTCGTGTCCGGTGCGATAATCACGATTTAACCCATCAATCATTGTCATATGTTCTTCTGACAATGCAAAATCATAAATATCAACGTTTTCTGCAATACGGGATGGAGTAACTGATTTAGGAATAATCACCATATCCTGCTGTAGGTGCCAGCGGAGCACTACCTGAGCCGGGCTCTTATGATAAGAATTTGCAATGGTTTTTAGTAGCGGATCGTCAAGAACAATTCCCCTACCTAAAGGACTCCAGGCTTCAGCAATCATTTTATGCTGTTTCAGATAATCCTTCAGTGGGTATTGTGTCAGATAAGGATGACATTCAATTTGATTCACAGCTGGCACTACGGTTGCCATATTGGCTAACCTATCGAGGTGGCTGGCATTGAAGTTACAAACGCCGATAGCACGTACCCGCATCTCTTTATATAGCCGTTCCAGAGCTCGCCAGGTATCGAAAAAATGTTGTTGGCTGGGCCAGTGTACTAGCAGTAAATCCAGCGTATCCAGTTTAAGTGCCTTCATTGACTGTTCAAAGGATGACAGTGTTGCATCATAGCCTTGATTCTCATCACCAATTTTGGTGGTGATAAACAGTTCATCTCGGGTAATGCCGCTCTGCTGCAACAAGTTACCCAAAATACCTTCATTGTGATAAAGCTGAGCGGTATCAAATGAACGATACCCTACTTCCAACGCTTTACTGATAGCAATTTCAGCATCTGCCTGATTATCGATTTTATATACCCCAAATCCATGTTGAAGCATAAGTACACCATTATTAAGCTTTACTTTATCCTGTAGCCCTCTTTTTTTCATGCTTTAGTCCTTATGCTTAATTTCAAATTAAATAGATTCTATTGATATCCTCTCATAGTTGTTATTTAAGAAACCCTTCAGATGCCGCAATTACAGAATGTTGTCATCATTATTTGGTGTTTGTTGTTCCGATGGTTCGTCGCAGCTTTCTGCACCACATTTAATTAACTCTACCGGCCCCTGATGCAACACAATTAATAACCAACCGGTTTGACTGATAAAATCTTCACCATCAAACGGTTTTTCACCCGCTTTACCGCCACACAGCAATAAATGAGAAGAAACAGTACATTCCCAACCGTGAGCTTTCAGCCCGGCAGCTACTTCGCTATCCTTTTCATCCATTCGGTCAAAAAATACTTTTTCTTTCGTCTCAATATCTTCGGCAACCCAGGCACGTTTTTTCAGCTGGCTTTCTGTCAGGTTTTCTTCTTCACCTTTCTGATATGGGCTAATGCGTAATATTGGTGGTGATACTTCACCGCTTTCAGGATCGACGATTCGATAATTACCGGCAAAAGAAACACTGGCATTGTCTTCCGCGGCCTGAACCAACCCTAAGGGAAGTAATATCAGGGTTACAGCCAGAACACCCATTAATCGTTGATAAACGCTACACAAAGGCTTAAAGACCTTATTTTGTCTGAGCATGGCTGCTTTCCTGTTGGATTCTAAAATAGTAAAAAGAATATAAACAGTATGTACCAGATTGGACGATTACGAATAAAATTATCAGGTTTGTTTAGGATAAATAATGCTGTGTTTAATATTTAATTTTGCTTACTCGATAAATCACACAGGTTGAATTTATTTTTAATAAAGAATTATCGATATCATGGCAAAATCACCATCAGGAATAACTGATTTCAGAACAGCCTGCTTAATTTGTATTAAAAGGATTTTTTCCCTATGTCAAAAATGCTTTTTCACTCTCCGTTGAAATATGCCTTACTCTCACTGAGTTTACTGTGTAGCACTCATTTACTGGCACAAGAGCATGCAATAACCCCTGAAATGGAAGCGGAACTTCGCGAAGAATTTAAAAAACACAGCTTTCCTGAGATAAAGAAAATGCTGCGTGAACAGTCCGATAGTCTGAAAAAGTATCAGGATTTTGGTTCAATGCGTATTTCCTCCAGTTCATCAACGAGTCAGGAGATTGAGCATATTGATAAATTTATGCCGTTATCTGCTATAGAAATAAACAATAAATACCATGAGTACTTAAATAATTTGTCATTTAGTCGCTCCATCACTGGCGATTTATCCTCGATTATAACCGACTACCGCTCCTACTATCTTCCACAATTAATTGAAAGATATGATGATTACAACTATCCCAACAACGAACTAAAAATTACCAGTATCACCTTTACTGATGGTACTACCGTAGCAGTAAATGATTCGGATACTGAAGCTAAAGGAACGTTTAATGGCACCAAACGCATTGCCAGTATTTCAATGACCGCAAGCTACACGTTGCCACTTTTGCCAAAACAATTGCACTTTAATCATGGTGATAAATCTATTCAGGAACAAATAGAACTGGTGCAAATGTCTGGCCACGAAGTAGAACTTAAGCTACCCGAATCCGTTCATCAAAATATTCTGCATGTTGAAGGATTGGATAGTAGTGGTCTGGCATTAAAACCGCTTGGGTCTTCATCTTATAGCAATGATAATTATTATGTCGCTCTGCTCCACACCTTTACCGATCGGGCTCTGCAACAAATAGAAAGCCATCAAATTAAGGATAAAGAGGCATTACTGCAGTTTTTTATCAATAACTACCCTTCTCAGGAACAGGCACATAAAACCCATCCGCCAAGTTTCATTGCTACTTATCAGTTCCAGGGGGAGGTTTCGGCCATTAACTTATTTATGCGTCCGGAATCAAAAAGAGAAATCTATTCTTTTCAGCTAACGCAAAGTCTACAACGTTACTTTAATGGCATGATCAGTGCTCAAGATAAAACCGGGAAAAAATATGGATTGATATCCGAACAGGGTGAATGGATTATTGCTCCTGGCTATAGCCGTCTTGAGCACGCTGTTGGTGATTATTATTACGCCGCAGAGGCACATAAAAGTGTAAATGATGCCTCAGTCCATCTATTGGAAAAAAACGAGAAACGTCTTAAACCTCAGCCTTTTGCTTTTACCGAATACAAACCTGAACCAAAGCAAGATAAATATATTGATATTACTAAAGAAAACGATCGCCATCGTATTATCGGGCTGTTGAATATACAAACTCATCAAATCATATTACCCGTTAAATATTATGGTATTGATATAACCGAGAATTTTTTCGGTGCTTATAACGTCAATAATAAAAAGTTTGATCGTAACTACGAAATATATAATAGCCATGACCTTCGACTTATTCTAAAAGGTACTTTTGATCAGGTTACCTTTGACGGTAACAATATCATTACCCAATACACCACTCGCACTATTGAACCGCTAAAAGGTAATACCCCATACTATGCCATTGAAAATGATAAATATTACCTGTATCAACATTATGATATTTACGATGTAAATGGAAAAAAACTCAATGACAGTCATTATTATCAGTTGGATAGCTTTTCCGGCTTTGGTAAAGATGGGCTGATGCCGGTAACTGATGCCAACGGTAAACGTTATTATATTAACCGTAATGGAAAGAATGCAGGTCTTGATGTCAGCAAATTCGAAACTATTTATCCTTTCTCTAACGGTCTGGCTGCAGTGAAAGGAATCAAGAATGAATATGGTTATATCAATACGTCAGGCAAGGTGGTTATTCCGTTGATATATCGATCGGCAGAAATGTTTCAGGGTGGCAGTGCCAAAGTTGAAAAAGGCGGCAGCTCTCTTCTAATTAATGCCGATAATCAGATTATTCACACCTTTACGGATTCATTATCCAGCTATACCAACCGTCAGGATAGCGACAAAGCGACTTATACCCAGTACAACGGCGCTACCTATAATGAAAAAGGACAAGAGGTAGTGAAAAAAGACCAAGAGTAGTCTGACAGCATTGATATCTCTGAGGTGGGTGTGACAGAATGCACCCGCTTCTTTTTATCTATTATTCGGTGATCCCATGCGTGTAATGTTAGCTCCAATGGAAGGTGTATTGGATGCCTTTGTTCGTGAGCTTCTCACAGAGATTAATGACTATGACCTTTGCGTCACCGAATTTGTCCGGGTGGTGAATACCCTACTTTCAGCCAAAGCTTTCTATCGTTTTTGTCCGGAGTTGCGTAACGGTGGCCGAACCAAATCCGGTACACCAGTACGCGTTCAGTTATTGGGTAATTCCCCGCAATGGATGGCGGAAAATGCCTTTCGGGTAACTGAGTTGGGATCTCATGGTGTTGACCTTAACTGTGGCTGCCCTGCCAAGCGCGTAGTTGGCGGTGATGGTGGTGCCAGCCTGCTAAAAACACCAGAAATTATCTATCAGGTCACTCGAGCTATGCGTCAGGCGGTTGCCTCCGATAAAACCGTCTCGGTGAAGATTCGTCTGGGCTGGGAATCTATCGACCATCGTTTTGAAATTGCTGATGCAGCACAGCAAGGTGGTGCCAGCGAACTGGTGGTTCACGGGCGTACTAAAGAAGATGGCTATAAAGCAGACAAAATCAACTGGCAGGCTATTGGCGATATTCGCCAGCGCTTATCCATTCCGGTCATTGCTAACGGTGAAATCTGGAGTATTGAAGACGCTCAACGCTGTCTGGAGATAACCGGTTGTCAGGATCTGATGGTGGGCAGGGGTGCATTGAACGTCCCAAATTTAGGCGCAGTGATTAAGCAGCAACAAGATAAGATGCCCTGGGAACAGGTCTTGCAGTTACTAAAAAAATACGTTCAGACTGAAAATCCATTTGATACAGGTTTGTATAACATTGCCAGAACTAAGCAATGGTTAGGATATTTGCGCAAAGAATATGATGAAGCATCTGAATTGTTTGCCATCGTCAGAACAATTACTGATAAACAGCAGCTATCCAGCGCCATTATTCCATTCAAATAACTTTTCATTGGGCATAATCTTTATTATGCCCCGTCCGCTATACATTAGTTGTAGGTAAAATTCAATGTTCCTGTGGCATTTGCCAAACCAGGACCAACCGGGCTTGCCGTTTTATAGTAAGTCGCAGTAATCGTCATCGGTATTGAGGCTGGTGCTCCACCAAAAATATTAACCGTACCATTACCATCACTGGTGCGCTTAGAGGTCGCCAGTGCAATGGGTGTATTCAACGGCAGGCCATTATTGTTGGTATTATATACGCTGGACTGAATCCCAAGTTGTACACCAACATTGCTGGCAACTCCCGGAGAACCAGCATTAGTTAAGGCAATAATCGTATTATTGGCGGTGTCCCCTGAAGTAACCTGAGGAGCAGCAACGGATAACGTAACGTTGGTTCCCTGCTCACAATCCAAAGTTAATGGCGCTGAAGCCGTTCCGACTTTAGTATTAGAATCAAAATCAGACAGTTTAATATTGCCTAACGGTAAATTAACCGGGGAACCGGTAACGTTACATCCCATCGCTCTTACGGTAATCATACTGGTAGATACTGTTAATTGAGAACCTACTGATGCCTCTCCTAAGGTTTTTCCAGGACTATCGCGAAAATCAACCCTTGCTACCGGCGAACCAAACGAGAGCGTTCCTGAGCTGATAGGTCCACCTGTCGCGATCAATTGAAAATTATAGCTGGGGTTATCTAACTTATGTTTAGGTTTTCCATCCCCAGGCTGAAAGCTATTATCAATCGCTCTGACATAATCATAGGGACCGGCCTGGTTCATGGTGGAAATTTTCACTCCAAGCCCGGCAAGGCCTGTCGGAAACACCATATCACCCATAGGCGTTCCATTGGATTGTGGTGGGTTCATATAATAAAAACCAACAACATAGTTGCTACCACAACCGTTAATCTGCGCACTCGAAGGTCTGGAACCCGGCCATCCGGATGAATAAATTACTTCTCCACCCTGATAATTACGGCTCTCTACCACAATTTGTCTAGGTAAGGTCAGATTTGACGTTGCAATATCAGTCAACCAGGCGCGCTCACAAACCGCCTGAGCCTCAGTGATTGAACCAAACAAAACCAGAACTAAAAATAAATATTTTTTCATAAGACTTCCATTTCATCTCAAGCCATAACAAAACTTACTGATAAGTAAAGTTGATGGTGACAGCAGCACTAAAATCACCCGCGGTTGGAGCACCATGTGGGGTATACATACGGGCGGTCATATTTAATGAGACCGATTTTGTTACGGGGTCAATATTGACGACATATGTAGTATTGTTGCCTAGAGGAACCACCGGGTCGCTATTAAATAGCTGTAATCCCAGATCCTGAGCACCATCCGCGATACTATTGGCATACAGAATGGCTCCATAGCCAGAGTCTTCGGTATAAGAGGTTCCGCTAAAGGTTGCAGTAGCTTTACTGATAAAAGGTGAGCAATCAGTCAGGTTAACCGTGACCGGAACATCCGATGTATTCGCACCTGCTATAGATATATTTTGTCGATAGTAAGTACCCAGATTTATATCACCCGGGAAAGTAACGGTACATGACGATGCATATATAGAACCCGTGACGTTAAAAGGTACCGAGTCAGAATCGTTGTATGCTGCGGCATTAAAAACCATGCCCATCAACCCCAGAAACAGATATCCTTTTGACCATAATTTGTGGCGCCAATGGCTGCCTTTAACGTTCTTGCTGTCGATTCCTGTCATGATTATGCTCCTTGCCTTTAAAGACATTTTTCACGCAAAATTAATACGCCAGATGTAGTTTCTTGCGGAGAAATTCGGTAATTTACCGTGCATTGTTCATTAGCTGATTTCCCCCACTTCACCTGAAGCTGACCTTCTTCCTGCAAACCAGCCACAAAGACTTGACCGTCATCTCCAACGATACTGCTTTTACTCGATTCCTTTGTATTGCCAGTATTGGTATTGCTAACAATGGCACCAAAAGGAATAACGCCATTCGCATACTCAAGAGTAATCAAGGCCCTGAATCCGGTTTGAGTCATATACTCAGCACGCACTACTGCTCCGCGTGTTGGCACAACGCTTTTACTGGTATCATCCAACTCCAGATTGTTATCTTTAATGTCTTCGGTATTTAGAGAGATATCACTCTTACGATAAGGTGAGGCATAAGGCACAACGGCATAGCCACGGGAATCTGTTTTCACCCCGGTTTGGTTATTAACCGGTACGTCTTTGGCCCCTGGCGCTTTAACCAACACCACGGTATCGCTCAGTGGTTGAGAAAGCGTTACACCATCACCATGCACCACTACCCCACCCTGAATGCCATAGCTAAATCGATCGGCATAGTCGTCATAACCATAACCTGCGTTAAGTTTGGAATAGGTTCCCTGATAGGTAACATTGGCACTACCGGTATTAGCCTGATCGTCACTAACGTAGCCCTCTTGCACACTCCAGTTAAGGTTATTATCTTCCAGTGCAGTACCGTTGAGGCCAACGTTATGGGTAGTCGATCGGTTTTTAGAACTGTTCAGGCTATAGGTTGCACTACTGCCTGCTAACCATTTATCTAATGGAATGCTGACATTAAAAGAGAACTGTTGATCAACGTTTTTCTGATTATTATCGTTATCATCGCTGCTACCTCTTGAATTCTTGCTGTAGGTATAGTTAAAACCGTAGCTAATGCTTTTCCAACTATTGTTATAACCAACACTAACCGAACTCATGCGGTTTTTATCCCAATAGTCCTCATTAATCAAACTCAGTGATACAGAGCCAAACACCACATCTTGTGATAAAGAGACGTCAGTACGGTTACGACGGCGACCAATATTATTATCAAAATTATCGTGATAGTTACTCAACGTATCCTGCAAAGTGTAATAACCGCTGGTAGAGTAGCGATAGCCAGCCACGTTGAAGTTAGTTCCCGTTTTGGCAATATTCTTACTGTAACGCACCCGCAAAGATTGGCCATCTCGCTGTTCGAATGACGATGAGTCGTTTTCAACTGATAACTTTGACCAGGCCTGAGTGACATCCATCGATAGTGCGCCGATATCGCCCAAATTAATGCCAGTCCCCAATGCAACTGAGGTATATCTGTTATCAGCCTGCTGCGCACCGCCATAAATTGTTGTGCCCCAGGGAATACCATATATCGCCGTCATCTGACCAAAATTCAGTTTTTGATTGTTGCTATCATTAGAGCGGGTTTGTCCACCGGTCAGACTATATTTAAGACGCCCTTCACGTTGTAATACCGGTAAAGAAGCATAAGGAATGACTAAACTTTGTTCGCTACCATCGGATTCTTTAATGATAAGCGTCATATCACCTGAACCGCCGGTAGGATACATATCGTTAATTTCAAATGCGCCCGGTGGGACGGTAGTTTTGTAGATGGTGTAGCCATTTTGCTCGATGGTAACTTCTGCATTACTACGCGCAATGCCCCGAATGACGGGCGCAAAACCTTTTTGGCTATCCGGCAACATATCATCGTCGGAAGAGGCTTGAGCACCGCGAAAGGCAACGCTGTCAAATACATCAGAAGGTGAAACACTATCACCTAATATCAGTTGGCTTTTTAATGATTTAATGTCGCGAGTAACATAGTTATATACAGAATTCCAGTTGTTCTGCCCATCGTCACTATGATTCCAGGTCGAGTAGTTACGATACCGCCAGGCACCAAAGTTCACCCCCGGACGTAAGTTAACATATTGATTATTCTGCGTACCGCCAGAACCATTGCGCATGACCGTAGTAGAAGCCGACACACTGTAATTCAGTAACAGCGCATTAATACCATCATCCCACTGCTCCGGTGGAACATAACCTCTGGCGAACGAAACAATGGCAATCTGCGGAATACTCAAATTTAAGCGCTGATCGTTAAATTTAAATTCAGCAATAGCTTGCGGAATAGCAGACAGCTTAGCGCACGGGGCCTTGATATCACCAAGGTCAGGATAATTTTCTGTTTTAACGCCCCAGCTTTTTAACTGCGCCACACTCAGACATGGCTGAAGCTGATTATTCCCCGATTCAGTCTCAACCTGCTTGAATTCAATCTCTTTGGTATCGACTAATTGCTTGTTAATAAAAACATCAACACGATAGGTGCCCGGCGCCTGAGTACCTGCTTCAAAAGAAGACAAATCGACAGAAGGAGGTGCAGTACTGGTCATTTCAAGCAATGCAGGATTAAAGTAATCCTGTGACTCGGCATAAGGTATACATAACGCCGACAGCAGACTTACCGCAATTATCGATTTGCGTGGATAGTTTTTACAAATGTCCATCTTGCTTACACCATTAACTGTTTCTATCAATCCCTGAGCACGATGTGGGTGAACTAATCCTTTAAGCCACATCACGGCATTACAAACAGAATGCAAATTAGAAACTGGCTGAATGCTCCGCGCCGGCCATGCCGAAATCATTCAGAATTCGCCATGTCACTTTTCCACTACTTGCATTTTGGCGTAATGAAAAAACAGCCTGAGAGCAAGGCGCAACATAAGTCACTTCGGGAATCTCTTTGCCATTAACTTTAATTTGGGCAAAGTTCATGTAGTACGGCGTTGGGTTATTTACGGTGATATTGTTACCGCTCTTTCCCCATACCAGTTGCTGAGTTAATGATTCAGGCAGAGTATCTTGCAGGTTTGCCGGGCGATAAATCAGTTTGACTCGTGAATTAACGGCAATTTGTAGAGAATTGCTTGATGAAGCTTTTGCCGTAGATGGAATACCTTTCACGTTCAGCCAATACATCGACTCACGATCTTCTGGCATTGGCATTCCTGAACGAACGATACGCAATACATTTTTATCACCGGCATCTAACCGAAATAGCGGTGGCGTAATGATAATGGCATCTTTGCTGGGTGTATCTGCATCCGCAGGAGTAATCCAGGACTGAACCAAATTAGCGACATTATCTTTGTTCTCTAATGACACGGAGGTTTCTTTCTTACTGCCATCAAAAACTACGCGAGTTCCACCAATAACTACGCTGGCACTTGCCGGAAAAACAGTAGTCATAAGCAAAGAAAAAAATACAGACATCCATAATGATTTCATCATTAAATCCTTTTATATCTATAGAAACTGAGTGAACTTCAGATTAGAAGCAGTTTTGAACCAGAGGTAATCTGGCCCAAAACTGTAGGTATCAACGGGTGATTAGTTATAGCTAACGGTATAAGTAACCACAGATTGAACGTCACCTGATGTAACGCCGGTAGCGGTAGCAACTAAACGTGCTGTGTAGTTCACCGCAATATCGCCACCCGTAGTTGGAATAGCGATCGCCTCATTGCCATCGTTGTTGACAATTTCGTTACCCGCTTCGTCTTTCAGCAATACGGCAACGTTAGTAGCACCTGTTGTTATGCTATTTTTAAAATAAGAGTTTTTACCATCGGTGGTACCACTAAATTTAACGTATGCCATTGTTGGAACACCTGTTCCAGCTACCGGACAACCTTTTAAATTGATAACGAAAGATTTTGGTGCACCAGTCACACCAGCACTAGTCAAATCACCTTTAGGTGTTGAACCTAAATCAATCGTCTCGTCGGTATTACCATCAACATCAACTGTACAGCCAGCATCGATAACTTTACCTTTAAAAGTAATAGTTCCAGCCATAACTGATGATGGAATTGCAGTCAGCAGTGCAGCAATCAGTAATACTTTTTTAATTTCAACTTTCATATCAATGTCCTAATCCATTATTACATTCAGAATTAAAGAGTGATGATTTATATCGCCCAAAAATCCATAACTAATTATTTAAATAAACACTTATAAAAACTAAGCAACCAAAATAAAAACCATATTCAAAAAAACGAAACCACACACCCCATGTCTCTTTGAATACCGCCATAATCAGTCATTCATCACATTCAAGTCAATATCACAAACATTCCAATACAGGACTGATATTTAATAAGAAAAAATGAAAAAACAGAAAAAATAAGATTCAAAAACAACTAAATACATATTAATAAAAAAATAAATGCAACGCTTTATAACTCAGATTTATTTAATAAAAAGCGTACATTAAATAATTTAAATTAAAATAAAGAAGAATATTAATTTATTAACATTTAAATTAAATTTTCAATTACTTAAAATTAATAAGAAATTGCAAAAAAATAATAAAAGATCATGCTTAATGAATCTCATTAATCCTTAAATAAAACCCTTCCTTGTTTTCAAATTGGATAAGACTAAATATATGAAGGTTGTCTCTGATGCTGTTAACAACTTAATTATGCTTAAAGGATGATATTTCCTAAAAGTACACGCATACATTTTTTTACAAATAACTGCCCTTTTATTATGTCGATATGCCACAAATTGCCTGTGCGAATTGCATAACTATAAATTATAATTTCAGCAGCAGAACATCCTGTTCTATACCGATAACTCAATGGAAGTCAGCAAACTATGCAAAAAAAAATTCGATTTTCTTTATTGAGCCTGCTCATCCTGTCTTCCAGCGTCGTGGCAATGCCCGAGGCCATGGCTAAAAGCAATAAAGCAGCATCAACAGCTTCATCACCACAAATAGGTCTTTCGTCCCAAAGCGCGCTGGTTGTAGATATAAATACCCGTAAGGTTATTTATGCCACCAATCCGGATAAAGTTGTTCCGATTGCTTCTATTACAAAGTTAATGACTGCCATGGTAGTTCTCGATGCTAAGCAGCCGTTAACTCAGGTTATTCCGGTCAGAATAAATCAAACCGCTGAATTAAAAGGGGTTTACTCCAGAGTTAAGGTGGGTAGTGAAATTACCCGTAAAGATATGCTGCTGTTGGCATTGATGTCATCGGAAAATCGTGCAGCTGCCAGTCTGGCGCACAATTATCCTGGTGGTTATAAAGCATTTATTCGTGCAATGAATGCAAAGGCTAAATCGCTGGGAATGACTCACACTCGTTATGTAGAGCCTACCGGATTATCAGAGAAGAATGTGTCAACCGCCCGTGATCTCAGCAAACTGGTTATGGCGACAAAAAAATACCCTCTGCTTAGCCAGCTTAGCACCACTCCGGAGAAAATGGTTTCTTTTGAAAACCCACGCTATGCCCTTGAGTTTCGCAATACTAACCATCTGATTCGTGACCATGACTGGAGCATTCAGTTAACTAAAACTGGTTTTACTAATAAAGCAGGCCGCTGTCTGACAATGCGCACCGTTATTGGTAATCGGGAAGTGGCATTAGTGATGTTAGATGCCTATGGCAAATATACCCATTTTGCTGACGCTAACCGACTACGTAGTTGGATAGAAACTACCCCGTCGCTACCGGTTGCTGATGCCAGTAAAAACACTAAAAAACAGAAGGTTCGTCAGGGGTAATATTATTATTTAAATGCATAAAGGCTGGTTTGATTATTCAACCCAGCCTTTATGCTTTGGGTTTAAAACAATTAATTACATATCACCCCATAGGCGAAAAACAATAACCTCATTTATACTTGCCACAATTAACATCATCCCAACCCTTTCTCTGAAATAATATTGGTCACTATGCGCATAAAATTTCGTTATTCCCTGTTAGGTTTATTGTTGTGCTCTATTGGTACAATCTCATTACCTCAAGCTTTGGCCAATTCGCAATCATCTACAGTACCAGCCGTTTTGTCTCAACCTGAAATTGCCTCCGGTAGTGCTTTAGTGATTGATATGAAGAATCGTCAGGTGATTTATTCTGCTGCGCCAAATAAAGTGGTTCCTATTGCATCAATTACCAAGCTAATGACAGCGATGGTAGTCCTGGACAAACAGCTACTATTATCTGAAGTTATTCCAGTGACGATCAGTCAAACCCATGAGCTGGAAGGCGTTTACTCTCGAGTCAAAGTGGGTAGTAAAATCTCCCGTGAAGATATGCTGCTGCTGGCGTTGATGTCATCGGAAAACCGGGCAGCGGCGGCATTAGCCCATAACTACCCTGGTGGTTATCATGCTTTCATTCAGGCAATGAATGATAAGGCACAAGCATTGGGTATGACCCATACCCACTATGTCGAACCTACGGGGCTGTCTGAACAGAATGTCTCGACTGCCAGCGACCTGACAAAATTACTTTTTGCTTCTCAGCGCTACCCTCTGCTTAGTCAGTTAAGCACCACGCAGGAAAAAACCGTCACCTTCCAGAACCCGCTTTACACCCTGGATTTCCGTAATACCAATTATCTGGTAAAAAAAGGCGACTGGGATATTCAACTCACTAAAACCGGATTTACCAACAAAGCCGGGCATTGTCTGGCGATGCGCACCACCATTGCTAATCGGGATGTGACCTTAGTCGTTCTGGACGCATTTGGTAAATACACTCATTTTGCCGACGCAAACCGTTTACGCAAATGGATGGAAACCGGAGAGGCTCCGCCAGTGCCTGCCGCCGCGAAGAATTATAAAAAACAGAAGTCTCTGGAGACTACTCAAAGGTAGTAGTCTGGAAGTTTTCTGTAGGCAGCCAACATCCCATCAGGTAAGCTTTGCCTCCATTATCAGTAAGGACACTTTGATTCCCTTTTTGCAGGAGTTTTTAAATTGGCAGGAAGTAGTTTACTCGCATTATTAGATGATATTGCAGCTGTTCTGGATGACGTTGCACTAATGACCAAGGTCGCCGCAAAAAAAACCTCTGGTGTACTGGGTGATGATTTAGCGCTCAATGCACAACAGGTAAGCGGCGTTCGGGCAGACAGAGAATTACCGGTAGTCTGGGCCGTAGCCAAAGGGTCATTTTTGAATAAATTGATTCTGGTGCCATTAGCGTTGGCAATCAGTGCCTTTATCCCCTGGGCGGTAACTCCGTTGCTGATGGTCGGTGGTGCTTTCCTTTGTTATGAAGGTTTTGAGAAGTTAGCCCATAAGTTTCTACATCCTAAAACAGCCAGTACAGAAAGTGAGCATCAGGAGACGCCAGCCCTGTCCCCTGAAGAAATTGCTACCTATGAGACGCAAAAGATTAAAGGCGCCATCAGAACCGACTTTATTTTATCCGCAGAAATCATTGCTATTACTCTGGGCACCGTTGCACATACCGGTTTTTTACAACAGGTTCTGGTGATGTCCGGCATTGCTATTGTGATGACAGTTGGTGTTTACGGTTTAGTCGCGGGTATTGTCAGACTGGATGATGTGGGTTTCTATCTGAGCCGTAAAAAGGCCAGTATTGCCCGCTTAATTGGCAATGGTCTGGTTAATGTTACCCCTTATCTGATGAAAACCTTATCCATCGTTGGTACAGCGGCAATGTTTATGGTGGGCGGCGGTATTCTTACCCATGGATTACCGATGATTCACCACCTTATTGAGGGCGCATCAGTTTCAGTATTAACTTTACCAACCGTTGGCAGCATTCTAAATATGCTGACTCCTACCGTTCTCAATATGCTGTTTGGCGTTGTTGCCGGTGCCGTGGTGTTACTGGTAGTTACACTGCTTGGCAAACTTAAGCCAAAGAAAAACGCTGAAAAAGCAAGCTGATCCTTCTGTTATCAACCTGCCGTCTCCCGGCTGGTTGATAAGATTTGAAATACAATTATTCCCCACACCCCCACCATTTCATCTCCCGGTTTATATACTTAACAAGTGACCGTAGA
Source organism: Limnobaculum xujianqingii (assembly GCF_013394855.1). Taxonomy (NCBI): domain Bacteria; kingdom Pseudomonadati; phylum Pseudomonadota; class Gammaproteobacteria; order Enterobacterales; family Budviciaceae; genus Limnobaculum; species Limnobaculum xujianqingii. Next base: position 1,067,568 of record NZ_JABMLK010000002.1, on the reverse strand, counting down.
AGAAACCTGAATGCTCAGACTGGCTATCTTACCTGACAGAGTTTTCAGTAAGCTCGGAGGTGTCATATGATGTTCAATCATGTATGGGGACTTCTGGCCCATCCTGGCCGTGAATTCCAACAAATCAGTCAAGAGAAGGAAACCGTTTCCCATCTCTATACCCGTAATCTTCTGGTTCTGGCAGCCGTTCCTGTTGTCTGCTCATTTATAGGAACTACTCAGTTTGGCTGGATGGTTGGTGATGAGCCTCCTGTAAAGGTATCGCTATTCACTGCCGCTTATATTGCCATTATCTTTTATGGCATGTTGCTGGCTGCGGTGGCCGTTGTCGGCAGGATTATCCATCTGATGGCTCGTCGCTATGCTCAATCTCCCAGTCTTGAGCGCTGTATCATTTTTGCTGGCTACACTGCGACCCCTATGTTTTTGAGCGGGTTAGTTGCAGTCTACCCATTAGTATGGCTCTGTCTGTTAGCAGGCATTATTGGCCTGTGTTATTGCGCCTACCTGCTCTATTCAGGTATCCCAACTTTTCTGAATATCGATCGTAGCGAAGGATTTATCTTCTCCAGTTCAACGCTGGCCTTAGGCATACTGGTGCTGGAAGCCTTATTAGCCATTACGGTATTAATGTGGGGATACGGCTCCCACTTCTGGTGATCGTCATCCTCTGTCAGTAAGGGGCGATTTCGCCCCTTCTTTGTTTCTGAATAAATCCTAATGCCTTTTTAAAACAGTTATCTATACTTAACAGGTAGCAAGATAATCACAATAAATTAAGTGAGCATTTTATGAGCAATGAACTAATAGAGAAAGGCTATCGCTGCTATACCGGCGAAAAAATCGATGTCTATTTTAATACCACCATGTGTCAGCACTCAGGCAACTGCGTGCGTGGAAATGCCAACATTTTCAAACTGTCTCGCAAACCCTGGATTATGCCGGATAATGCCAGCGTCGAAGAAGTTAAACGCGTGATTGATACCTGCCCGAGCGGTGCCCTGCAATACAGAGAGAAATAGTATGGAAATTAACATTCTTGAAGGTGAAAATCGTTTCTATGTCAATGACAAAGACGGCAACATGCTGGCGGAGGTGGCCTTTGTTCCCACCGGGGAGAAGCTGACTATTATTGACCATACCTATGTTGATGAAAAACTAAAGGGTCAGGGTGTAGGCAAGAAACTGGTATATAAAGTCGTGGAGAAGATGCGCGGCGAACATCGGAAGATTATTCCGTTATGCCCTTTCGCTAAACATGAGTTTGATACTACCCCTGAATATCAGGATATTCGGGCCTGAGATAAATAGCATTGATAGTGACTATTCTGTTTGACACAGAATAGTCACTGATTACACCAGCTTTAATACAAATGGCTGCTGTCGTAATTTATGCTGAACCTCAGGCGTTAATCCTTTGTCGGTGACAATATCCGTCAGCGTATTGAGTGGTGTTACGCAAAACAGCGAATAAGCACCATATTTGCTGCTATCTGCCAGTAAAACTCGCTTGCGGCCATTGGCGGCTAAATCTTGCTTTAATCCCGCTTTTTCTTCCGTTGGCGTAGTAATACCCCGCTCCAGACTCCAGGAATTACAGCTGACAAAGGCTACATCAGGATAGATATTTCTCAGCAGTCGACGACCATGGTCACCAATACAGGACTGGCTACTGTCATCGATTCTGCCACCAATAATGGTCACTTCGATTTGCTTAAACGCAGACAAAAACAGCGCGATATGCAGGTCGGTGGTGATCACTCGCAATGGTAAATGAGTCAAATGACGCGCCAGCTCCATCATGGTGGTTCCGGCATCCAGCACTACGGAATCACCGGCTTTCACCATACCGGCAGCATACTGGGCAATAGCTTGCTTCTCATGCTGGTTACGATGAATCTTTTCGTTAGTGGTGGGTTGGTCGGGAATAAAGCGATCAAGAGTCACACCACCATGACTACGAATAATCACACCCTGCTTATCCAGCTTAATCAGGTCACGACGAATGGTTGCCGGTGAGGCATCAATCGCCGCAACTAACTGTTCAACGGTGACCAGATTATGACTTTTTAAATAGTCCATAATCTGGTCCAGACGGCTTTGTCCTTTCATGGCACTCGTATATCAGGCAAGTTTCAGAGCTAACTCTATGGATATTCCCATGCTCTCAGATTTGGCTTTACCTGTCCACGCAATATCAAATGCGGTACCGTGATCGGCGGAAGTCCGAATAAACGGTAATCCGGCGGTGATATTTACCCCATCATGAAAACCTAATAGCTTCAGCGGTATATGCCCCTGATCGTGATACATGGCAACCACCATGTCATAGCGACCTTCATTAGCCTGTAAAAATACGGTATCAGGTGCACAAGGACCGTAAACATCAATGCCTTTAGCTTTCATGGCTTCAATAGATGGAGTTAATATTTTGATCTCTTCATCGCCAAACAGGCCGTTCTCTCCTGCATGTGGGTTTACTCCAGCAACGGCAATACGTGGATGATCAAAACCAACGCGTCTTAAGAAGGTATCAGCCATACCAATCACCGTCTCAACCCGGTCGCGATTTAACGTATCAAGGAATTTACGCAGTGCAATATGGGTGGTCACATGGATCACTTTCAGGGTATCGGTATACAACACCATGGCGTAATCACGAGTATTAGTCAGCTTAGCCAATAGTTCGGTATGTCCCGGATAGAGATGACCAGCTGAATGCAATGCTTCTTTATTCAATGGCGCGGTAGCAATAGCCTGTACTTCTCCAGCCAGAGCCAGATCTGTTGCACGTTTAATACAACGATAGGCTAAATCACCCGCCTGCGGCTGAACCTTACCTGGTACCAGCGCTTCCGGATCTGCCAATAGTTCATTCAGAACGTGAATAACTCCCGGCGTGAATTGAGCTTCTGATACCTGCTGAATCTCCCGCAGTTCCACTGCGGGAACAATACCCAATGCCTGCACGCGACGTAAAGTATGCAGACAGCCAATCACAACTGCCGGTGCACCGGATAAACTGCCGCCAGCCAGCGCTTTGATAATAATTTCCGGACTGATCCCTGCCGGATCTCCCATAGTGACGGCAATGGTTTTACTTCCCATGATACATCTCCTCGATAAAATAAATGGCGTCGCTCAGGGCGTTATCCGCACCAAATCCCCCTGCTTTGGTAATTACCGGCAAGTCATCAATTTCGCTGTTAACGAATGTGCCACAAGGGATACAAGGGGAAACCTCAGCGGAAATACGATAACCTTCTGCATTCAGCGCTCGCGCAACGGCAATGGCAATATCCCCACCGGTCAGGAATAGTCCGCCAATTTGCGACAGGGCCAGCAGTTCAAGCGTTATCGTCCCCAGGATTGAGCTAATTTTGTCACCTAACTGCTGACGGCTAAGTTGATAGCGTTCACACAGTTGGTCAATCTTCTGACGGGCGGCCTCATCCCTACAGGTGCGCAACACACAGTGTTGATGTTGACGCAATACCTCTGCCGCCTGCGTAATAATCTGTTTCGTTTCGCTCTGGCTCTCTGCACCGAGCAGCTTTTCAACGTCTACCTCAACGATCGCCAGAGACTTCTCCCTCTCGGCATACATAATTTGTTTACGTGTCGCTTCGCTCATTGAGCCTGCAACAACCAGGACCGGCAGTCGTTCCCGTGGTTTAAGGTAGAGTTCGGAAGGTAAAGCACCGGCAAATCCTGCCGCACCCACCAGTAAATAAGGCTGATCCAGAGTGATAAGCGTATCGGCAATGGCAGATAAATCGCTCTCTACTTCAGCATCTAACACCACTATGCATTCCGGCCCCTGAGCCAGTTGCTTAATGACCCCGACTAACTTGCCTGAACGTACCTGAACAAGGGAAATTTCATGAATAGGTAATGTGGTTTGTTCAGCGATGATGTCCCGAATACGTGATGAGTGAATTGGCGTTTTGGGGTCACTGGCAAATTCGGTCTCTACCAGAGGAATACGATTCACCAGACATAATCCATTGAGCGTAACCCGGCCTGCCGCAGGGATAGCGGCAGCCACCAGTGCAATTTTTGCACCACTGGCCTTCATACCGGCCTCAATTTCGGCGCCAACGTTACCTCGAAAAGTAGAATCAATCTTCTTATACACTAACAGTGCTGAACTATCAGCGGAGAGCTGGGCGTTAATAGCCCGGGTAACGCTCTCCGCTGCCTGCCGGGCAGTTGCAGCTCGACTTTCCGTATTGATGACCAAAACATCTGCTTTATGGCTACGTAATGGTTTTTCATGCAACAGCACATCTGTACGGGCACCTTTTTTAGCCAGTTGAACGCCCGTATCGTTGGCACCGGTAAAATCATCTGCAATGACCAGCATTTTCATCTTAGTTTTCTCCAGCTAAGCGAGCGTTACGTTTCGCCACCCAAGAGGTGAGAATAGGAACCAAAATAGCCGTGGTAATAACTGATGCAGCAATTAATGGCGCTGCCGCATTGGCTATCTCAGTCAACGATGGGTCAGCCGTGGCTATTGCCAACGGTGTTGCCACCGCATTACCTGCCGTACTGGACGCCGCCGCACCGGCAACGCCAGAACCACCGACTAAACGATCCGCTTTAATATTGAAGAAGCCGCCAACCAATGTGGTCAGAACACCCAGTGCGATCCCTGCCAGACCGCCTTTCAGCAACATATGCAGATCGATACCCGCACCTAATGCAAAAGCAAAGAAAGGAATCAGCAGCGGACCACCTTTGGTCAGGAAATCACGCATTTGTGGGTCAAGGTTACCCAGAATCATTCCTACTACTAATGGAACCAGTACCGCTACCAGTGCCATCATAGGGATGTTGGCCATACCGGCCGCGCCTAATGCGATCATGGTAAAGAAAGGACCATCATTCAGTGACAGAATGGAAATCGCGCCAACATCACGCTCATTACCAAACTCCCCTACCAATGCTGCATACAGTCCACCGTTTGAGTTACTCATTGCAGCAATAATAGCCAGTCCGGTTAACCCGAAAATACCATCTGCACCAAAGAAACGCTCAACAGCAAGACCGATTGCAACCGCAACCAGCAATTTGGTTAATGTAATAGTACCGCCCTGCAGCAAAGCACGAGGAGCAGCTTTAATGCTTATCCCCGCACCCATACATAAAAGAAATGCGCCAATCAGTGGTGCTGCCCCGCCCTTAAACAGTGCCGTGGTAAACCCACCAATCTGAAGTGCTTCCGGTATAAATGTATTGATAATGGCGCCTAAAACTAATGGAACCACCATCATGCCGCCAGGGATTTTCTCTATCGATTTTTTAATATTCATTGTATCCTCAGCATAGTGATTTTTATTGGTCAGTTATGATTATATTTAATCACCGCTATCATACTGTGACCCTGCTAACACTTCTATCATTTTTGATTACATGTAATCAAAAATGAATTAATTCACTCATTAAAGTGCATTAACCGCACGCATTCATCCCATTATGCCAGATAATTCCTACGGTAATCTGACTAAAAATAATCATAAAGAATTAACTGTTACATAACAGAAAATAATGACGTGACATCAAAACAGGCTTTATTTGTCAGACAATATAAAATTGCAGGCTGGCAGCAGCTGAAAAGGTGGTTATGCTAATAATAAGTATGAATATATTAATTAAGCTATCAGTCAAAGTATTGGTACCTGAATTAATCATCACCAATATCAATAGTATTTATTGGAGCATCGGGAATGTTAATAAATTCTTCAGGTAACCAGTACAATACAAAACACATTAATAAAATCATTACCGATTGATTTATATTGATTTAATTTAAAAAATGAAACTCAAGTATTATTATTTAAAAGGGTTTTATCACCAAATTTCATATGAAAACTTAAGATTGATATCTTATTTACCGTCTGTCATTGATACCCTTAGTTATAATAAATGAGAGATATCTATTTGGCTGAATGAGCGGTATGTCTGCTATTATATGAATTACAAGAACTAACTCACAGTTTTAATCTGATGATTCAGTAAGGTAAAACAAGGCACTTATTTAATATCGCGCCGATTAATTAGCGATATTATATTTTTTATTGGCTGGTCTTTTATTTGAGCCAATAAATAACATATTGGGAGAATATGGATGTCCGGCACTATTGACAGAGGCACGATCCAACAACTAACTTCCGGCCATTATGCAGACCCATTCTCGATTTTGGGGATTCATAAAACCGCAGATGGCTATGCCATCCGCACCTTTGCTCCTGATGCTACTCAGGTCAGCGTTTTGGACAAAGACACGCAAAAGATACTGCTTACGCTAACGCAAACCGATCAGACCGGCTTTTTCTCCGGTACTCTTTCCCCCAGTGAGACACCCTACCGCTACCAGTTAATGATTGATTGGGGTGATGCCCAGCAGATCATTGAAGATCCCTATCGTTTTGGTCCTTTATTACAGGAGATGGATGCCTGGCTGCTGTCAGAAGGCACCCATCTACGACCTTATGAACGACTTGGCGCGCATCTCACCAGTCTGGATAACGTAGATGGCGTCACTTTTGCCGTTTGGGCACCTAATGCTACCCGGGTTTCGGTAGTTGGCGACTTCAACTTCTGGGATGGCCGCAGGCACCCAATGAGATTTCGCAGAGAAAGTGGTATCTGGGAGTTGTTCATTCCTCATATACATGAAGGTCAGCTGTATAAATATGAAATTATCGACTGCAATAATGTCACACGCCTGAAAGCCGATCCTTATGCTTTTGCTGCCGAAATGCGTCCTGATACCGCATCTCGCGTTAGCCAACTGCCATCACGAGTGACAATGACCCAACAACGCCGCCAGGCAAATGACTTTACTGCGCCTATGTCTGTCTACGAGGTTCATTTGGGCTCCTGGCGGCGTCACCTGCACGATAATAGCTGGCTTAGCTACCGTGAACTGGCCGAGCAGTTAATACCTTATGTTAAAGATATGGGCTTTACCCATATCGAACTTCTGCCGATTAATGAGCACCCGTTTGACGGTTCCTGGGGCTATCAGCCGGTTGGCATGTATGCTCCAACCCGCCGTTTTGGCACCTTAGAGGATTTTCGCTACCTGATCGAAACCGCTCATCAGGCCGGCATAAATATTCTGCTGGATTGGGTTCCGGCCCACTTCCCCAGTGACGATCACGGTCTGGCACAGTTTGATGGTACCGCACAGTTTGAATATTCCGACCCGCGAGAAGGCTACCATCAGGACTGGAATACCCTGATTTATAACTATAGCCGCCATGAAGTGAGAAACTATCTGGCTGGTAATGCCCTCTATTGGATGGAACGATTTGGCATTGATGGGCTACGGGTTGATGCCGTCGCTTCCATGGTCTATCGGGATTACAGCCGGGCAGAAGGCGAATGGATACCAAACCAGTACGGCGGCAATGAAAACCTCGAAGCCATTGAATTTATTCGCTATACCAATAAAACCATTGGTATTGAATGTCCTGGTGCTATCACCGTGGCAGAAGAGTCTACCGATTTTGCCGGTGTCACCTTACCGCCGGAAGCCGGTGGATTAGGTTTCCACTACAAGTGGAATCTGGGTTGGATGCACGACACGCTGGACTACATGAAGCTGGATCCGGTATATCGCCAGTATCACCACAACTTAATGACCTTTGGCATGTATTACGCCCATACGGAAAACTTTGTTCTCCCTCTGTCTCATGACGAAGTGGTACATGGCAAACGTTCACTGCTTGGGCGTATGCCAGGTGATACCTGGCAGCAATTCGCTAACCTGCGCGCTTACTACGGCTTTATGTGGGCCCATCCCGGCAAGAAACTGCTGTTTATGGGGGGCGAATTTGCTCAAGGCCGCGAATGGAACCACGACGGTAGCCTTGACTGGCATCTGTTAGACCCTATTCACGGCGGCTGGCATAACGGAGTACAGAATCTGGTCCGCGATCTTAACCATTGCTATCAACAGCAGGCTCCGCTGTCTCAATTGGACTATGCTGAAAATGGGTTTGAATGGTTAGTGGTCGACGATCATCAGAATTCTGTCTTTGCCTTTATACGTCGCGATGAATCGGGCAATGAAGTGATTGTCATCAGTAACTTCACCCCGGTACTGCGGGAAAACTACCGTGTCGGCATTAACCTGCCGGGGCAGTATCAGGAAATTCTGAATACCGACTCTGAATATTATCGCGGCAGTAATGCCGGTAATCTTGGTGGTGTTCATAGTGAAGAGATACCGTCGCACAATCGGGCGCACTCGTTAAGCCTGGTATTGCCACCGCTCTCTACCCTTTATCTGCAACGGGAGGCTTAATAGCATGACGGTCACTTTAGCGGCAGGTAGCCCGTATCCTCTTGGCAGCCATTTTGATGGTCAGGGTGTCAATTTTGCGCTCTATTCAGCACAGGCTGAAAACGTTGAGCTGTGTCTGTTTAACCAGAACGGTGAAGAACAGCGCCTGATGCTACCTTCGCGAACCGGTGATATCTGGCACGGCTATCTGCCAACCGGAGTGCCCGGATTACGTTACGGCTACCGGGTGCATGGGCCTTGGGATCCTCAGCGAGGATTCCGTTTCAATCCGCACAAACTGCTAATCGACCCTTATTCTCAGGCACTGGATGGCTCAGTAATGGATAGCCCATTGCTGAGCGATGCTAACGATCATCCCGACAGCGCAGACAGTGCCTCCGTTATGCCCAAAAGCATAGTGACCAGCGAAAGTTATGACTGGCAAAATGATGCACTACCGCAAACACCATGGTCTGAAACCATCATTTATGAAGCCCACGTTCGCGGCCTGACCAAAACCCATCCGGATATTCCGGCAATTTTGCGGGGAACCTACGCAGGTATCGCTCATCCGGTGATGATCCAATATCTAAAAAAGCTGGGAATTACGGCACTGGAACTGCTGCCGGTTCAACTTCATGTTGATGAACCTCGTCTGCAACAGCTTGGTTTAACCAATTACTGGGGCTATAACGTGCTGGCACCTTTTGCCATAGAGCCGGGTTACTGGTCTCAGCGCCCTGACTCTACGCCACTGTCAGAATTCCGCGATATGGTGAAAGCGCTACATCAGGCAGGTATTGAAGTCATTCTGGACGTGGTGTTTAACCACACCGCAGAGTTGGACCTCCTCGGGCCGGTGCTATCGCTGCGCGGCATTGATAATGCCAGCTATTACTGGCTTGATGAACAGGGTGACTATCATAACTGGACCGGGTGCGGTAACACCCTGAAGCTCACACAACCAGCCGCCATGCAATGGGTATTAGATTGTCTGCGCTTCTGGGCTACCGAATGCCATGTTGATGGCTTCCGTTTTGATTTAGCCTCTGTATTGGGCAGAACTCCCGATTTCTCCCCGGAATCGCCGCTATTGACGCAATTACAGCACGATCCGATTCTGTCAAAACTCAAACTGATTGCAGAACCCTGGGATATTGGTCAGGGCGGCTATCAGTCGGGTCATTTTCCCGCGCCTTTGGCCGAATGGAACGACCACTTCCGCGACAATATGCGCAGTTTCTGGCTACAGCAGCCTTCAGCGCTGGGGCTTTTTGCCCGTCGCTATGCTGCCTCCAGCGACGTTTTTCAACACCATCAGCGTTTGCCATACGCATCGATTAATAAAATCACTTCCCACGATGGTTTCACCCTACGAGATTTGGTTAGTTTTAATCAAAAACATAATCAGGCAAACGGTGAACAGAACCGTGATGGCAACAGCAATAATTACAGCTATAACCACGGTATCGAAGGATTGGAGGCGGATGAAGCAACATTACAGCGCCGTAACGCCAGCGCTCGTGTACTTCTAACCACCCTGTTGTTATCACAGGGAACACCAATGCTGCTGGCCGGTGATGAACTGGGCAATAGTCAGCAGGGTAATAACAATGCCTACTGTCAGGACTCTCCCCTGACCTGGCTTAACTGGATTCAGGCCGATCAAACGCTGCTGACGTTTACCTCTGGTCTGATAGCGCTGCGTAAGCAGATCCCTGCCTTAACTACCGAAGCATGGTGGACAGGCAAAGCCACATCAACAAACGGCAATCAAGACGTGATGTGGCTTAACGCACAGGGACACCCCATGTCAGCGGATGAATGGGAACGTGCTGAGCCACCTCCGCTACAGATTTTACTGTCCGGGGCATGGCTTGTTGTCATTAATCGTACCGACCAACTACAAACCCTGAATTTACCTTCCGGACAATGGCATATCGCCCCGCCGTTCTCCGTTGCTGATATTGGTGTGGGCGATACCAAATGTATTGCGTCACCTCGCAGTATTAGCGTGTTACGCAATAGAAACTCATAAATTTAACCATACCGGTATCGGTATTTATTGACTCATTTGATTACATAGGATTTTAAGATGGCTGCAGGAAAAGAGGTTAAGCAGAATACCAATCAACAACTTATGCTAGCGAGACAATTGCCTAAGCAGTCTGTGGCATTGATACTTGCCGGAGGACGTGGGTCACGCCTGAAGGATTTAACCTCCAAACGAGCAAAACCCGCAGTACACTTTGGCGGAAAATTCCGCATTATCGACTTTGCTTTGTCGAACTGCATGAACTCAGGGATCCGTCGTATTGGCGTTCTGACCCAATATCATTCCCATTCATTGGTACAACATATCCAACGCGGCTGGTCATTTCTGAATGAAGAGATGAATGAGTTTGTTGACCTGCTACCGGCTCAGCAACGCGAAGACCATGAAGAATGGTACCGTGGCACCGCTGACGCTATTTATCAAAACCTGGATATTATCCGCCGCTATAAGGCTGAATATATTGTTATCCTGGCTGGTGACCATATTTACAAGATGGACTACTCGCGCATGCTGCTGGACCATGTAGAAAAAGGCAGCCAGTGTACCGTGGCCTGTATTGCCGTACCGCGTGAAGCCGCTTCTGAATTTGGCGTCATGGATATAGCAGAAGATGAACGCATTCTTCAGTTCCTGGAGAAACCTGCGAATCCACCGGCGATGCCCGATCAGCCGGATATGTCTTTAGCCAGTATGGGGGTTTATGTATTCAATGCTCAGTATCTCTACAAACTGCTGGAAGAAGAGAGCCTGAACATGGAAACCCATCATGACTTTGGTAAAGATTTAATCCCTAAAGCCGTTTCTCAGGGCGTAGCATGGGCACATCCATTTAATCTTTCCTGCGTAACGTCTGACGTAAATGCTGAACCTTACTGGCGTGACGTTGGAACTATTGACGCTTACTGGAGTGCTAACCTCGATCTGGCATCGGTTACCCCTGAGTTAGACATGTATAACAAAACCTGGCCAATCCGTACCTATATGGAGCCACTACCACCGGCTAAGTTCGTACAGGACCGTTCCGGCAGTCACGGCATGACCATGAACTCGCTGATTAGCGCTGGTTGTATTATTTCCGGTTCGGTTCTGGTGAATTCAGTGCTGTTCCCAAGAGTTCGGATTAACTCCTTCTGTACCATTGACTCCACCGTATTGCTACCGGATGTGTACGTTGGCCGCTCTTGCCGTTTACGTCGCTGTATTATTGACCGGGGCTGCCACTTACCGGAAGGTTTAGTGGTGGGGGAAAATGTGGAAGAAGATCAGCGCCGTTTCCACCGCTCAGAAGGGGGTATAGTTTTAATCACCAAAGAGATGCTGGCGAAATTATAACTGGATGCCCCAAAAGTCTGGTGAACATTCACTATGTTTAATATTTAACCCGGTTTCGCGGATCATCGCAAACCGGGATGTTTCTATTTTCAGACAGGAGTTAGGATGCGAGTTTTACACGCATGTTCTGAGTTGTACCCGCTATTAAAAACGGGAGGACTGGCTGATGTACTCGGTGCCCTTCCCGCAGCTCAGATTGCCGCAGGGGCCGATGTTCGCCTGCTGATGCCCGGCTTTCCCGCCTTGATGAAAGGCATTGGAGAAACCTCACTGGTCGCCGAACAAGAGACCTTTGCCGGTAAAATAACCCTACGTTATGGCACTTATAATGGCGTGGGAATCTATCTGATTGATGCACCGCATCTTTACGATCGTCCTGGCAGTCCTTACCACGATGGTGCCCAGCATGAGTATGCTGATAACTATAAACGCTTTGCGTTATTAGGCTGGGTTGCCTGTGAACTGGCTTGCGCGATTGACCCTTACTGGCAGCCTGAAATTGTTCACGCCCACGACTGGCATGCCGGACTGGCAGGTGCCTATCTAGCTGCTCGTGGCTATCCGGCTCGCTCGGTATTTACCGTGCATAACCTGGCCTATCAGGGACAATTTTCTGCCCGACATTTGCATGAGCTTCATCTTCCCTCTCATTTTATGCAACCTGACGGGCTGGAGTTCTACGGGCAAATTTCCTATCTCAAAGCGGGTCTGTATTACGCGGATATGATCACCGCCGTCAGCCCAACATATGCCAAAGAGATAACCCAATCAGAGTACGGTTTTGGTATGGAAAACCTGCTTGAGCAGCGTCAATATCACGGTAAGTTAACCGGTATTCTCAACGGCGTTGACTATCAAATATGGAATCCATTAACCGATCCACTGCTGCCGGAAAATTACCATCCGAGAAAGATGGCGGGTAAAGCAGCATGCAAAGCAGCGCTGCAGTATCAACAGGCTCTGACAGTCACCCCTGATGCGCCGCTGTTTGGTGTGGTAAGTCGCCTGAGTAGTCAAAAGGGTCTGGATTTGCTGTTAGAATCTTTGCCAAAACTGCTGGAACTGGGGGGGCAACTGGTCCTGTTGGGTAGTGGTGATACCCACCTACAGGATGCCTGGCTGGATATGGCCAAACAGTACCCTAAACAGATAGCGGTACATATTGGTTATGACGAAGCACTGGCCCACAACATCATCGGCGCAGCAGATGTCATTCTGGTTCCCAGCCGCTTTGAGCCATGCGGATTAACTCAGCTTTATGGCTTGAAATACGGCACCCTCCCGCTGGTCAGATATACCGGTGGCCTGGCAGATACCGTCATTGACTGCTCGCTGGAAAATCTGGCGGATAAATTAGCTACCGGTTTTATCTTCCGCGACAGTCAGGTCAATGAATTAAACGATGCTATTCGACGGGTGTTTGCCCTTTGGGCTGAGCCAGTTAAGTGGCGTCGAGTACAACGTCAGGCTATGGCGATGGACTTTAGCTGGGATATTGCCGCCGAGAAATACTTAACCATGTACCAACATTTAAGTTAGCTTTTTCTTGCATTGCTGAAATATTGAACGATAACTTAAATATGGACCGCATGGATATACCACTTAAAACCAAGCTGGGTTTCAAACCATGAAACCCAATTATTGATAATTAAAAATTCACAGGGCCTCTGGCAAAAAATGGATTTGCCCTTAACGCTGACACATACACAATATGGACGAGACTTATGTCTTCACAATTTAATTTTGAAACACCCGAAGAACGCATCCGGAATTTAAAAAATTCCATCCAGGAAAAATTGAAGTTTGTTATTGGTAAAGAACCCGCGCTGGCTACTGAACATGACTGGCTAAACGCTATCTCATTTTCCGTACGGGATCTGATGGTAGAACGCTGGTTGCGTTCTACTCGCGCGCACTTCTCCCAGTCTGGTCGTCGCGTCTCTTATCTGTCGATGGAATTTTTGATTGGCAGAACGCTGTCTAACTCGCTTTTGAACCTCGGCATCTATGACGATCTGGCGCAGGCTCTCGACAGCATGGGCTTCAATCTGGAGCAATTAATTAACGAAGAGGACGATCCGGGTCTGGGCAACGGCGGTCTGGGCCGTCTGGCGGCCTGTTTCCTGGATTCTCTGGCCACGCTAGGCCTACCGGCTCGCGGTTACGGCATTCGTTATGATTACGGCATGTTTAAACAGAATATTGTCGATGGTCAGCAGGCAGAATCACCGGATAACTGGCTGGAATATGGTAATGCCTGGGAATTCCCGCGCCATAATGTCCGTTATAAAGTGTTCTTTGGTGGACGAGTACAAACTGAAGGTAAAACCTCTCATTGGGTAGAAACCGAGGAGATTCTGGCCTGTGCTTACGACCAGATTATTCCGGGTTATGATACAGATGCGACCAATACCCTGCGCTTATGGTCGGCACGTGCCAGTAACGAAATTAACCTGGGTAAGTTTAATCAGGGCGATTATTTTGCGGCGGTGGAAGATAAAAACAATTCCGAGAACGTATCCCGGGTGCTCTACCCTAACGACTCTACCTCATCTGGCCGCGAACTGCGTCTGAGCCAGGAGTACTTTTTAGTTTCCGCCACGCTGCAGGATATTCTGCATAGCCACTGGCTGGCTTATGAAACCTACGATAACCTGGCGGAGAAAGTTGCCATTCACCTGAATGACACCCACCCGGTTCTGGCTATTCCTGAATTAATGCGTTTGTTGATCGATAATCACAATTTCAAATGGGAAGATGCCTGGGAGATGACAATTCGTATATTCTCCTACACCAACCATACTCTGATGAGTGAAGCGTTAGAAACCTGGCCGGTGGATATGATGGGCAAAATTCTGCCTCGCCACTTGCAGATTATTTTTGAAATTAACGAATACTTCCTGAAAGTGGTTAAAGAGCACTATCCGGACGATCCTGGTTTATTAAGCCGCGTATCTCTGATTGATGAATCTAACGGTCGTCGGATTAGAATGGCATGGCTGGCGGTTATTGGTGGTCACAAGGTCAATGGGGTTTCAGCACTGCATTCCGATCTGATGGTGAAATCACTGTTTGCCGATTTTGCCAAGATTTTCCCTCACCACTTCTGTAATAAAACCAATGGCGTAACGCCAAGACGCTGGATAGGGCTGGCCAACCGCCCTCTTTCCGAGCTGCTGGATAAAACCATCGACAAAACCTGGCGTACCGATCTGAGTAAGCTCTCTTATCTGAATGAAGCTGTCGACTTCCCGGCCTTTATTGACCAAATCAAACAAGCTAAATTACAGAATAAGAAAAAGCTGGCAGAGTATGTGGCAGAAAACCTTAATGTGATTCTTAATCCTAATGCGCTATTTGATGTGCAGATTAAACGGATTCATGAGTACAAACGCCAGTTACTTAATTTACTGCAGGTTATCACTCGATATAACCGTATCTTGCAATCTCCGGATGCTGACTGGGTGCCTAAAGCGGTAATTTTTGCCGGTAAGGCCGCTTCATCTTACGTTAACGCCAAGCTGATTATTCATCTGATCAACGATGTGGCGAAAGTGATTAACAACGATGCGCGCATTAAGAACAAGCTGAAAGTGGTATTTATACCTAACTACAGCGTCAGTCTGGCGCAGATGATTATTCCTGCAGCCGATCTGTCTGAGCAGATCTCTCTGGCAGGAACAGAAGCATCAGGTACCAGTAACATGAAGTTTGCCATGAACGGCGCGTTAACCATTGGTACGCTTGATGGTGCTAACGTGGAAATGAAAGAGCATGTAGGTGATGACAATATCTTTATTTTTGGCAACACCACCGAGCAGGTTGAAACGCTACGGGCTCATGGCTACGACCCACGTAAAATTTACGAAGAGGATGCGGAGCTGAATCAGGTATTAAACCAAATCGCCACCGGGGTATTTAATCCTGAAGATCCTCATCGCTACGGTGCTCTGTTTGATTCACTGGTTAACTTCGGTGATTACTATCAACTCCTGGCAGATTACCGCTCTTATGTGGATATGCACGACGAGGTGGATAAACTTTATCGTAAGCCAAACCTCTGGGCACGCAAAGCTGCGCTAAATATAGCCAATATGGGCTACTTCTCTTCTGACCGTACCATTCAGGAGTACGCGGAAGAAATTTGGGAAATTAAGCCTACGAAGCTATAACCAGAACATATTGTGATATTATTTTGAAATTAACTCCCCTGTTTTGACAGGGGATTTTTTTACCCGCGGAAATAACAGGAATGATCGATAAATCAGATGCATTTGATGGGAATATTGGCAATATAACTTACAGATATACTATCCCGGCCATGTCCTATCGGGATCACAAAGAAGCTACGCGTCTGTTTCTGGCGTTAAACCGTCATAAACGCCGGAGTATTTTTCAGCGCATTGCCAATGTTATTTTCTACTTCTGTTTAATTGTGGTCGCAATGATGTGGGATGCAATCCCCGAACGCTATGATCTCTGGGTCAAACTGGTCTTAGCGTTCATGTTCGGCATCTATTTTGAAGGTATTCGTTATAACTTTTGCCTATCCCAAAAAATGAAACAACACCGTCAAACAGCCTTATCGGAACACGATGAAATCATTGAGATCGGTGAACATGGTATCAACCAAATTCGCGCACAGTTCGTTATTGCTCTTAAATGGAGCTTTGTTAAATCCGTTATAACTCATGACAAATATATTTTTATTATTACCAATGAAGGATACATTGGTATTCCTAAGGAAATGACTCAGTCAGATAACCAGAGCGTTACCGCGTTTATTAGCAGTAAAATTAATCAGAATTAGCGCCGGATTAATAAACAGTCAGAGTGTCATTGAGCTATTATTTTTAACAGCACATTGAATTCTATCCAAATACGCGATGAGTGTGGTTAACTTTACTACTACTGGCTAATAATCTTAGGGATACACTATGAATATTACTATCGAAAATCGCGACACCATCACTGTTTACGGCATCAGGCACTGTGGCCCTTATCCTGAAATCAATAAGGCGTTTAATGCACTCTGGGACTGGGCACTGGCGGAAGATCTCACCGCTCAGGTTAGAGCGGCCATTGCGGTTTATCACGACAATCCGAAGGTTAAAGCCCCGGAACAGTGCCGTTCTGATGCCTGTTTGCAGTTTGAACATCCTTTGCCAGACCAACAGCTCTCTGAGATTGTCAGGCCCGTATTAATAACCGGTGGATGCTACGCCACCTATCGCCATATCGGTCCTTATTCAGCGCTGGAGCCGGTTTATAACGAGTTTTATAACAGTTGGCTCCCTGCCAGTGACTTCCAGAAAACCAACCAGCCATCATTTGAAGTGTATCGAAATAATCCAATGGAGACGCCGGAAGATCAGCTGATAACCGATCTCTATTTTCCGGTAACGGGGAAATAATCTGGGTAGACCTTTTGCCTTTGGAATATTGCGGGAACCTACGAAATAGGAAGAATTGATGCTTTGGGCCGCCTATGCGGCGGTCAACCAGAGCAATGTATCACTACCCATTATTTTGAATAAAATTTCCACCTGCTTAAACCGATTTACCCTTTTCTAAGATAAACATTAAAAATCAATAAAAACAAACGATTAAATTCATACTCTAAAAAAGGGTCAGAACAACGAACGACGATCACAATATTAATTTTATTGTTATAGAAATAACCACTTTTCCGCAATCCATGATAAGTATTCCTCTTATCCCCCGTTATAATCCCCCTCAGGAATTATAAATACTTAAATGGAACAATATGTTATGCGGAAATCCAAAACTGAACAAAATTATCGCCGCAGGGTTCAACAAGTTCATCGCCTGATTGCCGCATCCTTAGATGAACCGGTAGATATCGCGACGCTGGCAAAAGCATCCGCATTTTCTCTGTATCACTTCCATCGTATTTATACTGCTTTAATGGGAGAAACCGTAGCAGATACACACCGTCGATTACGTCTGGATCGGGCTGCCGCTCAGATCGCCCGAGGCTCACTCCCTATTACCCATATCGCAATGGAAGCTGGCTATGAAACACCGCAGTCTTTCTCTCGCGCTTTCAAGCATCAGTTTTCTTTATCACCCGCCCAATATCGTAAAGCGGGAACACAACCTGACTGTCAGGCTCCTGTTTCAATCTATCCCCCTATCTGCACGGAGATCATTAAAATGAATATCACCATCGAAACCCGCGAAGAAGCAATTGTATATGGCGTAAGGCATATCGGCCCCTACACCGGTATTCAACAGGCCTTCCATCAATTATGGCAGTGGGTTACTGCCAATCATCTTGAGTCACAGGGGAAATGCGGAATCGGTATTTACTATAATGACCCGATTACTACCGCACCGGAAAAATGTCAGTCCGATGCCTGTATTCAGTTTATTCAGCCGCTGGAAAATGAGCCTGAAGACAAAAATATCCGCACTATAAAACTGGCCGCCGGACGTTATGCACGATACCGCCATACGGGTCCCTATAACACGCTGGAACAGGCTTACAATACCTTCTATGGTCAATGGCTGCCTGATAGCGGCTATGAGTGTGCAGACCTGCCACCGTTCGAAATTTATATTAACAGCCCTTACGATACGCCCGAAGCCGATCTGATCACCGATATCTATATGCCTGTTAAAGATAAGTAACTCATATTTTGGATAAAAAAAATGGCGCCATCTGGCGCCATAAATAAAGCACATCAATGAATTATTCTTTTTCGCTCTGAAACTCTTTTTCAGCTTCATTAAAGCGAGCAATCATTTTTTCAGTTGGCTGACTGCCAATCTTGCTGAAAATAACAATTGCGATAGAAGCAAAGATAAAGCCCGGAATAATTTCATACAGGTTAAACCACCCATACTGTTTCCAGATCAGTACCGTTGCTGCACCAACCACCATACCGGCCAAGGCACCATTTCTTGTCATACCTGACCAGATAACCGACAACAGAATCACCGGGCCAAAAGCGGCACCAAAACCTGCCCAGGCATAAGCCACCAAACCTAATACCCGATTATCAGGGTTAGCAGCTAACGCAATAGAAATCACCGCAACCAGCAATACCATCAGACGACCAACCCACACCAGCTCATTCTGACTGGCGTTTTTACGCAAAAATGCCTTATAGAAATCTTCCGTTAATGCACTGGAACACACTAACAGCTGGCAACTCAGAGTACTCATTACCGCCGCCAGAATAGCGGACAGAAGAATACCAGCAATCCACGGGTTGAATAATAATTTAGCCAGCTCAATAAACACTCGCTCGCCGTTCTCACTCACATTCCCTGCCAACGTTGGGTTATTAGAGAAGAACGCGATACCAAAGAAGCCAACGGCTACCGCCCCACCCAGACAGAAGATCATCCAGGTCATACTGATACGGCGGGCATTATGAATCACATGGTGAGAGTCTGCTGCCATAAAACGTGCCAGAATATGCGGCTGTCCAAAGTAACCTAAACCCCAACCTAACAGTGAGAGAATGGCAACAAAGTTCAAACCCTTAAACATATCCAGGTATTCCGGGTTTTTCGCTGCAATCACAATCATTGAGCTGTCGATACCACCCACCGCGATAATCACCATCACCGGCGTCAGAATTAAAGCAAAAATCATCAGCGATGCCTGAACGGTATCTGTCCAGCTAACAGCAAGAAACCCTCCTATAAAGGTATAGGCTATAGTTGCCGCCGCGCCAACCCATAATGCTGTTCCGTAGTCCATATCGAAGGTACTTTCGAACAGTCTGGCGCCCGCAACTACCCCGGAAGCACAGTAAATAGTGAAGAAAATTAAAATCACTACCGCAGAAAAAATTCTTAAAATACGACTTTTATCTTCAAAGCGAGTGGTAAAATAATCCGGTAGTGTTAAGGCATTATGGTTAATCTCTGTATGTACCCGTAAACGGCCGGCAACAATACGCCAGTTCAGGTAAGCACCAATGGTCAGACCGATAGCAATCCAACTCTCCGAGATCCCCGACAGATAAACGGCTCCCGGTAACCCCATTAACAACCAACCGCTCATGTCTGAAGCACCGGCAGATAACGCGGTAACAAAACTTCCCAGACGGCGACCACCTAAAATGTAATCACCAAAGTTATTGGTTGCCCGATAGGCCGCTAATCCAATAACAATCATTCCCACGATATAGACCACAAAGGTCACTAACATTGGCATGCTGGCGCTCATGCAACTCTCCACTTTCATTATTTTAAAATATTCGGTTGGCGTTTTTCATCACTGTTACGGGTGGCTCTTAGCTGGTTCTGATTAAACAGAAGCGGGCCGAAACTATCCCGAAACCTCACCACTGCCAGAAGACGGCGCGCGTGATATAGATTAAAACGTGAATTTAAAGTGTCACCTGTAATTCAGTACGTCTTACAATCCTAGCCAGCAAAATAAAACATTAACAATATAATTAACAATTAAATTACATTTATGTTACAACGGATCACATTTATAAAATTATTACTCCGTCTGCAACAAAATTTCCTGCCAAACCATAATGCGCAAAAGCCCGAAATTATCCATATCTTATCAATGGATTACAAGTTTCTGTCATATATTCCAAAAAATAGCGTTTAAATAGAATTATTCACCATCATGGATCGAGATCACATAATAGGTGCAACCATATTAAAACAAAGTTGCAACATTGAGGTTTTACTGCCTATTCTCAGTGAGCGGCAATTTTTCAATTCAGCATAACCATTTATCTATTTTCGATGTTTTATGCTTCTTTCATTCTGAGTTATTCAGCGACATGAGATGAAGGAAGCTTAGTGATAACCACCTGATTTTTTGATGACAGGCGTAGAGGAAACAAAATGGGAATGACCACCATGGGCGTCAAGCTGGATGAAGCGACACGCGACCGAATAAAAAAAGCGGCCCAAACCCTGGACCGTACTCCTCATTGGTTGATTAAACAGGCTATCTTCAATTATTTAGAGCAGTTGGAACAGGGTAATATCCCTTTCGAGCTGTCAGCCAATGAGCAAGACAATCGGCAAGATGACGATACTCTGCCTGAGCCAGAACCCGAGCAAGCCTGCCAGCCTTTTCTGGAGTTTGCTGAAAA
The DNA here is from genome assembly GCF_013394855.1 of Limnobaculum xujianqingii. NCBI lineage: Bacteria > Pseudomonadati > Pseudomonadota > Gammaproteobacteria > Enterobacterales > Budviciaceae > Limnobaculum > Limnobaculum xujianqingii. The sequence goes on along the minus strand of NZ_JABMLK010000002.1, from coordinate 1,046,780 downwards.
CGTGCAACCTCAGTCCGTTAACCGTGCCGCCATCACTGCTGCCTACCGCACGCCGGAAACCGAAATTATTCCACGCCTGTTAGAACAAGCACGTCTGAACGCCGATCAAAGTAATGCGGCACACCAACTCGCTTATAAACTTGCTGAAAAGCTACGCGGGCAGAAAACCGCCATTGGCCGTGCCGGTATGGTTCAAGGATTATTACAAGAATTTTCACTCTCCTCTTCTGAAGGCGTGGCGTTAATGTGTCTGGCTGAGGCGCTACTGCGTATTCCGGATAAAGCCACTCGTGACGCACTTATCAGAGATAAAATCAGTAACGGTAACTGGCACTCCCATTTGGGACAAAGTCCTTCTCTGTTTGTTAATGCTGCTACCTGGGGACTACTGTTAACCGGAAAACTGGTTTCCACCCATAACGAATCCCAACTCTCTTCATCCCTTAATCGAATTATCAGCAAGAGTGGTGAACCGCTTATCCGCAAAGGGGTGGATATGGCGATGCGTCTGATGGGGGAACAGTTTGTTACCGGTGAAACCATTTCTGAAGCCTTAGCCAATGCCCATAAGCAAGAAGATAAAGGTTTCCGTTACTCCTATGACATGCTGGGTGAGGCGGCGCTCACCGAAGCCGATGCTCAACGTTATCTGTTTTCTTACCAACAGGCGATCCATGCAATCGGTAAAGCGGCCAATGGTCGCGGTGTTTACGAAGGCCCGGGGATCTCGATTAAACTGTCAGCACTCCACCCGCGCTACAGCCGGGCACAATATGAACGGGTAATGAGTGAACTCTATCCTCGCCTGCTGGAACTGACGCTATTAGCGCGTCAATATGACATTGGTTTGAATATTGATGCTGAAGAAGCCGACCGGCTGGAAATCTCGTTAGACTTACTGGAAAAACTCTGTTTTGAACCCCGCCTGGCTAACTGGAACGGCATCGGCTTTGTGGTTCAGGCCTATCAGAAACGTTGCCCGTATGTGATTGACTATCTGATCGATCTGGCTCATCGCAGTCAGCACCGTCTGATGATTCGTTTAGTCAAAGGCGCCTACTGGGACAGCGAAATCAAACGCGCACAAATCGACGGGCTTGAAGGCTATCCGGTGTATACCCGCAAAGTGTATACCGATATTTCCTATCTGGCCTGCGCGCGTAAACTGTTGGCGGTACCGGAGGCTATTTATCCGCAATTTGCTACCCATAATGCTCATACTCTGGCAGCGGTTTACCATCTGGCAGGCCACAACTATTACCCTGGTCAGTATGAATTCCAATGCCTGCACGGTATGGGTGAACCACTCTACTATCACGTAGTTGGTAAACACAGCGACGGTAAGTTACAGCGCCCTTGCCGTATTTATGCGCCAGTGGGTACTCATGAAACTCTGCTGGCTTATCTGGTTCGTCGCCTGTTGGAGAACGGTGCCAATACCTCTTTTGTTAACCGTATTGCCGACCACAGCATTACCCTTGATGAACTGGTGGCCGATCCGGTTAAAGTGATTGAAGCTCAATCCGTAGCGGAAGGTGAGCTGGGCAAACCCCACGCTAAAATTCCATTGCCACGCAACCTGTATGGCAACGTACGTTTGAATTCTAATGGGTTAGATCTTTCCAATGAACAGCGTCTGGCCTCTCTGTCATCTGCACTGTTGGCGGGGGCTTCCCACTCCTGGTGTGCAGAGCCAATGATTGATGGTGAAGCCAGCAGTGATATAGCAGCAGAAAAAGTGTTCAATCCGGCAGATCATCGTGACTGCGTTGGGCGGGTTAAACAGGCAACAGAACAGGATGTCGAACAGGCGCTTAACAGCGCCGTAAACTTCGCACCTATCTGGTCAGCAACGCCGTCTGAGCAACGTGCAGAACTGTTAAACCGTACCGCATCTTTGATGGAAAATCAGCTTCAACCGCTGATTGGCCTGTTGGTCAGAGAAGCCGGCAAAACCGTAAGTAATGCCATTTCTGAAGTGCGTGAAGCCATCGACTTTCTGCGCTATTACGCCGAACTGGTACAGCATGACTTTAGTAATGAAACCCATCGCCCATTAGGCCCGGTGGTATGTATTAGCCCGTGGAACTTCCCGCTGGCTATTTTTACCGGTCAGGTTGCTGCCGCACTGGCTGCCGGTAACACCGTATTGGCTAAACCGGCAGAGCAAACGCCATTAATTGCCGCTCAGGCTATTCGCCTGATGCATCAGGCAGGTATTCCTGTCGGAGCCGTTCAACTGCTGCCCGGTAAAGGTGAAACTATTGGTGCCAAACTGGTTAATGACAAACGTATTCGCGGCGTAATGTTCACTGGTTCAACCGAAGTGGCGATGACGTTACAACGTAACATATCCGGAAGGCTTGATACTTTAGGTCATACTATTCCGTTAATTGCCGAAACTGGCGGTTTAAATACCATGATTGTTGACTCCTCTGCTCTGACAGAACAGGTGGTTAACGATGTGGTTGCTTCCGCTTTCGATAGTGCCGGACAGCGCTGCTCTGCCCTACGTATTCTATGCCTTCAGGAAGAGATCGCTGACAAAACTATTACCATGCTGAAAGGGGCAATGAGTGAATGCAAAATGGGAAATCCTGACTGTTTATCAACAGATATCGGTCCGGTGATTGATGCTCAGGCAAAAGAGAATATTGAACAACATATTCGAACCATGCATTCTAAAGGCCGTAAAGTCTATCAGTCATCATTTGACTGTATTCCAGATAATAATCAGCTGACAAAAGGCACCTTTGTACAGCCAACCCTGATTGAACTGGAGAGCCTCGACGAGCTGACCAGAGAGGTCTTTGGTCCTGTTTTGCATGTAGTGCGTTATCAGCGCGAAAATGTAGCTCAGTTAATTGAACAAATTAACGCGGCGGGTTACGGATTAACCATGGGTATTCACACCCGCATCGATGAGACCATCGCTCAAATTACCGAGCGGGCAGCCGTGGGTAACCTGTATGTAAACCGTAATATTGTTGGTGCTGTGGTTGGCGTTCAACCGTTTGGTGGTGAGGGCTTATCCGGTACCGGGCCTAAAGCCGGTGGCCCGCTCTATCTTTATCGCCTGCTCTCCCATCGCCCGGATGATGCCATTACTAAAGCGCTATCCCGCAGCGATCGGGAGCGTCTGGTGGATACTCGCACCAAAGAAATGTTATTGCAGCCACTGAATACCTTTAAAGAATGGGCGCTAAAGAAAGAGAATCGTCCACTGGCGGCCCTGTGTGACAGCTATGCTAACTATTCACAGGCAGGAACCATCCGCCTGTTAACCGGCCCTACCGGTGAACGCAATAGTTATGCCTTAATGCCTCGCCATCGTATTTTGTGTTTACATCACGAAGAGCATGATGCGCTAATTCAACTGGCAGCCGTTCTGGCCTGCGGTTCTAAGGTGTTGTGGGTAGATCATAATTTTACCCGTTCATTACACAAAAACCTGCCAGAGCAGGTTCAGTCACAAATTGGTTTTGTTGCCGACTGGCACAATACCGAAGTGGCGTTCGATGGTGTGCTTTACCACGGTGATAGCGACAAATTACAGCTCATCAGTGAGCAAATCGCCCGACGTGAAGGACCTATATTATCAGTACAGGGTTTCGCCCATGGGGATACCAACATCTTATTGGAACGTTTGATACTGGAACGAGCGCTAAGTATTAATACTGCTGCAGCCGGTGGTAATGCCAGTTTAATGACCATTGGTTGATAAGACTACCGGGTTTAGCCGAAACTAAGCCCGGTATTTAACAATGGATATCTATTTGATATAGGTAGTTAATACTTTTAATACCACATCCAAATCGTTTTCCCGCTGGGTAACATCATCCTGATGTACTACATGTTCAGTCAAATGCCCTTTGATTACTTCGCGCATCAAACCGTTAACCGCACCTCTGATAGCTGCTATTTGTTGAAGAACATCAGCACATTCATGGTCTCTGTCGAGCATGTTTTTAAGTGCAGTTACCTGCCCCTGGATCTTACTGGCTCTGGCCTTCAGCTTATCTTTGTCCCGAATAGTATGTGACACAGTCAATCTCCACTTTCACTATCTCTTATTGCTGTTATAGCACCAACACATACTGGGGGGTAGTATTTTATACTGGGGGGGAGTAGAATTTGAAAACTCGCTATTTACCATCCAGAGTTATTCTCATGACAGATTTTACCGCCTTATTACAGCAGGGTAATGCCTGGTTTTTCATACCCAGCGCAATTCTATTGGGTGCACTTCACGGACTTGAGCCTGGTCATTCAAAAACCATGATGGCAGCATTCATCATTGCGATTAAAGGTACCGTTCGCCAGGCTATTATGCTGGGATTAGCGGCCACAGTTTCACATACGGCCATTGTGTGGCTTATCGCTTTTGGCGGCATGTATATCAGTAATAAATTTACAGCCGAATCGGTAGAACCCTGGCTGCAAATGATTTCAGCAGCGATCATTCTGACTACTGCAGTGTGGATGATCTGGAGAACCTGGCGCGGTGAGAAATTGTGGCAACTGGAACAAGGTCATCATCATTCTCATGATGAAACTCGTATAATCGAAACCACAGAAGGAAGTATCGAACTCTCCATTGATGAGGAAGGAACAGGTCCCTATTGGCGTTTGCGTACCCTTGGTGGAACACCATGGAAAGTGCATCATTTATCTCTGATAACCGAACGCGAATTCGGTGATTCTCAAACCTTTTGGTTTGAAGAACAAAATGGAGATATGTTATCTACCCTTCCCATACCTGAGCCACATGACTTTCAGGTACGCCTAACCTACTCTCCCGATAATGACACGCAGGAATATTCGCTTGAATTTCATGAACATGACCACCATCACTCAACACCAGATGGTTTAGATGACAGCTCACAAGAGTATCAGGATGCCCATGCGCTGGCCCACGCCAATGATATTAAACGTCGTTTTATTACCGCTAAAGTGACCAACTTTCAGATTTTACTTTTTGGTCTGACCGGAGGATTAATTCCCTGTCCTGCCGCAATTACTGTTTTACTAATTTGTATCCAGTTAAAAGCACTAACGCTGGGTGCAACGCTGGTTGTTTGCTTTAGCATCGGGCTGGCACTTACTCTGGTTAGCGTTGGTGTCGGTGCTGCCATCAGTATTCATCAGGCCGCTAAGCGTTGGAGTGGTTTTAACAGCATTGCGCGAAGAGCACCTTATCTATCCGGTATGTTAATTTTCGCGGTTGGTATTTATATGGGGATACATGGTTATAGTGCATTGCACCACTGATCGGTTAACCATAAAACAGACATGGGAAACAGTAGTCATATCCCTTTGATTCTCATGTCTGTTTTATTTAATTCCATATACTGGTTATACTATAGGCTACTCTGAATTCTGTTCAGCTCCTTTAAACAATGCCTATTGTATAAGTGCCGCGATGAAAACAATCACTACACAAATTCCTGCGCTGGATAAAGTTGTTCGTATTTGTGACTTTTTATCTGATAAAAATGGTGCCACCTTTAGCCAAATTTATCAGGGAGTTGGCATTGCAAAAAGCAGTACATCTTCTTTACTCAACGGCATGGTAGCCCACGGTCTGTTGCGTCAGGACAATGATAAATACTATCTTGGCCTGCGATTGTATGAGCTTGGTAATAAGGCCGTTGAGCAATATGACATCAAAAAAATCGCGTTACCGGTGCTGACTGCGTTGCGTGATAAAACTAATTTGACCTGCCATTTAGGGGTGTTGCAAGGATCATCACCTATCTATCTGACTAAACTGGAAAGCCCACAGGCAATTATTATCCGCAGTTGGGAAGGTAAACGTTTGTCGCTGTATAGCTCTGGCCTGGGTAAAGCGCTGATGGCTCATTTAAGCGATGAAGAAGTAGATGCTCTTTTGCCTGAAGATAAAATTCTCACCCGTATCACTGATACCACCATTACCGACATTAATGTGCTGAAAGCTGAACTGGCAGAAATTCGTGTGCGTGGGTGGGCCTATGATAATGAAGAGGATAGTCAGGGCGTTCGCTGTATTGCCGTTCCGGTGCTCAACTCTCAAGGCAAAGCCATTGCCGCTATCAGTACCTCCGGCGTAGCCTTCCAAATCCCGGACGATAAGCGAGAGTACCTGGCATCTTTGGTGATGGAAGCCGGACAGCAGCTGGCTCAACAGCTAAAATAACCTGAATAACGCTCCCCAATAACGCTTTCCAAAAAAACATCAGACCTTCGCCGGTAAGCGAAAGTCTGATTGCTTTCTCAATAACAGTTTTTACTACAGAGAAGAACTAGCGATCCTGATGTGCTACTCCGGAAAAAGTTAACACCTTGATCAGTTGCTGCTTTTTCTCTTCCGATAATTTTTGCACTGGTGCTAAAACGTCGGTGGAAATATTCAATCCGCAAAGTTTAATTGCTTGTTTAATCACGCCAAAGAACGGCGTTTCTAAGCTGTATACCGTTGATAATCGTGATAGCTGACGCTGTAGCTCAAACATGGTTTCATAATCTTTCGCTTTAAACGCCCGATAGATTCCACAAGTAATCTGAGCGGCAAAGTTAGAGGTTGCCGGAATCGCGCCATTACCGCCCATAATCAGGGTATCCATCATATATTCATCGTAGCCAGAGAACACCACAAAGTTCGGACGAATCGGACGCACCTGATTAATCACCTCACGTACATGACTAATATTATCCACGGTATCCTTAATACCGATAATATTACTCACCTCTTTTACCAGACGGGCAATTAAATTCACGCTGATATCCTGACCGGTTAACGCAGGGAAGTTATACAGAATAACCGGGGAACGAATGCTCTCTGCTACAGTACGGAAATGGTTATACATATACTCATCGTTAAGTAATGCATAGTAAGGGTTTAGTACCAGTACTGCATCCACGCCTAACTTATCCGCATGCAGACCAAACTCAATCACTTCCTGAGTACTCGGACTACTAATGCCCAATAATACAGGTACCCGACCGGCAATATGTTTTACCGCAAACTCAGCCACTTCAAAACGCTGTGCTTTTGGCATATGGCAAAACTCACCGCCGCTGCCAAGGATCAGCATGCCATCTACGCCATCATTGACTAATTTATCAATCAGCGCACCCATTCCCACGGTGTCCAGTCGTCCATCCGCATGAAAAATCGTCGGCACCGGAGGAAAAACGCCTCTAAACTTATTCAGGTCAGTCATTGTATTATCCTGTCTTATCGCTAATGAATTACATCTCTATTACTTTGCTTCCATCACCTTTTACAGTGACGGAAGCCTTACTTACCCAGCCACTTTGGTAGAGGCTTAACTGGTATAAGCACCAGCCATTAACGAAGCCGCACGCTGGGTGAACTGCTTATACACACCCTTACGGTGGGAATAGTCCGGACGTACCCACTTAGCCTGACGTTCCGCCATAACGACTTCAATCTGCTCTGGGGTTTTATGTTCACCATTAATACCAACGATATTCAGCTTACGGGCCGGCACATCCATTTCGATTAAATCGCCATCTTCCACCAGCGCAATTGGCCCACCGTCAGCCGCTTCAGGTGAAACATGTCCCACACACGGACCGCTGGTAGCTCCGGAGAAACGACCATCGGTAATCAGTGCCACTCGCCCATCCAGGCGGTTGTCATATACAATGGCATCAGTAGTCATCAGCATTTCCGGTGCGCCAGAACCTTTCGGTCCTTCGTAGCGAATAAACAGCACATCCCCCGGATTCACCCGGTTATGAATGATTGCCTGCTGTGCATCTTCCTCTGAGTTGAACACTTTGGCCGGGCCCACGTGCTGATGCATATCGGCACGACAGGCGGCATATTTGATAACTGCACCATCTGGCGCAATATTGCCTTTAAGAATGGCGATGGAACCCTTCTTGGTGGCTGACTCCGGCTTTCTAATCACTTCTTCTGGTTTCACTTTATGGTTAGCCAGATAGCCTTGATTACGTTCGAAGAATCCTGATTGCTGTAGCATATCCAGGTTATCTCCCAGTGAACGTCCCGTTACCGTCATGACGTCCAGATCCAGTTTGTCGCGCAGTAACCATTGAATCATTGGTACACCACCGGCAAACCAGAACAACTCAGTGACGTACTCGCCACTTGGTTGAATGTTGGTGAGATAAGGAATGTCATGGTTGATGCGGTCAAAAATTTCCGGCTTAAGTTCCCAGCCAACTCATGAGCAATGGCTGGTAAATGAATCAGCGCATTGGTACTACCGCCAATAGCCGCGTGTACTTTAATCGCGTTCTCAAACGCCGCTGGCGTTAATATTTTTGCTGAGGTGATGTTCTTTTCCGCCAGATACATCGCCTGATGTCCTGCCGCACGAGCAACCCGGCGGATCTCTGACATAGTGGAAGGCATGATTGCACTACCCGGCAACGCCATACCTAAGGCTTCCGACATGCACTGCATGGTGCTGGCGGTTCCCATAAACTGACAGGCACCGGCAGTAGGACAGCCGCACTGCTGATGCGCTTCCACCTGCTTCACACTAATCTCACCTTTCTTCAGCTTAGCCGTCAGACCGCCTAAATCAGAAGTACTCATATTCGGAGCCGGACGCATAGAACCGCCGGGAATATGAATCAATGGCATATCCAGACGAGCGGCAGCAATCAAATGGGCCGGAACTGATTTGTCACAGCTGGAAATCAACACGGCACCGTCATAAGGCACCACGGATGCATGAATCTCCACCATATTGGCAATCGCTTCCCGCGAGGCCAAAATGTAGTTCATACCATCATGCCCCTGCCCCCAACCATCACATATATCGGTAACATGATGACGTACTGCACGGCCGCCGCTTTCATGAACACCCAGCATGGTTTCATAACCCAGCTCATTAAGATGAAAACTTCCCGGATGGCTTTCGCCATAACAGTCATCAATCAACACCTGAGGCTTTTGAGTATCTTCTTTGCTGTAGTTCATTCCCATTCGCAGTGCATCCAACTGCGACCATAAATCACGTGCGCCTTGGCATTTCTGTTTCATTTTGAGATTCCTTTATTTATTAATTCATCACGACATTACTAATTATTTCTTCAGCGGCCGGGCGGTAATCGCTGGCAGCGTAAACAATAGGAAGACGGCTATCATTAAAGCGGCAACCAGTACAAACATGCCTGCTGTTTGGCTAACGGTCATGGTTAACAGACCCACCAGATATGGACCAATAAATCCGCCCAGATTACCCAGTGCGTTTATAGTGCCACGCACACCGCCTAATACATTGGATGGGAACAGCAGTGGTGGAAGAGTCCAGAATGGGCCGGCATAAGCCTGCAAGAAGAAGCCACACAGCACCATTACGCCATAAGAAAGCCAGATACTCTCTTTCAGCAACAGAGAAAGGGTTAAACAAACAGCAAAACCAACCAGAGGAATCGCGGTATACAGGCGACGGTTCATGGTTTTATCACACCATTTGGCGATATAGTATTGACCGAAGATACACAGCACATAAGGCGCAGCGGTCAACATGCCCACCATAGTCATACCGCTACCCGTCAGGTTTTTAATCAGATTAGGCATCCACAGTGCGAAGCCATAGAATCCGACCTGAACAAAGAAATAGATACCAATCAGTTTCCAGAGGTTTGGACTACGAATGATGGTACTGATGCTGGCTTTATCATCAATGGAAGCTCCCATACGATCTTCTTCCAGCTTTTTCTCTATCCACTCACGTTCCCGTGGATCCAGCCATTTCGCCTGATGAGGATGATCAGATACCAGTGGCATCCAGACAAACAGCAGTGCCAGTGATAATACCCCTTCAATGATGAACATTTCACGCCAGCCGTGCAGCTCAATTAGCCAGCCAGACAGTGGACCTGTGATAATCGAGGCAACCGCCAGGTTCATCTGGAAAAAGGCAATGGCTCTGGCCCGCTCTTCGTTAGGAAACCAGTGACCAATTAATGCCAGAATGGCCGGGTACACCCCACCTTCAGCAACCCCGAGAATAAAACGGATAATTAATAGCTGAGTCGGGTTTTGCACAAAGCCGGTTAGCAGGGCAAATCCTCCCCAGGCGACAATCGTCCAGGCAATAAACTTCTTGGCGCTATAGCGTTCTGCAATATGACCGCCGGGTATTTGCAGGAAGATATAACCAATAAAAAATATTCCTGCCACCAGTCCGGCGAACGATGCCGTCATGCCTAAGTCTTTATCCATACCACCGGCAATACCGATTGCGATATTGGTTCGGTCCATATAAGCCACGATATAGACCAAAATGGTTGCCGGAATGATATGCATCCAGCGCCCTTTAGGAATAGGTTTACTTGAATCTGTGCTCATTACTATGTTCCTTGGTTCAACCGCTAAATGATAAAAAAACGTGAGTACGTTAGTTGTTTGTTATTCATTGTTACGCAATTTGTTCTGTATATAGAACAAACATTCAATATACAGAACAATATTCCTCGTGCTGTATAAAAGAGTCAATGGGGTAAATTGTCAAAGTTGAATATCTGTGAGCTGACGCAACTTTCATCATTCTGAAGTTGACGAAGAATAATTTCAGGAAGAACATACTTACATACAGAACATTAGTTCCATATAAAGAACAAAAAGCATTGGTAACCATTTTTATCACTATTAAGGAGCTAAAATGATTACTACTGCTATTTTCCCCGGTCGCTATGTACAAGGTTCCGGGGCTGTTGAGAAATGTTTGGGTGATGAGTTATCACGTTTAGGCCAGAAGGCTTTAATTCTGCAAGATCCCGTCGTTCATCAAAAGCTGGGCAGTGATATTGCTAAAGCGCTGGAAGGTAAAATCGCCTGTCAGGTTGAGGTATTTAACAGCGAATGTTCTGATGAAGAGATCGATCGTATTTCGGCATTAGCACAAAACTATGGTGCTGAGGTGATTGTTGGTATTGGCGGTGGGAAAACGCTGGATACCGCTAAAGCAACCGGCGCATTCCTTAAATTACCTATTGCTATTGTCCCTACGCTGGCCTCTACCGATGCACCCTGTAGCTCTTTAGTGGTGATTTACACTCAGGAAGGAAAATTCAAGCGTTATATGATGATCCCTCGTAACCCTGATGTGGTACTGGTTGATTCAAAAATTATCGCACAGGCACCGGTACGTTTTCTGGTCTCTGGTATTGGCGATGCGCTGGCAACCTGGTTTGAAGCAGAAGATTGCCGCATAAAAATGGCAGGCAATATGACTGGCCGCCCTGGCCCTATGTCAGCTTATGGTCTGGCACGTTTATGTTATGACACTTTGTTGCAATATGGTGTGTTGGCAAAATCCGCCTGCGAACAACAGCAGGTCACTCCGGCACTGGAACACGTTATTGAAGCTAATACCCTGCTCTCCGGATTAGGTTTCGAAAGTGGCGGTCTGGCTGCGGCACACGCTATTCATAATGGATTAACCGTGTTGCCACAAACTCACAGCTACTGGCACGGCGAGAAAGTCGCCTTTGGCACACTGGCAATGCTAATGCTCACCGACCGGGAACCCGAAGTGATTAATACGGTGTATAACTTCTGCCGTGATGTCGGACTGCCAACTACGCTGGAAGATATCGGACTAAAACAGGTCAGCGATGACGATTTGATGAAAGTAGCTGAAGCCTCATGCAGTCATGGAGAAACCATCCATAACGAACCACATGAGATTACCCCCGAAAATGTACTGGCGGCGTTAAGGGCGGCTGACGCCGAGGGACAAAGACGTAAACGGTTCGCCTGATATAAGATAAAAGCAAAATAGCCCGCATCGCGGGCTATTTTATTAAAACAACATTTAAAAACTTAATCGTTGGGAGAGACTACCGTTGGGGTCGACTTGGCGTAAGCCAACGAAGCGCCCCTAGGCAGGCTAGGCCCAACGCACTCTGGGCTTAAGTACAGATTGTTTCCCGGCCGAGCACAGTGCTGATATATACATATAGTTTTTACGGCCGGAATATTCACTGAAACCAACAAATACACCAGCATTCTCATACCACAACTACAGACTACTTCATTAAGTAAAAAATCCAGCATTACCCCAGCGCCTTCAACTCCTGATTCACTTTCGTCAGCCATTCTTTATGCATTTTACGATAGTGCGGTTTAGCGCGGCGGGCCATAACGGCAATGGTTTCCAGCTGATGTTTAGCTTCCAGCTTATCGCCCTTCTCGACCAGTAACTGGTAATAACGAAAACGCGCTTCTGGTCCGGTGTAGTACTCAACCAATACTCTGAATTCATCTTCTGCTTTATCAAGATCGCCGATTTGCTGTAGCGATCTGGCATACAGCAAATGACCATCCTGAGAGCGATAATCAGGATTAGCATCAATTAATATTTCCAGAGTTTTCTGACAGGAGACCGGATCGTTATTATCAAACTGTGCCTGAGCCAGCTTAATTAAAATATCGGGGTCCTGAACGAAGATGCCGGTTAAGGCTTTTTGATAATTTGTCGCCGCTTCCTGCGCTCTGCCAATACGTAACAGCTCATCCGCTAAACGCACATAGTTTTGACTGGTTTCAGTAATCACCAGTTCATCACGCAGCATACGCACATGACGCTCCGGATCCATTTTATCCTGAGCTTTGCCTATCAGCCGTTTTCCATCGCGACTGCCTAACAGGTCCGGTAATAAAATTGCCAGTGCATATACCGCACAACCAATACCCGGTAAACCAATGATAAGATATAACCAATAACGTTCCTGCCCGGTTTTCACCACGTGAACGCCACACATGATTTGAATAAGTACAACCAGAATGACCGGCATTTCAGCACTCCCTGCCAAAAATAAAATAATAGCTATAATCGGTGCATCATATTGCTGAGACCGCTGTCTGACAATGGGTTCAGTAGATAAACACAATAAAATAATAAAATATGAAATTAATTGATGCCCCTTTTTCTATTTATAGAATTTAATTATTCCTTGTTATAAATACTCCAAAAATATGCAGAAAAAATAGTCTGCTCACAGGGATGCCTAAACGACCGCAATCTGTGGCATAATGTGCCTAATATCACACTTTCAACTATGAGTATTCGTCTTGTTAATTAGCAATAATATTACTATGCAGTTTGGCTCCAAGCCGCTGTTTGAAAACATTTCGGTCAAATTTGGCGGCGGTAATCGCTACGGTTTAATTGGTGCTAACGGTAGTGGTAAATCCACCTTTATGAAGATTCTGGGTGGAGACTTAGCCCCTTCTGGCGGTAACGTATTCCTCGATCCAAACGAACGCTTAGGTAAACTGAAACAAGATCAGTTCGCCTATGAAGAGTACAGTGTGCTGGATACCGTGATTATGGGCCACTCTGAACTTTGGCAAGTCAAAGAAGAGCGTGACCGCATCTATAATCTGCCAGAAATGAGTGAAGAAGATGGGTTAAAAGTTGCCGATCAGGAAGTTCAATACGGTGAGATGGATGGATATACTGCGGAGTCCCGTGCCGGTGAACTGTTATTAGGTGTCGGTATTCCGGTAGAACAGCACTATGGCCCAATGAGCGAAGTCGCTCCCGGCTGGAAACTGCGGGTATTACTGGCTCAGGCTCTATTTGCCGATCCGGATATTCTGCTGCTCGACGAACCAACCAACAACCTGGATATTGATACCATTCGCTGGTTGGAACAAACGCTGAACGACCGTAACAGCACCATGATCATCATTTCCCATGACCGTCACTTTCTGAATATGGTATGTACCCACATGGCCGATTTGGACTACGGTGAACTTCGTGTCTATCCGGGTAACTATGATGAGTATATGACCGCTTCAACTCAGGCTCGCGAGCGTCTGCTGGCAGACAATGCTAAGAAAAAAGCTCAGATTAACGAACTGCAATCTTTCGTTAGCCGCTTTAGTGCCAACGCCTCAAAATCTCGTCAGGCCACATCCCGTGCACGTCAAATAGATAAGATTCAGTTGGAAGAAGTGAAGGCTTCCAGCCGTCAGAATCCATTTATCCGTTTTGAACAGGATAAGAAACTATTCCGTAATGCGCTAGAAGTGGAAAACCTGTCAAAAGGTTATGACGGTAACGCCCCACTGTTCAAAAACATCAATATGATGCTGGAAGTGGGTGAAAAAGTTGCGGTACTGGGTACCAACGGCGTGGGTAAAACTACCCTGCTGAAAACCTTAATGGGTGAACTAACGCCAGATTCAGGACGCCTGAAATGGTCTGAAAACGCCAGCATTGGTTATTATGCTCAGGATCACGCCTCTGATTTTGAAATCGATATGACCGTGTTTGACTGGATGAGCCTGTGGATGCAGCCTAACGATGATGAACAATCGGTACGCAGCGTATTAGGTCGTCTGTTGTTCTCTCAGGACGATATCAAGAAGTCGATCAAAGTTCTGTCCGGTGGTGAAAAAGGCCGCATGCTGTTTGGTAAACTGATGATGACTCGTCCTAACATTCTGATTATGGACGAACCAACCAACCACCTGGATATGGAATCTATCGAATCACTGAATATGGCGCTGGAGCTGTATCAGGGAACGCTGATTTTCGTCTCTCACGACCGTGAATTTGTTAGCTCACTGGCAACACGTATCATCGAAATTACACCAGAGAAAGTCACCGACTTCAGCGGTAATTATGATGATTACTTGCGTAGTCAGGGAATTAATAACTGATTAGTCTGTACACAATAATAAAGGCCACCAACAATTTATGTTCGTGGCCTTTTTGATTACTATTACATAGCATCAATGGATATTCCGGTCGTAAAATCTACGTACCCATATCAACAACATGCTCGGCCGGAAGAGCCATCTACTTAGCTACAGTGCGTGTCGGGCCTGGCCGGACTATTAGCTATTTTAAGACACAAAAGTAAGCCATCAGGCTTCATCTTTATCCAAAAGGCCACAGGTATATGCCTGTGGCCTTTCTACATCAAATTTACTAGCAGTATTTAACTACCCGCTGACTCCGAACGGCGAGCGCCAGCGAACGAAGCGCGTCTTTGTTGAGCAGGTTTATCCGAGCGGGGCTTCTGATTACGTGGCTTATTGTCACCTCGTCCTTCAGATTTATTACCCCATGGACTATTGTCACTACGACCTGCTGTTTGACCAGTTGCCGGACGAGAGCGACCTGAATTTGGACGTCCACCTTGTCCTTGTCCCTGACCTCTGCCCTGACGACCATTGATAATCGGTTCGGCTTTAATAGTTGGATCTGGCTCATAACCCGGTAACGCGATACGCGCAACTTCAAACTTCAGTAAGCGTTCAATATCACGCAGCAGTTTATGTTCATCAACACAAACTAAAGAAACTGCCTCTCCGGTACATTCTGCACGACCGGTACGACCAATGCGGTGAACATAATCTTCCGGTACGTTTGGCAGCTCATAGTTAACTACGTGAGGCAGATGATCGATATCCAGACCACGAGCAGCAATATCAGTAGCAACCAGTACGCGAATTTTACCGTTCTTAAACTCATCCAACGCGCGGGTGCGGGCGCCCTGACTTTTATTACCGTGAATAGCTGAAGCAGTAATACCATCTTTATTCAGCTGTTCTGCCAAATGGTTAGCGCCGTGTTTTGTACGGGTAAATACCAGCACCTGTTGCCACTGGCCTTCACCAATCATTTGTGACAGCAATTCACGCTTACGTTTTTTATCAACAAAGTGGACTTTCTGATCCACCAGTTCTGATGGCGTATTACGTTTTGCCACTTCGACAGAAGCTGGATTGTGCAGCAATTTAGATGCCAGTCCTTTAATCTCATCAGAGAAGGTCGCAGAAAACAGCAGGTTCTGGCGTTTGGCAGGCAGTTTAGCTAAAACACGACGAATATCGTGAATAAAGCCCATATCCAGCATGCGGTCTGCTTCGTCCAGTACCAGAATTTCGACTTTAGATAAATCAACGGCATTCTGATGTTCCAGATCTAACAAACGCCCCGGTGTCGCCACCAGTACATCGACACCCCCACGCAGTTTCATCATCTGTGGATTAATACTAACGCCACCGAAAACCACCAAAGAACGAATATTTAAATGGCGGCTATAATCACGCACATTTTCACCAACCTGAGCAGCCAGCTCACGAGTTGGGGTCAAAATCAGAGCCCTGACAGGGCGACGGCCGCGAGCTGCTTCACCGCTTGCCGTTAAACGCTGTAACAGAGGGAGTGTAAAACCAGCGGTTTTACCCGTTCCCGTTTGCGCACAGGCCATTAAGTCGCGGCCCGATAAAACAACAGGAATCGCCTGCTGTTGAATAGGTGTAGGATCGCGATAACCCTGTTCTTCAACCGCGCGCAAAATATCGGCACTTAAGCCGAGTGAATTAAAAGACATATAAGGAAAAACTCCAGACTCGCCCGGCAAACATTCCGTAGAGGAATAGTCGTTTGCTACGGTCCTGACGAGATTATTATTACGAGGAATGACGTTGAGGCATTACCGCGAGGAATATGGCGTAGACCGAAGTACGCCGAATGCGGTCAGTATAACAGAACTTCCTTCAGTTAGTGTAACTATTCAGGATTTCGCTAATTAACGATTGATTATCGACTTTTTAAAAACAATAAGGGCGCGAAATCGCGCCCTTATTAAATATAATTTTACTGATGATATTAGCGACGGTCGCCTAAAATACGCAGCAGCATTAAGAACAGGTTGATGAAGTCTAAATACAGCGTCAAAGCGCCCATAATAGAAGACTTACGGTAACCTTCTCTGTCATCAATAGAAACTTGCTCACCAATCGCTTTCAGTTTTTGTGTGTCATAAGCAGTTAAGCCAACAAACACAATCACACCGATATAAGTGATAGCCCAGGTCAGAGCCGGGCTCTTAAGGAAAATATTTACCACAGAAGCCAGAAGAATACCGATCAGGCCCATGATCATCATGCTGCCTAACTTGCTTAAGTCACGCTTAGTGGTATATCCGTATACGCTCATGGCACCAAAAGTACCGGCAGTAACAAAGAAAGTACTGGCAATTGAGCTACTGGTATAAGCAATAAAGATACTGGATAAGGTTAATCCGGTCAGAACCGAATAGAGCATAAACAGTGTCGTGGCTAAAGAGCCGCTAATACGGTTAAGCATACCGGACAGGAAAAATACCACGCCCAGTTGCACAATAATCAGACCAAAAAAGGTGATATTGCTGGAGAAAATGAACGACTGAAGCGCAGTTCCGGTAACGAACCAGGCAGTAAATGCAGTCAATAACAGACCGCAGGTCATCCATCCGTAGACCTGAGCCATAAACGCCTGAATACCGGTATTGGCGTGTTCTACGATAGTACCGTTGTGACGTGGATCCATTAATTTTGTCCTTCTTATCTCATAAGTCAAAAAACAGGGGTGAAAACAACTAAATTTACCCAAGGTTATCACATATTATGACACCTGATGGCAAAAATAATTTCGTAATGTCTGGTAAAGATAGATGGAAATCCCCCCTTTAACCAGACATCTGAACATGATTTACACTCTCGACCAGCGCTGCGCCAACTGAGCAATACGCTGACCAAACAGGCGAGCGGTTTCCAGTTCACCAGACAACGGAGCCTCTTCTACTGAAGCATCTGCCGGAGAAACCGTCATTAATCCGGAAACACCGGCAATATAGTTAACGTCCTGACGAGTTGCCGCCTTGGTGTTGGACGGCAGCATGCCCATGCCAGCCCAAATACCGCCATGCTGCTGAGAGAGATGAAACATATAGTCCAGCGTACTGAGCTTGTCACCATTCATACTGGCGGAGTTGGTAAACCCGGCGAACAGCTTATCTTTCCACAATAGTGCAGACCAGGGTTTAGAAGAGGCATCGGCAAACTTCTTAAACTGCCAGGAAGGCCCACTCATATAGGTTGGACTGCCAAAGATGATGCCATTTGCAACTGAAAGAATAACCCATGCCTGTTCTGGCAAATTTCCTTCTGCATCGATGGGCAATATATCAACCTGTGTGCCACTGATTTCCATTAATCCTTTTGCTACTGCTTCGGCAACTTTTGCCGTATGTCCGTATCCACTGTGATACACCATTGCTATACGTGCCATCAAAACCTCTTCAGAACTAAAAAAACAAAGCCTGCCATAAACTTCAGACAGGCTTATAAAACCGGGAGATTATATCATTTTTAACGGGGAATGTGATGGAAATTAGGGAGATAGTTTGGTCTCAAACGTCATTGGCGTTTCAAACCTCTCCCCTGCACGCTTTTAGCGTTAAATATATGGCTGATTATTACCAGCGCTCAGCGGCCTGCTTATCACTATCGCGGGATTCAACCCAGCGATCCCCTTCCTGAGTCGCTTCCCGCTTCCAGAAAGGCGCTTTGGTTTTCAAATAATCCATAATGAATTCTGCCGCTTCAAAAGCAGAACTACGGTGGGCGCTGGTTACACCGACAAACACAATTTCATCGCCGGGAAACAGTTCACCAATACGATGAATCAGGCTAACTCGCTGTAAAGGCCAGCGCTGGCGGGCTTGTTCAATAATCTCAGCCAATGATTTTTCTGTCATGCCCGGATAGTGCTCAAGAGTTAGCGCGCTGACGCTGTCACCTAAATTATGATTGCGTACTTTACCGGTGAAGGTCACCACTGCCCCATCATCGTTGCACTGGGACAACCACTGGTACTCATCGCCAACCTGAAACGCTGCCGGACTTACGGTAATACGAGTGCTGTTAATATCTGACATTTTATTATCCTCCGGTAACCGGTGGAAAGAATGCCACTTCATCGCCATCAACGATTGGATGATCGGCTGTTACTAAAGTTTGATTAACCGCCATCAGCAATTTTCCCGGCTCCAGCGCCAGTGGCCATTTATTACCACGGGTACACAGTGCCTGACGCAGCGCCTCTACCGTTGGGTATTCCGCCGCAAGATCCAACCGTTCGATTCCCACCAGCTCTCTGACCTGAGCAAAAAATATCACCTTAATCATGATGTTTTATCTTCCTTTGTTACTGCCCCACCTTCAGCCAAAAAGTCACCGGACTTGCCGCCGCTTTTCGCCAACAGTCTTACCGGGCCAATAACCATATCTTTCTGGACTGCTTTACACATATCGTAAATCGTCAGAGCGGCTACCGAGGCGGCGGTTAATGCTTCCATCTCAACCCCGGTTTTCCCTGTTAAGCGACAACATGACTCAATGCGTACCCGATTACTTTCCGGCAGTGCTTCAAGAGAAACCTCCACTTTACTGAGTAACAGTGGATGACAAAGCGGGATTAACTCCCAGGTTCTTTTTGCAGCCTGAATACCAGCGATACGCGCGGTGGCAAATACGTCACCCTTGTGATGGCTACCCTGCATAATCATTGCCAGAGTTTCTGCTTTCATCTCAACAAATGCTTCAGCTCGGGCCTCTCTGACCGTTTCACTTTTTGCGGAAACATCCACCATGTGCGCTTCACCAGAAGCATTAATATGGGTTAATTGTGACATGTCGTGACTTATCTCTGTTTTTTGCTCAAGTGAGGTAAAAAGTTACACGGTCGATGGCAGGCATCCAACTGTTCGACAATGATGCGTTCCCATGCCATTTTGCAGGCATTAGTTGAACCAGGAACTGCAAAAATAATAGTTTGATTAGCAATACCGGCCAACGCGCGGGACTGAATAGTCGAAGTCCCAATGTCTTCATAAGACATCATTCGAAACAGCTCACCAAAGCCTTCAACTTCGCGATCAAACAGCGGTAGAATAGCTTCCGGAGTATTATCTCTGGTGGTAAAACCGGTGCCGCCGGTAATCACTACCGCCTGCACAGATTCATCGGCTATCCAGCCAGAAATTACTGCTCGAATTTGATAGATATTGTCTTTAATAATACGTTTATCAACCATCTGATGGCCGACCTGTTTGGCCGCTTCCACCAGATAATGACCAGAAGTATCCTCTGCTTCCCCACGGGAATCAGAAACGGTTAATACCGCAATGGATACTGGAATAAATTCGCTGGCTGCATGTCCCATGTAGGCTCCTTAAATCATAATGTCTGTTGATAACCCGATTTTGCGAGTTATCAACCGCCAATAAATGACAGGTTTTGCGTAATGCCGCTATTACCCTGATGCAGGAAGTGTGTCTGCTTTTTAGTTTGAAGTTTTTCCTGAATGCGATCTTTTAACGCTTCGAGCTGATTATCCTCTTCCAGCAGGTCGCGCAGTGAAATACCGTGCTCACCAAACAGGCAAAGGTGTAAATTACCTACCGCAGAAACCCGCAGGCGGTTACAGCTCAGACAGAAATCTTTTTCATAAGGCATGATCAGGCCGATTTCGCCCTGATAATCAGGATGGTTAAATACTTGTGCCGGACCATCGCTACGGCTGCGGATAGCTTGTTGCCAGCCTCTTTCCAGCAGTTGCTGACGGATCACTTCACCGGAAACATGATGTTTACGGAACAAGTCAGTTCCTTCTCCGGTTTCCATTAGTTCAATAAAACGTAGTTGAATTGGACGATGCTTAATCCAGTCGAGGAAAGTAGCCAGGCTGCGATCGTTCACATCACGCATCAACACAGTATTTACTTTGATTTTTTTGAATCCGGCAGCAAAACCGGCATCGATACCTTCCATCACCTGACGGAACTTGTCCTGACCGGTAATAGCGTGAAACTGACGCGCATCCAGACTATCGACGCTGACGTTCACCGAGGTTAAACCCGCATCTTTCCAGCTCTGAATATCTCTTGCCATCCGATAACCGTTGGTGGTTACCGCCAGTGTTTTAATAGCCGAATTTTCACGGATTGCTGCAACGATATCAACGAAATCGCGGCGTAATGTAGGTTCGCCACCGGTCAGACGGACTTTCTCCGTTCCGAGTTCAGCAAAGCCACGGCCAACGCGTTTAATTTCGTCAAGAGTAAGGAACCGCTTGTTTGAATTTGGTTTATAACCATCAGGCAAACAGTAGTTGCAACGAAAGTTGCAAACATCGGTAATAGATAAGCGCAAATAATAAAATTTGCGATCAAAAGCATCGGTCAATTGCGATACCATAAAACACCTTTCCAATATCGGGAGGCGCAGGCATTTCTACCATACACCCTGGTGACGTTAAGCCACGGCTGCAGCACCATATCATTGACTGACTTAGGTCGAAGCAGCTCAGAGTTTCATTTCATTGTATGCTCTAAATCGGTTGATGACTAACAACTGAGTGATTAACAGAGCAATATATAGATACTAATGCGTAATTTCACTTACTGCCAGAATTATAAATCGTTATGTAATTATTTATACAACGTTTATTCTTCAATTTATTTGCAAGCACCTTACTGAAAAACCCAATGATGCAGCTTGATATAGGTCAATGTTGACCCATGTCATGCAAAATCACGCAGATTTCGCCTTTTGTTTCAAAATCGGTTAACTTATGCCGCAAAAATAAGCTTCACAAAAAGGAATGTTATGCGTAATCGCACCTTAAGCGATCTGGAACATGTGGTGGCGCTTGGCGGAGGACATGGTTTAGGCCGGGTAATGTCGGCACTCTCTCCTTTAGGCTCTCGTCTTACCGGCATTGTGACCACTACCGATAACGGTGGCTCAACAGGACGCATCCGCAAATCAGAAGGCGGAATTGCCTGGGGCGATACTCGTAGCTGCCTTAATCAGCTCATTACTGAACCCAGCGTAGCCTCCACCATGTTTGAATACCGCTTTAGCGGCAACGGTGAGCTTGCAGGACATAATCTGGGTAATCTGATGCTTAAGGCGCTGGATAACCTTAGCGTTCGCCCTTTAGAAGCCATAAATCTGATTCGTAATTTGTTAAAAGTACGAGCCTATCTGATCCCCATGTCGGAGCATCCTGTAGATCTGGCTGCCGTCGATGTGGAAGGTAATGTGGTTTACGGCGAAGTGAATGTCGACAGTCTGAAACAGATGCCAGAACAACTGTTATTGGAACCTCATGTTCCGGCAACCCGCGAAGCCATCGAAGCCATTGATGAAGCAGAACTGATTTTAATCGGCCCCGGAAGCTTTATGACCAGTCTACTGCCGCCATTGTTACTCACTGAAATCGCTCAGGCGCTGCATCGTAGTAAAGCTAAGATTATTTATATTGGCAATCTGGCTAAAGAACTAAGCCCGGCCGCTGCGGCACTTCGCCTGAAAGATAAAATGGATATCATCGAGCAAGCCATCGGTGGACGAAAAATTGACGGTATAATTATTGGTCCGCACACCAGCCCGGAAGGCATTACCGATAAGGTCATTGTTCAACAGCCTCTGGAAGCGGAAGATATCCCATACCGTCACGATCGTGAAATGCTACATAAAGCGCTGGAAGCGGCACTGCAAAAATTCGGCAGATAACACAACATAAAAAAGCGCGAGGATTATTCATCTCTCGCACTTTTTTATTTCAATTATTCGATTATTTCTGAGTACGGGTATCTGCCACAACGCGAGTTGGTTTACCTTCAATGACCAGTACTTTTTGACCGTTAGACAACGGTTGATCCATGCCCTGAGCTACGGTAATCATGCCGTTGCTTTCGGTTTGAATTACATACTCAATTGCCTGTTGCTTAGAAGCACTGCTTTCCAGAGATGAACCCAGCATTCCCCCCAGTAAAGCACCGCCGATCGCTCCCAGCGCATTAGCCCGGAAACCGCCGCCAATAGCAGAGCCAGCCACACCACCGGCCGCTGAACCAACCAGCCCGCCAATACTGCTGTTACCTTCTACATCAACCACTCTTGAACTGACAATTACTCCCGCATAAGTGCGACTGGCCTGCCCTACTTGCTTATCATTGTATGAACTTGAAGAGATATTCGATGCGCACCCTGCCATGCTTAATACAATGCAAGCGACGCCCAGTGTTTTGATAAATGCTGATTTCATGTTGATTCTCCCTTTTAGACTTAATTGTCTGCTATCAATCCTGATACACCGACGTAGACATTCCTGTCAGGTGAATTAAATAAGTATAACAGTAAATTGTTATATCACCCTGAAAACCATATGGATTAGCAGGTTAAACGACAGGTGAATCAGATGTTTAGCTTATTGAGGGATTAGTGTCGTCGCAGGATCGATTAATTGCCAATCAGGAAGAGTTGTTGGTTTTGTAGACAGTAGCAAAAAACTTACTACTTCTCCCACTTCCCCCAAGGACTTTCCACCTCATCCCCTTTAGTTACCTGATTACTCAACTGGTGATGAATATACAGATCTTCCACCTGTTTACGTGCCCATGGGGTACGGCGTAAGAATTTCAGACTAGATTTAATACTGGGATCGTTTTTAAAACAGTTGATATTGACTTCACGAGCCAATGCTTCCCAACCGAATTTATCCACCAGAATCGTCAGCAGACGTTCGAGGGTTATGCCGTGGAGAGGATCTTTTGATTGATGTTGCATAATAAAATTAACGACCTGTGCTGACGACGAAGTTTAAGTATAACAAGCCGTTGGCCCAAGGTCACTTTATGCCTAAAGCTTAAATAATTAATAAGGTAAAAATAACCATAAGAAACTAGTAAAGCATCTTTGTACGCTATATGTTAAATACGATTATGAATCACGCAGTTAACTACAACGCTTTTGGCTTTTCAATGAGGCACAATTATGTTTCTCTCTCGTTCTTACCGATTAACTACTTTACTACTTAGTCTGTCTCTTGCTGTCGCGATTCCGGTTCAGGCCGCAAAAACAGCACCAGCACCCGACCTAAACACCAGCGCACAAACGGCGCCCTGGCCACACAACTATACCATCGACAAGATACCCGTCATTTTCTACCAGCCACAACTGGATAGTCTGGAAGGTAATACCTTGAAAGGCCGTCTGGCAATCTCGGTTAATAAGGGTTCTGTTACGGATAAAAATGGTAAAAAAAGAGCACAGTTAGACTATGGCGTAGTCTGGTTTTCAGCGCTGATTGATACCAATACGGCAGCCCGAACGGCGCAACTGCACGATATCAGCATTGATAAAGCCAATTTTCCAACCGCCCCGGATAAACAAAATGACTATCTGGCGTTAGTAAAAAAGGCGCTACCACAGAAAAACCTGATGGTTAATCTGGATCAGATCGAAGCTTCGCTGGCGATTAATCAGGCAGAGAATCAACAGGTCGGTATTGCAGTAGATAATAAACCACCACAGATTATTTTCTCGCTCACCCCTGCACTGTTAGTGCTGGTTGACGGTGAACCAGTTACCAAACCAACTTCCATTGAAAGTATCAGCCGGGTGATAAATACCCGCTCATTGCTGCTGGAAAAAGATAGCCGCTGGTATATCTATTTTGCTAATCATTGGATGTCTGCCGCTAAACTGGATGGCAACTGGCAACCGCTGACCACCATTCCCGATGGATTTCAGCAAGTGATGCAAGAAGCGGTTAAAGCTAAGGCAGTAGATGTAATGGATAAACTTGGCGATGTAATGAAAAAATCGTTAGCGGAAGGGAAATACCCCACTATTTATACCGCAACCACACCAACAGAATTAATTACGGTTGATGGCGATCCTCAATTTGCCCCGATTGAAAATACTGCCTTGATGTATGTAACCAATACCAGCGGCGATGTGTTTGTTGACTCAGCAACCAATAATGCCTGGTATGTTTTACTGTCTGGTCGTTGGTTTACGTCTGATTCCACTAAAGGCCCCTGGACCTATGTTCCGGGCGAAAAATTACCGGCGGATTTCGCTAAAATACCGTCGCTGAGTCCAAAAAGTGCGGTACTGGCGTCAATACCGGGAACCCCTGAAGCAAAAGAATCACTTATCGCTAATTCAATACCACAAACCGCCAGCGTTAATATTCAGCAGGCAAAACTTAATGTGAGCTATGACGGTGGTAAAGCACAGTTTAAATCAATTGATGGCACCACCCTTCACTACGCCGCCAATAGCGCCCTTCCAGTGATTGAAGTGAGCCCTAATCTGTTTTATGCAGTACAAAACGGTATTTGGTTTACGGCTACTTCATCTACCGGACCTTGGTCTGTAGCGCTGTCGGTTCCGGCGATAATTTATACCATCCCTGCCTCATCACCCATTCACTATGTCACCTATGTTCATGTATATGGTCACACAACCAGCATAGTGTATGTTGGTTATACCCCTGGTTATTACGGTACTGTAGTCAGTAATAACGTGGTGGTTTATGGAACTGGTTATCCCTGCAATGCCTGGGTTGGTAACGTTTGGTACGGCTGCCCTGCCACCTATGGTTATAATGCTGCTTTTGGTTATGACCCCTACGTTGGCTGGTCCGTTGGCTTTATTGCCGGGTGGGCATGGGCATCCGCCTGGTATGGTCCATCATGGGGACCATGGTATGACTGGGATGGCCCTACGCCATGGTATGACGGCCCTTCTGTTGCCATCAGTAATGTATATGGCCGTTGGGGAAATACTGTTGCACAAGGCGTTCGTACCGACTGGTCCAATCCGTGGACCGGAAACTATGGCACTGGCGTCAGAGGCAGTTTTTACAATCAGGCTACTGGCACTCATGGCTATGGTTACGCTGCCCGCAATATCAATGATTACACCGGAATTAAATCAGGGGTTGCTGGCAACGTGCGTTATAACCCACAAACTGGCAGAGCTGTTGCCTCTCATGGCGCAGCTATCGCCAACCCGGATACCGGAAATGCCATTGGCGCCAACAATAGAACCAGCGTCAATACGCGTACAGGCCGCGTAACTGACAATGCTCATGTGGCCACCCGTACCGATCAGGGAGCGACTTCCGCTCGCGCGTTTAACAGTCAGGGGATTGCCGGTAATGCTCATGGTTCGGGCTATGTGCATTATGATGCCAGCACGGGTCAAATTACTCATGGTGGACACGTCAATACTGATAATGGCTTCTACGCAGGTAAAGATGGTCATGTTTATCGCTATGATAAGGGTCAGGGTTGGCAGCAGGTTCAGTCTAATGGTCAGCTTAAACAAGTCACACCGCCATCAAATGCCGGGGTAGATCGCGACCAATTGGCCCGTACCCGAGCTAATCAACGTACAGAAGATCGCAGTTACTCCTCTTCTGCTGATATTAACCGGAGTAACATCCAACAAAACCGACAAAATCGTATTCAGACACGTCAGAATAGTAATCAAAACTTTGACGGCAGTCGTTTAGGTAGCGGGCAATTCCAGGGTGGAGGAAACCGCATGGAGAATATGCACCAGTTCGATCGAGGCAACCTGTCTCATGGGTTTCAGGGACGGGTTGGTGGATTCCGACATTTTAGATAACATCATCGTGCATAAAGGCGGCCAACTGGCCGCCTTTATTGATAATCAGACTAAGTTAGCATCACACACATTAAAATTCTGGTATGTCCGGATACAATCACTAATTATTCATTTCAAAATTTTTAGTCGCAGTCCTGATAACCGCCTAACTCGCCACATTTGGTACACCGGAATAGATAGGCCGTCGGTGAGCCATCTTTATCTAACGCGGAGAAAAAGTTATCCCATTCAGGGCCATCAGGCAATCCGGTAGAGTCTTGAATTGCAGTAATCGCTTGAGTACCAAACGCCTTCAGCTCTTTTTGACCAACTCGTCCGATAAACTGTGCTGCATCGCCACAATGAGTCCACCACTGTTCTTGCTGCCAGCCAGAAAAACCTGGCGTACGGTATGCGACCTCTTCTACTGCCTCATCAGGAATATCATCCCAATCACCATAACCACCAATACCACTTTCATCGGTGAAGCTGACATCTAATGTCTTATGTGCGGAACCGTCACTGATGCACCAGGGACACAGACATTCATCATATTCTTCAATGGCATAAACCGGGCCGGTATAAATATAACCTCGAGCCTGACCACAGCAGATGCATTCAACATCAGATTGAACAATGCTGCCGGTCTCAAGAGGATCCGGATGATATTTAAACATTGGAAACGACATTACTTCTCCTTAATCGCTTACACGGACCGACCAATCAATGATTACGATATCGCTATAAACTGCTCCCGCAGCTTCTGTAACTGATCCCGTAACTGAGCCGCATCTTCAAACTCAAGATTCTGCGCATGCTGATACATTTTGCCTTCCAGTTCGCGAATCTTTTTATCCAATGCCTGCGGTGTCAGTGCTGTGTAATCAGCCTCTGGCTCTGCCGCTTTCTTCTTACCCCGGCCTTTAGCATGTTTCAGCGTACCTAATCCCTGACCCAGCTCCAGAATATCCTCAATCGATTTATTCAATCCTTGTGGAACAATTCCGTTAGCCTCATTATAGGCTATCTGCCGCGCTCTGCGACGTTCGGTTTCATCAATGGCCTTCGCCATCGAGTTAGTCACTCTATCGCCGTAGAGAATCGCTTTGCCGTTTAGATTACGCGCCGCACGACCAATAGTCTGAATCAGTGAACGTTCAGAACGCAGGAACCCTTCTTTATCTGCATCTAAAATCGCCACTAATGAAACTTCTGGCATATCCAGACCTTCCCGCAACAGGTTGATCCCTACCAGTACATCAAACTCACCTAATCGCAGGTCGCGAATAATCTCCACCCGCTCAACAGTATCAATATCCGAGTGCAGATAGCGTACCCGCTCTCCATGCTCTTCCAGATATTCGGTTAAATCTTCTGCCATCCGTTTGGTAAGCGTAGTGACCAACACCCGCTCGTTCTTCTCCACCCGAATACGAATTTCAGACAGTAAGTCATCCACCTGAGTAGTAACAGGACGTACTTCAATGAGTGGATCCAATAACCCCGTAGGACGTACTACCTGATCGATAACTTCACTACCGGATTTTTCCAGCTCATAATTTCCGGGTGTAGCAGACACATAAATGGTTTGCGGAGCTAATTGTTCAAATTCTTCAAATCGCAGCGGACGGTTGTCTAATGCAGAAGGCAAACGGAAGCCATATTCCACCAGCGTCTCTTTACGCGCCCGGTCACCTCGATACATACCGCCTAGCTGAGGCACGGTTACGTGAGATTCATCAATCACCAGCAAGCCATCCGCCGGTAGGTAATCAAACAGAGTTGGAGGTGGTGCACCTTCTCCACGCCCCGATAGATAGCGTGAATAGTTTTCGATGCCGGAGCAATAGCCCAGCTCATTCATCATCTCTATATCAAACTGGGTTCGTTGACTCAGACGCTGCTCTTCCACCAACTTGTCATTTGCCAGTAGTACCCGGCGGCGATCTGCCAGTTCAACTTTAATACCTTCAATAGCTTCCAGTATGCGTTCCCGCGGCGTGACATAGTGAGTTTTAGGATAGATAGTGAAACGGGGAACCACCTGCTGAACCTGACCAGTCAACGGGTCAAAAACCGACAGACGCTCCACTTCATCATCAAACAATTCGATACGCAGAGCGTACTCGTCCGACTCCGCCGGGAAGATATCAATTACTTCACCGCGCACCCGAAAAGTACTGCGCTGAAAGACCTGATCGTTTCGGGTGTATTGCAATTCCGCCAGACGTTGCAAAATCGAACGCTGATCGATAATCATGCCGCGCGTCAGGTGCAACATCATTTTCAGATAGGCGTCCGGATCGCCCAAACCATAGATAGCAGATACCGAAGCTACCAGAACCACATCCCGCCGCTCCAACAAAGCTTTGGTGGCCGACAGCCGCATCTGCTCAATATGTTCGTTTATCGATGCGTCTTTTTCAATAAAGGTATCCGAGCTGGGAACATAAGCTTCCGGCTGATAATAATCATAATAAGAGACGAAATACTCCACCGCATTCTCAGGAAAAAAGGCTTTCATCTCCCCATATAACTGAGCCGCCAGCGTCTTATTCGGCGCCAGTATCATGGTAGGTCTTTCTAATTCGGCAATCACGTTAGCAATAGTGAATGTTTTACCCGAGCCAGTTACCCCAAGCAGCGTTTGGTGAGCTAATCCATCCTCTAACCCTTCAGTCAACCGCCTGATAGCCTCGGGTTGATCGCCTGCGGGTTGGAAAGCGGAGTTTAGTTTGAATGTTTTACTCATGATTCACGCTACCTGAAAATAAAGTTCGATGAAGATCGCAATTTCTATTATGTGGAGCTGGACAGTATTTTACCACTTCCATTATACTGTATATTAAACCAGTAAAAAACCTAATTTGAGTAACTGTTTAATTTTAAAACAACTATTGCTCCAATAGCGCGGGTATATCGATAAGGGCTAATAGTCAAGTTATAGAAATGTAATTTATCCCCAAGAACGTGTTGACATTTCTCAAATCAGCGCATTTTTTCAGTCATATCCACTGAACCATTTGCCGTCCAATATTGGCCTATTGATTTTAGCTAACTTAATGATAAAAATAACATTTCCACTGGCGTCGAGAATGCAAACAAAAACTGGAAAAGCCGCATCAGGGCTGGGATGAGATGATTTTTCTAACGGTAATACACAAGGTTATCCACAGGAATGGTGGATAAGTAAAATTTTCCTACTAATACTGCTGCATTGCGTCCGGTGCCTTTTTCAGAAACTCAGTTAAAAACATCTCTTCTAAAAATTTTTTTATCCTGTTTACCAGAGATTTATTCTTAAAAATAATTGAAAAAAAATTTTACAGACGCGCTTTTAGCTAATATTTTCACCAGCTATATTCTTCTTTCTGTTCAGAATAAAGATCTCTGTTATTTACCCTAAACTTTCGTCTTATCACTCTAAAAGTCGCGATCGCGCCCTGTTCTGAATCACTACGCAAATTACCCACCGGTTAGAGTACCCAAGTTTAGTTACAGAAATGTTACATCCCATCCATAAAAATAGAGTCAGCAATAAACTTTGATAATCTGTTGGTTTTATGCTCGAATTGAGGTTTCCGCTCCCTCCCATCACGTTAACAGCAGACAATATAGCCGCCATGAAATATCAGATTATTGCTCTCGACCTCGACGGTACTTTACTCAACTCACACAAGCAGATTTTACAAGAATCTCTCGATACTCTGGCCCTTGCCCGTCAACAAGGCATTAAAGTGGTTATCGTTACCGGACGCCATCACGTTGCTATCCATCCCTTCTATCAGGCACTGCAATTGGATACGCCCGCTATTTGCTGTAACGGTACCTATACCTATCACTATCAAAAACAACAGGTACTATCCGGAACGCCGCTGACAAAATCTCAGGCAACCCGTGTGGCTCAATTACTGCGTAATCATCCAATTCAAAGCCTGATGTACATTGATAACGCCATGACTTTTGAACAGAAAGATGACAGCATCGATCGCTGGTACGCCTGGGCCGCTCGCCTGCCGGAGAACCAACGCCCCAACATGCTCCATGTGGATAAATTCGAAACGGCGATCGACCAGGCAAATAACGTATGGAAGTTCGCCACCTCCAGCGATGACGAAGATGCTCTTAACCACTTCAGTAACCTGGTAGAAAAAGAGCTGGGACTCGCCTGTGAACGCTCATGGCATAACCAGATAGATCTGGCTCAACAAGGCAACAGTAAAGGCAACAGACTGCGTGAGTGGGTCGAATCTCAGGGAATCAGCATGAATAACGTCATTGCCTTCGGCGATAACCTGAACGACGTCAGCATGCTATCTCAGGCAGGATTAGGCGTCGCCATGGGTAACAGCAGCGACGAAGTAAAAATGCACGCCAATCTGGTAGCCGGAGAAAACGACACCCCAACCATCGCAAATATCATCCGCGAACGTGTTTTGCAGCAGTAAATAGAATAATGCATCATGAAAATGCCTCCCAATTGGAGGCATTATTAATCGATGACAATATCTGGCGGCTTAACATGTATGCTTAAAAATAGTCAATCGCCGGGAGGGGCTGCCGTGGGGGTCGACTTGGCGTAAGCCAACGAAGTGCCCGTAGGCAGACCAGGCCCGGGGCACTCTGTAGCTAAGTACAAATTGTCTTCCGACCGTACTCTCAGCCCATTTAAGCACCTTATTTTTACGGTCGGAACGTACACAGGCGATGATTTATTAGATTAGACCTATTAAAAATGGCCTCATCACCATGCCTCACGACTAATCGACACCGCCTTAACCAACGCAAACAACGACTGCCCCACACTGATATTCAACTCATCCCGAGCCCAGGGTGTAATTCTGGCCCAAATGGCATGCTGCCCTACCGACAGTTTCACATCTATGCGCTCGTCTGAGGAATAAATTTCTATCACCTCAGCAGCCAACACGTTGCGGATACTGCTATCCTGCGGTTTAGTTAATGCTAAAGAGACATCCGCCGCATTAATACGAATACGTAATCTTTGCCCCTGTGCTACATCTACCCGATTAACCCACAGGCACTGTTCTCCTAACGCCAACGCACTCATCGAATATTTATCATGCTGTTCCAACAAAGTCACATTCAGTACGCTGCTCTGCTCATCCTGCTGTAGCCATGGCGTCATGGCATCACTGGCCCATACGCTCTCCAGTTCCCCGGAGGCTCTGACTTTGCCACTATCCAGCACTATCACCTGTTCCGCCAGACGCAGAATCTCTTCCATACTGTGGGTCACATACAGAATGGGAATATTCACATCTTTAGCCAGCCGTTCCAGATAAGGGATCAGTTCCCGCTTACGTGGTACATCCAGCGAAGCCAGAGGCTCATCCATCAATAACAATTCAGGAGCGGTCAATAGAGCACGACCAATAGCAACTCGCTGTTTTTCGCCGCCGGATAAGGTCACAGGAAAACGTTTAAGCAGATGACCAATACCCAACAGTTCAACAATATCATCAAACTGGTGTTGCATTTGTGGTTGCATACCGTACTGTAAATTACCTTTGGTGCTGTAATGAGGGAACAGACGTGCATCCTGAAACACATAACCAATACGGCGCTTTGCTGGCGGCAAATAAATTCCACGGGAACAATCTACCAGCACCCTGTCGTTCAAAATAATTTCGCCGCTGTCAGGACGCGTTAACCCACTTACTGCATTAATTAGTGAAGTTTTACCTGCGCCGGACAGACCAAAAATTGCGGTAATACCATCGCCAGGAACTTCAACCGAGATATCCATCTCCAGAGCCCCCAGCCGCTGTTTAAAATTGAGCTTTAACATCAGCCTTTCAGCCTCCGTTGACTCCAGCGTGCCAGCCATTCAGACATCAGCAACGATATTAACGACAGCAAAATAGCGATAATACACAGGCGAGCCGCATCCCCTTCCGCACCAGGCGTTTCAATCAGAGTATACATCGCCAAAGGGATGGTTCGGGTTTCACCGGGGATATTAGAGACAAAGGTAATAGTAGCGCCAAACTCCCCCAACGAGCGGGCAAAGGCCAGCACTACCCCAGCCAACAGACCGGGAAAAGCCAAAGGTAAGGTTACGGTAAACAACACTCGCCAGAAACCGGCCCCCAGCGTTCTGGCGGCTTGTTCCAGCTTGGTATCAACCGCTTCAAGCGCCAGACGAATTGCCCTGACCATTAAAGGAAAAGCAATAACCGCAGAAGCAAAGGCCGCTCCACGCCAGCTAAAAGTAAAGCTAAAACCAAACCACTGATATAGCCATTCACCAATAATGCCTCTGCGACCAAAGCCGATTAACAGTAAATAGCCAATAACTACTGGAGGTAGCACCAGTGGAAGATGAATAATGCTGTCCAGTAATGCTTTGCCCGGAAACTGACAGCGAGCCAGAATCCAGGCAACAAAAATACCGACAGGTAAACTGAAAGCCACTGCCACTCCAGCCACCTTAAGGCTGAGTAGCAGGGCTTCTAACTCATATTGAGATAACATCATTTAATACGTGGACTGAACCCATATTTTTCAAATACTGCAGTAGCTTCCGGTGTAGACAGATACTTAGCAAATTCCTGTACGGCTGGAGTTGAATGGTCTTTTACTGTCGCCATTGGATATTCTACCGGTAAATGACTGTCATCCGGAAAAATACCAACCATTTTTACCTTTTTACTGGCTACCGCATCTGAACCATACACAATTCCCAACGGAGCCTCAGCACGCTCAACCAATGCCAGTGCAGCACGTACGTTGTTTGCACGAGCCATTTTTGGTGATAGTTGATCCCAAACGCCAAGGAAAGTTAATGCCTGTTTAGTATAGATACCTGCCGGAACGTGGTCCGGATCGCCGACTGCCAGACGCCCATCTTTCAGTAAAGATGACCAGTCAGTGACTTTATTCACATTGACATGTTTTAACGGGCTATCGAGTGGAGCCACCAGAACCAGATCGTTACCCAGCAAGGTTACGCGAGTTTTATCGTCCATCAGTTTCTTTTCAACTACGTAATCCATCCACTGTTGGTCAGCAGAGATGAACATATCTGCCGGAGCACCCTGTTCAATTTGACGGGCCAGCGTTGAAGAAGAAGCAAAGGAGGAAGTAACCTCTACACCGCTTTTTTTCTTATAATCTGTTGCGATTTCTTCCAGTGCGTTAGTTAACGATGCAGCAGCAAATACGGTAATTTTTTCCGCTGCTGATGCAGTTTGTAGCAGAGTAGCAGCTAACAATCCAACCAGAGTGAGTTTCAGTTTGTTCTTCATTTCAGCCTCGTTATTTTATTGTCAATAATATCAGGCAATATTGCCCTTCGATATATACTGAGAAATATAACGTTTTCCCGTTTACTTGTCATTGACTGATGTTTGATTTATGAAAGAACTACCGAAAAGAGGTATCGCAGCAACAAAAAACACCGGCCTGCATTTATTGCAGGCCGGTGCCATATGATATTCAGATTTACACTAACGCCAACAGGAATTAGTTATTGCGGGTTTTGCTCGGACCAAGTTTTGAGATAAAGTTAAACACTTCACCCAGACCGTAAATTAACCCCAAAATAATTGCCATCACCACGGGAACCATACAGGCGGCAAATACCAGACTTTTTAATAATTCAAACATAAGTTCCTCATTTAACTATCCATGCTGACGCATGTTCGCAATGGTTTTATTACCAATGTTATTAATCAATATAACACAGAGTTTATCAGCTATCTGCTGATAATTTTCATCTATCTGTGCTGCCTGACAATTTGGCAGAATGATAAAAATGAAGGACAATGGCTTATGCCTTTACCAAACGGACACTATTCGCGATGAATGCTGAAATCTTACTTACTCTGAAATTGCAAGGCCATCTGTTCGCTGACCCTCGTCGTATCGCTTTGCTAAAACAAATCGAACATACCGGTTCAATCAGTCAGGGTGCCAAACTGGCAGAGATCAGCTATAAAAGCGCCTGGGATGCAGTCAATGAGATGAATAAGTTGACCGACAATCTGTTAGTAGAACGTGCTACCGGCGGTAAAGGTGGTGGCGGAGCCCATTTGACTCCTTACGGTAAACGTCTGCTTCAATTGTATGATTTGCTGGAAAAAATACAGCAAAAAGCATTTGATGTATTACAGGATGACTCCATGCCGCTGGACAGCCTGTTAGCTGCCATCGCCCGTTTTTCGCTACAAACCAGCGCCCGTAATCAATTCTTTGGCACCATTCTCGATCGGCAACCAACCAATAAGCCAGACTGTGTTACTTTGCTAATGAACGATGGCAAAACCGAGATTCATGCCTCCCTGACTCAACAAAGCATAAAACGACTGCAACTTACCGAGGGAAAAGAAGTATTAGCACTGATAAAAGCGCCGCTGATTGATTTACACCAGCAACCGCCTGCAGCCAGTGATAACTGTCTGCGTAGTACGGTAACCTCAGTGAATACCAGCGAACACCGCTGTGAAGTATTACTACAGTTAGATGGGGGAGAAACCCTCTGCTCTACCATTTCTAACCAGCAGGCAAAGACATTATCTGTTCAGACGGGACAAGTGTTATGGGCAACCTTTAGCGCCGAAAGCGTCATTATTGCTACATTATGCTAAATCGGCAGAATAGGTTTTAGTCAATCAACTCAGGTGCCAATTACCCCACTAACTCCAGAGGATTCAAATTGGCACCCATATTACTCAATAATGGAAGGTATTACGCCGAAACGACCTTTAGCTCATCAATTAGCCTTAGGGTTGTCGGAGTGATTTGTGACTCATCATAAACCACATACAAATCAGCAGGAATTCGCTCCTCCAGTGGTCGAAAAATCACCCCCGGCCAGTTCATTTGGGCATAACTGTCCGCTATCATGGTAATTCCCAATCCCATACTGATTAATGCCAGCACCGTTTGTGGCTCAACCGCCTCTCGCACAATATAGGGAGAAAAACCTGCGTTATTACATACTTTTTGTAAAAATGACCAGTCCGAATGCACCGCAGGTAACGTTACAAAAGCTTCATT
The DNA here is from genome assembly GCF_013394855.1 of Limnobaculum xujianqingii. Classification (NCBI taxonomy): domain Bacteria; kingdom Pseudomonadati; phylum Pseudomonadota; class Gammaproteobacteria; order Enterobacterales; family Budviciaceae; genus Limnobaculum; species Limnobaculum xujianqingii. Next base: position 1,011,505 of record NZ_JABMLK010000002.1, on the reverse strand, counting down.
TCTTAACTCATGCAGAGGAATAGAGTCATATCTGGCCAAACGATGTTCGCTCGGTAAAGCCACCAGAAAAGAGGCTTCTTGTAATCTCAGGCTGGTTAATCCTTGAGGTGGTATAGAAACCATCCGCCAGATACCGGCATCAATTTCGTGGCGTTCTAACATAGCCATTTGTATACCGGGGGATTTTTCACGAAAGATAATATCAACGGTAGGATTGGCTTTAATAAAATTATGCAGAATCGGTCTTAATCGCCCCCACAGCGCGGTTCCAACAATGCCCAGTTCTATGCGCCCTCTTTCTCCGCGACCTATTTGCTCAACTCTGGCTAGTGCCTGATTGGTCGCCGCCAGCAGGTTACGCGTTTCTTCCATCAGTACCTTTCCCGCATGGGTCAAAGCAACACTGCGGGAATGGCGAATAAACAGCATGGTTCCTAACTGAGCTTCCAGCTCCTTTATATGAATACTGAGCGGCGGCTGCGACATATTCAGGCGCACCGCCGCTTTGCCAAAATGAAGTTCTTCCGCTACCGCTAAAAAATAGCGCAATAGCTTCAGGTCAGTACGATAAACGCGTTCAATTGAATCCACACCGACTCCTGTCCTGGGTATTTATTATAGTTAGTTTATGTTACCGCCAGTCAGAACCTCACCATGACAAATTAACCATCAATAGCCATTTTGAGAGATAACGGACTGTTTATCGTCCAGCGTGGCCAGTAAGCTCGCCAACAGACTGGAAGCACCAAAGCGGAAGTTTGAGCCAGTTTTTCTGGTTGATGCTTGTACTGGAAGGTAAAGAAGAAGACTACTGCCAGCAGAACCGCATAGGCAGCAAATACCAACCAGATGGTTTGCCAGTCTTTAACCCCATCAACCGAGAAGTAATCCACAGCTTTACCACTCAGAATGGCACCAACATAAGCACCAACGCCATTAACCATGGTCATAAACAGCCCTTGTGCACTGGCTCTGATATCCGAGCTGACTTCCTGTTCAACAAACACCGAACCGGAAATATTGAAGAAGTCAAAAGCACAGCCATAAACGATCATTGACATCATCAGCAGTACAAAGCCCACCGGGGAAGGATCGCCATAGGCAAATAATCCAAAGCGCAGGCACCAGGCCACCATGCTTAATAACATGACGGTTTTAATACCAAAGCGCTTAAGGAAGAACGGGATCGCCAGAATAAACAGCACTTCTGACATTTGTGATACCGACAGCAAAATGGATGGGTACTTCACTACAAAACTGTCTTTAAACTCCGGATTCAGCGCAAAGTCGTGCAGGAACGGACTGCCAAAGGTGTTGGTAATCTGTAATACCGCGCCCAACAGCATGGCAAACAGAAAGAACACTGCCATTCTTGGTTTTTTGAACAACACGAAGGCATCCAGTCCTAACATACTGACCCAGGTCTGATTTTGCTTTTTGTTCGCCGTCGGAATGGAAGGTAAAGTTAATGAATAGGCAGCCAGTAGCAGTGAAGCCCCCGAAGCGATATACAACTGCATATTACTTAGCTCAAGGCCCAACAAACTAATGGTCCACATGGCAACAATAAAACCAATGGTGCCAAATACCCGAATCGGTGGGAAATTACTCACCGTATCCAACCCTGCCTTTTCCAGACAGTAGTAAGAGATGGTATTAGATAGCGCAATGGTTGGCATAAATGTCATGGCGTTAATCAACATTACCCAAAACATCAGACCGGGTTCGTTGATACTCGCGGCATAAAACAACGCCACTGCACATGCCAAATGACATAAGGTGTAGACTCGGTTGGCCCTCATCCACTTATCGGCAATAATACCAATCAGACTTGGCATCAGTACCGCAGCCAAACCCTTGGTGCTATATACCACACCAACTGATGCACCATTGAAGTGAAGCGTATTAATCATGTAAGAACCCAGCGTCACCAGCCAGCTTCCCCAGATGAAATACTGCAAAAACGACATGATTTTTAAGCGATTTTTAATTCCCATGTTGTTTTCCCGTCCCGCCGCATGGCTGGCTTATTGCGGGTAATACCGCATTATGTAACATCACAGATAACTTCATTAGTACAGACATTCCTGTCTCCTTATGGATGTTTTCTGTTTTAAGCCAGCTTGCGTAAAAAACCGCAAATCAGGGTGATAAAGTTCTGGCGAGAAAGTTCGGCTGCCGCCAGCGTTTGAGCATGGGACAACGTCACTTTGCCTAGTCCTTCTGCCAGGTTGGTGATTGCAGATACCGCAACGACCTTTAATCCACAATGACGAGCAGAGATCACTTCCGGCACCACTGACATACCAACTACATCGCCACCAATAATCTGCATCATGCGTATTTCTGCTGCGGTCTCGAAGTTAGGCCCCGGATAAGAGACAAAAACCCCTTCGGACAACGGGAAACCAGACTCTTTCGCCACTTGCTGAAGTACCGCGCGGTAATCAGCATCATAAGCATTTGCCAGTGTAAAGAAGCGCTCACCAAAGCGTTCATCGTTCAAACCAACCATCGGTGTGCCCGGCATGGTATTAATATGATCGTTCAGAGAAACCAGGCTGCCTGGTTCAACTTCAGGTCGTAAAGAACCCGCAGTATTGGTTGAAAATAACAGTTCACAGCCCAACAGCTTAAAAGTACGAATAGCATCAGTCATGATGGTCATTCCGCGACCTTCATAAAAGTGCCCACGCCCTTTCATACAGGCTACCGGTACCCCGGAAAGTGTTCCTAACACCAGTTCACCGGCATGACCATGAACAGTACTAACTGGAAAACCTGGCAATTTTTCATAAGAGATAGCAACCGCATCTTCAATTTGTTCAGCCAACGCACCCAGCCCGGAACCTAAAATAAAAGCCACTCTCGGTGTAAAGTCAGGTTTATATTTACGAATAATGTCCGCAGCATAAAATGGATTTTGAGATAATTCTATTTGTGACATAACAGTTTTCCTCATTGATTGAGTTTTTTTAGTTTTTAATCGCAATAAAGCTTTTCTTTTTAATCCTGTTATTTATACCGACTGCCAAATCACTTTATCCAATATTGTTTTCCCGCAGGATCAATACGGATTTAATATTGATTAAATTCACCTGCGCTAATCAATTCCTGTTATATATAAATTTATATAATTTAACTGACTGAATTATTATTCGGAGATAATATGCGCGCGATTATTTTAATCATGGACTCCTTTGGCGTGGGAGCAACTCCCGATGCAGATACGTTTGGTGATACCGGTTCGGATACTCTGGGCCACATTGCTGAATATTGTGCAACGGGTCGGGCAGAGTTGGGGCGTCATGGCCCATTAAAATTGCCTAATCTGGAGCAGTTGGGATTAGGGTTGGCGGGCCAACTGGCTACGGGGAATTTACCGGCAGGATTTAACCCGACTCCGGTTATTCGCGCTGCCTATGGCGCAGCCAAAGAGGCCTCTTCCGGCAAAGATACCCCTTCTGGCCACTGGGAACTGGCAGGTGTTCCGGTGCGTTTTGATTGGGGTTACTTCAGCGAACCAACCAATACTTTTCCACAAACCTTACTCGACAATCTGGTACGCAGAGCTAATCTGCCCGGTTATCTGGGGAACTGCCACTCATCCGGTACCGTGATTCTTGACCAATATGCACAAGAGCATATGGCAACCGGTAAACCCATTTTTTATACCTCGGCGGATTCAGTTTTTCAGATAGCCTGCCATGAAGAAACATTTGGTCTGGAACGCCTTTACCAACTATGCGAAATCGCCCGTGAAGAGGTTGATCCTTATAATATTTGTCGGGTTATCGCTCGTCCGTTTGTAGGTGATGTCAGCAGCGGTTTTACTCGCACCGGTAACCGCCATGATCTGGCAGTGGAACCACCCGCAGATACCGTATTGAAAAAGCTGGTCGATGCCGGTGGTTTTGTGATTGCGATTGGTAAGATTTCCGATATCTATGCAGGGGTTGGTATCAGTCAAAAAATTAAGGCTAACGGTCTGGATGCTTTGTGGGACGCTACCTTAGAAGCAACGGCGCAGGACAATGATTTCAGCATTATAATGACCAACTTTGTTGATTTTGACCAAAACTATGGTCATCGTCGTGATATTTCTGGCTATGCTGCAGCGTTGGAACTGTTTGATCGCCGCCTGCCGGAACTCTATCCATTGCTGCGTGATGACGATGTCGTCATTATCACCGCTGACCACGGCTGTGACCCAACCTGGCCGGGCACCGACCATACTCGTGAACACATTCCGGTTCTGGTTTATGGTAAACAAGTACAAAACGGCAGTCTGGGAGTCAGGGAGTCTTTTGTTGATATCGGTCAAAGCCTGGCCACCTGGTTTGAACTACCACTATTCAATGAAGGCAACAGTTTTCTGAACAAGGCCATCTCCCGATAACACTCTGTTTTCAGAAATATTATTTCTGACGAATCAATAATCTAAGCTTAATAATCGAGGACGTTTATATTTAACGTCCTCGCTGTTATTTAATACTTAATTTATTTTAAATCTGTAAAAAATATTTATAAAACGGCTCTTTATTTAATTAGAAAATTAATTACCCACTGCAACATCAAAATAATAACCATTTCATTTTGAATTAGTTCTCACTGTAATTTAATTACCCTTTACTATTATATATTTTGACTCCCATCACAAAAAATGAATCATAATTATTTCTAATCAAATTATCCTGATTTGATTTCCATTCACAATAGCCTGTTTTAAATAGGCTAATTCCCATTCATATTAAAATTATATTGATAACTGAAAATTGAATATTGGTTTTAATTCTTCGCCCCCTTTAATAATACAGCGCCATCACTTTATTCCGGCATAACAACAATCAAATTCTATTCGGGATAACTTCCCAAAATACGCTTATTGGACAAAGGGAATAACATTAATGAAAAAAATATCTCTCCGGCATGGTTGCTCTTACCGCTGTTGCTGTCAGCCCTGCGACTCAGGCTGATTATCTCTGGGGTTTTGCTGACATCGGTATTCACTATCTTGACTGGACATCCCACACCACTCATCGAACCTCAAATAAATCCCATAAAGATGACTTTGCCTATCTGGAACTGGAAGGCGGTGCTGGTTTTACCTGGGGTGAAACCTACGGCTTTTTTGACTGGGAAAACCCTTTCAATGACCGACACGACAAACCGGGTAGCGAGCAGCGTTACACCTTTAAAAACACCAACCGCATCTATCTTGGAGATACTGGCCTTAACCTGTACGGTCATGTTTATGGCACTTACGGCTCACCAAACGGTAGAAACTTTCATGATGTTATGGCCCTTTACGGTTTAGGCTATAACCTTAAGCTGGACCAATTCTGGTTTAAACCTTTTATTGCTAAACGCTATACCGACCAAACCTATTACAGCGGCAATAACGGTTACGTATTTGGCTGGGTAGCCGGATATGACTTTAACCTGTGGAACGAAAAGTTCGCGCTGACCAATTGGACTGAGTATGAGTTTGACCGTGCAGCGCGCTACGCCGCCGGTAACGGGGGAAAAGAAGGTACTAACGGTGCCGTTGCTCTGTGGTGGAAACCGAACCCATCCATTACGGCCGGGGTTCAGTACCGCTATGCTGATAATAAGCTTGGGGAAAGCTTCCTGCAGGACGGCATTATCTATTCGGTTAAATATAATTTCTAATTGGTTTTTAGTTAATAAAAAGCCTGTGAGAGCTAAAATTCACAGGCTCATTCTCCAAAGATTAACCATCACTATTTATAATCCTCTATTCACATCGCATAATTCACTTTCCTTTCTAACAAAAAATTGCCGTTTAGCTAAAAAGCAGCACTTTATGTGGTGTCATTTCGCTTTTATTTTGAGATGCTTATAAACAGCTATAGTCACATCATAGAAAATAATAAGAACTTACTGATATCTAAGTAGAAAGGTCGTGATATGAAACAGTTAACTATTACTGATGGATGCTTCCGGTTAAGCGATACCAAAACCCTCACCCTGCCAGCACTTACTTTAACTGAAGGAGAAAGTTGGGGTTTTGTCGGATCTAACGGCAGTGGAAAATCGGCACTGGCCAGAGCCTTGTCTGATGAGCTCATCCTGCTTAACGGCTCCCGCCATAATAATTTTCAACATATTGTTCGTCTGTCATTTGAACAACTACAAAAAATTATTGAAGAAGAATGGCAGCGTAATAACACCGACCTGTTAAGTGAAGGGGAAGACGATACTGGTCGAACTACCGCTGAAATTATTCAGTCAGAACATCATGATGAAGACAAATGCCAGCAGCTGGCAGAGATGTTTGGTATTAGCCACCTGCTTACCCGCCGGTTTAAATATCTCTCTACCGGGGAAACCAGAAAAACATTACTGTGTCAGGCGCTCATATCCTCCCCCGATCTGTTAATTTTAGATGAACCTTTCGATGGATTAGATGTGGCCTCACGTCAGCAGTTAGCCAACCTACTGGCAGAACTGTCAACCAATGGGCTGACGCTGGTACTGGTTCTGAACCGATTTGATCAAATTCCCGACTTTATTACTCACGTTGGCGTACTGGCAGATTGTCATCTGACTCGCATAGGTTCCCGTCAGGAAATTCTGTCAGAAGCTCTGGTTGCCCAACTGGCTCAGAGCGAACGGATCGCGGGAGTTTCTCTGCCACCCCCGGAAACCATCACCGAACGAACTTTTGCTGCCAATACTCCCCTGATAACCTTGAATAACTGCCTGATTACCTATAATGACCGACCCATTATTAATGGCCTTAACTGGCAGGTTAAACCCAATCAACACTGGCAAATTGTTGGCCCTAACGGTGCAGGTAAATCTACCTTACTCAGTTTAATTACCGGCGATCATCCACAGGGATACAGTAATGATTTGACGCTGTTTGGCCGTCGTCGTGGCAGTGGTGAAACCATATGGGATATCAAAAAACATATTGGCTATGTCAGCAGTAGCCTGCATCAGGACTATCGGGTTAGCGCCAGCGTACGTAATGTCATTCTTTCTGGCTATCTGGATTCTATTGGTATCTATCAGGCAACTTCTGATACTCAGGAAAAACTCACTCAGCAATGGCTGGATATGTTAGGCCTCAGCCAGCAGGCAGATAGCCCTTTTCACTCGCTATCATGGGGACAACAACGCTTAACGCTGATTGCCAGAGCGCTGGTAAAACATCCCACTCTGTTGATTCTTGATGAACCGCTGCAAGGGCTCGATCCACTCAATCGCCAGTTGGTCAGACGCTGGATTGACGTATTGATGAGTGAAGGTAACAGCCAATTGCTGTTTGTTTCTCACCATGCAGAAGATGCGCCTGAGTGCATAACTCATCGTCTGAGCTTTATTCCTACCGGCAATAGCTATGCTTACGCCATAGAACATCTAACGGGTTGTGGTTCGTCGACTATGCTTAAAACTAGTGACTGAAAAAACATTATGTCCGCAAATAACTACAGGGAAACCTTATGTCCAGTGCTTTAATTATCATTGACCTTATTGAAGAGATTGTCGGTGAACACGGACGCTCTAACAGTAGTCATCAGCAAGTAAAAGAACGCCGTCTGGTTCCATTAACCAATCAGGCTGTGGCTTTCGCCCGTCGACACCATATCCCCGTTATTTGGGTGAAAGTTGGCTTTGCCGATGACTATCACGATATCCCGCCCTATTCGCCATTGTTCAATCTGGCGAAAAAAAATGGTGCTCTGCGCCTGAGCGATCCTGGTTGCCAATGGGTGAAAGACTTAGATGTGCAGCCAGAAGATGAAGTCGTGATTAAGAAAGCCGTTTCCGCCTTTGCTGGCAACAATCTTTATGACTGGCTAACCGGCCGGGGATATGACCATATCCTGTTAGGAGGTGTCAGTTCTCTGATGGCTATCCAGAGCACCGCCCGTCAGGCTCACGATTTGGGGTTTAAAGTCACAGTATTGGAAGATCTGTGTGCCGCCGCTTCCCCGGAACTCCATCAACAAAGTATGCAATCCCTGACACCATTAACTGAAATCACGACCAGCATGCAGTGGCAGGAACATAGCGTTTCATAATCAAGTTATTCCTGTTTTATCTTTTTGATTGCCCTGCGCTAACTACGCGGGGCATCTTTTATCATGGACATCTATATTATTTTCACCAAAAATGTAAACGCTTTCATTTTTTTATCCTGATCACCTTTTTCCCTATTTTTGTTGTGCTATCATTGCCTCAATTACTTTATATGCGGAGAGAATCTTGTGAATGTTCTGATTACAGGTGGTATCGGTTACATAGGCAGTCATACTTGCGTTCAACTAATTGAGGCCGGACATACCCCGGTGATTATCGATAACTTATGTAACAGTAAGGCCAGCGTACTTAAACGTATTGAACAGCTAACCGGCCATAAGCCTGCGTTCTACAATGGTGATGTTCGTGATGCTACTTTGCTGGATAAAATTTTTGCAGAACATCGCATTGACTCGGTCATCCATTTTGCCGCGCTAAAAGCGGTTGGAGAGTCCGTTAATAAGCCGCTGGAATACTATGACAATAACATTCATGGCTCCTTAACGTTAGTAGATGCCATGCGCCGGGCCGGCGTTAAGAACTTTATCTTTAGTTCATCCGCAACTGTTTATGGCGATCAGCCGGTTACCCCTTATGTGGAAACCATGCAAACCCGTCGCCCCTCCAGCCCTTATGGCAACAGCAAACTGATTATCGAGCAGTGTCTGGAAGATATACAAAAAGCACAACCGGACATGAGCGTAGCCTTGTTACGTTACTTTAATCCGGTTGGAGCACACTCTTCCGGCTTGATGGGAGAAGACCCACAAGGTATTCCTAATAATCTGATGCCATTTATTGCTCAGGTAGCCGTTGGTCGCCGTGAATCGCTCTCTATCTTTGGAAACGATTACCCAACGCCGGATGGCACCTGCGTACGTGATTATATTCACGTGGTTGACGTAGCTGATGGACACGTTGCCGCACTGAATAAAGTGACCAATCATCCTGGTACTTATATCTACAATCTGGGTGCTGGCTTTGGCTATAGCGTACTGGATGTAGTCAATGCCTTTAGTAAAGCCTGTGGCAAACCTGTTCCTTACCAGTTTGCTGCTCGTCGTGATGGCGATCTGGCTAGCTACTGGGCAGACTCAACCAAAGCAGCAAATGAATTAGGCTGGCAGGTAAAACTGAACCTGGACCAAATGTGTGCAGATACCTGGCGTTGGCAATCCATGAATCCTCAAGGGTATCCCGATGAGTAACACCAATTCTGTTGGTTTTAATCCGGTTGATCATCCACACCGTCGGTTTAATCCACTAACCGGACAGTGGATTTTAGTCTCTCCCCATCGGGCTAAACGCCCGTGGCAGGGGCAACAAGAATCAGTAGATCATACCCGTCAGCCAGCTCACGATCCTGACTGCTTTTTATGCGCAGGAAACACGCGGGTAACCGGAGACGTGAACCCCGATTACCACGGCACCTATGTATTCACTAACGACTTTGCCGCACTGATGCCGGATACCCCTGACGCGGAACAATCCAGCGATCCGCTTATGCGCTGCCAAAGTGCACGGGGAACCAGTCGGGTGATCTGCTTTTCTCCTGACCACAGTAAAAGCCTGCCGGAGTTATCCCTTCCCGCTTTAGAAGAAATTATTCGTACCTGGCAACAGCAGTTGGATGACTTAGGAAAAAGTTATCCCTGGGTACAAATTTTCGAGAATAAAGGCGCGGCAATGGGGTGTTCTAATCCCCATCCCCATGGGCAGATTTGGGCTAACAGTTTTCTGCCCAACGAGGCAGAACGGGAAGATCGTCTGCAGCGAGAATATTTTGAACAGCAACATTCCCCCATGTTACTGGACTATGCGAAGCGAGAAATGGCCGATGGTAGCCGCACGGTTGTAGAGACTGAATACTGGCTGGCAGTGGTTCCTTACTGGGCCGCCTGGCCTTTTGAAACCCTGCTATTACCTAAGGCTCAGGTTCGTCAGATGGGTGAACTAAGTGCTGAACAGAGTCAGGATTTAGCGCTGGCATTGAAAAAGCTCACCAGTCGTTACGATAACCTGTTTCAGTGCTCCTTTCCTTACTCTATGGGCTGGCATGGTGCGCCGTTTAACGGACAGGATAATCCACACTGGCAATTACATGCTCACTTCTACCCGCCGTTGCTGCGTTCAGCTACGGTGCGTAAATTTATGGTGGGTTATGAAATGATGGCAGAGTCACAGCGTGACCTTACCGCGGAGCAGGCAGCAGAACGCCTGAGAGCAGTTAGCGATGTGCATTACAATGAGTCAGGAGAGCCCAAATGAGTGATTTAAAGCAAAAAACCCAGGCTATTTTTCAACAACAGTTTGGTTATCTCCCTGATACCACTATTCAGGCACCGGGAAGGGTCAATCTGATCGGTGAGCACACCGATTATAACGACGGTTTTGTTCTGCCTTGTGCCATTGATTATCAAACGGTAATTAGTTGTGCTAAACGCGATGATAATTTAGTCCGGGTAGTTGCTGCTGATTATCACAATCAGCAGGATAGCTTTACTCTTGGTGAGGATATTGCTTCCCATCCTGAATATATGTGGGCTAACTATATCCGCGGAGTGATTCTGTTTCTGCAACAACGTGCACCAGGGTTTGGTGGTGCCGATCTGGTGATCGGTGGTAATGTACCGCAGGGGGCAGGTTTAAGCTCTTCTGCCTCATTGGAAGTAGCCGTTGGTAAAGCTTTTCAGGTGCTGTATCAATTACCGCTGGATGGCGTAGCGCTGGCGCTGAACGGCCAGCAGGCTGAGAATCAGTTTGTAGGTTGTAACTGTGGCATTATGGATCAGCTAATCTCTTCTCTGGGCAAAAAAGATCATGCCCTGCTGATTGATTGCCGTAGTCTGAAGACTAAAGCGGTCTCTATGCCTGATGACATGGCGGTGATTATCATCAACTCCAACGTAAAGCGTGGGCTGGTTGATAGTGAATACAATACCCGTCGCAAACAGTGTGAAGCAGCAGCCGACTTCTTTAATGTAACGGCATTGCGCGATGTAACGATTGAACAGTTGAATGCCGCTAAAGCCAATCTGGATCCGTTGGTATTTAAACGAGCCCGTCATGTCATCACTGAGAATGCCCGTACTCTGGCTGCTGCTGATGCTCTGGCCGCGGGTGACCTACCGAAACTGGGCCGCCTGATGGCTGAATCACATATTTCAATGCGTGATGATTTCGAAATTACTGTTCCTGCCATTGATACTCTGGTGGAGATTATTAAGCCAATTATTGGCAACCGCGGTGGTGTACGTATGACCGGCGGTGGTTTCGGTGGCTGTATTGTGGCGCTGGCCCCACAGACTTTAGTGGATGAAATCCGCCAGGCAGTACATCAACAATATCATCAGCAAACCGGTATGAAAGAAGTGTTCTATATTTGCCGGGCGTCCGAAGGAGCTGGAACATGTTAGAAACAACTGCGGCGCTGGCCCCAGATGGTCAGCCATTCCATATTGTTACCTTGACGAACCAATCGGGTTCTCAGGCTCAAATGATGGATTGGGGAGCGACCTGGCTCTCTTTTCGCCTGCCTATGGGCGATGGTTCAGTACGTGAATTACTTCTGGGTTGCAGTAAACCAGAAGATTACCTGCATCAAAGTGCCTATCTTGGCGCTACCGTAGGCCGTTACGCCAACCGGATTGCTAATTCAAGGTTGAGTCGTCAGGGTATTCAAACCACGCTGGTTGCTAATCAGGGAACTCATCAGTTGCACGGTGGAGCCAGCAGTTTTGATCAGCGCCGCTGGACGATTGAAAGCCAGAGTAACCAATCGGTAACGTTTAAGATCTATTCTGCCGATGGCGACAATGGCTATCCGGGTAACCTTACTGCAGAAGTTACCTATACTCTGACGGAAACCAATCGCATAGAGATTAGCTATCTGGCTACTGTCAACCGTGATTGCCCGGTCAATCTTACCAATCACGCCTATTTCAACCTGGACGGTAAAAATCAGGACAGTCGTCACCATCGACTGCAAATTAATGCTGACTACTTTTTACCCGTAAATAGTGAAGGCATTCCTGATGCAGATCTTACGCAGGTTAATGGCTTAAGTATGGATTTTCGTCAGCCTAAAACTCTGATGCAAGATTTCCTGACCGATGAATACCAGCAAAAAGTCAGCGGCTATGACCATGCTTACCTGTTATCTCCGGAATGTCATAGTGGGGAACATCCCGCTGCTTTATTGTGGTCGGCAGATAATAAAGTGAAGATGAGCGTATTCACCACTAAACCTGCACTTCAGCTGTATAGCGGTAACTTTTTGCAGGGCACACCGTCCCGTGATGGCAAAACTTATGACAGCTTTGCCGGTGTCGCTCTGGAAAGCGAATTTTTGCCAGACAGTCCTAATCATCCTGAATGGCCACAGCCTGACTGTTGGCTCGCACCAAAGCAAACCTACCGCTCTTCAACTGTCTATCAATTTGATTTGGCTTAACTATCACTATGGTTAGCCTCTAAGCAAAAAGCCCGATATCACTGATGATTTCGGGCTTTTTGCTGTTCTGATTTGCCTCGTTATGGATAACTTCATCTATCATTAAGTCATACCCTTCTATTTGAATTTATTTTAATAAGAGTATAGTGATAATCATTATCATTTAGTAAATATATGGAAAGGAGATAACGATGGCTGTAACAAAACTAGTTCTCGTCAGACACGGTGAAAGTGAGTGGAATAAAGAGAACCGTTTTACCGGTTGGACTGACGTAGAACTTTCCGATAAAGGCAGAGCTGAAGCCGCCCAGGCCGGTGAGCTGTTAAAAGCGGAAGGTTTTGCCTTTGATTTTGCTTATACCTCTGTGTTGAAAAGAGCAATTCATACGCTGTGGAGCATTTTAGATAAGATGGAAGCCCAGTGGCTGCCTGTTGAGAAATCCTGGAAGCTGAATGAGCGTCACTATGGTGCTCTGCAAGGGCTGAATAAAGCGGAAACCGCACAAAAGTATGGTGACGAACAGGTTAAGCTTTGGCGTCGTGGTTTTGCCATTACGCCTCCGGAGCTAACCAAAGAGGATGAACGATATCCTGGCCACGACCCGCGTTATGCCAAACTAAAACCAGCCGAATTGCCGGTCACTGAAAGTCTGGCTACCACCATTGAGCGAGTGATCCCTTACTGGAGTGACGTTATCAAACCGCGTATTGCCAGTGGCGAGCGTGTGATTATTGCTGCTCACGGTAATTCTATCCGTGCTCTGGTGAAATATCTGGATAATATGACTGAGGATGAAATTCTGGAACTCAATATTCCAACCGGCGTACCTTTGGTATATGAGTTTGATGAGAATATGAATCCGATTAAGCACTACTATCTTGGTGATGCAGATGAGATTGCAGCGAAGGCTGCGGCGGTGGCTAATCAGGGTAAGGCGAAGTAGTTATTATCACATTAGTTTATCATGCTAAGTAGGAGTTATCGCTCTCCTGCCGTATCGTTAATAAACTAATTTACTTCAATTTCAGCGGATATTCCGGCCGCAAAAACAAAGTACTTATATTACCTTTTTGCTCGGCCGGAAAACCATTGTACTTAAGTTCATAGTGCGTCGGGCCTAGGCTGCCTACGGGCACTTCGTTGGCTTACGCCAAGTCGACCCCCACGGCACCCTCTCCCAACGATTGACACTAATACGATAAAAGTAGGAGAACTAATGTTCTCCTACTGAAACAAAATTAACCTACGTGATATTACTTACCGCGACGGGCCTGAACCGCGTACGCCAGATTTTGCAGTAGAAGTTCGGTATCATCCCAGCCGATACAGGCATCGGTAACACTCTGACCATAGATTAATGGTTCGCCGCTTTCCAGGTTTTGAACACCTTCCACCAAATGGCTTTCAACCATCACCCCGGTAATTGCACTATCACCACCGGCAACTTGCTGGCACACGCTCTCGCACACTTCCATCTGTTTTTTATACTGTTTACAGCTGTTAGCATGGCTGAAGTCGATCATGACGTTGAGCGGTAACTTCGCTTTATTCAGGCTCTCTTTAACGTTCTTCACGTCTTCAGGGCTGTAATTTGGCGCTTTACCACCACGCAGGATGATATGGCAATCATGATTACCACGGGTATTCACAATAGCCGAATGACCATATTTGGTCACGGACAGAAAACAGTGTGGCGCACCGGCAGCATTGATGGCGTCAATCGCCACTTTAATTGTGCCGTCGGTTCCATTCTTAAAACCAACCGGACAGGATAGACCCGATGCCAATTCACGATGAACCTGTGACTCAGTAGTACGTGCACCAATAGCTCCCCAGCTCATCAAATCCGCCAGATACTGTGGTGTGATCATATCAAGAAACTCACCGGCGGTTGGCAGGCCACTATCATTTATATCCAGCAATAGCTTACGTGCAATACGTAAACCATCATTAATCTGGTAGCTGTTATCCAAATTAGGATCGTTAATTAATCCTTTCCAACCCACAGTAGTACGCGGTTTTTCAAAATAAACTCGCATAACAATTTCCAGGTCTTTATCTAAACGCTTACGCACTTCTGCCAGACGACGGGAATATTCAAGGGCTGCATCAATATCATGAATAGAGCAAGGTCCAATCACCACCAGCAGGCGATCGTCTTCACCCGCCAGAATATTATGGATCGCCTCGCGGGAAGCAGCGACAGTTAAAGCAGCCTTCTCCGTAGCAGGAAACTTCTCCAGTAACGCAACCGGAGGTAACAGCTCATTAATCTCTTTTATTCTTATATCATCATTTTGGTAGTTCATTTTTACCCATCCGGTGTCTAATCAAACAACAATATTACAGCCTACAACAATCCCCTGCCTTCAAACAACCGGATAAACAGACATTATTTATTAAAGATAATTACATGGTAAAAGTCAGCAATAGTGTGGTTTTGTATAGTCAAAGATGAGCCTTATAAACTAAAGCACCATAAAAAGCCGTTCTTTTAGTGGCAATGTGTTTGAAAAACTGAAAATTGCATTCTGAAATTACGTTCCATAGCTGCAAAAACAAACGGTTTAACCTGTAATCTGGCTCACAATCTCTTATTAGCCAGATTTCCCACACAAAAAACCTGTGTTATTATGCGCCCCGTAAATACCTTTTAAATTCAATTAGAGGCTTGATGCTGGAGAATGTAATCATCAGATAATCAGACACCCGCGACCTTACGTCGGGCTGATTATCAATGCGCTAAAACAGGATGCGAACACTTTGTGTTTTGCAGGTTTGCCCATGATGATTAACAGGTTTTTCCAGTATGAATATTTCTCGTCAAGAACAACGTACCCTTCACGTTCTCGCTAAAGGTGGACGTATCACTTATATTCGCGACATTTCTGGTCGTGTCACTTCCGTTGAATGTTATTCCCGTGAGGGATATTTACTCAGCGACTGCTCTCTGGATACTTTCGGTAAACTGAAACGTAAAAAGCTGATCAAATCAGTTAACAGTCAGCCTTACCGCATTACCATGGCTGGGTTACGAGCGGTTCGCCCTCAGTTAGATAACCAATAGTCAAATATTGGTGCCTTGACCATTGGAGGTGCAGCTCAAACTGCACCTCTACTTCTTGTAATTAATAAATCAGTTTGCTGTTTATTCAACACATACCAGCTGACAGCCTTCTATTCCATTTCTGAGCGTTTTAAAGAATGTAAGAGATACAATTCATCTCTTCAGGACAACAAACACTGACAGAGCCATTCAGTTCGCAGAAGGCTTATACAAGTTAGGTATTGGCAAGGTTAACAAATAAAAATATTGCAGGGATAATGCTTCCCACGATTTTCAGACATAAAAAAAGCGCCTTAGGCGCCTGTTCAATAATGGTGGGTCGTGCAGGATTACTCGGCCTGTGGCCTCGCCCTTCGGGCCGTTGCCGTTGGCAACGTTGTCTCACTACGTTCGACTCGAACCCTGGGTTCTTCATCCCCACGATTTTCAGACATAAAAAAAAGCGCCATAAGCGCCTGTTCAATAATGGTGGGTCGTGCAGGATTCGAACCTGCGACCAATTGATTAAAAGTCAACTGCTCTACCGACTGAGCTAACGACCCATTATTGATATCTGATAGTGATAACAACGAAATAAATCAAGATGAAATGGCTTAGATGGTGGGTCGTGCAGGATTCGAACCTGCGACCAATTGATTAAAAGTCAACTGCTCTACCGACTGAGCTAACGACCCTAAGCTTTACTATCTTTACTAATTTGCTATCTGTTACATGCGGATGCTGTATCCAGTTATCCCCTGCAACGGCGGCTTATATTAATCACTTCTGGAATTTGTGCAACAAAAATTTTCCCTTTCGGCATCTAACTGCCTGATCTTTACCCATCTGACCTCATAAAATAGCCAATCTGATAAAAATACAGGCAGATTATAATAACCAAAAGCTTACAGAGCGCTTAAACGTTTCTCTGCTTGTTTAGCGCTGGCGCTGTTCGCATACAGGGAAATAATACGCTGATACACCGCTTTAGCTTTATCCTTCTCCCCTTTTTCCTGCATGATAATGCCGACTTTCAGCATTGATTCAGAAGCTTTAGGTGATTTAGGATAATTTTTTACTACGGTAGCAAAATAGTATGACGCATCATCTTTTTTGCCTTTGTTGTAATTCAGTTGTCCAAGCCAGTAATTAGCATTCGGTTGATAACTGGAATTGGGATACTGTTTTACAAAACTCTGGAAAGCAGTGATAGCATCATCATACTGCTTCTTCTCCAGAGCCAGGGTTACAGCATTATCGTAATCCTGTTTTTCATTGCCACTACTGGCCGCCGCGGCACCGGTTGAAGTGCTTGCTGTTGCGCCTGCGGTCGCAGCCGTACTGGCTGATGACGTATTGGCAGTACTTGCCGCAGATGAAGCGCCTTTACTGCCCAGTTCATCTATCTGCTGCAAAATAATCTTTTGTCGTTCGACAATTTGTTCTAATTGATACTGATTGGTTTGGATCTGGCCACGCAGACTATCAATATCTCTCTGCGAATCGGACAATTGCTGCTGCAATTGAGTCAGCAACTGCCCATGTGCGTTAGATATACGCTCCAACTGAGTGAGGCGCTCATCATCTGACGCAGCAATAGCAGCCCCAGGGGCTGCTATGCCAACCAGTAACGACAGACCTAATAAACGATATCTGAAATTACGGTTCATGAGTTTCTCTTAGTAAACAAGTACTGCGCGACGGTTTTTAGCATAAGCAGCTTCGTCATGACCTAACACTGCAGGTTTCTCTTTACCATAAGAGACGATAGCCATTTGCTCACCAGATACGCCTTTACCCTGAAGATACATCTTCACCGCATTAGCACGACGTTCGCCCAGTGCGATGTTGTATTCCGGAGTACCACGCTCATCCGCATGACCTTCGATAGTCACTTTGTAAGACGGGTTTGAACGCAGGAATGCTGCATGAGCATCCAGCATTTGAGCGAAATCAGAACGCACATCGTAGCTGTCATAATCGAAGTAAACGATGTTGTTGCTTTGCAGTTGTTGCAGAGTCAGACGCGCTTGCTCATCCAGAGATGAACTGTTGCCACCCATACCGTAACCGCCATTAGCACCCATACCTGACTGGCTACCATCAGTGTCAGAACCACTGCTGCTACATGCAGCCAGAGCCATAACAGGTAACGCAAACATCAGTCCCTTCAGCACTTTATTCAGTTGCATTTTTCTCGATCCTTTAATAAATAAGATTGCCATACATTTTTAACAACATGCATCACAGATACGGCGACCAGGCAGGGAATTTAACCTGACCTTCAGTTGCCGGAAGACGCGCTTTAAAACGCCCATCGGTCGAAACTAAACGTAACACGCTACCCGGCCCTTCAGTGGCACTATAGATAATCATGGTTCCGTTAGGTGCGATACTCGGCGTTTCATCCAGGAAGGTTTCGGTCAATACTTGCACCGCTCCTGTGTCCAGATCTAATTTAGCGATGTGCTGTTGACCATTCGCGGAGCTCACCATAGTCATAAACTTACCGTCTGGTGATACATCCGTGTCTTGATTTTGAGCACCTTCCCAGGAAACGCGAACCGGCGCACCGCCGTTAATATTCACTTTATAAATTTGTGGACGTCCACCCTGGTCAGAAGTGTACGCCAGAGTTTGGTTATCCGGATACCAGGATGGCTCAGTGTCGTTACTACGACTGCGAGTCACCTGAGTAATTTGGCCTGAAGCTAAGTTCATCACATATAAGTTCAAACTGCCATCTTTTGATAATGCAAAAGCCAGTTTAGAACCATCAGGTGAGAATGCCGGAGCACCGTTGTGACGAGGGAAAGCAGCAACGCGCTTAATTGCACCGTTGGATAATGTCTGAACCACTAATTCAGAACGACCACTTTCGAAAGTTACATAAGCAATTTTGCTACCGTCCGGAGACCAGGCCGGAGACATCAGCGGCTCTGGTGAACGGTGAACAACGGATTGGTTAAAACCATCGTAGTCTGACACACGCAGCTCATGAGGGAATTGACCACCCGCTTTACGCACTACATAAGCAATACGAGTACGGAATGCGCCTTTAATACCGGTTAATTTTTCAAAGGTTTCATCGCTGGCAGTATGAGCCGCAAAGCGTAACCATTGTTTAGTGATCTTATATTGGTTTTGCGATAAAACCGTTGGGCTGGCCGTTGAAGTATCAACCAATTGATAAGAGACCAGATAACCGCCATCAGCACTTGGCTGAATTTGTCCAACCACTACCGCATCGATACCTAAAGCAGACCATGCTGCCGGAGTTACTTCAGAAACGGTGGTGGGTGATTGAGGGTTACGTTCAGCCGCCAATGGATTAAATTTGCCGCTGTTTCTTAAATCAGAAGCAATAATATCAGCGATATTTTCTGGCGCTGCGCCAGTACCAGTCCACTTAAATGGAACCACACCAATTGGTCTGGCTGAATCCACGCCTTGAGTAATAACAATTCTGACTTCAGCGTGTAGCACAGATGCCCACAAAATCAGCAAACCCATGGCTAGTCGAAATGCATGCTTCATGTTCTCTCCCTTATCCCGGTCTGACGACCTTGATAAATTGCTCGTTTGTAACAAAGTGACAACGTTTAAACCGTTCAAATATTGGCTATAACCAATCAGAAATCAAGTCTAAAACGTAATTTCTCTTTATCTATCTTCCAGTTACTGTGGTTTAAAATCGATTGGTGCGTTTTTAAACTTTTCATACACAGCAGTTGATGGTGGTTTCGGTATTTTCGCTTGCCTTGCTGCAACTAATGCAACCTGACAAAGCGCCGGATCCCCACCTTCTGCCTGAACACTAAACAAGGTTCCATCTGGTGCTAACTTGATTCGCAGCGTACAGGTTTTGCCTCTGTACAGTTGCGCATCATAAAAATTTCGCATGATCGCAGATTGAATCTGCGACATATAGGCATCAACTTCCGGACCGGTGGCTCCTGCTTTAGTCCCCCCCCCGGAAGCGCCATTGGCTGATGGTGCATTTTTATCGGAAGCCAGTCCACCAAAGATATCATCAACCTCTGCGGCAGCTTTTTTAGCGTCCGCTGCGGCCTTTTTAGCATCGGCCGCTTTTTTCGCATCATCAGCGGCTTTTTGCTTAGCTTCATCAGCAGCTTTTTGTTTGGCATCTTCGGCTGCTTTCTGTTTGGCTAATGCCTCTGTCTGTTTTTTAGCGTCATCCGCGGCTTTTTTCGCATCAGCTTCCGCTTTCTTTCTTGCTTCTGCGGCGGCAGCCGTAGCTTTTTGCTGAGCTTCTGCTTCTGCTTTAGCTTGAGCTGCCTGAGCCTCGGCTTGCTTCTGTACTTCCTGAGCTTTTTTCGCTGCCTGCTCAGCCTGTTGCTGTTGATCTGCCTGCTTCTTTGCTGCTTCCTGAGCAGCCAGACGATCTTTTTCCAACTGCTTCAGGCGTTGCTGCTCTGCGGCCTGCTGTTGACGTTGCTCTTCAGCCTGACGATCAACTTCCTGCTGTCTGAGCTTCTCTGCCCGCTTGGCATCTGATTTTTGTTGCTGCTGGCGTTCGTACTGTTGCGCCATCGCATTAGGATCGACCATCACAGCGTCAATAACTGAGCCACCACCGCCCCCGCCGGTCAGGATATCTTTTTGCATAAACGCGCCGATCGCCAATAAGCCAATCACCAGGATATGCAAAATTATCGAAACCATTACGGAACGGTTTAATTTATCTTCGTGCTCTGTTGCCTTTACCACTCGCTGCTTCCAAAAAACAAATGAACTGACAAGACCGCTAGCTTAACTAAGCCAGACTCACCATTATATCGGTTGAGTCATCAACCCAACAGAGGTTACACCTGCACGATGAAGCATATTTAACGCTTTAATAACTTCATCATAGGGAACTTCTTTAGCGCCACCGATTAAAAATACTGTTTTTGGATCTTCCTTTAACCGTGCCTGTGCTTCCGCGATCACCTGTTGTTCAGGGATTTGCTCAATACGTTCTTTATCAACCACTAATGCATATTGCCCCACTCCAGATACTTCGACAATAACAGGCGGTTTATTATCCGTAGAGACTGCTTTAGAGTCGGATGCATCTGGTAAATCGACCTCTACACTTTGGGTAATAATTGGTGCGGTTGCCATAAAAATCAACAACAGCACTAACAATACGTCTAGCAGCGGAACAATGTTTATTTCCGCCGTTTTACCCGTGCTACTGCGCCGAGATGTACGTTTATACGCCACGCTAGCCCCCTTACTTATTTAGTCTCTGTAGAGAATGCCTGACGATGGAGAATTGTGGTGAACTCTTCCATAAAGTTGTCATAATTCTGCTCGAGCTTAAATACACGTAAGCTAAGGCGGTTATGTGCCATTACGGCAGGGATTGCGGCAAACAAACCAATCGCAGTCGCGATCAATGCTTCGGCAATACCCGGAGCAACCATCTGCAGGGTAGCCTGCTTTACTGCGCCCAGTGCGATAAAAGAGTGCATAATGCCCCATACGGTACCAAACAGACCGATATATGGGCTGATAGACCCTACCACACCAAGAAATGGAATATGGTTTTCCAGATTTTCAAGCTCACGATTCAGAGAAAGGCGCATTGCTCTGGTTGCCCCTTCAATAGCTGCTTCCGGCGCGTGATTGTTAGCGCGGTGCAGGCGAGCAAATTCTTTAAAACCAGAATAGAAAATTTGTTCAGAACCACCCAACTCATCGCGACGGGTGTTGCTTTCCTGATACAAACGAGACAAATCAATACCAGACCAGAATTTATCCTCAAAAGCTTCCGCTTCGCGTCTCGCCGTACTTAAAATACGGGTGCGTTGGATAATAATGGCCCAGGATGCAATTGAAAATCCAACCAGGATCAGCATTACAAATTTTACGAGTAAACTAGCCTCAAGGAACAGGCTCATGATATTCATGTCAGTCACTTCTTTAACTCCGCGACAATAGACCTGGGAAGCTTCATTGGCTTCATCAAGTGTGAATCAACACATGCTACTAACACATCTGCCTGGCTTAATAATTTACCATGTTGGTCAAAGATGCGTTGTGCAAACGTAAGGGATGCGCCGCCAATAGCCACGACTTCAGTTTCAATCTCCAGCATGTCATCAAGACGAGCAGGAAAAATATACTCAACGGCCATACGACGAACAGCGAAAGCGACATGCTCACTCAGCAATTGTTGCTGATTATAATTGTATTGGCGCAGCATCTCAGTGCGCGCTCTTTCATAAAAGGCCACATAACGGGCGTGATAAACTACACCGCCTGCGTCAGTGTCTTCAAAATAGACCCGAACGGGCCATTTGAACAGCAAGTTACTCACAAATATATCCAGTCTGACTCTATAACTAACCGACTGATACTATACGCAAGAGCAAACCTCTTGGGAATGGGAAGCTGCTGATGAGAGCAAAATAATTCTCAGTTAGAAAAACTGACCATTATTTTTGCTATGTGGAAATGAGCTTATGACAAAAAGTAAGCCAAACCTGCGATCAAGATCGCAATTGCAGGAAGCGGTGTGAAAACAGCTTTCCAGCGAATTCTCCGGGGGCGGAACCCTACCCCGTGGATAATCCCGGTGCATATGGCCCACATGATCAGAAAACTTTGCCATATCTCAATAGAACTGGTCTTCGCTGCAAACCGGGCAGGATCCCAGAAAACACAAAAAGCCAGTGAAAACGCTAAGATTAAAGAAAGGGCCCGAAACGGGCCCTTGTCCATAATAGCGTACAGTTTATTAAACACAGTACCCATTATTTATTCGTCTTTGTTTCCGTTGTTAGTTTCATACCATACTGCACCGATGATACCACATGCACAGGCAAGCAACGTACCGAGACTCCAGGCAAAATACCACATTGTTTTGCTCCTTATGTTGATATCAATACAGTGAAGCGTGGTTGTCTTCGATATGTTTCTTATCGAGACGACCGAACATTTTCACGTAACTCCAAATCGTATAAATCAACACGATTGGAACAAAAATCAGCGCAACAAAGGTCATTACTGTCAGAGTCAGGTGACTTGAAGTCGCATCCCACATAGTCAGACTAACGCTTGGGTTAATATTTGACGGCATGATGAATGGGAACATGGTGATCCCCGCCGTAAAGATAACACAAGCAATGGTCAATGATGAGAACAGGAATGCCATACCACTGCTGTTACAACGAGAGCTGATGATGGTCAGTAACGGTAACACCACACCTAACGCAGGCACAGCCCACAGAATTGGATAGTTGTTATAGTTAATCAGCCATGCACCCGCCTGAACGGCAACTTGCTTGTTCAGTGGATCAGAAGGAGCGGTATAATCCAGTGCCGAGGTTACTACATAACCATCGATACCATAAACCACCCAGGCACCTGCTGCTGCAAAAGCAATCAGTACCACTAAAGCACCAATTTGCGTTGCGGCACAAGCGCGTAAACGCAGCTCTGCAGTAGTCTTCATCTGTAACCATGCAGCACCCTGAGTCACTAACATCATCAGGCTAACCACGCCAGCAACCAGTGCAAACGGATTCAGCAGTTGGAAGAAATTACCGGTGTAAGTTAAACGGGACATGCTGTCGATGTTGAATGGTACGCCCTGTAACAGGTTACCAAAGGCCACACCGAACACCAGTGCCGGGACGAAGCTACCAAAGAAGATGCCGCCATCCCACAGGTTACGCCAACGTTGATCTTCAACTTTACCGCGATAGTCGAAACCAACCGGACGGAAGAATAACGCCGCCAGAACCAGAATCATCGCAATATAGAAACCGGAGAACGCAGCAGCGTAAGCTTGTGGCCATGCAGCAAACAGCGCACCACCAGCGGTGATCAGCCATACCTGGTTACCATCCCAGTGAGGAGCAATACTGTTAATCATAATACGACGTTCAGTATTGGTCTTACCGATAATAGGAACAAGGATACCGACGCCCATATCAAAACCATCGGTAATGGCGAAACCTACCAGTAACACGCCAACCAACAGCCACCAGATAAATCGTAATGTATCGTAATCTAACATGTCTGGACTCCTGTTTACCGTGTTTCTTGCGCTAATGCGGCACTGCTTTGTTCAAAATGGTAACGTCCTGTTTTCAGGCTACTTGGGCCCAGACGCGCATATTTAAACATTAAGTACATTTCCGCAATGAGGAACAGTGTGTACAGTCCGCAAATCAGGATGATTGAGAACCACAAGTCACCCGTAGTCAGGTGTGATGTTGCCGCCGCAATTGGCAGAACATCAGCAATCGCCCATGGTTGACGACCATACTCAGCAACGAACCAGCCGGCTTCACAAGCAATCCACGGTAATGGAATACCGTACAGTGCTAAACGAAGCAACCATGGTTTCTCACCGATGCGGTTACGTGCAACCTGGTATACCGCGATGCCGATAATCAGCAGCATCAGGAATCCACAGGCAACCATGATACGGAATGAGAAGTAAAGCGGAGCCACTTCTGGAATAGTGCTGGCAGCAGCGGCTTTAATTTCAGCCTCTGTTGCGTTGTTGATATCTTTAGCTTGCGTTTGCAGCAGGATACCGTATCCCAAATCTTTTTTAGTCTGGTCAAAGGCTGCACGTACTGCCGGGTCTTTATCCCCTGCACGCATTTTTTCCAGCATTTGATAAGCAGTAACGCCGTTACGAATACGTAACTCGTTTTCTGTCATCAGATCTTTCAGACCGGTGATTTGTTGATCTAAAGAACGCGTCGCGATAATCCCTAAAGCATAGGGGATTTCGAGAGCATAGTGGTTCTTCATCTCTTTTTGATCCGGAAGGCTAATGATGTTGAATGCTGCCGGAGCAGGCTGTGTTTCCCATTCAGCTTCAATAGCAGCCAGCTTCACGCGCTGTACATCACCTAACTCATAACCAGATTCATCTCCTAACAGGATAACTGACAGGGTTGAAGCCAGGCCAAAACAGGCAGCGATAGCAAATGAACGCTTGGCAAATGGCAGGTCGCGTTTTTTCAGTAAGTAGAATGCGCTAATGCCAAGAATAAACATCGAACCGGTTACATAACCAGCAGAGACGGTATGAACGAATTTAACCTGCGCAACAGGGTTTAATACCAGCTCCGAGAAGCTAAGCATTTCCATACGCATGGTTTCAAAGTTAAATTCTGATGCAACTGGATTCTGCATCCAGCCGTTTGCCACAAGAATCCACAGTGCAGAAAGGTTAGAACCTAAAGCAACAAACCAGGTTACTGCTAAATGTTGAACCTTACTTAAACGATCCCAACCGAAGAAGAACAAACCGACTAACGTTGATTCCAGGAAGAACGCCATCAGACCTTCAATCGCCAGAGGCGCACCGAAGATATCCCCTACATAATGAGAATAGTAAGACCAGTTTGTACCAAACTGGAACTCCATGGTTAAACCCGTGGCCACACCCAGAGCAAAGTTAATACCGAATAACTTGCCCCAGAATCTGGTCATATCTTTATATATTTGCTTACCTGTCAGCACATATACCGATTCCATGACTGCCAACAAAAACGCCATACCTAGCGTCAGTGGGACAAACAGGAAGTGGTACATTGCCGTCAGGGCAAACTGTAATCGTGATAGTTCGACGATATCAAACATCTTGACTCCTTGCTCCTCAGGAAGACAAACAATAACAACCCAAACTGCTGCTGTACCTGTTGTCTTACACCCATTACTCACCAGAGGTGAATGCCTTAAAAAATCAATTTACATCAATCTGTAAGCAATATTTGTTTCATCAACTATTCTAATAGTCATACAGCGTTTAACTATCCATCCACGCTGTGCCCTGTTGAACATAAACACCTATTAACTTATACAACCCAATAACACACGTTAAATACTACGCTTCTAATCCCTTACAATAAATAGGTATTTCACAATAAAATCAGAATTGTGAACTCAAATCAAAATCGGTATGTAACACACATGCATAAAAATTGATGTAGAACAATTTTCGCTAATTACACCATAGATTTAATATTTTTCAATTCCATTTAATTACTATTTTGGCGATTTATACTAAATAAAAAGATTAATTCACTACAATAAATTAACATAAAAACACAATCTTAAACATTAAAGCAACATTTAATGCTTTTCATTAAAAATTGATGTTCAAATTAATAAGCGACCCTATTGGATAGAAATTAAAATACCAATAGAAAAAGAATAGTAGAATGCGAGGAAACTGCTGTAATCCTACCCTGTAATAGCAAGATAGCAGCAGTAAAATGGATATCGTGATTTTACATCCTGTAATAGTGAAATAAAAAACTATTCAGATGATATTATTTCATAAACTTCTTTCAGAATATCATCTGGCTTAATTGATGATAAATCTGCCCCCTCTTCAGCAATCAATACCTTATGCAAAGCTAAATCCTGCAATGGCCTGGTACCCGCAGCATGTTTCATACCCCGAAACATAACAACAGTTGGCGTCTTAACCGCAATAGCTATGTGTAAAGGACCCGTATCACCAACAATCAGGCATTGAAGAGAAGCTATCTTTTCAACCAGTTGCTTCAAATTTGTTTTTCCGGCTGAATTTATTACTCGTTCACTAAAGGGAAGTAATAGTTGTATTAGCTGATTATTGCGTTCAATCTCCCCCGCCCCACCGAGAAGTTCGATATCAATATCAGGAAACTTATTCAGAATTTGTGTGGCAACAATAGCAAATGACTCAATCGGCCAGCATCGCTCTGCTGAAGAGGCACCTGGATGAATTCCGACAGTTTTTCTATTTTTTTCTCAGGAATATATTCAACGGGGATCATCATTTCTACTGAAGGAAAGCTGATTCCAATACTCTCCAGTAACTCCGCTTTTTTATGGATAAGATGCACATCATTAAACCGTTTATGGCCTGGCACTGATAAAAAAGAATTGAGATAAAAGGTTGGTCGTCCTAAATAATCGTTGTAATAAACGTCTTTAACAATAATTTCTGAATTTGCCAGCGTTGCTGACACAATGTCATAAGGCGCTCTGGAGTGCAGTAGAAACACCGCATCAAGATGACGGAGTCTTAATGCTTTAACTAATTTCAGTAACCCATTCAGTTTACCATCCCAATAGAGGACATCTCTGAACATATCACTGCCTTCAACCAGTAAAGCATTTCGTTGGTGAACAACCATTGTGATATTGGCGTCAGGATATCTTTTTCGAATAGCTGCAATTGCTGGCGTATTGAGAAGAAAATCCCCTAATGCTGTAGTTGAAAAAATAGCAATATTCTTTAGATCAGAGATATCTGAAGGTTGTTGATATTTTTTAACCCGAAAGCCAGTTAGCCGATAAGCGGTAATAAAAAGAGCGGCCAACTTCTGCTTTAATAACTTACTCATAACAATCCTTATCATGGACTCTGATAAAAGTTGCAACCTAATATGTCGCCTACAAAAAATGAGCTTTACGTCTCAAATTATGAACACTTACATACAAATATTATTATAAACAATTATATAACTTCAAAAGATTATTATAATAAATAATATAATTTGAGTAATCCTTATTGATTTTTATAGTAAAACTAACATGGGTACCCCAAAAATAGTAAATCAGAGACAATAAAAAAGCCGCATAAGCGGCTTTTTTACAAACGGTCATGAAGTGATTTTTATTATCAATTCACTTCAGCGGAGATCTTTTTTGCTGCATGAGCTCCCAGCGAAGCTTTGACTGCTTCACCGATGTCCGCCAGACTACGTACAGTACGTACGCCTGCCGCTTCCAGTGCAGCAAACTTCTCATCAGCAGTACCTTTACCACCAGCGATAATGGCACCCGCATGCCCCATGCGTTTACCTTTAGGAGCCGTGACGCCGGCAATATAGCCAATGACCGGTTTGGTAACATGGTGCTTAATGTAATGAGCCGCTTCTTCTTCGGCAGAACCACCAATCTCACCAATCATTACAATGGCTTCAGTTTGTGGATCTTGTTCAAACAGCTTCAGGATATCAATAAAGTTAGAGCCTGGAATTGGATCGCCACCAATGCCTACGCAGCTTGACTGACCAAATCCGGCATCAGTAGTTTGCTTCACCGCTTCATAGGTCAATGTACCTGAACGGGATACGATACCCACATTACCTGGTTTATGAATATGGCCTGGCATAATACCAATCTTACAGGCTCCCGGTGTAATCACACCCGGACAGTTAGGGCCAATCATACGCACGCCTAACTGATCGACTTTTACTTTTACCGTCAGCATATCCAGCACCGGAATACCTTCGGTAATACAGATGATTAGCTTAATACCTGCTTCAGCGGCTTCAAGGATAGAGTCTTTACAGAATGGTGCCGGTACATAGATTACTGATGCAGTAGCGCCTGTGGCTTCAACTGCTTCGCGAACGGTATTAAATACCGGTAACCCTAAATGCGTGGTGCCGCCCTTACCCGGGGTCACGCCGCCAACCAACTTAGTACCATATTCCAGTGCCTGTTCAGAATGGAATGTACCCTGACTGCCGGTAAAACCCTGACAAATGACTTTAGTATCTTTATCTATCAGAATGGACATTATCGAACCTCCCCGGCTGCTACACTGACCACACGCTGAGCCGCATCGGTCAGGCTGGCTGCACCAATAATATTCAGGCCACTGGCACTGAGTTTTTTAACACCCAGTTCAGCGTTATTACCTTCCAGACGAACAACTACCGGTACGTTAACACCAACGTCTTCAACAGCGCTGATAATACCGTCAGCAATCAGGTCACAACGAACAATGCCGCCAAAGATATTAACGAATACCGCTTTTACTTTTTCGTCTGACAAAATGATCTTAAATGCTTCGCTAACGCGTTCTTTGGTTGCGCCACCGCCCACATCAAGGAAGTTAGCCGGTTCGCCACCGTGAAGCTTAACGATATCCATGGTACCCATCGCCAGACCAGCACCATTGACCATACAACCAATATTACCGTCCAGAGCAACGTAGTTTAACTCCCACTCCGCTGCATGCGCTTCACGCTCATCTTCCTGGCTTGGATCGCGCATATCACGCAGTTCTTGCTGGCGATATAGCGCATTGCTATCCACATCCAGTTTGCCATCCAGACAGATTAGCTCGCCGGAACCGGTAACCACCAGTGGGTTAATCTCCACCAGAGACAGATCGCATTGCAGGAACAGATTGCCTAAACCAACAAAGATATTAGTAAATTGATTAACCTGTTTACCGGTTAAACCCAGTTTAAACGCCAGCTCTCTGCCCTGATAAGGCATCGGGCCAGTTAATGGATCTAAAACCATTTTGTGAATCAGATGTGGTGTCTCTTCCGCAACTTTCTCGATTTCAACGCCACCTTCCGTTGAAGCCATGAAAACTACGCGACGAGAGCTGCGATCAATAACCGCACCTAAATAAAGCTCGCGATCGATATCAGTAGCCGTTTCAACCAGAATCTGGTTCACCGGTAAGCCTGCTGCATCAGTCTGATAAGTTGCCAGACGCTGGCCTAACCAACGATCGGCAAATTCACGAACTTCTTCTTTCG
The DNA here is from genome assembly GCF_013394855.1 of Limnobaculum xujianqingii. NCBI lineage: Bacteria > Pseudomonadati > Pseudomonadota > Gammaproteobacteria > Enterobacterales > Budviciaceae > Limnobaculum > Limnobaculum xujianqingii. The sequence continues at coordinate 982,415 of NZ_JABMLK010000002.1, read as the reverse complement.
TTTTAGCCAGCTTTACACCACCGGATTTACCGCGACCACCGGTATGTACCTGACACTTAACTACCCAAGGACCCTGACCGATCTTTTCTGCTGCTTCGACCGTTTCCTGTGCCGTACTACAGGCATAGCCTGTTGGTACCGGTAAGCGATACCGAGCAAAAAGCTGTTTTGCCTGATACTCATGTAGGTTCATGATGTTCTATCCATTATTGTAGGGATTAAAGAACTGCGCCTCTCGACACTAAAGATACCGCTTGCTGAGCGAATACTCAGTTCGAAAACACACTCATTCTGATATGTACTCTCATTACACTTCAGAGAATAGGTACCTATCGTCCTTAACTTAATGTAGCTATGTAGCCACAAATCCCGTGGCTACATATGTGTCGACTTAACGCTTAAACCGGTATAAGACCTAAACGTCTAACAGTAAACGAGTAGGATCTTCCAGCATATCTTTGATTGCCACCAGGAAACTCACCGACTCACGACCATCAATCAGACGGTGATCATAAGAGAGCGCTAAATACATCATGGGTAAAATCACAACCTGACCATTAACCGCCATTGGGCGATCTTTGATAGCGTGCATACCTAAAATAGCACTCTGAGGTGGGTTAATAATTGGTGTAGACATTAATGACCCAAAAACGCCGCCGTTAGTAATAGTGAAATTACCTCCGGTTAAGTCTTCTACGGTCAACTTACCATCACGGCCTTTAACCGCGAGATCCTTAATACTTTTCTCAATATCAGCCATGCTGAGCGAATCAACATCACGCAGTACCGGAGTTACCAGACCACGCGGTGTTGATACCGCAATACTGACGTCGAAGTAGTTGTGATACACCACATCTTCACCGTCAATAGAGGCGTTAACTTCAGGGAAACGCTTCAGTGCTTCAACTACCGCTTTCAGATAGAAGGACATAAAACCTAAACGTACGCCGTGACGTTTTTCAAAATCATCACCGTACTGCTTACGCAGATCCATGATCGGTTTCATGTTCACTTCGTTGAAAGTAGTCAACATCGCGGTATTGTTTTTCGCTTCCAGCAGACGTTCTGCGATACGCTTACGTAAGCGAGTCATTGGTACGCGTTTTTCGCTACGATGCGATAAAGCACTGCTGTCAGCTTTTTTAGCTTCTGCACTGGCTGCAGGTTTAGCTGCACCGGTTTTCTGTTGAGCAATGTGCTGAGTAACGTCTTCACGGCTGATACGACCACCAACACCCGAACCTTTAATGGTGTTAGCATCCAAACCATGTTCAGCAATCAGACGGCGAACTGCCGGGCTCAGGGCATCGTTACTACCCTCTTCCAGACTGGCAGTCTGGCGTTGAGCCGGTGTCGTTTCTGTCACTTGAGGCGTACCGGTAACTTGTTGACCAGTAATATCGCCCGGACGTAAACGTCCCAGCAGCTGGCGAGAGGTTACGGTTGCACCCTCTTCTTCTACGATGGCATCAAGCACACCGGATTCCAGAGCAGGAACTTCCAGTACCACTTTATCTGTTTCAATCTCAACCAGTACTTCATCACGCTCAACGCTGTCGCCTGGTTTTTTGTGCCACGTCGCAACAGTAGCATCCGCAACGGATTCAGGAAGGTCTGGAACGAGAATGTCTATGTTACTCATTTTTTATCCTTATTCATTTTACGTTAAGCGCGTCTTCAACCAGTTTCTTTTGCTGTTCCTGGTGCACGGACATATAACCTACTGCCGGAGAAGCGGATGCAGGGCGTCCGGCATACTTCAGCGTTGCACCTTCAGGGATCACGTCACGAATATTATGCTGGCTACAGTACCAGGCTCCCTGATTTAAAGGCTCTTCCTGACACCAGATAAAATCTTTGACGTGGGCGTAATCCTGTAAAGCATTTTGCATGGCCTGATGAGGGAATGGATACAGCTGCTCGATACGGATAATCGCCACATCGCTTTTTCCACTCGCCCGGCGCTGCTCCAGCAAGTCGAAATAAACCTTACCGGAACACATTACCACGCGTTTTACCTGTTTCGGATTCAGATTATCTATTTCACCAATAGCCGGTTGGAACGAACCATTTGCCAGTTCATCCAGCGAAGAGATCGCTAATGGATGACGCAGCAGTGATTTCGGTGACATCACCACCAGTGGACGACGCATACCACGCAGTGCCTGACGGCGTAACATGTGATAAACCTGAGCCGGTGTAGACGGTATACAAACCTGAATATTCTGTTCGGCACAGAGTTGCAGGTAACGTTCCAGACGCGCAGAGGAGTGCTCAGGACCCTGACCTTCATAACCGTGCGGCAGTAACATTACCAGACCACACATACGGCCCCATTTCTGCTCTCCGGAGCTAATGAACTGGTCGATAACTACTTGAGCACCGTTGGCGAAATCACCAAACTGCGCTTCCCAAATGGTCAGCGTGCGAGGGTCTGCACTGGCATAACCATATTCGAACGCCAGAACACCAGCCTCACTCAGTACTGAGTCCCATACCTGAAATTCGCTCTGACCGTTATGGATGTTGGCCAAAGGAATATAGTAGGAACCATCTTTTTGGTTATGCACTACCGCATGGCGATGGAAGAAAGTGCCACGACCAGAGTCTTCACCTGAAATACGCACCGGTGTGCTCTCATCAACCAATGTTGCATAAGCCAGATTTTCTGCAGCGCCCCAGTCAAATGGCTTTTCACCTTCAGCCATCAGAGCACGATCTTCATAAATTTTGGCAACCCGGGGGTGAAGTTCAACACTTTCAGGAACCTGACTAATACGGCGAGCCAGATCCTGCAAACGTTTCACCTCAACGGTATTGGCATACTCTTCATCCCACTCGTGATTCAGGTAAGGTGCCCAGGTCATTGAATGGGTGCTCAGTGGACGCCATTCTTCAACCACACACTCACCGCGATCCAACGCATCACGATACAGGTTCACCATTTCGGTGACTTCTTCCGCGGTAACCACATTATTTTCAATCAGTCGATCGGCATACACCTTACGTGGCGTAGGCTGTTTTCTGATTTTGGTGTACATCATTGGCTGGGTTGCACTTGGCTCATCCGCTTCGTTATGACCATGACGGCGATAACACAGCAAATCGATCATCACATCACGTTTAAAGGTATTGCGGTAATCCAGTGCCAGACGCGTCACAAACGCCACCGCTTCAGGATCGTCAGCATTAACGTGGAAAATCGGTGCCTGAATCATTTTAGCGATGTCGGTACAGTATTCTGTTGAACGCACATCCTGAGGGAATGAGGTAGTAAAGCCGATTTGGTTGTTAATCACGATACGTACGGTTCCACCTACTTCATAGGCACGAACCTGAGACATATTCAGCGTTTCCTGAACGATGCCCTGCCCAATCACCGCCGCGTCACCGTGGATAGTAATAGGTAAAACCTGATTGCTGCTGCCAGTGGCATTCAGTCGATCGCGACGGGCGCGAACCGAGCCAATAACTACCGGACTTACGATTTCCAGATGCGATGGGTTAAATGCCAGCGTCAGGTGGACACGGTTGCCGTCAGTTTCGAAATCAGATGAGAAACCCTGATGGTACTTAACGTCACCAGCGCCAAGATGCTCTTTATGGATACCGGCAAACTCATCAAACAGATCGCCCGGGCGTTTACCCAGCAGGTTAATCAATACGTTAAGACGACCGCGGTGAGCCATGCCCAGAACCACTTCTTTGGCATCATTTCTGGCTGCGTGACGCACCATCTCTTTCAGCATTGGAATCAGCGCATCACCACCTTCCAGCGAGAAACGCTTGGCTCCAGGGTATTTAGCACCCAGATAGCGCTCCAGCCCTTCTGCTGCTGTCAGTTCCTGCAGGAAGCATTTCTTTTCTTCTTTACTATAAGTACCACGACCTACAACAGATTCCAGACGCTGTTGGATCCAGCGTTTCTCTTCTGTGTTGGTAATGTGCATGTACTCTGCACCAATAGAATCACAATAGGTTTGTTTCAGAGCCTGATAAAGGTCGCTGAGCTTCATGGTCTCTTTACCGATGGCAAAAGAGCCAACGTTAAAGGTTTCCTGCATATCTTCTTCAGTTAAATTATGGTAGGCAGGGTCAAGCTCGAGCACCGGCTCTTTATAGCGTAATTTAATAGGGTCAAGATTGGCATTCTGATGGCCGCGGAAGCGGAAGGCGTTAATAAGCTGTAGTACTTTAACTTGTTTAGCGTCGTTCTCCGGGTCGCTAACGTTAGAGGTGTAACGTTTGGCATCTTTCGCTAACCGACGGAAATAATCACGTGTGGTTGAATGGAATTGATCCGGGCTTAATACATCAGTAGGCAGTTTATCGAAAATTTTTCTCCAGCTCTCATCGATAGAATCAGGATCCGTCAGATAATCCTCGTAGAGCTGCTCTATGTAAGACTGGTTTGCACCAGCAAGGTAGGATGAGTCTAACCAAGTCTTTATTGCGCCGTTCTGCATTATGACCTCTTAAGCTTCATGCTTCAGTATGTGTTGCGACATGAACCCGCTACTCTCTTCTCTAACGCGTTGTTACTAAAAGCTAACAAGCTTATTTTAATGAACTGTTAAAAGAGAGTTGTTTGATCCACTTTTATCCAGCACTGGTAAAACGATTGTTGCTGCTTACAATTGGTACGTATTGCAACGAAATTTAGCACCTCATTACAATCACGTTCCCCTATTAAAACAGATTATCTCTCTGAACATAACCCTTTGTGATATCAATTGTTATGTTCAAAAAATCACTCTTTGCCAGATATCCAACTAACGAGGTACAACCCACTTTTTCTGACTAAAGGTTGCACACCCCGCCCAGGAAGTGTCCATGAGTATAGAAGCCTCATTTTACAAATACAATTCAAATAAAAACAGATTGATAACAATTTACTTAAATAGTGACAACGATCACAATCATAAAAAAACCATTAAAAACAATAAGTTTATGTGAAAGACATCATCTAATATGTTAAATAAATGCTAACGCAGCATTAAATTGTAAAAAAAAAGTAAAATTAATCTTCACGATGGTCTAAATTTATGCAACTGTATTAGCAAGTTGTTTATAGGAAAGGCAATCGGCAGTTTCACCGCTAACAAATTGCCAGAATCCCTTAACCTGAATTAATTATGGAGACAATCATGGCTGTAGAAAAAAAAGCAACGTTAGTCTTTGATGATGGCAGAAGTATTGAGCTACCCATATTATCAGGTACCCTGGGCGAAGACGTTTTAGACGTAAGAACATTGGGTTCAAAAGGACTGTTTACCTATGATCCGGGTTACCTATCCACCGCGTCCTGTGAATCTCAAATCACCTTTATTGATGGTAATGAAGGTGTTCTTTTACACCGTGGTTTTCCTATTGCCCAGCTGGCAAAGAACTCAACTTATTTAGAGGTTTGCTACATTCTGATGTATGGTGAAACCCCAACACCAGAACAGTTTGCTACTTTTAAAGAGATTGTTACGCGCCACACCATGATTCATGAGCAAATTACCCGTCTGTTCCAGGGTTTCCGCCGTGACTCGCACCCAATGGCGGTGCTTTGTGGGGTGACCGGTGCTCTGGCTGCCTTCTATCATGACTCTTTGGATGTGCATAATGAACGTCACCGTGAAATCACGGCGTTCCGTTTGTTATCCAAAATGCCAACTGTCGCGGCGATGTGTTACAAGTATTCTGTCGGTCAGCCATTTATTTATCCACGTAACGATCTTTCTTATGCCGGTAACTTCCTGCATATGATGTTTGCGACTCCGTGTGAAGAGTATGTAGTGAATCCGGTTATTGAACGCGCAATGGATCGTATTTTGATTCTGCATGCGGACCATGAGCAAAATGCATCAACCTCAACGGTGAGAACCGCTGGTTCATCCGGTGCCAACCCATTTGCCTGTATTGCTGCGGGTATTGCTTCTTTGTGGGGACCTGCTCACGGTGGTGCTAACGAAGCCTGTCTGAAAATGTTAGAAGAAATCGGCAGCGTTGACCGTATTCCTGAGTACATTGAAAAAGCAAAAAATAAGGACGATCCATTCCGTTTGATGGGCTTCGGACATCGTGTATATAAGAATCACGACCCACGCGCTACTGTAATGCGTGAGAGCTGCCATGAAGTCCTGAAAGAGCTGAATCTTAGTGATGAGCTGTTAGATATCGCTATGGAGCTGGAGCATATCGCTCTGAACGATCCGTACTTTATTGAGAAGAAACTTTATCCAAACGTAGATTTCTACTCCGGTATTATTCTGAAAGCGATTGGTATCCCAACCAGTATGTTTACGGTGATCTTTGCTATCGCCCGTACTATCGGTTGGATTGCCCACTGGAATGAAATGTACACCGACGGCATCCGTATTGCGCGTCCACGTCAGTTGTATAATGGTTACACTGAGAGAGAGTTCCACTCTCAGATTCCTAAGCGACAGGATAAATCGTAAAGATTGTTTTAAGTTCTTTTAGTTAGATTGGAAACCCCGGGGTAATGCTCTGGGGTTTTTGTTTGGGATTGGGATTGGGGAAATATATAGATTTAGTTCTGAGGATATTCCGGCCGTAATAGCAATCTGCTCTTATTTACATTGTGCTCGGCCGGGAAACCATCTGTACTTAGCTGTAAAGTGCGTCGGGCCTAGTCCCCCTAGGGGCACTTCGTTGGCTTACGCCAAGTCGACCCCAACGGCGGCCTCTCCCTCCGATGGGCTTTGGCTAAAAGACAAAGACAAAGACAAAAATATTCAGGGCAACACCCTGAATACTAAACAATCTTTTGACCTGTTCCTTTGGACCTTTAAGAGCACTGGAATTCAGCTGACGACTGAGAGAGGGTAGCACGACCAGCAAGGATGCTGGTCGAGGCGCAGCGACGCCGGGAGCGGCTCTGCGCCGGTGCGTAAGCCCGAACGAAAGAGGAAGGAAGTCGCGTAGCGACCTGGATTCGGGTGCGAAGGCGCGGAGGTGCAGGAGGCGTTCGCCTTAACGCCTCTTGCTCGGCCGCCGCACGATAATAAAGCCAAACTCGACACCATTAGCGGACGAAACTTTCTCAATACCCTATCCGGTTCTACCTACCACATCTATGGTTACACCTGGCTACATAAATAGCTCTTCGGGTATAACCCAATTACTCCTGACACCCACCACAATAATAAAACGGCCGCGACGACAGCGCCGTCTTTTGAATCACCGCTCCGCATCTCTCACACGTCTTCCCTTCTCTGGCAAACACATGAAACGCAAACAACGCACCATGATGATGGTCAGGATTCACCTCACCCCGTGTTTGATAAGAAAGCCGTGGAATAGAAATCAAAGCGTGCGCCAGCTTATCCAGTTGCAACTCGGTTAGCAATTCTGGTTTATGATGGGGGAGCAATTCCGCTGCCCATAGAATTTCTGCACGCAGATAGTTACCTAATCCGGCAAGAAAAGCCTGATCTAATAACATGCCACCCAGTTGTCTGCGACGGAATGCTTTGTCCAACAGTCGGGCACGAATGTTTGCTTCAGTTAGCGTCATATCCAGTACATCGGGACCAATGCGCTGTAAAAATGGATGCTGAAGAATAGTTTCAAGCGGCCCCAGCTCAATATCCGAGGCGCTGTAAAGCAAAATGGCTTTATCAGCCGTTTCCAGTGCTACCCGTAAGTCACGTTTAGTTTCAGGCCGTTTGCCCGGTTCCACGACTTTCCATATGCCATACAGCTGATTATGGCTATACATGCACAAACCTGAAGAAAAGTGAGTGAGTAATGCTTTGCCTCTGGTTTCGATTGAAGTTACCGTTTGCCCTGGCAACTGTACTTCAAATTCTTTCAGTTCAGGAAAAGCAAACCAGGCGGAGGTCAGTACTTTACCTTCCACTGCATCCACCAATTTGTCTGCTGCCCGACGAATTTCAGGTCCTTCCGGCATATCCACTCCTCAAAACAAAGATGCCCTGCATAAATAGTGCAGAGCATCGTTAGGTCATAACCGATATGCATTAAACCGGATTATCGATATCAATGAAGGTCACATCAAACTGGTGATGTTCTGCCAACCACTCTCCAAGCGCTTTAATGCCATAACGCTCTGTTGCATGATGACCGGCAGAATAGAAATGAATACCCATCTCTCTGGCAATATGGATAGTACGTTCAGAAACCTCTCCGGTAATAAAGGCATCAAACCCGTTTTCAGCTGCCTGTTTAATATAATCCTGAGCGCCGCCGGTACACCAGGCTACCCGACGAATTTCAGTCGGTGCATTATCGCCACAGTGAAGCGGTTCCCGACCTAAACGATGAGCAATTCGTTCAGCCAAAGCACTGCCGGTCAAGGGAGTATCCAGCGTAGATTGCCAGATTAAACAGTCAGGGCTCAGAGGATCTAACGAACTGGTGTGATGAAAACCTAATATGTCACCCAACAGTGCGTTATTCCCCAGTGTTGGATGCCCATCCAGCGGAAGATGATAACCAAACAGGTTAATATCGTGATTCAACAACGTCTTCAAACGTTTATGCATCATACCGGTAATCACGGGTTCATCGTTTTTCCAGAAATAACCATGATGAACTAATACCGTATCAGCTTTAAGCTCAACAGCAGCATCCAATAATGCCTGACAGGCAGTCACTCCAGTCACAATGCGTTTAACCTGAGCGCGCCCTTCTACTTGCAATCCATTCGGGGCATAATCGCGGAACTGTCTGACTTTCAACTCATCGTTCAGCAACCGTTCTAATTCTCTGTTCAGCATGATGACCTCTTTAAAGCAAAAATAAATTTACCGGCAACAGTAGCCCTGCATGATTTTCCAAAGTATATCTGTTTTTTAACCATTTTAATCCGCAGACACAGTCTGGCAGTTCAAATTTTTCACCTTAAGATAGTTAATCGACAGGAGGGACGGGTGTTGGGGTCGACTTGGCGTAAGCCAACGAAGCGCCCCTAACCCGGCCAGGCCTGGCGCGTTCCATAGCTAAGTACTGGCGATTTACCGACCGTTATCGGGGCAGATATAAGCACTTTGTTTTTACGGTCGGAATATTCGGAGGTGCTGATTTATTAGGTTTGTCAGCAGTCTCAAATTATTCAGGCCCTTAGGGGCCTGAATAATTTGTATTGAAAAATCACTCCTCCGGTAAGATAAACATACCGTGAGGATGAATATGCAGATAGTAATGGTCCACGGCAGAGGGTTCAAGTTGAGTTGCGTTTACCTGTAACAATAATGTTTGCCCGTGCCAGTTAACCGTAACCTCATATTGAGGTCCCATGTAGGCAACGCTCACTACCTGGCACTTTTGGCTGTCTTGTCCTTCACGTACCAGCGCAATAGCTTCCGGCCTGACACCTACGGTGTAATTTCCCGTGGCCTGCCCAAACTCTTTTGGTTTTGGTACTACATAACCAAACACATCGACACCATCGGCCATCAGGATTGCCGGGAAGATATTAGCGTCGCCCATAAAGTTAGCCATAAAGCGTGAAGCCGGTTGGCGATAAAGCTGTTTTGGCTCACCAAGCTGCATGATCTTACCTTTATTCATGACCAGCACAGTATCCGACACAGCAAAGGCCTCGCTCTGGTCGTGAGTTACATACAAAGAAGTAATATTGAACTGTTGCTGAAGTTCCCGAATCTTATCCCGCATACTGCGACGCAGGTTAGCATCGAGGTTACTTAACGGTTCATCAAATAGCAGCACTTTCGGTTTCAGGATCAGCGCTCTGGCTAAGGCGACTCGCTGCTGCTGACCACCCGATATCTGGTCAACAAAGCGATCTTCAAATCCTTCCAAATCCACCAGGGTCAGCGCTTCTTTAACCCGCTGACGAATTTCATCCGCGGGTAAACGCAGCATTTTCAGGCCATAGCCAATATTGTCCCCCAGGGATAAGTGAGGAAACAGCGCATAGGACTGGAACACCATACAAATATCCCGCTGTTGAATGGCTCTGTCGGTCACATCTTCACCATCGATAAAGATCTGCCCTGAAGTTGGCTTTTCCAGCCCGGCCACCAGACGAAGAATGGTGGTTTTACCACAGCCGGAAGGCCCGAGCAGCGTCACCAGATTTCCCTGAGGAATTGACAGGTTCAGTTCATCAATCACGGTGTTCTTACCGAAGCTTTTATTGATGTTCTTCAGTTCTACAAAGTTTGTTTTAGACGGTTGATTGGTCATATTCAATGTATCCATTCCGTGATTAATCGGCGTTCTTGGCTTTCGAACGTGCAATGCGAGCTTCACCAACCAGATAGTCAAATATCAGAATGATAGCCAACATAACCACAATCAAAATAGAACCATAGGCAATTGCGATCCCATACTCTCCATCCTCTACACGGTTAAGAATGTAGGAGGTTGCTACCCGGGTATCCGGCGTAACCAGGAAAATAATGGCGCTAACGGTCGTCATGGCGCGCACAAAGCTGTATATCAGTGCTGACAGAATTGCCGGGCGCAACAGTGGCAACAGAATATAGATAATGGTCCGCAGCGATCCTGCCCTCAGGCTAAGAGATGCTTCATCCAGTGATTTATCTAACTGTCCCAACCCGGCAATACCCGCGCGGATACCAACCGGAACGTTACGCATCACCATTGAGATAACCACAATCACTGCCGTTCCAGTCAGATAAACTGGCGCACTGTTAAAGGCCAGAATATAAGAAACACCCGCAACGGTTCCCGGTACGGCAAAACACAACATGGTAATAAACTCGATGGTCTTCTTACCGTGGAACTGCTGGCGTACCACAATATAGGCGATCAGCAAACCAAAGAAGGCGGTAATCGGCGCGGCAATACCGGCAAAAATCAGGGTATCAATTAATGAAGGCCATGCTCCATCACTAAAGCCTTGCCCAAACAGCTTAACGAAGTTTTCCAGCGTCAGCGTATAGTCCACACCCCAGTTAACGGTGAAACTGCCGTAGAAGATGCTGCCGTACAGCAGAACGTTAAAGGCAATCCACAGGTATAACGTCAGAGAGATCCCCCACTGCAGCGTTGGCGGCAGCGGCTGTACATCACCGCGTGAGAACTTACCGGAAATGGTGACGTAAGAACGCTTACCAATCCACATGTATTGGATGCAGAAAACAAACAGGGAGAACAGTAGTAAGATAGCACCAAGAGTACTGGCCGCCGGATAATCCAGCTGAGCCCCGGTAATATAGAAGTAGATCTGGGTAGCCAGTACGTCGAAGTTACCCCCCAGAACTAATGGGTTACTAAAGTCTGCCAGTGACTGCACAATAACGATCAGAAACGAGTTTGCCAGTGCGGGTTTCAGCAATGGTAAAAAGACCCGATAGAAGGTTTGATAACGATTAGCACGCAGGGTGTAAGACGCTTCTTCTAACGATGGATGAATGGTCTTTATGGCACCATCCAGAATCATAAATGACATCGGGGTAAACGCCAGCACCTGAGCAATCCAGATCCCTGTAAAACCATACAACCAGTTAGTATTTTCCAACCCCATATAAGTCACCATCCAGTTGGTAACATAGCCGGAGCGGCCCATCATCAGGGTAACCCCCAGCCCGACCACAAATGGAGGGGTAACAATAGGCAAAATAGAGAAGATACGACTGACAAAAGCAGAGCGTTTAGCAATACGCGTAGTATAAATTGCGCATACCAAACCAAAGAAGGTACAACCCGCACCAACGGCGGCAGCCAGCCCGATAGAGTTGATAATCACTTCTACCGTATGGGACTGAGTCAGTAATTGAATGAAGTTTAACGGCGCAAAAGCACCACTATCATCTTTGAACATCGGAACAAAAATGGCGATGCTCGGAAACAGAATAAATACGGTAATCAGGGCTACGATAGCTACCAGTGAGCCCATCACAAAGCGATCCCCGCCCATCCATTCCATACGTACACAGGCTAAAGTGATGATGGCACCCAGTGCAAAAAACAGTGGCACGGTAGCCCAGCCTAAACCTTGCTGTGTCCACCAGGAAGTCGCAATTGTTAGCAGAACGCAGAACAGTGCATAACCCGCATCAAACAGATGACGACCGCGATGTTCCTGAGACAATGGTGAAATTGGACGAATAAACAATAGCAATGGTGGTAAAAACCACAGCCAGCCAACTCCGCCACTGTGCCAGGCATAGCTGACCAACAGTTCGTCGGATGTTGACTCAAACAGGCCATAATCCAGAGTGTAAGCCGGAAATAGTGCAAAAGAAGCGACTATTAACAGCAACCAATAGAATACGGGATCCCATACACGACGAGCGTGCAGAGTTAGCGATTGTGACATAACGCGACCTCAGTAGCGGTGAAAAGGCTGTAGCCACTGCTACAGCCATTGAGACGTGATGAGGTTTATTGCCCCATTTTCACTTCATTCAGCCACTTCGAGATCAGCGTTTTACGCATATCTGAAGCACCATACTTATCCATGTCGTACTTGATGAGGTTCAGTTCGCTCAATTTCAGTGAGTTTGGAGCAGGGTCCGCCGTCAGGTTGGTCAGGATCTGGTAAGACTGTCCTTTTTTCCATGACAGTTCCTGAGCTTCTTTTGACAGAGACCAGTCAACGAACAGTTTGGCATTTTCCAGATTACGGGCATTTTTAAGAATACTGACACCACCAATTTCATAGCCGGTACCTTCGCAAGGGGCTACCAGCTTAATTGGTGCACCCTTCTCGATTTCCAGCGCATAGTCATGGAGGAAACCAATACCAATGGTGGCTTCGCCGCGCGCAGCATTACGAGCCGGAGCAATACCAGACTTGGTGTACTGTGAAATGTTGGTATTTAGCTGTTTCAGGTAGTCAAAAGCTTTATCCTCACCCCATAACTGAGTGAATGTTGCCAGTGCGGTATAAGCGGTACCTGAGCTTTGCGGATCGGCAATTTGAATCTCGCCTTTATAAGCAGGATTGGTCAGATCGCTCCAACATTTCGGCTCCGGCAGGTTTTTCTCTTTCAGGCGATCGGTATTTACGCCATAGCCGAGAATACCAATGTAAATTGCTGAGGAGTAGTTGCCTTTACGGGTAGCCGGGTCCTGAAATTGCGGCATCAGCTGTGCCAGATTGGGTGACTTATACGGCTGTAACAGATCCATTTCACCCGCTTGTGAATGAGGATCCAGCGTACCACCATACCAAACGTCTGCCTGTGGGTTTTTCTTTTCTGCTTCGATTTTTGCCAGCGTACTGCCGGAACCATTACGAATAAAAGAGGTTTTGACATCGTATTTTTCGCCAAACGCCTTGGCCTCTTCTTCACACATAGAGTTCATGGCGCTGCAATAAATCACCAGACGACCTTTAGCCATAGCGCCAGTAGCCAGAGTCGCTACGGCCAGACCAGTTGCAATAAGAACAGACAGGGTACTTTTTTTCATTATGTAGATCCTTGTGTTGTTTTCAGATGACGAAATAGCCATACAACTTGTCATTTTGGTTTACTAAGGTGTTTCGGTAGTGCGAGATGCCGAAACATTAAAATCATTCTTCGCCACACCCAGCATCAGCAAAGGCATCAGTAACATACCTATTAACGCCGTGGCTAACGTCAACAGGGTGAAAAATCCTGACCAGCTATAAAAATGTAATACCTGAGCCAGCGGCCACCCGGCCAGTGCTGCCCCCACATAGGCAAAAATGCCTAAAAAGCCGGTTACGGTTCCGGCAGCATCTTTATGGGTGTATTCCGTCGCCGCCAGACCAATTAACATTTGTGGACCAAAAACAAAAAATCCTACGCCGAAAAAGCCAATTGCCAGCAGCCCATAATGGTGAATCGGTGACAACCACAGGCAAGTCATGGTGGTAAACAGGCCAATGCTGAACAGTAAGATCATTGGCGCTCTCTGACCCCGAAACAGTAAGTCCGAACCCCATCCGGCAAACAGTGCTCCGGCAAGACCTCCCAGTTCAAACAGAGAGAGCGTCATATTGGCATTCAGTAATCCAATACCATGGCTCTCTGCCAGCCAAATATTGCCCCAGTCGTTTAATGCAATCCGTACCAGATAAACCAATATGTATGAAACGCCCAGTAACCAGATAGTCGGGTTAAACAATATAGCCCGCCGAAAAATCACTAAAATCGGTGCCGGTGGGCTGGACTGCTCCTGTCGGATTTCCAGCGGGTCATGAAACCATTGCCCTACGGAAGGTAACCCTTGCTGTTGGGGGCTTTCATATAGTTGCTGACAGAGCCAAAGGCCCAGCACAATACCAATACATCCCGGCACTAACAGAGCGGCCTGCCAGCCATAATCCATCGCTAACCAACCGCAAAGCAGCGGTACTGCTGCACCACCTAAATTGATGGACATATTCCAGCACCCCCACCAGAATCCCCGTTCTTTACGGGAGTACCAACGGGTCAACAATTTCGCACAGGGCGGCCATCCCCAGGCCTGAAAAAAACCATTAAGCGTCCAAATCAGTAACAGTGCCGGTAATGAATAACTGAAGGCAAACAGGATATTTAATATCCCGGTTATGACTAATCCTGCCCCCATAAACCAGCGCATATTGCGGCTATCATTCAACATGCCACAAACAAATTTGGAGATACCGTAGGCCAGATAAAACAGAGTTCCCATCAGACCAATATCGTCCTTGGTCAAACCCAGCTCCAGTTGCATCACCGGCATAGCAAAGTTGGCACTTTTGCGCGTCATATAAAACGCAGCATAACCAATAATCATCGACATCATCAGCCGGGGTCGCCAGTAGCGGTAACGCTGTTCTATCTGTGCATCAGTCAGTGACATAGTGAGCCTCGATGCCCCTTGATTAGTTTGAAGTGTAGGTAAACGCAGTAGAAAATGAATGAGACAAGGGTTTAAACAGCTAGGAAAAATTCCTAATTAAAGGTCTTTAATTATCGAATTTGTGGGGAGGTTAACAGTTATGCAAGTTCCTTCCTGACGAGAGAGCAACCAGTAACCGCCCAACGCCCTTACTCGCTCTTCGATACCGCGCAAACCAAAGCCACCGCCGGTTTGTTCAGGCATACCAATACCATCATCTTTAACTATCAGGGTCATCATTTGATTCTCCCCCGGTTGAAGCGATACCTGAATGGTTTTGGCCTGTGCATGTTTATTAATGTTATTCAACAGTTCCTGTACCAGACGATAGAAGGTAAACACGACTGTGTCACTGAGTTGCCGATCGTTTAACTGATAATTCAGTTCAAACTCAATACCGCGTTCGGCGAAGGAGAATTCCTGAGCCAAATGGGTCAACGCATCTTTCAATGACATCTCATCCAGTACAGGTGGTCGAAGCTGATGTAAGAGCTGTCGGGTCGCCTGATGAATACGTTGAGACAGATGAGTAATTTTTTGCACTGACTGCAGGGAAACTGGTGAATCCGTCGTTTTGTTGACGATAGCGGCCTGAATCTGAATCGCGGTAATGTTTTGCCCGATCTCATCATGAAGTTCCCGGGCGATGTCTTTACGTACTTGTTCTTCCGTATGCACCAGCCGTTCTGTCAGTTGCCGACGGGTATCCAACTCTCGTTCCAACTGATTACGATAACGTTCCAGGCGCTCTACCAATTGTTGCTGACGGCTGACGGCAATACCTAGTCCCAGACTCAGTAATGCCTGAATAGACAGAAACAGCTTTAGCTCCATGGGATTGTATTCAGAACCGCTGGCATGGCGAGTGGCAATTAACAATACACTACCTAACAGAGTAGCCAGAACCCCACCCTGCCAGCCAAAGCGATAGGCCATAAATACGTTAGGCAAAAAGATAAAGATCAGCAGTAATCGTTCAATTTCTGGCGTTAACATCAGTTGAATGCTGATACCAATGGCAAAAAACAGCGAACACCAAATCAGTAAGGAAGTACGCAATGGTGGCGTAATATGTTCTGTGGGTAGCAAGGTTTGTAAATTCTGTTGTTTCAGATATTCATACAGCAAATAGATAAACGGCGTCAGCAATACACCACCGGTAAAAGTAGTCAGTAGCATTTCAGACAATGAAACATCCAGCCAGTGAACCAGGCACACCGCATGCAAAATAGTGCTACCCATGACTGCCGCCAGCAGCATAAGTAGTTTTTGCCAGTAAAGGGTAAAATAGTGCCAGAAACGACGGGCAATCAGCGCAACAATCAGAGACAAACAGGGGGAAGCCAGTAATACATTGGTACCCAGCAATTTTTCGTACTGCAACCAGCCGATAATCAGACAGGCTGACAACATCACCACTGGACAATATCGTCTGGAGATCAAAATCAGCAGCGTCAATGTCCATGCCTGAGGGAACATCAATACCGCCAGTTGAGCATCCGCATTCAGATAAAAACTTATCCCCCACAGAGCAACCCAACCCAGCGTGAAACTAAGCATCACGAACAGGTTTAACCCGGTAGAGTGAAGCGCTTCCAGCCGCGATACCATCTACTTTTCTGCCAATAACTGATGTTCAAGGGCGAAATGAACCAGCTCAATGATACTGTCGCACTCCAGCTTTGCCAGCACGTTAGCCCGATGCACGTGGACCGTTTTATGGCTCAGCGATAATTTCTCCCCGATATCTTTCGCACTTAAGCCAACAATCAGCAGATCAAAAATTTCTTTTTCCCGTGGCGTTAACATTTGCAGCTCTTTGGGAATGGTAGCCGTCTGGCGTAATGCCTGTAGTGCGTCAGCACAAAGATAAAAGCCTCCACCATGCACAGCACGTATAGCTCTCACCAGCTCTTCAGGCCCACAGCGTTTAGTCAGATAGCCGGATGCCCCGGCATCTACCGCATTTTTCACGAAAGCGTTGGTATCATAAATACTGAGAAAAATCGCGCGAAAACCGGGACGAGCCTGGCGAATACGCCGTAATAAACTCAAACCACTTTCATCCGGCATTGAGATATCCAGAATGGCAATATCACACCCATCTTTCAACAAATGAGGCCATGCCTGTGCGGCGGAATTGTATTCACCGACGATGCGAATGTCCTCTTCCAGTGAGAGCAGTTGTGCAAATCCGGAACGCACCACAATATGGTCATCAATCAGAGCAATATTAATCATATCTGCATGGTCTGTGTGAAATAGGGAGATAATGTTCATTATTCTCCACGATAGCAAACCCTGAAAATCAAAACTGTTAAGATGGTGAATAATTTTATTGTTGTCACCGCACTTTATCCAATGGTGAAACGAGTCACCCGATTTGAATGCGTTTTATTTAGGCTTTTATCTCCACCGGCCACCTGAAAATTTTGTTTTCTCAGCCTCAATGAATGTATGTTTTACCCGGAAAATACCGGATTAGTAACAACACGAAATAGTTAAACGACAGATACAAAAATGCCCTGATAAAATATCAGGGCATTTTGTCATTATGAGGAAATCACGACATCTAGTTAATAAAAATCTTTAGGTGCCTTTTCAGCCAGGGACAACCAAACAGGTTTGGTGCTGGTTTTACTCCACACTCGATGCAAATAGCTATAATAACGACTCTTATCACGACTAAATGTCATAAATGGCAGTGTGATAATGGTTAGCAACACGACACCAGTGCGACGTAATAAAATACGGTAGAGTGGATACCTCTGATACATCATTACTTGCCCCTCCCCTTATTTAGTAACAGCAATTGACCCGTGGTGAAAAATCACCGATTAACTGTGATTTATATTACGTCATAATAACTACACTTTCAACTGGTCCGATCAGTTAAATGAAATATTAATTAGCTATCTGCCAGATCTCTTCCATCTTATTACTCCCCGTTGCTGATAACGAAATTAATGCCAAAAAATAAACCTGTGGTAATTTATTCAGATAGATAATCAACCAGCCGTTTTCACTCCATTCTCTCAACTCATTGCAATTAAAACGCCTTGCCAGCTGCCATCTCAGCCGCTGATTATCGCTGTTGGTTGCCACACGATTAAGAAACAGACGCCCCTGACATGGATATCGTGCAATATCAGGTAATACAGACTTCTGTATCCAGTGAACGCTAATAGTGGATTGATTGACGGCCTCGGTCAGCATATCAATAAATTGATGGGTGAAATGTAATTGGTATCCTTGAGACATGGCGGTGCTCCTGTTATCGCTTACTAATCCGCCCTCTCAATTTTTTCTGTAATACGACTCTGGAAGAACTAATGTCATCCATCCCTTTCAGGGCAGCCTGTAGCGCTGAATGGTGTAAGTTCTGATAAAAATGATGTTGAATAAACCGCTCTTGCTGATCTATTTCCTGCCGCTTTTCCATAACGATCTCCTGATATAAATTACTTGTACGAGTAACATAATCAGCTAATTTCAGCTTCACCAGCGACAGCTAACAAAATTGCGTAATGCATTCAGATAATGCTAATCAACCTTGGTTTTATTATTCAGAAACTTGTGTGTTATTGAGAATTAGTCGTAATATCACTTAACTATCTGCGCATGTTCCATATGATATTGAAGGATTAATAATGAGTACCTGGCTAATCTACGCACTGCTCTCGGCCATCACCGCTGCACTGGTAGCGATTTTTGGCAAAATCGGTTTACAACATCTGGATGCCAATACGGCAACCGCCATTCGCTCCATCGTTATGGCGCTATTTCTGGTTGGTGTCGTGGTAGTTCAGGGAAAACTGGAGATGATTGGCGAAATTATGGCCGATCGCAAAGCACTATTCTTTATTGTTCTTAGTGGCGTAGCGGGGGCTCTGTCATGGCTGTTCTATTTTATGGCCATTAAGAATGGTACTGTTTCTCAGGTTGCTCCTATAGATAAACTCAGTGTGGTATTTGCCGTTATTCTGGCGGTGATCCTGTTTGGTGAAAAAGTCACATTATTTACCGGTATCGGTATTGGGCTGATATCTGTGGGTGCCCTGCTGGTTGCTTTAGGGTAGGCATTTCAATATTAATCCCTTTCGTATTATCTGGTTGTCAGGCAAATAAAAAGCGTGGTAATTACTTACCACGCCCTTTCTCAATCAGCCTGTCAGGCTAAATCATTATTATTCGGCTTTCGCCAAAACTGCACTGACAATGTCTACTGCTTCACGCTCAATCTTCTCGCGATGCTCTTTGCCGAGGAAGCTTTCACAATAAATTTTGTAGGCTTCTTCAGTTCCTGAAGGGCGAGCAGCAAACCAGCCATTATCGGTCATGATTTTCAGTCCGCCAATTGAAGCGCCATTGCCCGGTGCTTTTGTCAGACGAGCTGTAATCTTGTCACCCGCCAGAGTATCAGCAGTAACCATTTCCGGAGACAAACGGGAAAGAATAGCTTTCTGAGCATGAGTTGCCGGAGCCTGAATGCGGTTATAGCTTGGTGCACCAAAACGCTGAGCCAATTGCTCGTAATGGTCCTGTGGATTCTTACCGGTTACTGCGGTGATTTCAGCCGCTAACAGGCACATAATGATGCCATCTTTGTCCGTGGACCATGGCTTACCGTCAAAACGCAGGAAAGAAGCACCAGCACTCTCTTCACCGCCAAAGCCCAAGGTACCGTCGAATAATCCATCAACAAACCACTTGAAACCAACAGGCACTTCAACCAACTTACGATCGATACTGGCAACAACCCGGTCGATCATCGCACTGGAAACCAGTGTTTTACCAACACCCATATCTTTGCTCCATTGCGGACGGTGCTGATACAGATAATTTATAGCGACTGCCAGATAATGGTTAGGATTCATTAATCCTTTAGGGGTCACAATACCGTGGCGGTCGTAGTCAGGGTCGTTAGCAAAAGCTAAATCAAACTTATCCCGCAATGCCAGCAGCCCTGCCATTGCATACTCTGATGAGCAATCCATTCTAATCACACCATCGTGATCAAGATGCATAAAACGGAAAGAAGGATCTACCGCGTCATTAACCAGCTTCAGATTCAGTTTGTACACATCAGCAATACGCTGCCAATATTCAATGCCAGCGCCACCCAGAGGGTCAACACCAATGGCCAGTCCGGCATTCTGAATGGCTGGCATATCGACAACATGTACTAATTGTTCAACATAAGGTTGAATCAAATCCTGAGCATGAATATGACCGCTTTTATTCGCAGCAACCAGGGTTTGACGCTTAATACCCTGCAAACCATTTTTCAACAAATCGTTAGCCCGGTTTTCAATCCATTGGGTAAGATTTGTATCTGCCGGGCCACCATTCGGTGGGTTATATTTGATGCCACCATCTTCAGGAGGGTTATGTGATGGCGTAATAACAATACCGTCAGCCTGTGCTTTTCCTGTGCGGTTATAACAAAGAATGGCATGAGAAATAGCTGGAGTTGGCGTAAAACCATTATTTTCTTGTACGATCACATCAATACCGTTGGCAGTTAATACCTCCAGTACTGAAACAAAAGCGGGTTCAGATAAACCGTGGGTATCTTTACCAACATAGCACGGTCCGGTAATACCATTAGCTGCACGATTCTCCGCGATTGCCTGAGCAATGGCTAAAATATGCGCTTCATTAAAGCTCTGACGGCAAGCGCTACCACGATGTCCGGAAGTACCAAACTTTACCGAGTGTGCAGGATTATCACTGTCAGGCTGTAAAACATAATATTCAGAAACCAGCTGCGGAACATTAATCAGATCGCTTTGACGGGCTAATTGCCCGGCTCTTGAATGGTTACCCATCACACTCTCCCTGAAGTTCAGTAGAAATTAAATAGTTAGGCAGATAGCGGCTGTCAACTCAGCCGAAAACTGCATTGATAACATAATCTGTTCAACCATACTGCGCTTACGTTCAGTATTGGTGTTAGTAATCACCCAATATGGCGTATCCGGTATACTTTTTGGCTTAGTATGCTTGCCGTTTTTTAACAGTGTTTGCTGCGAATGAGAGAAATAGACCCGGGTGCGGCCATGCAATAACTCTGTCGCGTCAGCAAAACTGGCTCGATCAACACGGTATAGCGTAGACAATATCAGTAAAAAACGATCCACGGCTTTTTTCTGAGAAATCAATTCTCCGGAATCAAGTAATGCTTGAACATCGTGAATACGATCGGCCTGTGTAGTTACCGCTACCGGGATGACTACTTCTGCTTCCTGTTTCGAAGCGGCCACTGTCGGAGATAAATTAAGCATCCGACGTAAAATTTCAGAAGCGCTTTCGCCAATATGCAACGTGTGGCTGGCAATATAACGATAAAGCTCTTCATCAACTTCGATAGTTTTCATCTTTGTCCTATAATTCTTTGCTAGTTATTCATGGGGAATTATACAAGTTCATCTCGTGATACTCTAACGCAAAGCAACCCAATATGTGACATTGTTATGAAATTAAACTATCGCCTTCAGGGAAATGGTCAAACTATTGTGCTGATTCACGGCCTGTTTGGCAGTCTGGATAATCTTGGTGTGTTGGCGCGCGATCTTCAGCAAGATTACCAAACCCTACAAATTGATCTGCGTAATCATGGCCTATCGCCCCGTAGCGATGAAATGAATTATCGGGCAATGGCTGAAGATGTGCTGGCTTTACTCAATGAACTCAATCTGCAACAAGTTATTCTGATCGGTCACTCCATGGGGGGAAAAGTCGCAATGAAGCTAACTGAAATCGCGCCAGAACGTATTTCTCAGTTAGTTGTTATTGATATCGCCCCTGTCGCCTATCAGGAAAATCACCATGATGATGTTTTTGCTGCATTGAATGCCGTCACACAATCAGGCGTTAAGCAGCGAACAGAAGCGGCAGAAATTATGCGGGGTCAGGGCCTGCACGAAGGAGTGATTCAGTTTTTACTTAAATCGTTTCATCAGGGTGAATGGCGATTTAATGTTCCCGTATTACAGCAACGTTATGCTGAAATTATTGGCTGGCATGAGGTTCCTGCCTGGGAACATCCAATGATTTTTATCCGGGGAGAGCTTTCTCCTTATATTCAGGACAGCTATCGTCAGGCGATTGCACGTCAGTTTCCTTCTGCCCGCGCCTATGTTGTAGCAGGGAGCAGTCACTGGGTTCATGCAGAAAAGCCACAACACGTTATCCGAATTGTGCGTAAATTTTTGCAGGTGTGATGATACCCGATGATTAGAAAGTTAATTATTTGCTGAATTAGCAAGCTTAACCATTGGCTGACCGATTTTACTGCGTTATCATCCGCGGCTACGTGACATTGCAGGATGTGAGTTTTGCTGTAACAACCGCTGTCACCTAAACTGAATGATTAAACTTATTTTTATCTGGTTTCGTATTCTGATTTTATGGCAAAAGAACAATTAGATCGTACCACGCTGGATCTTTTCGCTGATGAACGCCGTCCGGGTCGTCCTAAAACCAGCATGTTATCCCGCGATCAACAATTGCGCATCAACAAACGCAATCAGCTACGACGTGACAGGGTTCGTGGGTTGAAGCGCGTGGAATTGAAATTGTCGCAGGATGCGGTGGATGTTCTGGATCAGCTCGCTGACCGTCAGGGAATCAATCGCAGTGAATTAATAGAAATCCTGTTATTAAATGAGAATAAAAAGCAGCGTACCAGACCGTCATAAAATCAGTGTTCTACTGTCAGGCCCTTGTGCCATGCAGCACAGATTAACGATGCCAACCAGCATCAACAATGGTATATTATTGAATACGACGTATTAATATTTATTAAAGGTGTAACTCGTTATGGCAACCGTAGGTATTTTCTTTGGTAGCGACACTGGCAATACTGAAAACATTGCCAAAATGATTCAAAAGCAGCTTGGTAAAGAAGTTGCAGAAATTCACGACATTGCGAAAAGCAGTAAAGAAGATATTGAGCGTTTTGATACGCTGCTGCTGGGAATTCCAACCTGGTATTATGGCGAAGCCCAGTGTGACTGGGATGACTTCTTCCCTACTCTGGAAGAGATCGATTTCGAAGGTAAACTTGTCGCTATTTTCGGCTGTGGCGATCAGGAAGACTATGCAGAGTATTTCTGTGATGCAATGGGTACCGTTCGCGATATTATTGAACCTCATGGCGCAACCATTGTTGGTAACTGGCCAACTGCAGGTTATCATTTTGAAGCCTCTAAAGGCTTAGCGGATGATAAACATTTTATTGGGTTAGCTATCGATGAAGATCGCCAGCCAGAGTTAACCGCTGAGCGTGTTTCTGCCTGGGTTAAACAAATCTCTGCTGAAATGAATCTCGCTTAATTCTATATCCCACCAAATTTGTATTACTTAATAAAATAAGTAATACACAATACTAAATAATCAAATACATAATAACCACCAGAACTGTACTGGTGGTTATTATGTCCCGCCATACTTTTAACTCCCTAATAATCTAATAAAATTGTCCCCATAAAATTAATGTGGATATAAATCACATATTAAAATAAAAATTTCATCAACCTGTGATCGAGTGCAAAGTCAATTTGTTAAACTCATTGGAAAAATTCACAAACTCATTACTATAATTAGGCTAGTTGTCATCAGATACAAAAAAATATTTTATGACACAGATATTACACACCATTACATACATCTAACTTATTAATAAAATTAGAAATAGCTCATACGGCAAATACTGAATATAACTAATTAACGTTATATACGACGCATAACCATAATAAATAGAGGGGATAAACTGATACGACATATTATTTAAAATAGAGCCCTGCATTGTCTAATCGCAATGCCCATATCGACTTTATTGATTCATCATATAAATGTCTGTTTTAGGGTGCCCGATAATAATTCCCTATTTAATAATTTATCTTCTAATAAATGAGGAGGAACGCTTATGCGCAGCATGGCGTCCTATATTATATGGTTCGCTGTCGCTATTCTTGGCGCCTGTGGGCTCGCTATCATTGCTTTAAACAATGGTGAAAAAGTTAATGCGCTTTGGATCGTTGTCGTTGCCGTATCGGTATATTTGATTGCCTATCGTTATTACAGCAAGTTTATAGCAAATAAAGTTCTTCAGCTTGATTCAACCCGAATGACGCCAGCCTATCGTCATAATGATGGTCTGGATTATGTTCCTACTAACAAATATGTGCTTTATGGTCACCACTTCGCTGCTATCGCTGGTGCAGGTCCCTTAGTTGGCCCGGTACTGGCTGCACAAATGGGTTACCTGCCGGGTATGATCTGGATTCTGGCGGGGGTGGTTCTCGCCGGTGCCGTTCAGGACTTTATGGTTCTGTTTGTTTCTACTCGCCGTGATGGCCGCTCTTTAGGCGATCTGGTGAAAGGTGAGTTAGGTACTGTACCGGGTATTATTGCCCTGTTTGGTGCCTTTATGATTATGATCATCATCCTGGCGGTGTTGGCATTAATCGTAGTTAAAGCACTGATTAACAGCCCATGGGGTGCCTTCACGGTTGGCGTAACCATTCCTATTGCGCTGTTTATGGGAGTTTATACTCGCTATATCCGTCCGGGAAAAATCGGTGAAATCTCAGTTATTGGTTTCATTTTACTGATGCTGGCGATTATCTATGGCGGAGAAGTGGCTAAGAGTGAAACTCTGGCACCTATCTTCACTCTGGATGGTGTACAACTTACCTGGGCTCTGATCATTTATGGCGGTATCGCCTCTGTTCTTCCGGTATGGTTATTGCTGGCTCCACGTGACTACCTGTCGACCTTCCTGAAAATTGGTACCATTGTTGGTCTGGCTATCGGTATTGTCATCATAGCCCCTAGCCTGGAAATGCCAGCAACTACTCAGTTTATTGATGGTACTGGTCCGGTTTGGGCTGGCGATCTGTTCCCGTTCCTGTTTATTACCATTGCCTGTGGTGCGATTTCTGGTTTCCACGCGCTGATCTCTTCCGGTACTACGCCTAAGATGCTGGAGAATGAAACCCACGCTCGCTTTATCGGTTACGGCGGCATGTTAATGGAATCATTCGTTGCCATCATGGCATTAATCGCTGCATCGGTTATCGACCCGGGCGTGTACTTCGCGATGAACAGCCCTCTGGCTATTCTTGGGCCAACTGTTGAATCAGCAGCCAGTGTTGTCAGCTCATGGGGCTTTACCGTAACACCGGAAGTTCTGGTTCAATACGCAAAAGACGTTGGTGAAACCACTATCGTATCGCGTGCAGGTGGTGCCCCTACTCTGGCGGTAGGTATGGCACACATTCTGAGTCAGTTGACTGGCCCAACCATGATGGCTTTCTGGTATCACTTTGCCATCCTGTTTGAAGCACTGTTCATTCTGACTGCGGTTGACGCCGGTACCCGTGCTGGTCGTTTTATGCTGCAAGACTTAATGGGCACTTTTGTTCCATCCATGAAGCGTACCGACTCTTTTGTTGCCAACATCACAGCAACGGGCTTATGTGTGGCTGCATGGGGTTACTTCCTGTACCAAGGCGTGGTTGACCCATTGGGTGGTATCAATACCCTATGGCCTCTGTTTGGTATTGCTAACCAAATGCTGGCAGCCATTGCACTTACCCTGTGTGCGGTTGTGCTGTTCAAAATGAAGCGCGAAAGATACGCCTGGGTTGCTGTTGTACCAACCATCTTCCTGCTGGTTTGTACTCTGACTGCCGGCTGGCAAAAAGTGTTTGATGATAACCCACGCGTTGGCTTCCTGGCTCTGGCTAAGAAGTACCAAGCCTCACTGGATCAGGGACAGATTTTGGCTCCGGCTAAGTCTCTGGATCAAATGAGCGCACTGATATTTAACAACCAGCTGGACGCAGGTCTGACTATACTGTTTATGTTAGTCATGATCAGTGTGGTGGTGTTTGGTTTACGTACTGCGTTTAAAGCACGTTCTAATCCGGCACCAACAGCGAACGAGGTTCCTTATGAGCCTATGCCTGCATCGGCAACGGTTAAGTAATCCTGTTGTTAGATAGACATTAATAGTAAAAAGATGGCAGTATCGGGTTATTGAATCGCTTGTTACTGCCATCCTGATTAAGGGAAGTCACTTATGTTTGAAGATTTAGCAAAAGTCGGTCGCTATCTTGGTCAGGCGGCTCGTTTGATGGTTGGCGTCCCTGACTATGATAACTATGTTCAGCATATGCGCATCACTCATCCGGATCAGGAAGCGATGACTTATGAAGAATTCTTTCGTGAGCGTCAGCAGGCTCGCTACGGCAGCGGTAATGGCTCTTGCTGCTAGGCATTAATTTTTTTGTGACACACCAGATATTTTACCAACGCAATAATGCGTATGGTTAAAGTAAAAAAGGCAACATGTTATGACCACCCCACTTCAGTTACCGGTGACAGTATTAACCGGCTTTCTCGGCTCAGGCAAAACTACTCTGATTAACCATTTGTTAGAAAACTATCCCGGTGAACGGATCGCTATCATTGAAAATGAATTTGGCGCTGTTGGCGTAGATGGTGGACTATTGGGACAGCACAGCGGTATTGAGGTTATTGAATTAACCAATGGCTGCGTGTGTTGTAGCGTTCGCGGAGAACTGACTGAAGCCTTAAAGAACCTTTTGGAGCAGCGGGATGCGGGTCAGCTTAATTTTGATCGGTTGCTGCTAGAAACCACTGGATTAGCCGACCCGGCTCCAGTGATACAAACTTTCTTTGTTGATGATATTTTACGTGAGCGTTTGCAGTTAGACGCCATTATTACTTTAGTCGACAGTGAACATGCTCAGAAACAGCTCACTGAACATCGGGTTGCGGTTTCTCAAGTTGGTTTTGCTGACAGACTTATTTTAACCAAATTAGATCGCATCGATAGCGATGCAAAAACACTGTTGTTAGAGCGTTTACGTAACATTAACGCCAAGGCTCTGGTGTGTGAGGCCCGGCACGGCAAGCTGGAGAAAGCTGCATGGATTGGCATTCAGGCATTTAATATGGATGACTCTTTTGATCTTAATGGAACTTTTGTTGCTTCCACTGCACCTTCTCAGGCGCCAACAAACTTCCGCCCTTTAAATCAAACATCCAAACCCCTTGCCCGTTCATGGAATGATGATATTACTTCCCAAGTTTTTGAAACCGGAGAGGTTGATATCAAGCTGATTGGCGCATTTATGGAAACTGCCATCGAAAAATATGGCAATGACATGCTACGCTATAAAGGTATTCTGGCAATCGAGGGTGAACCTCGTCGCCTGATTGTACAAGGTGTTCATAAAGTTGTTGGTTTCGATTATGGAACCGAATGGACTGCGGAAGAATCCCGTAAGACGCTATTAGTTATTATTGGGCGTAATTTACCGGTTGAGACATTAAGAAATGAATTTTTAGCCACGGCTGTTTCAAATGCCGTTAACTAATAACATATCGGATAACGGTTGAATATCGCCAGAATTATGATTCTGCCTATCGATTCTATCGAATTTGAACTGACTCCCTAAGGTTTTCATTTCATATGTCTGGCTCTATAATGGTATATTATAATTATGTTAATCATTCGCTAGCGATTCATGGCGCCCCGAATTTAGGAACACATCTGCATGACTGATAATAATATCGCACTGAAGAAGGCTGGACTGAAAGTTACGCTCCCACGGCTTAAAATTCTGGAAATACTTCAGGAGCCTGATAACCATCACGTTAGCGCGGAAGATTTATATAAAAGACTGATTGATATGGGCGAAGAAATTGGACTGGCTACCGTATATCGCGTGCTAAACCAATTTGATGACGCAGGTATTGTAACCCGCCATAGTTTTGAAGGCGGTAAATCAGTATTTGAATTGACGCAAAAACATCATCACGACCACTTAATCTGTTTGGATTGTGGACGCGTAATTGAATTTAGCGATGAGTTTATTGAACAACGTCAGCGTGAAATTTCAGAAAGATACAATATTAAGTTAACCAACCATAGCTTGTACCTGTATGGAAAATGTAGCTCTGGCGATTGCCGTAAAGATGAAACGCTACACGACCCTAAATAAGCGACTATCATAGCTTAAGGTTTGAATATGCCAGCAACTAATCATTGCTGGCTTTATTTTTGGCTAAATGCCCCACAGTCATTACACTTTATTCCGTGTTGATACTTAAACAACGGAAATCCTAACAAAATAAATACCACAAATGCCGGCCTCTTACCTTTAGTAAAAGGAACTACATTATTGCTACCGCAATAAGCACAGCACCACTGTGAACGCTCTGCTTCATCTTCCCCGGCCTCTTCAATCACCGCCTGAGAAAAGTCCTGACCAAGTATCTTTTCAGCTTCCTGCACGTTATCTCTGTCAACCATCAGCCTCACGCCGCCTAAAGCATTAGAGTAAAGCCAGTTGGTATTGATGGTATGTACATCGGCTATATAAGCACTAATTCCCGCTGACTCCAGATTGCTTTTTGCTATTTGGGCTTCAAGGGGATAAGAGTAGCGAGCAACCACAACCAGTTGTCCCATAATATCTCCGTATAAAACATATCCATTTGGAGTTTAAAAAGCCTGTCAAATTTCTCTGACAGGCTTTTTGATATTAACCGTTTTTAATCAAGGCTAAAAATTAGCTTACCTGAGCAGCCCAGGTATCACGCAGACCGACGGTCCGGTTAAACACTAAATGCTCTGGTGATGAGTGGCGGCTGTCTGCACAAAAGTAGCCTTCACGCTCAAACTGATAAGCGAACTCAGGTTTAGCCTGCGCCAGACTTGGTTCGACAAAACCGTGCACTACTTTCAGTGATTCAGGATTAATGGTTGATAAGAAATCCTCAGCAGCTCCCGGGTTAGGCACGTTAAACAGGCATTCATATAACCGAAATTCTGCCGGTAATGCATGAGATGCAGATACCCAATGAATAACGCCTTTTACTTTGCGCCCGTCAGCCGGATCCTTACCCAGCGTTTCACTATCATACTGGCAATAAATAGTCGTGATATTGCCCTGGTCGTCTTTTTCTACCCGTTCAGCTTTAATAACATAAGCATTGCGCAGGCGAACTTCTTTACCTAACACCAGGCGCTTATACTGTTTGTTAGCTTCTTCACGGAAATCAGCACGGTCAATATAGATCTCGCTGCTAAATGGTACGGCACGGGTTCCCATTTCTGGTTTATTCGGGTGTGCGCCTACCGTCAGCATCTCTTCATGGCCTTGTGGAAGATTCTCAATCACCACTTTAACCGGATCGATAACCGCCATCGCTCTTGGGGCATTTTCGTTCAGATCTTCACGAATACAGGTTTCTAACGCTACCATTTCCACGTTATTGTCTTGCTTGGTCACACCGATACGGCGACAAAACTCACGAATAGAAGCGGCGCTATATCCACGGCGACGCAGACCAGAAATAGTCGGCATACGCGGGTCGTCCCAACCTTCCACAACTTTCTCTGTCACCAGTAAATTTAACTTACGCTTAGACATAATCGCGTACTCTAAATTCAGACGAGAGAACTCATACTGGCGTGGATGACATGGAATGGTGATATTATCTAAAACCCAGTCGTACAGACGGCGATTGTCCTGGAATTCCAGTGTACACAGAGAATGGGTTATCCCTTCCAGCGCATCGGAAATACAGTGGGTAAAGTCATACATCGGGTAGATGCACCACTTATCACCAGTCTGATGGTGATCGGCAAACTTAATACGGTATAACACCGGATCGCGCATTACGATAAATGAGGAAGCCATATTGATTTTGGCACGCAGACAAGCCTTACCTTCTGCAAACTCACTGTTTTTCATCTTTTCAAACAAAACCAGGTTTTCTTCAATGCTACGATCGCGATAAGGACTATTTTTTCCTGGCTGAGTGAGAGTACCGCGATATTCGCGCATCTCTTCAGGAGACAGCTCATCCACATAAGCCAGCCCCTTACTAATAAGTTCAACAGCGTATTGATGCAGTTGATCGAAGTAATCAGATGAGTAACGTACCGCGCCATCCCAGTGAAAACCTAACCACTCAACATCGTGCTTAATTGATTCTACATACTCGATGTCTTCTTTAACCGGGTTAGTATCATCAAAACGCAAGTTGCACAGACCCTTGTAGTCCTGTGCAATCCCGAAATTCAGGCAGATAGACTTCGCGTGACCGATATGCAGATATCCGTTTGGCTCAGGTGGAAAACGGGTCACTACGGTAGTGTGTTTACCTGATGCTAAATCTTCATCAATAATATGACGAATAAAGTTAGTCGGGCGAACTTCAGCCTCACTCATTTACTTTTTCCTCTATGCAAAAATGCAAAAGCGTTCACAACGTATAACCTGTTATCTTCTAACAACCGCACGCAGGACACAACTGTTAGTTGCATGAATCCGACGTCAGAACAGAGGGTGCTGAATTAAAGAGGTTATATGCCGCATTAATGCGGATTATTTTACATTAAAATCAATACAAATAAAAAACGGGAAGGTTATTCACCTTCCCGCTTAAGATTTAACTATCTACAGACAAGAATCTAATCTTATCCTTTGATATCAAACAGCTTAGTCTGTCCTGCAACCACAGTACCAGTCGCTACATCAGTGATACCAGAGAAGTCATCAATGTTGCTGACAACTACCGGGCTGATGATAGAAGCGGCATTAGCTGACAGATAATCCAGGTCTAACTCCAGTACCGGATCGCCCGCTTTCACCGTTGCACCTTCTTCGGCCAAACGCGTGAAGCCTTTGCCATCCAGTTTAACCGTATCGATACCGATATGAACCACTACTTCAGCACCGTTTTCAGTTTCCAGACAGAATGCATGGTTAGTACCAAAAATCTTAACCAGAGTACCATTTGCTGGTGCAACTACAGTTTTACCGGTTGGGCGAACCGCAATACCATCACCAACGGCTTTGCTGGCAAATGCTTCATCAGGTACTGCTTCCAGTGCCACGATCTCACCAGTGATTGGAGAAATCAGTGTGCTTACTGAGGCTTCTTTTTTCACTTCAGCGGGTTTGTTCGCTACTGCCTGAACAGGGGCTGCTGTTGCTGCTGTCTGAAACTTTGGCGCAACGCCTGAAGCAATCACTTTACGCATGCTGTCAGCAATAGATTCCGCTTTAGCACCAACGATAATTTGAATACTTTGTTTGTTTAACTTAACAACACCCGCTGCACCTAAACGCTTAGCGGCGGCACTATCAACAATACCAGAATCTTTTACCGTTAAACGTAAACGGGTAATACATGCATCGATACCGGTCAGGTTATCGCTACCACCGATAATACCGATATAGCTGCTGGCTAAAGCATCCAGACCATCGCTGGTATTGCTATTATCCGGCATTGCTTCTTCTTCAGTTTCATCTTCACGACCCGGCGTTTTCAGGTTGAATGCGCGGATAATGAAAGAGAACAGCAGGAAGTAGACAACAAATGCTACCACACCCATGACTAACAGCATCCAAACGTTGCTGCTGGCTGCAGGTAGTTTAAACATTAACGCATAGTCGATTGCGCCTGCTGAGAAGGTAAAGCCAGCGTGGATACCTAAAGCAGTAGCAACATACAGGCTGATACCAGTCAAAATGGCGTGTACTAAATACAGTAACGGAGCCAGGAACATGAACATAAATTCAAGTGGTTCAGTTACACCCGTCAGGAATGCGGTTAACGCAACTGACAGTAACAGACCACCTACCGCGGAACGACGCGCAGGTTTTGCAGCAAAATACATTGCCAATGCAGCACCCGGTAAACCAAACATCATGATTGGGAAGAAGCCTGACATGAACATCCCGGCAGTGCCATCACCATTATAGAAACGGTTGATATCGCCGTGGAATACTTGACCTGCTGCGTTAGTGAATTCACCAATCTGGAACCATGCAATGGTATTCAGAACCTGATGCAGACCTGTTGGGATCAACAGACGGTTAACAAAACCGAAGATACCAGAACCTAATGCGCCCTGTTCAACGATCCACTGACCACCACTATGGATTGCTGCCTGAATTGGAGGCCATACATAACCAAAGATAGCTGCCAGAATCAGACAGAAGAAACCTGTTGCGATAGGAACGAAACGCTTACCACCGAAGAATGACAGGAAGTCTGGTAATTTAATATCACACCAGCGGTTATAAACAGCACCACCAACCAGACCAGAAATAATACCGGCTAACACGCCCATATTAATGGTGGCTTCGATGGTGACCGTTGCTTTAGTTAAGATAAAGAAACCAACCGCACCCGCTAATGCAGCAGAACCCGCATTGTCTTTAGACCAGGTTGCTGCCACACCGATAGCAAAAATCAGCGCCAGGTTGTCAAAGATTGCCGCACCGGCCTGAGCCATAAACGCCAGGTTCAGTAAATCGGGTTGACCGAAGCGCAACATCAATGCCGCTACGGGTAATACGGCGATCGGTAGCTGTAGCGATCGCCCTAGTCGTTGAAAAAATCCAAGTATATTCACCTTGTTTCCCCCTGCATGTCCTTAAGAAAGGACTTATTTTTTATACTCAACAATAAGGCGCCTACCGTACAACTCTGCTACCGTCGATAGACAAGACACAACTCATGCACAATCTAATTCATAGTGTAAAAAATATATTTCGCATCGCAAATTAAAACCTCCAGATTTGTGATAATTATCACCAAAAAGATTAATATCGGGATGACAATACTAGCTATACACCGCAACTTATTTTATCATATAAAATATCAGCTTCACAGAGTATCAGAGGCGTGTTGCATTAACGTGCGTTATAGTTATAGTCATTAATTTCAATATGTCACGTTATCCTTCACGTATGAGTATAGCCAGTGTTATGTAACCAAGAGGTTTTGACATGAGACTTATTCCATTAGAAAGTGCAAAAGACGTTGGGTTATGGTCCGCCCGCCATATAGCAAACCGCATTAATGCGTTTAAACCCACCGCCGATCGCCCTTTTGTATTAGGTTTGCCAACAGGAAGCACGCCACTGAACACCTATGTTCGCCTGATTGAACTCTATAAGGCCGGGGAAGTTAGCTTCAAACAGGTCGTTACATTTAATATGGACGAGTATATTGGCTTAGAGAAACATCATCCACAAAGTTATTATTCATTTATGCATAATAACTTCTTTATCCATGTCGATATTCAACCTGAGAATATTAATTTATTGGATGGTAACGCCAGCGATGTTCAGGCTGAATGTAAGCGTTATGAAGATAAAATTAAGTCATACGGCCAGATAAACTTATTTATGGGCGGTGTGGGTAATGATGGTCACATTGCATTTAATGAACCTGCTTCTTCCCTGTCATCTCGTACCCGTATTAAAACATTGACGGAAGAGACCCGTATTGCTAACTCGCGTTTTTTTGAAAACGATATGAACAAAGTACCGAAATATGCCTTAACCATTGGTGTTGGTACCTTGATGGATGCAGCAGAAGTGATGATTCTGGTGACTGGTCTGAACAAAGCTCAGGCGTTGCAGGCCGCCGTTGAAGGTTATGTGAATCACTTATGGACTGTTTCTGCTCTGCAATTGCATCCAAAAGCCATTATGGTTTGTGATGAGCCTTCCACTATGGAACTAAAAATTAAAACTGTTAAATACTTCCGTGAATTAGAGGCGGAAAATATTAAAGCTCTTTAAGCCACTACTGCGAGGGTGTGTGATGTATGCTTTAACCCACTGCCGGATCTATACCGGCCACGATATCCTGGATAATCACGCGGTTATTATTGCCAATGGATTGATCCAGCGTGTATGCCCGCAAAGTGAGTTGCCATCAGATATCGAAGTTCAGGATCTACAAGGTGCCATTCTGGCACCGGGTTTCATTGATGTTCAACTTAATGGTTGTGGAGGCGTTCAGTTTAACGACTCTATGGAAGCCGTTTCTGTTGAAACTCTTGAAATCATGCAGCAGGCTAACGAAAGGTCAGGCTGTACCAGCTACCTGCCGACACTTATCACCTCCAGTGATGAGATGATGAAGCATGCTATTGAAGTAATGCGTAGTTATCTTGGTAAATATGATCATCAGGCTTTGGGTCTCCATCTGGAAGGTCCTTATATCAACGTAGCGAAGAAAGGGACACATAACCCTGACTTCATCCGTAAACCTGATGCAGCAATGATTGATTATCTGTGTGCAAATGCAGATGTCATTACTAAGGTTACTCTGGCACCAGAGCAGGTTGACAGTCAGGTTATTCGCCAGCTTACTGAAGCAGGAATTGTTGTTTCTGCTGGCCATTCAAATGCCAATTACGAGCAGGCTCGCAGCGGATTTGCTGCCGGCATCAGCTTTGCGACACATTTATATAATGCCATGCCTTATATAACCGGTCGTGAACCTGGTTTGATGGGAGCTATCTTCGATACGCCTGAAATCTATA
This sequence comes from Limnobaculum xujianqingii, assembly GCF_013394855.1. Taxonomy (NCBI): domain Bacteria; kingdom Pseudomonadati; phylum Pseudomonadota; class Gammaproteobacteria; order Enterobacterales; family Budviciaceae; genus Limnobaculum; species Limnobaculum xujianqingii. The sequence continues at coordinate 948,208 of NZ_JABMLK010000002.1, read as the reverse complement.
CTGGTGTTATTGCTGATGGTCACCACGTTGCCTGGGCGAGTATTCGTAATGCTAAGCGTCTGAAAGGTGACAAACTGGTACTGGTGACTGATGCTACTGCACCAGCCGGTGCCAATATTGATCATTTTATTTTCGCAGGTAAACCAGTATATTACCGCAACGGAATGTGCGTAGATGAAAATGGAACCCTAAGCGGCTCCGCTTTAACCATGATTGAAGCCGTAGCCAACAGCGTTCAATTTATTGGTATACCTCTTGATGAAGCGCTTCGTATGGCATCACTCTACCCTGCTCGGGCAATGGGTGTCTCTAACGCTTTAGGCAGCATTGAAACCGGTAAGGTTGCCAATCTCACCGCGTTTACTCATGATTTTAAAATCACACATACATGGGTCAATGGATTATTGAAAAAGCAATAACCATGATTCAACAATAGTAACAGAGGTAACGATGACGACAGGCGGTCAAATTGGTAACATCGATCTGGTAAAGCAGTTAAATGGGGCGGTAGTTTATCGCTTAATCGATCAGCAAGGTCCCATATCGCGTATTCAGATTGCTGAACTTAGCCAACTGGCCCCAGCCAGCATCACCAAAATCACCCGACAACTTCTGGATCGAGGTCTGATTAAAGAAGTTGAGCAGCAGGCTTCAACCGGAGGACGTCGGGCGGTCTCTATTGTTACTGAAAACAAAAACTTTCATACTGTTGCTGTGCGTTTAGGGCGTAATAACGCCACTATCACTTTGTATAACCTCAGCGGTAAAGCACTGATAGAAGAGCCCTACTCTTTACCTGAACGTACTCAGGAAGCACTGGAAAAGGGTCTCCTTCAGGCTATTGCCCATTTTATTGACACCTTCAGCAGTAAAATCCGTGAATTAATTGCAATTGCTATCTCCCTTCCTGGTCTGGTAGACCCTGAAGATGGCGTGGTGAAATACATGCCGCACATTTCAGTATCGGATTGGCAACTGGGTAAAGTGGTTCACGAACGGTTTAATATCAGCTGTTTTATTGGCCATGATATTCGCAGCCTGGCACTGGCAGAACACTATTTTGGTGCCACTCAGGATTGTGAAGACTCAATGCTTATCCGCGTCCACCGTGGTGCTGGCGCCGGTTTTATTATCAACGGTCAAATCTTTCTGGGAAAAAATCGTAACGTTGGTGAAATCGGTCATATCCAGATCGATCCATTGGGTGAGCGCTGTTATTGCGGTAATTTCGGTTGCCTGGAAACCGTAGCCTCGAACTTTGCCATTGAACAGCGGGTACGTAATCTTCTCAGTCAGGGTTATAACAGTAAGTTAACGCTGGATGACTGTAGCATTTCTGCTATTTGCAAAGCTGCCAATAAAGGCGATGATTTAGCCGTTAATGTGATTGATTATGTGGGTCATCAATTGGGTAAAGCGATCTCTATTGCCGTTAACCTGTTTAATCCACAGAAAGTCGTTATTTCCGGCGATATCACAGAAGCACAAAAAGTTTTGTTATCCTCAATTCAGCGCTGTATTGATAATCAGGTTCTGATTAACTTCCGACAAAACTTACCTCTGGTGACAACTCAATTGGACCATCGGTCTGCCATTGGCTCTTTTGCGTTGGTAAAACGCTCAATGCTTAATGGTGTCCTGTTACAGCATTTGCTGGGTGACAGTAACGACTAATATTGATTACGGTTCTAAAAGTTTTTTTGCTTAACGTCTGTCACATCATCTTGAAATCAGTGTAATGTTTTATTCAAAAGCATTGCACTGAAATAAACCTGTCTTCGCACTAACCTGGTGCAAAACTGCTGCTATGCTAAAAAGTATCGCCCTGAATTAAGGCGGTATTTGCTCTGCCACCTGACCAAAAATCTGGCTTAATTCTTGCTTAAGTAAATATGATCGAATTTAAGTAACTTCAATGACAACGGAATAAGAGAGATAACAATGTGTTCAATATTTGGTGTACTCGATATTAAGTCCGATCCAATTGAGCTGCGTAAAAAAGCATTAGAGATGTCTCGCCTGATGCGGCATCGTGGCCCTGACTGGTCTGGCGTTTACGCATCTGACACGGCAATACTCGCTCACGAACGTTTATCCATTGTCGACGTCAATAATGGCGCACAGCCTCTGTATAACGCAGCACATACCCATGTACTGGCAGTTAACGGTGAAATTTATAATCATCAGGAACTGCGTCGTCAGCTAAAAGATAAATATGAATTCCAGACCGAGTCAGACTGTGAAGTTATTCTGGCTTTGTATCAGGAAAAAGGTATCGATTTCCTCGACGACCTTCAGGGAATGTTTGCCTTTATTCTGTATGACAGCACCAATAACAGTTATCTGCTAGGTCGTGACCATATTGGTATTATCCCGATGTATACCGGTCATGATGAGCATGGAAACTTCTATGTCGCATCAGAAATGAAAGCTCTGGTGCCCGTTTGTAAGACGATTAAAGAATTTCCTGCCGGTAGCTATCTGTCCAGTAGCGACCATAAAATCCACCGCTATTATCAGCGTGACTGGATGGAATTTGATAACGTCAAAGATAATGCCACCGATGAATATGAACTGCGCAATGCGCTGGAAGAGTCAGTAAAAAGCCATCTGATGTCCGACGTACCTTATGGTGTGTTGCTGTCCGGTGGTTTAGACTCTTCAGTTATTTCTGCAATTACCAAAAAATATGCCGCTCGCCGTATCGAAGATGATGAGCGTAGCGAAGCCTGGTGGCCTCAGCTTCATTCTTTTGCCGTTGGTCTGGAAGGTTCTCCCGATCTGGCTGCTGCACAAGAGGTAGCGCGTCATTTGGGTACAGTTCACCATGAAATTCACTTCACCGTACAGGAAGGAATGAATGCCATTCGCGATGTGATTTATCACATCGAAACCTATGATGTGACCACTATTCGCGCATCAACTCCAATGTATTTGATGGCACGCAAAATTAAGGCGATGGGGATCAAAATGGTGCTATCCGGCGAAGGTGCTGATGAAGTATTTGGTGGATATCTCTATTTCCATAAAGCGCCAAATGAAAAAGAATTCCATGAAGAAACCGTGAGAAAACTTCTGGCTTTGCATATGTATGATTGCGCCCGCGCCAATAAAGCTATGGCGGCTTGGGGTGTAGAAGCTCGGGTACCTTTCCTGGATAAAAAGTTTCTCGATATTGCTATGCGTATTAATCCAAAAGATAAAATGTGCGGTAACAGCAAGATGGAAAAATACGTTATTCGTAAGAACTTTGAGTCTTATATTCCTGCCAGCGTGGCGTGGCGTCAGAAAGAACAGTTCTCTGACGGCGTTGGCTATAGCTGGATCGACAGCCTGAAGGCCACTGCTGCCGAACAAATCAGCGACCAGCAATTGCAGAATGCCAGCTTCCGCTTCCCGTATAATACGCCAACCTCTAAAGAGGCCTATTTGTACCGTGAAATCTTCGAAGAGCTATTTCCACTGCCTAGCGCTGCAGAATGCGTTCCAGGTGGCCCTTCAGTGGCTTGCTCTTCAGCTAAAGCCATTGAATGGGATGAATCCTTCAAAAAACTGGATGACCCATCTGGTCGTGCGGTAGGAGTTCACCAATCCGCGTATAAAAGCTAATTGGTTGTATAAAACTACTCGCTAATCTATGGTTAAAAAAACGGGCCACTTCGGTCCGTTTTGCTATGGAAATAAATAATATTTTTAACCCTGCCTGCTTACAAACCAGATAAATTAGCTTCAGTAAATATTCCGGTCGTAAAATCTAAAATACTTATATTGACGTTGTGCTCGACCGGACGACAATCTGTACTTGGCTTCAGTGCGTGTCGGGCCTGGTCTCCCTAGGGGCACTTCGTTGGCTCACGCCAAGTCGACCCCCACGGGAGCCCCTCCCGACAATGGACTATATTTAAACACGAAATTGAGCAAATGAGACCTCGTCAGCAGTCTCAAATAAAAAACATTTTTAACCGTTCTTTCATCAAACAGGTGCTTTTTTTGTCGCTTTTATCGACATATCGGTTATTAGCCAAACAATCAGACAAAACTGAGTGCGTTATGAGAAAAAACTAGTTGACGATCGTGGCTCAGATACGCATAATGCGCCCCGCAACGCCGTTGAAGGTTAAGCAAAAAGTATTTGGCTACGTAGCTCAGCTGGTTAGAGCACATCACTCATAATGATGGGGTCACAGGTTCAAATCCCGTCGTAGCCACCATTTTGCGGAAGTGGCGAAATTGGTAGGCGCACCAGATTTAGGTTCTGGCGCCGCAAGGTGTGCGAGTTCAAGTCTCGCCTTCCGCACCATTTTCCTTCAATGACAATGCTCGGGTGGGGTATCGCCAAGCGGTAAGGCAACGGGTTTTGATCCCGTCATCCCCAGGTTCGAATCCTGGTACCCCAGCCATTTTTCTGTTTATATTTGTAAGTTATTTTGGAAATTATCTCCTATTGGGGTATCGCCAAGCGGTAAGGCAACGGGTTTTGATCCCGTCATCCCCAGGTTCGAATCCTGGTACCCCAGCCATTTCCTTCCCTCCTTTTAGCAGCTTTATCTTTCTCCCATTGTTTTGATCCCTATTTTAATTTGACCCTATCTTCACTTATTGTTTAAAAATTCATCAATCAAATAGTTTAATCCTTAAATCTGCCTGTTTTCGACCTGATGAGCAGATCAAAACCTTGACGAAAACGACACATATCCGCATAATGCGCTCCTTAACGCCGTTGAAGGTTAAGCAAAAAGTATTTGGCTACGTAGCTCAGCTGGTTAGAGCACATCACTCATAATGATGGGGTCACAGGTTCAAATCCCGTCGTAGCCACCATTTTGCGGAAGTGGCGAAATTGGTAGACGCACCAGATTTAGGTTCTGGCGCCGCAAGGTGTGCGAGTTCAAGTCTCGCCTTCCGCACCATTTTCCTTCAGCGACAATATAACTGGTGGGGTATCGCCAAGCGGTAAGGCAACGGGTTTTGATCCCGTCATCCCCAGGTTCGAATCCTGGTACCCCAGCCATTCTCTTATCGGGTATGGTTATCCAGATATAAAAAAACTCGCATTAGCGAGTTTTTTTATATCTGTCGTTCACGTTCGGCATAACTTTGCCACTAATTACAGCCCCAATGCATATTTCAATGCCCATTGCTTGAGTTTGCCAGAGCGTTCCGCCGCCATTAACGCCAGATTACGCATCAGACGCAGCGGTGGCAGCTGATTGCTAAACGCTTTATAAAATAAATCCATTCCGGACTGCATCAGTAAGTTATCCGGATAGCGCCTGCGCTGATAACGGCTTAAAACCTTATCAGAACCGTACTCCTCCCCTTGCTTACGAGCCTCCAGTAACACCTGTAATAAGCAATCCACATCACGATAGCCTAAATTAACTCCCTGACCAGCCAGAGGATTAATGGTGTGTGCTGAATCCCCCACCAGCACCATGCCAGATTGATAATAACGTTGAGCATGGCGGCGAATTAACGGAAATGAACCTGCGGCTTTTACTTTTACCGCCCCCAAACGTTCCGGAAATTCACGCAGCACTTCTTTTTCTAATTCAGGCAGAGAAAGAGACTGTAACTGGCGAATGCGGGACGGTGAGTCATACCACACCAGCGAAGCATATTGGCCAAATAGCGGTAAAAACGCACGAGGGCCTGAAGGATAAAATTGCTGCCAGGTCGCATCTTGCGGAGGTTGTTGAGTCTCAACGGTTATCAACATACAGGACTGACGATACTGCCAGCCAGTTAATCCGATACCGGCAAACTTTCTTACCGCAGAATCTGCACCATCCGCACCGATGATCAATGGCGCACTCAGGCATTCACCATTATCCAATGTTACCAGCTTTAATTTAGCGTCAGACTCTGATGGCATAATCGACACTAAACGTGCCGGACAATGCAATGCTAATGACGGCCAATGTTCAAACTGTTGCCATAAACCCAGTTGAATAAGTCGGTTCTCTACCATGTACCCCAATTCAGGCAACGATAACGAGGCGGCATCAAATACCACTTTAGACTCATTCCATTCCCAGGTTTCCAGCTTGCGATAAGGTGTAATTCGCATTGACGCAATATTATCCCATGCACCCAATCGCTTTAGCAGATTAACCGAAGTACAACCAATGGCAGAAACTCGCACATCAGGCTCACTATTTGAGGAAAAAGCTACCGGACTATCATGTTCTATCACCGCGACCGACCAGCCTGCCTGTACTAATCCAAGGGCAACCGCTGCGCCAACCATTCCACCGCCGACAACAATCGCATCATACTGTTTTATCGTTTTTTTCATCTTGTTATCACACCGCGCTAATCCTTACTGTCACAGAGTGTACCGGATTTTTACAATTCCTTCAGCGTTGAAGCGATGCTTAAGCTGGTCACGGGAACAACAAACCATTACAATACGCGCCCTGCATAGGGTTTTAACCTGTACTGAGTAGCGAATCTATGACCAAGAAACTGTATATAAAAACCTGGGGCTGTCAGATGAACGAGTACGATTCATCTAAAATGGCCGATTTACTGGGAAGTACCCATGGCTATCAGCTGACTGAAGATGCTGAAGAGGCGGATGTTCTATTGCTGAATACCTGCTCAATTCGTGAAAAAGCGCAGGAAAAGGTATTCCATCAGCTTGGTCGCTGGAAGTCATTTAAAGATACCAGACCCGATATTATTATTGGCGTAGGTGGATGCGTGGCATCTCAGGAAGGGGATCACATTCGTCAACGCGCACCGTTTGTCGATGTCATCTTTGGGCCACAAACCCTGCACCGCCTGCCAGAGATGATCAATAAAGCCAGCGGCACGCGTAGTCCGGTGGTTGATATCAGCTTCCCGGAAATCGAGAAGTTCGACCGTTTACCGGAACCTAAAGCCGAAGGCCCTACCGCTTTTGTCTCCATTATGGAAGGCTGCAATAAATATTGTACTTACTGTGTGGTGCCTTATACCCGTGGTGAAGAAGTGAGTCGTCCAAGCGATGACGTATTATTTGAAATTGCACAGCTTGCGGCACAAGGCGTGCGGGAAGTAAACCTGCTGGGGCAAAACGTTAATGCTTACCGTGGACCTGCTTTTGATGGTGGCATCTGCTCGTTTGCAGACCTGTTACGTTTAGTCGCCAGCATTGATGGCATTGACCGTATTCGCTTTACTACCAGCCATCCGATTGAATTCACTGACGATATCATTGAAGTCTATAAAGACACGCCTGAATTAGTCAGTTTCTTGCATCTGCCGGTACAAAGCGGTTCTGACCGCGTGTTAAATATGATGGGCAGAACACATACCGCACTGGAATATAAAGCCATTATTCGCAAGCTGCGTGCGGCACGTCCGGACCTGCAAATCAGCTCTGACTTTATCATTGGCTTCCCGGGGGAAACCCTGCAAGACTTTGAACAGACCATGAAGCTGATTGCCGATGTTGATTTTGATATGAGCTATAGCTTTATCTTCTCTGCTCGTCCGGGAACACCAGCTGCCGACATGGTAGATGATGTACCAGAAGAAGAGAAAAAACAGCGTCTGTATATTTTACAAGAGAGAATCAACCAGCAGGCCATGCAGTATAGCCGACGTATGCAAGGCAGCATTCAGCGTATTTTAGTGGAAGGCACATCGCGTAAAAGCGTTATGGAACTGTCTGGCCGCACCGAAAATAACCGCGTGGTTAACTTCGAAGGTACTCCGGATATGATTGGTAAATTCGTTGACGTTGAAATTGTCGATGTTTATACCAACTCCCTGCGCGGCAAGCTGGTAAGAACGGAAGATCAGATGAACTTGCGGGTTCAGGCTTCACCGCAAGAGATGATCGTTCGTACCCGTAAAGAAGATGATTTAGGTGTAGGTGTTTACCAGCCTCAATAAAGTCAATTTTTCATATGAAAGCATCATGGTAAACAGTAAACCTGATTACCATGATGCTATGAAAAACAAACGCTATCTTCATTGCGATTAGTATTAATCAGACACAGGGAAAGTAAAAAATGGGCATGATCATTCTACCAACCATCGGCTTACTGTGTATTCTAATCCTGATTCTGGGTGTTCTTCTGTTCTACATAAATAAACGTTCATCCCCTGTGCTGGTCATTCTGTTTATTCTGGCTGCCGCCGCCGCCTGCTCAGTTGGCTGGTTTCTCTATCAATGCATAGCGGCTACCGGCGGCGGTCATTAAGTTGCTTCACTCCCCCGATAAACGTGATTTCATCGAATTTATCTCAATAGTTGCGAATTTGAGATCCCACATGAATAATGATGTAAGTTATCTATAATTAAAGATAAATAGAGCTGTACAAAAACTGTTCTTATTCATTAATCACATCGCGAGATTAAGAGGTACTACTTGAAGATTGATACTCTGGAAGTTTCACTGGAACCCGCAGACAATGAGCGCCTGAAAAGCTTATGTGGTCCATTTGATGACAATATCAAACAGTTGGAACGACGCCTTGGTATTGAAATCAACCGTCGCGATAATAGATTCACTCTGGTTGGAAAAGCCGCCTGTGTTGAAGTTGCTAAAGATATTCTTCTCACGCTTTATGTGGATACCGCACCGGTGCGTGGGCTCATTGCTGATATTGAACCCGACCAAATACACTTAGCCATTAAAGAATCCGGCGTTTTAGAACAAATTGCCGATTCGGTACCTGAGTACGGCAAAGCGGTGATCATCAAAACCAAACGGGGAATGATTAAACCACGTACGCCAAATCAGGCTCAGTACATTGCTAATATTCTCGATCACGACATTACCTTTGGTGTTGGCCCTGCCGGTACCGGTAAAACCTATCTGGCAGTTGCTGTCGCAGTTGATGCGCTGGAACGTCAGGAAATTCGCAGAATATTACTCACCCGCCCTGCGGTTGAAGCGGGAGAAAAACTGGGATTTCTGCCCGGTGACTTAAGTCAGAAAGTTGACCCTTATCTGCGACCATTATATGACGCACTGTTTGAAATGTTAGGTTTTGAACGGGTCGAAAAGCTGATGGAGCGTAACGTTATTGAAGTTGCTCCTCTGGCTTATATGCGTGGTCGTACGCTGAACGATGCGTTTATTATTCTGGATGAAAGCCAGAACACCTCCATTGAGCAAATGAAGATGTTCCTGACCCGCATCGGTTTTAACTCTAAAGCAGTGATCACCGGTGACGTAACGCAAATCGACCTGCCGCGTAATCAAAAATCCGGATTGCGTCATGCGATTGAGGTATTATCCAACGTTGATGAAATCAGCTTTAATTTCTTTCATAGCGAAGACGTGGTCAGACACCCGGTGGTTGCCCGTATCGTTATCGCCTATGAAGAATGGGAAGCAGAAGACCAAAAACGTAAAGACGCACTGGCAGAGCAGCGTAAACGCGAATATCAGCAAACTTCTGAGTCTGGTGCGCAATAATTGAAGGCAGATATGGATCATGTAATTTTAGATTTGCAGGTAGCCTGTGAGAACTCTCAGGGGCTACCTGATGAGCAAGAGATTCAACGCTGGCTGGATGCAGCGGTGCTTCCTTTTCAGTTAGAAGCCGAAGTCACCGTCCGTCTGGTGGATATTGAAGAGAGCCACCAGCTGAATCATACTTACAGAGGCATGGATAAGCCGACCAATGTGCTATCATTTCCTTTTGAGGCTCCACCCGGCATGGAAATGCCGCTGTTGGGGGATTTGATCATTTGCCGCCAGGTAGTCGAAAAGGAAGCAAGTGAACAAAATAAGATTTTACTCGCACATTGGGCTCATATGGTTGTCCATGGTAGCCTCCATCTGTTAGGGTATGATCACATCATTGATGATGATGCAGAAGAAATGGAGTCTTTAGAGACTGAGATTATGCAAGAGTTAGGTTATCCTGACCCTTATGCCTCAGAAAAAGACGCAGTCTAACTAACTAATAAAGAATGCATGAGCGACGATCATTCACAAAGTAACGATAGCCCTGGACCCAAAAAGGGCTTCTTTTCACTGATTCTTGGCCAGTTTTTTCATAGCGAGCCTAAAAACCGCGGCGACTTAGTCGAACTTATCCGCGATTCAGAACAAAACGATCTTATCGATCCTGATACCCGCGATATGCTGGAAGGTGTCATGGATATCGCTGAACAACGCGTTCGCGATATTATGATCCCACGTTCCCAGATGATTACCTTAAAACGTAATCAACCGTTGGAAGAGTGTCTGGAGGTGATTATCGAATCAGCCCACTCCCGCTTCCCGGTGATCAGCGAAGACAAAGACCATATTGAAGGCATTTTAATGGCAAAAGATTTATTGCCATTTATGAGTAAAGATTCTCAGCCTTTTACTATCGATCAGGTTCTTCGCCCGGCGGTAGTGGTGCCAGAAAGTAAGCGTGTTGACCGCATGCTGAAAGAGTTTCGTTCACAACGCTACCATATGGCGATTGTGATTGATGAATTCGGCGGCGTTTCTGGCCTGGTTACCATCGAAGATATTCTTGAGTTGATTGTTGGTGAAATCGAGGATGAATATGATGATGTGGAAGACCGGGATGTGCGCCAACTGAGCAAGCATACTTTCACCGTCAGAGCCTTAACGCCGATAGAAGAGTTTAATGAGGTTTTCTCTACCAACTTCAGTGATGAAGAGGTCGATACTATCGGTGGTCTGGTGATGCAAGCCTTTGGTCATCTGCCATCACGGGGAGAGATCATCTCTATTGAGGGTTACCAGTTTAAAGTCGCTATGGCTGATAGCCGGCGCATTATTCAGGTACACGTCACGATTCCTAATGAATCACCACAACCACAGTTAGAAGATTAAATATCACATGGCTGTAGCCCATATTTTTGACCGCCAGCGGATTAGATTACCGCTGGCGTTAATTTTAGGTGCCTGTGGCACCCTTTCACTTTCCCCTTTCGACCTGTGGCCTGTGGCGCTGATTTCGCTATGTGGCTTATTAGCCCTGACGCTAAACCGTACGCCCAGGCAGGCCATGTCGGTTGGTTTTTATTGGGGATTGGGTCTGTTCCTGTCCGGCATTCACTGGGTTTACGTCAGCATTGACCAGTTTGGTGGTCTGCCGATGCCAATCAGTATCGGGTTGGTATTACTGCTGGCAGCCTATCTGTCCCTTTATCCGATGCTATTTGGTTGGTTACTGGCACGTTTCTGGCCAAAAACTACCGTCTGGCGTCTGGCTTTGGCGGCCCCTGCTCTCTGGCAGGTTACCGAATTTTTACGCGGTTGGGTTTTTACCGGATTTCCCTGGGTACAATTTGGCTACAGTCAGGTCGATGGACCGCTGAAAGGCATTGCACCACTGCTGGGTGTTGATGCTATCAATATGTTGATGGTTGCTACCAGCGGCCTGCTGGTATTGGCTATTTGTCAGCGGCGGATTTTGCCCGCCATTATCGCCATCCTCTGCATTTTGCTACCCTGGCCTCTCAAGCAGGTGCAATGGTTTACCGAACAGCCGGAACGTGCCGTTGATATCGCTTTAGTGCAGGGAAATATTGCCCAGTCATTAAAATGGAACCCTAACCATCTGCTGCCTACTCTGGAAGCTTATGTAAATGAGTCCAGACCTTATATTGGCAAATCACGAATTATTATTTGGCCTGAAGCGGCAATTCCGGATATAGAAACCAGACAGGCTTCATTCTTATCCACGTTGGATAGGACTTTCCGTGAAAATAACTCAACGCTAATCACCGGTATTATCGATTATCGAACCACGCCACAGCGTTCTGATTACTACAATACCCTGATTGTATTGGGCAACCAGCAGCCTTATCAGTACGGCGGTACTAACCGATACAATAAGCACCATTTGGTTATCTTCGGCGAATATGTACCTTTTGAGTCAATTCTTCGCCCGCTGGCCGCTTTCTTTGATTTACCGATGTCATCAATCAGCGAAGGTAATTATCTGCAAGCCCCGATTGATGTCGCCGGATATAAAATCACCAGCGTTATTTGCTATGAAGTGATCATTGGTCAGCAAGTAAGAGATAACTTCACACCGGATACCGACTTCCTGTTAACCATTTCCAACGATGCCTGGTTTGGCGACTCTATTGGCCCATTACAGCACTTCCAGATGGCGCGCATGAGAGCATTAGAATTGGGTCGTCCAATGCTGCGTGGTACTAACAATGGCGTGACTGCGGCAATTAATGCCAGCGGTGATGTGATTGACCAGATTCCACAATTTAAACGTCAGGTACTGGAAGTGAAGGTCGCACCAACAACGGGTATGACACCTTATGCCCGTTGGGGATCATTACCAGTATGGTTAATAACTTTACTGCTGGCTGGTGGTTCCTGGCTGTTGTCCCGCCGTTCAAAGTAGAATGCCTCAGCGGGCTACAGGTTCGTTATTTCTGTAGCCCGCTATTCTGCAACATCACTCAATAATCGTTTAGCCCGTACGGTAAAACCGCTGTTGATATGCTGTTTAAGTACCCTACATGCCTGCTCTGAATCATTACTGCTCAATCCCTCAACAATTTCCTTATGTTCCTGAATCGATCGGGTTATATATTCCTGAGAGAATGTGAGCCGGTTACGCATGGCTAATACCTTGGTGGTGGTGTTGCGATGCATATCCATTAAATAGGGATTATTGGCAAACTTAAGCAATGAGCGGTGAAAAGCGGTATCTAAAGCCAGATAAGCTTCACGATCGGGTTTTAGTAAAAAAGGTTCACAACATTGAATATTTTGTTGTAGTTCGGTAAGCAACTTTTCGCGGTTCTTATTTAACGCACTTTGAATCGCACAAGTCTCCAGGGCAATTCTTAATTCGCTAATATTATCAATTTCTTCCGCAGTCAAACGACAGATAAAAGTGCCACAGCGTGGACGAATCTCAATTAAATGTTCAGAGCAAAGGCGTAATAATGCTTCGCGGACAGGAGTTTTGCTTAATCCAAACAGTTCTGAAAGTTGGCTTTCCGTCACCTGTTGCCCAAACTCAAACTCGCCGGAGATGATCATCTGACGAATTTTATCCGCAGCTATTTCGGTTAACGTTTTTGGGATCTCTAAATGCATAGTCGACCTCGCTGTAGCTATCTTGTCAATGATTGCTATGTTTCAGCCTTGAAGCCGTCCGACTGGTTGGATCGCCAAGACCTGTAACGAAACTATCTTCTTATCTGTCAATCAGGCGAATCATATACTATGCGATAAGAAAATATAGCGATGGCATCATACTTTCAGAATAAGCGCCCCACCCACAGAATCCGGGCGGGGCAGATGATAAACAAGCAACTAAGCCGTAATGGTATAGGCCAGATAATCCTTCACAATATTCTCATTAAGCTCCTGCCCTAACCCGGGTAGATCGGGAATAGAGTAATAGCCATTAACCGGTTGATAGTCGTTGGTACAAAGCTCACGAATACAGGCTTTCAAACCATGGGTATGGTGCTCATGAATAATGAAGTTAGGGATAGCCGCTTCCATATGCAATGATGCCGCCATCGATACAGGCCCGCCACAAACGTGAATTTGAACCGTTGCATCATAAATGTTGGCATAATCACAAATCTTCTTACCTTCGGTAATGCCTCCACACAGGCACAAATCAGGCTGTACTACGGCTACGCTCTGTTTCTCAAATAATTCCCGATATCCCCAACGGGTATATGAACGCTCTCCCGTGGCCACAGGAATATTGATACTACGAGCAACCAGCGCCATATTATCGCTATTAAGTGGATGAACCGGCTCTTCATAAAAGAAGATATTGTATTTCTCAATAGCTCGGGCAAATTGAATGGCAGAGTTGGTTCCCAACAGAGAATGGATTTCCACGATGATATCCACATCGGGTCCAACGGCTTCCCGCATAGCAGCAATACGCTCTTCCCCCATACGCAGCTGATCGGTAAGCAACAGACCAAAATAGTTCTGGTTAATCTCCCAATCTAACGGTGGCCCCCCATTACGATCGACCTGTAATGGATCGACTTTAATCGCGGTATACCCTTCTGCAATAGCTTTACGGGCCGCATCGGCATACTGTTCCGGCGTGGTTAACATCTGGAAAGTATCACTCCAGCCAAACTGCAATTGGCTGGCATAGGCGCGCAATTTCTCATTGGTCTTGCCTCCCAGCAACTGATAGATCGGCGCATTCAGTACTTTGCCTTTGATATCCCATAATGCAATATCAATGGCGCTCATACCGGCATAGAAGACGTTACCGCCGCCCATTCCCCAGAATGTAGCTCTAAACAAATTCTCCCAAATAGCCTCTGACTTCATGGGATCTTTGCCTACTATTCTCGGTGCCAAATCACGCAAAATACCGACACCGGCTTTAGCCCCTGCACCATAAGCTAAACCTACTTCCCCGATACCGCTAATACCGGCATCGGTGTTGATACGTACCATTACCGGATTAAAACGCGCCATTCTCGGATCCCGGCGATTAACCTCACAATCAAAAATTTCAACGCTGGTAATTTTCATACAACTCTCCGTCCTGTCATATAAATAATGGGTTACAGGGGAATTTATGCCGTTACGGCTTTAGCCTCTTTGGCTTTCACCCGAGGAATTCGCATGGTGATGAGCAACACGCTGGAAATAACACACAGGATTGCTTCCACCACAAAGACACCATAAGAACCATAGGATTTAGCCACATACCCCAATCCTAAATTGGCGAAGAATCCTCCCAGGCTGGAGCAAGAGTTAATAACCGCAATGCTGATAGCTAAACCGGCTGGTGATAACAACATGGAAGGGATAGCCCAGAAAGGACCGTAATAACTGAGGATACCGACACCAAACAACACCATACCGAACATACGAATCGACATAGAATCAGCGGTAGCGATAACTAAAAACGCCGCGCCAGCCAGTAGCATAGGAAGTGCCGCATGGAATTTTCGTTCACCTTGCTTATCTGAATGCGCTCCCCATAAAGGCATAGCAAACATGGCACACAGGAAAGGTACCGCCATAATCAAACCAACATGAGTATCCGTCAGGCCGGAGGTAAATCCCTTTACCTGCCCCGGCAACCAGTAATTACTGGCCTGAGAAGCAGCCTGAACAAACATATAAACAAACGACAGACGCCATAAAATCGGATTACGAACAATTTGCCAAAACGTCATTGAATTGCCCGCAGGTTGTCCCTGAGTTTCCGTGTTTAACTCAGCAACCAGCCATGATTTTTGTTTGTCAGTTAACCAAGGGGCATCCTGAGGGCGATCATAAAGTACATAAAAGGTCAGAACCCCAAGCAGAACAGTCGGTATTCCTTCAATGGCAAATAACCAACGCCAACCGGCATGATCAAAGAAATTGGCATGCTGGATAATCCATCCGGACATGGGTGCAGCCACCACAGACGAAACCGCGATTGCCATCATAAATAGCGCAGTGACACGTGCACGCTCTTTGGCTGGAAACCAACAGGCAAGATAGTAAATCATCCCGGGGAAGAAACCGGCTTCGAATACCCCTAACAGCAAACGTGCCGCCAGCAGGTGTTCGAAACTTTGGGCAAAAAACAGCAGTGTTGTTACCCCGCCCCATGCAATCAGAATAAAGCCAATCCATCTTCTGGCTCCTAACTTCTGAATCATCATATTGCTGGGTATCTGACACACCAGATAAGAAATAAAAAATACCGATGCAAGTTGTCCAAACTGAACGCTGGAAATCCCCAAATCGACATTCATTTGTAAAGCGGCGAAACCGATATTAACTCGGTCCATATAGTTGAAAAAATAAAGAATAAAGGCAAAAGGAATAATATGCCTTCCTATGGTTTTTAATGTATCCCTGCCGATCTGAATATCAGTTTGTCTCTCCATATCTCACTATCCTCTTTCTTATTGTCAGGAAATGAGATACCAAACTAATTGAAAAAACCTCCCCTTGCTTGAGCTGATATATGATATCTCAGTACATCATATATCAGATCAAATATTGACCAGCTCCGTTTTGATATTTGTCTCTGTAATCAATCCGTTTCTGGTCATTTTTATCAATCCCACCTCTGTTATACAAAAAATTAACATATCTCAGACTTGGCACGTACCTTGCTACATATCTATTGAGGCCAGATAAAAGGTGAAAATAATCCTGAAATTTCTGGTTGTTAAGGATGGAATGCACCAATAAGGTGCAAATTTGCACTAAAAGCAAGCATATCTGTGAATTCGCTCACTAATGGTGCAAATTACTGGTAAACAAGGTGTTAATTGTTTTACACAAACACAGCATTAAACTACATTTTAATTACATCATTGGCAGTCTTCAGACTGACTGATGGGCAACAAAAAACGGTTACAACATCATACTGATAACAATGAAGGAGTAAGTCATGCAATTACGCAAGTTAGCACTACCGCTAGTTTTAATGGGTCTGACAAGTACGGCGCTCCACGCAGAGGATTTGGACGGTACACTGAAGAAGATTAAAGACACGGGAGTCATCACCGTTGGTCACCGGGAATCTTCTGTTCCTTTCTCTTACTATGATAATCAGCAGAATGTTGTCGGTTATTCACAAGATTACTCCAACCTGATTGTTGATGCGGTTAAAAAGAAACTGGACTTACCAAACCTTCAGGTCAAATTAATTCCTATTACCTCTCAAAACCGTATTCCATTGTTGCAGAACGGTACTTTTGATTTCGAGTGTGGTTCAACCACCAATAACGTAGAGCGTCAAAAGCAAGTTGATTTCTCTAACACTCTGTTTGTCGTCGGTACTCGTCTTCTGACCAAAAAAGATTCTGGCATTAAAGAGTTTGCCGATCTGAAAGATAAAAATGTTGCGGTAACCTCAGGTACCACTTCAGAAACTATCCTGAACAAGCTGAACGATTCCGACAAATTAAACATGAAAATCATCAGTGCTAAAGACCATGGTGATGCATTCCGTACTGTGGAAAGCGGTCGTGCAGTTGCCTTCATGATGGATGACGCATTACTGGCCGGTGAAAGAGCAAAATCTAAGAAACCGGATCAGTGGGAAATTGTTGCCAAACCACAATCATTTGAAGCCTACGGTTGTATGCTGCGCAAAGGCGACGCTCAGTTTAAAAAGCTGATGGACGAAACTATTGCTCAAGCGCAAACCTCTGGCGCAGCAGAAAAATCCTATGACAAATGGTTCAAACAGCCTATTCCACCGAAGAATCTGAACATGAACTTCGAACTGTCAGAAGATATGAAGAAACTGTTTAAAGCACCGAACGATAAAGCCCTGAACTAACAGAGTTACATCGCAGTTATCGGCTCTAGGTTGGCTCCCTTTACGCTCAATTCGGCGTAAAGGGATGCCGATAAAAAGAAATAATAAGGGCTAAGTTATGTTTGGAAACTGGAATTGGGGAATATTCTTAGAACAAGCCCCGTTTGGAAATACTACCTATCTGGATTGGCTGTGGGCTGGTTTTCAGGTCACGGTAGCACTGTCCATATGCTCATGGATTCTGGCGTTTATTCTGGGATCGCTGTTTGGTATTTTACGCACTGTTCCTAACCGTGTACTTTCCGGTATGGGAACCCTGTACGTTGCACTATTTCGTAACGTTCCATTAATTGTACAATTTTTTATCTGGTATCTGTTGGTGCCTGAGTTATTACCGGCATCTATTGGTGATTGGTTTAAAGGCGATCTGGATCCAAATATCCAATTCTTTGTGGTCTCTGTCTGCTGTCTGGGCTTCTTTACTGGTGCCCGTGTGTGTGAACAAGTCAGAACTGCTATTCAGTCACTTCCTCGTGGACAAAGAGGCGCTGCGCTGGCATTAGGGCTAACCCTGCCTCAGGCATATCGCCACGTGCTGTTACCTAACGCTTACCGCATTATTATTCCACCGTTGACCTCTGAAATGCTTAACATGGTGAAAAACTCCGCTGTGGCATCAACCATTGGTCTGATTGAACTTTCTGCGCAGGCAAACAAGCTGTTGGAGTACTCCGGCTACGCTTACGAATCCTTCCTTGCTGTCACCGTCGCTTACGTATTGATTAACATCGTAGTTATGCGACTGATGAAGCTGGTTGAGAAGAAAACCCGTCTGCCTGGCACCTTTGGAGGATAATGATGCTTGAATTTGACTGGAGTACTATTATTCCAAGCATGCCTTATCTGCTGGAGGGCATGTGGGTTACGCTGAAAATAGCTATCAGCGCGATCGTTTTTGGTATCGCCTGGGGAACCGCATTAGCGATTTTCCGACTGGCACCTCCACCTTTCCGCTGGATTAGTTGGATTGCTGCGGCTTACGTTAATACTTTCCGCTCCGTACCGCTGGTTATGGTTCTGATGTGGTTTTACCTGATTGTGCCTCAGATACTACAAAAGTTTCTGGGACTGTCACCACAAACGGATATTCGTTTTATTTCTGCTGTTATCGCCTTCTCACTGTTTGAAGCGGCCTACTACTCAGAAATTATTCGTGCTGGTTTACAGAGTGTTGCCCGCGGACAAAACTCCGCTGCACTGGCATTAGGCATGACCCCATGGCAATCCATGCGTTTGATCATTCTGCCTCAGGCATTTAAAGCCATGACGCCACTGTTGCTGACTCAAGGCATCATTCTGTTTCAGGATACCGCACTGGTGTACGTTATCGGCCTGGCAGACTTCTTCCGTAGCGCAACTAACGTTGGTAAGACCTCTGGTACCGAAATTGAGATGGTTTTATTTGCTGGTTTCGTCTACTTTATTGTCTGTTTATCCGCCTCCTTACTTGTAACTTATTTGAAAAAAAGGACGACAGTTTGATGATTTCCTTAAAACATGTTTCTAAATGGTATGACCGTTTTCAGGTGTTGTCAGATTGCACAACCGAAGTGAACAAGGGTGAAGTGGTCGTAGTTTGTGGCCCTTCCGGTTCCGGTAAATCTACCCTGATTAAAACGGTTAACGGCCTTGAGCCAATTCAGCAAGGTACTATCCTGGTTGATGGTATTGCGGTTAACGATCCTAAAACCAATCTGGCACAGTTACGTGCCCGGGTTGGTATGGTGTTCCAACATTTTGAATTGTTCCCCCACCTGTCAATCATTGAAAACCTGACGCTGGCTCAAATTAAAGTGCTCAATCGCAGTAAAGATGAAGCACAAAAGAAAGGGTTGGCACTGTTAGATCGCGTTGGATTAACCAGCCATGCTAACAAGTTTCCAAGCCAGCTTTCTGGTGGGCAACAGCAGCGTGTAGCTATTGCCCGTGCTTTATGTATGGATCCAATTGCCATGCTGTTTGATGAACCAACCTCTGCACTCGATCCGGAAATGATTAATGAAGTTCTGGATGTTATGGTTGAGCTGGCTTACGAAGGAATGACTATGATGGTGGTTACGCACGAGATGGGCTTTGCTAAAAAAGTTGCGCACCGCATTCTGTTTATGGATGAAGGCAAAATTATCGAAGACACCAAAAAAGATGACTTCTTTAATAATCCTCAATCCGATCGTGCCAAAGATTTTCTGGCGAAAATCCTGCATTAAGATGATTTCTCAATACTTAAAGGCTCTGCAATTTGCAGAGCCTTTATACAATCAGCCTACAAAACATCCCTAACAGCACATTAAGTCCTGTATAAACACACCACTTTGATACACTTCTCGCCTTCTCTTATCATGCCAAAGCGCCCATTAATGATTGTGATTTTCTATGCAAACTGAACTCTCGATCTTGTATCGTGCCATACAACAATTTCTGCTTTACTCTCTGGCTGCTGCAATAGCGACTGGAATGATGTTTCTCGACATTACTCTGGTAGGTAATCAATTAGATGAGCTCTCATTTGTTGAGATCTCTCAGGAAAGCATGTTGCTGATTAGCATTCTGTTATTTCTGCGGCTGGCATGGAAGAGAATTGATATCAGAAATTCGAGTGTACTGATTGCTGGTTTTTTTAGCTGTATGCTTATTCGTGAATTCGATAGTGTTTTAGATATGATTCATCACGGATTTTGGCTTTATCCTGCTTTACTGGTTGCCGCCATCTGTATACTTTACGCCGCTTTTAATATCAAAAGCACACTGGTGCAGTTGGTTAACTTCACCCGGTCGTCCAACTATGGTTTTATGATCTCCGGTCTGGTATGTATTCTGATTTTTTCCCGGCTATTTGGCATGAAATTCTTATGGTACAACCTTCATCCGGAAGAGTCGCGCTTCTTAATGTATAACATCAAAGCAGCCGTTGAAGAAGGTGCGGAACTATTTGGCTACTCTCTTTGCCTGATTTCCAGCCTGTTTTACTATCAGGAACATCGCACATCATCAATAAACTCACCTTCAGTACCCCATAACTGAAGGTCATCCCCTGCTTTGCGATAAATATTTAACATAAAAATCATTTACCATGCTTTTGAGTATTGTTGAGGCCGACGCTTATCGGCTATCCTATGGGGATCTATTTCCCAATTGCAGATAAATGCTACTGCTAGTCATTTAGCAAATTAAAACAGAAGGACGATGCGTCGCCATGCAAGAGCAATACCGCCCGGAAGATATTGAATCTCACGTACAAAACCATTGGCAAGAAAACAAAACCTTTCAGGTCACTGAAGACCCAACAAAAGAAAAATATTACTGCCTCTCCATGTTGCCTTACCCTTCGGGGCGACTACATATGGGCCACGTACGTAACTACACTATCGGCGACGTAATTTCTCGTTACCAGCGTATGCAGGGCAAAAACGTACTGCAGCCAATTGGCTGGGATGCGTTTGGTCTTCCTGCTGAAGGTGCTGCGGTTAAAAATAACACTGCTCCGGCACCCTGGACCTACGAAAATATTGCCTACATGAAAAACCAGTTAAAGCTGTTAGGTTTTGGTTATGACTGGAGTCGTGAATTGGCCACCTGCGATCCTGATTATTATCGTTGGGAACAATGGTTCTTCACCAAGCTGTATGAAAAAGGTTTAGTTTACAAAAAAACCTCCGCAGTAAACTGGTGTCCAAATGACCAGACGGTACTGGCTAACGAACAAGTTATTGATGGCTGCTGCTGGCGTTGTGATACGCCGATTGAACGTAAAGAAATCCCGCAATGGTTTATTAAAATTACGGCCTATGCCGATCAACTGTTAGACGATCTGGATACCCTTGAAAGCTGGCCTGAGCAGGTTAAAACCATGCAGCGTAACTGGATTGGCCGCTCTGAAGGGGTGGAAATCAAGTTTGCTGTTGAGGGTTCTGCTGACAGTCTGTCTGTCTATACCACTCGCCCTGATACTTTTATGGGCGTGACCTATGTTGCTATTGCCGCTGGTCACCCACTGGCTGCTCTGGCAGCGCAAAATAACCCTGCTCTGAATGCATTTATTGATGAATGCCGGAATACCAAAGTAGCCGAAGCCGAAATGGCCACCATGGAGAAAAAAGGGGTTGCTACTGGTTTATATGTTATTCATCCTTTAACGGGTGAAAAACTGGCTGTCTGGATCGCTAACTTTGTGCTGATGGATTATGGCACAGGTGCCGTTATGGCAGTTCCGGGACATGACGAGCGCGACTGGGAATTTGCCACCAAATATAATCTGCCGATTAAACCGGTTATTTTAACCGCCGAAGGCACTGAGCCAGATCTAAGCCAACAGGCAAGCACTGAAAAAGGCGTACTGTTTAACTCTGGTGAGTTCGACGGGCTGGATTTTGATGCCGGTTTCAATGCCATTGCAGATAAGCTGGTATCAATGAACGTGGGTGAGCGTAAAATCAATTATCGCTTACGCGACTGGGGTGTATCCCGTCAACGTTATTGGGGCGCACCAATTCCAATGATGACGCTGGAAGACGGTACCGTGGTACCGACACCTGACGATCAACTGCCGGTTATCCTGCCAGAAGATGTCACCATGAATGGTATCACTAGCCCAATTAAAGCCGATCCGGAATGGGCTAAAGCAACCTATAACGGACAACCAGCTCTGCGTGAAACCGACACTTTTGACACCTTTATGGAGTCATCCTGGTATTACGCACGTTATACCTGCCCTCAATATGATAAAGGCATGCTGGACCCGGCAGCAGCGAACTACTGGCTGCCAGTTGACCAGTATGTTGGTGGTATTGAACATGCCATCATGCACCTGATGTATTTCCGTTTCTTCCATAAACTGCTGCGTGATGCTGGTCTGGTTACTTCCGATGAACCAGCTAAACGCCTGTTATGTCAGGGAATGGTATTAGCCGATGCCTTTTACTACACATCTGGTACTGGTGAGCGTATCTGGATTGCACCAAGCGAAGTCACCGTAGAACGTGATGATAAACAACGCATCATTAAAGCTTTCGATAAAGAGGGTCGTGAACTGGTTTACAGTGGCATGGCTAAAATGTCGAAATCTAAAAATAACGGTATTGATCCACAGGATATTGTTGAAAAATACGGTGCGGACACCGTGCGTCTGTTCATGATGTTTGCTTCTCCTGCAGAAATGACGCTGGAATGGCAAGAGTCTGGCGTTGAAGGCGCTAACCGCTTCCTGAAACGCTTATGGCGTCTGGCTTATGACCATCTGTCAAAAGGTGCTGTTGCAGAGCTGAATGTTAGCGCTCTGAACGACGAGCAAAAAGCGTTGCGTCGCGATCTGCATAAAACCATCGCTAAAGTGAATGATGACATTGGTCGCCGTCAGATTTTTAACACTGCGATTGCTGCCGTAATGGAGTTAATGAATAAGTTAACCCGCGCGCCGCAAGAGAGTGAACAAGATCGTGCACTGATGCAAGAAGCGCTGCTGGCAGTTGTTCGTCTGCTTTATCCATTTACCCCACACATCTGTTTCACTCTGTGGCAATCGCTGGGTGGTCAGGGTGATATTGATTCATCACCATGGCCAGTTGCGGACCAAGCCGCTATGGTTGAAGACGAGAAGTTGGTGGTGGTTCAGGTTAATGGTAAAGTCCGGAGCAAAATCACCGTAGCCGCCGATATTACCGAAGAACAGGTTAAGGCGATTGCGATGGCCGATCCTCAAATTGCTAAATATCTGGATGGCGTCACTATTCGTAAAGTGATTTATGTTCCAGGGAAACTTTTAAATCTGGTTGTAGGTTAAGCCAAGGAGTATATGTGCGACATCCTATTGTAACAATCATCGTTGCTATGGCAGTGCTGGTCACTGCCGGATGCGGGTTTAACTTACGCGGTACGACCAGTGTCCCCGGCGAGTTAAAAACGCTGATTCTGGATACATCCGACCCTTATGGCCCAATGACCAGAGCGGTACGCAGCCAGTTACGCCAAAATGGTGTAACTATTGTTGATAGTTCAACGACTGACAAAGATACGCTAAAAAGTACGCCATCTTTACGGCTGGGCGGTGTAGCTTCTGGTCAGGATACCGTTTCTATTTTCCAAAACGGTACCACTGCTGAATATCAAATGGTTATGTCTGCCAGCGCTCAAGTAATGATCCCTGGAAAAGGTATTTATCCAATTAATGCAAAAGTATTCCGCTCTTTCTTTGATAACCCATTAACCGCATTAGCAAAAGATGCTGAGCAGGATATGCTTTATCAGGAAATGAGAGAACAACTGGCGCAACAGCTGGTACGTAAATTGATCACTGTTCAAACCACCGAACAACCAGAAGATGAATCAGACAGCCAGCCGGTCACACCTGCTCGCGGTGCCGTTACGGTTCAATGATTCGACTCTATCCTGAGCAACTTAATGCGCAGCTCCATGAGGGGCTGCGTAGTTGCTATCAACTGTATGGTAACGAACCTTTATTGCTGGAAGAGAGTCAGGATGCCATTCGTCGCGCGGCATTAGCTCAAGGTTTTAGTGAAAGTTTTAGCTACGATATTGGCCCCCAAACTGATTGGGAATCTATCTTCACCGAATGCCAGTCGCTCAGTCTTTTCTCCAGCCGAAAAATATTTATCCTTCAGTTTCCTGAGAATGGCGCTAATGCGACTATTGGTGAACAACTTAAACAATTAGCAACGCTGCTGAATCCTGACATTTTGCTTATTTTGCGTGGACCTAAACTTACCAAAGCTCAGGAAAACAGCGCCTGGTTTAAAACATTGGGTGAACATAGCGTTTATGTCAGTTGCTTAACGCCGGAACAGGCCCACTTACCTCGCTGGGTTGCTCAACGGGCAAAAACGTTTAAGTTAACAATCGATGAAGCAGCAATCCAACTCTTGTCCTACTGCTATGAAGGCAACCTGCTGGCGCTTTCACAGGCACTTGAACGCCTTTCTCTACTTTATCCCGATGGGAAGCTCACTTTGCCAAGGGTTGAACAGGCGGTTAACGATGCTGCTCACTTTACCCCTTACCATTGGATTGATGCCATTCTGGCAGGAAAAGCCAAAAGAGCGTTTCATATTCTCCACCAGTTACGTCTGGAAGAGACCGAATCTCTGATTTTGATTCGCACCCTGCAACGAGAATTACTGCATCTTTTGAATTTACAAAGAAAAATGCGGCAAACTCCCCTCAGAACACTATTCGATCAACAAAAGATATGGCAAAATCGGCGCCCTTTGTTAACGCAAGCGTTACAACGGTTAACGGCGGTTCAACTGAACCAAGCTGTTGCCCTGCTCACTCAGCTTGAGTTAATTGTAAAACAGGACTTTGGGCAGTCTATCTGGGATGGTCTGGAAAGTCTGATGATGCTGCTATGCGGTAAACCTTTATCTGAGGCGCGTTTAGATGTCTGACAGGATAGAAAGCGGCGAGGCTATTCACGCCTTATTTGGTGGTACCTTTGATCCCATTCATTACGGGCATTTAAAACCCGTTGAAGCTTTAGCTCAGGAAGTGGGTCTTAATCGTATTACGCTATTACCTAACCATGTACCGCCTCATCGACCACAGCCGGAAGCCAATACTCAACAACGGCTGGAAATGGTTAAACTGGCAGTGGCTGGTAATCCGCTGTTTTCCGTTGACGAACGAGAGTTACATCGCCTCGCTCCGTCTTATACCATCGATACTCTGGAAGAAATTCGCCATGAACAAGGGGAAAAGATTCCGTTAGCTTTTATTATCGGTCAGGACTCTCTGCTGACATTGCACTACTGGCACCGCTGGCAATCACTCTTAGATTACTGCCATCTTTTGGTTTGTGCCCGCCCGGGATATACCGATAAGCTGGATACTCCGGAGTTGGAGTATTGGCTGGAACAACATCGCACCACCAATATTGATAACTTAAAGCAACAGGCTAACGGTTTAATCTACCTTGCCCATACGCCACTATTAGATATTTCTGCCACCGATATTCGCCGACGCAAGCATAATGGTATTAGTCTCGATGACCTACTGCCACCAACAGTACAACAGTATATAGAACAACAGGGCTTATACCGTTAAGGCTGGAACCATGCTATTATCCGCCATCGGTTAAAAATACAAAAACCCGTTAAATTCACTTTATTATATTACGGTGATTAACACTGATGTTGTCATGTCCGTAAAATAGTAGATTATTCCTTATAATATGAAGAGATTTTTATCCGGAGGGGGAACCTTTGCAAGGTAGTGAGCTCCAATCATTTGTTATTGATAAAATAGAAGATCTGAAAGGTCTGGACATTGTCAGAATTGACGTCAGTAAAATATCCAGTATTACTGACTGTATGATTATTTGTACCGGCACCTCCAGCAAACACGTTCAGTCTATTGCCGATCATGTTGTTCAATCTGCTCGTCAGGCGGGTATGTTACCTCTTGGTATTGAAGGTCAAAATGCCGGTGATTGGGTGGTAGTTGATTTGGACGATGTCATAGTTCATGTATTGCAGGCTGATAGTCGCCAGTTGTATGAACTAGAAAAACTCTGGAGTTAACGGGTGAAACTGCAGCTTATCGCAGTAGGGACAAAAATGCCCGACTGGGTGCAAACCGGATTTAATGATTATATCCGCCGTTTCCCCAAAGATATGCCCTTTGAATTAACAGAAATCCCCGCTGGAAAGCGCGGTAAAAATGCAGATATTAAACGCATTCTGGAAAAAGAAGGTGAACTCATGTTGGCTGCTGTGGGTAAAGGTAACCGAATTGTCACTTTAGACATTCCCGGTCGACCTTGGGAGACACCACAACTGGCACAACAGTTGGAGTTATGGAAGCAGGATGGGCGCGATGTGAGTTTACTGATTGGTGGGCCGGAAGGTTTGGCCCCTGCCTGTAAAAGTGCTGCCGAGCAGAGTTGGTCCTTATCACCATTAACCTTACCTCATCCATTAGTAAGGGTTTTGGTGGCAGAGAGCCTTTATCGTGCATGGAGTATCACAACAAATCATCCTTATCACCGTGAATAGCAAATTGAATGAAATAGTTTTTGGATGAAAAAAGAACCTAACGCCTTCCGTGACCACACGGCAGAATCTGCTTTATTTATACGCCGGGCACTGGTTGCTCTTATTGGTGTCATTATTCTTATTGCTGTTCTTATTGCTAACCTCTACAACATCCAAATTAAACGTTTTGAAGACTATCAGACCCGTTCTAATGACAACCGGATTAAGCTGGTTCCTATTGCCCCTACTCGCGGATTAATTTATGACCGTAATGGTGTAGTGTTAGCAGAAAACCGAACTATCTATCAGCTTGAATTAGTTCCGGAAAAAATCAGTAATCTAAAAGGCATAATGGAAGAACTACGCTCCGTTGTTGATTTAGATGATGATGATATAGCTAACTTTGAAAAAGAGCGTAAAAACTCACGCCGTTTCACACCCATCGCGTTAAAAACTAAACTTACAGAGCTACAGATTGCTCACTTTGCCGTTAATCAATATCGTTTCCCTGGTATTGAGATAAAAGGATATCAGCGCCGCTTCTATCCTTATGGTTCTGCCCTGACCCATGTTGTTGGTTACGTTTCAAAAATAAATACGCAAGATTTAGAGCGTCTGGCTGCCAGCAACCAGCTGCAAGATTACTCTGCCACACATGATATTGGTAAGCAGGGTATTGAGAAATATTACGAAGAAGTGCTGCATGGTAAACCCGGTTATGAAGAGGTTGAAGTTAACAGCCGTGGTCGGGTCATTCGCCAGCTAAATGAACAGCCACCTCAGGCGGGTAAAGACATCTATCTGACCGTTGATTTAAGTCTGCAAAAATATATTGAAGAATTACTGGGTACCCGTCGTGCCGCTGTGGTTGTCAGCGATCCGCGCGATGGTGGAATATTAGCTATGGTTTCCAGCCCAAGCTATGACCCAAATATGTTTGTTGATGGCATTGCCTACAGTGATTACCAAAAACTGTTAAACGATCCGGACAGACCGCTTATCAACCGTACCACTCAGGGTACCTACCCTCCAGCTTCAACAGTGAAACCCTATATTGCCGTCGCTGCACTATCTGAAGGGGTTATTACTAAGAAAACCTCGATTTACGATCCCGGTTGGTGGCAACTCCCTAACACGGATAAACGCTATCGCGACTGGAAACGTTCTGGCCATGGTCATCTGGACGTTACTCGTGCACTGGAAGAGTCTGCTGATACCTATTTCTATCAGGTCGCCTATGACATGGGAATCGACCGTCTATCAGGCTGGATGAGAAAATTTGGCTATGGTGAATATAGCGGTATTGATATTGCTGAAGAGTATCCTGGCGTAATGCCAACCCGCGAATGGAAAATGAAACGCCATAAAAAACAGTGGTATCAGGGTGATACTATTCCTGTGGGTATCGGTCAGGGCTACTGGACCGCCACTCCGCTTCAAATGTCCAAATCACTGGTGACGCTGATTAACGATGGTTTAGTTAAAACACCTCATTTGCTCAGCGGCACAAAGATTAATGGTAAATTAGTGCCCTATCAGCAGAAAGAAAATGTCCATATTGGTGACATAAAATCTGGTTTCTGGGAAATCGCCAAAGATGGTATGTATGGAGTGGTATCGCGTCCTAACGGTACGGCTCGCCGCGTATTTGCGGGTACACCTTATAAAGCGGCAGGTAAATCAGGAACCGCACAGGTTTTTGGTTTGAAGAAAAATGAAGTCTATAACGCTAAAAAGATTTCAGAACACCTGCGTGACCACGCACTGTTTGTTGGCTTTGCTCCTTATGATAGTCCGAGAGTGGCTGTTTCAATGATTCTTGAAAACGGCGGCGGCGGCGGCGGTAATGCAGGTCCAATTGTACGCCGTATTCTTGACCATATATTGCTGAACGATCAGAACACAGCAATGCCTGAACTTAATGCATCACACAGTGATGGTGACTGACAGTGGCTGATAAATAACCAATGAGCGATAACAAAAAACCAACGATATGGACCAAAATCCATATTGACCCCATTATGACCTTCTTACTGTTGGTGCTGCTGGCCTATAGCTTTTTTGTACTGTGGAGCGCCAGCGGGCAAGATCCGGAGATGATGGAACGTAAAATCAGCCAGACTATTCTTGGGTTTGGTGTGATGTTGGTGATGGCTCAAATTCCCCCCCGAGTGTATGAAAACTGGGCTCCTTACCTGTATATTTTCTGTGTTATCTTACTGATTCTGGTAGACGTTTTTGGTCAGATCAGTAAAGGAGCACAGCGCTGGTTAGATTTGGGGGTGGTGCGATTCCAACCGTCAGAAATTGCTAAAATAGCGGTTCCACTGATGGTTGCCCGCTATATAAACCGTGACTCCTGCCCTCCCTCATTGAAAAACACCGGTATTGCTCTGGTAATAATTTTCTTCCCTACTCTGCTGGTGGCTGCCCAGCCTGATTTAGGAACATCAATACTGGTTGCCGCATCTGGCCTATTTATTCTGTTTCTGGCAGGTATGAGCTGGCGACTAATACTTGTTGCCGCTCTGGCCGTGGCCGCCTTTATTCCGGTTCTCTGGTTCTTCCTGATGCATGATTATCAGCGAGGGCGAGTGATGATGTTGCTCGATCCGGAAAGTGACCCCCTGGGAGCTGGATATCATATTATTCAGTCAAAGATTGCCATTGGTTCTGGTGGGTTATGGGGTAAAGGCTGGCTACATGGAACTCAGTCACAATTGGAGTTTCTGCCAGAACGTCACACTGACTTTATTTTTGCCGTTCTGGCTGAAGAGCTGGGATTAATTGGCGTGCTGGTACTGCTAGCGCTCTATTTATGCGTCATTATCCGTGGATTTATGCTGGCGGCTCATGCCCAGACCAGTTTTGGCCGTGTGCTGATTGGCGGGATAGTGATGATTCTCTGTGTGTATGTTTTTGTCAATATCGGTATGGTTAGTGGAATTTTGCCAGTAGTTGGCGTACCGTTACCGTTCATCAGTTACGGTGGTTCTGCATTAATTGTGCTGATGGCCGGGATGGGTATTGTTATGTCGATACATACCCACAGAAAACTACTTTCGAAAAACGTTTAAGGACGAGTTGATGCGTAAACAGTGGCTATGGATTTGTGCAATGGGTTTCATGCTGGCGGCCTGTGAGTCAACGCCCCCACCACCTAAAACACCGACATTGCCACCGCTGCCTCATTCCGGACCAGCAACAGAAATTAGCGGTGTTGAACCCCGCTACGAACCTTATAATATTGGCACAATGAAAGATTATAAGGTGAGAGGTAAAAATTACCGTATTATCACTCAGCCGGAGAATTTCAGCGAAGAAGGTTTGGCAAGCTGGTATGGTCAGGAGTTACACGGAAATAAAACCGCCACCGGCGAAATCTTTGATGCCTACGAGTTAAGCGCTGCACATCCTACTCTGCCTCTTCCCAGCTATGTACGAGTAACTAATTTAAGTAATGGTCGTCAGTTAGTTGTGCGCGTGAACGATCGTGGTCCCTTTACTAAAGGCCGGGTCATCGATTTATCTAAAGCTGCAGCCGATCGTCTGAATATTACCGGCCAAACTAAAGTCAGGCTGGATGTCATCGTCGTGTCACCAAACGGTCAGCTATCTGGTCCGGGAACTATCGGCTCAACGGTTGCAAAACGCTCCTATGAGCTTCAAAACCGTCCATTAATTGGCAATCAGGTAATTTCAACACCTCAACAAAGTCTGAGCGCTCAGCAGGAAGTGCAAGTGAATATTCCTGCACAACCGGACAATCGGATAGCAATACCTACCCCTGCGGATAATAACCATAACCTATTGCTTAGTGCGCCAGCACAGTCTGAAAGAGTAAGTATTCCTGCAACACCAAATTCAACCGTCAACGTACCGGCATCTCCCGACAGGGATAATGCTCAATCGGTGAGTGCGACTTCTACTGGTTTTTTGGTTCAGGTTAGCGCAGTGAATGACCACCAGAGAGCCGTTGAAGTACAAAAAAGATTAAGTAGCCAACTGAACGTACCAGGAATGGTGTCTGCTGGCGGAGCGTACTATCGCATCCAGTTAGGCCCTTTCAGTACCAGAGAACAAGCTCAAGAATTGCAACAACGTTTAGCAAGCCAGGGACAGCCTAATAGTATTATCTTGGTAGCATCACGCTAATCAGCGAGTTGTCACCTTATCGTCTTACAGACATGGAAAAATTCAGCGGCACCGGATACCCATAAAACAACACGCGTTGGGTGCCCCTTGGCTGGTCACCTGTTATACTGTGGCCGTTATTAACTTTCTACGGATATTGTTGTCCCGCTTATGAAACAGACGCTATCTACAAAACCATTTCGCCATACTCTGCTCAAAAGTCTGACTTTGGGCGCATTCATCGCTCTGGGTACGACTTCCGTCGTTAAAGCTGATGATGTAAATCTTACCACTATCATTCCAGCCGTTCCTCAAATCGATGCTGAAGCCTATATTCTGATGGACTATAACTCAGGCAAGGTACTGGCAGAAATGAATGCGGATACCCGCAGAGACCCGGCCAGCCTGACTAAAATGATGACCAGTTATGTTATCGGTCAGAGTATTAAAGCGGGAAAAATCAGCCTGAATGATAATGTCACCATCAGTAAAGAAGCCTGGGCTACTGGAAATCCGGTATTTAAAGGCTCGTCCCTGATGTTCTTACAACCCGGAACTCAGGTTAAAGTTTCTGAGCTTAATCGCGGTATTATTATTCAATCAGGAAATGATGCTTGTGTAGCCATGGCTGAACACGTTGCCGGCAGCCAGGATGCTTTCGTTAATATCATGAACAACTATGTAAAGGCTCTGGGATTACAAAATACCCACTTTGGCACCGTACATGGTTTAGATGCTGCTGGTCAGTTTAGTTCGGCCCGGGATATGGCCATTATCGGTCAGGCGCTGATTCGTGATGTACCGGAAGAGTATGCGGTATATAAAGAGAAAGAGTATTACTTCAATAATATCAAACAGCCAAACCGTAATGGTTTACTGTGGGATACCAGCCTGAATGTTGATGGCATAAAAACCGGTCATACTTCAGCCGCAGGTTATAACCTGGTTGCTTCTGCGACCGAAGGTAATATGCGTTTAATCTCCGTTGTTATGGGTGGACGTACCTTTAAAGGCCGTGAAGCTGAAAGTAAAAAATTACTGACCTGGGGCTTCCGTTTCTTTGAAACCGTTACTCCACTGCAAGTAGGCAAAGAGTTTGCTTCAGAACCTGTCTGGTTTGGTGATACCGATCGCGTTCAATTAGGCGTAGACAAAAATGCCTCATTAACCATTCCGCGCGGACGTCTTAACGACCTGAAAGCCAGTTATACTCTGACTAACAGTGAAATTAACGCTCCTCTGGCGAAAGGTCAGGCTGTTGGTACTATTAATTTCCAACTGGATGGCAAAACCATTGAACAGCGTCCATTAGTGGTATTAAACGAAGTTCAGGAAGGCGGTTTCTTTGGTCGCATGGTTGACCATATCAAATTGCTGTTCCATCGCTGGTTCGGCTAGTCCCCTTGAAATACAAATTTCAGGCCCCATATAATAAATAAGCCTGATGATATATAGCTCCCCTCACAGCGGGAGCTATAATTTTTATAGGCCACACTCTTTTTTAATTTTTGTTGGAGCAACCATGAAAACGAAACTGAATGAACTGCTCGAGTTCCCATGTTCTTTTACTTATAAAGTGATGGGCCTGGCACAACCTGAGCTGGTCGACCAGGTAGTGGAAGTGGTACAACGCCATGCGCCTGGCGATTATAACCCTCAGGTTAAACCCAGTAGCAAAGGAAACTACCACTCCGTCTCTATCACTATTAACGCAACGCATATTGAGCAAGTAGAAACGCTATATGAAGAGCTGGGTGATATCGAGATTGTGCGTATGGTGCTGTAATTAGCCAACAAAAATACGTAATGAATAAAACGGACAGAATATTTCTGTCCGTTTTTTATTGGGTCAAATAGCCCATTATGTAACTCTCCGTAACAGATCCTCTCTTCTTTATATTAAGCGCTTTATTCTTCTATTAAATATCTTGTCATAGCTACCTCAGCTATCAGTGGCAGAACTGAGTCGTCAACACTATTCTTGAAATAAGGAAAACCATCGACCGTTTTACTTCAAACTATAGAGAGAGGATATATGATGGAAGTCCAGCCTTATCTGTTTTTTGCTGGTAACTGTGAAGAGGCATTACAGTTTTACCAGCGCAGCATTGGTGCCAGAATCACTCTGATCATGCGTTACAGTGAATCGCCCGATGCACTGCTTACCCCGGTTCCCGATGAATGGAAAGATAAGATTATGCATGCCAATGTCAACGTGGGCCATACACAATTTATGGCCTCGGATGGTCAATGCGATCGCATGCACCCTGAGTTCAACGGCTTTAGCCTCTCCCTGAAAGCAGACAGTAAAACCGACGCTGAACGCTTATTTAAGTCACTTTCCTCAGGGGGGAAAGTCAATTTACCGTTTCAGCGCACTTTCTGGTCCAGTGGTTTTGGCATGCTCACCGATCGATATGGCGTGGGCTGGATGATAATGAGCGAAATCGGCACCTGATTGGTGCCGGGTTAACACCAATAATACTCAACACTTCGATAGTGTGGCTCCCTCCTATTGCTTTAAAAGACCGAATCTTCCTATTTCGTCTGGTGGTCTCCCAAAACGGTGGGTATAATGTTTTTACCATTTTTGCAACGTTATGATGACCTCCTTGCAACAAGACACCATTATATTACGTCAACTTGGGGTACAGCCTTATCTACCCGTATCTCAGGCGATGCATACCTTTACCGACCGTAGAGAAAATACGACATCTGATGAGCTGTGGTTAGTTCAGCATCCTCGGGTATTTACTCAGGGTCAGGCAGGCAAAGCCGAACACGTTCTGGCTGCCGGTGATATTCCGGTAATACAGAGCGATCGCGGGGGCCAGGTCACCTATCATGGGCCGGGCCAGCAAGTGATGTATATCATGATTGATCTAAAGCGAAAAAAGATGGGTGTCAGAGAGCTGGTTACTGCCCTGGAACAGACGGTCATTAGAACGTTGGCTCATTTTGATATTCAGGCGAAGGCCCGCCCGGATGCTCCCGGTGTTTATGTCAATCATGATAAAATCTGTTCCCTCGGATTACGTATCCGTCGTGGGTGCTCTCTGCATGGATTAGCCTTGAATATCGATATGGACCTTGAACCATTCACCCGTATTAATCCCTGCGGCTACGCCGGTATGCAAATGACGCAGGTAAAACAGTTAACTGAATCAGTCCGCTTTGAACATGTTCATCCTGTCCTGATACAGGAATTTACACAATTACTCGGTTATCAGCACCCCGAGCCAATCTATTGGAATATTAACGATTATGAGTAAACCAATTCAGATGGAACGCGGCATCAAGTATCGTGATGCCGACAAAATGGCACTAATCCCAGTGAAGTCGGTGGAGACTGAGCGTCAGGAGATGCTACGCAAACCTGAATGGATGAAAATTAAGTTACCCGCAGATTCAAGCCGTATTCAGGGAATCAAAGCCGCAATGCGCAAGAACGGATTACATTCTGTTTGTGAAGAAGCTTCCTGTCCTAACCTGGCAGAATGTTTTAACCACGGTACGGCAACCTTCATGATTCTCGGTGCAATTTGTACCCGTCGCTGCCCTTTCTGCGACGTAGCCCATGGTCGCCCAATGGCGCCAGATGCTAATGAACCACAAAAACTGGCACAAACCATACAGGATATGGGACTACGCTATGTAGTTATCACCTCAGTTGACCGTGATGACCTACGGGATGGCGGAGCACAGCATTTTGCTGATTGTATCAGCGCAATTCGTGATAAAAACCCCACCATTAAGATTGAAACTCTGGTCCCCGATTTTCGCGGCCGAATGGATCGTGCATTAGACATACTCACAGCTACTCCGCCAGATGTGTTTAACCATAATCTGGAGAACATTCCTCGCCTTTATCGGCAGGTACGTCCGGGCGCTGACTACAGTTGGTCACTAAAGCTGTTAGAACGCTTTAAACAGGCCCATCCTGATATTCCAACCAAATCAGGATTAATGGTAGGTCTGGGAGAAACTAATCAGGAAATCATCGAAGTTATGCGTGATTTACGAGCTCATGGTGTAACCATGTTAACCCTGGGACAATATCTGCAGCCAAGCCGCCACCATCTTGCGGTTCAGCGTTATGTGAGCCCTGCTGAGTTTGATGAGATGAAGGCTGAAGCTATGGCAATGGGCTTCACCCACGCAGCCTGTGGACCTTTTGTTCGATCTTCATACCATGCCGACATGCAAGCAAAAGGTGAAGAAGTAAAATAATTGGCTGAGCCACGCCAAGTCAGCAAAACAATCTCATAAAAAAGCGTGCAATTCATTGCACGCTTTTTCATTTATTAACCCTGGAAAACAGGCCAATCAGATAATTACTTTTTATTTTCTACCTGTGGAGCCGCTTCATTGGTTACATCTGCGGATGGCGTATCATTATCCATCGCTTTTTTAAAGCCTTTAATTGCCGCACCCAAATCACTACCTAATGTACGTAACTTGTTAGTACCAAATAACAGAACAATCAGCGCACCGATGATCAACAATTTAGTAATGCTTATACCAGCCATATAAACCTTCTTACTTTATCTGCTGTCGATTTCGTCGACATAATTAACCCTACTTTCTTTGTACGATAAATATCAGGCAATCACAATTTTGAAATGTAACAGATTAAAACAATCCGTATTTATCAACTTGCTGATATCTACTCAACACCCGAAAACAGAACCGTCAGAATAACCATACTCCACTGAACTAATACTAAAAGCGCTGCCCGGTGCAGCAATTGACGAGCACCTGTCCAGCGGGAATCCAGACTGCGGTTATTCTCTCCTTTCTTTCCCCAGCACATATTGATCGCCGTATCAAAAACCTCAGTTTTTTCAGGAAAACGGTAAAGAATATTGAACAGATGAGAGTCCATCCACAGGCGCCAGCAATAGTAGTGGCAAGCAAGTCCAGACACTAAAGAAATAGCCAGTATCACCACTGAATAATCAGCGAAAAATAGCATAAGCAATGTAAATAACATGGCAAATGCAGAAAGCGCCGCAAAATAACGCCAGCTATTTAGCGTAATGACTAACACTTTTCCTGCTATCGGATGCTCAATCATCATTCAGTTACCTTTCCGGTTATTAAACTAAGTAACGCTTAGCCCAGCAATTCAGAACATTCAGGTGAGACTCTCTAAAAATAATCTTTGGGCGTGCCTGACGAATCATCGCCTCAGCCTCTTCAACACTGGTCACTCTCTGTTGCTGTAACAACCAGGCTGCTATCACAATTGCACTACGTGATAACCCCAATGCACAATGTACTAACACTTGTCCATGGGGATATAGCTCATTAAGCGCCTGTACGGAATGCTGTAGTTCCTCTTCACTCGGTGCCAGTAAATCAAGCTGCGGGCAAGCAATATAGGCAACCGCTGGAATACGAGCACTTCTTTGCCACTCCGAAGTCATATCCAGCACGGCATTTGCCGACACATTGTGGCGTGGATAACTGCCTAGCAGGATCCCTTCAGTAATCTGATTATTTCGATCGTATTTAGCACTAAAATAACGGAATGAACACCATGCTCCAATTTGATAAGGCGCTAGTAGCAGACGTGCCGAAGGTGACATATTACCCGCCGCATTTTTTTGAAAAATCGCACTTCCCAACCCGCTATAGCCTAATGCCACCATCAGCAATGCAACCGCTGGCCATATCAGTATCCAAAAACCACTTCCCAACCAACAGGCCAGAGTTGTTAAAACTAAGGCTGCGGAAGAGTAATAAACCGCTAATCGACGGGCAAAAGGATCCTGACTTGGTTGCCAGCGCCAACGGGAAGCGACAGGTAAGGCATAACTAATAATAACGCCGACAAATAATCCGGTAATCACATCAATAAAATGATGCTGCCAGGTGGTCAACACTGAGATACCGATTAAGGTAAACCAACTGTGTAACAGCCAACGCCACTTTGAAGAAGTATGGGGATAGAAGCGCAACCAGAGCAACCAAAGCAGAATTATATGCAGTGACGGGGCCTGATTATAGGGAAGATCGAACATCTCCAATTGCTGAAATAGCCAACCGAACATACCGTCACTTACCGGCCTGACAAAACTAAATCTCAACGGAAAAAGCAAAAAACCGACACAAGCCGCAACGGAAGCAACAGCCAGACGCAGGCCATGCACCATCAGCTCACGACGAGAAGTACAAATAAACAGTGAAATGCCATACAACAGATCAATGCTCCAGTAAGGAACAATGGTCCATGGCCAAAAAGGAATTGATGATTCCCAGCTAAATGCCAGTACTCCAACATCATCTCGCGTTGCAGTAAATTGATTCA
This sequence comes from Limnobaculum xujianqingii, assembly GCF_013394855.1. Classification (NCBI taxonomy): domain Bacteria; kingdom Pseudomonadati; phylum Pseudomonadota; class Gammaproteobacteria; order Enterobacterales; family Budviciaceae; genus Limnobaculum; species Limnobaculum xujianqingii. The sequence goes on along the minus strand of NZ_JABMLK010000002.1, from coordinate 911,506 downwards.
CCTGTCCATAGGTTAAAAAGAAGAAAGGTGCCAAAAACAGCAGCCAGATACCAGCACGTAACCAAAGCTGCCGGCGAGAGTCTGGATTTAACGTTAGTTCATTCATTCGACGCACTCAGTCCATGATACGCCGTCACCCGGCACTATCGTTTGCATTCTCAACGTTTTTATTGCGTTGTTCTGGCGTTATGATAACCAATCATGCTGATTTAGAAAGTTCTTTCGATAATGTTTGTCGTTTTCCTTTGTCAGAAAATATTTCACGTAGCTATTATCCAAATAGCACTATATTTTCTTTAATTTTTAAGATTAAAGATGGTACATATTATTTATATCAATAGCACCTTACTTAAAACTAAAGTGATTAATGAAAAACTACAAAGTTGATATAAAAAACAAAGAGAAAAAAGCAAGAGAAAGGAACTATTATCCTGCCCCCACCGGGAAATAAAACTGTATCTTCCCGGTGAGAGTCATGGTTATTTAATTAGCCAATTTTTAATGGATTGATAGCTTTAATAATAGCCGCAACACCATTAAAAACCGAATCAATAACTGGTGCGCCTATTTGAGCAATACCATTCACACCAAAATCGCCAATACCTTTGATTAAATTCAGTCCACCATCGGCTAATGCTCCAATCGCAGTTCCAATAGCGGCACCGTATTCACCTTTATTTCCTGGAGTATTACCGATATCAATAGCATCGCCGATCCCCTGACCAAAATCGCGAAAAGCATCAGTAAAGATTCCTGCGCCAGATACAGATTCAATTTCTGCTACGGTTAATTTTCTCATGGTAAATCTCCTTTCATATACAAAATCGCTGTATGCGATCTATCTTAGTTACTAACTATTTATTTAATATTAATGATTATTTATTAAGAATAATCACCCATTATTATTTGGTGGAAATTCAACCAACAAATAATTCTTTTAATTAAGTTAGCAAGCTTCGTTTTGTATATTTATTTTTTAACATATAAAACATATTAAGATAAACAATTTTTTCACAAAATAATGTTTTTTGTTAAGTTATGCACATAACACCACTTAGAATTAAGTTGAAATAAATTAAAGCGCATTACCCCATAATGAAATGGACATTAAATACGAGCCATTACTTATTAAAAAATAAAATTCAGGCAATAAAAAAGGCCCTTAAATAAGGGCCTCAGAAAAATATATTATTTAAAGACTATTTAACCCGTACTGCAATTGAAACACTGAAAATTCCCCAGTCATCAATCAACTGAATTTTTTTCTCAAATCCGGCATGTTCTACCATACTGTCCATCTCTCCCTGTGTACGACAACGCATGACCCAAGGCTTCCCGCTTTGATGACTGGTGAGGGAGCGAGCTATCATTTCAAGCTGTGGATGCCATGGTTGACCGGTATATACCAGCAATCCACCTTCAGGGATGGTATCTGCCAGCCCTAATAATGAAGCCTGAACATCTTTATTCTCAGGAAATAGCTCATATAATCCGGAAACGATTCCCAGTGTTGGATTTGGATTCAATTCAGCCAGACTTTGACGGTCGAAAGCATTACCCACGACGAAATCAGCCTTCTCTGACAGATGGCGCTCGGCAATCATCTTTTTGCCTTGTTCCACATTCAATTCACTGTAATCCCGCAGAAGGATAGACTCAACATCCTGCGCATCCCCTATCGCATCCAATACATAACGACCGTGGCCTGCGGCAATATCAACAATACGTACCGGCATATTACGCTGTTTAAGATCGCCAATGGCCTGACGAATTAAGGTTTCAATATTTATCTTACGTTGACGAATTCCTCGCCAGCCAATGCTATTCAGGTACTGTTTATCAATAAAACGCCCAAAGCTATTACTGCCTTCCGGCTGATTACGATAAACATAATCCAGCGTACTGCCTGAATCAAAACCAGTTTCAAAACCGAGACGTACACCTTTTGATGCTTTGCCCAAAGAGGACATGGCTGACGTGAGCCCGCGATAATAGTAACGTTTTATCGAATAATGCGGCAATGGAGCCATTAACTCACGATACTTGTCCGCATTGGCACTCCAGCGATCCTCTTCACTATAATCGTGGCGTTGGGGTGCTATAGTGAATAACTTATCGATGAAGGCCCGAATTTTATCAAATGCCAAATGGCGATCTTTCTCACCTAATGTATCGTGATAAAATCCACTCAGAATATGCTTCTCTTTAACCGAGGTATTCAAGCGCTGATAGAACTGATGTTGAGGCTTATGATGTACCACATAATCATCGCCGGAGATCAGTAACTGGGTTGGAATAGTGATCGCAGAGGCGTCTGCTACAATGCGTTCAGAAGTGCTGTACAACTCCAACAGTATATTGACCGCAATAGCCCGGGTGATCAGCGGATCCTGATTAAAAGAGTCAACCCGCTCTTGATCGTGAGTCAGATATTTTCCTTTAACATAGGAGTTCACATAGAACAAACCGCGGAAGCTCTTCATTAACCCCAATCCAGCCCGGGCAAACGGAACATACAGTTTGACCTTAAATGCCGGAGAAGCCAGAATCAGTCCCCGAATTTTTGGCGCATAATCATGAGCCCAGGTAGCAGCCAGTACCGCACCAACACTCTGTGCAATCACGATGACGTTTTCCATCGGCACACCGCTGTCTGCGGAAACATAGCGTACAAACTCATCCACATCTCGTACTGACGTTCCTATGCTTGGGCTATAGCCCCTCTCCCCCGCTGTTTTACCATGGCCTCGGGCATCCCATGCGTACATCGGAACATTTGGCATATTCAGTTCATCAACAATGTGCTGTAAACGGCCGGAGTGTTCATGTCCACGATGGAAAAGCACAATGACTTTATCGGCAATGCCTTCATGCTGAGGCCAGCAACGATAGAATAATTCCGTTCCATCAGAAGTTTTAAACCAATTCTCCGTTGCGGTCCGAGGTTGCGCTAAACTCATGACTATCTCCCTTGTGCATTATTTTGCAGCGATTCAAATCGCTGTTTTAAATCCGATATAAAGACCGACTTGTCTGAGCGACAATAAACAGGCTCATCAACATAGACGTCAATAAAGAAAGGTACCGGTATCCATTGTCCTTTCCCCATAGCTCGCCCCAGCCCATGCATAAATACTGGGGTTACCGGTACTTCTGGAAATTGCTGACACAAATACCAGAGCCCGGATTTAAATTCAGATAAACGTTCAGGTTCTCCACGGGTACCTTCGGGAAACAATACTAATATCTTTCCTTCCTGTAGTGCCTGAACGCATCCAGCCAGAGGATCGCTCTGTTTTGGATCGCCACCCCGTACGACAGGAATTATCCCAACCACTCGGGTAGCAAACCAGGCTACCCAGCGGTTTTTCAGAAAATAATCAGCTGCCGCCGCCGGGTGCACCAGATGCACCTTTGATAGAGGAAATAGCGTTAATAACGTTAATAAATCCAAATGACTATTATGGTTAGCAATGATAATTCCCGGTCCTTTTGTTGGTAGGCGTTTACGATTAGCAACGGAAACCCCCAACCATGCCAACACCACCGGATAAGCAATTACCACCACAAACAGTAAACGCAATAGTCGGTTCATTCTGACCTCCATCGCGAGTTAATAGTGTAAATAGTATAAAATGTGAAAAAACAGCGGCGCGGTATAAATCAGTGAATCCAGACGGTCTAAAATACCACCATGTCCTGGCAGTAATTTACCCGAATCTTTTACGCCGATATCTCGCTTAACCGCGGACATTACTACATCACCTATAAAGCCGGTAATACCAATCAATAATCCAACCAGCACTGATTCCCAGCCACTTAGAGGCGTTAATATTCCACCCAATAACCAGGCCAAAAACATGGTTGTCATCACCCCACCCACTAAACCTTCCAGGGTTTTATTCGGGCTGACTTTTGGAATCACTTTGATACGACCAAACGATTTGCCCCATAAGTATTGAGCAATGTCATTACACTCGGTCAAAACCACCAGAAAAATAACTAATAAAGGCCCGGTTTCAGGCTTACCGGGCAGCACTGTCAGATAGGCTACGTGACTAATAGCAAATACCGTTGTCATTACTCCCCAATGCAACATCGAAGCCGAATGGAGAAAATCTTTATTATTACCAATCAGCACCATACGCATTGGCAGGAACAAGAAAACATAAACCGGAATAAATACCAGGAACATGCTGTACCATTCAATGCCAATCCAGTAATACTGAATAGGGATCGCAATATAAGCCCATAATAAAGGCATATGGTCGGTACGCCGGGTTGGTATTAGCGTCAGATACTCTTTTAACGCCAGGAAACTAATAATGGCAAAAATCGTCAGAGAGATTACCCGAGGGGTGGAAATCGCCAATGCAAAAACAATAACAATCCACCACCAGGTGTTAATTCTCTGACGCAATTCTATCCAGTCACGTTCTGGTGAACGTAGAGACATCACTCGGATAGTAATGCTGGCGATAATCAGCAGAGCAAACATGATGATTAACGCACGAATGAGTATTGGGCTCATATTATGGTTCCCCGGTTATGAGTTAACCTCTGCCAATGCTCTGCGACAGCGATTCAGGCAGGTCCATACCAATAAAACAGATACCACAGAAAACAGTATCCAACTCCATTCCATACACACTGGCCAAATAAAAATAGCCAGAGCATAGGCACCAAAAATCAGTGCTCGGTCACTTTTCCCCATTGGCCCATCATAACGTCTTGAGGCACCAATCGTTTGAGCCAGTACGCCGCAAAATTCGGTCAGAATAGACAACAATACCGCCAGCAAAACCTGCCACGGCGTTGCACCCGGCAACAGCGCAAAAGGCAAATAGAGCGCAGCATCAGAAATCACGTCACCAGTTTCATTTAGCAATGCGCCCAGTTTTGATTTTTGGTTATATTCCCGAGCTAGTAAACCATCAATGGCATTTAGCGCCATACGAATAAACAGGAATATGGGAAGAATCAGAAATAGAACCGGACGAGGAAAAAAGAAGAGCAGCACTCCGATAGCAACCGATGCTATCAAGGCGGCCAGCGTAACCTGATTAGCCGTTACACCAGCGCGAAAAAGACGCTTTAACAGAGGTCTCAATAAAGCCTGAAACCGTGGCTTAAGATCGTATAGAGTCATAAATCCCTGTGACCGCTAATAACAACACCTTACTATGTGTGAGTCACGCTACAGTACCCCCAGATGCTAATCAACCAAAAACTACCCGGATCTTATGTTGTAGCATAAATTAATTTGTAACATTTCTCTGCATGGGGCCTGTTATGAGTCCTGTAAATCACTTCACACTCACTTCATTAATCCCCGTTATTCTGAGTCTATCCTTTTACTGAGCTTCGTTAATCTATGACCAGAACCAGACTTCCTATCTTACTGACAGCGCTAGCTATTATTATTGTAGCGTCGCTATTTATCTTTCTGCCAAAAAGCTATGGTTATCAGCCACAGTCAGGAGACATCATATTTCACACCTCCCGGTCATCTCAAAGTCAGGCTATTCAATTAGCAACGCATTCGCCTTATAGCCATATGGGGATCATTCTGTTTAAAAATAAAAAACCTTATGTATATGAAGCATCTAAACAAGTGCAATACACACCGTTAAATCAATGGATTGAACGAGGTACCAACGGTAAATATGTGATAAAAAGGCTCAAGCACCCTTTGACGGTCGAACAACAGCAACAAATACAAAAAACCGCACAGCGATATGCCAATGCCCCCTATGATTTGAGTTTTTCATGGTCAGATGAGCGGCTATATTGCTCTGAACTGGTATGGAAAATCTATTTTAATGCGCTTGGCATGAAAATTGGCGATCTGCAAAAATTACGAGAATTTGATCTCACCTCCTCCCCGGTGAAAAAGAAACTGGCAGAACGATACGGTTCATCGATTCCATTGGATGAGACCGTTATATCTCCCGATGCAATATTTGACTCACCACTTTTAACGCTAGTGGGAAAGAAATGACGTCGTAAATTTAAAATAATAGATATTGCTATTTATTAGAGGGGGGTCTATGATGCCGCCGTTTTTACTCAACCCACAATTCACTGACAAAGGAGGTATATCATGCAACAAATTCAATTAAATACCCTTTGCAGGCGTACCCAGGACTAACCCTACCCGTTATACTCCCTGGCTTCGGCCTGCCAATTCGATTTTATTTTTTCTCCAATATATGGATTGGTATATGGGCAATTTTATTCGTCCTTTATCTGAACGCGTATCTTATATCGCGTCGGATGACACCTGGATCGAAAGCAACGCGATCCAACAATTAAATACAACCGCCTCACTGCCGGATATGGTTCAGGTAGTAGGCATGCCAGACCTGCATCCCGGCAGAGGCTATCCGGTTGGTGCAGCATTTTTTTCAGTAAACCGTTTTTATCCCGCTTTAGTGGGTAATGATATTGGCTGTGGAATGGGCTTATGGCAAACCACCATACAAACTAAACGGCCAAATCTGGATAAGTTAGAAAAAAGTATTTCTCGCATGAGAGACTTTGCCAGCTCAGAATGGCTACAGCAGCATCTCCCTGATGAAATGATGAACTCGCCTTTTTCTGATGCTCTCGGTTCTGTTGGCGGTGGAAACCACTTTGCAGAGTTACAGCAGGTAGATCAGGTTTATCATCCTGATATAACCAATCAATTAGGGCTGATCCCACAACAACTTCAGCTATTAGTGCATAGCGGATCGCGAGGATTAGGTCAGGCAATTTTACGTCGTCATGTTGAACGCTTTAACCATGGGGGTGTAATAACAGGTTCTCCCGAAGCGAAAGAATACCTGAATGAGCATCATCAGGCTCTAAGCTTTGCCGAACTAAATCGCCGCCTTATAGCTCAACGACTGCTGGAACAAATCAAGACAACCGGAGAATGTCTGTTGGATATTAACCATAATCTGGTTGAAGCAGCACAGATTAATGGGGCTAATGGCTGGCTGCACCGTAAAGGTGCCAGCCCTGCCAATAAGGGACCGGTGATTATACCGGGCTCACGCGGCAATTATAGCTACCTGGTCATGCCAACATTATCAGATATCAGTCTTCACTCACTGGCTCACGGTGCGGGTAGAAAATGGATGCGGACTGAGTGTAAAGGCCGCTTGTCTGAGCGTTTTTCTCCGATTCAGTTAAGCCGTACTGAATTAGGAAGCCGGGTTATCTGTCAGGATCGCCAACTGATTTATGAAGAAGCGCCACAGGCTTATAAATCGATTGAGACTGTGATCGATAGCATGGTTGGAGCAGGATTAATCAAAATTCTGGCGCGGCTGAAACCTGTTTTAACCTATAAAACCAGTGGAGGGAAAAGCGAATGATACTATTGCAGATCTCTTCTGCTCAGGGGCCAGATGAATGCTGTCTGGCCGTTGGCAAAGCGCTAAAACAATTGATAAAAGAAGCTAATGCGATAAATGTGCAGGTTGAATGTCTGGAAACTGAGCCCTCCCGACGACCAGATGGATTTCGTTCAGTACTGATTTCCCTTAGCGGAACGGCTGCGACACAGTTGGCTGATAACTGGTGCGGTTCGATATTATGGATATGTAGTAGTCCCTATCGACCTAACCATGAACGTAAGAATTGGTTTATTGGCATTGCTCAATTTGAACAAAACAATCCGAAGTTGGAGAGTGAAATTCAATTTGAATCATTACGTGCTTCAGGCCCTGGCGGACAACACGTTAATAAGACTGACTCAGCAATTCGGGCAACTCATATTGCGACAGGAATCAGCGTCAAAGTTCAATCAGAAAGAAGTCAACATGCTAATAAACGCCTGGCGATATTATTGATAGCACACCGTCTGGAACAGTTGCGCCAGCAGGCCGGAGCTGAACTAAAAGCGGAGCGCCGTATGTTCCATCATCAAATAGAACGGGGAAATCCCCTGCGCGTATTTAAAGGAATGAATTTTAAATCAGTATAATGAGGTATAAAAACTGATAGTTTGAAATAGAAGAAAGTGGAATTAATTGAACTATTAGGAAATTAATTTCTACAACACCACGCCGTAATTATATAACTACGGCGTGATATTAATTAGATTAACAACCTAATTGAGACAGAGTAGGTTTGAATGCATCCATAGCAGCTTTACAGCTGTTTTTCAGAGCTTCTTTGTCACTCATTTGTTTCCAGGATTCAGTTGCAGCATCCATCTGAGTTTTAAACTGATCGGCCATAGCCTTGTTGTCTTTACCCAGTTTGTTTACACAAGTAGTAATGGTATTAACATACTCATTACACTCAGCTGGTAAACCATTATCCGCAGCCTTAGCAGGCTCTTTTTCACCACAACCACTTAAAGCCAGTAAAGAAAAAGCAACAACGGAAGAAAGAAGAACGCGGGAAGGTTTCATTTATTCATTTCCTTGAAATTTAATTATAAAAATAACAACAACTTGGAACAACATCATGATTGTTCAGCCTAAATTGTATCATCAAAAAATATCTATGAGTAGTTTTTAACGGCGTGATAAAAAATAAAAAGCAACACACTGATTTCTTATTTTTAAATTTTTTATATGCTTAATAAAACAAAATCTTACCAAAATTTAAAATATAAAAACTAAACACTATCGATAATCTATTTAAGTAATTTTATCTCGTTTTTTTCACATAATGTCGAGATATATGGATTGTCATTACCCTGAACCTTCAATATGCGTTGATTCCGTTCGCATTCCCATTCTGTCACGGGATAAAACATATTCCAAACTTCGAACAGTTCTGTTTGTTGCTTTGACAAACGGAAATGATAGCGATCGCGCATATAAAAATAGGTTCGGGCAATCATACCCCGTGCTCTCTCTGGTGGTTCCACCGTTTTGTTCTTAAAATCTACTTTCATTTGGCATTGTCCATACTGAGTTGCAGGACCATTCCACTGGCCAAACTGAAAATTAGAACGATCGTAATTAATTTCGCCAATGGCTGGCTGTAAATTATGCAGGTCGGTTTCTATTACGTTATATACCGGATCTTGCGTGCAATTTTTTCTACCGCCTTTTTGCCAGCATTGCCGCTGATGACCAAACTGCCAGGCAGGCACCACATGTTCCCACTCTATACGACCCGCCCGTTCAACATTTTTCCTAATTTGATATCCACACCCTTCCAGATCGGGTACGCCTTTGCGGCCAAACCACTGAATTGAGCAACCACAATAAAAGCTTTGGCTTGCATCCCGGTGGATCTCTATTGCCAGCTGCTTTGCCTTACTAAAGCTAATAGGCTCTACTGCGTCTGGTTTTGCTGCCAACCCATATAATGGAAAAAAAAGCAGACTGAGGGTACTAACCCACCATTTATACCCAATCATATTGTTCTGTATCTGAAGTCATTGAATCAGGCCCGCAGGTTAACGGATACCCGGTAAGGAGACAAACAAAAATAATGCCAGAAAAAGAGTGAATAACAGAAGATGAAACATCACCATTTTAATCACTACAATACATTAATTAACTAACAATTAACTTTTATAACATTATTTTTATATATTTTTAATTAGACAAACATAAAAACGCAATCAAATTTATTTTAAATATTATATGAACATTATAAAGATAACTAAAACATAAGATAAAACACAAACTGAAACAGTTATCTTAATTTAGTGTACTAAAGAACACCTATTTTAATATAATAAATATGGTATAAATTATTTAAGAAATTATTAGCTAAACCTATTGGGGGCGATTATGTGTCCTGACTTTAAATTTCAATGTTCAAGGTGTGGCAACACATCATTTCGCTCCAACCAACAGGTAGAATCTTTCGATGATATTTATGGCTCAATATGTTCTGAATGCTATAAACCTGTAGGTATTCATGATATTACCGAGCATAAGATAAAGCGTATTCAACTGATTATACAAAGAAAAGTAATCCCAAGCGTTCCAACACCTTGATGATAATAGATATCAATTAATTTTATTATGTTATACCAATCCGATATCAACCGGTCTCTTACCCATTTTTTCCATATAGCCAAAAGATAACTATCTAATTATTTTACGCTAAAAATAGAGAAATATAAAAACTCATAGTGTTATTTTACTATTCGAGTGAAATTATTTATCAATCTCATAACAATGTTTTTGTGAAAAATGAAAGTGTGCTAAAAATAATTTTTTTGCATCAGGAGCACTTAATGAATTGATCATTTTACAAACAGTTAATGAGTTGATTCTATCCGAATAATATCTGCTGGTAACATCACAGTATCAAAGATAAAAGAAAAGGGAACGTCAAGATAGTAAAACCCATAACCTCTGTCAGCCTGATGTACTGAATATTTCACGCCTGAATAATATTCATCATGGTATCCGCCCTCAAAGCGACTGGCAAAGCTACCACAACCACAGAGAAATGAAGAGAGCATAACCAATACCATAATCTTCTTAACCATTTTGCCCTCTTCCTTATTAACCAGGCCACCGCAATTGCAGCTTATCAATACAGATAAATTAATTGCAGTCGACCAATTCACCCGTGACTTCCAGCACACAAAGATTACGCTTATTTTGGATACGGTAACACCCACTATCATCACACCAACGATCGCTGGCATAAGTAGACTCATCAACCTGATAACGACCAGATGAACGTTCTCTGCCTGAAGAATACATACGGCGATCGGAACCGGAAACAACCGAGTTAGGCCTCATCGACTGAGGACGAATAACATAGTCATTCCCATGACAATCACTGAGGGATGCAGTTCTATTACCTGAAGCATCAGTATATTTATCAACACAAACCTGATAGCTTTCGGCCTGAGCCATTGGCAAATTAAAGATTACTGCCACAGCAGTAATGGCTAGCAATGTCTGCAAATTATATTTCATTTTAATGATTCCCTTTCGCTTACTGATTATCTGTTATCAAAACCGATCATATTTTAGATAACTTCCCGTTATCCAACACATTAATCTTTGATATCAGCTAATCTCCCTTATCTCAAGCAGACTTTCAATTTATTAACAAAAAAATGTCAATTCTCATGGTTAAATGAGAACTGACATTAAGTGCTGATATGCCCTTTAGAATCAGGAAGTTGCTAATGCTAACTTAAGTCCAAATGCCAAAAATAATGTACCGATACATCCGTTGGATAGTTTAGCCAGTCCATAACGCTGGCGGAACATAGAAGCCAGTGTAGCCCCACCAAAAATCAAGACAGAAAGATACAACATACTAAATGCTTCTAATATGCTACCCAAAATAAAGAAAGGAACTGCCGTATTGGGATAGTCAGGACTAACAAACTGAACAAAGAAGGAAACATAAAAGATAATCGTTTTAGGATTGGTTAAACTTAATAACAGCGCTTTTCTAAAAGTATGCTCTTTGGTCGCTTTTGGCGTTTCAGCTACGGTATGCCCTTCTCTTTTGATTAAAGTCGTATAGAGAATGCGTCCACCCAGATAGAGTAAATAGGCCGCTCCGGCATATTTAACAATGCTAAAGAATAGTGGTGATGTGCGAACCAGTGAAGCGACACCAATAAATGCCAGAAAAATCAAGGTAGCATCGCCCAAAAACACGCCAAAAGAAGCTTTATAGCCTTCTTTTACGCCATGTCTAGCGCTACTGGTCAGTACAAAAATAGAATTAGGTCCGGGTATTAATGTAATGAAAATTACACCAATAACATAAGTCCAGAGGTTTATTACACCTAAATTTTCAAGCATTTTCGTATCCGCTCCACCAAACAGAAAACTTGCCCGGACAAACCTTCAACCCCATATCTATCCAGGTAATAACAGCCAGAATGCCTTGAATTAGAAATATACAGACAAATAAACTAAAATCAAATTCTATAAAAAGAATTTAAAACCATAAATTAAATAAAAAACCAGCAATTAAGATATAAATTAAACTTAAAATACAGAATAAAAATCCAATTTAAATTTAATTTCAGATAAAAAAGAAGAATTGCTCATTCTAAAAAATAAATAATGATTTATTGGATAGTTATGGAAAGTTTTATGAACTCTTTGGTTTACAATCAATGAGAATTGTTATCAATTCTATACAGACAAAATGAACAATGTTAACATTTTGATCCATTATTTGGTTTCTTGCCTTTGAGGTTAGTTATGTATCTTCGTTTGCCCCACTTATTGGCTTCCCTGTTAGTTATATTATTCAGTTTAACCTCACCATTGGTACTGGCCCATGCCCATCTGAAACAGCAAATGCCCGCAGCAGAAAGTATCCTGACAACGTCACCAAAAGAAATATCATTAAAGTATTCAGAAGGTATCGAAGTAAAATTCAGCAAAATTGAGTTACTCGATCCAAATAACAAAGTAATACCTACTGATAACTTGTTTTTGGATGCTACTGATAACACCCGTATGGTCGCACCGCTAAAAGCCTCACTGCCAGTTGGGCAATATACTGTCAACTGGCACGTAGTCTCTGTTGATGGCCATAAGACTAAAGGCAAATTTCAGTTTATAGTAAAGCCTGATTAATGAGCCTGGACGCTTTTCATATATTTTTCAGATTATTGCATTTTTCTGCGGTGACATTGCTGTTTGGTATCACCCTGTTCGTCAGTTGTCTGAGCCATGGAAAGTTTCGACTATCACTTCAGTACGATCTCCGCAGGTTATTGACTTATAGCTTGTTAATAGCACTGTTAACCTCAGTCGGGATAATCGCTATACAGAGTGGCTTAATGGGCGATGGTTGGCCAGATACCATTAAAGGAAGCATTATCACTGATGTGCTCTCAACCTCATTTGGTATGGCCTGGCGTTGGCAAATCATATTTACATTCACTGCGACTATTTGCCTGCTTCTTCCCATCTACTGGCGTTTTAGCCTGATTACCCTATTGGCCTTTTTATTATTAATCTCACTGGGATTTGTAGGTCATACCACTCTACATAGCGGTGCTATTGGCTGGTTACATCGGGCAAATCATGCTCTGCATTTAATATCCGCTGGATACTGGTTAGGTGCGCTGATTCCTTTATTAGTTTGCCTGCGCTATTTGTCCGTTGAACACTATCGTTCTGATGCTATTAGCACATTAATTCGATTTTCTCAGGTAGGTCATCTGGCCGTCATACTGGTGATATTCACCGGCATCATCAATAGCGTCCTGATTCTGCAACGTTGGCCAGTTAACTGGTCATCGGCTTATCTGCAACTACTCGGCATTAAAGTTTTTCTGGTAATGATGATGGTTATGATTGCCCTGTATAACCGCTATAGACTAGTGCCAGAAATGAATCAGCAAGGCAGTAATGCGATGCGATATTTCGTGTTATTTACCGTACTGGAGATCCTGTTAGGCATTCTTGTACTCTCATTAGTTAGTCTGTTTGCTACCCTTTCCCCCACCTGAAACTTTATACATTCAAATTTCACTAAGGTATTGCTACGCATTTCTATATAAAAATAGAAATTGATGGTGATTGTCTATCAATATCAGTTGAGTTTGTGGAAGCCATAGTGATAAACCATATAAGCCACCGACAGGGAAAAACTGATAATTACCAGTAATAAAAAAATCGGAAAAAATCGCACATTTTTCCCGGCTAACCGGGAAAAAAAACGTATCAACAACGCCAACCCGGCAGGAAAAATAATAAAAATTAATAGCGGTAAACCGGCCATCTGAAACACCTGTAATAAAAGAGCAACTTTAAGCTACTCTTTTATTATAGTGTAAAATTAACGAGTTGTAGCTCTGGGATCCGGACCATATTGATTACTTCCGTCCGTTGGCCTGAGCATTAGCGAGGCAACAATGAAGACTCCGGCAAGAATCAAATAGCCAAAACACCACCACCCGCTCTGATCGCAGTCATGTAAACGACGTACGTTATACGACAAGGTAGTCAAGATTGTTACCATCATTAGCGCGCTGGCAACAGTTTCCGTTATCATTCCACTATTACCAAACAGGATACTGGTTACGCTGGCAACAGCAAAAAAGGCGACTAACTGTAATAGCAGAAACCAGGCAAAATCTCGTCGTCTCGCTCTACCCTTATAGTCAAAAATCTGTCGGTACCCATTTAACCAGGCATTGAATACATCTGACACGTTATCACCCTTGAGTTAATTAGCGCTATTCTTCATACTTTCGTAACTGACTAATTAATATACGTCAGGTTTACAAGAAATAAATATTGCCATTTCATAAATTGTATTCACTATTGACCTAAAAAAGGCTTATTCAAGTAAAGTGCATTACTCACTCAACCAGCAGAAAAGCCACCTCAGTCTATCTGGCGGAAAGTAAGGTTAATGCGGCAATCGCCCGTATCAGGATGATGACCGGATTTTACCGGTAAAATCCCATGATAGGCCAAACGTGAAACGCCGCCCCAAACCACCACATCCCCTTGGGTAAGTGAACATTTCTGTACGCTATCGCTGCGTGAAAGCCCACCAAATTGAAATACGGCGGGTAAACCAAACGACATTGAAACAATAGGATAATTAAAGTTCTTTTCATCCTTATCCTGATGTAACGACATCTTCGCGCCAATAGCATAACGATTAATTAAGCAAACATTCGGCTGGAAATCAGAAAAACCACCCTGTTCAGCCGCTTCTACAGCCAGTTGATAAAGTAATGGTGCTATTGGTGGCCATGCTTTACCGGTGAGGGGATCTGCTTCGCTGTAACGATATCCCTGACGATCGGTTACCCAACCATAATCGCCACAATTAGTCATTGCGACTGACATACCATAGCCACCTGGCGTAGTCATATGGCGAAATGGTGAACATCCAACAACTGTCGCTACCTGAGCAAGTATCACTTTCGCCTGTGGAAGAACAAAATGACGTAAAATCACAGCACCAGGTGCCAATTCTTCCCGGACTACATCTGGTGGTTCAAGATGTTCAAACAGATCAAATGTCATCGCTATGATTACTCAAAACAGAAAGACTCCGACGATATTTTATAATATCGTCGGAAACATGATGTACTGAATAGTAAAACAGAAAATACTAATTAGAAAAGTTTACTTAGCAGCGGGGGCTGGTACTGCGATATCCATACCATAAAGACGCAGTGTTGCCGGAACATCTTCAACACCACCAAAAACATAGCGTTGCTTAACACCAGCATTTTCCGGAATCGTGATATCAAATTCACCTGGTGTTAGGGGCGTTTTTAAAGAGGAAATGAACCCGTCCTTATCGATAAGAATGAGTGATTTACTTTCATTAAGATTCGACAGCCGAACAATTTTATCGGTGTTATTACGTAAAGCCAGCGTCAATTTATACTCTTGGTCTGCTACTTTTTCCGCTGACAAAACAGAGACAGTAACATATTTAGTCAGATTCTCTTTATCTGTCACAATAACAGCACCGTCAATGCTGCTACCTGACTGACGACCATCGTCGACACCATCTTTCACACCACTAAGCGCATCTTTACCCGCAGCAATCACTCCGGAAACAGTACTCTTAATACTGTCTTTCACCACAGAGCTGTCTTCAGCCAGTGCAGGCAAACTCATAAACATAGCTAATGCAAATACGGCTTTTTTCATAAAATATCCCTTGTTAACAATTATTCCTGTTCAAACGCTTTAACTTTAGCATGTTGAAAAAAATATTTACCAGATATCTTCGGCAAGAATTCCGTTACAGCGAAATTTCCAGGACACATTGCTGAGATTAATTTTTTGATATGAATTTTTAGCAAGAACGCGCTATCCAGAACTCAAATAACAAAGGAAATAGCTTTAGCTGAACTCAGAAAAGAAAAAGCCCTGATGGCGATCAGGGCGAAGCGAGCAATTTAACAGTACATCTAATCAAGCCATTCGGTGAGGATGTGCTCAATCGCTATATAAATTAATATACAACGATATATTAAGTCAATAACAAATTTGAGGTATAACCCTGACGACAGCCGAATTGATCCTTATATCCATGTGGAAAGTCAGCATTAACTCTTATGATTGGCACGATAGAGTTCCCATGTATCAAGCTGTAAACCGTCTTTAAAAGAACAAACTGAATAGCTGCCTTTGGCATTTTGCCTTGGCTGAACTTTGCCACCAACACTGGTGCAATATGTATCAGCGGGATTTCCTTGCCCACCAATGGCAGAAACATCCTGTGTTTTTGAGCCAGTAGAACACCCTTGAATCAGTGCAGCGACAAATAGCCCTGATGTAATACACGCTACCTTTATCATTTTTCTCATCAATAGACCCCTATTCACTGATATCTCTCAAGCCGGTAAATCACCAACTCAACCTGACAGGACATTAATAACTATAAATCACACAATCAATTACTGCTGGTGATTATTTACTTATATAACATCAAGGCCCCAGTATAATGCCGGGGCCTTGATGTTATATAAACTCACTGAATTAGCTATAAAGCTCTATTTTTCGACCATCTCTGAAATTTCGTCTGATTTAATTTGATGTTCATTCCCATCCTGATCGACATAGCTGGTCATGCCCGTCTCTTTATCTAAAACTGGTTTTCCATGTGAAATAATAATTTGACCGGTATTGGTCGTCATTACATAGTCGCTGGCACATGCAGAAAGACCAAATACTAAAACCAGACTCGATAAAATCATTGTTAATTTTTTAATCATTTCAATTTCCCCTATCATGCTCATCTTCAGATGATTTTCTGTTATCAAATTTATGTTTACTTTTTAAACATAGCTCAATATTTCATCTAATGACAAACAGGTTGTGCTAAAACGGGGATTATAAACGCCATTTTTTAGTCTTTTTGTGCGGTAACATGAGGGGATTTTACGGAGATATAATGAATTTCAAGCATAAAAAAACCCGGGTAATTATCCCAGGTTTTTATTAATAACTCGTTATGCGTTAAGCCATCGGGCCAATCTACATAATGAATTATCAGAAATGCTGATTAGCAAGCAACAACGTTAACCGCTGATGGGCCTTTAGCACCGTTCTCGATAGAGAAAGATACTTCTTGACCTTCTTCCAAAGTTTTGAAGTTTGTACCCTGGATAGCTGAATAATGTACGAATACATCTTTGCTGCCATCTTTAGGAGAAATAAAACCAAAACCTTTATCGCTGTTAAACCACTTTACTAAACCAGTCATTGTATTAGACATCGTGTATTCCTCTAACTCTTATTAAATTACCATAAATTATTTGATGGTCTGTTTGTCAGTTTTACTTATGGGAACTAATTAGAAGGAATTCTTGAAGAAGTGATATCAGAGATAACGCTAAATGGCGAACTGCTTTAAATTACTATACATAAATAGGTCTGTACTACAAACCGGTAATCATTAAGCCACACTTAGTTAGATTACACAATCATTTCTTCCATTTATTTTCACTAAGATGACATTTTATGATTTAAAAACAGCCTTGATAAATGAACAACACCTTAATTTAACGAGAAAAAATCATAAAGACAAAATCAAAAAGACTTATTCCATTGAATTAAAAGGATAAAAATAAGATCTATGATTTTATTTTTTATCTATGATTAGTAAAAATGATTTACTTTAGTTTGTTTATTATTGTCAGAGAATTAAGAAGTGCTTAACAAAAAGAATTTATTATCACTATTATTAATTTGGTGTTCGAACCGGCATATGCCATTGTAATCAAAGCGGCGTTCATCATGTCACTGCTACTATTACAATAACAAAATATTTAGATACCAAGATGATTATCCCTGTCTGTTGACGGGGATATTTTTTATTTTTTCAATTTATCCTGATATATCTTCTTAACTCAAACGATCCTTGCTGCTAAAGCAAAACAGTTATGCTGCAAAGTAACTTTTTCTACTCTCTCTTTTTTGCCATGATGACCAAATAGTAACAAAATTATTACATTCCCCTTATCGTACAAAAGAGAAAATGATATGAATATTCCTGTATTTGGATTAGGTACTTTCCGTCTTCAAAATGAAGTGGTCATTGATTCAGTCCGTAATGCGCTCGATTTAGGATATCGCGTTATCGATACAGCACAAATTTATGAGAATGAAGCTGAAATTGGCACGGCCATCAGCCAAAGTGGCATCAACCGCGAAGAGCTTTTTATTACTACAAAAATATGGATAGCTAACCTGAGTAAAGAAAAGCTAATTCCCAGTCTGCGTGAAAGCCTGGAAAAATTAAAAACCTCCTATGTCAATCTCACATTGATTCACTGGCCCTCTCCCAATGATGAAGTTTCAGTGGCTGAATATATGGCAGAGCTGATTAAGGCAAAAGAGCTGGGGTTAACTCGCCAGATTGGGGTATCCAATTTTACTATTGCACTAATGCAAAATGCGATAGATGCCGTTGGTGCAGAAAATATTGCCACTAACCAAATTGAACTCTCACCTTATTTACAAAATAAGCAAGTTGTTGAATTTGCCCAAAGGAATAACATCAGTATTACTTCCTACATGACACTAGCTTACGGCAAAGCATTACAAGATGAAGTCATCAAAAATATCGCGACTCGTCACAACGCTACTTCAGCGCAAGTTATCCTTGCCTGGGCCATGCAATCAGGTTACGCCGTTATTCCTTCTTCGACAAAACGTGAAAATCTGGCCAGCAATCTTTTAGCCCAACAGCTTCGCCTGTCAGAAAAAGATATGGCTGAAATAGCCAATTTAGATTGTTCAGGCCGTCTGGTAAGCCCGGAAGGACTGGCGCCTGATTGGGATTAGTATCGTTTAATTCTTGCTTAAAGCGGATATTATTAACTATATCCGCTAATTATATTTGGGTTTTATTCTATTACCTCTTCACTTTTCCAAATCAAAAAGCTCCAACAATAAAAATTAAAATAATTTCATTACTAATAATATTGTTGCAATCTAATAATTTAGATAAAAATAAAACAATACTCAATTTAATATAAAATAAAAATAAGATAAGACTTAATAAAAGTAACCAACGATAAATAAACAACACGATCGTATAAATACACCATTGACTAATATTCTATAGCCATTAAATTACACCTGTGCAGAAATTAAAACTGCATGAATCATTAAAACGCTTTTGTTAAATTAAATATAAATCTTAATATAATTTTTCTCTCCGAAAAATATAAGGATATGACAATGAGAAATCTGACAGAACAAGAAATTGAACAAGTCAATGGTGCTGGCATCTTCGGTTCAGCTTTAGGCAAACTAGGTCTGGGTGCTGCTGCAGAATCTATCAATAATTTTGAAAACAAAATCATTGAGGCTACTTTAGGTAAACTTCCGTGGATTGGTGCATCTATTGTTAATATGCTAAAAGATCCATTTGGTGCATTTAAGAAATAATAGATAGTCAAACAGCAGGTAATTAAGATTGCCTGCTGTTTTATATAAAATTATCTCTCAAAGTATATTTTCAGTAAATTAATATATGAATAACATATTGCTTAGTAAAAAACCAAAAAGAATTGAATGGTATGTAAATGTTATACCTTCATCATAATAAGGATATATTTTATTTAGTTATTCAATTAAATTGATTAGTCTATTTATAATTTGAATGTTTAGTACCAGTCAAAAAACTTAAAGATTCACTACATATTTTTAACTAAATTGACACTTTAATAACAACCAGACTTCTCTTACCTGACGATGGGCAATAATTTATAAAATAATTACCATAAAGAGTTTTTTCAAACAAATTTAATTTTACAATTTGTTTTTTTATTATATAAACAGCAACGCTTTACAGTGTAATCTTTCAAGTTGAGCTTAGAGAACAAACTCACTTTTAGCCTGTATACAACACATACTGGGTATATCAGAACGTAGGACGTTGTATTAACCGTATAAAAAAATATTCCATCCATAGTTGATAATATGAAAATGTTAACTATGCTAAGAAAAATCAATACAGTATAGAAACACTATGTTAAAAAAAATCTTCTACCACCTTGTATATGGGTGTCGATACAAACAGAAATATGATCGTGATTATGACGAGTTTATCACTACTTTACTGAACAAAGGATGTGTTATTGACACGACTGAAGAGGCCATCGTCTTTGAATTCAATAACCAATGTTGTGCTATATGGGCATTAGACAAAATGTATGCTCCAGGGACCCAAATTGGACCTTATGGCCCCTATGGCCCTTATAAAGCATCAATATCTAACATGATAGCTATCGTAGAACTACACCATGAGTTATATAAAAATAAAGTGTTGAAACAAGCCAACTCAATCTCAATGTCAGAATAGTTCACTAGTACCTCAGTACCGAGCGAATGAGCTATTCTAACTAACTTTATTCATTCGAAATTCTTAATTATTCTCTTTAACTACCATCTCTGATTAGATAGAAATTCAACATTTACATCCAAATTTCCCGACTATATAGTGATACACATAAAATAAAATCGTGTCTTAATAGTATCTATTCAGGTTATAACACCAACCAGGCAAAATGATCGCCTGCCCCCTATACAAAATAAGTTAAAAATTATTAAATGACTCGACAACTTCTGTCATGACAAAATCTATGCATAACTCACTACAGAAGCCAAAAATTCACCACCAAACTTTGTAATTAAACAGAGGCAAACAGATGAAGAGAATTATGCCAGTGATACTAGCCCTATTGCTTACGGCTTGTTCCTCATATCAGGGAGCTGGTGTCAGCGGCTCCGGCGGTAGTTCTGGTGCAAGTATTGGTATAGGTACTGGAATTAGCTTTTAAAACAAAAAAATTCTGCATCAATCTTCATCGTTTTATTGCCCTAATCTATCTGACGTTTAAATTCACGCCAGCAATATTGCTGGCGTAAAGGTTAAATAACAATGACCGAAAGTAACTTATTTCAGAGTCCAGGCATCTTGCCATGCTAAGCCCTTTCCAGGCTCATAATAGGCAGGAGCAACATTACACCACGCTCCATTCGGGAACGGGCGGCACTGATAAGTTTTCCCGCGGTTAGTCGCCATATCACCTGGTTTCCAGGTCTTTTTCGCAGTCCATGCAGGATATTGACTCGGTGTTGGTTCAGGAACTGGATCAGGTTTAGCCACTGGCATTACTGTCAGTGTATATTCTGCTGCACTACTCAGTTTGCCATCCGTAACCGTCAGGGTGAACTGATATTGTTTTCCTTCAGTTAATTCTGGAGCAACAAATGACAGGCTCTGTTTATCCTCTCCACTGATAATTTGACCATCAGGTATAATCCAGCTGTAAGTCAACTTATCACCATCAGGATCGCTGGAGTTTGCACCATTCAATACAACATGAGCTCCGCTGGTTACCGGCCCAGTTGGCCCGGTTAAAACCGCAACAGGTGCTGCATTCGGTATTGGTTCTGGCTCAGGTTCAGGCGTTGGAGTTGGCTCCGGTGTTGGAGTTGGTTCTGGTGTTGGAGTTGGTTCTGGTGTTGGTTCCGGTGTCGGTGTTGGTTCCGGTATTGGAGTTGGGGTTGGTTCCGGAGTTGGCTCGCTACCACCAACAACTTTTACATTAAAGAAATGCTCAACACATTTTCTATAATCGCCTTCTTTAAAGGCAGTAAATGGTGTTTGGTATCCAACCAACTGGCAAGCGTAAGTACTTCCATCAGGCGTATCGGGACTCCACCCCCAATCCTGTTCCCAATAGATAGGTAAGGCACCCGCACCACCAGCATCAAACTGCTTCATATTTTTACAGCCAAGAACTTCCGATGCCGGAACCGGTACTTTCAAATATTTAGTCTGCTCCTGATAGTAAGCAATACGATTTAATGACTGAGCGATTTCAGTTGGGCCACCGCACTCTACACCACCATTAATAATTTGGATCGTTACACCAAATCCCGGAACAAGCCCGCTCTCTTTATCATGAGCATTTGGTTGCCAGGTTCCATCAATAACATGCAACATACTTGGTTTTGGTGGCTACGGATAAACATAAAAGAAAACTGCACTGGCCAGATTCAACCAGGTATCGGCAACTAGTTCAGGCTTATCTAACAGTGTACGAACGTCACCAAACATGGCCTCAGAAAATGGTCCATAGTTGTAGTTATAAGAAAGTTGCTTAGCTCCCCGACCAAAATAACTCAGGAACTGACCATTCTTATCTTTACCACAGGGCCAGGTTTGCCCTTGCCACACATCCGGATTACATTCTCCGTTATAGCCACCTGGCTCTCCTTCTTTCCAGCCCATTTCACGTAACCAAACCAACCCCTGCCGCCATTCAGCTTCAGGCCTCCAGCTTTCATGCCCGCCAGTTTCCTGAGCAAAGTGGGCAAACATTGTTGCCAGCCCCTTACGGCAAATGGCATCAGAGTCACGCCCATCGCTGTAAGTCCCACACACAGCAGGAAACTTACCAATAGCCTTCAGGAAGTTTTCATAGGTATATTCTGGCGCACGCAAAGGAAACAGGTAATTCCAGGCTTCCGGAGAAATAATTTTCTCTACGCGTTTCACGTTATCCGGGTTAGTAGATCGCCCTGCCGCAATTTGATCCACAACATCATTGCTGGCGGTACGGATGGACTCTTTCACTTTCTGCATTAATGGATCTTTAGTCAGCTCCTTTTCCTTTTTGTCCAGGTCGCTGGCATTAATCGTATATGGCGTTGCAGTACTGGTTACCTGAAGTACCGCATGAGCAGAGAACGTACTGAATACTATTGCAGCAGTAAGTCCCCCCTATAATTTTTATTTTTTTAAATGCATAGTGTTACCTCTTACCTTAATAAGTAAATACATATGACAAGCACTTCATCACCCAATATCAAGCAACACTATTAATTTAGTTCATTTAAACGGATTTTATTTTTTAAAATAATATAACCTGAATATTCATAATCACACGAATGTATGACTAATTCTTATAGCTTAAAAATTAAAAACAAAAAAATCATGATGATATTAATCAGAGCTATCATGATGTAAATAATAGGAGTGAAAATATGTTACACAATAATTTAAAAAAACATCATAATAAAACCATAAGTGGAGTCACGGAAACCAACCAGAAAAAACACCACAAAAACAATTAACTATGAAATTAATTTTTTATTGATAGTTTAATAAATTAGTTGTATTGACTTTGAAATTTCACTATTAATTATTTTTATAACTCAATCAAAAATTCAGATAAAGGTATTCGAATTCAATTTCACAATATAATTAACCAATTGCATGTTTATCATATAAAAAACAAATTAACAAAGCAGTAACATTAGCTCTGACTGGTGATACATTACTTGGTATTACAAAAGGTAAATATATTACCTTCCTTATTTTAAATACCGTTCAAAAATAGCTAACTAATTTAACCAATAGCCCTCACTTTATTGTGCTGCTGCAAGAAATTATATAATGAAAATCAAGGTAATTGGTTAATATATATTCAATATACTGATGAAAATAGCATTCCACCCGAATTAACGCGTAAAACCCATTGACTGAGTTCGCAAGAGCCGTATAATTCGACCCCACTAAAGCATCTGAAGGTGTTTTTAGTTATAGCAATTTCTTCTACGCTCCCATAGCTCAGCTGGATAGAGCAACGGCCTTCTAAGCCGTAGGTCGAAGGTTCGAATCCTTCTGGGGGCGCCACTTTAGATTATCATCACCATTACCTACAACATGCATTTTTAACGTTGAATAAATCGCATCTGTTTTCTCTCATTTACTTCCTTAAGTTCGTCATATATTTAAGTTACTGCATAGTATTTGATTTATTGAGGCCAGACATGATTGCTATTTAAGTTACTTTACTATAGCTTTTCGGCTTAGTTGGCTTTGAAGCCCCTATAACATGAATCAAATAATGACTAAAAATCATTCACTGTTACGACTCATAAGTCGCTTAAGTAAACGTTCCCTTGTATGGATACTTACTTTTTCCTGCTTGTTGTTAAGCACACAGCTTGCTATTGCCAGTCATGATTGCCGGGTGGCAGATCCTGAAACTACAGTCCAGGCACTACACAGCCAACATGTGCAATCATTATCTGAAAAACAGAGTAATGAGCATCTTTCTCCTCTATGTGAAAAACATTGTTTACCTGACGCAACACAAATCGATTCGGGTAACCATGTCGTTGTCGCACTGATACCTGAAACTACCCAGCCGCTGGTTTATTCACCATTAACAAAATCAGTTCCCTCATTAAACTGCCTTGCTCCACCAATACAGGAGCTGACGGCTGAGATTCGCTTTTGCCGTTTTCGAGAATAGCTCCGGATATTTTTCGCTCAATTAAGTTCGTTACTTGATTTATTAATGTGATAAATATTTTTTGGAGATCCCAATGAAATCTGGCTTATTAGCTTTAATTTTACTGTTCAGTTCAGGCTCTGCGCTGGCAACCAGCATAACTATGTATAAATCGCCTACCTGTGGTTGCTGCTCTTTATGGGCTAAAAAGATGGAGGAAGGTGGATTTAAAGTAGAAACGGTAATGATAAACAACGACCGCGAATTCTATCAGCTTAAGCAAAAGCATAAGATCCCTATGGAGTATATGTCTTGCCATACCGCTATGGTTGATGGTTATGTGATTGAAGGTCACGTACCTGCAGATGATATTAAGCGTTTGTTGAAAGAACGCCCGGATATTATTGGCCTGAGTACACCTGGAATGCCTGGCGGCAGTCCTGGGATGGATGACGGTTATGAGAAAGAGGCTTATTCAGTCATGACCTTTGATGCTAACGATAAACGTACTATTTATAGCTCACATTAAGTTTTTATTGATAACTCAGTGCGAAACCATTCTTTTCGCACTGAGTCCTCTAATAAATGGCTGTTGTTCCTGAGCAATCCCATCATTTAAGAATTAGTTAAGATTTGAATGCTATCTTTTACTTCGAAATAAAATAATAAGGAGTGAAAGTCAGGTATGGAAAAGATCAAATATGCAGCCTCTTTTATTATTCTCTGCACGGTTTTCTATATGGTAGCCATCTGGATGGGCTGGGTCAGGTGATGATATGCAAATCCAAACGGTTCGATACCCTTCAGCATCAGTGATTTCCCTACTTTTCTAATTAATCACAACTTCTCCCTGACAGAACGCTTCGCTTCTGACAGAATATGACACCCGTTGTTAAAAAATGGATCTATTCTCAGATGTCAGCAAAGATTATTGATGGTAAGGCAATAGCTCAACAACTAAGAACTGAAATTGCCGTAAGTGTTCAACAACGCCTTCAGGCAGGTAAACGCGCTCCTGGTTTGGCTGTTATTCTGGTTGGTGAGAACCCCGCATCGCAGATTTATGTCAATAGCAAACGCCGTGCCTGTGAAGAGGTTGGTTTTTTGTCTCGCTCATTCAATCTGGATATGACCTGCACTGAAAATGAGTTGCTTGAACTCATTGACTCCCTGAATAACGATCCGCTGATTGATGGTATTTTGGTTCAATTACCTCTGCCACAGGGCTTTGATAACATCAAGATTCTGGAACGTATCTCTCCGGAAAAAGATGTCGATGGCTTCCATCCTTATAATATCGGTCGCTTGTGCCAACGCACGCCAAAACTTCGTCCTTGTACACCTCGCGGTATCATTACCATGCTACAACGTTGTGAGATCAATACTTACGGCTTAGATGCACTGGTTATTGGAGCCTCAAACATTGTTGGTCGTCCAATGGGGCTGGAATTGCTGCTTGCTGGCTGTACCACCACAATCACCCATCGCTTTACCACCAACATGGAAAAGAAAGTCAGAGAGGCTGATTTGATTGTTGCCGCCGTTGGTCGTCCTGGCTTTGTGCGCGGAGAGTGGATTAAACCTGGCGCTATCGTTATTGACGTGGGTATTAACCGGTTAGAAAGCGGAAAAGTGGTCGGTGATGTGGAATATGAAGCCGCTGCTGAACGCGCAAGTTGGATTACCCCGGTCCCCGGTGGTGTTGGCCCTATGACAGTGGCTACGCTAATGCAAAATACCTTACAGGCTTGCGAGCTTTATCACGATCCGATGTGATGCTGACAGATATAAAAAAGCGCCTTCAGGCGCTTTTTTATATCTATTCAAATAGTTACTTACGACGCCAAACCGTACCCTGCGGACCATCTTCCAGAATGATGCCCATCTCGGTTAAGCGATTACGCGCTACATCCGCCATAGCCCAATCTTTTGTCTGACGAGCATCGTTACGCTGCTTAATCAATGCTTCAATCTCTGCAACTTCACTGTCATCTGCATTTTGGCCTGCGCCCTGCAGGAAAGATTCCGGTGATTGTTCCAACAGGCCCAATACACCCGATAAACAACGCAGTTCTGCAGCAAGTTGATTGGCTGCAGTTATGTCTTCCGCTTTGAGGCGATTAATTTCCCGAGCCATATCAAACAGTACGGAATAGGCTTCCGGGGTATTAAAGTCATCATCCATTGCTTCACGGAATCTAGCCTCAAACTCAGTGTTACCCTGTGCTTTTACCGCCTCATCCGTACCACGCAACGCGGTATACAAACGTTCAAGCGCCGTTCTTGCCTGCTTAAGATTTTCTTCGCTGTAATTCAGTTGGCTGCGATAGTGACCAGACATCAGAAAATAACGCACTGTTTCAGCATCATAATGTTTCAACACATCACGGATAGTGAAAAAGTTACCCAGTGATTTAGACATTTTTTCCCGATCGATCATCACCATACCGGAATGCATCCAGTAATTAACGTAAGGACCATCGTGAGCGCAGGTCGACTGAGCAATTTCGTTTTCATGATGAGGGAACATCAGGTCAGAACCACCACCGTGAATATCAAAGTGCTCGCCTAGCTGTTTACTGTTCATAGCTGAACACTCAATATGCCAACCCGGACGGCCGTCACCCCATGGAGATTCCCAGCTTGGCTCACCCGGTTTAGACATTTTCCACAGTACGAAATCCATTGGATTACGTTTTACATCGGCGATTTCAACTCGGGCACCAGCCTGAAGCTGTTCTAAGTCCTGACGGGATAACAAACCATAATCAGGATCGGTATCGACCGCAAACATCACATCACCGTTATCTGCCACATAGGCATGATTACGCTGCAATAACAGTTCAACCAGCTCAATAATTTCAGCGATATGATGAGTCGCACGCGGTTCTAAATCAGGACGAGCAATGTTTAATGCATCAAAATCGGCATGCATTTCGGCCAGCATTCTGGTTGTTAGCTGCTCGCAGCTCTCTTTATTTTCTGTCGCCCGACGAATAATCTTGTCATCAACATCCGTCACATTTCTTACATAAGTCAGGTTATAACCCAAAAAACGCAGGTAGCGAGACACAACATCAAAGGCAACAAAAGTACGTCCATGCCCGATATGACACAGGTCATAAATGGTTACCCCGCATACATACATGCCGACTTTATCCGCATGAATGGGTTTAAATTCTTCTTTTTGTCTGCTCAGGGTATTGAAAATCTTTAGCATTGGAAGCCTGTTACCGTTTGATTAGTTGATTGGAAAGATATATTGAAACCTGATTATCAGGGCATTGCAAGAGGAACCCCATGATTCATGAGGTATATATCACTATGGTGGGTTGCAGCAGAGGGTTACCTCCTCCGCTGCTAACAAAGTTCAGCTAATCAGAAAGCACTATTTTACCGCAATACCTTCAATTTCAATCGAAGCACCAAGAGGGATCTTACCTACCTGTAAAGCAGTTCGCGCTGGAGGAGTACCTTTGAATGCCTTGGCATAAACCTTATTCATACTGGCGTAATCATCAATATTATTCAGATAGATGTTAACCTTAACCAGCTTATCCAGAGATGAACCACCCGCTTCCAATACCGCACGCAAGTTAGCTATCGCCTGCTCGGTTTGCGCTTCAATACCTTCCACCATTTTTCCAGTTGCAGGATCAATAGGTAATTGGCCGGAAGTAAAAACAAAGCCATTAGCTTCAATAGCCGGAGAGAAAAGCGCTGAAGGTTTAGTACCTTCAGGCATCACCACATTACGTTCCGCAGACTGAGCCACACCAACAGATAGCAATACGGTCGCCATCACAACAGACAAACAGGTTTTCTTCAGCATCAAAATATCCTTATAGGTTATTTCTCAATTTGATAATGAAAAAGCTGCCCGAGCTACATTATCGGGCAGCTTCAGTTAGTACAAATTAAAACCAGGGTGATTGGCTCATTACTCCGCTATAAAACAGCATCCGTCCGCAAACGGCGGCAGAGAGCACCACCAACATCAACAGTGTAGCTTTTGCCATGGAAACAGATGATTGCTTATACAGGTATGTAGCAACGCCGGTTCCGGTGATTAAGCCACCAAAGATTAACCATCCCATCAGACCTGAGCCTAATACAGCGATAGCACTACCAACCATCTGGCCTTGTCCATTCAGACCATGGCTGTACCACAGCACCACGCATAACATAAGCAACACACCCAACAGAATACCGGTCAGCATGAGTCCCGGAATCTTGCTTTGCTGCGCTTGTTGACGATAATGATAGACCGCCACCATCAGACTAATGGTGACAAATCCCAATAATAATGCCGTAGCAATAAAACTGAGGTGTGTTACCAGTGAATGCCACATTGGGTGGCTGGCCATTTGATAATAAACCTGAGCCGAAACCAGAATCGCTGCAATACCCGCCAGAGAAGCGACAAAGCTGGCACTTTTTACCAGAGAGCGATTGCGGTTAAAACGAAACATCACAACAGCCCAGATGAATACCACGCCATTCAGTAAGAAGAAGGCCACCACTTCACGACTTAGCCATGAGTGCCCAAGACCTAAAATGGCGCGATAGGCTCCCAGCGGAGACCCCAGATGTAACAGTGACAAAAACGAACCAACAATATTAATAACTAAAATAACCAGTGCCATATAGCGCAACCGGTTAAAACGCGTCTCTTCATTCAACCATACCGGTTGAACCGTCATTAATGCCGTAATAGCAATAATGGAGCCAACGGCCCACTGACACAGTACGGTGAAAAAGACTAAAGGAAGTTCATATTCAGACATGATGGTATCTCCTTATTCCTTATCACCAGCGGGGATGATTACAATGTTCGGATGACTGATACGGTGATCCGGCAGTTTATAACGCGTTTCAATGCGTGATAAATCAGCACTGTAGCGTTTACGTAACTCATCAATATCACCAAACTGCAATACACCAGCCGGACAAGACTCCACACAACGAGGCTTCAATCCTTCATCCAGCCGTTCTGCACACAGGTTGCACTTGCTGGTTTTCCCTTCCACCGGATCAAATACCGGTGCGTTATACGGGCAAGCCATAATGCACATCCGGCAACCAATACATTTTTCATGGTCCTGAACCACAATGCCGTCAGGCCGCTTACTGTAGGTATCTGCAGGGCATACCTTCATACACTGAGGATCGTCGCAGTGGTTACATGACATGCTGATAAATGCCATGCCATTAGGATCGTCAAAATTGAACTCCCTGACGCGACGCCATAAGACACCGGTAGGTGTAGCATTTTCTGACTTACAGGCCATTGAACAGGTTTTACAGCCATAACAGCCGCGCATATCGACTAAAAATCCATATTGTCTGACCATGATTACGCCTCCGCTCTGACATCGACTAAGGTACTGTTACAGCTATGACCTGTTCCCAGTACTTCAATCAAATCGTTAGTCACATGGCTACTGCTGCCCCCCTGCTGTTCCCACCAGCCGTTATCCAGGCTGACAACACCACGTTTAATCTGACGGGTAACAACCGCCAGTGCCCGATGTTCTCCCCGATGGTTAAAAGCAATTGCCCATTCACCATCACGAATATTACGGCTGGCCGCGTCATCCGGATGAATCAGAATATTAGGCTGATTACGCTGAACCTCGAGGATCCACTCATTCATACCGTGGCTGGAGTGAATGCTACGCGCCAGTTTGCGTTGAACTGCCATTAGTGGGTATTTCTGAGCCAGATCAGGGGATCCCTTTGGCGACTCTTTCACCTGCATATAGGTGACAATGGGTGCGAAGTTCTTTTTCTGCCACTCTTCAATAAAGAAGTGAGCTTTTTTAGTTGGTGTACGGAAAATACCGTCCTTAAATGGAATCCATGGCGCATCAACG
Source organism: Limnobaculum xujianqingii (assembly GCF_013394855.1). Taxonomy (NCBI): domain Bacteria; kingdom Pseudomonadati; phylum Pseudomonadota; class Gammaproteobacteria; order Enterobacterales; family Budviciaceae; genus Limnobaculum; species Limnobaculum xujianqingii. Next base: position 881,425 of record NZ_JABMLK010000002.1, on the reverse strand, counting down.
GGCTTAATCGGCCCCTTGCGCAGTTGCTCAATAGTGATTCCGGTTCCAGCCAGACAGTTTTCAATGTAATGCTCAATCGGTTGATTAAACACTTCACCAAAGCCAAAACGTTCTGCCAGTCGGGCAAAAATCCAATAATCTGGTTTTGCCTCACCGACTGGCTCTACCGCTTTTTCCATCAATTGCACATAGTGGCTACGAACCCCAGCCATCAGACTGACATCTTCAAAAATGGTAGTCACAGGTAAGACTAAATCAGCATACAACGTAGTTGATGTCATCAGGTTGTCGGCAACCACCACGAAAGGCACTTTCTTCAGCGCTTTTTTCACCATATTGGTGTTAGGCAACTGGGTCAGTACGCCCATGGTCATAATCCACCAGAAATTGATTGGATGCGGCCGATCGTTAACAATCCAATCGCCCACTTTTGATACCGGAATTGGTGGGATCTTTTGTACGTCTTTTGGTGCTGGTAACGGTGCGTTGATTTTCATCATCTGACGCACACCACCGGCATCACATACTCCACCACCGGCTTTACCCATGTTGCCGGTCAACAATGCCAGATAGAACTGACCCGCTGCCACATAAGTACCAAATTCAGTACGTTGTGCCCCGGACATATTCTGTACAATCATCGACGGTTTATTACTGGCATACTCTCTTGCCAGACGAAGTACTGTGGCCGCTGGCACATCGGTTTCAGCTTCTACTTTAGCTAAATCCCACTGTTGTGACTCGGTGCGGATCAGCTCAAATACCGTGGTGTATTCAGCATTAGCAGGTAGCTCGGTTTGGGTTAGCGCAGGAACAATGCCTGGCGCATCATGGCGAACGGTGCTTTGCGTTAAGGTGTCATATACCAGATAGCTTTCCGCATCATCTGGTTTTTCCCGCAGCTGTTTTTTCTGAGCATCAACTAAATAGACGGCACCTGTATGCTGACGTAAGAAATCAGCATCATACAGTTGCTCATCCATAATGATTTTTATCATACCCAGCGCCAGCGCGGTATCAGTACCCGGTATAATAGGGATCCACTCATCGGCTTTCGCCGCCGTTTCATTAAAACGTGGATCAATTACCACCAGGCGGGCACCATTGGCCTGTGCCTTAATGTATTCTTTAAAATAGGCCTGCATGGTCACTGCCGGGTTATTCCCCCAGCAAAGGATATAGCGACTATCTGCAATCGTATCGCGCATATCCGCATAACGCAGCCCTACCATTGGCATCATGGCTGCGGTTACCGCAGAACAACAAAGAGAGCCTGCTTGTTTAGTTGAACCACCCAGATAGTCAAAAAACGCTTTTCCCATGTCATTTTTGATCGAGTCCATATTGCCTGCATGGGTAGAAATCAACATTCCTTTGTTGCCATGAGTAGCAATAGTGTCACGAATGTTTTTCTCAATCAGGTCCAGCGCCTCATTCCATGAGATCGGTTTAAATTTGCCTTCCCCTTTTTCACCAACCCGAAGCAGCGGTGTTTTTATTCGCTGTTTATGATAAACCCACTTAGTACGACTCATTCCCCGTAGGCAGCACTTCACATTGAAATCTTTACTGGCCTCAATCTTCTTCAGCTCACCCTGATAGACATAGGCCGTTAAATTGCAGTGTAAACACTCCATCGCGCAGGTGGAGCGAAAAGTCTGATAATCGCTGAGCTTCAAGCGAACTCGTGGTAATGGCTTTTTATCCTCACTAACCAGTGAAAACGCGCAAGGCGAAATACTGGCCAGGCCAATAACCCCCAATCCTTTTAATAAGGTTCGACGATTCAGTCTGATATCCGATATGTTTTTCATGATGTTTCCGCCACATCTTATGTTTTATGGTCATCCTCACATTTGCCCGCCTTTCTATTAAATAACGCAAGAAAGACACCATAAATTAACCATAGTTAATTTATGGTGTACTGATCGAGATCAATTTACCTCTTTATGCTTACTTAGCATTAGGCATAGGAAAACGTGGTCACTACCCTTTCGAGTTAGTGTTATAGGGGTTATTCTGGTCAGACCGGCTAAAAAAAGGTAAACTCTCGGGTCATTTTGTATTCATATGTTTGTTGAGGCGCATTTCGGATGTCAGATACCCAGGGTATAAACTCTGTAGAAATTGCAATTACTATTCTGGAAGCGTTGGCTGAACACGATAAGCCAGCCAGAGCAATTGATATTGCACGCCTGTCCGGACTGTCAAAAAGTCGATTACATAAGTATCTGGTATCATTAAGTCGGTGCGATATGATTTATCAGGATCCAGAAACCAGCCTCTACTCTCTTGGTAATAAACTATCCGTTTTGGGCACTGCTGCTCAAAAGCAGAATGGTACATTAACAGCCATCAATAATGCGTTATCCTTACTCAGGGATAAACTCAATATCTCCACCGGCCTCGCTATCCAAAAGGGCAACTCGATCAGTCTGGTTCAGTACAATCGTAGCAATAAGAATATTGAGATTGACTATAAAGATAATACCCCTATCCCACTGACCAATAGCGCGGCAGGAAAAATCTTTTTAACTTATGACGAAAGCTATAAGTATGAAAAAGTCTTAAGCGAAGAAGAACGACAGCAAATAATTCAATCGGGTTACTCAATCCGTTTAACAGAAACTGAAGGTATTCCCGGCGCTCGAGCAATTTCTTGTCCTATATTTAGTGCATCGGGACGATTGATTGGCGCAGCCGTGATGATGGGTTTTTTGCCTGATACGCAGAAAGAGTTACATCCTTTAGCCCTTCAACTTCTTTCTACAATACGCGAGATAAAACTATAATTATTAACTATTAATCAGGTGACTGGCGGATAGTTTTAATGGGAAGATTGCCTCGAAATTCCCATATTTATATGCAGACAGTCACAATTATCGATATTAATCGTCGGTTAATAAATTAATAATTCAGTCTTAGTGACAAAACCAGAATAAAGTACTGGTAAACAATTTCAAAATGCTATAAACCAATGGGTGCAGCAATAAGCACCTTGAGATACAATAAACAGTTGATTGATTAACTACTAAATTTCAGGATATTCAATGATTACTCTTCATACCAACCACGGCGATATTGCGATAAAGCTTTTCACTAAAGAAGCACCAGCTACTGCGCAAAATTTTTTAGATTATTGCCGTAGTGGTTTCTATGACGGAACCCTTTTTCACCGCGTGATCAATGGATTTATGATTCAAGGCGGCGGTTACACCTCAGGTATGGATGAGAAAAATACTAACGACAGCATCAAAAACGAAGCCAACAACGGGCTGAAAAATACCCGAGGTACTCTGGCAATGGCTCGTACCGCTGCACCTCACTCTGCAACAGCACAATTCTTTATTAACCTGGTAGATAATGACTTCCTGAATTTCCGTTCAGAAAGCGGCGACGGCTGGGGGTATTGTGTATTTGCTGAAGTGGTTGAAGGTATGGACGTGGTTGATAAGATCAAAAGTGTTAAAACTAAACGCTCTGGCATGCATCAGGACGTTCCGGTTGAAGATGTAATTATTAATAGCGTCACCGTAGACGAAGAATAATAGCCATCGATGACCACACTATTTATCGCCGATCTTCACCTCAGTGACAATGAGCCGGCAATCACTGCCGGTTTTCTCGCCTTTCTGCAAAGAGAGGCTGTTCATGCAGATGCGCTTTATATTCTGGGCGACCTGTTTGAGTTTTGGATCGGCGATGATGACCCTAATGAACTCCACGATATTGTAGCTCAGGCGCTGGCCGAACTGCACGATAAAGGAGTCCCGTGCTATTTTATTCATGGCAACCGTGATTTTCTTATCGGTAAAGATTTCGCCAAACGTAGCAAAATGGTGTTATTGCCGGAAGAGTGCGTCATCGACGTTTATGGTCAGAAAGTACTGATTCTGCATGGTGATACCCTGTGTATAGACGACCCCGGCTATCTGCGTTTTCGCCGTTATATTCGCAATCCAATTATTCAGAGAATTTTCCTGTCTATGCCGCTGTTTTTACGTCAAAAAATTGCGGGAAAGCTGCGTCGTCAAAGTAAAAGAAGTAACCGCACCAAATCTTCACTGATGATGGACGTCAACCCACTGGCGGTCATTAAAGCACTCAAAGATCATCAGGTGATACATATGATACATGGTCATACCCACCGACCTGCTATTCATGATATGACCATTGGCGGGCGATTATCTCAACGTGCAGTTCTGGGAGCCTGGCATGAAAGTGGTTCAGTATTACGCGTCAATCCTGACGACCAGATTGAGTTGGCAAGCTTCCCCCTCTGATTTTTTGAAACCGACACTCCCGTCATCTTGTTGCTGATTTTTCCACAATAATTATAACAAATTACACCACGCAAACGTTTTCCTTACCCGCAAGCCGTGGTATCCTCTACGCCCTCATACCGAGAGTATCAACATATTGTCGCTCGTTGGTTGATAACCGTATGTCGTCGCGTTATGTTTTATCCTAAGATTTCAATTACTGCCTGCACTAACACAGGAGCATCACACCTATGCCAGCCAACGCTGCCAAGGCCAAAATTGTTATTGTTATGGGGTCCAAAAGTGACTGGGCTACCATGCAATTTGCCGCCGATATTCTGACCGCTTTAAATATCCCTTTTCATACCGAAGTTGTTTCTGCACACCGTACCCCTGATAAGCTATTCAGTTTTGCTGAGCAAGCGCAAAACAATGGGTTTGATGTAATCATCGCAGGTGCTGGCGGTGCAGCTCATTTACCGGGAATGCTGGCGGCTAAAACTTTGGTGCCCGTACTTGGTGTTCCGGTGCAAAGTGCGGCCTTAAGCGGTATAGATAGCCTGTACTCCATCGTTCAGATGCCACGTGGCATTCCGGTTGGTACGCTGGCGATTGGTAAAGCTGGTGCAGCCAATGCCGCCCTGCTGGCCGCTCAGATACTGGCACTACATGATGAGCCCATTGCTACTCGTCTGGCAGAATGGCGACGTAAACAAACCGATGAAGTACTGGATAATCCCGATCCGAGGGAACCGGCATGAAACCCGTTTGCGTATTAGGTAATGGTCAGTTAGGCCGAATGTTACGTCAGGCGGGAGAACCTTTGGGAATTGCCGTTTATCCCGTAGGACTGGATGCAGAACCCGAAGCCGTTCCTTACCAGCATGCAGTGATTACTGCTGAAATCGAACGCTGGCCAGATACACCATTAACTCAGGTACTGGCAAACCACCGTGGTTTTGTTAATCGGGATATCTTTCCTCTGCTGGCTGATCGCCTGACGCAAAAGCAATTACTGGATAGGCTTAATCTGGCAACGGCTCCCTGGCAGCCGCTAAACGCGGCAACCGAATGGCCTGCGGTTCTCAACCGCCTTGGGTCACTGGCCATCGTTAAACGCCGGGTTGGTGGTTATGACGGTCGTGGCCAATGGCGGGTAAAACCCGGTGACGAACAACATCTACCTGATGAAGTTTATGGCGAGTGCATTGTTGAACAAGGCATCTACTTTAGCGGAGAAGTTTCTCTGGTTGGTGCCCGTAACCATCAGGGGAAATGCGTTTTCTATCCATTGACTCACAACCTGCATGAAGAAGGTATTTTGCGTACCAGCATTGCGTTACCAGAACCCAATGTTCACTTACAGCAGCAGGCTGAAGAGATGCTTAGCGCTATCCTCAATGAGCTAAAATACGTTGGTGTGATGGCAATGGAGTGCTTTATTGTTGGTGATAATCTGCTGATTAATGAGCTGGCTCCCCGAGTGCATAACAGTGGACACTGGACACAAAATGGTGCCTCCATTAGCCAGTTTGAGCTTCATTTACGCGCAATTCTGGACCTGCCAATGCCGCAACCAGATGTAGCGACACCATCGATAATGGTCAATTTGATCGGTACCGGCGTCAATCCACAGTGGCTATCGCTGCCGTTGGTTCATCTGCACTGGTACGACAAAGAAGTTAGGGAAGGTAGAAAGGTTGGACATTTAAACCTGAATCATCCTGACACTAAGGTATTAAAACAATCATTATTGCAGTTAAAACCGATGATGGACGAAGTTTACTGGTCCGGCATTGACTGGGCTTTAGATAAATTAAGTTAACCAGAATCGCTTAACAGAGGGCTTCGTTCACACCAGAACGAAACCCTCTTAACTATCAGAAATTGCTACTCCTGGTAGCGTCGATACAGCGCCTTTCCTTTCAGCAAACTTATCCCTAACCATCCACCGCATAACGATAACAATGCTGCGCACAGAGGCGGAAGTACAATCCACATCAGGTAGTTTGGCTGCCATGGAAAATCAAACACCTTATACTGTAACCACCACAGAGAGACTTCAGCGCCGATAGCAGCCGTAATACCCGCAGCTAATCCCAGTAAAGCAAATTCACTCCACAGCGTACGTCGCAGCAGGCGTTTGCCAGCTCCCAGAGTACGGTAGACCACCAGTTCCTGTCGCCGTTGACGCATTCCTACCTGTACCTGAGCTAACAGCAGTAACACACCACAAACCACTACCAACACCACCATTGCTTCCAGTGCCTGAGCTACCTGCTGGAATACGGTAGAAATCTGTTTAAGAATGCTGCCAATATCCATCAGGCTCAAAGTTGGGAACTGGCGGTTTAGTTGAACCAGTGCCGGTCCCTCTTGCTGATAGCGGAAGCTGGTTAAATAGGTTTGCGGTAAACTATCCAGTGAGCCTTCCGGGAAGATAAAATAGAAGTTAGGCTTCAGACTCTCCCAGTCAACCCGCCGCAGGCTGGAGATCGTAGCTTCAAAGGTTTGGGTATCACCACTAAAAGTCAGCTTATCACCAATATTCAGATTCAAACGTTCCGCCAGACCGTCATCAATGGACACTTCACCCGATTTCGGCGGCCAGGTTCCTTTAGTAATCTCGTTTGGTGATGGCTTATTAATAGACAGCCAGGTCAGGTTCAGTTCACGATTGACCGCCTCACCTCCCGGATCGTCCTCTTTCACCAGTTTAGTCGCTTCCTGCTGATTTATTTGGGTTAACCGCACCCGTACAATCGGATAAAACTCGCCCGGCGCAATTTGATGGCTGGTAAAGAACTGTTCCAGCTCAGGCAATTGCTGCTTAGTCATATTCATTACGAAGTAATTTGGGCTACCCGGTGGGATCTGCTGCTGCCAACGCTCCAATAGTTCGCCCCGTAACATAAACAGCAAAGCCAATAGCATAAACGAGAATGAAAAAGCAGAAAGCTGACTGGTTGTTATCCAGGGTTGGCGTAATAAACGATTAACCGCTAAACGCAATGCCAGACTCTTGAGCGTAATGCGCCGTAACAGTAACAAGCTGCACCAACCAAGGGCTCCCAGCAGCAAAGATAGCACCAGAATACCAAACAGCGCCCCCCACCACATAGGGTTAAACCCAACCAGCGCAGCCAGCAATAACACCACTACCACGCTAATAATCGGTAAATAGAACCTCAGTGGCCAGACATTGCTAACCACATCTTCACGCAGTACTCGTAAAGGCCGGGTTGCTAATAACTGCTTATAAGGACGTAACCCAACAATCACTGAAATAAACAGTAATGTTCCCAGGCTCCATAACCATGGCCATAAACCTGCCGCAGGCAATGCTTTTGGCAGAACCGGTGCCAACAGCACCATTAAGCCTCTTTCAAACAACAGACCAATAGAGCAACCCACTACGGCAGCCAAAAGCAGTACCGATAACCATTGCCCGATCACCAATTTGCGCAGCGACTGTCGTCCGGCACCCAGAGTTTTCAACACGGCAATCAGGTTATAACGGCTACGACAGTAATGGCTCATTGAGACGGCTACCGCGGCAACGGACAATAACAAGGTTAAAATAGCCGACAGTAACAGGAAGTTTTGAGCCCGCTGCAGCGACTTACCAACTGCAGTTCCGGACTGTTCCATACCAAACCAGCGCTGATCCGGACGAAGCTGAGGAGCTATAAAATCACCAAAACGGTTAAGATCCTGCTCTGCACCCGCGAACAGATAACGATAAGTTAACCGGCTGCCCGGCTGAACTGCTCCGGTTTTCTCAATATCCGCATAATTCATTAAAATACGCGGTGCCGTCTGGAAAGGATTAAATCCTGAGTCCGGTTCCTGACGAATTTCCCCCGCAATACGAAAAGTCGCATCACCCACTTCCAGCATTTCTCCCGGATGTGCATTTAGCAGTGCCAACAAACGCGGTGCCACTAAAACACTACCCACTTCCGGACGCAGATTATCGGGTGCTGTTTCTAATTTACCGTACAGCGGATAATTCAGATCGACGGCCTTAACCGATGACAGCAAAGGCACATCGTTGGCATAAGCCATAGTCATAAATGACAGTTGGCGACTTACCGTCAACTTATTTTTTTCTGCCTGCTGCAGCCACTCAACCGATACTGGACGGCTGGCGGTTAAAACGCGATCGGCTGCGATAAAGTCACGACTCTGCTGGCTTAGCCCCTTTTCCACTCGATCGCTGATACTGCCCAGAGCCAGTACACAGGCTACTGCCAAAGTCAGAGAGAACCAGACGATCAACAGCGAGGGGGAACGCCACTCCCGCCAAAACCAGCGCCAAATCATGACTCCTCCCACAGCTTACCGTCGCGTAAGCGCAGTCTGCGTTGGCAGCGTGCTGCCAGCGTTTCATCATGAGTAACCAATACCAGCGTAGTGGCATAATCACGATTCAGAGAGAACAACAGGTCGGCAATTTTTATTCCTGTCTGACGGTCAAGGTTTCCCGTAGGTTCATCAGCAAACAGAATTTTAGGACGACCAATAAAAGCGCGAGCAATGGCCACCCGTTGCTGTTCACCACCGGAAAGTTGCGCGGGTAAATGTCCAATACGCTGACCTAATCCAAGCTGTTCCAGCAGTTGAGTCGCCTGCTCTTTACTGCTGCGTTCATTATCCCCGCGCAACAATGCAGGTAATTGAACATTCTCTAACGCGGTCAGGGTTGGTACCAACATAAATGATTGAAACACAAACCCCACATTTTGAGCGCGCAATGCGGCTCTGGCCTCTTCATCCAGCCCTGGCAGTGACTGACCTAATAGCTTGATATCCCCATCGCTGCCATCATCCAGGCCAGCAAGAATACCCAGCAATGTCGATTTACCTGAACCTGACTCACCAATTAGTGCTATTGTTTCAGCAGATTTGACAACTAACTCAACTCCGGTAAGGATGTTGAGCTTATGCTCTCCTTCACCAACAAATTTATTTAAATGATGAACTTCAAGAACATTATTCTCAGGCATATCCCGATCCTTTTATTACTGGGATTGTCATCAATACGTATCGCAGCTGCGGATACGCTACTTATTCTGGGCGACAGTTTAAGCGCCGGTTATCAGCTTCCTATCCAACAGGCCTGGGCCACACAGTTGGATGAACGCTGGAAATTGAATCCAAAAGCTCCCGCGGTGATCAATGCCAGCATCAGTGGTGATACCGCTGCGCAAGGGCTATCCCGCTTACCGGAATTACTGAAAACGCACCAACCGCGCTGGGTTCTGATTGAACTGGGCGCAAATGATGGTTTACGAGGTTTTCCGACGGCCGATATTGAACGGGATTTAACACATATTATTACATTAGTGAAACAAGCTAATGCACAGCCGCTGTTAATGCAAATACGTATCAGCCCAAACTATGGCCGTCGATATACCGATGCCTTTACAGCAATTTACCCTAAATTAGCACAACAACATCAAATTCCGTTACTTCCTTTCTTCATGGAAAAAATCGCCATTAAGCCTGAATTGATGCAGCCTGACGGCCTGCACCCTACTGCCGAAGCACAGCCGGAAATTACCGATTTAATGGAGCAAACCCTGGCTCCCTATGTTGGTCTTGCTGCTGAAAAACAGGCGAAATAAGCCCGATTACGGAGAATGTAAAGTTATGCAAAAGGCGATTTTAATTACCGGCTGTTCCAGCGGCATTGGTTTAGTGACGGCAACCGCTCTCAAACAGCGTGGCTATCGGGTGATTGCTACCTGCCGGAAACCAGAAGATATAGACATGCTTCGGCAAAAAGGATTTGAAGTGGTCAGGCTGGATTTAGATGACAGTGAAAGTATTCAGCAAGCTGCCGCCGAAGTATTGGCCATGACTGAGGGTAAACTTTATGCACTGTTCAATAATGGTGGATATGGTGTCTATGGGCGGCTGAATACCATTTCACGCCGTCAGTTTGAGCAGCAATTTTCCACCAATTTATTTGGTGCCCATGAGCTGACCCAATTGCTTCTGCCATCGATGTTGAAACAGGGTGAAGGTCGCATTATTCAAACCAGTTCAGTAATGGGAGTTATCTCCACTCCGGGACGTGGGCTATATGCTGCCAGTAAATATGCGCTGGAAGCCTGGTCCGATGCGCTGCGGCTTGAGCTATACGGCAGTGGTATTCAGGTTAGTCTGATTGAACCTGGTCCTATTAGCACCGCTTTTAGCGATAACGTTAACCAAACCCGAAGCGATAGTCCGGTAAAAAATCCACCGGTGGCTAAACGTTTTACGCTGCCTCCGGAGGCGCTGATTCCCATCGTTCGTCATGCGTTGGAAAGCCCACGTGCAAAAATTCGCTATCGGGTTACTTTGGTGACAAAAGTTATGGCAATTTGCAAACGCCTGTTGCCCGATCGCTTAATGGATAAGATTTTGGCAAATAAAGGTTAGCAACGCTTGAAGCTAGTAATAATGCCCATATATATTTGCTTAATAACTCTCACAGAAGAAGCGATTAAAGAGAATCTATTATGACCACTAATGCCATCATTGACGTCAACGAGTCTAATTTTCAGCAAGTGCTGGAGCAGTCATCGCAGATACCGGTACTGTTCTATTTCTGGTCACCCCGCAGTCAACATTGTGAGCTGCTGGACCCGGTTCTGGAAAAATTAGCGGCTGAATATGCCGGTAAGTTTACGCTGGCAAAAATTGACTGTGATACTCAGCCGATGATTGCAGGTCAGTTTGGTATTCGAGCTATTCCTACTGTCTATCTGTTTAAAGACGGTCAGCCTGCCGATGGTTTTCAGGGGCCGCAGCCGGAAGAAGCTATCCGTGAATTGTTGAACCGTTTTCTGCCTAAAGAAGAAGAGCTGAAAGCCGCTGAAGCGGATGAGCTGATGCGTGAAGGTAAATACATTGATGCGCTGCCATTACTGAAAGATGCCTGGCAGCTAAGCAATCAACGCAGCGATATTGGTCTGATGCTGGCAGAAACACAGATTGCTCTGAATCGCAGCGATGAAGCAGAAAGCGTGCTGGCGACGATTCCACTTCAGGACCGTGATACCCGCTATCAGGGGCTGGTAGCTCAAATTGAACTGTTGAAGCAAGCGGCTGATACTCCGGAAATTCAGCAGCTACAGCTGCAGGTTGAAGCTCAGCCTGATAATGCCGAACTGGCAGTTCAATTAGCGTTGCAGTTGCATACCGTTGGACGTAATGAAGAAGCATTAATTCTGCTGATGAAACATTTGACTCATTCGCTGGATGCGGCAGACGGTAGCGCTAAGAAAACCATGTTGGATATTCTGGCGGCGCTGGGAACCGGTGATGCACTGGCGGCGAAGTTTAGGCGTCGGTTGTATTCGTTGTTGTATTGATGTTGGTTAGATTGAATTTAATTAGATTCAGAGGATATTCCGGCCGTAATGGTAAAGTGCTTATATAGACTTTGTGCCCGGCCGGAAGACCATTTGTACTGGCGTCTGGAGTGTGTCGGGCCTAGGCTGCCTACGGGCACTTCGTTGGCTTACGCCAAGTCGACCCCCACGGCACCCTCTCCCGACAATTGGCCTTTGCAAAGATCCAATTCGTGACCAAAATTACTCCAACGGTTTGCCGGCTTTTTCTGGGATCAGGAATAGTGTGGCAAGGATGTCCAGTACGTATAGTGAAGCCAGTAGTGCAATGGCTGTCTGGAAGGAGTAAAGGGAGACTATCAATCCGACTACCAGTGGTCCCAGGCCGCCGATGCCGCGTCCGATGTTGAACAGGACGTTTTGTGCAGTTGCTCTGGCTTCAGTTGGGTAGACTTCTGATATCAATGCGCCATATCCTCCCATCATGCCGTTAACGAACATTCCCATTACTGCGCCACCAATCAACAGGCTAAACGGGTCGGTTAGCTGTGAATAGGCTAATACCATCAGTGCTGCACCAACCTGATAGATAAGAAATATCGGGCGTCGGCCATAACGGTCAGCCAGTTGACCAAACAGCCAGATACCGAAAGCCATACCTACTACGGTTACGGCGGTCCACATGGCTGATTTGGTTAAGGAGTAGTTAAACTGCTGGCTCAGGTAAGATGGCATCCAAATCATGATGCCGTAGTAGCCAAAGTTTTGAACTGAGGTAAGAATCGAAATACCTATGCTGGCTTTGATGGTTTCGCGATCGGAGACCAGCGCTTTAAATGGATTTCCTTTACGTTTTTCTTTGCTCTTTTTAACAAAGATTTCTGGTTCACCAATGTAGTGGCGAATAACGAAAGAGGCTAGTGCCGGAATCACTCCAATTGCAAACATTCCGCGCCAGCCAATGACCGGTAGTAACAGCGGAGTTAACAGTGCTGCCGCCAGAACACCTGCCTGCCATCCGATACCTACATATGAAGACATACGCGCCCGCTCATTGGGTCGACATGCTTCAGCAGCCAGCGCCATACCGATACCAAACTCACCGCCTAAGCCTATACCCGCGATGGTACGATAAATCAGTAAATCCCAGTATCCTTGTGCCAAAGCGCACATTCCGGTGAAACCAGCAAATAAAACGATTGACCAGGTAAGTACCTTTACCCGACCGTAATAATCGCTCAAAACACCGAATACCAGACCACCAATTACCGCGCCGATTAGCGTCCAGGTGACCAACGATCCGGCCTCACTGGTAGTTAACCCTAAGCCCAGCGCTTCTGCATTGAGAATAAAACCAAGAATGAGTAAATCAAATCCATCCATCGCATAACCGACAGTAGAAGCGATAACCGCTTTATAGGCATATTTTCTTCTTTTTGCCTCTTCGACAACCGGCACTTTTTGGCTTTCTGTCAGGTTAATCACTTCGTTGGTCACTGTTAATTCCGCCTTTTAATTATATCGTCATCAGTTATTACTATTTGGACGTTTTCCTACCCTGACTTTAAATTAATCAATGAGTTGTTTAGGCTAAGCCATTTGTATTTAGCCCTCTCACTACCCTCTCGCCTCATTTTTTGGGCGCAGGAATAGGAGCACCTATTGGTTTAACGACCAAAGGCGATAGAAAACAAAACAAATTTATTGATTTTTGAAGAGGTGTAGTCAAACCTTCTGATTATAACCAATACGAATAATTTTGATATAAATATTTTCATTCATGGTTGAAAAAATTTATTCACATCATTATTTATGACTATTTTTATAAAAACCTTCAGAAATAATCTTAGCCCAACAGCTCTTCCCTAACGCATTCCGACTTCCCTAATACTAATTTTCGCGTAGACTTAACTTATACAAACTTTAAAGGATTATAGGATGGATATTATGTTGCCTAACGCTTCAGCCATTGTGATTGCCATTCTGGTATTGTTAGTTCTATTTGTGCTGTTTGCCGGCATTAAAGTGGTGCCACAGGGCTATCAATGGACGATAGAACGCTTTGGTCGCTATACCAAAACGTTAATGCCGGGCCTGAACCTGATTATTCCATTTATGGATCGGGTAGGTCGTAAAATTAACGTGATGGAACAAGTGCTGGATGTCCCCTCTCAGGAGATTATCTCCAAAGATAACGCCAACGTAACTATTGATGCCGTTTGCTTTATCCAGGTTAGAGACTCTGCACTGGCCGCCTATCAGGTCAGTAATCTTGAAGCAGCCATTCTCAATCTGACCATGACCAATATCCGTACTGTTCTGGGCTCCATGGAATTGGATGAAATGCTCTCCCAGCGCGACCATATTAATACCCGATTATTGCAGGTGGTTGATGAAGCCACTAACCAATGGGGTATCAAAATCACCCGTATTGAAATTCGCGACATTCGCCCACCAGCAGAACTGATTGCTGCTATGAACGCCCAAATGAAAGCCGAACGTAATAAGCGTGCTGATATTCTGGAAGCGGAAGGTATTCGTCAGGCAGCCATTCTGCGCGCTGAAGGTCAAAAGCAGTCTGAAATTTTGAAAGCTGAAGGTGAAAGACAGGCCGCATTTCTACAGGCGGAAGCTCGTGAACGTGCTGCAGAAGCCGAAGCAAAAGCGACCCAAATGGTCTCTGATGCTATTTCCGACGGTAACATTCAGGCAATCAACTATTTCGTGGCGCAGAAATATACCGATGCACTGCAATCTATTGGTTCTGCGGACAACAGCAAAGTGGTGATGATGCCATTAGAAGCTGGCAACCTGCTGGGAAGTATTGCCGGTATCACTGAGTTACTTAAAGGCGAGCCGAAAAAATAATGGATATTATTCAGGACATGGCTGCTTACCCATACCGTTTCTGGTTAATATTCGGTGGCCTGCTGCTGGCCGCTGAGTTGCTGGGAACCTATGGTTATCTGCTCTGGAGTGGCGTATCTGCGATTATTATTGGTGCAGTAACCTGGATAGTTCCAATGGACTGGAGCTGGCAATGGGTTAACTTCGCCATCCTGACCATGGTGACAGCGATTATCTGGTGGTACTGGCTAAAAACCCGAACAGTCAGTGAAAATCAACACCTGAATCAGCCAGACAAACTGTTAATTGGCCGGAAGATGGTATTGAGTTCCCCGATTATTAACGGCGCAGGCCGAATCAACCTGGCAGACGGCAGCTGGCCTGTTCGCTGTTCAGAAGACCTGCCGCAGGGAACAGAAATTCGTATCATCGCGGTAGAAAGCATCATACTGATTGTTGAAGCAGCCAAAGATAACCAGAGTCATTAGCTTTTGCTATTTATCTGGCCCTTGACCTGCCCATTGAGCACTGAAATTCAGCCGACAACTGAACGAGGGTAGCACGACTGGCATGGAGGCCAGTCGAGGTGCAGCGACGCCGGACAAAATTGCAGGAGCAATTTTGAACAGCACGAAGTGCTGGCCCAAAGGGCCGAGCCTCATGGATGAGGCGAGTATTCCGGCTCTGCGCCGGTGCGTAAGCCCGAATGAAGGCGGAGGGAAGTCGCCTACGGCGACCTGAATTTGGGGGCGAAAGCGCGGGATTGTTAAGGGGGTTCGCTAACCCCCTTAACTCGGCCACTTGCGCAATAGCTTATTCGTACACTGCACTTATAGTGGACGAAACTGGCTCAAGGCTAAATTTTGTTTTTAAACTACTCTTCCTTACCCTGCTTACAACACCCTGTAAAACTATCAATAATCGGGCAATCCGCCCCATTATCCCCCGGACAAAGCTCAACTAACTCCATCAATCGCTCCCGCATCTGCGTCAACTCAGCAATATGGTTATCAATATCAGCGACTTTTTCCAGCGTGCGCGCTTTCACATCTGCACTACGGCGATCGGCATTATGGAATAGTGCCAGCAGCTCTTTGCACTCCTCCAGAGTAAATCCCACCAGCCGGGCCTGACGCAATAACGTCAGTTCCTCAATATTGCGCAAATTATACGTTCGGTAGCCATTCAGTGAGCGATTGGGCGCAGTGATCAACCCTTTCTCTTCATAAAAACGAATCGCCTTGCTGCTTAAACCCGTTTTTTCTGCAACCTGACTGATATTCATAACATCACTCGCTTATCAATTCGTTACTTCAGAGTGGAGCCGGTAAGATAACGATCTAAATCATCAATTCGCCTTTCAGCATGCTTTTTCATACAGGAGATATACACCACATTGCGAATTGAACCGTCTATATAGAAATCATAAAGCGCATCACAATCTTTTTTGCGGAACGTTATCCATGCTCTCTGGCTCTCCAGCAAATCTTTCTTCACCGCAGCAAAAGACATACTCGGCAAATCGGGCTGACTCATCATCTGCATCACCGCTTGATAAGTTTGATTCAGCTTTTTTTCTACTATTTGTTGCTCTTGCTCGGCGCAAGCATTAATTTCCAGTGTATTTCTGGCATTTTTACAATCCAGTTCAGCATAAGCATTCAGGCTAAAAACTGAAAACACCACCGCATATAACCATTGTTTATTCTTCATTATTTCTATTCAGTTAACTTATGTTTTTCCAGTCAGTATTGCTTATTGGCAGGCTGACTCACGTCCATTTGCCACAATCAGCTCCGCATCCTTAGTTAGCGCAATATTCTCACCGCTGGACAGGCACAAAATGGCATAAGAAAGCTCTTCACTTCCTTTAGATAAATCCGATACTGCCATCGCATTGCCCTTTTCACCGCGTAACTTCATCAGGTAATGCTCACAGCCGCTAGGACACTGGGCTGCAAATACGCTTAAGCCCATTTTTTCAACGCTGACTTTGCCTAAATATTGCTCAATCACTGGATTATGGTTGAACGCCGCTTCAGCTTCTTTCTTCAATGAATACCATTGCCAGGTAAAAAATATTGCAACCACCGCTATCACCAAAACCAGATAGCGTAATATACGCAGAAATCCTTTCATTCATCCCACCCCCAATTTGTCATGGTCACTACCATGCTACCCCGTAGGCTAAAAGTAAATAAATGAGATATTCCTTATTGTTATAAAAAGTATCTTTTTATTCTTTATTGTCTAATTACATTTTCTGGCAGTCTCAATACGTCAATTACCTAACCACTTAATGAGGCAACCACCCATGCGTAACTGGAATATCGGCATACTGCTTTTTCTTACTGCGACAGGCGTATCTGCAAAAGATATACATCTGCTTAATGTCTCTTACGATCCTACCAGAGAGCTATACCAGCAGTACAATCAAGCTTTCTCTACCTACTGGAAAGATAAAACAGGCGATACGGTAACGATTAAGCAATCCCATGGTGGTTCAGGTAAACAGGCATCGTCCGTGATTAACGGTATCTCAGCCGATGTAGTGACTCTGGCACTGGCCTATGATGTTGATGCTATTGCAGAACATGGCAAATTAAATAAGAGCTGGCTCACCCATTTACCGGATAACTCCGCTCCCTATACTTCAACCATCGTTTTCCTGGTACGTAAAGGAAATCCAAAACAAATACATGACTGGAACGATTTAATTAAACCAGGCCTGAATGTAGTTACACCAAATCCTAAAACTTCCGGCGGTGCTCGCTGGAACTATCTGGCTGCCTGGGGTTATGCACTGAAGCATAATAATAACGATCGGGCTAAAGCACAGGAATTCGTTAAAGCGCTGTATAGCAATGTTCAGGTACTGGATACCGGTGCTCGCGGCTCTACTACTACTTTCGTTGAACGCGGTATTGGTGATGTCTTGATTGCCTGGGAAAATGAAGCGCTACTGGCCATTGAGCAGTTAGGCAAAGATCAGTTTGAAATCGTCACGCCAAGCGTCTCTATTCTGGCTGAGCCAACGGTTGCCGTGGTAGACAGCGTGGTGGATAAAAATGGCACTCGTGAAGTCTCAGAAGCCTATCTGAAGTATCTCTACACTAAAGAAGGTCAGACTATTGCCGCTAAAAACTACTATCGACCACGGGATCCGGAAGTACTGAAGCAATTCTCTGCTAACTTCCCACAGTTAAGCCTGTTTACCGTTGACCAGATTTTTGGCGGCTGGCAAAAAGCACAAAAAGAACATTTTTCAACGGATGGTATTTTCGATCAAATCAGCAAGCGCTAATCATTATCGCCTGAGGTATTTGTTTTGCCTCAGGCGATTAACTATTTAATTAATGTATCACCGACCGCTTTTTACTGGCGATGACAAACAGCCTTGGGAAAGGCAACAAAACATGCCCATCCTGACGGGATGTAAACACCTTCTCCAGCTCTGCCTGATACTGTAGTAAAAACAGCTGTTGTTCCATCTCATTCAGAGGCGAAAGAAACGGGCGAAGCCCGGTTGATTTCACCCACTCAACAATGGAAGAGACCGATGGCAATACGTGATAAAAGGTAGTACGCCAGATATCAACCTGATAGCCATGACCAGCCAGCAAGTCGTAGTATCCTTCCGTGCTCAATAGCGGGCTGCGTTTAAATACCTGCTCATTGTATTTCTCCCACCAGACTCCCTCCATTGCCACTTTACGCATTAATGCATGGGAAGGCTGCTCCAGGTTATCCGGCACCTGAAAGGCCAGAACGCCACGATCGGAAAGCTGCTGCAATAAATGGGGAAGCAATTCATCATGATCCGGTACCCACTGCAATGATGCGTTAGCGTAAATAATATCCTGAGGGATATCCGGTCGCCAGGTACTCATATTGGCCAGTTGAAAATGGCAGGCTGGTAGGCGCTGTTTAGCCTGTATCAGCATACTTTCAGAGCTATCCACACCGATCACATTCGCCCTTGGATAGGCCTGATAGAGTAATTCAGTACTGTTCCCTGGCCCACAGCCGAGATCGCTAATATGTTTTGCTTCCGGATGAAAAATACGTGACAGAAGTTCTGCTGCAGGACGTGTTCTTTCTGCTTCAAACTGCAAGTAGAGGTCAGGATTCCAGTCTTTCATGATATTCCTTAATTAGCGGGGGATACGCTGATGGATGAGATCTAAAATACAGAATCAATAGCTTGAAGGGAATAGCATATACAGGCCTAAAAAGATAATGAAGTTTTGGCGGGGGCTGAATTATCAGGTTATCAGCAAACAAGGCCAGTATGAATCAGAACCCATACTGGCCTTGTTTTCTATCAAAAAACAAAGAATTTAGCTTTGAATAATTCCTCGCCCTTTCAGATAACCAATAAGCTGAACAACCAGCTCTTCTACTGGCCGCTGACCATCCAAATGCACATCTGGTTTTAGCGGTGCTTCATAGGGTAAATCAACACCGGTAAACTGAGCGATCTCTCCTTTTCTGGCTTTTTTATACAGCCCTTTCGGATCGCGCTGTTCACAAATCTCAATCGGCGTATCAACAAACACTTCAATAAAGTGCCCTGCCGGTAACCGTAAAGAGACGCTCTCGCGGTCATCACGATAAGGGGAGATAAAAGCCGTAATCACCACTAATCCGGCATCCATCATCAGGCCGGATACTTCCCCCACCCGACGGATATTCTCTTTCCGATCCCGATCGGAAAAGCTTAAATCCTGACAAAGACCGTGGCGTACATTATCCCCATCCAGCAAATAGGTATGAACATTAAGATGATGTAGCGCCTGCTCCAGTGCACCGGCAATAGAAGACTTACCGGAGCCTGATAGCCCGGTGAGCCAAACCACGACGGCACCATGTTCATTCATCCGTTCCCGCTCAATCCGGGTAACCGGATGAGCATGCCAGACAATATTATTTTCCATCTGCCATCACCCTTTGTTCGTGGTTCCATTGATATCCCAGTGAGGATAATAACGACGAATCAGGGCGAACAGCTCCTGTTCAAATTCACTGTTAAAGTTTGTCTGCTGTTTTTGGGCGGTGTCGGTTTTCTGAACCAGGCCGGCACCTACGGTT
Organism: Limnobaculum xujianqingii; assembly: GCF_013394855.1. Taxonomy (NCBI): domain Bacteria; kingdom Pseudomonadati; phylum Pseudomonadota; class Gammaproteobacteria; order Enterobacterales; family Budviciaceae; genus Limnobaculum; species Limnobaculum xujianqingii. Next base: position 861,879 of record NZ_JABMLK010000002.1, on the reverse strand, counting down.
ACGTTGGTTAATCTATCGATAAAGATAAAGCTCCCAGTCTCCTGATTGGTCTGATAGCTATCAAACAACAGCGGTTCATCAAAGAGCACTTCAACCACACCAATACCATTCAGAGGCAAGCTCTCTGATGGACGCTGTTCCAGAGAATTGATATCCCGTTGATGCACAATACGCTCTATACGTACTCTGCTCTTTTTACCGGAAACTTTGATATCGTAACTCTGACCAGCCTGCAGTGGCTGCTCCGCCATCCAAACCACGTCCAGCGTAGCTCCGGTAGCCGGTTGTAAACTGTTATCTTCTGCTGCCACCAGCAGATCCCCCCGGCTGATATCAATCTCATCTTCCAGCACCAGAGTTATTGCCTCTCCCGGCCAGGCTTTTTGCAGCTCACCGTCAAAAGTAACGATGGATTTAATCCGACTGGTTACCCCGGAAGGTAGCACTTTAATTGCCTGCCCGGTTTCAATCACGCCAGAAGACAAGGTACCCGCGTAGCCGCGAAAATCCAGATTAGGCCGATTAACATACTGAACCGGAAAACGCAGTGGCTTCTGCTGCTGTTCTGCCACCACATTTACCGTTTCCAAAATCTCCAGCAATGTAGCGCCGGAATACCATGGCATATTAGTTCCCACACTGGCGACGTTGTCCCCATCCAGAGCGGAGAGCGGTACGAACTTAATATCCGTTTGCTGCGGAAGTTGATTCGCAAACGTCAGGTAATCGGTACGTATTTGCTCAAAAACCGACTGTTGATATTCCACCAAATCCATCTTATTTATCGCCACCACCAGATGACGAATCCCCAGTAGCGTAGCAATAAAGCTATGGCGACGCGTCTGATCCAGAACGCCTTTACGTGCATCAATTAGCAAAATGGCGACATCACAGGTGGATGCCCCGGTTGCCATGTTACGCGTGTATTGTTCATGCCCTGGAGTATCGGCAATAATGAATTTACGTTTTTCAGTGGAAAAATAGCGATAGGCCACATCAATGGTGATGCCCTGTTCGCGTTCTGCCTGTAAGCCATCGACCAACAGTGCCAAATCCAGTTTTTCACCGGCAGTACCGATACGTTTGCTGTCATTATGCAGTGTTGTAAGCTGATCCTGATAAATCTGGCGGGTATCATGCAGTAATCGTCCAATCAGGGTACTTTTACCATCATCAACACTGCCGCAGGTAAGAAAACGTAACAGGCTCTTATTTTGCTGAGCGTGAAGATAAGCTTCAACGCCGCCCTGTTCCGCGATTTGTCTGGCAATAGCCTCATTCACGTTAACAGGCTGATTAATTACTTCACTCATCATCTATTCCTCAGAAATAACCCTGACGTTTCTTCAATTCCATCGAGCCTGACTGATCCCGATCGATAACCCGCCCCTGACGTTCACTGGTGGTTGATACCAGCATTTCTTCAATAATTTCCGGTAGGGTTTCCGCTTCGGACTCAACCGCTCCGGTTAGCGGCCAGCATCCCAGAGTTCTGAAACGGACTTTACGTTTGACAATCACCTCCCCCGGTTGCAGGTTAATGCGGTTGTCATCAATCATCATCAGCATGCCGTCACGTTCCAGAATCGGCCGAGGTTTTGCCAGATACAGAGGAACAATCTCTATATTTTCCAGAAAGATGTATTGCCAGATATCCAGTTCAGTCCAGTTAGAGAGCGGGAATACACGAATGCTCTCTCCCTTGTTAATCTGCCCGTTGTAGTTATGCCACAGTTCAGGGCGCTGATTCTTAGGGTCCCAGCGATGGAAACGATCGCGGAACGAATAAATACGCTCTTTGGCCCGGGATTTCTCTTCATCGCGACGGGCACCGCCAAAGGCGGCATCAAAACCATACTTATTCAGCGCCTGTTTCAACCCTTCGGTTTTCATAATATCGGTATGCTTCGCACTACCGTGCACAAAGGGGTTAATTCCCATGGCTACTCCTTCCGGATTTTTATGCACCAGCAGATCGCAGCCATAAGCTTTGGCCGTGCGATCGCGGAACTGATACATCTCCTGAAATTTCCAGCCGGTATCCACATGCAGTAAAGGAAACGGCAAGTTACCGGGAAAAAAGGCTTTACGCGCCAGATGCAGCATTACCGATGAATCTTTTCCAATGGAATAAAGCATGACCGGATTAGCAAATTCAGCAGCCACTTCCCGAATAATATGAATGCTTTCTGCTTCCAGTTGGCGTAAGTGAGTCAGTCGTTTTTGGTCCACGTTCAATACCTCAATTCTCTGTCTGAAGGCCATCAGGCCAGATTGACTACCGACTGCCACTGCGCCGGACTATTCTGTGATGTTAATGATGGTTGAGCAGATTCACCGAACCAGTTCAGCCGCTGATGCAGTGCCGCAACCTCACCAATCACCAGCAATGCGGGAGTTGGTGCTTCACGGGCCAGCTCATGCAGCTGTGAGAGCGTGCCGGTTAGTACTTTCTGATCGCTGCGTGTTCCCCGGCTAATGACTGCCACCGGAGTAGACGCTGAACGACCATGATTTATCAGCTGTTGTTGGATATCGCTGGCTTTTACCGTTCCCATATAAATTGCCAGTGTTTGGTGACCCTGAGCCAATTGAGACCAGTTAAGACCGTCAGATTCAGGCTTACAGTGCCCGGTAATAAACGTAATACTCTGAGCATAATCGCGATGAGTCAGAGGAATTCCCGCATAAGCTGCCGCTCCCGCAGCAGCAGTAATACCCGGAACAACCTGATAGGGAATTCCTGCATTTACCAGTACTTCCAGTTCTTCACCCCCCCGACCAAAAATAAAGGGATCGCCACCTTTCAGGCGTACAACGCGTTTACCCTGTCGGGCTAATTCAACCAGTAATTGATTGGTTTCTTCCTGTTGTACTGAATGCGCTCCGGCACGCTTTCCTACGCTAATTAGCGTGGCATCACGACGTACCAGTTCCAGTATATCTGGCGTAACCAGCGCATCATGCAGTACCACATCGGCCTGTTGAATGGCTCGTAACCCATTTAATGTCAGTAGCCCTGGATCTCCGGGACCAGCGCCAACCAAGGTAACATCACCTGCTGTTGACGCGGGATGGTAGAGCTGTTGTTCAAGCTCAACCTCTGCCTCTTCGACTCGATTTGCCGCTATCAGCGAAGCAAAGCGACCATCAAACAGACGTTCCCAGAAGTGACGGCGTTCACTTAATGAATGAAGTTGTTGTTTAACCCTGGTACGCCAGTTACCGGCTATATCAGCAACCTGACCGAGACTGGCGGGTAATAACGCCTCCAGCTTCTCCCGTAACAAACGGGCTAATACCGGTGCTTTACCACCAGAAGAAATCGCAACGACCAACGGTGAGCGGTCAATAATTGAAGGAAAAATGAATGAGCAACGCGCAGGATCGTCCACCACATTAATTAAACGACGGCGCTGATTAGCCGCCTGAAATACTCTGGCATTCAACGTGCTGTCATTGGTTGCAGCCACCACTAAAAAAATGTCGTCTAACTGATGGGTGTCAAACTCTTGAGCCAGCCAGTGCAACGCCTTTTCCTGATACAGTTTATTTACCTCAGCACCAAGCGCTTTAGCCACCACAAACACTTCCGCTCCGGCACTTAATAACAGGCCAATTTTACGGGCAGCAATTTCACCACCGCCAACAACCAGTACCGGACGGTGTTTCAAATCGGCAAACAGGGGTAAATAATCCACAATGACCTTCAGGTTCTTAACAAAACAATAACCTGACTATAGAGAGTCGTTGCTAACGAATGAAATCACCAAATGGAATTTGATATAGCTGAATGGAATAGGGAAAAGATTATTGGACCTTATGTTTACAAAACAGCCAATAACAGACCATTATTTATACTTACCAAATACTATCAAACATGGAGCCAGTATATGACTCGTCTCACCGCAAAAGATTTTCCCCCTGCACTACTTGAGTATTTTGATTTCTATGTACATGGGCGCATCAGTAAACGTGAGTTCCTCGATCTGGCGACTAAGATGGTGGTAGGGGGCGTATCGGCAGCTGCATTAGGGTCATTGCTGATGCCCGACTACAGTTATGCACAACAGGTGGAGTTTACCGATCCTGAGATTATCGCTGAATATATCCAATATCCATCACCGTTGGGGCACGGCAGCGTTCGGGGTTATTTCGTCCGTCCGGCGAAAGCCAGCGGTAAAGTACCCGGAGTAGTTGTGGTACACGAAAATCGTGGACTCAATCCCTATATTGAAGATGTAGCACGACGACTGGCAAAAGCAGGATTCATAGCACTAGCTCCGGATGGGTTAAGCTCAGTAGGCGGCTACCCCGGAAACGATGATAAAGGACGTGAGTTACAGCAGCAGGTCGATCCCACAAAATTAATGAATGACTTCTTTGCCGCCATTGAGTTTTTAATGCATCACGATGCAACAACAGGAAAAGTAGGTATGACCGGTTTCTGCTACGGTGGAGGTGTGGCTAATGCTGCCGCAGTGGCCTATCCGGAACTGGCAGCTGCGGTTCCGTTCTATGGCCGACAGGCCAAAACGGAAGATGTACCGCACATCAAAGCGCCAATATTGTTGCACTATGCGGAGTTAGACTCCCGCATTAATGAAGGCTGGCCAGCTTATGAAGCTGCACTGAAAGCCAATCATAAAACTTATGAAGCCTATATTTATCCCGGCGTTAATCATGGTTTTCACAATGACTCAACGCCACGCTATGACAAAGATGCAGCAGAACTTGCCTGGGAAAGAACCCTGGCCTGGTTCAGGAAGTATTTAATATCTGCTGATGGCACTAAAACCCATCAATCATAAAATCAATGGCAGCTTTAATCACCTCACGATAATGCTGGGCCTGACATACTTCGTCACCCAGCATACTTTGACGCACGCTGGCCATTTCATGAGTCATCAAAAGATACTCAGCCTCCCCAATGGTTAATATCGGACACAGATGTTGAGGCACCTTCCCCTTAAACCGACTACGAGGGAAAAGAGGAATCACCAAGCGCGTGGTTAACGCATCAATCAGATGACTTTGTACATTCAATAAGTACGGGTAATCCTTGTTATTACCCGTATTACGATAGACGGTATATTGCACCATTAAAACGCCCGATACTCATCGGAAAGTAAACCACCCTCTTCACTAATCCGGTTCAGCTCTTCCATCGCCTGTTGGTTTTCATGCTTCCATTGAGCAACCGATGCTGCCTGCAACTGCACCTCAATAGCCTGAGTCAATACTGCTGAGAAATTAATACCCATATCGCGAGCCTTTTGATACAAGATTGGATCCAACGTCACACTGACCGTCTTTTTAGTTATTTTTGCATGGGTCTTTATCATTTTTCACCCCTGTAATAAACACGTGCTATCGGCACATATATTGACCGATTAACACTGGGATGTAAAGAACCCTGCTTATCTATAACCCCGATAACACAATCAATGAATTGATTATTAAACCATTCCATTAACTGCCATCAATGCTATCCAAACAGCCTGACGCAATCCATTCACATATCATTAAGTTGCGAAGCAATACGCAATAAAAATACCAAGGGAATCAACTTGATGCACACCAACGAAGTGCCCTATCTGTCAGCAATACCAATCGTTGGGAGGGACGGCGTGGAGGTCAACTTGGCGTAAGCCAACTAAGTGCTTTATCTGTCTGTTAGCAGTGCCAATTGTCGGGAGGGACGGCGTGAAGGTCAACTTTACGTAAGCCAACGGAGTGCTCTATCTGTCTGTTAGCAGTGCCAATCGTTGGGAGGGACGGGCGTGGGGGTCGACTTGGCGTAAGCTAACGAAGTGCCCGTAGCCCGGCCAGGCCCAACGCACTCCGATTTCAAGTACAGACGGTCTTCCGGTCGAGCACAAATCCTATATAAGCACTTCAGATTTTACGACCGGAATGTCCTCTGAATTCGATAAATGAGATTCACCAGTTCTTGGTCATCACCCCTCATGCAACCCACACTCCCGCTTCAACCCAAAAAACCGCGTCTCCTCCTCACTCATACCAGGCTCCCATTTACGAGTGGTATGAGTATCCCCCACCGATAAATAGCCCTGCTCCCATAAAGGATGATAATTCAAACCGTTATCCGTCAAATATTGATAAATCTGACGATTATCCCAATCAATAATCGGTAAAAATTTGAATACCCCACGCTGAATAGCGAGTACCGGTAATTGAGCCCGGGAGCTGGATTGCTCACGACGCAAACCAGCAAACCAGGTTTGTGCCTGTAATTCCGCTAACGCCCGATTCATTGGCTCAACTTTATTTAGCTGGTTATAACGCTCAATGCCTTCAACACCCTGCTCCCATAACTTGCCGTAGCGGCTCTCCTGCCAGACAGGAGAATAAGGAGAACGATAAACCTGCAAGTTAAGCTTAAGCTGCTCCGTCAGGCTATCGATAAACTGATAAGTTTCAGGAAACAGATAACCGGTATCCGTCAGAATCACCGGTATTTCTGGCTGCTGTCGGGTCACTAAATGAAGACAAACCGCCGCCTGAATACCAAAGCTGGAAGAAAGCACTTTGTTTTCTGGCAAATTCTCCAGCGCCCATGCAACACGCCGGGCAGCAGATAGCGATTCTAACTGGCGGTTCACCTCCGCCAGTTCAGCTTTCTGCTCATCTGCCGTTAGCTGATTTAACCGGGCTAAATTCAGGTGCGACATAATGTCTCCTTAATCGTAGAAATCACGAGCCGAATCAACCACCGGTTTGATAATTCCGGCGCGGATAACATAATCGCCAAACCCTTCCTGCTCCTGACGATCGCTGGCCCAACGGCCAATCAAACCATCCAGCTCAGACAGTATTTGTGCTGAAGTAATATTTTCACGATACATACGCGGAATCCGCGTACCTTCACGATTGCCGCCAATATGCAGGTTATAACGATCCGGCGCTTTGCCCACCAGCCCGACTTCTGCCAGCATTGCCCGTCCGCAGCCGTTAGGGCAGCCGGTCACTCGCAGAATAATGTGTTCATCAGGCAACTGATGCTTTTCCATTACCTGCTCTACCTGAGTAATAAAATCTGGCAGGAAACGTTCTGCTTCAGCCATCGCCAACGGACAAGTCGGAAACGAAACGCAGGCCATAGAATTTTTGCGCTGCTCCGATACTCCATCATTAATTAATCCATGTTGGCGAGCCAGTTTCTCTACTTTGGCTTTATCTTTAGCAGCAACTCCCGCCACAATCAGATTTTGATTGGCAGTCAGGCGAAAATCCCCTTTATGGATTTTGGCAATTTCAGCCATGCCTGTTTTTAGCGACTTACCGGGATAATCCAGCAGACGACCATTTTCGATAAACAGCGTTAAGTGCCACTGTTTATCAATACCCTCTACCCAACCAATTCGATCGCCACGGCGAGTGAAATGATAAGGAACAACAGGAGCAAAACTCACCCCGGCCCGTTTCTCTACCTCTTGCTTAAAGGCATCAACACCCACCCGCTCCAGAGTATATTTGGTCTTGGCATTTTTACGTTCAGAACGGTTGCCCCAATCGCGCTGGGTGGTCACCACAGCTTCCGCAATCGCCAAAGTATGTTCTAACGAGATATAACCAAACTCGGAGGCCTTACGCGGATAAGTCAGTTTATCCCCGTGTGTCATCGCCAAACCACCACCTACCAGTACGTTAAAACCGACCAACTGACCATTCTCACCAATGGCAACAAAGTTAAGATCGTTAGCATGCAGATCCACATCATTATCCGGTGGAATCACTATGCTGGTTTTAAATTTACGCGGCAAATAAGTCGCACCGAGAATCGGTTCTACGTCGGTAGTTTCCAGCTTTTCCCCATCCAGCCAGATTTCAGCATAGGCGCGAGTTTTTGGCAGTAAGTGTTCAGAAATTTTCTTTGCCCACTCGTATGCCTGCTGATGCAGTTCCGACTCAACGGGATTAGAGGTACATAACACATTGCGGTTGACGTCACCGGCCGTGGCAATGGAGTCCATACCTAACCGATGCAACAATTGATGCATTGGTTTGATATCATTTTTCAGGACGCCATGAAACTGGAAAGTTTGCCGTGTCGTCAGGCGAATACTGCCGTACAGCGTATCTTCAGCGGCAAAGCGGTCGATACCCAACCACTGCTGAGGAGTAATAATCCCCCCCGGCAGGCGGCAACGCAGCATCACATTTAATAGTGGTTCCAGCTTCTGTTCCGCTCGCTCTGCGCGTAAGTCACGATCGTCTTGCTGATACATACCGTGAAAACGGATCAGCTGAAAGTTGTCACCGCGAAATCCGCCGGTGAGGCCATCTTTCAAATCATCGGCAATGGTTCCACGTAAAAAATTACTCTCACGTTTTAGCCGCTCGTTGTCAGACAGTTTAATCTCTGAATCATTGCTCATTAGTAAACATCTCGCTGATAGCGTTTATCGATACGCAGTTCGCTTAAAAACTCGTCGGCCTGCTCAGGGTCCATAGCCCCGTGCGTTGACACAACGTCCAGTAATGCACGTTCCACATCTTTTGCCATGCGATTGGCATCACCACAGACATACAGATGGGCGCCATCCTGAATCCATTGCCACAGTTCGCTGCCGTTTTCCCGCAGCTTATCTTGTACATACACTTTATGTTGTTGATCTCTTGACCAGGCTAAATCAATACGGTTTAGCAAGCCGCTTTTTACATAGCGCTGCCATTCCACCTGATAGAGGAAATCAGAAGTAAAATGAGGATTACCAAAAAATAGCCAGTTTTTGCCTTCTGCTCCGGTCGCTTCACGCTGTTGCATAAAAGCACGAAACGGTGCGATACCGGTTCCTGGCCCAATCATAACCACTGGGGTAGAAGGATCGTCTGGCAATCTGAAGTTATCGTTGTGTTCAATGAACACCGCAATATCGCCCTCTTCTTCCAGACGATCTGCCAGATAACCCGATGCGCCTCCGGTACGAGAATTTCCATCCACGTTATAGCGCACCACACCAACGGTGAGATGAGCTTCACTGCCAACTTCTTCCTGTGATGAAGCAATAGAGTAAAGGCGTGGAGTAATAGGACGCAGCATAGTTAACAAAGTCTGAGCATCCATTGATGAAGGCGCATGGCGAACCATATCTACAATTGGTGTGTTATGGGCATATTCTTGTAGTCGGGCTTTATTCGTTAACAACTCAACCAAACGTGAGTCGCCACTGTAATTGGCATAAAACTCTACAATGGCGGTAGTATTTTGTGTCAGCTCATAGTGATATTTGAGCGCGTCTTTCAGCGGTTGTGGCTTGCCCTGAACTTCAACCTGAGTATCACCGTCAATGCTCAGCTCTGACAGTAAAACTTCAATTAATTCAGCATCATTCTGAAACCAGACGCCTAACGCATCCCCTGGCTGATAACTTAGCCCTGAGTCACCCAAATCAATTTCTATATGGCGCACATCGCGATCGGAACTCCGTGAAGTAATCTTTTGATTAACCGATAACGAGGCGATCAGCGGCTGTTGTTTGGTGTATTTACTGTGGTTTTCACTGATACCCTGCGTATGGGCAGCGGATGACGGCAGCGAAGCAGGCACTTCGGCCTTTAGGCGTTCAACAATCTGATGGCGCCATTGCTCAGCCAGCGATTGATAATCAACATCTGCATCCACTCGCGCCAGCAAGCGTTTAGCTCCCAGCTCTTCCAGACGACGGTCAAAATCTTTACCGGTCTGACAGAAGTTTTCATAAGAAGTATCCCCCAGACCAAAAACCGCAAACTGCGTCTGACTCAACGCCGGAGCCTTTTTGGAAAACAGGTATTTATACAATGCAATCGCCTCTTCCGGCGCATCACCTTCTCCCTGAGTTGAGGCCACCACAATAAGCTGCCGTTCCTGATCGATCTGCTTAAACTTATACTCACCGGCATTCACTAAGGTTGCAAATAATCCGGCATGGCTAAGATCGTCACGCAACTGGGTTGCCAGTCGGCGTGCATTACCGGTTTGCGAGGCGGATAAAATCGTGACCGGACGAGCTGTAGCAGCAGAGGTTGATGACGGTATTGCCGCAGTAAGCGTATTGATCTCCCGATCGGTTAATCCCCACAAATAGCCTGATACCCAGGCAAGCTGTACTGGCGTCAAGCCGGAAGTAGCAGTCTTCAACCGTTCTAATTGTTCCTGTGACAACGGTAAAACCGGGACAGGTAAAGCCTTATCTGACATGGGTATGCGGATCCTTTAGAATTATTCTGTCTAAGAGTATCCCGCTGGTTTCATTAGATTAAAGAATGGATAGACATAACAAATAATAAAAAGGCATATGGGGAGGTAGCGCCACTGGATATCTTAATCCAATGGCGCTATTAGTAACTTATCTGATGGTTAACCGTATCAATTTATACTTTCAGCCTCAGGCAGTGTTGGTGGTGGAATAATCAGCTCGGCCACATCGGATATCCACAGAGATGGGTCAATCCGGTAGCCCTGAAGAGACTCCCGCAGCGCTTTATTCCAGCCATATTTATCGGCTAATTCACACAATAATCCTAACCCAAGGCGACGCAATCCCGTATCAGAAGCTGACCGCAATGCAAACTCAATCAGTTCTAACTCCCGTCGGGTATTGGCTATCGCCATCTTTCTCAGCGTGGTTAAACCGGCTTCTACCGCTCCGGGATGCAACAACTCAGACTGTTGAATCTGCTGAATAAAAGCCAGACTGACAGAAGGATTAAGCATCATTATGGCCAGCCGTATTGCCTGCCCTGGCTGCCAGCGGCGGGCTAACAATCGCTCCCCTAACTGCTGAGCTGACCAGGCTAAACCATATGAATTAATCTGTTTTCTTTGCGCATATGCACTGACAATCGCCACCAGCGACTGCGCCTGAGTCACTCCGGCAAAGGTATTCACCAGTTCAGCATCGTTATCACTGGCATACATTGCCAGCAAAGCCTGCGCGACAAGCTGACAAATTGATGGGTCGATATTTTCCAGCAGAGGAATTAATGCATTGCGTAGCCCTGTATCAGGGAATCCTAACGGCATAAACACCAGACGTTCCAGTGTTTCACGCTGAACCTGAGCATCCGTATGTCCAAGTAGCAGCATCATCTGTATGGCTAATTGCTGTTGGCCCTTAACTGAAAGTCCTTCCTGAGGTATACGAATAGTACTTCGAGCCAGTGCAGCCCGCGGATTACGCGCTGCGGCATGAAAATCTGCCCAGACTTCATCATGATTGAGATATCCCCAGAAAGCGCGTAGCAGAGCGATCTCAACATCAGGATGCAAGTTTTCTGTTCTGGCAAAGCGACGAAGAAAAGTATAGGTTTCTTCGCCTTCAAATTCACCCGCCAGGCGGATAACCTCTTTTACTACAGTAATCTTAGTACTGGTTACCGCGCTCAACAGGTTTAATGCCTGTCGGCCTGGCATATTGAGCAATGAACGCCGCAAAGCATAAATAGCAACCCGGGCACGAGCATCGTCTAATGCATCAAGCAATGCAGCCACACCGCGACCAGCATCTGCACGCCCTAATGCCTCAAGGGATTTATCCCGTAAGGCAGCATCGCTGGTTCTTACATCCGCAAGTTTAATCAAAGGTGATAAATCAATGGATGGCATTGCTGCTAACTGATTAACCACCTGATACAGCTCCCAGGCATTGCGTTTACTGCTGTTAATAATTCCCTGCAAAGCTTTAGCGTATTGCTGCTGTTGGCTCTCGGTCCAGCGGGCAAAGCCATTATAGAACCCGGGGATGGTTGCCGTTGAACCAGAACTAAAACGCCCTTTATAAACGCGATAAGTTAAAAATGGCGTTAATAAACTCTGGCGATAACGATGCAAGTATTCAGCCACTTCTCTGACTTGAATCCAGCCTTCATCCTGTTTAATTAACGCCGGGATAAGTTCTGCAACCTGCGGCTTAAACTCCATTCGGATCAAACTATTCAGTCCGGATCGAGCCACATGGCCTCGTTGATCGGAGGTCATTTTTATCATCATCTGAGCAAACTCAGGTACTGCCTTAGCCCGTCGCCCAAAACAAGATATTAACCCCAGCGCCAGCTCGTGATGATTACGCGCTATCCATACCTTCATCAAAGGAATTAACACCGGAGCCAATCGAATCATTTGCGCATCTGTCATGCGTGATTCCAACGATAAGGTGTTAAGCCGCCCCATACGTTCTACCAACCCCGGCAGCTCCGCTACCACGAAGTCCGTCTGATAGACAACCATGCTCATCAGAAGACGGGCAGCTTCGGCCATGCTCTGGAAAGAACAGTCACGGGCACGCAGAGCGGCATCAATAATGCCCTTAAGCTGCGTAAGATGAGCAGATGACCAGCGGGATGGTGGCAGGCTGGCCAGCGCATCGATCATGGCTAATCGTACCGGGTCCTGCTCGTTTTCACGTTTTAAACAGAAATCCAGAATGGCACCAAGCCGATCCGAATGATAGCGCCCCCCTTCTACCAATGATTTCACTGCAGCTGCCCGCAAGTCACCTTCCGGCTGAGACAGATAAGGTTCCGCCAGCACCAGAGCCTGAGGAAAAGATAACACCCCAAGATAAGGCAGACGTAACAGAGGTTGAGAAGCCAGCAGCGGCAAGGAAAATACGTGTTTTGCTTCCGCTTCACGCTGATTTTCGGATAACGCTTTAACATAGCTTAATGGCAAGGCTCCGTTGGCATCTCGCCATGCCTCACCCACTGACGCATAGAGCGCCATACGCTGCTCAGGCAGTAACTTCGCAAATACATGACTCAGATTTGTCAGCGTACCGGCCTGAGCTAGTTGGCACAATGTACCGTTGTCTAAACGCTTTAACGCATTGAGCGGAAAAGTGACGCTTAGCGAACCCTGATTAGCCAGCACCAGCGTAGATATGTCTGAAGCAAACCGCTTAGCATAAAGGCTAAAGGGCAAGCGTCGTGGCTCCATGCGTGTCATGGCCTGTTTCAGTAATATCAGACCGGTATCTGGAGAAAAACGAAACATTCGATGCAAGACGTATGTCACCGAAGATTGCAATAACCACGAAGGTTCAAGGGTTGAACTCAGACGTTCCGATAATAGCTGCTGTGTCAGAGAAGGAAAACGCGAGGCTAAACGCGCCCACTGTGATGAATCCAGTCCGTCAAAATGTGAAGCATCCAGACTGCGAACAAAGGTTTCAGAAGTATAAGAGATAAGCTGACGTTTCTCATGAATACCCAACAGGTTATACAAACGATCGTTAACCTCTGTTCTTCTGACGCGTAATAACGCCATAAACATCAAATGGCGGCGCTTTTTTGATAGTCCGGGAACCAAATCCACTATCTGGTCAGCATCTAAGTGTTGAGCGGCTAAAGTAATGGCGGAGGATAAGTGTAAGTTGGAAGCATCCTCAAGCGCTCTGGCTATCATGGCACGATCGTGAGAACCGTGAGCCGACATCAGAGCTATCACCCGGTGATAGTGAACATCAGAAACAGAAAGGGAAGTTAATGACTGAGATAGCGTTAGATAATTTTTAGCCTTTTTCCCCAGCTCAATCATATATTTCCAACGTTGATCATGATCGAGCTTTTCTAACGCTTTCAAAATATTAGCGGTATTCATCAAATATCCTTATCACTATTAGCCTGTCCGGGGACGCTTTATCATCGTTTACCCCTACCTGGTACTCAGTGTACTTATTCTGCCTGGGTTGTATACGGCTAAAAAATCATTCCGGAATTTTAATCACAACAGATTTAAAACAACCCTTGACCTTCCCGTTGCTGGAAGGTTTAAACTTCATTACAGCTAAGAAAAGCCAATTACGGTAGAAAAATCTGAGCAAGTAATCAGGAGTCTATTATGCAACACACTACTATTCTGCAACTGACCGGTTTGTCCTGCATGGGTTGTGCCGGCAGAGTTAAAAAAGCACTGGATGCCCTGCCCGGTGTACAGTCCAGCGATGTGAATGTTACTCAGGCTAAAGTAGTCAGTGAACTGTCTGACGCTGAGTTAATTGCTGCGGTTGAGCAGGCTGGCTATCAGGCTGAGACTGCCAAACCAGACGTGACGTTAGATCTGTCAGGCCTCTCATGTGGTCACTGCACCGGCGCAACCACCAAAGCGCTGGAAGCCGTTGATGGTGTACTGGCGGCGGATGTAACTTTAGATAAAGCCGAGATTTACGGTAGTGCGGAACCTTCGGTATTAATCGAAGCCGTTAAACAAGCTGGCTATGAAGCCAGCCTGAGTACCGGTACCGCTCACCCAAAAACTGAGCCGCTGTCAGTATCAGAAAAGCCGGAGCCAATGACAGCGGCGGAGAACAGCCATCCGGCAGACGCATTACCAACGATAGTGCCAGACGATAATGATGATAGCGTGCAGCTACTGCTTAGCGGTATGAGCTGCGCCAGTTGTGTTAACAAAGTTCAGAAAGCGCTGGAAAGTGTTCCCGGCGTTGAACAGGCTCGGGTCAATCTGGCAGAGCGCAGCGCCATGGTGTTTGGTCAACCACAGCAAGCTGAGCTGATCAATGCAGTACAAAAAGCGGGTTATGGTGCGGAGATCATTCAGGATGAAGATCAACGCCGCGCCCGTCAGCACGAAACTTCACAAAAAAGCATTCGTAAATACCGTTGGCAATCCGCACTGGCGCTGGCATTAGGTGTTCCACTTATGCTGTGGGGCGTTTTTGGTGGCACCATGATGGTGACGGCTGATAACCAACCTTACTGGATTGTGACCGGACTGATCACGCTGGCAGTGATAATTGCTGCCGGAGGGCATTTCTATGTGAATGCCTGGCGTAGCCTGATGAACCGCAGCGCCACTATGGATACCCTGATTGCATTGGGTACTGGTGCCGCCTGGATTTACTCCATCAGCGTTGCTATCTGGCCACAGATTTTTCCAATGGCTGCCCGGCATATCTACTTTGAAGCCAGCGCTATGATTATCGGTCTGATCAATTTAGGCCATGCGCTGGAACAGCGGGCAAGACAACGCTCGTCAAAAGCGCTGGAACGATTGCTGGATCTGACACCACCAACCGCCAAAGTGGTTACCGAACAGGGTGAAAAAGTCATCCCGCTGTCTGAAGTTCAGGTGGGCATGTCAATTCGACTGACCACTGGCGATCGGGTTCCGGTGGATGGCGAAGTGATACAGGGCGAGATCTGGCTGGATGAAGCTATGTTGACCGGTGAAGCCATGCCACAGCAGAAATCAGCACAGGATCGCGTTCATGCAGGTACTGTGGTTCAGGATGGTAGTGCCCTGTTCCGTGCAGGTGCTATCGGTAACCAAACCACGCTGGCTCGTATTATTAAGCTGGTGCGTCAGGCTCAGAGCAGTAAGCCAGAAATCGGCCGTATGGCTGACCGTATCTCCGCGGTATTTGTACCGGTAGTGGTTGCTATCGCATTAATCAGCGGACTGATTTGGTATCTGGTTGGGCCGCAACCACAGCTGGTGTATACCCTGGTGATTGTTACCACGGTACTGATTATCGCCTGCCCTTGTGCGCTGGGTCTGGCTACGCCAATGTCGATTATCTCCGGCGTTGGTCGTGCCGCTGAATTAGGAGTACTGGTACGTGATGCCGATGCGCTGCAACAGGCCAGTGCCGTTGATACGGTGATTTTTGATAAAACCGGTACGCTAACCGAAGGTAAACCACAGGTTACCGCCATTCATACCTTTAATCAGGCAACTGAAGCTCAGGTACTGGAATGGGCAGCAGCCTTAGAACAAGGTGCCAGCCATCCATTAGCTCACGCGATCATCACTAAAGCTGAAGCAATAAGTTTGCCGCAGGTCAGTGAATTTCGCACTCTGCGAGGTTTAGGGGTTAGTGGGTCCGTTGGTGAGGCTGTGTTACTGCTGGGTAACGATCGGTTGATGACAGAACAGCAAGTCGATATCAGCGCCGCAACTGAAGCTATCCGCACTGAAGCAGAACGAGGGGCAACACCGGTATTGCTGGCAGCAAACGGCATATTAGTCGCCGTGTTCGCCATTCGCGATCCATTAAGAAACGACAGCATTCAGGCATTGCAGCGCTTACATCAACAGGGTTATCAACTGGTGATGCTAACCGGAGATAATCATGTTACTGCCAATGCCATCGCTAAAGAAGCTGGCATTGATAAAGTTATCGCTGGCGTATTACCTGATGGTAAAGCCGATGCCATTAAACAGCTACAGCAGGCAGGACATAAAGTTGCCATGGTAGGTGATGGCATTAATGATGCGCCGGCACTGGCCTGTGCCGATGTGGGTATTGCCATGGGAGGCGGCAGCGATATTGCCATTGAAACCGCTGCTATCACCCTGATGCGCCATAGCCTGAGCGGCGTTGCCGATGCGCTGGAATTATCTAAAGCGACATTACGCAATATGAAGCAGAACCTGTTGGGTGCCTTTATTTACAACTCTCTGGGTATTCCGATTGCAGCGGGTGTGCTTTATCCATTGACCGGTGCGTTACTCAGTCCGGTGGTGGCCGGTGCAGCCATGGCGTTATCGTCTATTACTGTAGTGGGCAATGCCAACCGTTTGTTGCGGTTTAAGCCTAAAAAATAATCATCGTGGATGGCTGAATACCTAAGCCGAAAACGAATTAGTCTAAAACTCAGTTCCGGTCATTAAAGCTACTGATAATCAGCAATTTTAATGACCGGCTGATTCAACATATTACCCAATGCGGTCAAAACGACTTCATGACGGATTTCACTATATCCAGTAACTTCACCATATCTGGTATACGCGTGTTACCACTATCAGCATCAATAATTGAACTGTAGATATGCGGCATAACTTGCTCAACGCCAGCTTCAAGGCAAGTTTCAAGAATTGGACGAAAGTTGTTCAGGTCAATGCCCCCCGTAGGTTCAATCATCGTCATACCGTTACGTACACAGCTTTCAGCCAGTGCTTTGAGCTCTGGTAATGACTTCATCCCTCCCATCGGGAAGAATTTCGCCGCGTGACCACCAAGATCCTGAATCATTTTTACTGCCGTATCACAACTGACAATGGCGGGTAATCCCTGACTGCTATGCACACCAGTAGAAATAATCACGCTCCCTGGTGTACCTGTAGGCGAAATTAATGCATTAATACGAGTATTGGTTACACCACGCGCAGCCAGTGCACCCGCAGCAAAACCACAGCCGGTAAAGGTTTGATTAACGTGAGCTGGAGCAGTTTGCGCTGCAATCATCGCGGCTTTATAAAACTGCTGTGCTGACCCGGCACCCAAACCAACGGAAATAGCAGGCACTTGTTCCATCCATCGTTTTACTTCCGCAACTCCCTCTTCAACCGTATTGAACTGTGCGGAAATAATTCCCACTACGGCATGACCTTCCGCAGCCCGATACACATCAACCGCATTTGCCACATCTTTAGCCAGCACATTAAGGGCAACCCGTTGCTGATAAAAATTAATTTGCTGCATGCTGAGCTCCGGATAATTGAGATATTTCCTGCAAACGAGCCACAATCAGGGCGAAATCATCATTTTTTAATCCACGTGGATCAAAACTGAATACTCCCTGGTGAAGAAAATAGTGACGGGTATAAATGGCAACTTCTCCCGTACGCAGCAGTTCTTCAACCTCTACAGCATTTAGCCCCAGTTGGGAGGCGTCGACTTTTACCCGAATGCGATAAATAGCACGCCCGGCTTCATCCTGTTCAATATCTGCCTGAAAGCCAGCAATAGCAGATATCTTTTGTGCAACCTGCTTAAGCTCGGGCAATTGCTGCGCCCAGTCAGGTTGATGAGTCTGATAACGTTCCATTGCCATCACCAGTCCGACCATATTTTCCTTGCCGACCTTCATGGCACGGGCAATACCGTTATGTTGAGCTTTGCAGTGGCGAATCCATTGCTCCTGCCCGGTAATAAATCCTGAAGTAGGTGCATCCAGTGCTTTAGCGCCACTGTAAATCACCATGCTGGCACCCGCAGCTACATAGGCGCGTAAATCTTCTTCTGCGGCTGCATCAACAATCAATGGGAGATGGTGGTTTTGAGCAACCTCGACGAAGTCTTTCAGCGCTACCATCCCTTTTTGTACACAATGATGAGATTTGACGTATAGCAAAGCGGCGGTATCGGAACTGATGGCTTTTTCTAACTGCCAGCGATAAGACAGATTACTTTGCCCTACCTCAATCACTTTACCGCCACCCAGGCGAATCGCGGTGGTAATCGGAGCACCATAGTCGATATTGTGTCCACGTAGCATAACGATTTGGTTAGCCAATCCCTGACTGTCAGGAAGTTGAGCAACCAAGTCGGGTTCCCCACGGGTAACCGCAGCGGCAACGGCAATAGCGATTCCTGCTGACGCACATGAAGTGACATAACTGTCTTCTGCTCCGGTATGTTGCGATATTAACTGGCCGACGCGATCGACCAGTTCATCAATTTCAACAAACGAAGCTGCGGCTTCGGCGGTGGCTTGCATCACCTCCGCCGCAACGGAGGAGACACCAAGAATCGTCATCTTCCCGCTGGCATTGATCACTCGCTTCAACCCCAGTCGTTGGTAGATATTCATCCAGATTTCCTTATAGCAGGCCAGTCAAAGAACAGAACAGGCTAAGTATCACTACCGAGAATAAAATAGTGGTATAGCGAGGACCTTTCTTCAGTAAGAACAGATAAATAGAGAATACCGCCGCCAGAGGTAACAGACCGGGAGCAATCGAGTCCAGAATCTGCTGAACGACAATTTCCGAGCCTTCCAGGGCACTGATTTTCAATGGTGTGGTGATCTTAACGTAGCTGGCAGACAAGGCACCCATCATTATCAGGCCCAGTACGTTGGCCCCGTAAATCAGTTCTTTGATGTTCCCCCCCTGCAGTAAGCTAATTATTGACTCACGCCCCAGGGTGTAGCCTTTGTGTGCTAAACCATAACTAATTGCCAGTGTAATACCGGTATACAGTACTACCGGCATAATACCGCCCCATGCGCTACCGCTTGCGGCAAAAGGAATAAAGATAGCAATCAGCAATGGCATAATAGCTGCCCATACGATTGAGTCACCAATACCTGCTAATGGTCCCATCAGACCTGTTTTAATACCGGTAATAGAAGAGTCGGTAATGGCTTCACCACGGGTTTTTTGTTCTTCCATTGCAATGGCAACGCCCTGAATCACGGCACCAAAGGTCTGTTCACTGTTAAAGAAATTCAGGTGGCGTTTAAGGGCATCAACCTGCTCTTCTTTTTGTGGGTACAGTTTTTTAATAATCGGCGTCATGGAGGCGCAGAAAATCAGGCTTTGCAGACGTTCATACGAGTTAGAAACCTCAGCCCCCAGCCAGTAAAGAAACCAGGCTTTAGTGATATCTCTTTTGGTCAGTACATTCGTCTGACGAGCTCTTTCAACCAGCTCATGATCCATCATTGCGTTATCTGTGGTGCTCATGATTATGCTCCTTCACTCTTCGCCATGTTTTTTACTAAGAACGCCGCGCAGGTACCGAAAATCGCCATAGCCATGATGTCGACCTTTAAGTAAATAACGGCGAAGAAACCTGCAATAAAGTACGGCAGTAAACTCTTTTTACCGATAACCATAATGGTGATAGCAAAACCAAGTGCTGGCAGGATGCCGCCCATGATTTCAAAGGAATGGGTTAACCAGTGAGGCATTAATGCCAGGAATTTTTCGACTACGCCCTGACCAAAATAGTTGGCGGCAAACACGACCGGGAAGCGAATGACTAATCCCAGCAACGCCGGATACAAGAATGCACACATCATGATGCCGCGCATATTTGCCTGTTCAGCATACTTATCCGCCATATGAACCCAGATAGCGTTCAACGTACGACGTAGCTGGTCAATAAACACGCCGATCACCCCAAACGGTATTGCCAGTGCGATGGCCAGATTAGGGTCCATGCCGGCTTTAACCGCAATCGGTAAAGCGATACAGGCAGCTAATGCCGGATCTGATGGCACATTACCACCGGGAGTGGAGGTTACGCCCAGATAAACCAATTGCATTCCTGCGCCAATAATCATCGCAGTTTTCATATCGCCCAGTAACAAACCAACAAATACGGCAATCGCAATAGGCTGAATTAACATGCCCGATAAGGTGTACCCCAAACGCAAACGGGCAAACCAGTAGTACAGTCCCATACAGATGGCAACAGTTAAGTTATCCATAGTGTTACTCCTAAGATGTTCTATTTTTATTGTTTGAAGTTGCATCAGCGTTAGCGGCAACCTCTGTTACTTTGGCTATCGTGGAGTCAGAATTTTTTTAATACATCTTCCAACGCCTGAGGTTTGTCCTCAGGAATAGTTTGGAAAATAACGTTCACGCCACGTTGTTGCAGGTCACGTAACACGATGACATCGGCTTCATCCAGCGTAATATTCTGGAATACCGCTTTGCGGTTTGGCCCACCACCTAATCCGCCAACCTGAATGCCGGTAACGTTAAAACCATCGATTACCGCTTTTTGTACTGATGCCAGATTCGGGAACAACACCAGCACGTTGCCCACACCCAGTTGATTTTCATTCCAGGCTGCTGCAAAGCTTTGGTTGCTATAACAATCCACTTTCACATTAGGAGGCGCAGCCATTAAATAAATACTTTTCATGAAAGGATCGGCATCCAGCTCATCGCTGACAACGGCAATACGATTAGCCTGAGATTGTCCAACCCATTTAGTAACGACCTGTCCGTGGATAAGGCGGCTATCAATTCTGCACAGTACGATTTTAGCCATGATGTTATTCCTCTGATGTTATTGATTTAATATGCTTAACGACGTCAATACAGCTCTTCTGACCTAACTCGACTAACTCATCAATAGAGTCAGTGAGTGCGCCCCGATCGCGTAAATCAATAGCCGCTAGCAGTAACGTGGCGTTCAAGCCAGAGATCACGCCAATTTGGTAGTCTGCACTCAGACGGGCAGCGACATTGGAGGTGGTTCCACCAATAAAGTCCGTCAGAATCACTGAGCCCGCAGGCATAACAGAAACCTGTTGCTTAACTTTTTGATAAAACTCATCAAGGGTATCAACCGGCATTAAAGCGATATCAAACACACCGTCGGTTTCACCGATCACCATGCGAACGCTTTCACGTAGTTGCGCTCCCCAGCCACCGTGAGTAAGCAGTAAAATTTGTGGTGTTAAAGACAAAAGAACCTCCTGATTTTCCCTGAAAATAAATTGCTAAATTTAGTATTACTCTGGATATAGCAATTGACGTGCCAGCTTTGTGGCACGTCAGGGATCATCATGGAGGTGCGGGGCATTAAATCCCCGCTACAGAAGGGTTAGCGGTAAAGCAGCTCGTAGATATAAAAGTATTCGGCGTCAGAAAGGCGAATGGAATATGCCTGTTCTATGGGTAAAAAAGCATTCTTGATGACAGAAAACGCCTGTTGGTCTAAATCCTGCTCGGCATCCAATGCGATCTGTAACGGTTTATGGCTTAAAACGATACGCTCAACCATACAACAGCAATGGATGAGGAAACGAAGTGTCACCTGACGGGTTGGATGGATATCCTGTGTACGGCAAATTAAATGCAATACGCCTTCCATTTCCTGCAAAATTCGTTGAGGATTCAGCACAGAAATATGGTTGATAATACTTTCCAGCGTCAGGGCACTGATAAAACGCATTGAACTACGTTCAACTTCTAACTGGCGCTCTGCACTATTCAAATCCGGAGTCAGTAAACTCAGCACTAACTCAGGCCCCTGTTCAGAGAACAGCTCTTCCAGCGAGATAAAAGGTATATCAGGCAATCCTGGCTGGAAAGTACCCACAATACCTACTAAACGCTCATTGCCACCAATGGCATTACGCAATCGTTCCAGACTACGAACCTCGTTATAATCAACCACAATCAGTTTGGTATCATCTGACATTAACGTGCCAAAGCTTTCTTCCAGCACCTTTTTGATTTTCACTGCGGTACCCATACCGGTAATACAGGAGATAACCAGTACTTTTCCGCTCTCTTCCTCATGCCGATCGCACAGATGAAAAGGAATGCCTTTACTGTTCATCAGAGCCATTAACGGCTCAAACTCACTGGTTTCATAAGTTAAGTCCAAACCTATTTCCAGCAATGATGACAGCGTAATGTTTTGAATCAGCAATACATCGATATGAAACAGTTTATTCACCGTACTGGCAAAATGAACCAGAGAACCAATATCAACAATCAACACCAATCGCTGGTAATGTTTTTCACGCACCTCATTAATCAACAATTCCAGAGTGTCATGAACCGATTGTTCAAATGGCATATCGATAGCGGTAAACAGTTCTCGCTCCAGTACCCGGTTCACATAGTTCGCCATACTGCTTGCCGTGGTGGAGCCATGACCGATCAGCATCACACCACAGTCCGGATTAACATCTTTACGTTGACGAAAACTACGGCACTCTTTTAAGAACAGGCATAAATAGACGATTTCAGTTGATGGGCACTGAATATGGAAAATTTCATTAATCTTCTGGCATAGCTGAGTGGCATTTTCATACTCATCTTTGCAGTAATCCAAAATCAGGCTATTAGAATAAAGATTCGGGATCAGCCCTTTTTGAACATAGGAGAGAAGCGCCAGAAAGTGTTTACGCAGATGCCCGACCATATTCTGCGGCAATGGAAAACCCAGAACCTGTTCAATACAGCCGGTAAGTAGCGCAATTCTCTGCTCAATCTGACCACCGTAATAGCGTTCGTCCGCATCCCCGGCATTATGGCTGTAAAGCCCATACTCAAAAATAGTACGTAACTTATTTTTCAGAATGGATAGCGTTTCTTGTGGCGGCACATTGCTATTGCGTAAATTGACATACTCACGTGTCAGATAGGTATAAAACAGATCGCTATCCTGCTCAGAACTCAGCGCAATCAGATGCTGCTTTAGTTGAGCGAATGGTTGGGCGTTGATATCAATAAATTCTTTCTGACCAAATAACCCATCAACCAGTAACCGGCTGCTGGCGTTAGCAGAAACATGGCTATCGGTCAGGCGTTTATCCAGAATCAGTATTGGATGCTGTTGTGGAGATCCCATGCCACTTGCCCAGGCCTGAGCGCACAAAAATTGGATATCGCTTTTTAGCTGACCGATATTACCTGCCAACGGTTTCTCCAGCAGATACAGCAATAATCCCTTATCAAGACGAATGGTTCTGTCAATTTTTCGACTTTCAAGTTGAATAAAGCCAATGATGATTTCAACCTGTTCCTCCAGCGAACGATCTCGTAGCGCAGGAATGGCAATCGTCACCTGAATTCGACGCAAGAAAGTACGTAATAGCGTTGAATCGGCGCTTTCTGTAGTAGCACAAATTAACCGAACGCTTATAGAACGGGCCTTCTCACTTGACCCCAACGGACGATATTCCCCTTTATCCAAAATGGAGAATAGTTTTTCTTGCCCTTCATAGGGCAAACGGTGCACTTCATCCAACAGCAAAAAACCACCGTCAGCCTGCTCTATCAATCCTCGTTTATTTTCACTGGCGCCGGTAAATGCCCCTTGTTTATGACCAAACAAATGGGAAGAGAGTAATTCCGGGTTATTGGCGTATTCAGCACAGTTGAAATAGACCAGAGGAACCGTCGAATGAGTTAATTGACCAGCAGCAAACTGATGCATGATTTCAGCAAAAAAAGTTTTACCTACACCAGAAGGTCCGGTAAGCAGCACATGTAACCCTCCCGGATAAAGCACTGCCGCTTTGCCTTTTTCTACCGCCAGTCTCAAACTACGGTCATAACCAATTAATGAATGGAAAGGATCGGTATCCGTTGAGTTTTCTTCTTCCGCTATTGGCAGCAGTTCCGCTAAGGTTCTGACTTCCAATAGTGCATCATGACTAAAACTAATATTCAGCAGTTTCTCAATCACCGCCAGATGCAAGAACAGTACCGGTCGGGATTTAATTTTAATCACTCTTTTTTCAGTACAGAGCTGGTTTAGCTCTTTACTGACTGAATTTCGGGCCAGCCCAAGATTAAAACCGATAGTGTCCGCATCAAATCCCACCGTACCACCCAAAGCCTCGCGCTTCAGAGTAAGCGTCAGTCGTTCTAACTCCTGGCAAACTGCATCTTTACGTTTCATGAGTACCCGTTTTTATTATTTACCGTTGAATGCATTGGGCTATATCTTCCACTACCAAAGCTGATTCTATTAATAGTATCGTTATTTATCTGACTCAGAGAGTAACCCATTCCGTAAAGGCTAACCAGACGTAACTCGCAGCCAGTAACAGAGGCGATTACTCCGAACTTACCCTGAATTATTTTAGATACATCAGATAAAACCAACGCTTCTAATTTTACCTGACAAGGCTATTCAGCAGGAAAAACAAGAAATATCACCCTGTTGTTGATTAACCTCCAAAGCTAATGCTTAATAAACTTATGTCATTCCTGTTTGAGAGTGCTAATGATTAAAACTTTGCGAAAACTGGCTATTATTTTGGGTTTAGCGCCGCCGCTGGCCTGTGCTTATCCGGCTTATGATATGGCGATGCCCAACGGTAGCCAACTGCATCTGGTAGGGAGTATTCATATGGGAACTAAAGATATGTCTCCCCTCCCTGCCTCCCTGATGAAACAGTTAAAACAGGCTGATGGAATAATTGTTGAAGTCGATATCTCCAAACCGGTTAATTTTAACGGCCGTAGCGATTATCCCCATCTCTCTGAACGGCTAAGTGAGCCAGAGTATCTGGAACTGACTAAAATCAGCCAGCAGCTAAAACTCGACATTAAGCATATCGCCACGGAATCAGGTTGGCAGGCAGCACTGGTATTACAAAATACCCAGGCTCAACAGTTTGGCCTTCAAGGTGAGTATGGTATTGACTATCAGGTAATACAGCTGGCAAACCAGCATGATATCCCGATTATTGAACTGGAAGGCGCCCAAAAGCAGCTCGACCTTTTAGAACAGCTTCCCAATAATGGTATGCCCTTATTGCAGGATTCACTGACTCACTGGCAGGATAACGAACAGCTGATGCAAATCATGGTTGGCTGGTGGTTAAATCAACATCCCAGCAATACGCCCCTTAGCTTACCCTATGGTATGAGCGGCGATCTTTACGATTTGATGGTTGCCGATCGTAATCGCCAGTGGGAACGGCAACTATTGGCTTTGCCGAAAGGAAAATATGTGGTGGTGGTTGGAGCCTTACACCTGTTTGGTGAACATAATTTGCTACAGCTATTAAAAGAAAATGCTGGCGTTACAAGTTATGATAATGCCACTCAAATTTAACCCATTATTTTGATTTTACTGATAGTTAGCTTGAAAGGTATTTTCTATGACACCCGCCGTTGATTTGTTAAAAAAACAAAAAGTAAGTCATACACTGCATCCTTACGATCACGACCCTAACGAAACCAATTTTGGTGATGAAGCGGTAAATAAATTGGGTCTGGATGCTAAACGCGTGTACAAAACCCTGTTAGTCAGCATAAATGGTGACATCAAACAGTTAGCCGTAGCGGTGGTACCAGTCTCCGGTATGCTGGATTTGAAGAAAATGGCCAAAGCGCTGTCGGCTAAAAAAGTAGAAATGGCCGACCCGATGCAGGCCCAGCGAGTTACCGGCTATCTGATTGGTGGTATCAGTCCACTGGGGCAGAAGAAAAGACTGCCTACTGTTATCGATGCGGGAGCAGAAGCGTTTCCTACCATGTATATCTCTGGTGGAAAACGTGGGTTAGATATTGAACTGGCACCAGCAGACCTGTGTCATTTGACCTCTGCCACTTTCGCCCCTATTGCAGCCGAAGGTCGTTAGTCCTCGGCAACATGGCTATTTAGCACACAATAACGCTTTTATTGCTCACCGCCACCACGCTATACTGGCTTCACACCCATTTAACATAAGCACAACCGATAAAGTCCAGCTTTGGGCTTTATCGGTTGTGCTTTGGGTTAGGGCTATGTTCCAGGGCATCTTTAGCAAAAGTAACGAATACCATGACAAATCAAACCAGTACCGATACATTGCCACCCGCAGTGGATAATTCACGCAAGACATCATTTCGCATATTAGGCGCTATCAGCGTTTCCCATTTGCTTAATGACATGACGCAATCGCTGATTGTTGCTATCTACCCGATGCTACAAGGGGAGTTTTCACTGTCATTTGGTCAGATAGGCTTAATTACACTGACCTACCAATTAACCGCTTCATTATTACAGCCGTTAATCGGGCTCTATACTGATAAACACCCTAAACCTTTCTCACTGCCGGTGGGAATGGCATTTACCCTGGTTGGCCTGATATTGCTGGCTTATGCCTCAAACTTTCATATGGTTTTATTAGCTGCTGCGCTGGTTGGTACAGGTTCTTCAGTGTTCCACCCTGAATCATCGCGGGTTGCCCGCATGGCTTCCGGTGGTCGCCACGGCATGGCGCAGTCGATCTTTCAGGTTGGAGGCAATTTTGGCGCGTCGCTGGGGCCTCTACTGGCGGCAGCATTTATTGCCCCATATGGCAAAGGCACATTAACCTGGTTCGCTATCGCGCCTTTACTGGCTATTGTGGTGTTATTACAAATCGGTCGCTGGTATCAGGCTCAGCAACGCAGTAATGGCGGAAAACCATTACGACCGTCAACTGCACAGAAACTGCCCAATAGCACCATTGCCTTTTCGCTGTTTATTCTACTTTCACTGATTTTCTCAAAATATTTCTATCTGGCCAGCATAAGTAGTTATTACACCTTTTATCTGATGCATAAATTTGGCGTTACTCTGCAAAATGCTCAGATACATTTGTTTGTTTTCTTATTTGCTATTGCCGCCGGAACCATCATTGGCGGGCCTGTTGGTGATAAGATTGGGCGTAAATATGTTATTTGGGCCTCTATCCTTGGTGCAGCGCCATTCACCCTCATTTTACCCTATGCATCACTCTACTGGACCGGCATTTTGACCGTGATTATTGGTCTGGTCATGGCTTCTGCCTTTTCCGCCATTTTAGTGTATGCACAAGAGCTGATTCCGGGGAAAATAGGTATGGTTTCCGGTTTATTCTTCGGCCTCTCTTTTGGCATGGGAGGTCTGGGAGCCGCAGCACTAGGATATGTAGCTGACCAGACCAGCATCGAGACGGTATACCATATATGTGCTTTCCTTCCTCTGCTGGGTATTTTGACCGCTCTGTTACCAAATATTGAGCATAAGGTGTAGTAATCTGGCTGACTCCTGCGTAGAAAAAATTTTTCTGCGCAGGGAAAAACCTTATGGAGCATGATGATAATGGTTCAATATTGTATAAACGCCTCTCTTTAATCGATTCAGTAATTAATTGATACTTTTTTTCATAAATAGCAAATATTCCCAAGCAAAAGTACGATAAATACCATAAAATTAAAACGTCCCCTTTTCCCCCACAACAAAAAGGAGCGTTGATGGATCATTCTACACCACTCATTACCACCATTGCCGGAGGCCTGGTACTGGCCTTTATTTTCGGCCTCATTGCTAATCGTCTGCGAATTTCCCCTCTGGTAGGGTATCTGATTGCAGGGATTGTCGCAGGTAAACACACTCCAGGATTTGTCGCTGATGAAGCCCTAGCCCATCAGTTAGCCGAAGTTGGCGTTATCCTGCTGATGTTTGGTGTAGGTTTGCACTTCTCGCTC
The DNA here is from genome assembly GCF_013394855.1 of Limnobaculum xujianqingii. NCBI lineage: Bacteria > Pseudomonadati > Pseudomonadota > Gammaproteobacteria > Enterobacterales > Budviciaceae > Limnobaculum > Limnobaculum xujianqingii. The sequence goes on along the minus strand of NZ_JABMLK010000002.1, from coordinate 834,197 downwards.
AAAGACCTTCTTTCAGTTAAAAAGATCGCCATTCCTGGCGCTATTGTGCAAATAGCCGTCGCAACACTACTCGGTATGGGCCTGGCTTATGGATTAGGCTGGGATATGATGACGGGTATCGTGTTTGGGCTTTGTCTCTCTACCGCCAGTACCGTGGTGCTATTACGAGCGCTCGAAGAGAGACAACTGATTGAAAGCCAGCGGGGGAAAATAGCAATTGGCTGGCTGATTGTAGAAGATTTAGCCATGGTGCTGGCGCTGGTATTATTACCCGCAATCACTGGCATTATGCAGCAAGGACACAGTGACTTTACCAACCTGGCCATTTCTTTGGGCATAACCCTTGGTAAAGTGATTGCCTTTATCGTACTGATGATAGTCGTGGGCCGTCGGGTAGTGCCATGGTTACTGGCAAAAAGCGCCGGTACCGGCTCTAACGAGCTGTTTACCCTTTCAGTTCTGGCTATCGCTATGGGAATCGCCTACGGCTCTGTACAGCTGTTTGGTGCTTCGTTTGCCCTTGGCGCGTTCTTTGCCGGTATGGTGCTTAACGAATCTGAGCTGAGCCACCGGGCTGCACAAAACACCCTGCCGTTACGCGATGCGTTTGCGGTACTGTTCTTCGTTTCCGTCGGTATGCTGTTTGAGCCAATGACGCTCATCTATCAACCATTAGCCGTACTCGGTACATTAGTGATTATCGTACTGGGTAAATCTATCGCTGCTTTCCTGATTGTACGTATGTTTGGCCATTCAAAACGTACCGCGCTGACCATTTCTGCCAGTCTGGCGCAAATTGGGGAATTTGCCTTTATTCTGGCAAGTATGGGGGTTGCGTTAGGGGTTCTGAACAAAGATGGTCAGAGTTTAATTCTGGCCGGTGCAATTCTTTCTATTCTGCTTAACCCACTGGTGTTTAACCTGATTGGGAAATATCTGGCGAAAACTGAAACCATTGAAGATCAAATTATTGAAGAAGTGGTGGAAGAAGAAGTGGCACAGGTTCCGGTGGATATGTGTAATCATGTGATTCTGGTTGGTTATGGCCGGGTTGGTAATATTCTTTGCGAGCGCCTGCACGATAAAGATATTCCATTAGTGGTGGTTGAGAATTCGCTGTCACGAGTAGAAATTTTGCGGGAGCGGGATATCAGTACCGTATTGGGTAATGCCGGTAATCATGAAATTATGACACTGGCACGACTGGACTGCGCCAGCTGTCTGCTGGTGACCACGCCTAATGGTTATGAGGCTGGTGAGATTGTGGCTTATGCCCGTTCTCAACGCCCTGACCTGATGATTATTGCCCGCGCCCATTATGATGACGAAGTGGAATACATTTCGGAGCGTGGTGCAAACCATGTGATTATGGGTGAGCGTGAAATTGCGCAAGGCATGCTTGATGAGCTAAAGCAGGACAGAGAAAGTAAAAAAGATACCATTATGGAAGGCTGCCCGATCTAATCTTCTACCATGACTATCAGGCCAGTGACCTGCCGTTTGGCACGCACTGGCCTTTATTTTATACACCATTAGCTACAATCGGCGTTCAGTAACCAAGGCCTCAAATAAATCGATATGGTCAGCACTATCATTCAATGCAGGAATATAGTGATAGCTCTCTCCTCCATTTTCCAGAAAGAAAGCCCTGTTCTGTTGTTCAATCTCTTCAATGGTTTCCAGACAGTCCGACGCAAAGCCCGGGCAAATTACCTGTATGGATTTAACGCCCTGCGAAGGTAGCAACCGCATGGTTTTGTCGGTATAGGGTTTTAACCAGACTTCACGACCAAAGCGCGATTGATAAGTCATTTTGTACTGTGAAGGCTTCAGTCCCAGAGCCGTAACAACAGCAGCAGTCGTCGCTTCGCAGCGTCGAGGATAATCATCACCTTCATCCGCATAGCGCTGTGGAATGCCGTGATAAGAGAACAACAGCAAATCTGGTTTGCCATAAAGTTCGAACGACATCTGAATAGAACGCGCTAATGCCGCAATATATAAAGGATGTTCAGCGTAATCACGAATAAACGAAATTTCTGGCAGGTCACGACGATTAGCCAATTCGGCTGAAAGCGCATCCCAGGCAGCTGCTGTTGTTGAACTGGAGTATTGTGGATAGAGCGGTAAGACCACCAGCCGCTTGATATTTTGGCTTTGGAGTCGGTCGAGAGCCTGCTTAACGGAAGGAGAGCCATAGGTCATTGCCAGCTCTACCGGCACCTGTGGTAAACGAGCGGCCAATGCTCGATGCTGGCGTTGGCTGTAAACCAATAGTGGGGAACCTTCCTCCATCCATACTTCACGATAGAGTTTCGCCACTCTGGGAGCCCGACGCGGCAGAATGATACCCTTCAGTATCAACGACCATATCAGTGGATTAAGATCGACAACCCGGCGATCCTGTAAAAATTGGGTTAGATATCGTTTTACCGCCGCAGCAGTTGGCGCATCAGGCGTACCCAAATTAACCAGTAATATGCCTGTTTTAGGCTGATTCAGCGGGGAATTAGTGCGATCTGTTATGAATTCTGATGACATAATTTCCTGGGATAATGGTTAGCAGCGAATAGTTAAGATTATACTGGCTCGCTCAACGACTTGCTGTCCTGTTTTGATTGATTATGACACCCGTTGCGATAGTCTGAGGTTAATTTAATTGACGGCATCAGCTACTGCAGCATCTGCCACCGCATCCTGTACCCCAACAGAATCACTACTATAACGTTCATTCGGATCAGCATAATTAACGCAGTCAGCGGTACTATCATCTTCTTCAGGGGATACACAAGACGACACCTCGGGTAACGCTTCCGTTAGTCCGTCTTCAGAATCGGAACTGCATGCGCTGGTACCGGCTAACAATACGACAACGATCAGCAGACGAATATATTGAGCCATTAATTTATCCTTAAATTATCTGACACACATCCAGTTTAATATACAACAAAGGCGACCTGAGTCGCCTTTGTTCTTCAAATCATTCAGGAATTATCCCAGAATTTTAGCCAGTTCGTCGCTAACTTCGGTTACTTTACGAGTACCGTCGATTTTGAAATAGCTGGTGTTGCCGCTTTTTGCTTCAGCACTGTAGTAATTAATCAGTGGCTTGGTTAACGCATGGTATTCCACCAGGCGTTTACGCACGGTATCTTCCTGATCGTCTTTACGAATAGTCAGTTCTTCACCGGTAACATCATCTTTACCTTCAACCTTAGATGGGTTGAATTTAATATGATAAACACGGCCAGAAGCAGCATGTACACGACGACCAACAATGCGTTCAACAATGATTTCATCCGGAACATCAAATTCAAGCACGTAATCAACTTGAATATCCGCTTCCTTCATCGCATCTGCCTGAGGAATAGTGCGAGGGAACCCGTCAAGCAGGAAGCCATTTTTACAATCTGGCTGAGCGATACGCTCTTTCACCAAAGCGATAACCAGTTCATCGGTCACTAACTTACCGGCATTCATCAGTTCTTTTGCTTGCTTACCCAATTCAGATCCTGCTTTTACTGCTGCGCGCAGCATGTCGCCGGTGGAGATTTGCGGAATACCGTACTTCTCCATGATGAATTGAGCCTGAGTGCCTTTACCGGCGCCGGGAGCGCCAAGCAGAATGATACGCATTGCGTAAATCCCCTAGAATTTTAGCTTTTATATATAAATTATGGAAAACCAGCGAACCTTATCACCCTACGTCAGGATGCTCAAGAGGCAGATTGCGCAGAGATAAAGGCCCTGACAAACAAAAACACATATTAACTTACTGAAATAAATATACTATTTTTGAATTTCTTACCGGTTTTATTGCCCGTATGGTTTTCAAATGAGTAAAAAATAACAGGCCGACATGGACTATCGGCCTGTTTTGTACTGCTAACGTTCTGTCATCATTACTTCAACAGTAGTTGGTTCATACGACGGATAAAGCTGTTTGGATCGTCCAGACTGCCCTTCTCTGCCAGTAGCGCTTGATCTAACAGTAATTCAATCCACTCGCCGAACGTTGCGTCATCGGTAACTTCTGATGCGCGCTTAACTAATGCATGGTCCGGATTCAGTTCAAAGATATATTTAACTTCTGGCGCTTTCTGACCTGCGGCGGCAAACAATTTAGCCATTTGAGTCGACATTTCATCAGCATCAGTCGTCACCACAGCCGGAGTATCGGTTAAGCGATGAGTCAGACGAACTTCTTTTACCCGATCGCCTAACAGCGTTTTGGTACGGTCAACAAAAGGTTCCAGCGCTTTTTCAGCCTCTTTCTGCTCTTCGGTTTCCGCATCCGCCAGTTTATCCAGTGCTTCATCAGCTTTGCTAACCGACTGGAAAGATTTACCATCAAACTCGGTCAGATAGCTCATCATCCACTCATCAATGCGATCGGATAACAGCAGAACTTCAATGCCTTTCTTACGGAACAGTTCCAGATGTGGGCTGTTTTTCGCCGCTGCGTAACTATCCGCGGTAATGTAGTAAATCTTCTCCTGACCTTCCTGCATACGACCGATGTAATCAGCCAGAGAAACGGTCTGCGCATCGCTGTCACTATGAGTAGAGGCAAAACGCAACAGGCTGGCAATGGTCTCAATATTAGCGCCATCTTCTGCCGGGCCTTCTTTCAACACCAGGCCAAACTGCTGCCAGAACTGCTGATATTTGTCAGCATCATTCTTAGCCAGTTTTTCCAGCATTTGCAGAACTCGCTTAGTACAGGCACTGCGCAGGCTTTGAGTAATACGATTGTCTTGCAAAATCTCACGAGATACGTTTAACGGTAAGTCATTAGAGTCAATCAAGCCGCGAACAAAGCGCAAATAGTTCGGCATAAACTGTTCGGCGTCATCCATAATGAATACGCGTTGTACATACAGTTTCAGACCGTGTTTATGGTCACGATTCCATAAGTCCCACGGAGCCTGAGAAGGAATATACAGCAGGCTGGTATACTCTTGCTTACCTTCTACCCGATTGTGGCTCCAGGCTAGCGGATCGCTAAAGTCATGGGAAACATGCTTGTAGAATTCGTTGTACTCTTCGTCAGTCACTTCTGATTTATTGCGGGTCCACAGTGCCTGAGCTTTATTAATTTTTTCCCAGGTAACAACTGGCTCTTCACCCTCTTTCTCTTCAGTAGTCTGAATTTCTACCGGTAAAGCAATGTGATCGGAATACTTACTGATAATGGAACGCACGCGCCAGTCATCGAGAAACTCATCCTCACCTTCACGCAGATGCAGAGTAATTTCAGTACCGCGATCGGCTTTGCTGATATCAGTAATGGTGTATTCACCTTCGCCTGCAGATTCCCAGAAAACGCCCTGATCTTCTGCTGCACCCGCCGCACGAGTACGAACAGTTACTTTATCCGCAACAATAAAAGCCGAGTAGAAACCAACCCCAAACTGACCAATCAATTGACTGTCTTTTGCCTGATCGCTACCCATCGACTCCAGAAACGCTTTAGTTCCTGATTTAGCGATGGTACCCAGGTTATCAATCACTTCATCCCGGGTCATACCGATACCGTTATCACTCAGCGTCAGAGTACGTTTCTCTTTATCAACTGACACCCGCACGCAAAGCTCGCCGTTACCTTCATATAAATCCGAATTAGAAAGCGCACGAAAACGTAATTTATCTGCCGCATCGGAGGCGTTCGATATCAATTCACGTAAAAAGATCTCTTTATTGGAGTAGAGAGAGTGGATCATCAAATGCAGTAACTGCTTAACTTCTGACTGAAACCCTCTGGTTTCCTGACTTTTCATGCTCATTACTTACCTCAATTACTTGGTTTTACTCAGGCAGATTTCTACATGCCCTGGACTCTATGGGAATGGTTAACAGATGGGGATCATAGTGAGGTTTTTCAAGAGAATGATGAGATTATTGGTGAAAAAACATAATAACCGCGGCTAAAGTAACAACAACGAAGCTGCTTTTGTCCCTCCGCCTTTAATATTTTGACCTTAGTCTTTTGATTTTAAGCTTTTGACCTTCAGGAGCACTGGAATTCAGCTGACGACTGAATGAGGGTAGCACGACTGACATGGATGTCAGTCGAGGCGCAGCGACGTAAGGAGCGGCTCTGCGCCGGTGCGTAAGCCCGAATGAAGAAGGAAGGCAGTCGCCATCAGGCGACCTGGATTCGTGTGCGAAGGCGCGGAGGTGCAGGAGGCGCTCGCCATAGCGCCTCTTGCTCGGCCACCCGCACAAGCGCTGATTCAGGCACAGGACTAATGGTGGACGAAACTATCTCAGAGCTAAATCTAAAACTTAATCTGCTGCCTTCCCGCCAGCGAATGCGAAAGTGTGGTGCCATCCACCATCTCTAACTCACCACCCACCGGTACCCCATGGGCAATACGGCTGGCCATCACGCCATACATACCGCACATCTCAGCGATAAAGTTAGCGGTCGCGTCACCTTCCACCGTTGGGTTAGTCGCCAGAATCACTTCATTAATTTTTTCTGATGCCAGACGTTCTTCCAGACGATCAAGGCCAATATCATTCGGACCAATACCATCCAGTGGAGAAAGATGCCCCATCAACACAAAGTATCGACCAGCAAACTGACCGGTTTGCTCAATGGCGTGAATATCTGCTGGGCTTTCCACCACACAGATTTGGCCGCTATTTTGACGGCGTTGATTACTGCAAATAGTACAAACTTCTTCTTCCGTGAAAGTACGGCAGTCCCGGCAATGACCAATTTCAGACATGGCTCGGGTCAGGGATTGAGCTAAACGCATACCGCCGCTGCGTTCGCGCTGCAAAAGTTGAAAAGCCATACGTTGTGCAGACTTCGGCCCTACGCCGGGTAAACAGCGCAGGGCTTCCATCAAAGATTCTAACAGTGGACTGGTTTGCATCAGAACGGCATCTTAAAGCCAGGGGGTAATTGCATACCGCCAGAAACCTGAGCCATTTTCTCTTTTTGTGTCTCTTCAACACGACGAGCTGCATCGTTAAATGCGGCAGCAATCAAGTCTTCCAGCATCTCTTTATCATCTTCCATCAGGCTTGGATCGATCTCCACGCGACGGCAGTTATGAGCGCCATTTACGGTGACTTTAACCATACCTGCACCAGACTCACCGGTAACTTCCATCTTTGCAATCTCTTCCTGCATCTGCTGCATCTTCTCTTGCATCTGCTGAGCTTGCTTCATTATATTGCCAAGGCCGCCTTTACCAAACATGGTTATCTCTCTCTTTGCTATGGGTAAAAATCAATCATCGTCGTTCGCTATGCTCACGGCGATCGGTTATACGGGTCGAATACTGTCTTCATCCAGCTCGGCTTCAAAATAGCGGCACAGCGTCTGTATATGCTGATCTGCGGCTATTGATTCCCGAGCCTGAGTTAATTTCTCTTCATAAATAGCCTGACGCCATTCCAGCGGCGTTTTAACCGTCATATCTTCATCTTCAACAATGGTCAGCGTAACCGGATGTCCGGCTAATTGACTGATAGCCTGAGCTAATACCTGCTGAGCAGACTCCGAATTCAAATGACGCTGAGAAGGTCGCAAATGCAGACAGACTTCATTCTCAGACAGCTGTTGTTTAAAGGCGTTCAATGCCAGTTGTTGAACCAGTTTAGGCAACGGCATTTGATTTATCTCTGCCGCCCATGGATCTCTGGTTAATGACTCCTGCGCCAGCTTAGCCGAAAGTTCAGGGGTTTTCTCATGTTCCAGGGCGGAACGCAAAGCTTTTGGTGTTGCCACCGGCTCATTAACCGCTTCAAAATCGTTTTGCGCTTTCCAACGATAACTATCTTTTTTGGTCGGAGCTGATGACGGCGCTTTACTACGGGCGACAGCCCCCTTTTCGGTTGCCGAAGCGAGACGTTCCAGCACCGAAGATCCCGGCTTCACTTTTGATGGTGCCGCCGGTTCACCCTTTTTTGACTCGGGGTTCCCCTGATTTCGTCGCAGTTGATTGCGAGCCTGTAACATCTGTGCAGTAGTTTCTGACAAACCTGCCGCGATCTGATCCTCTTGCGGATCCGGAGCTGACGTTTGCGCTACAGGCACAGTCGTTACTGTTGCAGGCGGTTCTGATGTAGCAGAAGTAGGCATATCACGAGGGGTATAAACAGGTACGCTTTGTGATTCGTGGCGCGGTTCATAAGCTGGTACAGTCGGTCGGGAAACCGGAGATGCAGGCGCGCTGGTATTTTGCGCTACTGTTTCTGGCACTTTTATCACCGCTTTAGGGTGAAAAGCCAGTGCCCGCAACAGCGTCATTTCAACGCCCATTCGCCGATCTGGCGCATAGGCTAATTCTTTACGACCCACTAATAGGGTCTGATAGTAGAGCTGTAGATCTTGCGGAGCCATTTGCCGTGCTAACTCACGCATCCGCTGTTCATTTTGCTGTAGCGGATCTAGCGCAGAAGGCAATAACTGTACCATGGCTACCTGATGTAACAAGGCCAGCATATCCACCAGCAGAGTTTCCCAGTCGACGCCTTTGGCCGCAATCTGAGTCACTAATGACATCAATTTTTCGCCATCCGCCTGATTTAATGCTTCAACCAGCGCCAGCGAATGTTCATCATCCAGTGTACCCAGCATCATGCTAACGGATTCGGTAGCAACGACGCCATCACCCATGGCAATTGCCTGATCCGTCAGGCTGAGAGCATCACGCATACTGCCTTCCGCTGCACGGGCTAACAGTTGCAGAGCTCTGGGTTCGGACTGAATGTGTTCAGCCTGAAGAATTTTATCTAACTGACCTTTTATCTGCTCCACATCCAGTGCTTTCAGATGAAACTGTAAGCAACGGGAGAGAATGGTTACCGGTAGTTTTTGCGGATCGGTAGTTGCCAGCAGAAATTTGACGTGCTCTGGCGGCTCTTCCAGCGTTTTCAGCAGTGCGTTAAAGCTGTGACGGGAGAGCATATGAACTTCATCGATCAAATAGACTTTGAAACGACCACGCGCTGGCGCGTATTGAACGTTATCCAGTAATTCGCGGGTATCTTCAACTTTAGTACGCGAAGCGGCGTCAATCTCTAACAGATCGACAAAGCGCCCTTCTTCGATTTCACGGCAATTACCACATTTACCACAGGGAGTGGCGGTAATACCGCTTTCGCAATTCAGACCTTTCGCCAACAGACGAGCTATCGAAGTTTTGCCTACGCCACGGGTGCCAGAAAAAAGATAAGCATGATGGATTCGTCCTAAGGACAAACCATTAGAAATGGCGGTCAGAACGTGTTCCTGACCGACAACATCTGCAAAGCTTTGTGGGCGCCATTTACGGGCCAGAACTTGATAGCTCATTGGTACCAGAAAAGTCGATTAAAATAGGTGAAACATCTTACCACAGCCGATGATTCGCGACGACGTTTGTTCTGGATTAATGACCGTCAAACGAGACAAGGCTATAACTTTCAACGTTCTGAGCGGTTAAACGTGCCCGGCCACCCAGCTCAGGTAATTCAATAACAAAAGCCGCATCGCTTACTTCACCACCTAAACGGCGAATCAGTTTTACCGTAGCGCTAATAGTGCCGCCGGTTGCCAGCAAATCATCAATCATCAGCACTTTATCATTTGGCTGAATGCTGCTGGTATGAATTTCCAGCACGTCGGTGCCGTATTCTAAATCATAGGTTTCTTGCAGCGTTTCGCGAGGCAGTTTGCCCTTTTTACGTACCGGAACGAAACCAACACCTAATGCTAAGGCTACCGGAGCACCAAACAGAAAACCACGGGCTTCGGTACCCACAATCTTGGTAATACCTTTATCTTTATAGTGATCAACCATCATCTGAATGGTTGCGGCAAAAGCAGCCGGGTTTTCCAGTAACGTAGTAATGTCACGGAAAAGGATTCCTGCTTTTGGATAGTCAGGGATAGTCATAATGCTATCTTTGATCAGCGTTAGCTGCTGTTCTGTCGTCGTCATAAATATATACCCGGTTAACTAACGGTTCTATTCCATAACGCCGGTGTCGGGGTCTATTTTTCCATCAATAAACGCGGGGACAGCGGCGAAAAACGCTCAAATCTATGCAAAGCACGCAGGAAATGCAACTGGTAGTTGTCACAATAAAGGAATTAATCACTTTTTTGCTGCAATGGATCAATAACCGGCAATCTCAACATAAATATTAGCAACACCAGCAAAATTGCCAGTAACAGCACTCTAACCCACAGCAATGAGATCAGCCATAATGACACTGCAAACGTAATAACGATCAACAAAATCGCTTTACTCTTCGCTCCCGGAGGTAACCCGCGATAGGTCTGCCAGTGGCGTAGATAAGGGCCAAACCATGAACGATACAATAACCAGTCATGAAAACGTGGTGACGAACGGGCAAAACACCAGGCCGCCAACAGTAAAAAGGGAGTTGTTGGTAACACTGGTAATATAACGCCAAGACAGGCTAACCCCATCGCCAGCCAGCCAAGGCAGAGAAGAAACCATCGATACATAATTCCGCCCGTTATGAAAACCCTGAAGCTAGTCTAATCAAAAATAGCCCTCACCCCAACGTAATGATAGTCATTCTCGCACAATCGGTGCAATTTCAGCCAAGTTCTCTATCCCATTTTTATTCAAACGCCCGCTGATATAAGATGTCATCACGATCTCCGGCAAAAACTATCGTCTGAACATTATTGCCACCTTACACCAATCAGGGATGCCTATGAACACCGGCGCTTTATTACAGGCTTTACAGCATCAGGTACAGCAACTGGCTCAGGCCATAGCTGATGCCCCGGCCTCTGGCGTGATGCCTCCCCGTTTTGACGACCAGCTTTTTAACCAGCGCGACTCACGTCTGAGCCACTACCTGACTGAAGTAGAGAAAAATTTGCAGCAGCTAAAACAGGAAGTGGATAAAAATCGTCTGGAACAGGTGGCCTTTCTGGCCGAGCGGATCGTGGCGCAAATCACTGCACTTCAGCGTGAACTGGCAACCCTCAATCTACGTAAAAGCAATACTACGGCGATAAAAACCAACAGCGATATTTACCAAACCCTGGCCCAGCATCAGGACTATGAGCGGCGTCTGCAAGAGATGTTGAGAGACAAAGAAAGCCAGCTTATTCAGCAAACTACTTTACAGGCTCAGCAGCAAATTCAAAAAGAGCTGGCTGCGCTGGAAGGTCGTTTGATGCGTTGTCGGCAGGCTCTTAAACGAATTGAAAAACAGATTGAACGTCGGGAATCAGGTTTGTAATTGCGCCTTCAGGCGTAAGTTACAATTTGTTACATTCTTATGCATTAAACACACAACTCAAAAATTAATTCACCAATAATGACGGAACACCACCAATTACAGGAGTTATGTGATGAATATAAAGTATCTGTTTTCTGCCCTGGCCCTTTTATCCGGTTCGGCTTTTGCCACATCGATTACCCCAACGCCTTATGTCATAACCAAAAGTGAACTGTCGTCCCCCATTATTCTGGAAGGCTCACAGGAGCATAACTATCTGAAGATTTCACTGACGGGTACCAAACAAGACACCGACAGACGCACCCCAATCAATCTGGCATTGGTTATTGACCGCTCTACGTCTATGTCCGGCGATCGCATCGAAAAAGCACGTGAAGCCGCAATACTGGCAATCAATATGCTAAAAGATGATGACATCATTTCAATTATTGCCTATGACAACGATGCCCATGTGGTTATCCCAGCTACCAAAGCCAATAACAAGCAAAAGCTGATTAAAACCATTAATGACAAAATCACCCCTCAGGGTTGGACAGCCCTGTTTGCCGGCGTCAGCAAAGGCATTAAAGAAGTTAACAAGTTCCATAAAAAAGATCAGGTAAACCGTATTATTCTGCTGTCTGATGGTCAGGCTAACGTAGGGCCAAGCAGCACCAAAGAGCTGGCGGACTTAGGTATTGTTGCGGCTAAACAAGGTATCGCCGTTACTACCATTGGTTTAGGAGCCAGCTATAACGAAGATCTGATGACCGCTCTGGCCAGCTATAGTGATGGCAACCATGCTTTTGTTGAGAAATCGGCCGATCTGGAAGCTGCATTTGTGCGTGAATTTAAAGATGTCATGTCGGTTGTTGCTCAGGAAGTGACTGTCACCATTCGTCTGCAAGACGGCGTTAAACCAGTTCGTCTACTGGGCCGTGAAGGTGATATTAAAGGCAATAACGTTACGGTCAAAATGAACCAGCTGTACTCCAATCAGGAAAAATATGTCCTGCTAGAAGTTATTCCGCCTAAAGGCAAAGAGAATGAGAAGAAGCCATTAGCCGATGTGGTTATCAGCTACGACAACTTACAAACCAGCAAAAAAGATAATCTGGAAAACCGTATCGATATTGCTTACAGCAAATCAGAACAGGCAGTGAAGCAAGCGGTTCAGGAAGAGATCGTGGTTGACTCGGCAATTCAAAAAGCCAACCTTGAAAATGAGAAAGCGATTAAATTACTGGATGAAGGCAAAAAAGACGAAGCTAACAGAATTATTCAACAAAACGCCTCTACTCTGGACGCATTATCCAGTTCTGTCAGCAGCCCGTCAGCCAGAGCTAAAGCCAGCGGAGGTGCGGTTGAGAATAAAAAGCTATCTGAAGATTTAGATAGCAAGTCTGAAGCAGTTTCCCGTAAGAGTATGAAAGAGAGCACCTATAAGACACAAAAACAGCAATCTAAAAACTAAGTAACACTTTTTTCACCGGAGATTAGGTAATCTAATCTCCAATTGATTACAAAGTCTGTTGGTTGAGTTTTGTACCTTAAGATAGTCAATCGGAGGGAGAAGGTGCCGTGGGGGTCGACTTGGCGTAAGCCAACGAAGTGCCCGTAGGCAGCTTAGGCCCGACGCACTCCACAGCTAAGTACCGATGGTTTACCGACCATTACCGATGCAGATATAAGCACTTTGTTTTTACGGTCGGAATATGAGTAGGTGCTAATTTATTTGGTTTATCAGCAGCCTGAGATTAGGTAATCTAATCTCAGGTTTATCAATTAAATAATTGGGTATGGAATGAAATCTAAAAAGTTTCTTTATCTGTTTATGGTCGTCACTGTCCTGATTATTGGACTGATTGGCTATTTTGGATACCGTACTCTGTCACAGGAAAGTACCTTAAATGAATACCAAACCCAACAACTGGCGAAAACCCGGGTAGCGCAAACTCAGGATTTCATTTTGCAGCAGTTGGGACAAAAACAAATTCGCTTTAGTGCCATTCTGGCCTACCTGAAACTGGACCCACTGTCGCTCAATACGCTGATTGCTCAGGATAGTGATATTGAAGCACTGTTTGTATTGGAACATAACAAACTGGTATTTCCGGATGCCTACAACCCGCTAAATCAAAAAGAATCCCGTTTTATTGAGCTAATCACACCGATTATTCAGGATCCGGCCATTCTTATCGCTAAACAGCATCAGTCTGACGATAAACGACCTGATTCCGGCTGGTATGTGATGCAAGAGCAACAACAACCGGTACTGATTTACTGGCATAGCCTCAACGACCGAACTATCGGGTTTAAACTGTCCTATGTAAAATTGCTGTCAGATATCGTTTCCAGCATCGATTTCAACTATGAGCCAGACAGTCTGGTGATCTCCGATAACGGTCAGGTGCTGTATCAGTCACTGACCCGTGCTTATGATAAAACCAAACAGCCAACTTATAATCAGGCACTGCCCTTCCCGCTTCATGCCTGGAAGATTGACTATTACGCCAGTAACAACAGTAACTACTCACTCTATTATTTCACCATTGGTCTGTTAGCTATCGCCATTCTGGCGGTAGGTGCTATTGCGTTATCGCTGTATCGTGAATTTAACCGGGCAACCCGTCTGGCCAGTCAACAGGTTAGTTTTGTCAGTCAAGTATCCCACGAACTTAAAACTCCGCTCACCAATATCACATTGTACGCAGAAATGCTTAAAGAGATGGAGCAGGAAGAAGATAGTCAAAATACTCACTATCTGGAAGTGATCATCAGTGAAAGCCGACGCCTGTCACGCCTGATCCAAAATGTGCTGACGTTTACCAAATCACCGAAAATCAATCTACAGCCGGTGGATATCAACCAGTTACTGGCACAAATTCATACTATCTTCACGCCAGTATTTGAGGCAAAAGGAATTCATCTGGCCTTGACGGTTGAAGGACACCTGAATACCCACAGCGATATTGACCGGATCACGCAAATCATCAGCAATCTGCTTAGCAATGCGGAAAAGTATGCCGCCGAAGGCAAGAAAGTCCAGCTCAGTGCCAGCCAGGATGATGAAAGTATTTATATCCGCGTGCGGGATTATGGCAAAGGCCTGTCTGACAAAGAGCTGAAACATATCTTCCAGCCGTTCTATCGAGTGAAATCAGAGATTACCGAAGGGGTTACCGGAACCGGTATTGGCCTGACGATCGCACTTCAGTTGGCTCAGAGCTTGTCTGGCACCCTGATAGCTGAAAATTGTGATAGCGGACTGGAATTTACTTTATGTATTCCGCGTACCTGAAAAGCAACGGGCAACATAATACGGATAAATAACCATGAAAATTTTAATTGCTGAAGACGACGTTCATATTCGCAATGGATTGAGCGATATGCTCTCCCGCGAAGGCTACAGCATTATTACCGCTGAAAACGGTAAAGTTGCATTAATGAAATATCAACAAGAGCAACCTGACTTCATTATTCTGGATATTATGATGCCAGAGCTGGATGGCTACTCGGTGTGCAAAGAAATCAGAAAAAGTGATGAACATACGCCAATCGTCTTTCTTTCTGCCAAAGGAGAGGAGATCGACAAAGTATTGGGTCTGGAACTGGGTGCTGATGATTATATTAATAAGCCTTTTGGTATTCATGAAGTACGCGCCAGAATTAAAACCATTGCTCGCCGCTGCCTGAAAGCCAAACAAAACTCACCCGATCAAATGTTTCAATTTGGCGATCTGCAGGTATCTCCGGCAGAACTCTGCGCCAAACGCGGACAACAGATCATTGAGTTATCGCTGCGTGAAATTAAAATTCTGATGTGCCTGTGGCAGCACAAAAATCAAGTTGTCACTCGCGATATGCTGTTTGATTGTGCCTGGGGATATGACCATTTGCCTAACAGCCGCACGCTCGACCAGCACGTATCTAAGTTGCGTAAACTTATTGAGTTAGATCCGGTTACTCCCATACTGATTAAAACCATACACGGTACCGGTTATCGATATCAGGAATAACTGACTGTAGAAAAAGTCGCTACAATAGCAACACCATTAACTCTTATCCGAGGCGTTTATCGATGTCACTGGAACAAGCTCCTGAAGAGGTCAAGCTGGCTGTCGACCTTATTTATCTGCTGGAGAGCAACCAAATTGATGCAAAAACCGTATTGGCTGCACTGAAAATTGTTGAACAGGACTTTTTACGTAAAGCAGAACAAGAACAGCTGCATGACTGAAATTGCCCGTATTACTTATTTTGCTGATGGGCAGTAAATACTCCCGCACTAAACAGAGTGTAAGTTAGCATGATTAACACCGGCAACCATTGCGGCTCTTTCAGGTAAGGGGCTACCCAATGAAAAGAAAAACAGACCAGCAAAGCAAAATCATAGGGCTGGTAACCAAGAATCGGTTCTCCGCCTGCCGATAACACCAGCGTGCAAACGACCTGTGCGTAGAGAATAAAAAGTAAAAAAAGAATATAACGCCATAACCGCTGCCGGGGTAAAGGCATATAGCGGCCATAAACATGCCCCATCGCCAATAATCCCAGACAAAAAACCGCCAGACAAAACCAGCGAGTTATTTGAAGCAGGCTTACCCGGCTAATGGTAAATCCTTCACTCAGTACTAAGTCACGACTAAACCAGGCGCTGGAATCCATCAGTAACAGGCAAAAATAAGCCAGTACCTGACTTAACAACGGCAAAATCCCTACCAGCATCAATAGTAAGAGGATGAATGCCACTGGCGAAGAACGAAAAACAGAACGGGAATGGGTCATTAATTAGACCCGTTCTGATAAATGATATCACTCATCAGAATGTCAGCACTTTATCTGCTGCCAGTGTCCACTGGGCCAGCTCGACTAATGTACCTATCTCTACCCCCTCAATCAGAGGTAACTGGCTGATACCACGACCGTCAGTGCAAGTTTTACATAATTTCACTTCGACGTTTTGAGCCGTCAGGATCTCCAGCATTTGCTGAAGATTATAACCTTCATGAGGTTTCTGACCGCGAATTCCGGCGCTAACCGCGTCTGACATCAGGAATAGTTTTAATTCACAATCTGGCGACTGCTCGCGAATAGCGATAGACAGGCGTAAAGCATTAAATAAGAGTTCGCTGCCATAAGGCGCGCCATTAGCGATAACCAGTATACGTTGCATCTGTTATTTCCTGTGATGGGATAAACTCACCCTGAGGCTAAAAACACTCTTTCTTTAACGAGGGGCTATGTTTCATTAAGTCAATAAAAGCATCTACTAGCCGTGGGGCTTCCTGTTCTAATGAATAAGATTCCGGCATAAAAAGCCAGTTCTCAATCAGACCACAAATATATGCCCGTAAAGTGATGGCTGCAAGGCTGATATCCAGCTGTTCATCCAATTGTTTATGCTGAACGCACAATCGCAGATCTTTCTCAATTCTTTCATAATTTTCAAGGTATAAAGATTGATGAATTTGTTGTAATGAGAGCAATTCTCCGACAAACTCACACTTATGAAATAATATACCCAGTAAAGTTCTTCTGCGAGGATCCGTTACAGTCGCCTGGAGAACAAAAATAAGTGTATGACGTAATGCTAACAGCGGTTCAGAGGGAAATTCATTTCTGTATCGCAGCACTACGTCATCAATGCTAGACTCTATTTGAGTCCACATTGCATTGAAAATATCGACCTTATTTTTGAAATGCCAGTAAATAGCACCCCGCGTCACTCCTGCCGCCAGGGCTATATCATTCAGCGATGTACTGGATACTCCCCGCCGGGCAAATTCCTGCATGGCGGCATCAAGAATATGCTGACGGGTTTCCAGGGATTGTTGCTTAGTTTTGCGGCCCATAATTTTTATGCTTTATGTGCGGTGTGTTGTGTAATTACTTACATACATACATGAATGTTTGTATTATAGCACACTAAATTTTTGAGAATAACCGTGTGGTTACCTGAGTTTAACTATAACGGTAACTGATATTGAAATATTGAGTTGAGGTTGATCTATGAGTAGAAACAGAGGGGTGATGCCTCTGGCAGCGGTGCTAATGCTTTCAAGCGGTTTAGTACTCGTAGGATGCGATAATAAATCCGACGCGGGCGCCCAACACGCAGCTCCAGAAGTTGAATTTGTAAAGGTAAAAACACAACCAATCAATATCACTACTGAGCTTCCTGGTCGAACATCTGCTTTCCGTATTGCAGAAGTACGCCCTCAGGTAAGCGGAATTATACTTAAACGTCAGTTTACTGAAGGCAGCATGATCAAAGAGAGCGATTCTCTTTATCAAATCGATCCGGCAACCTATCAGGCGACTTATAACAGTGCCGTTGCCGATCTGGCTAAAGCAGAAGCTAACGCGACCCTGACACGTTTAACGGTGAAACGCTATCAACCACTGCTGAAAAATAACTTTGTTAGCCGCCAGGACTACGATACTGCCGTAGCTAATGCACGTCAGGGCGAAGCCAGCGTACAGGCAGCAAAAGCTGCAGTGGAAACCGCCCGCATCAACCTGGAATACACTAAGGTGATGTCCCCTATCAGCGGTTTGATTGGCAAATCCAGCGTCACCGAAGGTGCATTGGTTAATGCAAATCAGGCAAATGCTCTGGCAACCGTACAACAGCTAGACCCTATTTATGTTGATGTCACCCAATCCAGCAATGATTTCTTGCGTATGAAGCAAGAGCTGGCTGACGGTTCACTGAAAAAGGAAAGCAAAGCAGCGGTAAGTCTGGTTTTTGATAACGGTAGCGTCTATAAGGAAAAAGGCACTCTGGAGTTTGAAGACGTCACTGTTGATGAAACCACTGGCTCTATTACCATGCGTGCTGTTTTCCCGAACCCAAACAATCAACTACTTCCAGGCATGTTTGTTCGTGCTCGTGTTGACGAAGGGGTAAAACCTAACGCGATGCTGGTTCCTCAACAGGGAATCACTCGTAACCAACGTGGTGAAGCCACAACGCTGGTTATCGACAAAGAGGAAAAAGTTGAATCACGCGTTATTACTACCGGTCAGGCTATTGGCGCTGACTGGCTGGTAACCCAAGGCCTTGAGCCTGGCGATCGTGTGATTGTAACGGGCCTACAGAAGATCAGACCAGGCGCATCTGTCAGTGCTAAAGAGTATGCAGAAAAATCGAAAGATGATGCACCAAACGCACCAGCAGCGAAATCATAAACGAGATTGAGTGTAGCAGATGGCTAAATTTTTTATTGATCGCCCTATATTTGCCTGGGTAATCGCCATAATCATTATGTTGGCGGGGGCTCTGGCGTTAGTCCAACTACCGGTATCGCAATATCCTACGATTGCACCACCGGCTGTTTCTATATCTGCATCTTATCCGGGTGCCGATGCGCAAACAGTACAGGACTCTGTCACACAGGTTATCGAACAGAATATGAATGGTATCGATAACCTGATGTATATGTCCTCCACCAGTGATTCGGCCGGTAACGCCTCTATCACCCTAACGTTTGACTCTAAAGCGGATCCAGATATCGCTCAGGTACAGGTTCAGAATAAACTGCAACTGGCGACACCACTGTTACCGCAAGAAGTACAGCAAATGGGGATCAGCGTTAAAAAGGCCACCAGTAGCTTCTTAATGGTTGCCGGTTTTATCTCTGAAGATGGCTCCATGAGTCAGGAAGATATCGCTGACTATGTGGGTTCTAACGTTAAAGATCCTCTCAGCCGTACCAACGGCGTTGGGGACATACAGCTGTTTGGTTCACAATACGCAATGCGCGTTTGGTTAGATCCTAATAAGCTGAATAACTATTCGTTGACACCACTTGACGTTAATAACGCCATTAAAGTTCAGAACAACCAGATTGCTGCAGGTCAGTTAGGTGGTACACCACCAGTAAAAGGCCAGCAACTGAACTCATCTATTATCGTGCAGACTCGTTTACAAACCCCGGAGCAATTCGGTCAGATTCTGTTAAAGATTAATACCGATGGTTCACAGGTTCGTCTGAAAGATGTGGCAACGATTGAGTTAGGTGGTGAAAGCTATAACGTGGTCGCACGTTTCGATGGCAAACCAGCATCTGGTCTGGGTATTAAGCTGGCGACCGGTGCTAACGCACTGGACACAGCAGCGGCGGTTAAAGCTGAATTAACCGCGCTGGAAAGATACTTCCCTGCTGGCCTGAAAATCGTTTATCCGTACGATACAACACCATTCGTTAAGATCTCTATTAACGAAGTAATCAAAACGCTGGTAGAAGCAATTCTACTGGTATTTATCGTAATGTACCTGTTCCTGCAGAACCTGCGTGCGACCCTGATCCCTACCATGGCAGTACCAGTGGTGTTATTAGGAACCTTCGCGGTACTGTCAGCATTTGGTTATTCGATAAACACCCTGACGATGTTCGCCATGGTGCTCGCCATCGGCCTGTTGGTTGATGACGCCATCGTGGTAGTAGAAAACGTTGAACGGATCATGGTGGAAGAAGGCTTACCACCAAAAGAAGCCACTCGGAAATCCATGGGGCAGATTCAGGGAGCTCTGGTAGGTATTGCTCTGGTGCTGTCGGCAGTATTCGTACCAATGGCCTTCTTCGGCGGCTCTACCGGTGCGATTTACCGTCAGTTCTCGATTACAATTGTTTCGGCGATGGTGCTGTCGGTATTGGTAGCGATGATTCTGACCCCAGCGTTGTGTGCCACCATTCTGAAGCCGGTAGCAAAAGGTAGCCATGGCGCTACTACCGGGTTCTTTGGTTGGTTCAACAATATGTTTGAGAAGAATACCCACCACTATACCAATAGTGTCTCTAACATTCTGGGTAGTACTGGTCGTTATATTCTGATCTATCTGGTTCTTGTTGTGGGTATGGCATTACTGTTTATTCGCCTCCCCTCTTCTTTCTTACCAGAAGAAGATCAGGGTGTATTCCTGGCGGCAGTTCAATTGCCTCAGGGCGCAACTCAGGAAAGAACCCAAAAAATTCTGGATGAAGTTAGCGACTACTTTATTACCAACGAGAAAGACAACGTTGTTTCGGTATTTACCGTTGGTGGCTTCGGTTTCAGCGGACAAGGTCAGAATACCGGTCTGGCATTTATTAAACTGAAAGAATGGGATGAACGCCCGGGCGCTGATAATAAAGTGTCAGCCATTGTAGGTCGGGCATCCAAAGCATTCTCTCAGATTAAAGATGGTATGGTGTTTGCTTTTAACCTTCCGGCTATTGTCGAATTGGGTACCGCTTCTGGTTTTGACTTCCAGTTGATTGACCAGGCAGGTTTAGGACATGAAAAATTAACTGAAGCACGTAATCAGCTATTAGGCATGATCGCTAAACATCCTGATATGTTGGTTGGGGTTCGTCCAAACGGTCTGGAAGATACGCCTCAGTTTAAACTGACTATCGATCAGGAAAAAGCACAGGCATTGGGCGTATCCATTAGTGATATCAACCAAACTCTGTCAACCGCTCTGGGTGGATCTTACGTAAACGACTTTATCGATCGTGGTCGTGTGAAGAAAGTTTACGTACAGGCTGACGCACCATTCCGTATGGTGCCAAAGGATATTGATAACTGGTTTGTGCGCGGTACAAATGGTCAGATGGTTCCTCTTTCTGCCTTCTCCAGCGCACACTGGCAGTATGGTTCTCCACGTCTGGAACGTTATAACGGTTTACCTTCCATGGAAATTCTGGGTGAAGCGGCACCAGGCAAGAGTAGTGGCGATGCCATGAAACTGATGGAAGACTTAGCGTCCCAGTTGCCGGTTGGTATCGGTTATGACTGGACCGGTATGTCCTATCAGGAACGTCTGTCAGGTAACCAGGCACCATCACTGTATGCCATTTCACTGATTGTGGTATTCCTGTGTCTGGCTGCTCTGTATGAGAGCTGGTCGATTCCGTTCTCAGTTATGCTGGTTGTTCCACTTGGGGTTATCGGTGCTCTGGTGGCAACTACCTTACGCGGTATGGAGAACGACGTTTACTTTATTGTAGGCTTGTTAACCACCGTCGGACTCTCGGCGAAGAACGCCATATTGATTGTAGAGTTCGCCAAAGACCTGATGGATAAAGAAGGTAAGGGTTTAATAGAAGCAACTCTGGATGCGGTACGTATGCGTTTACGTCCAATTCTGATGACTTCTTTAGCCTTTATGCTCGGGGTTCTACCTCTGGCAATCAGTTCCGGTGCGGGCTCCGGCTCTCAGAACGCGGTAGGTACCGGGGTTCTGGGTGGTATGGTCAGTGCGACTATACTGGCAATCTTCTTCGTACCGGTGTTCTTTGTGGTAGTGCGTCGCCGCTTTAGTAAGCGCGGTGAAGATATCGAGCATTCACATGCAGTTGAACATAAATCCTAAGTTAAGATTGAATTAACTTCTCCTCAGGGGCCGCAATTGCGGCCCCTGTTTTTTACATCGTACAAATAAGGGATTAATATCTTAGCTACACATCAGGTAAATTTCCGGAGGCATCATGAAGAATTTCTCCGAGCTTTCAGAAAAGGAAATTCTGGCTCTGGCCATCTCGTTAGAAGAAGAAGATCACAAGATATATAACGAATTTGCAGAAGGATTACGGGAAACCTACCCCGATTCGGCAAAAATTTTCGAGCTTATGTCTCTGGAAGAAAATGGACACCGCCACCGTTTAATTAAGCTGTATCAGGAAAAGTTTGGTAACCACATTCCCTTAATTCGTCGACAGGATGTAAAGGGCTTTGTTGAACGCAAACCTATCTGGCTTAGCCGTCCATTAAGTATTGATAAAGTCAGAAAACAGTCAGAAGTGATGGAGATAGAAACCCAGAACTTCTACTATCAGGCTGCTCTCAGAACTACGGATGCTGCCGTTCGTCAGCTGTTAGACGATCTTGCAGCAGAAGAGCACCGCCATCAGTTGCGGGCAGAACAGCTGGAAAAGCAGCTAATTAATCCGAAAGTGCAGGAAAAAGAGAATAAGTCTGCCCATCGCCTGTTTGTACTTCAGATTGTGCAGCCTTCGCTGGCCGGCTTAATGGATGGTTCAGTTTCTACGTTGGCACCGGTATTTGCAGCAGCGCTGGCAACCAAAGACAGTTGGCAGGCCTTTCTGGTTGGCTTAGCCGCATCCCTTGGTGCAGGCATTTCTATGGCATTTGCTGAAGCAGTTTCAGACAATGGTTCATTAACCGGACGGGGAAATCCATGGTTACGTGGTGCTTCCTGTGGGGTTATGACAACGCTCGGAGGACTGGGACATACCCTTCCCTTCCTGATTAGTGACTTTTGGACGGCAATGATCGTTTCAGGCGTGGTGGTGATATTCGAACTGGCGGCTATCTCCTGGATCCGCAATCGTTATATGGATACGCCGTTTCTACAGGCTGCTTTTCAGGTAGTTGTAGGTGGATTGCTGGTTTTCGCCACCGGACTGGTTATTGGTAGTTCGTAACTTTTTCATTTTGAGATAACCATAACGATGCCCAAAACAGGCCGCGTTATGGTTATTCTTATCATTATTTAACGCTTTTATTATGCTCTGCCAACCAACGATTCATCATCTCGATCTCTCCTTCCTGAGCTTTAGTCACCGCTTCCGCCAGTTTACGAATTTCAGGATTTTTACCGTATTTCAGCTCAATACGGGCCATTTCAATCGCTCCCTGATGATGGGGAATCATTCCCTTCACAAATGCTACGTCTGGATCAGACTCCCTGATCGCAGCCATCATTGGCTCATGCATCATGCTCATGGCGGCGGCATACTCTTTGCCTGCCGGAGTCAGAGAACTATTGTCCATTGCACTTACTTGCTGATGCACACTATGGCTAACCGGTTCTGCTGCAATAACCGCTCCCCATATGAAGAACAAGAATAACGAGACCAAAATAGATTTTTTCATTGTGATTACCTGATACTGTAAAAATGGATTTATTCTGTAGCCGGAAAATGCATTTTTGGTTTAACGATGCCAGCCAGCTACCGGTAAAGTATTGTTGATAAATCACAATCGTGCCTTTATCTGGCGATAATTCAGTAACGGCAGGCAAATTGCCTCGCTGTTAAACTATGCTAAAATGGAATCAATTAGTTATCATGACATTGAGGTTGTGAGTTTCATACGGAACCTTAATGATGAAAATTAGAAATTTCTTTATTTTTATTATCTTATTCATAATTACATCACTGAGTATTCTTTTCGTTTCTACCATTAGCGGTGATTTATCCGACCTTCGAGCTAACATCAAAGAACAAAATAAAATTAAATATCTCCAGCTATTATTGATAGCCGGTGAACGTATTTACGATGAACACCAGACATCAAAAATGGCCTCTTTTTATCAAATTGCCGGCCCGATAAATTATCACCCGGTTAATACAGCAATTAATAATCTGCTCGAATTCACTGAACAAGAACCTAAAAAAAATGAATTCCCTCACGATAAATATGCAGCTTTAGAAGTTAACCGGTTATCGGAAGAAATAAGAAAAGATAAACGCTTTGCCAGCTCTTACTCTTTTAATCGACTGGAATCGATTATTGAATATCAGATTATTCAGATTCAAAACCATTCGGCTGAGTTTATGATTGCCATTGAAGGCGTCAGATTAACCACTCAGTTATATAGTTTTTTTACCGAGCTTATCGATCAACTGATCGATATTGAGGTATCTCACAGCATGGATGAATCTTCGGCAATTAAAGCCATCAAACTGCTGGGTGCGATTGATGAAACAGAGAGCCGGCTGGTCTCGATACAGAAAAATTATCTTAAGCACAGCAATAAGAGTGAAGAAATTGACGCCTTAGTCAGCGAAGTTTTCAGCCATGACACCATTAAAATAAACCATCTTATTTACAATAATTTTGATCATACTGATAGTAATGATATTGGGTTGCAACGGGTTAATCACTCCTATTTTCAGGCAAAAGACCATCTTTCAGCCTTAAATAAAATATTACTGAGCGAGGCCATTGAAATATCGGCTAATCAAATTTACCTGTCCAGAATCAAAATCTATAGCATAGTGTGCTTTCTGGCGATCTTCTTTCTGTTTGCCATTCTGCCTATTTCAGTCATGATCTTTAAACTTAGTGGTGCATTTACACTGGTTCAGAAAGCCGTTACACAGCTTTCCAATAATGACCTGAATATTAATTTTAATGAAAATCAAAGCCGCTTTAGTTTTGAGCTGGAATCCATTATTCAATCACTGACTAAACTGAAAAAAATTCAGATAGAAAAGTATCGACTGGAAAATCGCAATAAAGAGTTAATCCGCAAGCTACAGCTAAGTGCCACCACTGATTATCTCACCGGTATCTCTAACCGTCGGGCATTTCTGGATGCTATTCGATATTTACCCGCAGAACAGCAATACAAAGCATCTCTGGCCTTGATAGATATTGATAACTTTAAGCGTATTAACGATCGCTTTGGTCATAGCTGTGGAGATGAAGTATTAATGAAATTCTCCCGACTGCTGAAAGCTTTTTTTAGAAAAGAAGATTTGTTTTGCCGCTATGGTGGAGAGGAGTTCGCCATCTTACTGTACGATTGTGATAATCAGCAGGCGCAAAAAACCCTTGAACGGCTATGTAAGAAAACCCGCTATCTCTCGGTTATTGTTCCTGAATCAGAAAAAGAAAAAGTCTATTTCACTATCAGTATTGGTACTACCGAACTTGCCGATCGCTCCAGCATTAATCATGCGATTAATCGCGCAGATAAAGCACTGTACCATGCTAAAACAACCGGAAAAGATCGAGTGGTTACCTATGCGCCACAGATTGAAGTACCAACAGAGTAATTATTGCTGACAGATATTATTCCCGTTGATATTTACTTTTTTTATGATCAATCCCCTGATGATTTCTCCCAATATTCGATATCATCCGCCAATAGTTAAATATGGATTGGATCACACCGGATGAGATTTGCCTTAAATTTTAGCTTATTACTGATATCGTTAGCCATTTCGGCTGCTTGTCTATGGATTGCCAGTCATAGCCAATGGTATTGGGCAATTGCCGCCATTTGGTTTTTCTCACTCATCAATAATATGCCATTTGCCGTGATGCATGAGGCTGTGCATGGTGTCGCAGCCAAATCCGAACGAGGAAATCGTATTATTGGTACCATCGCCAGTTGGGCTTTCCCCACCTCTTTTTTATTACAGCAACAGGCTCATCTTGACCATCACCGCCGTAACAGAACTGATGAAGAACTATATGACTATTACCTGCCTCAACAGTCAAAATGGCTACGTAGTACCTGGCTTTATATGGGAAACCTGTTAGGTTTTTATTGGTTTTTCGTGGTATTAGGCAACGTCATATACCTGTTCGCCTGCGGATTCTACCGTTCAAACCTGTTCGTTCATAAGATAGCGCCGGTATTAGGCTTTGGCCCCCAGGTTGCAGAACTGGTTAAATTACCTGCGTTTCGGGTGTGGTATGAAATTGCCATGTCGTTTGGCTATCAGGTGCTACTGTTTTGGCTGTTAGATTTAAACTGGCTTGGCTATCTCGCCTGCCAAATTGCTTTTGCCCTTCACTGGTCAGCATTACAGTACGTTGACCACGCCTGGAGTAGCAGAGATGTCAAAAATGGGGCCTGGAATTTAAAGGTACTACCTGTTTCACGCTGGCTTGCGCTAAATTACCATTATCATCTGGCCCACCACCAGAAACCGGAGGCCCCGTGGTATCAACTACCCTCGTTAGTTGACCATCAGGCACAACAACCCAGTTTCTGGCGCGTCTATTTTAGCCTGTGGAAAGGTATTCGCCCGGCACCACCGATGGGTGCCCCGGCAGACTTAGCGTTTCTTTTTCCGGAAAACAAAGAAACCAAATAATACCCCCAATAATATCCCGCCTACGGCACCACCAATCGCACTTTTCATGATGGTGTCGCGGGCTTCATTTAACAGAGGATTATCCATAAAATCAGTACCAATATGGATGGCTTTTATCTTCCAACGCCCATCTTCTACTACCAGAGTAGCTGTCCAACGGGTATGAAAATCATAGCTACGCCCATCGCTCAGGCTATATTTCTCTATACCGGTTCCATAAACCACACCCCAGGTTTTATCCGGTGATAGCTCCGTAACAACATCAGGCACAAACGTAATATTTAACTTCTTTAAAAAACGTTCAGGGCCAAACCACTTATGAAAATAGGGTACAACCTGCTGCTGTCCATTGATAAATTCCTGAGTAATCGGTGTAGCTTTAATCTCTTTACTCAATACCGGAAGCATCTTTTCATATTCACCGCTGTTAATGGCATCGGTCACCGTTTTTAACGTTTGACGTAGCTCATCATGAATAACTTTGTCCTGCTCTTCTGCTTGTACATTAATGCTAAACAGCATCACGACAAGAATCAGTAATTTTTTCATAACGTCTGTCCATAAGTTGATAAATGAAAAACGACAGCAGTCCACCCGAGAAAACATCCAACAGATGATGTTGATGGGTAAATAGCGTAGAAAGTATTAAACCTGATAGCCAAATTATCAGACCATAACGAACCAGAGATCGGCTATTCCGTACGATTGCCAGAACAATAGTGACAGAATAGGCCACATGGAGTGAGGGCACCAGATTATGAGGTTTATCTAATGCAAAAATATATTCAAATATCCCCCGATAAAGGCCACTCTCCGGTAGCTGACGGGTAAATCCTAACTGTGCAGGAAACAACAAAAAAATTATCGCACCAGCAATAGTTACCAGAATAAGTTCACTGGATAATCGCTTTAGCTCAGGGGAGTTCAGGAAAAATACCGGCAGCATAAACACCAGGTACATTGAGAGATAAAACCAGACAAAAGCAGGAATAAAGGGAATTGCCAGTTCTGCCTGCATATACAGTGCAAAAAAATCGCTACGCGTACTGGTAAACCAGTTTATGGTGGGATACAGCCCAAAAAAGAACACGCCTACCCAACAAGAGTAAATTAAATACGTCTTCAGGCGTTTGGTAAAAGGTTCCAGGGGTAATTCCATTTATCTAAATCGAATAAATAATCATAGCGTTATAGTCTCATAACTCCCGGCTAAATAACCTGAATTACTTGTTACTTCAGGCCAAATCTCATCTGGTGCTTTTTATGCACCTCTTTATGGAATAGTAGCGTATAACGCCAGAATGAAGCCATTCTTGATAAAGACTGCAGAGTCATTCTGATATCGGAAAAGCGTCGGATAATTGAGGGTAAGCTATTAAACTGGCTGCGGGCCTGATGGCAAGCATTTGTCAGTTGTTCTGCCGTCATTAATTTAGGATTGAACGCTGCCTGGTTAAAACGATACTCAGGATGCAGCCACCACTTCTGATCGTAAAGTAACCTGCCCTGCTGTTCGAGCTGAGTATAAAGTGGGGTATTGGGATAAGGCATCAGAATATTGTATGCAGCAAACGCAAAACGGTTTTTCAATGCAAACTCCACCGTTTGTTCAATGCTTTCCAGAGTATCGTGGTCGTAACCCAGCGTAAAAGCAGCCCAGGTCTGCATGCCGTGATCCCGTAGTACTGCAATCTCATCAGTATAATGCGAGAAGTTCCGCATGTTAGGTGATTTTCTGGCATCCTTTAGGCTCAATGGATTGATGGATTCAAAACCCATCACATTTCCCCAACAGCCGCTTTTTTGCATCAGAGACATCAGTTGACGGTTCTTAGTGACATCTAAACTGGCCTGGCTAATCCAGTTTACTTTTAAAGGCGTGAGCGCATGACAGAGTTCTATCAGGGCTGGTTGATCTGAAGCGATATTATCATCCACAAAGAAGATAAATTTGCGTTCCTGCTGTTCTATTTCCCGCACTACATCATCAATTTTTCTTAAGTAATGCTTACGTCCAAAATATTGAGTTACCGCGCAAAACTGACAGGCAAAACGACAACCGCGAGAAAACTGCATCAGAGAAATAGGCAAGTAATCCTTTCCCCGAAAGATATCACGCCGCGGTAGTACGCTTGATCCACAATGAGTTATTTGCCCGGTGCCAACTGGTGCATCATAACGTGCTTTTAAGCGATGGTGGCGAGCATCATTGATCAGTTCATGCCAGAGCGTTTCCGCATCACCGGTAAACAGACTATCCGCATATTGTAGCGCGCCGATTTTATTTGCATAGATTTACACAATATTTTGCATAATCGCACAATACAAACAGCATGCATTTTGCACAATGCAAAATAAATCGTAAATAGTCATATTTTAACCAAAAACATTAATAAGTTTATGTTTCCGGAGGGGTAGACCAATCGATATCGGGGTAGCCAGAGGTATTGGTTGCTTCCAACTCATCAAGGTGATCTAACCACAAGTTATATTGTATCAGCTCATTATCTTTCAGACGTCCAATAGCTGCTTTACCTGGCCATTGTTTATTGTTTATATACTCGTTTGCCGTGATAATACGATGCTGTTTTTCCTCTTCGGCACGTGATAACAATTGCTCTTTCGTGAGAGAGGGGGTGGCTTGCCATACTGGTAAACCATCCTCACCGGCCGCGCGAATTTTACCTTCCGGTGGCGAACCTGAAAATTCACTAAAAATATCGAGAGGAACATCGACCACATCAGCAGGCCATGTTCCGGCGGTCTCATAATTTTCCTTACTCTCTTCAAGATAAAAAGCATTAGTCGTTTTGCTGTAATAGATCATTAAATTGCCCCCAATGCACACCAATAAAATGCGCTCTGGCTAACAGCCAAACCGCCTGAATCGTATCTATAAGCCCTTACTGCACACCCTGTATTAGTGCTCGTTGGATCATTTATAATTACAGACTGCATACCATTAGGAGCCTGATTTTGACGATAACCAAATAAAATTGAATACGGGGTTTGCACAAATGCTAAGGGGTACAAAATAGTTGCTGCTCCGCCCGAATCAGGTATTGCAGTTCCCCACTGAATAATTAAACCTCCTGGAAGCTTGATGTATCCATTTGTAGACCTACTTGATGTAAAACTGGACATGTCGGGAATTTGGTTGACACCATTACCAACATCTCGTTTAGCTGCGCCTTTTAAACCTAGATTTTGTAGAGCCACAGGAATATCAGGAATATCATTTAAATTATTACTACGTTGCATAAATAACGCTTGCAGCGATTGCAATACTTGATTTGTTTGGTTATCATTAATTTGGATATTTGCGGCTGTTAATATACTTTTTAATTCGGTTTGAACATTAATCACTGATGATTGTGTGTTATTCATAAATTCAGCGGTGACTATCGTTCCCTGAACGCCTGTTAATGGATTCCCATCGTGAAATTTACTGTCTGGGGTGTTAATAGGTGGCATAATATTGTTCATATGATACTCCTTGCTTAATTCGTAATAAATTCAACTCGTTTGCAGTATCTGGTTCCCCAGTCGAGAGTGGAGTGAGGTAATTGGAACTCATTCTCACCATCGTGTGGGTGTTCTTCTACGTCACCATTGGTGAAAATCAGCCGGATACCCTTGGCACCAACGGCCTGGATGAAAACATCAGCCTGTTCACGTGTTGCTGCTGATAAGCTCGTCAGGATAGGAGAGGTACATATATCCCCGGCCTCAATCTGAAAACCAGCCGCATCCACCGTTACTGTGCTTGCTATTCCACGAAGTCCTAACCAACAGAAGCGCTGTTGCCCTTCTGGTCGATCGCGCTTAATAATAAGCCGCTGTTGGGTGCTCGATATAGGGATGGGGGTGTAATCGGTTATGTCAGCATACATAACGATAGATTTATTTGTCTGTCCCGTGCTGACGAAAACTGAATATATTATTTTTCCACCACCAGATAAAAAATTAGTGCCACCAATTAACGAATATGAGGTCGTTAAGTTTGATGCAGTCGTAAAGTTATATGTCGCAGTAGGAATTCCTTCGATAGCCTTTCTTGATGAAGAAAAAGCCGAACCTGCACCGGAACTAGAACTTGGCGCTTTTTCCGGCGTGGCTGTTTTGGGAAAATAGTTTGTACTCTGAGCCTCCGGTTCATGCCTGCCAACTGCTACACCATTAATATATTCGACAGGATACTCATTGGGACCAACATAGTGAATTAGCCCATCAGCTCCCATACATGCATGTTCGCTGGCACATTGATAGCTGACCCGACGGTCTAATATTACTGTAGTTAAATCAATCGGAGATAAATCTGGTAATTTTGGATACGTAAAAATACACAGTGTTTCGGCTGGCTTTAAGTCATTAAAAACCGTTTCAATTTGCGAGTCACCAAACGCCAACAAGCGTTCTCCGGCACCTGATACTCCTGCTCTGAAGTAATAAAGCGGCGTTTGTGAATTAAACACATTTACTCGCCATACCCAGATAATATCTTCCGTATAAAGCGTGTCCCCACAACGGTTAACTCCAGCGATAAATGGCTGTAACTCATCAATCGTTATGGTGTAGCCCATTGAGGCTGCTAATTGAATGAAATAAGGAATGGATACGCCACCCGTCTCGGCCATCTTGGTTAAAACATTCGATAACCGTTCTTGATAGGTTGCTCCGGCACGAACGGGTACTGCGTAAACGCGTTCCCAGTCAGCTAACAGATTACCCGCAGAGAACGGCGTTACCGCATCAGCCACCTGTTGTGCTGAAAGTTCAACGGCATCCAATACGGTAGCCTGAACATCAATTTCAACCGATAGGCGCTCACCATTTGGTTCATAACTTACCGGTGGTAATAACGTTTTTAACAGATTACTGGTCTTCATCGCCTATTAACCTCACGATGATATTGCCAGCCTGTATCCATTCTAACGTCTCTGCATTCACGATAGCTTCAACGTTTCCGACAGGTTCGATAATATCCCGATCGGTAACACCAGCAACCAGTGATACCTGAGTTTCAACCTGTGACAAAATCAAGGGTTGCCCTGGTTCAATTCTGTCGGTGATATCTCGCACCGCCTGTATAACATACGGTGTAGCCTCTGCCAGTGTCAGTCCGTCCAGGCTAACTAACACAGTAAAATCGACTAGTTTAATGGAGGGGGCCAGTACCAGTGCATTTTTGGCCGTGACGTTGCGGACATCATCGATATGGGCTTGGGTGGTATTAATCAAGTCTTGTGATGGTAACGCGTTCGATGACGTAATGGCGATATCAACCGTTCCCAGTCCACGACGTAAGGGGTAAACATACGCAGCGGTAACGCCATCCACTTCCAACGCCCAGCGTTTATAATCGTATTTATTGCCACCGGCCGGTGGCCGTCTGAGTAATTCAAGATAACGTGATAACAGACTGGCATCGGTTTCGACATCTGTGCCACCGGCTAACGACTGCACATTAGCCGCAGAGTTAATGCCATAAGGTGGGCTCACTAATACGACACTACTGGGGGTTTCTACATTAAATGCGGCCCCGGCTGTTGCGGCCTGAACCTTAACGGTTGCCGTACCATCATCACCAATGATCGCATTTTCTGTCGTCGAACAGGCGATGGTTGCGCCGCGCATTTCTGCGCCAGCAGTCAAGGTACTACCCGGCGTACCCGTGATATCCGCTAATCCGGTTGCATATGTCGCGCTTTTACGCACAACGTTACGGGTTTTGGCGTGAAGTTCCAGGTTGTCAGAGTCGGCCGTATCCGGGAATATCTGACGGACAATATAGCTCTGATTCTGATACAGGCCATCGGCAACACCGGCAACGGATGCAGCACGAACGCCATAATCTGAATCTGTTCCGGTATCCGCATCAGGTAGCTGGTTTTTAATATCACGCAGTTGCGCATCGCGGATTTGTTCAAACGTAGGTACATTAAACGGCATCAGACGACCCTCACCGAATGTTTAAACGTCTGTTTTTTCCCCAAGCATCCACTACATCAATCAGCAATAACAGGAATCCGGAGCGGATGCGCTGGGCGGTCACTGTGATGGTTTTGGCTCGACCATCATTAAGTAAAGGTTGTAATGCCTGTTCGGCGTACTGACGCGCCAGCATGTAGACACGGTTCACGTCCTTTTCCTGCGCCAACTCATGTAATCTGGACCCTAAAAGCGGGTCGGCCCAGTAACTGCCGACAGGAGTTTTTAGTCGCAGATAAACCGGGTTCTCTAATGACTGGCTGCGGGTACCGGTGTAATCACCGGTTGATGCTGATATTAACTGGTCCATGATGCTCAGTGTGGCAGGATGTCAATATAAGGAGGGGATGACAGGGTTCAGCGACTACTTAATGGGTTCGCCGGTTGGGCTTCCACCTTCACCATTAGGGTGCTGATGGCTGACGACCGACACAGTACCGGCTTTCACATCGCCATCGGTCAGATAATCCCCGCCATTTTGCTGAACGGTGCCGGTGAAAGTGGCAGTTGGGCCGCTACCACCGCTGCCGCTGATGGCCATGCCGCCGTTACCCGTAATTTTAGCCTGTGCAGTTACTTCCTGACTGGCCGTCACCATCGGAGTATTAAAATCGGCATTGGTTTCGGCATTCACTTCAAATGACTTGCAATTGATTCGGTAAACATCACAATCGGTTTCGATAATGCGTCCACGTTTTAATACTATCCGGGTCTCTTCATCGGTGTAAATAGCCACTTCACCACTGACTAATGATTTTAATCGGTATGTGCCGTGCTCGGTGGCCACGATGATGGAGTGTGATGTTACACCACCCAACGGAATCGCAATACCCATTGTTCCACTTGGCGGGTTAGACGTAAAACCATAATGTTGAAACAACTCACAGCTTGGAACATCTTCACCGGAAAGCCCTTTAACCTGACTTGTCTGAACTTTTGCACTACTATTACTGGCCCCCAGTACGACTCGAAATGCCTGGCGAACGCCACTTAATGCCTGGTTAATTTTTTGGTTTACCTGATTCCACATTATTTTCTCTCCCAAACTGGAACAACAGCAATATCATCTTTACCTTTGCGACCGCCTTTGTGGCGGGTTTTCCGGCGTGGGTACGCATCCGGAAGCCAGATACCATCCTCTTTAAAGCGCAAAGAGGTCCGCTGGCCATCCTGGCGACTCAAGCTGAACGTCCGCCCCATCAAAAAGTAAATACCATCAATACCGTGTGGCTCGCTCTTTATTCTGACCCGCTGACCTGGAGCCCAAAGAACACCATCAGGTGTGCGATGGCCCTTAACCTCAGCAACCAAATCCAGCCCGGACAATCTGGCGTCAGCCATTGCTTTTTTAGCCCGGTAATTAAGCTGTTCTGATGAATCGGCATCGCCCACGACAATGATTTGTGGACGGTAATACGGTATCGTCGGGTCACCGGCCACTGATTTAAAATCGTTCTGCCCGGTTTTACCGGCGGACTCATCATCCCAGATATCCACTGACTCACCGGTCGTACTGGTGACAGTTCGGGCATGTCCTTGCGCTAAAATGGTTAACTCGGAATAACACCCCTGAATAGAGCTGCTTTCTTCCAGTGATAACAGGTTATTTCCTTCACCGTTCAGGTTCATCACTAATGTGGCCACCGGTGGCGCGTTATAATCTGGGCCACCTACAACCAGAGTGCCGTCCGGTTCAAACCACGGCCACAGGCCGCGACCGGCGGCGGCTTTCGCTAATGCATCCCAGGCACGCTCCCCAGGATTAATGGATGCCTTATCATTACGTGATGAACTTTCTGCCTGGATGCGAATTTTAGTGATACCCAGCGGTCGGACTATCCTGGCAATGACTTCCTCCAGTGCTAACTGTGCGGCTGAAAAAATAGGTGCGGCACAGTCAACCAGGATACCGGCATCATCACGGCCGTTCAGCGCCAACGAAAAGGCACCGCGAGATACCGTCCGGGTGACGGTATCGATACGGCCGGACAATACCGTATCATTAGCCACGCGGACAGAAACACGCGCACCACGGGCCACATTCTCAGGAAATACGCTATCCGGAAGCCCTAATGTCAGTTGCCAGGCATCCGCCGCTTTCAGAAAATCACTGTCGATACGGTAATTTGACCAGTCGCTGTGAGCCTTACCGCCAACCAGCAGGGTGATTTTATCGTCACTCACCGCCGCTTCATTGGCCTGGCTGTTCTGACTATTATCGGGTGTAGGCATTAATAACGTCTCCGGCATTCACCTTATTCGGGTTACGTAATTGGGGATTCAGACGCTGTAATTCGACGGCGCGGGAATGATCGCCATACCATTGATGCGCTAATAAACGCAAACAGCTATCGCTTATCACGGTTTTTTTAGTGAGTGGCGGACGTTTAGCAATAACCGTTAACCCTAAGTTTTGCAGGTCTAATGCCACATTTTTTAATTGAGCCACGACCGGCTGCCACAGCAGACCGATCGGCGTGGTGTCCGAGCTAATCGTTTCCTGCGCGGGTTCATATTGATGACGTATCCGGTCGATAGTGCCCTGCATACGCTCGCGAACACTGTCAACAATGGTTTCAATATCATCCGGAGATAACACCGCCGTCTGAATATCATCACTCAAAATGGCGGTTGCCGCGTTCGCCAGCTCGCCGACAGACTGAACGGCATAGAGTACGGTAACATCAATAACGTCCTCCGGAGCCGATTGGGCGGGTACCGGGATAGTTGCCGGAACATCACCATTAATCAGGTCCGCCGGTAACGTCACCACCGCATCCATACTTTCCAGGATACTGTTCCAGACAGGGATAACCGTGGTTGGTGTGGCGGTGATATCAGTAGGTGCAGCGGTATTCATGCCCGGACTAACTGGCCGTAAGGGTTGGTTTGCTATTGTAATTGACGTTGTGTTATTACGCAGAGCCGGAATACTACTGCCGGTTTTACTGGTGTCCATCTCCAGCAGGCGCTGGAACTCCCGGACAAACTGAGACGGATATTTAAGAAAACCCTCAAAATCATCAATACTCGTCAGGATGTCAGATTTAAAGATGAACAGCGTATTTAACAAGGTGTTAGCAATAGCTCGACCTCGTTTTAAAAGGCTTTTAACCTTATTAATCGGGGCCATTATGGCATCAAAAAAACTGGCCACCTGTTCGACTAATTCATCCAGGCGATCGAAGATAGCCGCACCCAGTTGTTCCGGAAGCTGCTGATTAAATAATGTTGTACCGGTACGGTCCTCCAGGAACGTCAGGTCCACAACACAACTATCAACATTATCCGCCTCATGCTTAATTTCATATTCAATTGCCAGTGCGTGAGGAATAGAGCCGTAAACCGGATGGACTAACTCACCCGGCCCAGGCTCATCTAATGCGGTAGTAAAACGTTGCAACCGGGCATCATAATCATCGCCCCAAAAAAAGGCGGTGAACTTATAACGGCGCGGTTTTCGGCCTAAATCTTTCAGGTCACCACCATCAACAAACGGATATTCATAGGTAGCATGAGCGCGGCCAATAGAATCGGTGACATCTAAAACCTCAAACCTTACCCCGCGAAATGAGGCTCGCTGTAAATTTTCTGACCAGGCCATTAGTAATTTGCTCCCCCGGTAGTACGTGTACCGTCCTGCACGTTGTACTGATTAACGAGTTCTGCAACCATTTGACCATCTATCATCAGTTGCGTGGTCAGGTTTAACGGTGCCGGTGGTGGTGCCTGGGTTGATGCAGCATTTGCCGATTTTTCGCCATTCAATGCGGCCACAATGGCATCTGATGAAACACTGGCGGCATTGGGAGAGAGTGGAGAATCGCTATCCTGAAGGTACTGTTGAATCCATTGCTCGTTTTCAGCCGCGTAGCCACTGCCGATTTGGTACCAGGGTTGATACTTCTCACGCGCCGCATCAATCGTATTTTGACCATATTTGGCGCGGAGTTCAGCCCATTTTGCCTCACCACTTTTTAACTCGTCTTCTTCTTCATCGGTATTAAAGGTTGCCATTGAGGTGACCGCCAATGCCAGACCACCCAGTTTCACCACACCACCTAAAACCGCGCCAGCTCCGGCCACATCAGACATATCACCCAGACTGTCTACAACGGATTCCGCACCAGCCCCCGCCGCCGCACCGGAAACGGCACCACCAAGGCCACCACCACCGGTTAAGAACTTCATTCCGGCAAAGGCGAGTGCAGCAGCCGTCATCGCCTGAATGGCCGTTGCCGCTCCGGCAGCGGCTGCGGCCAATTCAGGATATTCCACACCCAGTTCAGTCAGGCGACTGGAGGCATTACCGATAGCATCTGATAACGGCTTGATACTGTCCATCTGAGCAAAGTCAGCTACGTTCTTGGCTTGTTCGACTTTGAAATCTGGGGTTTCAGCTATCATCTGAAAGTCCAGATCACCGGCTCGCTCACCTTCTTTTAAACCCCGTTGAGCATTAATATCCGCCTTAAGACGGTTTTTGTATTCATCATCATAACGATATGCCACCAGGGCTTTAGTTGCCTGCTGGTCAGCTATCAATTGCCCTAATGCAGAACCTTCAACGATAGCACTCATAGATTCCAACGTTGCCGTCTTTTCTTCATCACTTTTAGCAGCGGCTAGTTTTTTCTGAAGTGCCTGGAAACGCTTATCCTGTTTGACAATATCATCAATCAAAAATGAGAATGCTTCTAAAGGGTTAATACCCCTCTCACGAGCGCCAACCAATGTCCCGACTAAATCAATACCTTTACCATTAACCTTTATTTTTTCAGCCGCCTTAATCGTGTCCGCGCTCGTTAACTTGGCTAACAGGTTAGCGACGTTATTACCTGCCTCATCATTGGAACCCGCTGTCATAGCAGCCATTTCGTTAGCCACCAGAATTTGACTAAAGTCATCAAGACCTTTCATCCCGGCCTTGCTGGCATTAGCCATTTGTTGCGCGAGCCACTTCGCCATATCCCGTAATTCAAAACTACCGCCTTTACC
Organism: Limnobaculum xujianqingii; assembly: GCF_013394855.1. Lineage (NCBI taxonomy): Bacteria > Pseudomonadati > Pseudomonadota > Gammaproteobacteria > Enterobacterales > Budviciaceae > Limnobaculum > Limnobaculum xujianqingii. The sequence continues at coordinate 797,154 of NZ_JABMLK010000002.1, read as the reverse complement.
GGCTGAGAACGCCATATTAAAGACGGAGTCCATATCTTCATCTTTAACACCAAACGCTTGCTTAGCTTTAACAGCTATTCCAGCCAGTTCAGTGGATGATGCGCCACTTGCTGTTGCATACTTAGTAATTAATGGAAGCCATTTTTCTGCGGTATCAAACGTCACCGCACCCGAAGCCAGCATGGTATTTAATGCATCTGCTGCATCCTCTTTTGTCCCGCCGCCGGAAGTAACGGCATTACGGATAGAATTACCGATCCGTTGGCGTCCGGTGCGTCGCCCCGCAAGGTCTTCATCACCAAATGCGGTGTTTGCCATATAAGTAAGCGAGCGTTCATAGGTCATCTGATTTGAGATTGGTTTGGCAATGACCGCCGCACCGGCTGCTAAACCGCCCGCTAAACTCATCGCGTTTCCACCCCAACGTTTAAGGTTTCCCATCCGTTGAGCGGCACGGCCCACACCCTGCATTTCACTTTTTAACTCACGGACGCGCTGTTTCATGCTGCCGTACGCACGTTCCTGCTCGCGTGCAGACATCACGCCACTTTTAGCCAGGCGATTATAACTGGCAATAGTTTGGGCGATTTCGCGTTGAATGGTTTGTTCGGAGCGGATACCAAGATTTTCGCGCGCCTTGGCAGCACGGCGAAACTCTTCAGCAGCAGTACGGGTAGAACGGACAGATTGTTCAGCGGTTTTCTTCTGAACATTACCCGCTTTCGCGGCCGCTTTTTCAGCGTCAGTGACCGCTTTCGTGGTGCCCTTAATGGCCGTGCTCAGTTGTTTTGATGCCTGGTCATCGGCCGTTAGCGTCATGGAGGCTTTAAAATCACCGGACATCTATTTATTCCTCTTCTTTTTAGGCCGCTTCTGACGCATTGATTTCAGTTTACGGACAGCGGTTTTATCCGCCGGTGGTTTCTTCCCGTTTAGTACACCCAGCGCCGCGATAAAACCATCTAACTCAGTACGGGTCATATTCATGACCCGTTCCTCAGACAATCCGCAGCGACCTAATGCCAGAACCGCTATACGGAGTCCGGCGAGGCTGGATTCCCGCCGTTGCGCTTTACCTTAAGACGAGCAATCGCGGACTGAAACTCATCGTAATCGTCCTCCGTTAGCTCCTCCATGAACAATACCGGTGTGATATCGTCTTTCGGAATATCGCCCAGGCTAACGATGGCAGACGACAGAACCGCCTGACGGTAGAAGGTATTTGCTGTATAACCTTCAATCTGGCCATACGCCTCTTCAGTTTGTTCTAATGCACTACTGGTATCGCGCATCACCGGCAGACGGATTTCAAACTCATAATGAAGCGTATCATTATAAAGAATGTCGTTTTTCAGACGGCCACTTTCGGTTTTCTTGTTTTCGGTCATGACTCATACACCTTACGCATTGCCGACATTTTGATGTCGATCTTGGCTTCATTATCGACGGTATACTTACGCCCGACTTCAGACGTGAAACAGTCCAGATAAGAGTACCGTTGACCACCGCTACCACTGAGTGGGGTGATAGTAATTTTCACACCTTCCAGATTTTCCCAGTCAATGTCACCGTCCAGCGGTACCACGGCGGAAATATCCAGATCATACGTTGCAATACCCCGCGAAAATCCCTTTGCCACGCCTTTACTGTTCATGGTCTTAACGATTTTCTTACCGGTATTAATCTGTTCGCCCAGGTCAGTTATTTCAACCTCCCGGCTATCGACTTCCATCACAATGGAGCCGATATACTCTTCAATAGCCATTTTTTATCTCCCTGGGTTACAGGTATAAATCGATGCGGGACGCAATAACATGCAACCCGTTAACCACATCACTCGGAATAACGCAGTCGTAACGGCTGACATCCTGACCATTTTCCTGCACGATGAGGTAACCTTTATTGGCCTCCACATTTTCGATAATCTCTGCATCTTCTAACTTCAGCAGCACATCGTAGAGTTCAGACCAGACACGAGCACGCGTGCGGTTTGTCTTTTTGCTGTTCGGGAACCGTAATCCCAGACGGGTATTACAGGATGTACGAACATAATCCAGCGTCCTGATAGTGGTAATATCCAGTAACGCCGGGTCTGCTATACCCGCAGGGTTAACGGTATAGGTACTGATGGCGCGAACAATCTGCACCGCATTGCCCGGACCAACCTGAATGGGTGTCAGGCCGTTATACAGCACCATTTCTTGCTCGTTACGACTGATACGGTCTTCCAGCGCCACCACATCCATACCGACGATTTCAACGTTATCGAAGGGCTGGGCGGGGTCTTCTTCAGCGGCCAGAACGGCAGCGTAAGCCGATGCCAGGATGGCCGGTAGTTTTTCAGAGCCGCGATACCAGGGCATACTGATACGGCCATCATCGACCGAACTGGCAAGGGTAATACCGGTACCTGACGTACCTGTCCACCCGGCACAGCCGACTGCACCACGTTGTTCCATCGCACTACCGGTGGAAGTAAGATGATCACTAAGCGCGTTCAATGCGGTTTCGGTACTGAACGGACAGGCCAGAACGTGATGACCGGCAGCAAAAACGGCATCCAACGCCGGTTGAATATCCGGGTCCAGTTCGCCACCCGTCATTGCGGCCACTGTCAGCGTTAATCCGGTGGCGGTTGTGACGGCTCGCAGTTGAATATCATTACCCCATGCGCCTTTAGTTTTACACGTAAGAGTAATGGTATCGGTTGCCAGCGCGGCGGATACTAACAGGTCGGTCTTTTGCGTTAACGCAGTGACCAGGGCGCCGCTGACCGTTGCCGCCGTTGTTGCATTATCAATGCTGATATCCACGCGCTCACCGGATACCCACACGCTCAGAGTTCCGCTTTTCGTTGCCGTACCGGTGATTTTAAGGGTGCCGGTAGCGGCCTGGCCTGCGCCATCATTTGGCAAACCAATCACATCTAATTGCAGATAGGCGTTCGCCTTGATAGCCGCTCGCGTCATGATGTGCGCCAGAGAACCGGCACCGAAGTAGTTCTCTGCTTCAACGTCAGAGAATACCGGTACCGGTTTTAATGACGGAACACTACCGGAAACCAGCATGGGGGCGATAACTAACATACGCTGAGGATTACCGGGCAGTGTATTTACCGCCGTTCGGGTATTGAACTCAGTGTATACACCCGGTTTACGAATGCTGTTTTTAATGGTATCGAAATCAATCTGGGTCATTTTGCTTTTCCTCGGTTTACCGTAGGCGTTGATTCCTCGTGAGCGGGTTCACCGGGTGCGGGCTCGTTGACCGGCTTGGTAGACTCCGGCTGGCAGAGAACCAAATCACCATCTTTCAATGCCCGGCGGTAATACGCGGAGCTCTCCACGGGTACCGGCTCGGTGGTAATGTACTTTTTAGGATTATGCTCCAGCGGGATTTTTAACCCGGCGCGAGCCTTAACCAGTAGCGTTGTCATCCTGCTCTCCTAATTTGATATTGCCTAACACGTCAGCACTGGTGTCTGTTCCTGGCTGATGATAGCGAGTACCAATGCTCGTTAAATCCGGGTCAGGGTCAGATAGACGACCGTGATACGTATTAAATGGTGCATCCTGGTCGTTGGGGTCATCAGTACGTAACGGCCATTTACCATTTTCCAGTGCGCTCTCCATCCAGTAGGTGTCAAACTCACACGCATAAACGGAATACCCCCGGTCACGGGTTGCGGTGTTAAACAAGGTTTTCACCCGACCAGGCATAAACTCCTTAACCGCAAGTCCTAAGTCCTGACCGATAAGGAGTCGGCGAACAGACTGCACCAGAAGGTTGCTGCCAACTTCGTTTTTATTGACTCCACCCTGGCGGGTAGAGGCTTCGCTGCGGGGGTTATAATCACCCACCACGACAACAAACCGGCCATGTGTTTTATACTTCTGGTGCGATGTTCCCGACGGTTCAGTTTTTGTAATACCGCCAAACGTCACCCAGACAGCCGGGAAGACGCTGACGATACGGCCAACATCATCGTCCAGCTCACCGGCATAGCTGGCGACTTCCCGGACCATCTTACCCAGACCCGCCTGTAGTCGGGCAACCAACGCTGTTTCAATATCCGTAATCAAAATGCGCCGCCTCCCGTCGAGTCACGCCCAAACTGGCGAGAGCCAGAGTAGATTTTCACCTGAGACGAACCCTGAATAACTGAACCCGTATCAGTACGTCCCAGGCTAATCTTGCCGCTGGCGACCTGAACAAGGAAACGGATGGCATCGTCGTAGCGCAACTTAATCTCATCCGATAAAGTCCGTTCCGCACTGGCGAGTTGATAGCGGGCGATATCACAGCATCGCCCGACTAAAATACGCGGTGCATCCGGCCAGGGAGTGGCGTAACGACCAACAAGATAACCATCAATTTCTGCACTGGCACGCGATAGCGCGTTATCCATGACGATCTGGTCAATCTCGCCGGTGTGATTGTGGTCGGTGAGCGAAATACATTCGCGCTCACCGAACGTTGTCACCATGTCATCTCCGGTTGCGTAGCTCATTACTTCGCCTTAGTGCCCGGCTTGTCGGACTCGGGTGTTTTTAATGCTGTCAGTTCAGCATGAAGCCGCGCTATCTCAGCTTCAGCATCGGTGAGAGTCTTAGTACCGGCCGCCAACTGTGCTTGCAGGTCGTTGTTTTCACGCAACGCATCAGCCAGTTTTTGCGTCAGCTCATCGTTCTTAGACTGACCATCCAGAACGTCTTGATAAAGCGCCTGTACATTGGCATTCAGTTCAGCTAACTCATCGTTTTTGGCGTTGTTGGTTGGCTCGGTAATATGCACAATCAACATCGGCTCATTCTGAAGTCGTTCAAGTTCATCTTTGGTGAACCGGTCTAACGGGTAGGAGGTTGTCGCCTCGCTGTGAGCAATACCACAGCGGCGGAATCCGTCACGTTTACTGGTAATTTGAATAACTTTTTCCATGACTGATTACGCCTCTGTTCCGGTTGAACCATACGCGAGCTGCCATAAGCCGTAACCACCTGCCGCACGCGCTTCGACGCCGAATTTTAATAACCGGCGATTAAACTCGTCGTCAGTCATTCCGTCTGCTGTGTCGACCGGCTGTGGCGCTTTACGCTCCTGGTAGATAAACGGCATCAGCGGTTTACTGGTATCCAGCAGGTACCAGGCGGTGTCTGACGTTAATCGTGGTTCGACAACTACTTCACAGGCACCTTTATAGATATTGGCTTTACCATCTTCTAAACGTTCAACCGTCATCAATGCACGCGCCGTATCTTCAAGGGCCACGGGGACTAACAAAATATTAGGGCGAACGTTCAGCGCACGGCCATCGTCATCCTTTACTTTTTGCATTTGGGTGCGAGCTGCACCAAATGATGCTTTTGCTGCGGCCAGGCTATCAGTGGACAGCGCTTTCGTGCTGCGGTTGGAGAAGGTGCCACTACCCATAGGGTGATCAGTATCAAAGAAGTACTGACCGTCGTAACACACACTGTTAAATGCGGTATTCACCAAATCGAAAACGATATCATCAGGTAATTGAGCCCCTGATTCTCCGGCCGATTTAGCTTGTAGCGCATATTGGCCCGTCTGGTCGTCTTCGAGATCGTTGCGGTCAACCCAGATAGTTGCCTCCCAATCGTCGTTAACGACCGTGTATTTAAACGCGGACAACGCCTTGAGCACTTTATCACCGACCCATTTACGCATAGCCGGGAAATTCGACAGCCAACTGTAATCATTCACCTTGCCGCTGGATGGGACTTTCATGGCAATTTTTTGCCACTGGCTTGGTGCGCTCTTTAGCGCATTTTGAAACGTCGTTTTCAGATTCAAAAAGAAAACGGCGATATTTTTCTTGTTCACGATCATTTGATTGTTCCTTAAAAATTGAGCGGTTGACGCGAAGGTTTACGCAATCAGCACCCACACCCCATCGGGATTCACTTCAAAAACTTTACCGGCAACCGGGTGCCCGGTTGCGGTCGCCGTGGCGGTGACACTATTGAGCAGATAACAGGACTTGCCGATTAATGCCCCGGTGACGGGTGCAGCACTGTCATTCGCCAGGAAAAACAATTTGCCACGCATGACCACTACAGCCCGCTCACCGGCCGTACCGGTACTGTTATCAACGGTTTCGTGTGCCATACCAATAGCGGTGGTATTAGCGTCGCCACCTTCGGTAGCAAATCCGGTGGACTTAACACACACGATATTACCGGCGTGAATGAGTGCTCCGGCATCAACAGGAACGGCGATAAGAACGCCATCTTTAATCCAGGTATTTCTGTCGCCCATGGGTTATTCCTCCTGTAGCAACTTGGCGATTTCGGCCGGGTCATTACCGAACTGATTACAGATAGCCAGTTGCGCTGCATCCAGTTCGGTCATAATCAGGTTCTTTTTATCCACGTCCGGTTTAGTCTGGGTATCAGACTGTTGTCCGGTTAGTGCGGCAATCTTGGGCGCTTTAGCTAAAAAGCTTTTCAGACTGTCGACGCTTTTGTTACCCAGGTCTTTTGCCCAGGCTTCCTGAACCGGCAGGAGACGGCCGTCAGACAATGCGGCGGTTACCAGACCATCAACGATGCTATCGGTGGAAGTGATTGATACCGCCGCCAGTTTGGCTTGCAAGTCGTTAACGACTTCAATTGGCGCGTGCTTCTCCGGGTCGTAAGCCGATGCGGTCAGCGCGGCAATCTGCTCGTCTTTTTGCGTCAGCAGAGCTAGCAGACCAACACTGGTCGCTGCCATACCCTGACCCGCAGAGACGGCATCGATGATTTTTTGCAGTTCCGCCACAATATCTTCGGCGGTCGCGGTTGCTGGTAGATTTAGCGTCCAGCGCAATGATTGCAGCAGGTTCGCCAGTAGTTCTTCATCCACGGTGAGGTTCTCCGGTGAAGTTGATAGGGATGCCAGACGACTGGCTGCGGCTAACATCACCTCATCCATTCCATCCAGCGCGGGGGTGTTAGTTAAAGCCGCGTGCAACAGGCGCACGACTTCGCCTTTTTTGTTGTATAAAAAAGTGGGGGAGATAAAACGGTATTCACCGTTATCAATCATGGTAGCGGCTGTTTTTGTCCAGGTGACGTTGATGGCATACAAACCATCGTCGCGCCATTCCAGCGCGTTATACCAACCGGCGGCCGGTGCAGGTTGTCCGTTAGTGACGGCACGTAATGTTTGATGTTCATAATCAATCACGAACGGGTTTGTTGATGCGGCCACCTGTTCAATCAGTACGGATGCCAGCTCAGCCGTTAATGTCCATTGACCACCTTCAACATCGTGGGGACGGCCGTCTACCGCTGCAAATTCACCCGCCGGAAAAAGCTGGATCTCATTCGCAGTAGCCTGATTAATTTTAAGGGTGAGTGCTGCAATACGTGTTTTCATACCGCAAAAATAGCGATATTACACAGCAACGAGCGGGTGACAGGGTTCAGCGATAAGTGGAATATCAGGAGAAAATAAACAATGAATATGGGGTAATGATACAACCGCTGTTAAACCCCTTTTAAAAACGTTTAAAAGCGATTTAAACAAACACAGTGCAACCATGATACAGAAAAAACGAAGAAACGCACCAGAGAGATTACAGCGCATTTTCACCTACTCAGTCAACCAGCCCTCTAAAGTACCGCTGTGCCGTTTCTTTCATTCTATCTATATCACTATCAATCAACTGTAAAAATGGTCGTGCTGGCATACTGACCGTATACGCACCAACATGGGCGTTCTGCACAAAGTTAGACTGGCGTTTCGGGACAAACCGATTTCCAACCTCACCCGATTTAGACTGCTTAAAATACAGTGACGTGGTTCGGGCTTTCTGCCTAATATCGCCGCCCTGATTGTGAATCCTGGCGTACTTAACATTGGTACCCACAACTGAGCGGTCATTATCATGGATACCGCGAATACTGGCAGCCAGTCGTCCTGACTTTTGCAGTATCATTCCGCCTTCACGCTTTTTAGCATAAGCGGGAGACCATCCCAGCCAGGCCGGACGACCCTGTTGTTTAAAGTTTTCCTCTACCGCATCCAACATATCACCGGTTAACTGACCCATCAGCTCACGGCGGTTACGGGTACCTTCCAGTAATTTAGCCAGGGATTTTTCGTACAGGGAAACATCGATTTTTAAATGAAACATCGGGTTATTTCCCCGGCTCCGGACTGTTAACGCGGGTGAAATCCATCAGAAGATTATTGATGACGGTTGCAACATCCCACTGGTTTCCATTTTTCCGGTAAAACTTAACGCCGGTACCGGTGCTTATCACCTGGTCTGGTTCATCAATAACAGACTGAACCCAAATGTAATCGGCCCGTGTCATGTCCTGTTCAGCAAACTGCTGCATCTGTGGCGCTGCTACCGTAACAGTTTGCTGCTGCATACCGGTGGCTTTCATTTGTTCCGGAGAGAGTACGCCGACGGGGTACTGCTGTTGCGGAGCCAGTGATGAAACGTTATTGAGTCCTCTGGCAAAATCCGGACCGGCTAACGAACGGGAAACATACTGGCGAGTGGGTTGGTAATCATACTTTTCTAAATTAGGTTGCCAGGCCACCTTACCAGGATTAAACCCAAAACCCGGATCGGGAACATACACCTTGTTACTGGTCAGTCGTAGCCCGGTTGACTGGATAGTGGTATTACCATAGGGTTGCTCGACCTCAACCAGGCGGTTATCACTGGACTGAACCGTTAGATTATACTGCGTTACATCTGACTCTGAACGCGCTCTGACTCGTCCACGACAACCGAAACCGCCGGGTGGGTATAGGAAGTTCCAGACAGGATCATCATAACGCGCAGTAAATCCATGAACAGCTGCACACGAGGCGCGGGTACGATTATCCATGACCTCTACGCGTTCCCAGTATGGACGGTTAGCCACATCCCCCATCTGCTGAACATAGCGACCCGCGTTATAGTTAGTGGCATTGTTGGTATCAAAAATGGTTTTCAAACGCCGAGGGGTAAGCTGCTTACCTTGCAGTTCTCCCGTCTCCGGGTCGGAGACCAGTCCTTTACCTATCCAGCCTTTTTGTTCCAGGGTAGGTAACAGGTTCTTTTTAAACTCTTCGTAGGTTTCACCGTTTTTTAACGACTCATTTAATGCTGTTTTAATATCCTCTAAAACATCCAGCTTCATGACACCAGCAACGGTGAACGCACGGGCATGTGCATCAGCTTCAACATCATGCCAGTTAAAACCAATGACATACCCCTTACTTTCAAAATACTGGATAGCCTCTTCGGGTTTTAACGTAAATGCATATCCCAGTTCAGCCGCATTAAGTGTTGGCATTGAGCCGCCCCCAGATATCAACAACAAAAAATGCCTGGCTGAGAACCTGACGTAATGTTGAATCATCCAGCGCCGGGTAGCTGGCCGCAATAATATTCATGGCTTCGTCAGCGCTTTTACCTGCACTTAACGCCTCAATCATAGGGGTGAGTAATTCGCTCATCGCCTGGTTAATCTGTTCAGCCGGTAATGGGGCGTTCTCCATCGTTATCATGGCGGGGTCGTCATTCTCTGATACCGGAGAGTTCAGCGCGGCCAGTTTTAAAATGGACTGATTCAGTGCGGCCGGGATAGGTGTCATGGTCACCCGTGGCTTTAATACCGGTTCGCCGTTTTTCGCCGCCGGGATACCGGTTTTTTTCCTCACCCATGAAACCGGAATATCGTCCATGCCAACATCATTAACCAATGTCGCCACGCTATCCGCAAAATCAGACAGGTCAATTTCTTCATGCGTATCAAATACCAGTCGAGGTAAACGGCGGTAACTGATATCACCATAACCATTTAATGCCGCCAGCATAGATATCAGGCTCTTAAACATGCCTTCTAACTGGCGAGCATCCGATGTCATCAGGTCATGGCGCACTTCGTTATGAACATTTCCTAATGCATTGGTGGAGCTTTTACCATCGGCCTGAGTCGTGAGTGTGCTACCCAATACCACTTTAGAAACCGTGCGTTCAGCCCAGTCAATCATCGCCTGGAATGGCTCACTCCCTCCGGAGGCCGCGCTTTCAAACTTGATTTCATTTCCCTGCGGGAGTGCGGCTACCGCGTCATGGCCTAAACGAACCAGGGCATTTAATATCTTATCCCGGTCTTCATCACTGGTACCCTGAGCATAATACGCGATGCGAGCCGGTAGACCATAAATCTCCAGGAATTCAGCCAGGTCACGTAACGCAAAGTTTTTAAACAGGTATGGCCAGACTAATACCCGGAATAATCCGGAAGAGCCAATAAACCCGGAGCGAGCGTTATGACGATGAACCAGCCAGCCAAACGGCCATAACTCGCTACCACTCTGGCCGTTCTGGTAGGTACCATCATCCAGTACGATTTTATCCCCGTCCTCTGGTCGAGTATTGAACCAGTAATGAGGACGTAGCATGAGCGACTCAGGCACCCAGATTTTTTCCTGCATTTCCCAGGCGATTTCCTGACACGAGAATCCATAACCAATCGCGGTCATACCATTTAAAATAACGTCTTCCAGATTGGGAATGCCTTTAATCCATTCGCTGACGGCGGCCGCCAGATTCTTTTCTTCCGCTGTGGCGTTCTCCGGAGGCTCAATGGAATAATCTAATGTCAGCAGGACGTTTTTACGCTTCTCCATTTCCGCAAACAAATGGCCGTCACGCTCTTCCATATCGCCGAATAGACAGGCTTGCGCCGTTAAATTGCCTTGTTCCGCCTGTTGTAAAATACGCGGCAGCTTGCGGATATTTAATCCACGGGACGGATGATCGGGATAGACTCGCGAAATATCGGCGGTCTTCACCGTTTGTTGGGTTTTCAGCGTCTCTGATTTTAACGGACGCCCATACTGATCTACGATTTGTGGCATTGTTACCACGCTCCTCTGTCAAATCGTCCGGCATCGTTATCACGGCTACGGTTCGGTGTATGAATTTCAAATTTGGCGGCACGAGAAACGGCCAGAGACCACAGCATATGAAGCGCATCCGGACCGTCATCATGATCGGCTTTAGGAAAATGACGTAACTGGTCAATCAGCGTTTGCTGTGACGGGTGTAATCGAATGAGACCGTTGGCCATATGAGGCTGCAATGATTCTATGCGCAACAATTTATCGGTACTGGGGATAACCGGGATGGCCGGAACCGGAATACCACGCTCGGCTGAGCGCTGGACTAATACGGTTCTTAAAAATTCCTGAAACTGAACGGATTCAAATGACCAGGCCAGACAATGGTATTGCCCCTGATACCGGATAATATCTTCAATAATTTTATCCGGTAGACGGCGACGAATGTCTGCCTCAACAATATCCAGAATGCCGGTGTAACGATTGAAACCACCCACAAGTAATGCGGAAGGGTCACGACTTGCACCAGCTTTACCCAGACTGGGGTCACAGGCACCGTAAAATATCCACTCATTCAGACGATTAACCCAAAAATTAATACAGCCGGTGAAAATGGCATCCTCACCGCTTACCGGGTCGTTTTGATATTCTGAATCAAACGTAGAGTGACCATCCCGTGCCCGAATGAGCATCAATGCCAATAATGGTCGGGCATCCCAGGACACCACCGCACCTTCGAGCATTTCAACTTCATTATCCTGGTAATACTGTTCTGCTGCTTCCGGTTGACGGTTACGGATCAACTCTTCCCAGGTATCCCAAAGTTTCATATTGACCGGCCAGCGAACGATCGCCTTGAATCTGGCTATCGTCCACAATGGATTATTCAGGGTACGAGAAAGGACAGAATCGTAGTGCAGAATGGTACCAATATAGACGATATCCGTTTTACCTCCGGCTTCACCCAGTGGCATTACCGTCTTCGTTAACCAGTTTTGCAGCTTATCTCGCTGGTCCGGATTACGAACCAATTCGTCATTCTCTATATCATCCAGGATAACCAGATCTGGTCGATATGGGCCGTGCCGTAATCCCCGGAGTTTCTTATTGCTACCGGCTACCGTCACCTTAATATTATTACGGGTGACAATGGTCCCCATTTGCCAGACGCGGCCCTGACCACAAATATCAGGATAATCCAGCTTTAAACGGGGGTTAAATTCCAGTTCCGCTTTGATGGCCTCCAGCATGGGGAAAGCCTGGTCTATAGAATCCATTATGATGACCGGGTAATGCTTGGCTCCGATAATGATATTCCACAGCGAAAATAGCTGGCTGACCAGTGTCGATTTGGCTTCACCACGTGGTGCAGCTATCGCGTCGCTTTCGCCTTTAGCGCTAGCCACAATCTGTGGCAGACGCTTAAACAGATAGCGATGTAATTCACTCTGCGAATCATGACGAATATAATGTGGGAAATAAGTCTGAACAAAGAAAGCAAAACCATTTTCCTTATCAATAACCCTGGCGCGACGTTCAGCCGAAGCCCTGACATCCGTATCAAAACCAATACACTCGGCCTCAATCGTTTGTCGAAGGCTGGCAATATACTCTTGTAAGGACTCCCTAAATTCTTTCAGGGATATTTTATTCTTTGCCACAGGGCACCTTATCTGTTTTCGTTCAGCGCTTGCTCAATACGCGCACAAGCGATATCAAAATATTCCTGCGATAGCTCAATGCCGGTAAATGATCCACCGCGCTTTAAAATAGGAATAGCGGTTGATGCGCTACCCATAAACGGATCGAGCACATGCGCATCGTTAGCCAGTGGTCCTGTCAACATATTCATCAGTGGTACAGGCTTACCGGTAAGATGTAACTTTTGAGCAGGGATAACACGTTGAGTCATTAGACCAGGGAACGGGCCACCATGAGCGCACTTACCTAACGCACCGATGCTGCCCCACACAACATATTCACACTGATGTCTGAAATAGCCGGTATGTGGAGCGCGGGACGATAACGTTTTATCCCAGGGAATAATTCCGCGCCAGATAGCGCCACCGGCCTGGAATACATCGGTTGTTGCAGGTAACTGTCGCCAGTCAGTAAAAACCATGACATAGCCGCCTGGTTTAATGAGGCGACTGGCCTGATTCATCCACAGAACACTCCAGAAAGCCCAGCTACGGGCATCACGATTATCACCACTGAAATCGGCGTAATGCTGATGTCCCATATATTTAGCACCGGGTGATGCCGTTCTGGCACTGGCATGTAGCCCGCCACTACTGTATGGCGGGTCGGTCACTAACGCGTCGTACATCGGTGTTAAGGTCGGTAGAATCTCTAATGCGTCGCCACAATAGAGCGTTGCGTTACCAATAGTTTGAATCTGCATCGTCAGCCCTTACTTGAATTCATTCTCCATTTTCTGGGCGAAGCTCTCTAAAACTTCCAGAAACTGGACGTGAAGCGCGGGGTACCGTTCCTGAATAAACGTACCCAACAGTTGAACAACTTCCAGGGCTGTTGCTAATCGGTCCGTCTCCGGTAATACACGGCGACTTGCTGCCGTAGCCTTACTGAATGCGTCTGCAATACTGGTTAACAGTTCTACACTTTGTTCCGGAGGCAAGTCGGGATTGCTATTAATGCGTTCAATCACACTCTGGAACTTAATCACCAGACTGGTTAATACGGTCCGGGTAATATCTTCCAGCGTTCCACCGGCAATGGTGTGAGCTGTACGGAGTTTTTCCCAATCATCGCCCTTAGCCAAAGCCTGAGCTTTCCAACGTCTAACCGTGTCAAATGGTACGCCGCAGTCAGCCGACACTTGTTCAAGCGTCAGTTGATTAAAAATGTACTTGTGTCTTACGCTTTCCCTGATTTCCTGCGGCCATGCCATGTGTTCTATTCCTCACACTCAACCGGTAATACGACTGGTTTGTCTGCGGCAGGGTCTTGCCGCTGTTTTTCAATTTGCCTGATTAACGCTCTCTCGCAATTTACCCGTGTAATAACGCCGTATAACACCACGTTTAACTCCAGCGATTCACCCCAGGTTAATGCACCCGGTTCACTTCCCGGTTGCGGTGGCAATATTGTTGCTGTCAGATTTGCGGGAAGTGGTGTGTATGGCGGCGCGGCCCCGTCCTGAGATATCCCACAACTGGCGAGCAGCATCACTATTAATATGCTCGCTGGCACATGGCTGAGTTTTGACTTTTTCTCGAATTTCAATTTTTACCCGCTCCGTTTTAATCTCGCCTGATAACGCTGATAATCCTGCCAGCGCTGAAAATTCCGCTTCCCGATTGAATTGTTTTGCCTGTGCGGTCTGCGCAGCCTTTGCCGCGTCCCGTTCGCGTGTTACCTGCTGCACTTCATCAGCCAGTCGTTGTGACTGTCTGAAAAAGGTAAACGCCGCCAGCGCCAGTAAAAGAAACGCGCCAATAAGCAATAAATAGCGATACGACGACATCACGACTCCCGTGTTGAGTTCGCAGCATTAAACTGCGGTAATGGACCGCCAACAGGCAACGGTTCATCCGTAGGCCATCGGTACTCTTCCACGCGATTACGTGAAAACGCGGCGATATTAACCGCATCGTTTTGATTACCACCCAGTAACAACAGATCGCCATTGCTATTCTGGCCTACGACAAACGCCACATGACCGCCACCAGTGCGGCTAAGGACCGCAATAGCACCCACAGCAGGTTGTTGCAGTTTAACGCCCCAGCTTAAATAGGATTTGGCCGATTCGAATCGGCTTGACTTAATACCAGAGTGTTCCAGTACGGCACCGACGAAAGCGGCGCACCAGGGCGTTTCATCATCTTTGATACCGCCACGCTTAATGTCCCGCCAGAACTGGACGATTTCAGGCGCATGTTTAGCACCTTTGATTTCACGTAACCCCAGAAATTGACGAGCCAGGGTTAACCAGCGCGGCTCAGTTTTCTTAGTCATTTCACACCTCTGCGACGTGTTTTAAACAGCTCGGAGACATTGCCGCGAGCAGCATAAATGGCGATACATAAAACCGAGTTCAATAAGGTTTCAGCCCAGTCGATATAGACGTACTGTTTAAAGACAATGCGAACAATCACCACAAAACAGGCCACTATCAGAAAATAGGACAGATACGATTGAGTCTGATTATGTGATTTACCACGCCGACGGAACGTAGCCAGGCGGATAATGATTAGAAGGCAAATCACAACATTAAGGGTGAGAAGTGGGCTCATTGTTCATCCTCTCCTTTACTACTCTTCTTAAATCGAAATCTGTCCCAAATTGATTCCCCTTCATTCGGTTTTTTACTGAAAACCATCAGTATCCGAACCGAGGACGCTGACGATACAGCAGCACCGACAGGCGCTGAGACCGTTATCTGAGAACGTAGAGGTACTGACAGAATGGTAGAAATGATGTGAGCAACAAAATCTGCGCCATAAATACCCAGCGCCATTGACACAAAAAACAGAAATGCACGCTGCCATAGCGGGAAATCAATAGCCGACAGAACAAAGATAACAGACCCTGCGAACGCGGCGATGATAACGCCCGGATCAATACCTGATAACAATCCTGCAAGGGTCGCACCGGTCAATACGCTAGCAGTGGCTGTCGTAGAGGTTCCAATTGGGTCAGCCATAAAAAAACTCCATAGTTTCAGTATGGAGTTATCATGGGGGATTACTATTTAATGAAGCGGTGGAAGGGGTTCAGCGCTTTCTAATTTATCTTACAAGATTGGATATTGACTTAACCAAGAACAATGTTCAATAGGATTTAATTAACCAATAGTAACCTACCATCAGTGCCCTTTATTGTTAATATCATTCAATTTAGACATTAATTGGATACCAGCATGAACTTTTTCCCATACTTTTGCATTATCTGTTGGATGTATTTTACTACAATCAATAGATTCATTTCCTGCGTCACCAATATCAGCATTTTTATTGGTTAATAAAATAAGTTTGCGCCATGCACAACCACTAATTTGATCTTTAGGGATATAACTACCATCACCTTCTTTTCCCCAACCATTCATATATGCGTAAGCTAAATTTCTCTGGCTAATATAATCTCCAGCAAGTGCTTTAGGTAGTAATGATAGTGCACCAGGAAATTCCTCAGCACTGACTGCATGACCTGAAAATGAAGCAACAACAATAGTTGCAAGTATCAATTTTTTAATCATGGATTATTCACCTTAAAATAAATTCTGTTGATGATTACTGCTATCTGCATTGTATTGATGTATCAACTTCCAGCCCTGACGGTCGCTAATATTAAACTCAGGGCAGAGTCGAGCCATTGCCTGGCGAGTTGATAGCCCTTTATCCAGATTTTCAGCAATGGCCGCAACAAATCTGGCGTCTCGTAACTTCCTGAATGCTACCTCACAACGAGGAATATAAAACTGATCGCCACCTAAATAATCAATCAATTTTTTCAACTCATCATCGTTGAGCACATCACGCAGCATAGAATGAACACCACCGCTACGCTCTTTAGCCAGCCCCGTTTTCGCTGACAGCGTAACACCACCAAAACGGCTAATCAAACGTGCAGTGGCGGCATAACCAAGGATTAATACTAATGACTTCGCAGACTCAGGTAATAGCGACTCTAACCGTTCCAGTTCGTCACGATTGAATGATAGCTTCATGATGTTCTCCGGCCGTGACGTTTAGCATCGATAATTAATGCCTGCATCAGTTTGGTTAATTCCGCCGTGGTCAGCCATTCAATAGCCTGTCGTTTAAACATATGGAGAGCCATACTCTCAGCATACTGCCACGGGCGACCAGCTTCTGATAACAGGGCTTCAATCTTTCCCTGAATCGCCTTGCGGCTCATGGCCACATTAGGTGTACGACCATGTTTTTTTGATGATTTACGCGGGAACCCTTGTCCGTGCATGTACTCTTTAATGTTCTCCAGTTCTTCAAAAGTACATTTTGTTGCACTGGTTTTACCGCCCGTTAAACGGGAGATAACTGAACGGTAGGTTGCATCGTCCCAACCTAATGCAGCTTGACCGGCTTTAACTGCGCTGATTAGTTTCTTTTTCATATAACCGCCAGTAATAAAATAATCAGACCAATCAATGCAATAAATAAGCTGATAACAAACAATTTAGCACCCAGTGATAGTTTCATCGGTCTGTCTCCTTTTGTTTTTGGGCTACAGTTCTACGCAGTGCAACAATAGAACGGCCAATCTTTTTATATTCAGTTGGGGTATTACCGTACCAGCGATTAAAGACAGCATGGTCCTGACGTGATACTAACTCCAAGTTATCAAGGCGGCAGTTCAGGCGGTTATCATCCAAAAAGGAAACAATCATTCCTACGGGTATTTCGCCGTTAGCCTGTTCCCACAGTAGACGATGCTTAAATTTCCACTGGTCAGGCTCAGCTATCTTGATTTCCAGATATCCTTCTTTGTTGAGAATTTCCGAGCCAACTGGCAAATGGTTATGTGGCAACTGACCTTTTTTAAATGACCCGGCATTGGCTTTCATAACCCCTTTAGTACCAGCATTAAACGGTTTATTCCCTGTAGCAAACTGCCCTGAACGGCCTGTTTTGAGATTCAAGTTTTTACGAAAACCGTTTATAGCTTCTTTAGTTCTATTCGTTCCAAATGCTGTATTGAACATGGATGTTAACTGTGGCAGAGGTAACATATAATTAATTCTCAGCCATGCTCGCATCGCGGGAGTGTAAACGAAGCGTTTCATTTTTTCGTGACCTCCAGAAAGCGAGGGGCGAACTCAGCCGAACCAGAACCTAACGCTTTTTGAACATCCAGCGCTAATCGGCCGTTATCCACAATTTTTGATGCTATATTGGCGATTTCACGAGAGCGTTTTAACTCAGTTTCCAGTTTCTCACTCGTTAGGTCTTCATCTCCAAGTCGCTCTATTTGAGCGAATAGATGATTATTAAGGTCTTCAAGTGTATTTTTCATTTCAGTTCCCTTATCAATCAGGCACAGCGAACAGAAAAACAGGTAATATTGATGCTGTACAAAAACGCGGCGGCTCTGTCCAACGTTGTCCAGGTCTTGTAATCACCACGCCGTTCGCGCAGGTAATACGACACACCACAGTTGCGGTTGATTGCGAACAGGTGATATAGTCCGTTAAAGCGCTGGACCACGAACTCATCAATACCGCCGCTCTCCACCAGTTGCCTAAAACCTGCCATTCCTACCAATTCGTTTTTCATACAGCACCAATCCGATTATTTTGGTTCACCAAATGTATTAATTTGGTTGAGGTGTTCCGCACAGTGAGAACAAATACCTACACCCGTAACGCGATTGACCTGTACCCAATGGCATGGTTGTCCCTGCTCGCTTACACAAGCATGATGGTCATCACAGCCACACTGGCTACAGGTTGCGGCTTTGATAGGTTCAAGATGGTCAACAGAAAGACCGCCAGCACGACCAATAACCGATACTACTGCGGCACCGTGACCGAGCTCCCAAGCCTCAGAGCGCGTGATGACTTCTTCATAGTCCGGGATACCCATCATCGGGTAATAATGAAACAGAGAGCCAACAGGAAAACGTTCGTTAAAACGGGCAGCCGTAACATTACGTAATACGTTTTTCATGGTTTCACTCCGAATTTAGCTTTATGGCGTTCGACCGCCTGTTTCATCTCAGTTTTAAGACTGGCTTTATTGATGGCATAGCCACGAGAGTCATAGAAGCGAAGTTGTGATTTCTTCGGGTATGCCGGATACTCTATGGCGACGGATTTGTTGGTCATGGTATAAATCCGTTTTGCACCATCTTGCTGGTACTCACAGCCGGTTACGCTTAATAACATATTGAATTCTCCACTTTTGCCTCACGCGCAACCGCGTTAAAATGGCGGCTACTCTCTACGGCGGCTTTTAGCGCCACGTTTGATTCATACATAAAAAGCAGTTCTAAGCGTTTAGCCTTAATAAATTCCTGCTTTGCACCTTTGCTGTTATCCCATCCATCAAGCAGAAACATCACATCCGCCTCTTCAAGCATTGCTAACGTGATTTTCATGTACTGTTCATGAGCTAAACCATCGGGAAGAACGGCAGGATTAAGAACAACAAACCCTTGTTCCTCTAGCACTTCAGCCAATGAGTTAAAGGTTGTACGATTAAAATTGGCTATTCCGGTCATTGGTCCGGAAATAAATACAACAGGCTTTTTATCGCTCATGCTGTGCCTCCGTTATTCAAATTTGACCAGCCACGATCAACTGCCGCCTGACAGTAATTCGCACGGCGGCGACAATAATCAGCATTGATATCTAATGCTGCTAAACCGGCTGCTTTCATCCACAGTTTGATGGCCTCAAAAAAATCATCGTTTTTCTCCAGCTCCGTCGCCTGAACCGCGATGTAGATAAAACGGCGTTCGATTGATTCAACCAATACCGGTACGGCATTTCGATAACTCGCAGGATCGCGGTGATACTTTTTAACTTTCTTCGGCGAACTAAGAGCCAACTGGTAGCTGCGACGCTTGCCTTTCCAGCCTTTGACGATTAATCCCTGCGCTACGTCATACTGTAAAAGCGATGCCACGCAATCCACCGGTATACCGGTATACTGAAATAACTCGTAACCAGTAGACTCGCCGAATATCCGTAACGACTGGCGTAAAGATTCTGTTTTAGATAAATTCTCAACCATTGGTAGGTACCTCTTCTAATCGACTATTCCAGCAGTTGATTGCAGAATTAAACGCTTGCTCATGAGCGCAGCGACATTCTTCCTTACTATTAAAACGGAAAGTATTAGGTTCAAAATTACCTGGAATAGATGCGCCACAACACTGGCATTCAACGCTGTAGTAAGGCGTCCATGAATTATCAACAGTTAATTCATCTGACGCGCAAAATGGACATGGCAACAGAGATGCATCGACACCATGTTGATACTCACCGTGTGCTGCAATATCTCCAGGTTCGTTACCATAAATAAATAATTTCATATAAAACCTCCTGTTTTAGGCGTAACGCCGCCCCGGCGGGTTTACGCCATATTTAAAGAGTTATTAATAAGTTTTTAAATTAACCCGCTGGAGTCAGCGTCTCTATTTTTACCCAATGTGGTTCACAGTTTATTTCGACTACTGTGGAATCCGTTAAATCTCTTGCAATATCAAGCGTTCGGACAGCACGACCACCACGCAAGATTTTATTAGGTTGATAAATAAAGCCCGAACCAACAGGATATTTCTTATTAAATTCCTGAGCGGCCATATCACACCGCCGCAATATCTAATGGGATCGCAATTAATTTGCCATCAGCTGCTTTTTCACGAAAATTAATATAAGTTTTTGACGTTGCTATCAGTAGAGAGTCCGCAATTGCATCCATAGCCTGTAACCAACGTTCATCATCAATCTTGATACGACGTAGCGACAGAATGCGGCCAGTGTTCAATTGACCTTCTTTATCAACGGCAAACGCATCTGTAACCAGAGCGCGTAGGTTAGCGTTCGCACCCTCTGACCATTCGTGCAAACACTCATCGATAATCTCTTTCGCAACCTGTAATTCCGGCCCAAACACTAAGGTGTCTTGAACTTTTATCTGAATTTGCTGAGAGCCATCATAAGAGGAAAACGTGACGTTCCCCTTAACCCCGCCCATCTGACGGTTATATTTCTCAGCCACTAAATCTAACCAGGCATAACAATCGGAGAAGGCTGATGTTTTGAAATCCATTAATTGCACCTGGATTTTTTTAGCAGCAGCAATCTGAGCACGGACAAATGCATCCATTTCTAAATCGTAGGCTGGTACTTGAGAGATAAGAACAAGGCGTTGCTTACGGTCCATCATATAGCCTTCAGGAATGGCAACGACCGGAATACTGGTTTTTTCTGACATAATAAACTCCTATTGAATGATTTTTGCGTCTATCAGTTGATATGTCCCACTCGATAACTGCTGAAAAAGATATTCACAGTGGGCTTGTGATTTGTTGATTAAGTTAAGTTCTAACTTGTTGATATCCTCCGTTCCGCCCTGGCGGTACTTCACCATGACTGCACCTGTTTCTTCATCACAAATGACCTCGATTTCCAGGACTCCGGCCACGTTTCCTCCTCAATGTAACGACTCCGACCACACGACCTTACAGCCGTCCAGAATGAAAATACCCTGTTTGAAATGCCCACAGGGGCCACAACCAAATGAGACAAACTGAGCGCGACCATCGCGTACCATTTGGTCACAGTACGAACAACGAGCTACTCGAATAACAGGAGAGCCACCATTCAGCATGACATTTTTGATGGTCACACCGTTTTCGCTCAGTGATTCCATCACCAATTTCATACGAATGACCGCAGAAATTAACGCTTCATTACTTAAATAAACTTGCATAGCAACCTCTTAATTAATCAGCATTTCTGACATCTTACGTACTGCTTCAGTACTGACAGTTTCGCCGCTAATCAGACTATGACGGTGAACACCACGCAGTAGTTTGAATAACCGCCGTGCATTACCGCGAGAGGCGTTAAACAGTTCATCACTGACGGCAGGCTCTGCGGCATCGGGTAGGACGCTAACGGCGATATCGTTGATATCATTACGCGGCAGTACATCACCCAGAGGTAGTGCGAAGGCCACGCGACTGTAGAGCTGCTTATATTCACCTCGCTTTCCCTTCAGGTTGATAATCAGACGAGGCATCCCCGCCAGCACGACACCAATACCGGCTTTATCGTGAATACGGCGAATCATTTCCAGCGCCCGATAGGGCAGGTTTTCAGCTTCGTCAATCAACAGCAGACGACCGGAATCACGCAATGCGTTAACACAGGAATCACTCAGCTCATGAATGTTGCCACGGCGGTTTAGTCCTAATTTAGAGCACAGCTCTTCCAGCACTACGCGAGCGGTATAACCAGGGTCAGCCTCAATCAGCACTGCATCGCGGTTCTCGGCAGCGTACTGGCGCATAATCATGGTTTTTCCCATACCGGCATCACCATAGATAACGTTGATTTCACCGTCCAGGTGAGCCATACGAATCACCTCCAGCGCCCGGCGTGCGGTAACTGTTGGCACGAAACAAGCGCACAACTTCTGAGAACGTGATTTTTCAGTCTCACGATTCAGAAACTGGCGAAGGTCTTCCTCCAACGCGGCGATATTGCCCTGATATTTATCCTGCAAATATTGGTTAATCACGGCGGGTGATTTGCCAATCGCACGCGCTATTTGAGACTGAGACCAGCCCTTAGCGCTCATTAATTCAGATAATTCATTTTTAATCATGGTGTTACCCCGTTATTTATGATGCGTGCCGTTTTTTCTCAGATATTCATCACGATCGGTTTCTAAGAAAAAGAAAGGTTTTTCGACAGGTACCGGCTCAGGCGTACCCAGGAACTCACTAAAGGATTGGACTGGTTTAGATTCCAGAACTGGACGGCCTTCGGCCTCAATCTCGCGGCGGTGGTCGTCATTGAGTTTCAGGCGACGAATGCGGCGTTTTTCCATCGCGTCCTGCATTGCATTAACCGGAATTGCAGCCTGTTTGTTACCGTTCCAGATAGCATCACAGACATAGTCGCCATTCATACGGCGCACAATCACCCGGCTGGCATCGTGAATGTCATACGCTACTCGGACTTCCTCACCGTCCACATTAATTAGCGCCTCAGAAAAGTACTGGTTATTCATTAGTTCCAGCCAGCCGCGCTGAGCTACACGAACCTGTTCTGGTTTGAACATATCGCGTAACTCAACCTCGGTCAGATATTCGATATCATCCCCCTCGGTTTCCAGCGCCAGTCGCCGCGCCTCGGCAGGTGTCAGGTGATGTCCGTCAATTTTGGGTAGTTCACTGTGCCGGTGTTGAGTGTTGTATTTTTCTACCTCCTCGGTAATCACATCTAATAATTGATTCCAGGATGGTAGTTTAACGATCGCGTTTTTCTGTACCGCTTTCAGGTCGCGCTTGTTTTCAATAGCGCGAACCGCTGACTCAATAGTACGACCGGTAACGCGAACGCTCTCGCGGTCAGCGCCAAGGCCGTTATAAGTAGGAAACTTTTGTGCTATAGCACGGGGTATTACGCCGTTTAAGCGCTCGATAATACCGCGCGATTGCGGGTTGCCGGGGATGGACGTCATGTGAGTAATTCCCAGTCGCGGAAAAATACCGGTTATATCCGCATCTAACATTTTGTTAGTCTCACCGCCGCCGTTATCTGAATAGACAAACAGGGGTTTACCGTGACGTTCCATTCCGTAACGGTAGGCGTCAGCAACAGCGATAGCGTTTTCGGATAGCGCCAGACTCCAACCAACGACGTAGCGGCTACGGCCATCAATAACCAGCGTTAGCTCAGGTGTAAACGGGCGACCGTGGATAGGGTGAGCTACTTTCATATTCAAAGATTTACCATCAGCTATCCAACAGCCGTTAACAGGCATGGTCGACCAATCACGTTTTTTATAAGTTTCTAGAGCCTTAGCGGCAGAACCAGTAAGACGGCCGCGTGCTTTTTCGCGGCGGGGTAGTTTGTTCATAGCCCGGCGAACGCTCATATAAGAGGGGCAAGCCGCAATCATTGCCGGTTGGTCAGCGTATATTTCCGCCCATTCATCACAAAATGAGCTGTATGCTGCGGTGAGGCTTGGCCCGTTTAGATTGCGCCAGTGTGCAAGAAATAGAGGAAACTAGCCGATCTGTTCTGGTTTCACTGGTTTACGATGACCGGGGGCTAAAAGTGCCAGGCGTTCTGCGCCGTCTGCGGCACGACAATAATCTACAACCCAACCATTCAGCGACCTGGCACTGATACCAACGCGGGAACCTTTTTTAGCGTTCGCGGCATCGGCGTGAGCCTGAAGCACGACAGGCAGGCTACTCGAAGAAATTTGCGTACACAAAAAATGGATTGCTTTAATCCGAGACATACCGGCAGACTCAAGACGTAACACCTCATTAACCAGGGCACATCGAGCATCAGCAATCGCCCGTTGTTTATCGTTTAATTGTGCGGTTTGCTGTTCCAGTAAAGCCGGACACTGGCGCATTAACGCCAAACTTTCATTATGGCCAACTGCACATCTTGCTTTAATAACTGGTTTAACAGGGCTTTTAACATCAGCTAACACTGAATTATAGTGGCGAGCCAGTACCGCTTCGCGGGTTTCCGTTGGCAGACAATCAATATGATATTCAAAGGCTTTGCCTCCCTTACGGCGACGACGCATTTCAGTATTATCAGCAACCACTTTATCCAAGCGGTTACGCACATTGTGTTCTCTACCGGGCATACCTGGTAAATCGACACATTCTTTTGCTGTCACCCAGAACATAGTCATATCACGCTACCCTATCCGAATAACGACTAGGCCAGATTATCGCGGGGGAAACACCGATACGATTCGCGATAATTTTTTCATAGCTCCGGCACTGGCGATAAAACACGTTACGCATTGAGCCAGCTTTAAGACCTAGTTCCTGTTCCAGTGAACTAAGGTCCACTCCGCACTGGTCGAGCGCAGCATGAATCGCCTTGCTAGACCAATCCCGGCCACTATCGACAAATAAATGCGTGAGGTATTGTTTATGCGCTAACACTGTGTGATCCTCTATGGTTTTATATCGTTTTCGATAATCAAAAACGGTTATCGATAATGATAAATGTAATCGCACAATAAACCGATTGCAAGTTATTTTTACGGTTTATTCGCAAAATTGTACTGGTTAATTATTTTTTAAAATAAACATTATTTATCATGGTGTTACATGGAAAAAACCGAAAAAACCGAAGATGCAGTAAAACGGTTTATTCCTATGCCGGGAATAAACCGTTTTCCAGAGCGTCTTAAAATTGCGATGAACGGCCTTACAAATGTTGAGTTAGCTAAACGTTGTGATATTTCAGAATCGGCAATCAGAAGCTATTTAAGTGGGAGAAGCTACCCTGGATTAGATAAGGTTTTATCGATTTCAGAGGCGTGTACATGCCCTGTGGATTGGCTTGTAACCGGCAATGAATTCGCAATATATAGCGAAAAAAACACAAGAGAGACTGTCGAAAAGTACGATATAAGAGATATTGAAGAAATTGACATTGTTTTCAATAGATTAACTCAGGCAGAAAAAAAACTTATCGTTGATTTTGTTCAGAGAGAAGGGTTAAACAGCCTTTTACGGCTGATTTCAGAGCGTATGCAGATAGGGACGCACTATAGCCAATCCATAGAAACTTCAGATTCAAGTGTGCCGTGGGTTAATGAGGAAATGCGAGGTCAATTAAAAGAAACACTCATAAGCATGGGATTCGATAGAAAACGAATATCCACAATAAGTATGTTGTTTTCGTTGCCGGAGGCGCAAGCGAGAGAGATATTATCTCAGCACGCGACACATGAACGCGATGGTACGTCCCAGGATGCCATAAATGACAAACAAGATCATAATAAAAAGGCGGGCTAACGCGTAGCCTGTGGCTAAACATTTAACATTCATTTATTTTTGAGGTGGGAGCTACCACAAAGAAAGATAATGAAATAACCTTCTTTTCCCGTTTTTGCTCCTTTATGGTAATAATTTTTAAAAGGTGTTTAAAAGTCAGTTAATCTATGATTATACCTATGCAAAATATAGTGCAAAAAATCATATTTTTGACCATTCTTAAAAAAGTTATGCAAAATAGTTAAATTACCGCTATCCCTTATCACAAGCGCCCGGCGCGCCATCAGGACCACCATTCCACCTATGCAGAATTAATCACCTCCCCACATATTGCATCACCTCTTCCGGCAACAGGCTGGCATGGATCCCGCCCATGACAACTTTAACTCCACGAGAACGGTATTCACTGGCTATCTCATAAGCACGGCGGGCGGTATAGGTTTCCACCGTAATAGCCACTAAATCCGTAGGTTCATCAAAGGGGATTTGTTCCATACGGTCGTCATACATCACCACTTCTACGTCATCCGGCGTCAGCGCAGCTAAAATCCCCAGCATCAGCGGTTCCATTCGGCCTTCATCAATATAGAGACTGTGCTCCATACGCCCAATGGTTGGTTTAATTAGCGTTAGTTTCATCCCTTTTCCCTAACCGTTTACCCTGTTTCCTGATAATTTCCCGATGCGAAATAATATTGGCTAACAGCGCAACACCTCTATCCTTCCAATAGGTCCGTTTGCTCCAACTCAATAACCGTTTAGCGATTGAAGGGTAACTATAAAACTGCTTTTTAGCTGAAAAACAAAGAGCCGTTAGCCGCTCCGCCGTTATCTTTTTAGGCCGGAAAATTGGATCGCCATAACGATAGTCAGGATCTTTCCACCACAACGGTGATATCAGCCGCCCCTCTTCTTTCAGCCGCTGGTAAAGTTTTGACCCCGGCGTAGGAATTAACAGATTAAAATTGGCAATTTCCAGTTTATTGCGCAGAGCAAAATCAATAGATTGCTGAATAGTTTGTTCATCATCTTCGTCATAACCAAAGACAAAGGTGCCATAGATACTAATACCCCGGGTATGTAGTGCTTTCACTACCTCATCATAATCACCGGCTACACGATTCCACGACTTACCCATCTGCTTCAAATTTTGTGTATTCAGGCTCTCAAAACCAATGAGTACAAAACGACATCCCGCCTGTGCCAACCGATCCAAAAGTTGGGTGTTTCTTGCCACATCAATGCTGATCTGGCAGCCCCAACGCCGCTTCAGTGGTTTAAGCATGGTCAACAGCTCTTCGAGGATAAGCCGGTTACCAAACAAATTATCATCCACAAATGCAATAAACCGACGGGGATCAAGCGCCATCAATTCTTCACGCAGTTGTGCTACAGGGCGAGCCCGAACGGTGGAATGATAAAAACCATGAATAGAACAGAAATCACAGGCAAAACGACATCCCCGAGTATATTGGACCAGTTCAATCGGGGCATATTTTTTACTGCTAAAGATAGTACGTTCGAGAAGATAATCATTCAGCGGTAAACTATGGTCACCATGGTAATAACGCTGTAATGTTCCCTGTTGCTTATCCTGTAATAACGTTTCCCAGGCACCTTCTGCATCACCAATAATGACGCTATCGGCATGCTCCAGTGCTTCATCCGGCAAAAACGTAGGGTGATATCCCCCCATAACTACCGTATTTCCCTGAGCACGATAGCGATCGGCTAATAGATAACTTCGCAATGCGGTAAAAGTTTCTACCGAAATGGCTATCAAATCAGCCTGCAAAGTATCAGGAATTTCTTCTACCCGATCGTCATAAAAAATGATTTTATGTCCCGCAGAACGCGCGGCCAAAATCCCCATAGCCAAAGGCGGCATGGCATCAGTCGTGCGATAATCTCCCATATTGGGGCGCAACAGAACAATTTTCATAGAATAGCCGCTTCAGGGGCAATTGTCTGTTGAGGCCATACGGGGCTGGCAGCTAAATCAACGCCATATAAACAGGTTTTATAACTCAGCGGGCGGAAACGTTTTATCACCGCCTTCAACATCGGATGGCTGCTGGCGAGTCCAAAGGTTAAAACTTTCGTGGTACAGCGGGACAAGGCATCATCAATCAGAGAAAGCATATCCTGACGATCTGCGACGGCAAAAAAAGCCAGCAAACTCTGATCCAGAGTCTGCTGTTTTGCTGGTAGTGCAACTCGTTTCATCAGACTGGCATAACCATTGTAAATCGGTTTAATAGCACGCCAGATTGAATGATAATCCAGTGCCATCACTTGTTTAAACGCCTGTTGATTCCATAACACAGCACAGGCCTGCAACTTACCGTTCACCCGATAGCCCCATACCGGTAAACCTGAATTTATCAGCCACTCAACGCTTAACTGTGGACTAAGCTGATAGTCCATTACCTGTTGATGGTAGAACTCTACTACTTCCGGGTATTGTTCTACTGTCTGATTTTGCCACAGTCCCAAATAACGGCCTCGCTGAGTGCTTATTGCCAGCGTATTGAGCTCGCCTAATGGGTGGTAACGGGGCAATCCGGTATTCTCTTTTTCCAGCAGTTTTCTTGCCGTCAGGTTATCGCTGGCAATACTGGTGTAACAATACTGCGGCGGTGACAGGTGTTGTTTAAGATAGTCAAAGCCTGATTTCAATACGCGAATACGATTTCGATAGCTATGGCTAATACGTAAGCTATTCAGATATCCCAAGGGCTGTAATTGCCCATTGATAAATCCATTATGTTTGGTGAGTTGGCACATTCCCACTACCCGATCGTGCTCCTCTGCCAACACCGGATACTCTGTACCAAAATAGTGCAGATTAGCGAAGTAGTCAGGCCGTCGGGTCATCACCATGTCTATCGCCCCCTGCATCGCGTTCTCTTCCAGCAGTTGTAATAACGACCAGCTGTGTTGTCGCGATGCTGTCTGGAAACGCACTATCTCACCTCCAGCAGAGAGCCTTGCCAGGTTTCATCACCTAGTGGATAGCCATTACGGGCACTGATTTCATTATGATGTAACGCATTAATGGGAAAATAGTTGCGAAACATAAAGAAGTCATGGCGATTATTCCAGCTACGTTTAGCAATAGACCGCCAGCCATAGAACGTTCTACGAGCCTCAACGCAGCCTTGAGTGACCTGCTGGGGTGTTAACTGGGTAGGGAAAAATGGCAGCTCGTTATAACGATAACTATCATCTAACCACCAGCTTTGGTAACGAAGGCGATTTTCCTGTTGCAGACGAGCATAAAGTGGCGTGCCGGGGAATGGTGTCATATGGTTAAAAGCAGCGATATACATTCCCTGTTGCTGAGCAAAAGTCACCGCCTGTTGGAAAGAGTCGACATTATCGTGGTCATAACCAAAAACAAAGGTGCCATATACCGCAATACCATATTTGCGTAAGTTGGCTAACGCCTGAACAAACCCGCCTTTCATGGTATTAAAGTTTTTATTCATCAGCTTCAGGTTGGCTTCATTAAGCGATTCAAAACCAATCAGCACACCTTTACAGCCGGATTGAGCCAGTTGCTTTAAGAAACTCTCATCATGAGCAGCATTAATGCTCATTTGAGTAATCCAGCGAATATTCAGTTTCGCTAAATCAGGAAGCCATAAGCGACTTTCGTTGATATTACCAGCGAAGTTATCATCGACAAAAAAGAACAATTTCTTATATTTTTTCTGTTCTGTTAACTCACTTAACACCTGATCAGGATCCCTGCGACGATACTTACGTTGATAAAAAGTTTGTACCGCACAAAATTCACAGGGAAAACGACAACCTCGTCCCGTTTCTACCAGCCCTATCGGTAAATAACGTTTGTTGCGAAACAGGCTTCGGTCAACACGTACATGGCTGAGATCTGTTTGCTCTCCACGATAATGAGGTTTTAAGGTTTGATGCTGTAAATCGTCTAATAACTCATGCCATATGGATTCCGCCTCACCGGTCATGATGGCTTCGGCATAACGAGCCGCCTCTTCAGGCACCAACGTTACATGAAATCCACCCATGATCACCGGCACGCCACGACGGCGGTACTCACTGGCAATCTGATAAGCTCGTTTAGCAGTATAAGTTTCTACCGAAATAGCTACCGCATCCGTTGGTTCATCGTAGGGAATAACCTCCATACGATCGTCATAAAAACGCGTTTCAATATGCGCTGGCGTTAGCCCCTTTAGGGTTGCAATCGGAAGGGGTTCCATTTGCCAGGAGCGCAAATAAGATTCATTTGCTCGATGACCAATCGCCGGGTGGATAAAGGTTAAACGCATGATTTTCTACCCTCTGCTTTTCGCCGGATGATGTTCAATCGGCCAGTCACAGGTATAAAATTTATGCAGATTGTGAGCATAGAATCGATATCCCAGATTCGCAGTAATCGCTAATGGCTGGAAGTTTTTTGCATTCCATAAACGACGAACAATATTGTTGTACTGATAGATTTTTTTCCAGGCTCTTTCATGCCCGTCTTCCAGCTCTTTTACCGTCATCAATTTGGGCTGAAACACTACGTGCTGGGCATCATATAACTCCCAGTTTTTAGTCAGAATACGCTGTTCCTGCTCCAGTCGTTGATACAGCGGCGTAGCCGGAAAAGGCGTCAGAATAGAAAAACGGGGAAGATCGATACCGGCATCAATGACCAGTTCAACCGTAGCATCAAAAGTATCTACCGTATCGTGGTCCAGGCCAAAGACAAAACAGCCCTGAATGGAAATACCCAGTTTATGTAATTTAGCCACCAGCTCTTTGTAGTTAACTGATGAGTTGAACTTCTTGCCAGCATCACCCAGACTACCGGTAGTTACTGTCTCCAGCCCCAGCAATAAGCCTTTACAGCCACTTCGGGCCATTAATTCCATCAGCTCTTCATTATGGGCAATCAATACTGTCGACAGACCAAACCATTTAATCTTAAGAGGGATCAGCGCGGTAAACAGCGCCTTAGCATAGCCAATGTCCGATACCAGATTCAGGTCAACAAAAATTAACTTTCGCTTGCCGGTACGTTCCACAAACTGACGAATATCATTGACTACCCATTCAACCGGATGCTGATACTGCTTTCGTCCCCATGCCGTTGGCGCTACGCAGAACTCACAGTTATGGGTACAGGCTCGCGTCGCTTCAAATACTGCCTGAGTCAGGAAATCTTCGCTGTTAAAACGATGTCGCTCAGGGAAAGGCATATTGGGGTCATCAAGATTAAAGTCTGGTGCCTGCTGATAGCGCTTTTGCAGCTGACCTGAGATAAAATCATGTAATAGCTGCGGCCAGCTTTGTTCAGAATAACCAACACAAATCGTATCCGCATGCTCTGCCGCTTCGTCGGGCAGTAGTGTCACATGTGGACCACCCAACACTACCTTCATTCCCTTTGCCCGAAACCGATCGGCCAGAAAATAAGCTCGTGAAGCAGTGCCGGTAATAACGGTTAAACCAATCAAATCGGCTTTTAAATCTGCCGGAATCTCCGTGACGCTTTCATCAATCAACGTCACATCTATGGGTAAATCTTTGGGTGTCAGAGCCGCCAGAGTAGTCAGTGTCAGGGGCTGATAGCGTAAAGAACGTTTAAAAATACCGCCGCGTTTGCGATACAGTGGCCCTTTTGGTGAAATAAGCACCAGTTTCATTTTACGTTCGTGAGTAAATACATGAGATTCCATATCGGTACCTATTCCACTATTTGAAATATTTCTCGCCAGTTATCGTTATGCATCAGGCTGGGTATTTTAATATCTCCCAGACGTTTTCCCTGCGCACACTGCCAGGCCAAATAACAGCGTTCAGGCTGTTCAAGCGGCAAGCAGGATAATGGCACCAGTTGAGACAATGTTCTGGCGTAGGCATATTGGGGATTTTCATTTAATCGTTGTTCAACTATGCCAACAGCATTTTTATTGTCTTGCAAATATCGTTTATCCAGCAGCAAACAATACCCTAATGACTTGCTATCCGGACATAGCATGGCAAAACCTTTTAGAGGTGACAGACAGTAATTCACAAAGCTCTCCGTAAGCTTTTCACCAACTAAATCGCTGACAACACCCGTCCGGCCGGTAAAACACAACAACGGCACATCGCCCTGAAATCCAATACATTGCACCATATCACCAATACGATACCGGTATAGCCCGCTGTTGGTGGTGATGATTACCTGATAGTTATGGTTAATCTTTAAACTATCTGCTAACTGAATATCGCCCTGTTCATCGATAAACTCATAAAAGTTACTATCAACACACAGCTGTGGCTGATTTTGTCGATTTGGGGCGGTAATAATGGCTTCTGTTGCCAGCAGTCCCTTCGGCTGTAAAGTAATTGAGGGAAAATAGCCCATCAATTGAGACGCTAATGTTGTTGATGAAGCATCAGCCCAACAGCTAATAACATCAAGCTGGGGCCATAAAATACTGGTGTCACCAGACTCCAGATAACATTGATAAATATCCGCAGTTGCCTGATCTTTTTGTAGCTGATGACCTGCTATCTCGCCTCCATATTGCAATAGCTCTGACAGGCTACGTTGACGGTGTTGTAACCCTTCCAATAACTGAGTTAAAAAACTGGGGCTCCAGACTGAAAATAATCTTAAATCACGGCGACATGCCAGATAGTAGAGAGTAAGCAGTTGCCAGTCATCAACATTAGTTACCTGCGATAATGTCAAAGGAACGGCTGAAATTTGTGCAAATGCGCTTAAATACTCCGCACCTAGATAGAGCGCATCTCCACCTCCAACAGAAATCCCTTCTATAGTTTCTGTCGACTGAGTCATCGCCGGGCTCAGTGCCCAATAGGCAGTTCCCCGATCTATGTGAAATTGTTCAACCAACTGAGCTAACCAGTCTGACAGTGCATGCCGAAAATCATCCAACCCCTTTTCAGAGTAAGGGACCAGTTTTCCACCGCTATGGCTTCCCCCGGTTTTTTCAAACGCAATGACCTCACCCGCAAACAGTTGATAGCGTTCATCTGAGGCACATTTATCAATCCAGGGTTTCAGGTTGTCATAATCCACAATGGGTAACTGTTGCTGAAAATCTTGTACGCTCTGGATATGCTCAAAACCATATAACTGACCATAGGCAGAATTTTGGTTGTGTTTCAGACAATCATGCAACCAAGTAGTTTGCCGTTCTGTTACCGACAAATTTTCATGTCGCGCATGGCGACGAAATTGATCCCAGGGAGCGTTATTCACGATATTCAACCATAGGGTTTAATAACAAAGAACGACAGCGTAAGGGCAAGTTCTCTGTACTAATTTCACATAAACACACCAGTTCATGACCATCTGCATAATAAGGATTTTTAGCCAGAAAAAACTGTGCATCTGGCTTTGTCAGGCTGACTGGCGGTATTGTAGCCAGCTTTGCCGCCAGAAAACCATAATCAGGAGGGCATTCAACAACACCCCGTTGTGAGTTATATAATGTGCCAAATTTTTGCCCGGCCAGTTGGTCTGCAAGCTGTTTAAGTTCAGGTTGTGGTAACTGCCAGTGTGGATAAAACTGTCTGGCAAACACCACCAAATATTTATATGTCCGATATCCCTTTACCAGAAGAAACCAATATAAGGGCTTCCCGGGATGCTGTT
Source organism: Limnobaculum xujianqingii (assembly GCF_013394855.1). Classification (NCBI taxonomy): domain Bacteria; kingdom Pseudomonadati; phylum Pseudomonadota; class Gammaproteobacteria; order Enterobacterales; family Budviciaceae; genus Limnobaculum; species Limnobaculum xujianqingii. Next base: position 764,162 of record NZ_JABMLK010000002.1, on the reverse strand, counting down.
GTTTAAACAACCCCATACGCTGAATCCAGGCCTTATGTAATACCTGCTGTTGCCAGTGTTCTGGCATCACAATAGTATCGCCTGAGTAAACAATCATTGAATGCTGATAAGGATAAAATTGCAGGCTGCTGAACCCGACGATCTCCTGATTGTGCTCTAAAATCAGGACTTCATCTTTATTGTCTAAATCGAGGAAAAACCGTTCAGTATCACTACCGGAATAACATTGAAAATAGATGGCGGCCATTCGCTGTCGAGTGGAAACGGAGAGTGAATTAATTTTTTGAAAATAGGCAACATAGTTCATTACTCACTTTTTCCATAAGAAAGATACATGCAGATAATTTCCAGTATTGCTATCCATCGTTAAACAACAAAATAACCAATGGTTACCCATCAATCTAAAACTACACCATCAGGCTTATAGTATCAGCCACTCCTTGCAGCTACCATACGATTAAAACTAAGCAACATCTAAATATATACTTAGCAAAAACCAACAAGCTCATAAGGCAAAGCTATTATCATGATCCTGCCCGGATAATTAACCCGTCAACAGTTTTGCTATTCCTGCTTCACTTTCTGCTCTGAACACCCCTTCATCTCCAATTTCTCCACCCTTTTCTTAAATAACTCGGGCTTCGCCTTGTATAACGAAGGGGCATGCAACATTGCCAACAGCTCAACGAGCTGTGAGCAATTCAATGTAGAGACCTGTGCAGAAAAACGCACCTGTGACGCATGCTCTAAACCATAAACAGGGTTTCCATTATCAGAGCCGAAATAGGCCTCAGCTAGCCAGATAGAATTTATCTCCGACTGATTGTACAAAACCGTTAACCACAACTGCCATAGCGCATGGTGCAGATGGTATTTTCCCTGAGAAATTCGTTGCCCCTGATGGAAATGAAAAAACAGGTCCCGGGACGCAGAGGCATAAATCGATTGCGTTGGATAAATAACAGAAAGCAATGGATCAACCTGAGGATTATGGTGTGGAGCCTGATTCAGAGACTGAGATAATGAAGTAATTTCACTGCGATGGGGTTCGATCTCAACTAAATAATAGCCACATAAAGCAAAAATGATGCCTGAGAATAATAGAGCAATAGTGCAAAATAGCCTGCGAAGGATCTTTTTTATCATCTTGACGACCAAAGTCATTACAGCAAGGGATATTAAGATTGTTGAGAAAGGGTTCCCCAAAATTGGGTGGGGGCCCTGCCAGCTACATCCCGGCACACACGACGCTTGCTGCGGCTGCTTCCTTCCGGATCTGACCGAGTTCACAAGTTAGCGTTGCGGGAGAACCAACAGAGCCCCCATTGACGGCTTCATTCTCATGAAGCGCAGGCATTATCGTGGATGGGCCGTTCAATTGCAAGGCTCCTGACACTAAGCGATGTTTTCTTACCCAGTTCTCCAATTTATGGCAGAATTAGTCGCCGACTCTTTATGCTAAAAATCTGCAATATCAACTATACAAGGAACCCTGCGGATGGAAAACGATGAACCATCGCTCCCAACCCGAATTTATACCGTTGTTGCCTCAATTCCCCCGGGAAAAGTAACCACCTACGGTGCGATTGCACGTTTAGCCGGAGCGGCTGGAGCTGCTCGTCATGTGGGGATCATCTTAAGTCGTTTGCCAGAGGGAAGTACACTGCCCTGGTTTCGGGTGGTTAATTCCCAGGGGAAAATATCGTTGACCGGACCGGATTATATTCGCCAGAAACAGGCGCTGCTGGCCGATGGCGTTCTTTTTACTCGCTCAGATCGCATCAATTTTAAAATCTATGGTTGGCTGACACAGCCATAAGTACAAAACATACTTCAATATCAGGTTGTGCCAGCCGCCAACAGACAGAGCAATTAATGCTGAACGCGATCCAGAATCAGATCCGCATGGGCAGGCTGTCCATTGGTAAGAACCTCATTCATTGAGGTGGTGGTATATAACAACTTGCCATCAACAGAGATGGTAGCAAACAGCGAAACTCGTTGAGCTCCGGCTAACTGTTGATTGTTATAAGGTAGTTTAAACATAAAAGGAACCTGCTTACCTTCTGACGGAATCGTGACCGTCGATAAGACTTTTGCAGGCGCATCAGCCAGCGATACGTCGGCCAGCGTGACAGTAATCGTCGCTTTTTCAGGTAAAGCCATTCTGTCGCGATAGATCACACTACCGCTAACGGTGGTTGCACTATTGATAGCGTTTTCCTTCTCATTTTGTGTAGCAGAACTACTACACCCAACCAATGCAACGGTCAAAGCCGCACTACTCAATAATTTTAAAAAACTCATATTTACCTCCTGAACATTGTCGGTATCAAACATAATTTTAACTCAAAATCATCAAAAAATCAGTTTAGTCATCTAATTATTTTAACAAAGACCACCTAAACACTGGTATTGTAGGAATTTATCACCATTATAATCTGAGTTTGTATTTCCTTGATAAAAACTCCCCTTTCGAAGCATTCCCAACTAAAATAGATCCATTAAACCATTACATTATTTATACAAATCAAAGCCAAAAGGCCATCAGACAGGACTTCCCCGCCATGAGCGACGTTTTACAAAATCTACTAACGCTACTTCATCTGGAAAAAATTGATACGCATCGGTTTCGAGGACAGAGTCAGAATCTTGGGCTAAAGCAGCTATTTGGTGGGCAGGTTGTCGGTCAGGCCCTCTCTGCAGCGAAACAAACCGTATTACCCGAGCGTAAGGTGCACTCCTGTCACAGTTATTTTTTACGCCCCGGCGATAGCCATCAGTCTGTTGATTATGAAGTAGAAGTCATCCGCGATGGTAACAGCTTCAGCACCCGTAGAGTCAGCGCCATACAGAATGGCCACACCATTTTCTATATGACTGCATCGTACCAAAGTTATGAAGAAGGTTTTGACCATCAGGCTGCCACTATGCCCGATGTTCCACCGCCGGAATCGCTGGTTTCAGAAACCGATATCGCCAGAAAATTTGCGCATTTACTGTCAGAACCAATGAAAAGCGTTTTCTGTAATGAAATGCCTATCGAGATGCGGCCGGTTAAATACCATAATCTGCTGAAAGCAGAAATAGATAAGCCGATTCGTCACGTTTGGCTACGGGCTAATGGCACCATGCCAGACGATCCGGGTATTCATAAGTATCTACTGGGTTACGCCTCTGACTTTAACTTTTTGCCAACCGCTCTTCAGCCCCATGGTATCGCTTTACTGCAACCCGGTATGCAGGTAGCTACTATTGATCATTCGATCTGGTTTCACCGTACCTTCCGGATGGATGACTGGCTGCTGTATTCGGTAGAAAGCCCTTCTGCATCAGGCGCCAGAGGCTTTGTGCGTGGTCAATTTTTTACCCGTAGCGGCCTGTTAGTTGCCTCTACCTGCCAGGAAGGCGTAATGCGCTTTCATAAAGGCTAACTGAAGCTTTTTATTCTGATAACTTACTGGAAACTAACGGCCTGAATTCAGGTCGTTAGTTTTTGATTAATTTTTCATCAAAAAACTTCACAATGCCGATTGGTTAAATGATAAACTAATTCACTGCTATTCAGCCTCTCAGGGCGATTTAAATGCTGATTGTGTGATCAAACACATATCCTCCTGCAATAACTGCCCCTAGAATACGCGCGTTTTTTAATATTCTACTTTTTACTCATATGAGGGTTATAAATGTCGGTTAAAGACATCTCAGTATCGATACCTGATACGGACACGGGTATTCAAACATCTAAATGGCAAAAACAAGATACAACGTGGATGTTGGGTTTATACGGCACGGCTATCGGAGCAGGGGTTCTTTTCCTGCCGATCAACGCTGGTCTGGGTGGTATATGGCCTTTGGTGATCATGTTGATCATCGCCTTTCCAATGACCTATTTCTCTCATCGTGCCTTAACCCGTTTCGTTCTGTCTGGTTCATCACGCGGTGGTGACATTACAGAAGTAGTAGAAGAACATTTTGGTAAATTTGCCGGGGCATTAATTACCCTGCTCTATTTCTTTGCTATCTACCCTATTCTGTTGATTTATAGCGTGGGTATTACTAATACTACTATCAGTTTTATTGAAGTTCAGATGGGTATGACGGCACCGCCGCGCTGGTTACTGTCTATCGTTCTGATCCTTGGCCTGATGACTATCGTTCACTTTGGTCGTGATATGGTAGTTAAAGCCATGAGCATTCTGGTTTATCCGTTTGTTACTGTTCTGATGCTGCTGGCGCTGTATCTGATCCCTCAGTGGAGCGGTGCCATCTTTGAACAGGCTAACACCAGCTTTGATGCAGGCAGCATTAAAACACTGCTGTTAACGCTGTGGTTAATTATTCCAACCATGGTGTTTTCATTTAACCACTCCCCCATCATCTCTTCATTTGCCGTTAGCCAAAAAGAAACTTATGGTAAAAATGCCGATGAGAAAAGTGGCCGTATCTTAAGATATGCACACTTGATGATGGTTATTACCGTTATGTTCTTCGTATTCAGCTGTGTGTTAAGCCTGTCTCCTGAAAACCTGGCAGAAGCTAAAGCACAGAATATTTCTATTCTGTCTTACCTGGCTAACCACTTCCAAACCCCGCTTATTGAGTATGTTGCGCCCGTTATTGCATTTGTGGCGATTACCAAGTCATTCCTGGGGCACTATCTTGGTGCAAGCGAAGGTATGCAAGGGCTAATGATTAAGTCACTGCGCTCTAACGGCAAGCCGGTACAAATCAAAAAACTGGAACGCATTACTGCAGTGTTTATGATTATTACCTGCTGGATCATCGCTACGCTAAACCCAAGTATTCTGGGTATTATTGAAACCTTAGGTGGCCCGGTTATCGCCATGATTCTGTTTATCATGCCGATGTATGCGATCTATAAAGTTCCGGCTATGCAGAAATACCGTGGCCATATGAGCAATGTTTTTGTGGTGTTGATGGGGCTGGTTGCGATTTCAGCGATTTTGTATACGCTGTTTGCATAGCTGATTTGTTGGTTAATGGTTTAAATCGACATTAATGTATATTCCGGTCGTAAAATATTAAGTGCTTATATTAGCTTTGTGCTCGACCGGAAGATCGTTTGTATTTGGCTTCAGTGCGTGTCGGGCCTGGTCTCCCTACGGGCACTTCGTTGGCTTACGCCAAGTCGACCCCCACGGGAGCCCCTCCCGACAATTGGCTCTATTAAACGGAAAAAGACGGCATTAGCCGTCTTTTTCTATATTAATAACTCTATAAGTATGATTACTGGTTATACGCACTCTCACCATGCGAGTTGACGTCCAGACCTTCGCGTTCCACTTCTTCCGGTACTCGCAGACCAAGGAGGATATCGGCAATTTTGTAGGCTACGAAAGCGACGATGCCTGACCACAGCAGACAAACTACAATGCTTATTCCCTGAACACCCACTTGCTTCAGCATAGTCACACCTTCAGCGTAGCCTGTTCCCCCCAAAGCGGCAGAGGTCAATATGCCGGTGCCGATGCAACCAACGATACCGCATACGCCATGCACACCAAACACATCACAGGTGTCGTCGACTCTCAACCATGACTTCAGTACTACCACGCCCCAAAGGCCAGCAATGCCTGCGATAATGCCCAGAATCAGTGCGCCACCGATACCAACAGAACCGGCAGCAGGCGTAATGGCAACCAGACCAGCAATACAACCGGAGCAGGCACCCAGTAAAGAAGGTTTACCACGAATCATCCACTCGGCGGCTAACCAACCCAGTACCGCCCCTGCTGTTGCGGTTACGGTGTTAACAAAGGCCAGTGCTGCAATTTCGTTCGCACTGCTGGCAGAACCGGCGTTAAAGCCAAACCAGCCGATATAGAGGATCGCAGTACCAATAAATACCATTGGCAGGTTATGAGGTTTAAACGCTTCACGACCAAACCCGCTGCGTTTTCCTAACATGTAGGCACCCACTAAAGCTGCAATCGCCGCGTTAATATGTACCACGGTACCACCAGCAAAATCGATAGCACCCATTTTAAACAGGTAACCGCCTCCCCATACCATATGAGCCATTGGCAGATAGGCCAGCGTAAACCAGATGAAAACAAAAAGAATTACCGCAGAAAACCGAACCCGCTCCGCGAATCCTCCAACGATTAATCCTACGGTAATACAGGCAAACGATCCCTGAAAAGCAACATGAATTAACTTGTAAAACGTACCTGTCACATCGGTTAAGTGAACATCTTTCAGCAGTAACCCATTAAAGTTACCAAAAAAATCATTCCCCTCACCAAAAGCCAGGGTATAGCCATAAATCACCCAAAGCACACTGACTAAAGAAAAAGTCGCAATCACTTGAGTCATCAAAGAAAGTACGTTTTTAGAACGCAGTAATCCGCCATAGAACAGCGCAATACCAGGAATACTCATAAACAGAACCAGTGCAGTACTTATCATCATAAAGCCGTTATCAGCTTTATCGGCGACGCTCTCGGCAGCCATGGCAAAACCAGGAAACATAACCGGCAGACTCATCGCTATTCCGGATAAAAATCTTTTCATCTCTATTCATCCTTCTCACATGTTGAGTATTTATGACTTACAGAGCGTCTTCGTCTGTTTCGCCGGTGCGTATACGTACAACTCGCTGTAATTCAGTAACAAAAATCTTTCCATCACCAATCTTGCCGGTATAAGCAGACTGAGTTATTGCCGCAATCGCGCCCTCAACCTGATCGTCAGACATTGCGATATCAATCTTCACCTTTGGCAAAAAGTTAACGCTGTATTCTGCACCACGATATAGCTCCGCATGACCTTTCTGACGGCCAAATCCCTTAACTTCTGTAACCGTCAATCCCTGGATTCCTATTGAAGATAAGGCTTCGCGCACATCTTCCAGCTTGAAGGGTTTAATCACTACGGTGACAAGTTTCATATGCCTCTCCTCGATTAAGGGTTAACGATTAGTCATGGTTAACTGATAAATGATCCACAATCAGACAGGAGCAATTAGCATGCCAAAATAGAAATGAACCCTACTTTTCTTTCAATAAATATACTTATTAAAAAAACATTAGGGTCTTAAAGCAGATTTAAAAATACGTCAATAAATATATCCAACACATGGTTTTTTCAGGAGAAAATGAAGATATTTCCAGAGAGATTTTCACCATTAAAAAATGATCAATAAAAGAATAAATATAACGGCTGAATAATAAGGAGAAACTCATTCAATCAACAAAAATAAAATTAACCGGATTATTAGCTCGCACTAAAACAGTGCGTAATAAAGAGTAATTTGATGCAATCTAATTTTTAACTATTCTCTATTGCACAAAATTGATCTATTTCTGAGGGCATAAAAAAACCCCGGAAACCGGGGTTTTTAACGCATGTGACAAACCTGATATCAGGCCGCCGGAGTCGTCGGCTGTTGGCCTACTGATTTGGTGCCAGGTTGAGCTTTAGCATGTTGTTTATGCTGCTTCGCCTTGCTACTTGCTTTATGTGCAGTAGCGGAAACCTGCTGAGCATCTTTTACCGGTTGAGTATTACTACCAGCCGCAAAGGCTGTGCCAGACAGAACAAATAAAGCGACTGTGGCCATTGAGAGTAATTTTTTCATTTGGTACACCCTGGTATCCGTTATCAGTGCTAATTACTTAGCTGCTGGTTCTTGAGTTGATTGTTTAGTTTCAGCTTTTTTAGCATGTTTTTTATGCTGTTTGCTCTTATCTGCCATTTTGTGTTGCGCAGTAGCAGTTGGTGCAGAATTAGTTGGGGTAGTTGCAACAGTATCAGCAGCAAATACAGAACCAGACAGAACAAACATAGAAGCAACGGCTAAAGGTAATAATTTTTTCATTTGATAATTCCTCAGGATTGTTAATTCAATTGCGTTTGATAACTCAGCAGGCGTAAACGAACCGGATGCTTATTGGTGATTTAGCTTCGTATCTCGTTAAATCTGAAATAAATATAATCTCTATTTTGTCAGTGAGAGTAAGAGCTAAGTAATTGCAATGTAAATTAAATGTAACCAATAACCGTCACTTTCCATTCATACAGCCAGAGGAGAAAAAACATTAAAAATCAAATAATAAAAGAATTTTGATTGAATATTTTTGTTATAAAATATCAGGTCAAACCAGAAGAAAAAACGGTAAACTCAGTCATTTGTTTAATATGCGAGATATTTATTACTCATTGATTATTCATAGAAAAATAAAACTACAGAAATAAAGTTAAAATGTAACTGTATTAATAGTTTGTCGATATATTAAGTTTATTTTCCCATTGCGAAAAATAAGAAAAAGGTATTCATCTCAACTAATCACCTAATAAATAATACAATGTATAAGTGGGTTAGTTATTTCTTCCCCCACTTATACATTTATATTTAAGCCTGAGTTTCTAATTCCGTCGCGGCCAGTTGTAACTGATGCATCTGATAATAACGTCCCTTTTGCATCAATAATTGATGATGTGTGCCACGCTCAACAATTTGGCCTCTATTGAGTACCACTATTTGATCAGCTTCCACGATAGTAGAAAGACGGTGAGCAATTACCACCAGTGTGGTTTTATGCCGAATAGCACTTAAAGCACGGTGAATAGCCTGCTCGGTACCCGAGTCGATATTTGCTGTAGCTTCATCCAGAATCAGAATTTCTGGTGTTTGCACTAAAACCCGAGCTAAGGCCAGAAGCTGCTTCTGCCCTACCGAAAGATTATTCCCCTGCTCACCCAGCACGGTGTTAATACCAGAGGGCATGGCTTTCACTAGCGTTTCCAATTGGGAAATACGTAACGCTTCCCATACCTGCTCTTCGCTAATTGTTCGCCCCAAAGCCACGTTGGCATAAACCGTATCGGCCAGTACCACAGGATCCTGTTGTACCATCGCCACACCGGTACGCAGTACTTGATGACTCAGGGTTTGTAAAGGACGATCGTCAAGGCAAATCTCACCTTTAGCAAGCGGATAGTAACCCATCAACAGATTAGCCAATGTGCTTTTTCCGCTGCCGGTATGGCCAACCAAAGCAATAAAATCTCGGGATGCAACGGACAGATTAATATCGCTTAAAACCGTTTTGCTTCGGTTATAGGAAAAGCTCAGATCGCAAATATCAATTTTTCCTGACAGCAGTGGCTGATTATCATCACCGTATTTCTGCTGTTCACCATCCATCAGCTCAAAAATACGCTCACCGGCAACAACGGCCTGTTGCAACATCGCCTGCTGAGAGGCCAGCTCAATCAGTGGTTCATTCAGCCGCGACAAATAGTTAATAAAGGCATACAGCACCCCCACACCGATAGAACCTTCAGGACTAAAGCCAAACAACATTAATAGCCCACTCAAAACCAGTGCAGAAATCAAACTTAGTAGCGGGCGCAGCAGCAAGCTTTCCAGACGTAAGGTCTTCAGGCGCATCATATAGTGAGCGCGGTTAGTTTCTCCCAACTGCTCACCAAAACGGACCTGTTGACGGAATTGCTGCAATACCACCATGCCGCTGATAGCTTCATTAAAGCGATTATTGATATCCGCTAACAGACTGCGCACCTGACGTATAACTGGCGTACTATAGCGTTGATAAATACTCATCAAAACCAGTACTACCGGAAATATCGCCATAGCGACCAGCGCCATACGCCAGTCCAGACTAAACATAGCAATCAGCATCGCGCTGATTAATGCCGCACTACGCAATACTGTCGCAACCACGGTGACATATAAGTCTTTAATCACTTCGGTATCGTTTGTTACTTTTGAAATAAGCTGACCTACCGGCTGGGTATCAAAAATAGCGATAGGCTGTTTTAGCGCGGCGTCCATCACATCACTACGGATAGTTTGTACTACACCAACGGCAGCACGGTTAAACAGTAAAGCTTGATTGTAGCGCAGCGTTGCTGCCAGTATTTGCAGTAATAAAAACACTATCGCCAACGCAGCTACTTTGCCGGGCGGCATAATATTTTTTGCCACCATATGGTCAATAAAATAGCTGATCAATACCGGCCCACAAACTTCCGCCCCTGCGGCTAACCACAACAATAAAGCGGCAAGACTTAATGGTTTACGATAAGGAGCACCATAAGCCAACAGGCGTTTCAACGTTGGCCATAATTGGCGGAATTTTTGATTTTTGCTGGTTGTCATATTACTCATCCAGTGCAGCTTCCAGTTGCTGATAGCGATACATATTGCGATACCATCCAGCCTGCTCCGCCAGTTCTGAGTGAGAGCCTCGTTGAGCTACACGACCATCATGCAGAACCAGAATTTCATTGGCATACAGCAATCCTGAGAGTCGATGCGCACTGATGACTAAAGTACGGTCTTTCCCCCATTGACGTAAATTCTGCAGGATCTGATATTCGGTACGGCCATCTACCGCAGAAAGTGCATCGTCAAGGATCAGTATTTCACTTTCCATTAATAACGCTCTGGCGATAGCTATACGCTGTTTCTGTCCGCCAGATAACATAACCCCACGCTCACCGACCTCGGTTTGATACCCCTGCGTGAGATTCAAAATATCTTCATGTACACAGGCCAACGCCGCAGCCTGTTCAATCTCATCCTGTGTAGCCTGCGGATAGCCCAGCGCAATATTCTCTGCGATGGTGGCGGAAAACAGGAACGGCATTTGGCTCACCACAGATAAACGAGCACGCCATTCGTCCAACTTGACCTGCCGCAGCGGTAATGAGTGATAACAAATATCCCCTTCGGTAACGTCAAACTGGCGTTGAATCAGTGATAATAGTGAGCTTTTACCGGAACCGGTTGGACCACATAAACCCAGAGTTTTTCCGGGTTCCAGTCGGGCATGCACATCTTCCAGCGATGCTTTTTCTGTCAGCGGATAGTGAAAACGTTGAATGTTAATATCCAGTACACCACGACCGGGAGGTAAATCTAAATCCCCATCCACAACTTCCGGTGCTTCTTCCAGCAGGCTGGAAATACGCCCATAGGCAGCGCTTCCCCGTTCAACAATATTAAACATCCATGCCAGCGCTAACATCGGCCAAATCATCAGGCCCAAATACATCACAAAACTGGTTAGCTGCCCCAATGTCATTTGATTATGGATCACCATCCAACTACCACCGCCGATCGCCAGCATGTTGGCGCAGGCAACGGCCAGATAAATAGTGGGATCAAAGCGAGCATCCACTCTGGCAACGTGCATATTCTTGTTGCCTGCATCAGTAGCAACATCAGAAAATAGCTTTGACTGATAATTCTCCAAACCAAATGCTTTGATCATTCGAATGCTGGTCAGGCTCTCTTGAGTACGATCGTTTAATGATGAGAATGCGGCCTGAGCGACCCGAAAACGGTTATGCAGCTCATCGCCATAGCGTTTAATAAAAATCGCCATAATTGGCATCGGTAATAAGGATAGCAGGGTCAATTGCCAGCTGATTTGAACGCTCATTACCACCAATACCGCACAACCCATCACCAGCGAATCCACTAGTGTTAGCACCCCTTCTCCGGCGGCAAATACCACCCGATCCACATCATTGGTTGCTCTGGCAATTAAATCGCCGGTACGGTGACGCAGGTAAAAATTGGGATGCTGACGGCTCAGTTGACGATAAAATTTATTACGTAGCTCAACAGCCAGTAGATAGGAAGCACCAAATAGCAGTACGCGCCATACGTAACGCAGCAAATAGATGACTACCGCGGTGCCGACAATCAGACCAATCCACATCATCACGGTATAACCATCCATCTGGCGATGTGTGATGCCGTCGACAATCGTACCTACCAGCTTGGGTGGCAATAACTGCATCAGGGCAATGGTGATAAGAAGTGTCACTGCACCTAAATAGCGTTTCCACTGTAAAACAAAAAACCAGCGCAATTGAGAGAACAGTTTCACTATATTAATCCGGTCATCAGGCAATCATCGGAGGGTGACTGCATTAGTTTAAATTCAATAAAATCAGCGGCGAAAGGATACCATTTCCAGCCAGGCCAAATGAAATTATTTCTCATTTGGCTGCTAAAATTATCCTATTCAGTAATAGGTAAACAGGTGGTCAGCTTGATTTCTTCCATTGCAAAACTGGAAGTCACATCACTAAGCCCGCTGACGCTATTGACCAGACGCTTATAAAAATTGTCAAAGCTCTTCATATCGGCAACCTGAACGCGCATCAGATAATCATATTCACCGGCCATGCGGTAAAAGGCCATTACTTCTGGCATATCCTCCACGCAATCCACAAAGCTTTGATACCAGTCACGGCTGTGACACTGGGTTTTTATCAATACAAAAGCCGTCAGGCTCAACCCCAGTTTTTCTGCATCCAGCAGTGCAACTTTATGGCGAATATATCCCTCATCTTCCAGCCTTTTCAGGCGTTTCCAACAGGGCGTGGAAGTCAGACTGACCTCATCTGCCAGCGTCTGAAGTGACAAGGTGCAATCCTTTTGTAACAAAGTCAGCATTTTTCGGTCAATTTTATCTAACACATCAGCCTCAGAGAGAAATATTTTCTACCATATGTCTATTATACAGAAAAAATAGCAATAATTTTTTCTGTCATCACAGTTAATCTATCAGTATAGAATCAAACCTGCCTGGCAGGTTATTTACAGGCTGTCAAAGGACAAAAAATATGAATCGCCAATGGGTAAAACAGGCTATCAGCGAAATCGAAGCAGACTTTCAACGCTCCGCCGATACGCATCTAATCCGTATGCAGCTTCCACAATTTCCGGGTATTCATCTCTATCTGAAAGATGAGAGTACCCACCCTACCGGTAGTCTGAAACACCGCCTGGCTCGTTCTCTGTTCTTATACGGCTTGTCTAACGGCTGGATCAAACAGGACACCACTATTATTGAGGCTTCATCGGGCAGCACTGCGGTATCTGAAGCCTACTTTGCGCGCTTGTTGGGCCTGCCGTTTATTGCCGTGATGCCGGACTGTACCGCCAAACGTAAAATAGAGTTAATTGAGTTTTACGGCGGCCGCTGCCATTTTGTGAAACATCCCTCCGAAATTTATGAAGCATCAGAACGCTTAGCGAAAGAGCTTAATGGTCACTATATGGACCAGTTTACCTATGCCGAACGGGCAACCGACTGGCGTGGTAATAATAATATCGCCGACAGTATTTTTCGTCAGATGCAACGCGAGCCCCATACCATCCCTGACTATATTGTAATGAGTGCCGGTACCGGTGGTACTTCCGCAACATTAGGCCGCTACATTCGGTATCAGGGACACGATACCCGACTGGTGGTAGTCGATCCGGAAAACTCAGTGTTTTACAACTATTACCAAACCGGAGATCGTACTACCTCCGGCCATTGTGGTAGTCGCATCGAAGGTATTGGTCGCCCACGTGTTGAGCCTTCATTTATTCCACAAGTTATTGACGAAATGATACAGGTTCCTGATGCCGCAAGCATCGCCACCATTCTATGGCTGGAAAAGATCCTCGGCCGTAAAACCGGTGCTTCTACCGGCACCAATGTCTGGGGTGCGTTACAGTTGATGAAACGGATGCGCGATAAAGGCGAGACCGGCGCAATAGTGACTCTGCTGTGTGACAGTGGGGAACGCTATTTGGATACTTATTATAATCCTGAGTGGGTGAAGCAGAATCTTGGGGATTTAAGTGAATATCAGGGATTATTGCTGGATCTTTAAGACGTTATACTAATGGCCGGGCAAGAGGCGTTAAAAAACCAACGCCACTTGTCCCCACACCATGGGTATTCGTTCAAAAGGAACCAGGTTTATAAAGGATCGCCCTTCTCTATCTCCACCGTCTCCAGCTTCGTCTTACGGCGAATCGTCAACGAAGCTCCCATCGAAGCAACAATGACCGCAAACAGCCCCATCCACTGCATCCAGGAAAGAGTTTCATTAAGGAAAATCAGACCGGATAGCGCACCAATTGCTGGCTCCAGGCTGGTCAGAGTACCAAAGGTTTGGGCTGGAAGCCTGGTCAAAGCAACCATCTCTAATGAATAAGGCAGTGCGGTAGAAAGAATCGCCACACCAATCGCTACCGGCAATAACGATAAGGCAAATAGATCGCTGCCCGCATGAGCAACGCCGATAGGTACTGCGATAATAGTTGCCACCAGTGCGCCTAACGCAACAGAACGGGTACCGTAGTTAGCCCCGGCGCGTTGACCAAATATGATATACAACGCCCAGAAGAAACCAGCGCCTAACGCATAACAGGCACCTACCGGATCAATACCGTTCACCGACTGACGTAGCGGGAGCAGTAAGCCCAGCCCGACAATCACCAAGCCAATCCACAGGAAGTCCACCACACGACGGGAAGAACACATGGCTACTGCCAGCGGTCCGATAAACTCTAATGCAACAGCAATCCCAAGCGGTACCGTCCGCAAAGACATATAAAACAGCAAATTCATCCCACCAAGAGACAGGCCATACGCCACCAGCCACCAACGCGCACCGGGAGCAGGTGTACGAGTTGTTTGCTTACGCCACGGGCGTAAAAATATCATCAGAATAATAGTACCTAAAAACAGACGATAAGCCGTTACGCCCTGAGCACCAACCGCAGGGAAAAGGGTTTTCGCCAGCGATGCACCGCCCTGAATAGATAACATGGCAATAAGCAGCAAAATAATGGGCACTAATACAGATGATTTTTTATCTTTCAAAGACATAGGAATAATTAACCGTCCTTCGGTAATCCAATTAACCGAAAGAGCTTTTATAAACTAAGGATGGCTGGGCCAGAATAGCCACTATGATACCTGAATAACCTGAGGGGTTTTACCCCATTCGATAAAATAAAAACAGCCGGTGATTATCTCACCGGCTGTTTTTTAACAGATAAACTGAAAAGATTATTTGCTGTATTTACGCATTACCAGAGTGGCGTTAGTACCACCAAAGCCGAAACTGTTAGACATTGCCGTAGTTAATTCACGACGAGTTGTCTTGGTCACAATGTTCATACCGGCAGCCTGTTCATCCAGGTTTTCAATATTGATGCTTGGAGCGATAAAGCCGTGTTCTACCATCAGTAAAGTATAGATAGCTTCGTGTACGCCAGCTGCGCCCAATGCATGACCGGTCATCGCTTTAGTCGATGAAATTGCCGGTGTGTTATCACCAAACACTTCACGAATTGCACCCAGCTCTTTCACATCACCAACCGGAGTGGAAGTACCATGAACGTTTAAGTAGTCAATCGGGGTATCAACACCGTGCATTGCCATTCTCATACAACGTGCAGCACCTTCACCTGATGGAGCAACCATATCAGCACCGTCAGAGGTTGCGCCATAACCTACGATTTCAGCGTAGATATGTGCACCACGTGCCAGAGCATGTTCCAGTTCCTCAACCACTACCATGCCGCCACCGCCAGAGATGACAAAACCGTCACGGGCTGAATCATAAGTACGAGAGGCTTTTTCTGGCGTGTCGTTGTATTGAGTAGACAGTGCGCCCATAGCATCAAACTCACAGGAAAGTTCCCAGCACAGCTCTTCGCCGCCGCCAGCAAATACTACATCCTGCTTGCCCAGTTGAATCAGTTCAACCGCATGACCGATACAGTGTGCAGATGTCGCACAGGCAGAACTGATTGAGTAGTTAACACCACGAATTTTGAATGGCGTTGCCAGACAGGCCGAAACACCTGAGGCCATTGCTTTGGTCACCATATAAGGACCAACGCCACGTAAACCACGAGAACGCATACCATCAGCGCCGGCAACCTGGCTACGTGGAGAACCACCGCCAGAACCAACCACTAAACCTGTACGTTCATTAGAAACCTGATTATCCGCTAATCCTGAATCCTGAATTGCTTCCTGCATAGAAAGATAGGCATAAATTGAGGCATCACTCATAAAACGAGCAACTTTACGGTCAATTAATCCAGCGGTATCCAGCTTAATATTACCCCAAACATGACTACGCATGCCGGCATCTTGCAGTTCCTGAGCATGGGTAATACCAGAACGCCCTAATTCTAAAGACTCAAGGACCTCTTGTTTATTATTACCAATACTAGAAATAACACCTAAACCGGTGATAACTGCACGTTTCATCTATTACCTCTGTTTTTACTTTATATTGCATGGCGGAATTTGCATAACAGATTAGCTTACACTTGTAAGCTGAACAAGTCCGATCAGCAAAAAAGATGCAACAAAAGATGTTAATTTCCTGACGAGTCGTCCATCATTAAGCTCTCGCTAGCACTTGAACAGACGGTCTTTTAACGTGAATCACACCCCAATCCAACATGCTGACCTCAACTGGAACGAACAGGGTACACCTGTTTCCCGAGAATTTGATGACGTTTATTTTTCTAATCAGGATGGTCAGGAAGAGACGAAATATGTTTTTCTAACGGGCAATCATATTCCTGAAAGATTCGTTGTACATGCTAAGCGTAGTTTTACCGTGGCTGAAACTGGGTTTGGCACCGGCCTGAACTTTCTTACCCTATGGAATGCTTTTCGTCAGTTCTATACAAATCATCCGGAAACCCAGCTAAAACATCTGCATTTCATCAGCTTTGAAAAATTTCCTTTACGACGGGAAGACTTACAGCAGGTTCATCAGGCATGGCCACAATTTTCATCGTTATGTGAACAGCTACAACAACAGTGGCCTTCTGCCTTGCCAGGCTGTCATCGGCTGCTACTGGATAATGGTCGGGTAACGTTGGACCTGTGGTTTGGTGATGTAAATACACTACTACCTCAACTTGATGACAGCGTTAATGGCAAAGTAGATGCCTGGTTTCTCGATGGTTTTGCTCCCTCAAAAAATCCGGAAATGTGGACTCCCCTACTCTTTCAACAAATGGTCAGGCTTGCGACAGAACAAGGCACCTTTGCCACCTTTACTGCCGCCGGGTTCGTTCGCAGAGGTTTGCAGGAAGCTGGCTTTGAAGTTTCACGCATTAAGGGTTTTGGGCAAAAACGAGAAATGTTAGTGGGAGTTCGTCAACCGGACTTATCTCCTCAACAAGCGCTAAACGCACCTTGGTATACCAGCCCCTGCGCCCAGCAGCCAATGGATGTGGCGATTATTGGTGGTGGTATCGCCGGCGCTATGACGGCCCTGTCCCTGTTACGTCGTGGTGCAACGGTCACGATGTATTGTGCCGATGAGTTGCCGGCACAGGGTGCATCAGGAAATTATCAGGGCGCTCTCTACCCTCTGTTAGGTCGAGAGAATGCCATGACCCGTTTCTTCAGTCATGCGTTCACTTTTGCCTGTCAGCATTACGACAGCCTGTTAAGGGAAGGTATAGACTTTGACCATCAATGGTGTGGCGTCACTCAGCTGGGTTATAACGAAAAGAGTTGTCATAAAAATGATGTTATTCTGGCATCAAACCCTTTACCAGAGATCGCCCATCGCTTGTCACAGCAACAAGTCGAAACGTTATGTGGATTGCCTACCGGCTGTGGAGGTATTCACTATCCTTCAGGCGGATGGCTTTCTCCCCGTCAGTTAACCACTAATGCATTACGTCATGCACAAACGCTCGGCATGAAAGCCTGTTACCAACATTCCCTTGTTGGACTCAAACCGACAAAACAAGGATGGGAATTAACCTTCAGCCATGGAAAAAGTGCCCAACATGCCACTGTTATTTTAGCCAATGGCTATCAGGTCACTGAATTTGAGCAAACGAATCAACTTTCGCTAACGCCGGTACGCGGTCAGGTATCCCAGGTTCCAACCAATTCACAATTGGCTCAGCTAAAACACGTACTTTGCTACGATGGTTATATGACGCCAGTAGATGCTAACTATCAATACCACTGCATTGGTGCCAGCTATGGCCGGGGAGATAGCCAGACTGATTATCATCAGGCAGATCAACAGGAAAACCGCCAGCGACTGCTAAATTGCCTGCCTGATATCGACTGGCCACAGCATATCGATATCAGCGAAGGATTAGCCCGGTGTAGCGTTCGTAGCGCTATTCGAGACCATTTGCCCATGATGGGAGCCGTTGCAGATTACTCCCGGCTACGAGAATCCTACCAACATCTGGATCGCAGACTCAAACGAGGTGAAAAAGTAGAACAGGCTCCGGTATGGTCGGGACTGTATATGCTGAGTGGATTAGGATCTCGCGGCCTTTGTTCTGCCCCTTTACTGGCAGAAACCCTGGCAGGACAGATCTTTAATGAACCATTGCCATTACCCGCTGATATTTTGGCTGCACTAAACCCAAATCGACTTTGGGTAAGAAAACTACTGAAAGGAACACCACTGTAAATCACATTGAGTTCGGACGAATATTTCATTCGTCCGAACCAAAAAAGTAAAACGAATAATCAAATTGATGGCAACATCTGTTAGCTCAGTTTAGTGCCTTAAGATAGCCAATCGTTAGGAGGGACGGGTGTTGGGGTCGTAGCAGCTTTAGCTGCCGGAGCGCCCCTAACCCGGCCAGGCCCAACGCACTCCATAGCTAAGTACTGATTGTCTTCCGACCGCACTCTATATCAATTTAAGCACATAGTCTTTACGGTCGGAATATGCAAAGGTGCTAATTTATCTGATTTGCCAGCCGCCTCAATTACCCCACTTTCAACTGCAAACTCTTCCATAAATTAAAAACCAACACCTGATCCGGCGGAGAGAGCTCACCAGCTTTAATGGCTTTATCTAAACTTTGCTCAATCAATTGTGAGTAATCGTCTAAACTGCTGCGGCCCTGCTCTTCGGCCAGAGCCGCAGCCAGCGTGATATGTCCGCGTAAATAACCGCCAGCAAACAGTTCATCATCGCTGGCATGTTCAACGTTACTATCAATCAAAGCCAGTATGCGGTTCTCTAATTCTGCAATCATGCGGTTTCTCTACTTGGTTAATAATAAAGCCAGGTGGCAAAAGCCCCTTTGAATTTAAGACCAGAGCAAATTAATTACACCAGCCGGTAGGATATTCCGGATAAGGGAAATCATCCGCAGCTAATGGACTGGTCTGATAAAACTTCTGTAACGCCTGAATAAAACGAGCGGGTCTCTCTGGTATACCGTTCTCCAGATAATCCATGACCTGAGCATGAACTTTACGCTGAAATGCGATGCGATCTGGCTGAAAATCCCCTTCCAGATTATCGCAACTGACGTTGAATGGATAACCGGATGCCACACAGAAAAACCAGTCAAAGGCCTGTGGTTTTATCTCTACCACTTCAAATTCAGACTGTTTATCAGCACTGCGTCCGTCCGGGCAATACCAATATCCGTAGTCAACCTGCTGACGGCGCTGATCTCCGGCAATACACCAGTGAGAAATTTCATGAAAAGCGCTGGCGTAAAAGCCGTGAGCAAAAACTATCTGGTGATACGGAGTCTTATCATCTGCTGGCAGATAGATGGGTTCATCATTGCCCTGAATCAATTTAGTCTGATAGTCCACACCAAAAGTTTGCTCAAACAGATCGATAAGATCCTGAGGGTTATGTTGTCTGGTCAATTAACGTCACTCTGCTTTAAGAGGGTGTATCCCTACTGTTTTATTAGAAAAAGCCTGCAACCCACTGATGAATTTCAGCGCTGTGGTTATCATAAATTAGTTTACAGCTCATCACGAACGATACGGTAATCAACATTGGCCGTATCAATTTTTGCCCTTTGGTCAGCACCATACGGGCACCGCTACGAGCACCAATAACCTGACCACACAACATCACTAAACCAACGCTCCAGATAACCTTTCCCCCCAGGATAAAAAACAACAGGGAAGCCAGGTTAGAAGTGAAGTTCAATACTTTGGCATGAGCCGTGGATTTAGTCAGATTGAAGCCGCGCAGTGTAACATAGGCTAAGGCAAAGAAAGAACCGGCTCCGGGTCCAAAAAAGCCATCGTAGAAACCCACGCAAAATCCGGCAACGAAAGCAAAAGGCCAGGTGGTTAAACGTTTCTGGCGATCCGCTTCCCCTACTTTAGGGCTGAAAATAAAATAGAGCCCAATGGCAATCACTAACAACGGCAGAATAGAACGTAGAATATTTGCATCAATATGCTGAATAAGAATGGCGCCAATCATGGCGCCAATAAATGTCAGCAGGATGGTCCATCGCTGATCCTTTAAATCCACTGCTTTCTGGCGGATAAAATAGAGGCTGGCAGAAAAGGATCCGCCGATAGACTGTAGTTTATTAGTGGCAAGCGCCTGGGCAGGCGGAATACCGACTGACATGAGTGCTGGCAGGCTAATCAGCCCACCACCACCCGCAATGGAGTCAATAAATCCGGCCAGCATTGCAACAAAAAATAGAATCAGATAAATCTCAACGCCGAGCGGAAGCCACTCCATTTATTATTCTGCCTTAAAATTATTCACTATCAGTGCTTTACATGTTGCCGGTGGTTCCGGAATAACCGGATCTTTAGGTTTAGCATTAGGTAATTTAGCCGGTGCTTCCAACCAACTGGTCAGTTCTGCTCCACAGCCATCGCCAGCAGGAATAGCTGCCTGCTCTTCACACTCATGGCTATCTGCCGGGCAGCGTAAACGCACATGCATATGGGCGCGATGACCGAACCATGGGCGGACTTTACGTAACCAGGTACGATCGGTTCCGGCGGTTTGACACAGCTTTTGCTTGATGGCCGGATGAACAAAAATACGTGTCACATCACGATCGCTGGCGGCCAGTTTAATCAACTCACCAACTTGTGGTTGCCACAGGCTTTCAACCACACGCTTGCCGTCACCGGAGACTAAGTCAATGGCTCGCGGATTTTTTAACTGAGTTGCACTCCAGCGAGAAGTTGGCAGTTGTAACCAGATATCGACATCCAAACCACTCTGATGGCTGGCATGTCCGGTCGCAAAACGACCACCGGCAGGCATTCCCATATCACCCACCAGCACATTACCTAAACCACTTGCCTGAGTTTCAGTGGTTAAACGGTCGATAAACGACAGTAGATTTGGGTGACCAAAATAGCGTAACTGCTGGCTACGCATTACCTGATACCCTTCTCCCTGCAGTTCCAAAGGCTCAGCGCCAATAATACAACCGTTAGAGAAACCACCAATAGATTGCGGTTCACCGGCAACCGGTTCCTTCACTTTCTGCCACGGAGTTGCTGCCGTTACGGAAGCGCTAAACGCTAACGCTGCCGCGACTAAAAACCATTTTTTCATTACTAATATCCTTACCAACGTGGAACGTCTGATTTCACGTCATTGCACTGTGCGCGATTACGCATCAAGTGATCCATTAAAACAATTGCCATCATCGCTTCTGCGATCGGCACCGCACGAATACCTACACAAGGATCATGGCGACCTCGGGTAATCATTTCTACTGCTTCGCCCTGCTTATTAATCGTCCGTCCAGGAATAGTAATACTGGACGTTGGTTTCAGCGCAATATTGGCAACAATTTGCTGCCCGCTGCTGATACCACCGAGAATACCGCCAGCGTGGTTACTCAGGAACCCTTCTGGTGTAATCTCATCACGATTTTCACTGCCGCGTTTATTCACTACGGCAAAACCATCACCAATCTCAACGCCTTTGACAGCATTAATACTCATCAAAGCATGGGCCAAATCAGCATCTAAACGGTCAAAAACCGGCTCCCCTAATCCAACCGGAACGCTATCTGCTACCACCGTCACTTTGGCACCAATGGAATCACCCGCTTTTCTTAATTCGCGCATCAGTTCATCCAGCGCTTCCAGACGATCGGTATCCGGACAGAAAAAGGGATTCTGTTCTACCTGATCCCAGTCTTTTAACTCACAGCTAATATCACCCATTTGTGACAAATAGCCGCGAACCTGAATGCCAAATTGCTGCTTCAGATATTTTTTGGCAATAGCGCCAGCCGCTACGCGCATCGCTGTCTCACGGGCAGAAGAACGACCTCCGCCGCGATAGTCACGCAGGCCATATTTTTGCTGATAAGTGTAATCGGCATGTCCCGGACGAAACAGATCTTTAATTTCGCCATAGTCTTGTGAACGCTGATCGGTGTTCTCTATTAACAGACCAATACTGGTGCCGGTAGTTACCCCTTCAAATACACCAGATAAGATACGAACGCTGTCAGGCTCACGACGCTGAGTGGTATAGCGGGAAGTGCCCGGACGACGACGATCCAGATCGTGCTGTAAGTCAGCCTCGGTCAGGGGAATCCCTGGGGGTACGCCGTCAACAATACATCCCAATGCAACACCATGTGATTCGCCAAAGGTCGTCACACGGAATAATTCTCCAATACTGTTCCCTGCCATCACAGCTCCTTAGCTGTTATTTATCATCAGAGCGTTCAATAGCCCGGTAAAAGTGATTGTCACAACAATCGCAATAATCTAGTTGCAATAAATATTAGTCGCGATAGATACGAAAATGTTCGCTGCATGCCAGCAGTTGGTCCCGCGTTAGCATAAATACGCCATCGCCGCCGAACTCAAACTCCAGCCAGGTAAATGGAATATCCGGATATTCATCCATCAGATGCACCATGCTGTTACCTACTTCGCAAATTAATACACCGTCTTCATTCAGATATTCTGGCGCACGAGCCAGAATACGACGTACTAATTTGAGACCATCGGTACCCGCTGCCAGCCCCAGTTCCGGTTCATAACGGAACTCTTTTGGCAAGTCTGACATATCTTCCGCATCCACATAAGGCGGGTTAGTAACGATTAAATCGTATGTTACCGGCGGCATATCGCGGAACAGATCGGAACGAATGGGTGTAACACGATGTTCCATGCGATGCGCTTCAATATTTTGTTCAGTTACTGCCAGCGCATCAACAGAAATATCGACCGCATCGACTTCAGCCTCCGGGAAAGCATAGGCACAGGCTATTGCAATACAGCCGCTGCCAGTACACATATCCAGAATGGTTTGCGGTTCCTGAGTAATCAGTGATTCAAAACGATGATTAATCAGTTCACCAATTGGAGAACGAGGCACTAATACCCGCTCATCAACAAAGAACTCATGACCGGCAAACCAGGCTTTATTGGTCAGATAGGCCACTGGTAGACGTTCGTTTACCCGGCGAATAACTCGTTCAACAATACGCTGGCGTTCGCTGAGCGTCAGGCGAGAAAAATACATTTCCGGGGGAATATCCAGCGGTAGGAACAAAGTTGGCAGTACCAGTTGAACGGCTTCATCCCATGGGTTATCCGTTCCATGGCCGTAATAAATACTTGCCGCATTAAAACGACTGACGGACCAACGCAGCATATCCTGAATGGTATGCATGTCGTTAACCACTTCATCTACAAAAATTTTGTCCAATGAGCCCTCCGGCAAGGAATAGAATTCGCAAATAACCCCCTAGTTTGCCACGAAGCTTGTAACAAATCAGCTGTAATCAAGCGTAATTCTGCTATCAGTTCAGCACAAATAATCACACTCATTTTATATCTGACGTAGACAGAACGCTCGTTCGGGTTACACTAAGCGTTATCTTTTATCACATTTAGTCAATTTTGAACTCTTGAAGAAAAATAAATTTACCTTATCAGATGAAGAACATGCGCTATTTCGGGACTCGGTTCGTGGAATAAAACCCCTGCGCCAGGATAAGGCTCTGCATCGCATTAAACCCAAAGTGAAAAAGCGACCGGTTGAACGTTTACTTCAGGAGCAAATGGATGCCAGTTTCTATTTTTCTGATGAATTTCAGCCTCTGCTAAGTGAAGATAGTCCTATCCGTTATGTGCGCCCTGGCGCTAATAGCTATGAAGTAAAAAAACTCCGCCGTGGTGATTACTCGCCAGAGCTGTTTCTTGACCTGCATGGATTAACACAAGCAGAGGCTAAACAAGAGTTAGGGGCATTGATCGCCGCCTGCCGTCGGGAACATGTTCACTGTGCTTGTATTATGCATGGCTATGGTACCTATGTACTGAAACAGCAAACGCCGTTATGGCTGGCACAACATCCAGATGTGATGGCCTTTCATCAGGCACCTAAAGAGTTTGGTGGGAACGCCGCAATATTGGTATTAATTGCTCAGGAAACTTCTGAAGACCCAACTCCATTCTAACTTCACGTTATTTTCACATACGCCAGTTAACCTGCCGGAAAGTCTGATGATGTCCACCGCAGGGAGTTGCCAAATATGAGTAAAACACATCGAATAATAAATAATACCGTCTGGTTTACCCTTTTGGGGCCATTAATTGGACTGATTGTTGCGATTCCCACGATATATATCTATACGGGTTATCCATCTGGTTTCTTCCGCGATATCGTCCGTGAGTTACCTTTTGTTCTGCTCATTACCTATATCTGGGGAAGTTTGCCGGCACTGACGACTGGAATCATTATTGCCAACTTAACGCCGTTGTATCAAAAGTTTCCTTTTGCCGCGCTGATTGGTGCAATAACGTCGGGATTACTCCCAACCACTCTATTTATTTTTTGGGACAGTTAGATTTTGAAGTTCTCTGGCTTTCCATTCTCTGTGGAACTCTCTCATCGGTAGCCATGTATCAAGCTGTTCACTACTTACCTGCGCTCTTTTCCCCTTTAGCCACTAACCCTGAGCAGCTCGATTCGCAAAAATAGCTACTGGACGGTTATTGGCTACATTCGGTATCATAAAGCCGGACGCTAACCCGTCTCAACCTCTCTGTATTATCGCGGCTGCTGAACCACGATTAATCTGATGAGGCATCAATTTATGGATAACATCCGAAACCGGGCCTGGCGGCTCTCACAAAACAAACGTAAAAAACACCAGGGTGGTCGGGCAAAAGACGACTATCGTGGAGAAAAGAACTGGAAAATGCTCTATACCCGTCATGACAAGCTGGCAAGATCGGTGCAGCTAGGTATTGAGTACCCCAGAATATCCAATAGTCAACGAACGCTAAAAGCCATGGAAGAGGCCTGACTGCCGTATGAATGTATTATTTATCTGTAGTCGTAACCAATGGCGAAGCCCTACCGCAGAGCAGGTATGGCGTCGCCATCCCGACCTCTCAGTTAAATCAGCCGGAACCAGTCGCAATGCCCGTAAACCGTTAACTCCGGTATTGTTACAGTGGGCTGATGTGATTTGCGTTATGGAACAAAAACATAAGAACCGTATTGTGGCGGAATACCAGCGTCTGATAGAACATAAGCCCCTTCATGTATTGGATATTCCTGACGACTACAAGTATATGGATCCAGAGTTGGTAAGTTTGCTGGAGGAAGTAGTAGCGCATCGGCTTGGACTTTAAATTACTGACTTTTCCGGCCCGACAGCAGGTTTATGCTTAAGGCCGGAATACTCACTAGAACCAATCTAAATACTCTTCAACAATTAGCCCAGTGAACCTGGCGTTTGCTGCCAGTCAAGAGAGCCTCTGCCAGTTTCGACATCCAGCGTAATCGCCGCTATGGCTGAAGTACTAAACATAGGCGGGTATATTCCTCCGCAAAGTTCAGACACCAGATAGCCCACCAGCGGTAAATGAGAAACCACTAATACGGAACTCACCCCATCCTGCGCTAAGGTCATCAGATAATCGGCGGATAATATGGCATCACCACCCGGCGTAAGGGCTGAGAACGTTTCTATGGTAGAGGAAGATAGCAGAGGGAATTCATTTTTGACTACGTCCAGCGTTTGCTGAGCACGAACATAGGGACTGACTAATACCCATTCAATATCAGCAATTTGTTGTCGTAGCCAGAGCGTCATTTGAGCCGTTTCCTTACGCCCACGCTCTGTTAAGTTGCGAGCCGGATCGCTGTCAGCATGATAACTGGCCTCGCCATGCCGCATAATTAACACCTGCATGTTTTGCTCCGTCCATTTATGGCTAACGCCGGTATTCCGGCGTTAGCATTATTCTAAACTATACAAAAACTGGCGGCGATTAACGCAGACCCAGTTGGAAAATCATGGTTTCAGCCTGGCACGAGAATGTGAAGTCTACGCTCAGCTCCACTCCACCAGCCACGTCAGTCAGACGGCTTTCAATCAGGCAAGGCTCAGACTCTGTTGCTCGTGCTTTTTCTGTCAGCATCTTCAACATTAGCTCTGCTTCACCACGATTGGTAAACACATTTTGGTAAGACGCGGTGCAATCCGTGTTGTCCATCACGGTACCAACATCAACACAACAACAAGCAGCGGTTTCTTGTGCATTACATTTTAATGAATCAGACATCGTACTCTTCTCCTGTGAATAAAACGGCTGAATGGTCGTTTTATTTAAAACCTGAATGAGATCTAGCTCAAAATTCAATAATCTTTCCTATACTACTCTTCCTGCCCAATTTGCGCATGAGTTTTGTTATGGCAGGGTCAATCATCCGGGCAATAATTAATCGTTCCACACAAAATTGATTTATAACAATATGATTATTATTGCCTTTATAATTTTTCATGTTGATACAACCCAAATGTAACCAGCCCTGTATGTAAAAAGTATTTACTTTTAACTAAAGTATTCAGCCCGAATCCCCCTTAACCTCAGTCATTCCGGTCAACTGGTCTAATCTGTCGCTATCATCTTACTCCCTACAATGCCGCCTCAATTATTACAATCCGTAATAATTTTTATCACTTTTGAGATTTTGGTATGCACCACAAAAATATTTTAAGAAAGTCAGCATTGGCAATTGTTATAGCAGCAGTATCTTCTAATCTTTATGCATCAGGCTTCCAGCTTCAGGAATCATCAGCTTCAGGGTTAGGTCGTGCGTTTTCCGGTGAAGGTGTGATTGCTGATAATGCGGCATCAGGTAGCCGTAACCCTGCATCAATGACGATGTTTGACCGCCCTACATTTTCTGGTGGCGCCATTTACGTCCAACCTACAGTAAAAATCAGCGGTACTTCACCGTCAGGTTCAGATATGTCCGTTAGTGACATTACGCCAAACGAATGGGTTCCTAACTTTCACTTTATCTATCCAATTAATGATCGTTGGGCTGTTGGTGGCTTTTTAACCAGTAACTACGGCCTTTCTACCCAATTCGCTGATGACTATGCGGCAGGCCCTTTAGCGGGTAAAACCTCATTAAAAACCGGCAACCTTAATCTCAGCGCCGCTTACCGTATCAATGAATATTTCAGCTTTGGTGCTGGTTTTAATGCGATCTACGCAGAAGCAGAAATCAACCGTCATGCCGGTGAAAATAGCAACGGAATGCCAAGAGATACTGAAGTCGTTCATATGAAAGGCGACGAGTGGGGCTATGGCTGGAACGCTGGTCTGCTATATGAAATCGATAAAGAAAACCGTATTGGCCTGAGCTATCGCTCACAGGTAGATATCGACTTTAGTGGTGATTACAGCAGTGAGTTACCATCCAGATATAACGCTCTACAAGCCGCTACAGGGATGCCATGGGGAACCAATGGTCAAACTGTTAATGGTGATTTAACGCTGTCTCTGCCAGAAGTTTGGGAGATTGCGGGATACCATAAAGTAGCACCGAAATGGGCTATGCATTACGGCTTGAGCTATACCAGTTGGAGTGAGTTCAAAGAGTTAAAAGGTACCGGCAACGAAGGACAAACGCTGTTCTATAAGAAAGAAAACTTCCGTGATGCATACCGTATCGCGTTAGGTACCACTTACTATCATGATGATACCTGGACCTGGCGTGCCGGTATTGCGTTTGACGATAGCGCAGTACCTGCTGACACCCGTTCAATTTCAATTCCTGACCAGGACCGTTTATGGTTAAGCCTGGGTTCAACCTACATCTTCACCAAAGATGCTTCAATTGATCTTGGCGTATCTTATATGCACGGGCAAAAAGTGAAGATTGAAGAGAAACTGAACAACTCAGCCAATAGCCCAACCTATACCTTCCGTTCAGAAGGGAAAGCATGGCTATACGGTATCAACCTGAACTATACCTTCTGATTCAGTCCTACTGTTCTATATCTGACGCCACTCTATAAGGAGTGGCGTTATTTTTTGCTTAGAAGTTGCCAGAGTTAGTACACATCAGCTCATCACTGTCTACAACACCAAAACAGGTCATTTTTCCAGTAATTTCAGAAGGTAAACTGTAGGTTGGCTTATCATTTAATGTCACTTTTTTAGTTTCCGGATCCATGTGTATATCAACATGGTTACCATTGCCCCACTCCCACTGGCTTAAGAAATACACATCTGTCGCTGCGCAGGTTGTTACCTTGCAGCTACTTTCGCTTTTTAACTCCCCAGCTTTGTAATATGTACAATGTGCATTTTCATCTTCTGCACAGGCGGCTAAAGCTGAACTGGTAAAACATAATCCCGCAATAATCATCACCAGATACTTCATCATTACATCCCTTCTGCTCGGTAAGTTCCGAGTAACATCCTATAAAAAAACCTCCGATGACAATCACTGTCGGTCGGAGGTCTCAGATTTTTTCAATCAATAATATTAATAATTAATCGATATCATCCAGTTGATCTTTCAATGCATCCGCATTTGGGTTCTTCTCTACATCAACCTTACCGTCGTTTGCAAGGAAATCATGACGTTGGAAGTACGCTTCACGAACGAAGATATAAGGATCCGGCGAATTAGCCAGCATCTGGTCCTGATCGAGGAATTGAGCACGACTTTCAATACCCTCAACGGTCCATTTGCCCACAGAGCCCCAGAATGTTATCCAGCTTAGCACCGGATAAACGTAATCCACATAGCCACCACCTTCATCACGCAGGGTCGCAGAGCCATAAGCAGGTAATACGGCGTAAGGACCGTATGGAACATCATAATGACCCAGCACCTGACCGAACTCTTTGTTATAGCCCTTTTTCAGCTTGTCATTGGACATACCGGCAACATCAATAAAACCGCCCATACCTAACAGGGTATTCACGAAAAAGCGGTTAAAATGGCGGAAACCATCATAAACGTTGCCCTGCAGGAAGTTGTTCACCATGCTGGCTGGTTCACCCAGGTTACTGGTGAAATTACTTAAACCATTACGTGCAGGCTGTGGCATATAGTCACGCCATACCACCGCGACAGGGCGGACAACATACGGATCCATATACTTATAGTTAAAGTTGAACATGGAACGGTTAAACCCTTCCAGCGGATCCTGACGAGTTCCATCTTCGTTCATGCTTCCGCTGTTAGCACATCCGGCTAGCATCACTCCGGCCAGTGCCATACTGATAAGACGGCGCTTCATTCTCTTCTCCCTAATATGCAGGCTTACAGCACAGCACTTACTGTTTAATCTGCCCAATGGTCACGTCGACAGTTTCTTTACCGCTAAATGTGTGAACATCACTTTCACCGATCAAACGTTGGGTATCTGCCTGATCGTTGCTGGTAATGGTAGCCTTCACTTTCACCTGCTTAAGGCTGGAAAGTAAACGTGCTGGCATCATCGAATTACTGTCATCTAATGCCAATTCTAACGGAAATTTATCTAACGGCAATTGTTTAACTGCTACCGGTATTGGAGATTCACCATCCAGTACCGCTATCATTACTTTTCCTTGCGCGGGTAAATGTGATGTCATTTCTGGTGATAACGCCAGTTTAACTGCTAATCGATAGCCATTAGATGTCACCTGAGCTTTAGCATAAGCAAGGCTACTTCTGATAACATCAAGACCTTTGGCATCAGCTGGTAACAGAGTTAAGACTTTCTCCCAGGCCATAATTGCTTCATTAAAATTACCCTGGCCAAACGCATTCATCGCTAATGCTGACAGCGCGTCAGTATTATCAGGTTCCGTTTTCAGGATATTTTTCAATATATCGCTGGCCTGTTGAATATCATTTGGGTTATTAGAACGGGTCAACAACTTAGCGTAGATAATCTGAATGTAACTGTCTTTTGGTGACAGCTGCCAGGCTTTTTCGTAAGCCTGCAATGCCATTTCACCATCACCCAATTTTAGTCCGGCTAAGCCCAACATTGTCCAGTCGCGAACATTATCAGGATCGGAAAGCAACTCAGTACGTAAACCCAAACCAAAACGGGCGATATCTTCCGTTGCCACCAGTTGACCGCTATCCGCTTTCTGACGCAGCTCTGGTAGCATCTTCACAATCTGCTGCCACTGCATCACCTGAGCTAAGCCACCGGTATGAAAATAGAGCCCCAGCGATACTACAACCAACAGTAAGACGCCGGGTATTAATGCCGTCTTGCCAAGTGGAGCCTGCTTCGTGGCCCGCTCACTATCCGGAATATCTTCCAATAGGTTATGTTGTAATTCAGCGATCATAGTGTCACGTTCGCCAATAACGCCCTGATCTTCATCTGCACTCAACTCGGTCAGACGCTGCTGATAATATGCTTTGTTAATTGCGTCACGGTCGGTGTCTGCATTAGGGTCAGGTTTACCCAACGTTGGCACGATCAGTAATGCCGCAGCAATAACCAGTAATACAATGATTGTCAGCCAAAATGCGATCATGATTTCTTCCTGCCTTTAGCGCCCGTTTTATCGCTTAATAATTGCTGTAATCGTGCTTTTTCTTGCTCGGATAAAGTCTCAGACTCCGCCTCTGAAGCACTGGCTTTACGACGGCGAGAAAGCATCACAATCGCAGCAGCACCAATTACCACACACAGCACAGGAACTAACCACAAGAAAATAGTGGCTGGCGTAATCGGCGGTTCATAAGTGACAAAATTGCCGTAACGATCAACCATATAGTTGATGATATCCTGCCGGGACTGTCCTTGCTCCATCAACTCATACACTTTCTCTCGCATGTCTGTTGCTATAGGAGCATTTGAATCGGCAATGCTGTTATTTTGGCATTTAGGGCAACGTAGTTGTCCAGTCAGCTCACGGAACTGTTGCTCTTCTTCCACTGACTTAAAGTTATAAGTATCAATGGTCGCATGAGCTACAAAGGTCATCATCAGGCCGAACAGAATAAATGAAATACGTTTAAGCATTATGAGCCGCTCCCCTGATATTTAATCCAAAGGGGTTTAATTTCTTCTTCCCAAATACGATCGTTAAGATCGCCAGCATGGCGATAGCGCACAATACCGTCGCCATCAATCAGGAAAGTTTCCGGAGCACCATAAACACCGAGGTCCAGTCCTAGCATGCCGTTGTTGTCATACAAACTTAGTGCATAAGGGTTGCCCAAATCATTCAGCCACTTGATGGCTTTATTGCGCTCATCTTTATAATTCAGGCCGACTACACGGATCCCTTGTGCCGATAGTTTATTCAAGAACTGATGTTCGGCATAACAGGTGGGGCACCATGTTGCCCAGACGTTTAATAACATCGGTTTACCATCATGTAATGCTGCCTGATCGTAGACTTTTCCGGGGATATCCAACGACTCCAGCTTAAATTTTGGTACCGGCTTACCAATCAGTGCCGATTCCAGAGAGGTTGGATCGTCACCCTGAGCGTTACGCTGTAGCTGAACCATAAATGCGACCACCAGCCCCAGAAAGACAATTAATGGAATAAACAGCAACTTCTTATTCATACTGTCTCCTCACGGGCTAATGATTTTTTAATCCGATAACGTGGGTCGAGAATACACAGCAGACCGCCAAACGCCATAAACAAGCCACCAAACCAAATCCAGCGAATAAACGGTTTGTAATAGATTCGAACTGCCCAGGCACCATCATTAAGCTGCTCACCCAATGCGGCATATAAATCGCGGGTGATACCACCATCAATAGCAGCTTCAGTCATCATGCTACCTGCAACTTTGTAGTAGCGTTTTTCAGCGTGTAACGTTGCTTCAGGTTTACCTTTACGCGTGATTTCCAACTCACCGGCACCACCGGTATAGTTTGGTCCGGAGATTTCACGAACATCACGGAAAGTGAACTTATAATCGTGAATCATGATGCTATCACCATCTTTCATGCGCACATCTCGTTCCACACTATAGTTCTGGCTAAAAGCAATACCGAATACCGTAACGGCCATGCCGAGATGAGCAATCACCATTCCCCAGTGGCTACGGGAAAGTTGAGTTAAGCCTTTAATGAAACCATGACGATGAGTGGCTCGCTCATGCAGCTCCATCACGGTCAGCACGACTACCCAGATGGACATCATCAGGCCCAATACCGTCATAGCGACAATCTGATCCTGCAATAGCCACGGTAAGGTAAATGAAGCTATCAGTGTAATAATCAGAGCAACAATCAGGCGTTTTAGCAGCTTTGATGGTTCATCACGACGCCAGCGAACCAACGGTGCGACACCCAATAACAGGGAGAACGGCACCATCAGCCAGATAAACATTGAATCAAAGAATGGTGCACCAACAGAGATTGAACCTAATCCTAATTGTTTATGCACTAATGGTAATAGCGTGCCGAGCAGAACTACCAGCATTGCCGCCATCAGCAGAATATTGTTACCCAGCAGGAAAGACTCACGGGAGAAGAACTCGTGGCGAGCCTTGGTCTTACTGACTCGCGCACCATTTACTGCGTACAACAGTAAAGATCCACCAATTACTACAACCAGGAACGCCAGAATAAACATACCGCGCGCCGGATCCGAAGCAAAGGAGTGAACGGAAACCAGAATACCTGAACGCACCAGGAAAGTGCCTAACAAACACAGGGAGAACGAAACAATCGCCAGTAATACGGTCCAGGCTTTGAAAGTGCCTCGTTTTTCCGTTACGGCAAGTGAATGCATTAATGCTGTGCCGGTAATCCATGGCATCAATGACGCATTTTCAACCGGATCCCAGAACCACCATCCACCCCAACCTAACTCATAATAAGCCCAGTAAGATCCCAGCGCGATACCCAGCGTCAGAAAAATCCATGCTGCGGTGGTCCACGGGCGAGACCAGCGAGCCCATGCTGTATCTAAACGACCAACCATCAGAGAAGAGATAGCAAATGCAAAAGCTACCGAGAAACCGACATATCCCATATATAACAACGGTGGATGGAAGATCAGACCTACGTCCTGCAACAGCGGATTCAGGTCGCGTCCATCAATCGGGAACATCGGTAAAGTACGAGTAAATGGATTAGAGGTCAGAATAACAAACAGCAGGAAGCCAACGTTAATCATCCCTAACACCGACAGCACTCTGGCTACGGCATCCAACGGCATTTTGCTACTGAAGAGTGCAACAGCACCGGTCCATAATGAAAGCAAAACGATCCATAACAGCAGAGAACCTTCGTGAGCCCCCCAAACGGCCGCCATGCGGAAATAAACCGGAAGCTGGCTGTTGGAATTTGTTGCTACGTAGATAACACTGAAATCATTAATAATAAAGGCATATACCAGACAACCAAAAGCCAGCATGGTGGTAGCCAGTAACCCATAGGTTAATGGCCGGGAAACGGCCATCATTCGCGCATCTTGTTTATAAGCACCCAATAACGGATAGATGCTTAATAGCAGCGCCAGAGCAGTTGCCAACGCCAGCGCAAAATTTCCAATCTCAGGTATCATTTAGCATTCCCCTGAGCCGCGGGTTTATCTTTATAATCGGCTTCAGGACGGTGATGATTATCTTTCATCGCCTCTTCCACTTCTGGCGGCATGTAATTTTCATCATGCTTGGCTAATACTTCTTTAGCATTAATCACATTGTTCTCTTCAAATACACCCTGAGCAACTACGCTTTGTTCTTCACGGAACAGGTCTGGCAGAATACCTTCGTAGTGAACGTCAATTGCAGCACGGGCATCATAAACTTTAAAGCTGACTTTCAGAGATTCAGGATCGCGTTTCACCGATCCTGTCATCACCATTCCGCCAATACGTAACCGCTGCCCCGGTTCAGGTTTAATTTTATCTTCACCTTTACCGTAGACGATTTCACCCGGGGTGTAAAACAGGTCGATATTAGAACGCAGGGCATACAGCACCAGTGAAATCGTTACCGCCATTCCAACCAATACGGCAATCGCCAGATACATTCGGTTCTTACGACGCGGATTCATAGGCTTGTCTCCTGCTTACTCTTCGCATTTTCGATTCGGGCTTCACGAGATTTACGGCGTTGAATTTCCGTTAGTAATTGTTTCCGTTGCCAGCGGGTATGCCAGACCAGAGCCAGTAGTGGGATCACCGTTGCCGCTACGGCCAGCCAGACAAAAAAGCCATAACCACCCATTGCAAAAAATTCCTGCCATGAAGAAAATGCCGGTGTCATTTGCCTGCCCCCTTACTAACCAGTGACTCAACCCAAGGTTTCTGGCGGTCATGAATAAGAATTAAATTACGTAACCGCATCAGGGTTAAAGTAATGAAGAAGAAGAGATAACCAAAGATAGAGAGTCTTAGTGGCGTTCTCATGCTTGGGTCAACGGTTTGCTGCATATTGGTTGAACCCTGATGCAGGGTATTCCACCACTCCACTGAGAAATGGATAATCGGTAAATTCACTACGCCAACCAGTACCAGAATACCTGCTGCTCTTCCTGCCAGACGCCTGTCATCAAAGGCGTTATACAGCGCAATAGCACCAAGGTACAAAAACAGCAGAACCAGTTCAGACGTCAGGCGAGCATCCCATACCCACCACGTTCCCCACATTGGTTTTCCCCATGCGGAACCGGTAGCTAATGCGATAAAGGTAAACACAGCTCCCACCGGTGCCATTGCTGAAGCCACCATATCCGCCGATTTCATTTGCCATATCAGGCCAATAAATGCGGCGATGGCCATGGAACCGTATATCCCCATCGACCAGATAGCAGCTGGCACATGGATATAGATAATCCGGAAGCTGTCACCCTGCTGGTAGTCCGACGGGGCAAAGCCAAATCCCCATATCCAGCCAGCAGATAAACTAATGATACCGGCTATTGCCAGCCAGGGAATAAATCTACCGCAAAGACGATATAGCGTCTCGGGTTTCGCGAGGGAATGCAGCCACTTCCACATAGTTGTTTATGCTCACACTTGGTTGTAATTAAAATAATCAGTTAATAACTATTATGTTTGTTATTGCACACTTACCCGTAAAGCGGCTGAAGCGGCAAAAGGTGCTAACGTCGCGGTTCCTGCTAAAATAGCGCCTAAAATGGCTAAATAACCATTGATAGGCAGCGACATCGATGCGGCATCAATCGCCGAGGTCGCAAAAATCAATACCGGAATATATAACGGCAGTATCAGTAAGCTCAGTAAAACCCCGCCTTTACGCAGGCCAACAGTTAACGATACACCAATTGCACCAATAAAGCTTAGTGTCGGTGTTCCTAACAATAGGGTCAGCACCACCGCTTTCCAGGTTGCATAATCAAACGACAATAACAGCGCCATCAGTGGCGATAAAATCAGTAATGGTAAGCCGGTTAACAGCCAGTGAGCACATACTTTTGCCAGAATAGTCAGCGGCAAAGGTACCGGCAACAACATCAGTTGCTCCAGTGAACCATCCAAAAAATCATCTCTTAGTAATCGTTCCAGCGAGAGTAGTGAAGCCAGTAGCGCTGCAACCCAAACAACTCCCGGAGCAATACGGGATAGCAGCTGTGGCTCAGGTCCAATGCTTAATGGGAACAGAGTTACCACAATTAAAAAGAACCACAGCGGGTTAATAATTTCAGAGCCCCTGCGAAAAGCAATTTTCAACTCGCGGTGCAAAATCGAAATAAACATCAGCGCCACACCCCGCCATCAAGCTTTATTTTACGAATCGGGCAACGGGTACTCATCATATCCTGATGGGTCGTCAATATCACAATACCGCCCTTTTCTGCATGTTGCTCAAACAGATGAGTTAAATGCTCTACACCTTGCTTATCGATAGCGGTTAATGGTTCATCCAGAATCCACAGTGGTGCATCACTCAACCACAAGCGCGCCAGGGCAACACGACGATGCTGACCGGCAGAAAGCTGTGCTACTGGCACATCTTCGTACCCTACCAGACCAACTTGTGATAACGCACTCCAGATGGCATCGGGATCTTTTTTACCGGAAGATTTCTGAAAGAATGAAAGGTTTTCAAACGGCGTTAATACCGCTTTAACGCCTGCCTGATGACCAATATAGAGAAGAGAATGATTGTAACGATCGCGATTACGGCGTGTTGATTCCCCTTGCCAGAGGATATCACCACCATCACTGCTGGCTAATCCTGCAAGAATGCGTAACAGGCTGGTTTTCCCTGCACCGTTAGGCCCTTCAATCTGGACCAGCTCTCCGGGATGAATAGCAAAACTCAGCCCGGTAAACAGGGCTCTTTCATCACGAATACAATTCAGTCCTTGCGCTTCCAGCATCGTATTACACATAACTCTCAATTGGTAAAAATTGGCTTTATCATATCACAGCCTTTTAGCGGCTCGTAGCTTCGCACCTAGCGGTTAGCTACCTAATTGTGGGTAAAATACGGCCTCAGATCAAACACTGAATAGGAAACTCAGAAGAATGTGAACTACATCTAAAAACCACCAATTGCAGAAATAGGAGAATAAAATGCTAAATAGCAATTTCAGTCAGGCTGGAACTAAAATTCGACTAACCTGTCACTAATTAACCAAACGCACTCAACAGTGCTGAATCTCTGAATAAAAATAGGTATACTGCTGCCGCTGCATAAGTCCCCGTAGTTAAATGGATATAATGAGCCCCTCCTAAGGGCTAGTTACAGGTTCGATTCCTGTCGGGGACGCCATTCAGACGATTATTAATACCGCCCCTCTTCCTACTTATTAATGCTATACAACTCACCAATATTGAACGCCTTTCTTATATAACTTACTTATTTCTATACTATTAAACCTCCCTTTATTGATGCTAAACGCTATCAAAAATTCAGGCCATCAGGAGCTCCAGTGAGTTTTTATTCATTTGAAGGATTAATACCTGTTGTTCATCCCACTGCCTATGTACACCCTAGTGCAGTGCTTATTGGCGATGTAATTGTCGGTGAAGGGGTTTATATTGGCCCTCACGCTTCCTTGCGTGGAGACTATGGACGGCTGATTCTGGAAAAAGGCTCTAATCTTCAGGATAGCTGCACTATGCACGGCTATTGCGACAGAGATACCATCGTTCATTCATCTGGTCATATTGGACATGGCGCCATATTGCATGGCTGTATCATTGGTCGTGATGCCCTGGTTGGAATGAATAGCGTCATTATGGACGGAGCAATTATCGGTGAGGAAAGTATTATTGGTGCAATGAGCTTTGTTAAAGCAGGGTTCATTGGCAAGAACAGGCAGTTATTAATGGGGATACCGGCAAAATACGTGCGTGACGTTTCAGATGATGAACTCCACTGGAAGCAACTGAATACATTGGAATATCAGGATCTCGCTTCCCGATCTCTGCTATCCATGCGGAAAGTTATGCCTTTAGAACAGATGGAAGCTAATCGTCCTCGGTTAAAAGGGACTACGGAGGTTAAGCCTAAAGGGGAGATGGGTAAATAACTGGAGTTTTGTCATTTTCAGTTACCATACTTTGATATATTCAAAAATAGTGTTCTGATTTCACAATCTCTGACAGAGAACAGATTTAAACTTCATACAAATTATCTGGATGATATAGAAAGCATTATTCTTCATACCAAACATCTTCATAACCATTAATATCTGTAATAAATTTAAATCCCGAAGCCAATGCAAGATATTTCAATACATAATCAGGAATAATCTTATAGATATGCGAAAAATGAATCGGTTGGAAAAAATTTTCATCGTCAGAATAATTTCCACCCCAAAGATACCATCCACATGTGCCATTATCGCTGTCGTGTCTTACTCCATATATTGGCTGATGTTTAATTGATTCAATTGCGATACCAATAATTTCATTTTCAGTACAAAAGAAACAAGGTGAGTTATATTTTTCGCAAAGTTGTTTTTGTATCTGTTCTAATTCTTCCTTATTGTTCATGATGTATTCCTTTTACCCGCTCCAAAGCTCTTATTACACCTGAAATTAGGTATAGACTGATAAAAATTAATCTCAACCTGTTCATAATAACGATGTCGGTTATAGTGTAAACCACTCTCTTCATCAAAATGCTGGCCGGAGACTCTAACTGGTGGTGGTACTAAAAATCGGGGAGACTACATCTATTTATAATCCCAAAAAAATCATTTTTTTATTTTTGGGATTCATCCATTTACTAAAATAGAATAATCAACGCATTCCTTTAAATCGCAAGAGTGAATAATCCTCTAACGATATATATAACTCAATACCCGGGCCATTTTCCCATATACCTTTGACTGGGACTTCAAAAGGCACACCATTAACATTCTGTTTAGTTTTAGGTAAAAAAGCTATAGATACATAATTATCACTTTTACATTCATCAATTAATATTTCATATTTTTCTAGAGACCAACTTCTATTATAACGCTCATTAAAAATCTTTAATAAGTAGTTTTCACTATGACACAGTGCAAGAAAAATCTTTCCATCAAGTAATAATTCGCTGTTTAAAGATAAAGCCATTGTTAATACTCTCTATAACGTTTTAGTACCCACACCAGGAACATATACCTTAAACTTCCCACTAGGAGTCCCCAAATATGATCTGTGTTTCTCACAACCAGAGGCTGCTTGGTCTGAAATCGATTTATCCTTTTTAGAAAATTCATCACTATCAAATTCATCATGATCTTTATCTGTTCTTTTACCATCTAATGTGGAATAGTCACCATGTGTATGATAATCACCAACAATAGTTGCTCCGTTCGAGATTTGTAGTAATGCATCTGCAGGCCTAAATCTATCCTTAGTACCAGCTACAGGTATAGTGGCATAATATTGACCATTCTTTTCATATATTAAACCTCCATATTCTTTATTTTTTCTAATTGATTTATCATTTGCAGGTGCTAATACCTTTGCGGCCACTTCATCCTGAGAACTACCCGTATATGGTGTTTTTTGTAGCCCTAATGGGTCAATCCACTTCAATATGTTTGATGCATACTGATATGAATTCATTCCCCTAACAACCCAATTGGATCCTGACAAACAAAAATTCCCGTACGCGGATCATAATAACGATGTCGGTTATAGTGTAAACCACTCTCTTCATCAAAATACTGTCCCTGAAGTCGTAGCGGTTGTTTAACTTTTATTTCATCCAGTTGGTCTACCCGACCAAACGCGGTGTAGTGGGCACTCCAGGCGATATCACCTTGGGCGTCGTATAACCGCAATGGCATACCGTTCGGATCGTTCTGATAAAAATAGTAACCGGTTTCTTCTGGTGGAGCGAGACTGCCGATACCCTGCTGTTTGCACTGTAGCACCAGCGGTTCAAAGGAGTTCAGGTAGTAGACAAAGAAGTGACTATCCAGTTTGGCATTCACTCCTGTCGCCATTGGTGAGAAACTGACTTCTGCGGTCAGCGCATCGCCGTCCCAGATAAAATAGGTAATCTTCTCAACCCGATCGCTCATATCGATACAGGTTTTGCGGATACGTCGCCTTAACGCATCATAGTGATACTGATAACGTTCACCGCGCTCTCCGGTACGATAAAATCCACTCAGACACTCATTTTCGTCCCATTCAAGACGGTCGCTTCGATCACCGTCCTCACGGACAATCAACTGGCCTGCCTGATTCAGGCGATATTGTATCCCGTCATTAAAGGTCAGTTCACGCTGGCCTTCCGGATTCTCTTTTTCGACAAACCGATCGCCGTTCGCGTTATACACATAATCGTGGATCTCACCCATTGGATTGCTGTGACGAGTAATTTGCCCTAACACGTCATAGTGATAATCAATGGAATCACTGTGGGCGCAACTGGTGATGCTGTTCAGTTAGCTAACCGAATTATTCCTCTAACTAAAATAATGAGGCAACAAACTTCAGGTATCGTAACTATGTTCCAAAGATGCTAACCATATTCCATTTCTTACAAAAGACTTGAAGAACCTTTTGAGGTCAAATTTAGCATCTATTAAGATACCAACATTAGATTAGGCAGGCATTTTTAATTCATTAAAATGGCAGTAAATTTCTCTGATTAGATTAATTCAATGAGTCTTGCTGATAAATTAGTAGCCCTTCGTAGACAGAAAGGATTATCACAACAGGCATTAGCTAATGTTATAGGTATTCATGTTACTCAAATAAAGCGTTATGAAGGCGGTGCTGCTTTACCTTCGCTTGAAGCGATTAAGAAATTGGCACAAACGTTTAAAGTGACAACTGACTCTTTAATTTTTGAGGAGAAGGAGCTACTACCTAATACTGATTTAGCCTTACAATTTCAGGCTATTAATCATATGTTACCGGAACAACAACAGGTGATTAAGCAGTTACTGGAAGGGATGATTATCAAGTATGAAGCCGAACGCTGGTCTTCCAGAAAGAAATAACGCAATGAATACGGGCTGCAACCCGTACTCATTGCTCACCACAAACAACTAAACGGAGTAGTTAATCATGGCTGAGTACGATTATATTTCAGAAAAGAAGATTTCCAAAGCACAGCGCCAGTATATTGTTGGTTATGTGCCTAAGCACGGTGATACCAGTACACCAAATATTAATTTAAAGGGTAAATGGTTACGTGAGGCTGGGTTTGAGACCGGCGCACATCTTACAGTTAAAATAGCTGACGGCTGTATTGTACTGGTTCTGGACAGTAACGAAGTAGATAACCTAAAAAATGAGCAGGAATCTCTTTGCCAAAAACAGCGGGGGATTAAACAAGCTAACTGTACTACGCGGAGTGCCACTAAAGCCCCCTCTCCAAGGAATGAAGATTTAAGGCAGTAAACGAAGCTGAACGTTATTACACTGTGGAATACATCCCGTAGAGAGGTTAAAACCAACCCGCCATCGGCGATTAATGAGGCCGATGGCTCGAAGATCTGGGTTCTTCTCCAGCCAAGTAATTAAACAATTTAAATTACAGTCCCATTTAGTTCAAATAAGGCTATAAGTAATAAAGCATCATTTTTCAGTATATATTTCTTTCTTTAAGCTCACTTGTTCCTAACTTCATAAACAAAACCTCCAATGATTCAGATGGAAATGGATGCTCATAAATTAATATACTAATTTTTAAAGAAATACCGTCTAGCTGTTCTACATTCCATAAAAACCAAGCTCTATTTTCAAGCTCAAACCAATAAAGCCAGTCACTAAGCCCCCAATCTTCTTCATCAAATGAATTAGAAAATAGATCGGTAAAAGTCTTTGGTAAAATTGAAAGCCATTCATTTAAATCTGGCCATTTTGGAAAACTATTTTCATTAATTAGTAACAATATTTTTTTTGACTCTTTCGATATTATTTCGGCATTACCAACACTACAGGAAGCGACATATTCGACAATAATCCCTTCATGCTTTTCAGTTATTATAGAAGATAATAGTCTTTTTCTCTCATCTTCCAATTCTATTTTGACTGACTCCAAAAACGTCATGATTCCCCACCTGAATTTGGTATAATATTATCCATCAATTCATTGATTTGTTGAGTTCTTAGTCCATATTGATCAGCCGTCCCTTTATCTACTCTTAAAGGTCTTGTTTTATCTGACTTACATTTCGAGCGGCTTAACTCTCTTTCTGTCATAGATGTTTCTCTCAATTTATCTAAGAATGATTTCTTAACTTTGAAAGATTTTACTTTCTTATCATCACCACTACCACGAAATGCACTAGCTCTTTCCGAACTGCCGAAATTTAAAAATAGCATTTTTGATTTATCTGGAATAGAAATATTATTCGCATCATCAATAAGAACTCGTTGACTCCCTGAATTGTTAGTTTCGACACGATATACAGTAACTGTTTCTTCACCAGTTAGACCTAATGGATCTGCCCACCCTAATATGTTTATTATAAACTGATAAGGATTAATCCCCCCAACCAACCCAATCGGATCCTGACAAACAAAAATCCCCGTACGCGGATCATAATAACGATGTCGGTTATAGTGTAAACCACTCTCTTCATCAAAATACTGTCCCTGAAGTCGTAGCGGTTGCTTAACTTTTATTTCATCCAGTTGGTCTACCCGACCAAACGCGGTGTAGTGGGCACTCCAGGCGATATCACCTTGGGCGTCGTATAACCGCAACGGCATACCATTCGGATCGTTTTGATAGAAATAGTAACCGGTCTCTTCCGGTGGAGCGAGACTGCCGATACCCTGCTGTTTGCACTGTAGTACCAGTGGCTCAAAGGTATTCAGGTAATAGATGAAGAAGCGACTATCCAGTTTGGCATTTGCCCCTGTCGCCACCGGTGAGAAACTGACTTCCGCGGTTAGTGCATCCCCATCCCAGATAAAATAGGTAATCTTCTCAACCCGATCACGTATATCGATACAGGTCTTACGGATACGCCGTCTTAGTGCATCATAGTGATACTGATAACGTTCACCGCGCTCTCCGGTACGATAAAATCCGCTCAGACACTCATTTTCATCCCATTCAAGACGGTCACTTCGTTCGCCGTCTTCACGCACAATCAACTGACCAGCCTGATTCAGGCGATATTGCATCCCGTCATTAAACGTCAGTTCACGCTGACCTTCCGGATTCTCTTTTTCGACAAACCGATCGCCATTCGCGTTATAAACATAATCGTGGATCTCCCCCATTGGATTGCTGTGACGAGTAATCTGACCTAATACGTCGTAGAAATAACGATCGGTTCCACCACGGCTATCACTGCGCATCACCAGATTGCCGGACACGTCATAGTGATAATCAATAGAATCGCTGTGAACGCTACCGCTACGATGCAGGCTTTGGCGCTTCAATTGCCCTGCTTTGGTATATTCAAAGGTCGAGATAACGGCTTCGCTCTGTTTCTGGCTAGTCAGGCGACCAATCTCATCAAAACCAAATTCGATTGGTGCATGGTCATCCACCTGCTGGCGAATAAGTTGCCCCAGCTCGTTGTATTCAAAGCGCAGCGCTTGGTTAAACGCCGTTTCTTTTGACTGACTGTGATGCCGTAACTGATGATGTTGCTCTGATAGCTGACCTGACAGGTTATATACATACTCAAGACGAGCCGTCACATCCTGCTGCTGCTGGTTCTCCAGAATTAGCATACCAACTTGATTATATTGACGCGTCACTTCGCTATGCTGATTCTTCGCCAGAGTCAACTGACCCCGTTTGTTATAAGCATAGGTTTCCGTCTTTTCTGGCTGCCCCTGCGGAGCTTTACTGACAATCCGCCCCATCTTGTCACAGGTAACTGCCAGTAACTGGCCTAACGGGTTAAGGCTCTGGGTTAAATAACCGGCCTCATCATAATGATAGCTACGTGCTTTTCCCCAATAATCCCGTTCTTCAATCAGGCGACCAACCGCATCACGATTTAACTGCCAGCGCTCACCACGCTGATTGGTTACACCAATCAGTTGTTCTTCGGTATTGTAATGATATTGAAGTGAATTACCGTCCGGCAACGTCTGCTGCGATAACCGCCCCTGACCAAAATAGGCAAATTTAGTCACTTTTTTACCGCGATCGCGGTACTCAATCAGATTATCTTCATGGTCATAGCGGCAACTGATAAACTCCCCATCTTCCAACTGACATGAGATCAATCGCCCTTTTTTATCATACTGATAGCGAGTCTCATCACCATTAGCCAACCGACGCTTTTGCAAATGACCAAAACGGTCAAACTGAAAATCAGTTACTCGCCCGGCAATGTCCTGAAGCTGACGAATAAAACCTAGCTCATCATAAGTTAGTTTTGTCTGCTGCTGCCCGCTATGGACCTCAACCAGTTGCCCCAGCATATCGTAGCTATACCAGCTTTCCTGACCCAACGGGGTTTTCTGGCTAATCAGATTACCGTTGTCATTCCACTGCTGTTGCCAACGCTGATTTTCAGCATCAACAATCTCAATCGGCTTGTTTCTTTCATCATAGCGAATACTAATACCGCTTCCGTCAGGATAACGGCGGCTGACAATATTTGCCCGCTGGTCATATTCCCATTCGGTTTTGTTACCACCCGGATCAATTTCCGATATTCCTCGTTGTTGACCATCGTACTGATAGGATTTAACTCCCCCCAGCGGATCGATTCGAACTAAAGGAAGTTGTCGTTCATCATATTGCAAAATAGTGGTATGACCAAGAGAGTCAGTAATTAACGTCTCCTGACGCTCAGGATGGTAGGCAAACGCATAATCAAACAGACCATGATCGCCCCAGGCGCGGTGCACTCGCTGAATCTGGTCTTCATACAATGTATAGGCATAGTAAAATGACAAA
Organism: Limnobaculum xujianqingii; assembly: GCF_013394855.1. Taxonomy (NCBI): domain Bacteria; kingdom Pseudomonadati; phylum Pseudomonadota; class Gammaproteobacteria; order Enterobacterales; family Budviciaceae; genus Limnobaculum; species Limnobaculum xujianqingii. Next base: position 720,026 of record NZ_JABMLK010000002.1, on the reverse strand, counting down.
CCATTGCGGTCTGTATGGCGCACCATCTGGTGATTATCAATATACTCAAAATCATATGACTGCTGATGAGCATCCAGAACTGACACCATATCGCCATGATTATTCTGCCGATATCCCGCCAGCAGCACACCGGTATTATCGGCAGCACTTTCATATAGCACCAAATCGGTTAAATATCGCCCTTCATAATGGCAAGTAATCTGGCGCCCGGTATCGCCTTCAAGGCAATATTCAACCAACTGTTGGAGATGCTGTTGTTTATCCCGTTCAAAACGCCAACCGTTACCATTCAGGTCTTCCATCCGACTAAACCAAAGGGATAACTGCTCATCCTCTTCCAGTTGCTCTACCCGATGCTGCCAGTCACCCGGAAGTGGAAAATGGTACTCAACACCCTCTCTGGTTCTTAAAATTAGTTCATTGTTCAAACGATAGATGGCATGCCCTTGCTGCCAGTCCAGACTGTGATGTTCCCAACCTTCATAAGCAGGTAGCATCTCAAATGCGGTTTTATGATCGGGGGAACTGAGCAAATGCACCTAAAATGCCTTCGGTAACGACTAAAGAGAGGTGAATATCCGCTGGAGTTAACCAGATATGTCCAATTGCACCATTATATGCCTGATGGCCTGAGTAATAGCGATCCCAAATCAGTGGAAAACGCCCATCTACTTCAAAGTCATTTTGCTGAACGATAACTTCACCAGTAATGGAATTCACCGGTTCAGCATCAAAAATTTTACATTTAACAAAACCCGGCGGTAATTTTGAAAACAGTTTTTTAGCCAGCTTAGAACCTCGAAACGCCTTAAACAGCGCCAATGCAATCGCCAGGAAGTTTAACGTAGGTGGACCACCAACCAGAACCGGGCGACCAACAGGTATCGGTAACGTTACTGCCGTCGGTAATGAAAGTTCTCTTCTTTCCGTATGGGCGCCATTTTTCTTGATTGGTAACATACCAACAAACCAGCAGCTTAACGAAGGAAGCGCCAGATAAGAGAATGGGTCACCGTTAACAATAACAGTTTTACTTCCCATGAAAGCTTCGGCATCACAGGAGGGGAGTTTTTGCGCGTAACCCGCCCCCAGAGGGAAATGTAACCCGGGGATATGGCGTGAATTGGTTCCTACCGTAGCCCGTAGCAAATTATTGACCAATACTGGTCTGTCAGAACCTCCGCCCTGTCCAACACCTGCCCCTAAGGCATCTTTCACCGAATTTACCGCGCCAAGCGCAGATTTAACCATCGGGTTACCCTGTACGGCTTCACTGTTCCATATTTTGCCGCCAACCTGGCCTGCCGCTGACTTAAGATCTCCGCTTCTTATTGCATTAGCCAGCGCAATCGCCTCCTGCGCCTGCCCTACCTTTTCCATGATCTCCGCAGGAACGTTCTCCTGAACAAAATTCATTACTAATGAACCCACAAAAGATTTAGCCCCGTTAACCATTTCACGGAAATCCAGAACAAGACCAACATGTGGATGAGGAATAGGAGCCGGTGCTGGAACGTTCACCATATGAACATCCACCCCTACAACAGGAGATAAATGCGTTGATGCCAGAAGACTCATACTCTCTTCTCCTCTTCCTGAGATGATTTAAGCGGATCAAGGCTGACAAACTGCTCCCAGTCATCCCCATACAATAAGGCGAACTTCTCGCGCATTTCTCCGTAGCGCATATTGGTCAGGCCAATATGCTTATAAAGCCAATGGGTTAAAATAGGTAATGAACTCTGTTTACGTAGTTCCGGCTCCATATTGAGTCCGGCATCAATCCCTTCAAATGCTGCACTGAAAGCATTAGCCGGGCTTTTAGCCTTATCCCAACACTCAGCACGCATTCTGTCGGCTTCCACAGTCAAAATATAATCTGCATCGGCTAAAGAAAATTCAGGAATTCGATCGTAATAACTTGCCGCCAAGTCATATTCTTTATTCATGTAATACACGCTGCAAATACCAAAAAGGGCATTTACAATCAGTTTATTACCTGCAGGATGCCCCTCTTCTTTTGCCTGCTCAGCAGAGGTCAATGCCTCACCATAGGCTTGTAAAGAGCGCGGTTTATCCTGCCATTTCAGGTAAGCAGCGCCGCCAATCAAGTGAACAACCACACTCTGATCAAACCATCTGGCATTATTGGTGATAGCTAATGCCGCTTTGGATAAATTCTCTAAACGTTGAGGGTCGTTATTCTTTAGTGTTTCTGTTAGTTCAACAAAAAGGCGCCGGAACTTTCCGCTGTCCCCACGCTCATTTGATTCTGCAATCATTTCTCTGGGAACGTTTTCACAATGGTACTGGCCATTTACCCGATAAACGGCCTGAGGATGGCTATCGGATAATTTATTAAACAGGTCCGTTTCCATGGTGTACACCACAAAACGGATGCGATCGGAGGCCCACTCGCCTGACAGGGTTTCGGTTAATAGCTCACCTAACCAGGATTCCGTCTTGCTAAGGCTTTTCAAATTACCCGGAGAGAACACCCATAAAAAACCAGGAAAAATATCAGGATGGTGTTGCATAAGACTATGCGCTATCTGCAGCAAATATTGCGTCTCTGTTGTACCGTTTTCTTTTTCCGGCACCTGCCAGTCCGCCCCGATTCCCTGAGCTAAAGACCCATCACGTCGCTGGTCATAAAAATTGATAATATTTTGTGCTATCAGGGCGGCATACTTATCACCGGAGGTAAAATCATCGGTAAACTGCATGGTGCAGCACCCATTTTCCTGCTGAACTTGAAAATAGGTATTAAGCAAATGGAGATCGTCCTCATTCGCCTGCCAGTAAAACAACTTTGCCTGTGGTTGCTCAGCAAATGCTAAAGCATCCTCATGAGCCAGCATAAAGCGACGTTCCACCGGGTTTGAAGGCTGCCAACTATCCATGGTTCAATTCCTTTATAATTATTTCAGTCTGGCTGAAGATCCTTCATCCGTTATGGATTCAGTTTCACTACGGCACCTTCAACAATATTCTCTGTCATGCCATTAGAATGAACTTTAGGCGCCACCGTGCTGCATTCACTTTGCCCTGCTACAGTGATTTTCACGCCCATGATTTGAATATTCCCGGCGGAATCCATGGTGATTTGAGAACTGCCGCAACCGATAACAATTTGGTCTGCCGCGGTGATGGTAAGCGTTTGGGACTGAAGGTTTTGTGCCGCAGTAACTACAATCGTCTGGCTTCCTGTAACATTCATATTATGGGAAGCCTGGAAGTTCTCCGTCATCAATCCATGAATAGTCGCGGTTTTAGTGCCATTTACCGTTGTAGTTTGAGTGCCCTGAACAAACAGAACTTGATTGGAAAGGTACTTAGCATCATGGTTGCCGTTAACGGTAAAATTGTGGAGATTTTGATAGGTGGTATTTTCTGCGCCAGTTACCGTAATATCCTGCGTACCCGTCACCTTAACCGTATGGTTCCCCTTGATGGTTGTATCCTGATTCGCACCTATCTCTACGGTTTCATTAATATTGACGTTATCGGTACGGTTTTTAGTGACGGTAATGGATTGATCGCCACCTACGGTAAGCGTCTGATTAATATCAACATTGGTGGTTTCATTTTTGACGACATGATCGGTACGATCTCCCGTAACATCAATACTCTGGTTGCCACCTACATTGGTACTCTGATTCGCAGTGACATTAACGGTTTGGTGTTGACCAATATTTTCCGTATGGTCCACATCAACATCAGTGGTTCTGTTATTACGCACGCTGGTATTCATATCTTTTTGCGCATGCATAAATAACTGCTGTTGACCGTCAGAATCTTCAAACCTTAGCTCGTTAAATCCACCACCTTTATGGGTTTTAGATTTAAACGATGTTTGCGTTTTTGCAGCAGGTAAATCCAGCGGCGGGCTATTTTTGCCGTTATAAGAGGTACCTAGAACCATTGGCTGATCGATATCACCATTGATATAAGTGATTACCACTTCCTGCCCGATTCGTGGAATCGCCATCATACCAAAGCCATCACCATTCCAGGCCTGACTGGTACGCACCCAACATGACGCATTCTCGTCAGGGGCATCATATTTATTCCAGTGGAAATGAATCTTTACCTGACCATATTCATTAACGTAAATCTCTTCTCCCGCAGGCCCCACTACCGTGGCTGTTTCATCGCCGTGTACGGTAGGTTTAGCAATAAACGGGGCACGCCAGTCAACGGAGCCAGGAATAAAAGTAAAGCTATTGGTAATTGCAGCAACCTTATCTACCGATTCGTCAGCAACCGACTGAGGCAATGAGCCTTTGTGGACAATATTAACCACTTGCCAGGAGTCATTCAGTGCTGCATTAGAATGTTCTGCAATAGTAAAAATTTTGCCGGGCATCATTTGAATCGTATTGCTTTCGGCGTTACCTGACAGGCTATCCGCCTGATAAGCTTCTAAACGGTATTTGGCATATTGTTGGGCAACACCATCATCATCGTAACGGCCATAGCTATCGTACATGGTGAACGCTGGTCGTTTTTTCAGATTTTTAGTTTTGAAATCTAAACCAACATCAGGGTGAGAAAACTTATAATCTTTGAGATGCACCGCATTTGGTGTCATTTTAGCCCCATAGCGTAAGCGATGGATAACCGCATCTCTGCTGGCACTCTGAATATGTGCGTTATACAGTAATTTCTCACCGCCCTTCATTCCGGTGCGGCTGTCACTGTAAAACATACTGTTTTCTTCAAACCAGAAAACTATTCCTTCTTCAGCCGCAAGCCGGCAGAAGAAGTCATAATCGGTTTCGTTTCTCTGGGTGGTATATTCCCATTGTTTATGGGTATCAATCAGCTTAGATTCAACACGAACACTATGCTTTTTCAGCAATTCATCAAGGATGTCTGGAATAGATTTGAAATGGAAAATCCGGTTATCCTGTACCAGTGTCAATAACCACATTTCAGGACGGATAACAAAACTATAGTAAGTACGTTTAAAACCGCTGTCGCCCTGAAAAGCTGCAGCAACAATGCCGTTAACAGTGCGCTTTACCACACCATCAACCATCACGGTTAATGAGGCTTTTTGCAGTAGCTGCTCATCCATATCAATACTGTCGTCATTGCTGGCAACGGTTAACTCTAAAGTAAACAGCGTCGATAAAGCCTCTTCCAACGTGAAATCAACTACATCAAACGTTGTTTCCGGCAGGCTGCCAATTTTGCATGAGAAATATAATCCGGTATCCATAACCTACATCCCTATATTTCATCAACATAATGCGCATGTCACTCCCATCATGGGGTGGCACAATCTATCGATGAGTTTTATTCATCAAATTTGCTCTCTTCCACCTAAAATTGGTGGCAGAGACCATAATCGCTGGGTTTTGCTATTAACGATTTTCATCATCAGGAAATTATTTTTTGTCATACAGTACGGAAGTACATTTCCTAAAATGAAACCAAACTGATACATATCCCCATCATCGCTAAAATTGTCAGGATTCAGGGTTAACACCATTTCCAATCCACGTTTCATCACCCCTTTATGCCAAATCCAGTCCAGTGCCTGGGTTTTAAGACTGACAATGCCCGACAGGCGCTGTTCGCTCAGTTGCTGTAACGGTGCACTGGTATGAATATGGAAATTCAGATCGGTAAGCAGTTGTTTAATTGCTGCCAAATCTTTTAAAAACATTGGGCTGAGAGATAAATGAGAAATAATGGGCCAGTGGCTGTGGCTATCCACCAACGGTGCGATTTCATGAGTTGGCCGGGTAATATTAGAAAAATTGAGGCTATTAGAAATGTCCAGCGTTGGCATACAGATATCACCAATTTCTAACCCATCGCACAGTTGCCCATTGGTCACCAACACATCGCAAAAAAATGTTTTATTAGGGAAATCGATAATACGTTTCCCCTGACTATCAATAAATGTGATCAGTGTTTGCGCTTCATCTTTAACGTTATGTTCCAGCATGCACTGATAGTAGATTTGGCTATGATCAAAGTTATTAGTAGTAAATTGAGTTATCGGCAGATAATTAACTGAATCACCACGAGAATTACGTACACCAGATTCAAGAATCGAATATATGGACTTAATCTGATAAACGTTATGATTCACTTCATCCTGATACTGATAGGTACTTTGCCCTTTTACAAAATCAACAATTTGGGGCTGACTCTGGCAAAGATTGATAACCGGTACGCAATTGGGGAAAAAAGCCGTAGTGATATCAATGGTTTTATCCGTCAATAACGGCTGATTAAATTCAAAATGCAGTTCAAAGGTACCATCCTCATTCAGCAGAACAGCATCCAATTCAGAACTAAAATCGATAGTAATAAAGTCATTTACATGAGGAAGATGGAAATATTGCTGTAGCAGTTGCAGACGCCAAAATAGCGGAATATCTAACGGAAGAATCAGACTTTCTGCGTCAGGAGTAAAAGTTTGGATCACGCGATTAGATAGCGAAAAACGTTTGTCACCACAAACTACCGAAACCTTTTCCAGATATTGCTGTAACCATAATTGCAGCAGCCCGGCAGTTTGCAGGTCCGGGCTTAAAAACAGTGTAAATGGCTCGGTTACCCACTCACCCTGTTTGGTAATACTCCCTTGCCATTCAACCTTCAGTTTCATCATGCCGTTAGTTGGGGTATTAACCAATGTACAGTCACGAATAAGACAAGGAACAACTTTAACGTCTCTTGCCAGTTGGTAAGTGCAGGCTTCATCATTGCCCAGATCGGCCTCAACCCGGCAGCCTTTCATCAACCGATAAATTTCATCTGACTTAGGTCGAAAATTAAGAATCGATGTGGAAGGTATTGGCCTGATTGGCGTAGGCCATACTCGAGATAGCAAGTTTTGCGTAATTTCCGGGAACGCGTCATCCACATTTTGACGCAGTTTAGCCATCAAAAATGCAAAGTGCTCAAACAAAAACTCAACGTCTGCATCGTTTTCTGAAGATTGCAGAAACTCCCCAAATGTTGAATTTTGGTTTGCTCGCTCGGCAGCTAATTGCTTAATGTATTGCAGCTCGTCCTTGAAGCAATCCCTTAGCTCCATACTGACTCCTTGTATTGTCTATGCAAGATAGCCGCATCAGTATGGATGCGGCTATTTTCAATATAAAAACACTACAATCAAACGGCTGGTTTACGCCAGTCATCTGCACCGGAAGTACCGGCAACTACGTGTTCCCAATCAATTTTGCGATAGGCTAAATGCACATCAAGCAATTGAGTGAAATGAGACTGAGATGGGTCCTGGCTGTTAGGCATCACTAAATCCATATTAACGATAGTGGCGTCTTCCAGTTTGGTAGTGAAGTAGTGCTCCTGCTTACCATCAGGAGAAGTTCTGTACCATTTCAGTGCTACTTCCGGCAAGCTTTCACCCGCCGCTAATGCGTTATAAAGCAGTGGAACAGCTTTATTAAGCGCAATAGTAAGAACCAGAGGTTTGTGTTGACGTTGGCCTGAAGGCTGACCATTTTGCGGATCGGTAGGAACGAAGACTTGATGTTTCACTTCCTGAACGATCATCTCATCTTCATGACCTTCAATAAATCCCTGACCAACAGACTCAAGAGTATAAGCACCCTGAGTGATGTTGCCTTGAGTTTTTCCAGTGATGGATACAAAAGGTGGTGTTGGCATCGCATTCTCCTTTAACATTTGATTGCCAAGTGTGTATTCAGAATAACTATTACTGACTATCAGCAAGCCATTCTAAATTTCTTAAAACGATGAATGTATTTATTAAAAATTTACTTAAAATACATTCATGTCTAAATTCCATTTCCGATACATGAATATCAATTATCAAAAAAAATACCTATCATTCAAACAGACAGCACTTAAAAACAAATAATGAAATCCATTTATCTTAAGTGAAAAAAACCACAACATGATAGATGTTTAATTTTAAAAAAATAACAAAACGCATTCAAGCTCTAGTTAATATTAGTTATTTTAAATATGTTATACATATATTCATCATATTTACACCTGTCATTTTTACCAGTTTTCAAACTTAGCAATATCAAAAAATGACGTATAACAACATCATCAAAATATAATAATTAATTAACTTAAAATTAAATAATAACATGAAAATAAAAGGATTTTTATAAAAAATAAAATAAAGAAACAAACGCAATGGAAACATTTAAAATTAAAAAAATATATATAATTGCTATTGCCCTTTTTAATTTTGACCATTATTGTTTGTGGCACACGTATCTAAAATTCAGATTAGATTTAATTAAATACACTTTACTCCCCAGGATCTAGTTAGCAAAGGATTAATCATGGCTGGTAAAAAAGGTAGTGTTGCACCCAAAGAACGTATCAACATTAAATATACAACTGAAACAAACGGTCAGGTCGCGGAAAAAGAATTGCCTTTCCACGTATTAGTGACAGGTGACTTCACAGGAAAAACTCAAGACACACCAATAGAAGAGCGTAAGCCAATATCAATTGATAAATATACTTTTGATTCGGTAATGGCTAATGCAGGTATTGAACTTGAATTTTCAGTCCCTAATCGTTTAGAAGATGATTCAAAAGTTGAATCTGAAATTCCTATCAAATTGAAAGTTGAAACCCTTAAAGACCTATCGCCGGACAGTATTGCGCAGGCCGTTCCTGAGTTGAAAAAACTGATTGAACTCCGGGAATCACTGGTAGCCCTGAAAGGCCCACTAGGTAATAAGCCCGCATTTCGCGCTCAAATCGAAGCCATTCTTGGTGATGAAACAAGCCGCGAGCAGCTGCTGCGCGAGCTAAGCATGACAACTGAATCGGATAAACACTAAGTATTGCATCACATTGCAATGAAAACCGGTGAAATAAATTCATGGTTTATGTGCAACCACAATGTGATTGCATTCGTGTTTTAACAAGGGATTACTTTTTATGTCTATAGCTGAACAAAATGTTGCTGCTGAATCCAAAGAGCAAGCGCTTAGCTCAATGAGCTTGTTGGATCAGATTGCTTCCCAAACCAACTATTCACCGGCTGATGAAAGCTACGATATCGCTAAACAGGGTATCGCTACGTTAGTTTCTCACCTTCTGGATACGGGAAATACCGAAGAACCAGTTAATAAACAGCTGGTTGATCGCATGATTGCCGAACTGGATAAAAAACTCAGCGTCCAGCTTGATGAGATTTTGCACAATCAAGAATTGCAAAAAATGGAATCTTCATGGCGCGGGTTAAAACTGTTAATTGACCGTACCGATTTCAGAGAAAATATCAAAATCAACCTGCTGTATGTGACCAAAGATGAAATGCTGGAAGATTTCGAGTTTGCACCTGAAATTACTCAGTCTGGTTTATATAAGCACGTTTACTCAGCACAATATGGTCAGTTTGGTGGTGAACCTATTGGCGCTATTCTGGCGGATTATCAATTTTTACCTAACGCGCCGGATATCAAACTGTTGCAATACACTTCTGCAGTAGGTGCGATGGCTCATACGCCATTCATATCTTCTGCCGCACCGCAATTCTTTGGTATTGATAGCTATACCCAGTTAGACAGTATCAAAGAGCTGAGTTCGGTATTTGAAAGTCCAACCTACACCAAATGGCGCTCTCTGCGTGAAGCCGAAGACTCCAGAATGCTTGGCCTGTTAACAGTAAGAAACCTGGCTCGTCTGCCTTATTCACCGATGGATAATCCGGTGAAAAGCTTCGGTTACGAAGAAGATGTCAGCCATAACCATGAGCATTATCTCTGGACCAATGCCGTGTATGCATTTGGTACCCGTTTAACCGATAGTTTTGCTCAATATCGTTGGTGCCCGAATATTATCGGACCTGAAAGTGGTGGTGCCGTTGAAGATCTGCCGGTACACGTATTTGAAGCCATGGGTGAATTGCAAACCAAGATCCCTACAGAAACGCTGATTACCGATCGCCGGGAGTTCGAACTGGCGGAAGAAGGCTTTATTGCTCTGACCATGCGTAAAGGTTCAGATAACGCTGCATTCTTCTCTGCTCAGTCGGTACAAAAACCGTTGAAATTCCCGAATACTGACGAAGGTAAAGCGGCAGAAACCAACAGCAAACTGGGTACTCAATTACCTTACATCATGCTGTCTACCCGTATTGCCCACTATCTGAAAGTGATTCAGCGCGAAAAACTTGGTTCTTATCAGGAATCAGCCGACGTGGAACGCAACCTGAATACCTGGTTGAAGCAGTATGTTTCCGATCAGGAAAATCCACCGGTAGATGTTCGCTGCCGTCGTCCATTCCGCGCTATCAGCTTAACCGTTAGCGATGTCCCGGGCGAACCAGGCTGGGTGAAAACGCGTCTGTTACTCCGTCCACATCTGAAAAGTATGGGTTCATACACTGAACTCTCGCTGGTAGGACGCCTGGACAAGGAGTAATACATGGCGACCTTACGACGTTGGAATACCGGCAGTAAAGGCAGCCTGTTTGACCGATTACAGAACGATCAGCCGCGACTCAAAGGAGACGCGGCCTTTATCCTGTCAGTCAAAAACAATCTGCGCCATATTTTCAACGCCAGGCCGGGTGAATGCCATGGAACCAAAGAGCTGGGCATTATTGATGTTAATGATGCCCTGCTTAGTACTGAAGAAATTCAGAGTTCCATATGTCAGTCGATTCGCCACTGCATTGCACGCTATGAGCCGCGTATCAGTCAAACCCAGGTTGTGGTGCGGCAGGACCCGATTACCTTTACCTATTATTTTTCGGTCATTGCCCAAATTGCACAAGTTTACGATGTAGAACGAATCGAACTCGATATTCATATTAATAACAATAAATTAGAAGTTATTTAGCCACGTATTTTTTGAGCTTGATTAGGGATGATATGCTGCCAGATAGTTATATTAAACAAGAAAAATACTATCTTAATGAGGAGAGTAGGAAATTCGTTGAGGAGTTCCCTCAGGCCTCCCAGTTTTTGTCAGAGCCCTATTTCGATCCGGACGTTAACCGCACGCTCGATGGTTTTACCTATCTAAGCAGTCTGCTGCACGCCAGAATTAATCAGGAATATCCTCAGCTCACCGCTAACCTGATGGATATGCTGTGGCCAAATTACCTGCAGCAAACCCCCAGTACCACCATTATTGAATTTAAAACTCACAATAAAACAGCGGTAGAAATTCCGAGCCATGCTACCGTATTAAGTCCAATAACTGCGGAACACTCTCGTTCCTGTACGTTCAGAACAACGCGCAGTACCTGGGTCATGCCATTTGAGATTGACCAAACGGTTAAAGCATCAATGGATACTATCCATTTGCATTTCCGTGCCCAAGGCGATGAAAATCAGAACCTGTCGACCGTTGGTCTCGACAGGCTAAGACTGTTTCTGGGAGCCGATATCCTGACCGGCTCTCAACTGTATCTTTATCTGGCAGAATACCTGTCCAGCGTCACCCTGACGGTTAATGGTCAGTCATTGCCGATGCCAGATTTACAGGCTATTCCCGTTGGTTTTGATGCGGCTCAGGCTATTCTGGATTATCCAACCAATACCTACGCCGGATACCGTTTACTGCACGAATATTTTACCTTTACCGAAGGTTTTCTGTTCTTCGACTTTAAGGGTTTTCCTGACTATCTGGACCGTTTAAACACCAAAGAATTTACTCTGGCGTTTAAATTCAAACGCCCGTTGCCCGCAACGTTAAAACTGACCGTTGATTCCATCAAAATCAACTGTGCGCCGGCAATTAATCTGTTCTATCACGATTGTGAACCTATTTCTCTTGATGGTGATAAAACCGAATATCCGTTATATATCAATCATCAACATCGTGATTATTATGAGTTATTTGCCATTGATAGCATCAGCGGATGGAGCAAGAATCAGGCGCGCAAATACACGCCGTTTGACAGTTTTCTTCATCAGACCAGCTATGAAAACGGTGAGACTCCGCTTTATTTTCATCTTAATCGTAAGCCGGATCGCGAACAGGAACAGATCGCTTATTCCCTCTCTTTTGTCAGAGGTGATGAAGCTCAGCATTTTAACCATGATGAAGTGATTTCTATTCGTGCGTTATGCAGTAATCGGGACGAAGCCCAGAAATTAAGAATTGGAGATATTAGTCTTGGCGGCGAAGGCATTCCACACTTTGTCTCATTGAGTAATGTAACTTACCCTTCACGGGTTATCCGCCCGGACCTGGATGGCAGTTTGCAGTGGACGACTATCTCTTCCCTTTCGTTGAACTATCTGTCCCTGCTGAACAAGCACTCATTGTGCCAAATTTTACAAAATTACAATTTCACTACCCGCTATAGCCAGAGAGCGGAAAAATCGATGAGTAAGTTACTGGCGTCTATTCATAGTTTTGAATCCGAACCTCATCAGCAGTATTACAACGAATTAATTATCGAAGGACATAAGTCAACGCTGGTTATTTCACCGGTGGCATTTAACAACGTTGGGGAAATGTATCTGTTTGGCGCAGTTATTGCTCATTTCTACTCACAATATGCCACTGTCAATTCATTCCACTTTTTGGAACTGGTTAATGCATCAACACATGAGGTGTACCAATGGTCGTTGATGAATACCTGATTCCGGAACGGGCGGAAAAATATAATTTCTATCAGCTGATTGAGTTACTGGCAAAATCAAGCCATGTGGATATTGATAACTTACTGAATTTACCTCCGCATAAGGAGTTTATTCAGTTCATCAGTAATCCATCACTGGCCTTTGTCACCAGAGATATCTCTGCGGTGACCTTTAAAGATAACAAAATACAGATCAAGCTCCCTTTTCTGAGCTTAACCGGTACTCACTCCCCACTGCCAAATTACTATCTGGAAGATATGGCCTGGGAAGAGATCCAACAGGATTACCGCTTAACCGCCCTGCTCGATCTGTTTAATCATCGCCTGGCGACCTATTTGTACAAAATCTGGCGTAAATATCGCTATTACATTTGCTACAAGCACAGCGGCGAAGATGAGTTTTCTCAACGTATGTTTGCGCTGGTTGGGTTAGGAAAAACCAGCATTCGGCAATCACTACAGGTCAACCAAAGCAAGATGCTTTCATATGCTGGCATTCTTGCCAGTTCAGGCCGTTCGCCTCACCTGATGGCGTCGCTGATTGCCCATTGTTTCGATCTCTCTTCAGTAAAAATTCAGTCATGGCAGTTTCGCCGTGTCGCCATTCCTCAACAGCAACAAAACCGCATTGGTCTGGCTAATTCGGTGCTGGGGGACAATTTCATTATCGGCACCCATATTCCTGATTACAGCGGAAAATTTATTCTGACTATCAGTGAATTAAGCCGTGAAAAGATGGAGCAATTCCTGCCTACCGGCTCGCTCCATCATGCGCTTCATAACTTTGTTTCATTCATTTTGAGGGATCAGTTCGCCTGGGACCTGCAGTTAGTACTGGCTCAAAACCAACTCAGCAGCATGACATTAGGCAGTGATACCGGATGTTATTTAGGTTGGACAACCTTTTTGCAAGAACCACCACGCAATCCCAGCATTATGCTGAAGATGCAGGAGTAATTATGAATCATTCAAACACGCTGACGCTTCAGATACTTAATAACGACAGCCTCGCCAGTGGCAAACATGGTAATACTCTCATTGGTTCACAAGGTGCAACCATTGGCAGTAATCCTGACAATTTCTGGTCCATTCAAAATCAAAAGGGGCAAATTGAGCCTCTGCACGCTAAAGTTGATATGGTGGATTCCCACTTTTGCATCAGCGCTTATGCCCCTGATTTATATCTGAATGATGTCGACCTGTTTGCCAAGGCTAAACCGGTGCGGTTGCAGCATGGGGACATTCTTAAATTATCTGATTTCAAAATAAAAGTTCAGGTTAATCCTGACGGTAAGCTGTATCAGGATCCGCTATCCATGCGCCCTGAAGACATCATTGCTAATCACCATGACACCATTAATGAAATTCTTTCCAGAAAGTCAGGTTCATCTGCGGCTGATTTGGCCTTACCTGAATTTCAACATACTCAGGTGATTTCATCTCTGCCTCTCGACCCAATGAAAGTACTGGATTCAGAACAGGCCCCCGTTTCTCAGCCTCCACGCACCATACAACCAACGATCACCACACAGAATGTACTGGATCACACCATTCAGTTAGAAGAGAAACAGGGCTATGACTATATGCCAATAGATAACGATCTGACGCATTTGGCGATCAATCCGTTGTTTCAGGGGATGAAACACCACATTAATCTGAAAGACAGTAAAGAAGCCTATGATTTGCTGGAAGAAATTGGTTATAGCATTCGAGCCGTAATTGAAGGGCTAAGCTCATTACACTCTGCCAATCTCTATTCATCAGATAAACATCTGAGACCCATTGAAGACAATCCGCTTCATCTTAAGCTTAGCTACGACGAGATGCTCAATCTGCTGTACTCCACCGATAAGTGTCCGGTACATCTGTCAGCGCCTTCGGCATTCTCCGAGAGTTTAAATCAGATTCGCCTGCATCATAGTGCCAACCAAATGGCGATCTCTGAAGCGCTTACCACCCTGCTTAAAGCCTTTTCACCTCAGGCGCTTATCGCCCGTTTCCTGCGTTATCGCCGGGCTAATGAAAAGAGCGCGCCGGACAGTAACTGGGCCTGGGAAATGTACAGCAGCTACTTTGATGAACTGACTTCTAACCGTCAGCAAGGGTTTGAAAAACTGTTCTGGGAAATATACGAACAGTCTTACGACAGACACATTCGTCAGTTGCAACAAGAACTGGATGGAAAGGATCGGTTATGAAACTCATCGGGGCAGTAATTCTGATCTTCATCAGTCTGATGCTGTCTGGCTGTGAAGTTTCCAAGAAGGTTTATACCGTGGTCACCGATCCGGATGTACCGGTAGGTTACCCGGACCAGAACCCTAGCGAAATTGAGTTCACGCTTCTGGCGGATAAAAACATTAACCCGAATCTGGAGGGAGAAGCTTCCCCTACCGATATTCAGGTGATCTATTTAGAAGATGACTCAAAGCTACTCAGCACCGATTACTACCAGGTTGCCACTGAACCACTGGATAAGATTCTGGGAAAAAACTACATCGACCATCAGGACTACACCCTGGAGCCAGGACAATTCAAGCCGTTAAAGTCCATGAAGATTGAGGCTAAAACTCAGTTTCTGGCAGTGATTGCTCACTATACCGGCTCAGATACAGGGGAAGTGTATTGGATGGATATCGTTGATATCGATGGGGTCGGACAAAAATACAAAATACTTATTCACTTGCGCGCCGGCGAAGTCGAAATAAAGAAATCTTAAGGGAATAACATGGCAAATAAGAATCGCGTAGTCTGGCGTGAAGGTCTTTCAATCGCGCCACAGCATCTGCAACAGCAGCAACGACACCTTGATTATCTGGTTCACGGCAGAGTGGATGCAGCCGTTAATTACTCTTATGGCTTCAGCAGACTCTCTATTGACCACGAAATGTTGAAACTGGGGCGCGTTAGCATTACCGATGCGGCAGGCGTCATGCCGGACGGAACCCTGTTTGATATTCCTTTTGAAGATATTCCTCCTCAGCCTATTGAGATTCGTGATATTCCCAGCACCGATAGCCGTGATATTTATCTGGCGCTGCCGATTGTGAGTGATGCGATTACTGAAATTCATCATGACTCAGATAACTTGTCTGAAATCTCCCGTTTTAAACATCATCCACACCAGATCAGGGATTTACATACCCAAAATGGTAACTATGTACAGGTGAGTATTGCCCGTCTGGCTCCTCGCCTGATCAGAGGTTCCGACAACCTGAGTGCTTACACTTTGCTTCCCCTGTGCCGCATAAAAGAGGTGGGTGCTGACGGAATGTTAACGCTGGATGAAACCTTTATTCCGACCATTTCGAAGGTTCGGGTAGCGCAACATCTGCAAACCTTTCTGGAAGAAGTGGCAAACCTGGTAGCGGAACGGGCAAGACAGCTGTCGGATAAAATCGGTTCTCCGACTCAACAGGGAATATCCGGCGTTGCCGAATTCTTAATGTTGCAGTTGCTTAATTCAGCTAAGCCGACCTATCGCCATCTGGCCCACACCCAGATCGTACATCCGGAAACCCTGTATTTAATGCTGACCAAAACCTGTTCAGAATTGATGACCTTCACGTCCGAGTCAAAAACAGCGCAGGATTTCCAACTGTATAACCACGATGACCTGACGCGTACTTTCAGAGATTTAATCCTGAAAACCCGTCTGGCATTAAGCATTGTTCTGACGCCAAGAGCGGTGCCGATTCCACTGATTGACCGCAGCGGCGTACATACCGGGGTGATCAACGATGTTGAGCTGCTAAGAACCGCCAACTTCGTACTGGCAGTCAAAGCTCAACTCCCTCAAGACCAGCTTATTCGTCTGTTTGTTCAGCAAACCAAGATTTCGACCCCAACCAAAATCGAGCATCTGGTTCGCGTACAGGTACCGGGTATTCCGCTCACTCCGCTGTCTGCTGCTCCACCTCAGTTGCCGTTCCATGCGGGATACATCTATTTCCAACTGGACAGTCAGGCCGCGGAATGGGAAGAGGTTATCAAATCAAACAGCATTGCTTTCCATGTTGCCGGTAATTTCCCTGAGCTTGACCTGCAGTTCTGGGCAGTAAGGAGTAAATAATGAGTGAACAGCCGCTATGGCACGGAGCCGACCAGTCCAGCCGTTACCTGAACAAACTGGAACAGTACTCATTAACCCTGCGCGGGCGCAATGTTAACCCTATTATTGATGCCGCCACGCCACTATTGGGCATGATCCTGCGAATGCAGGATCTCTCTGTGGACCTTCCTGAACCTGATTACCTGTATCGTCAGGTTCAGACCGATATCGAAAGCATTGAGCAGTTTTTAGAAATGGAAGGTTATGAACCCGGTTCGATTGTCACTTTCCGCTATGTGCTCTGTACCTTTATCGACGAATGCGTGATGAGTGCCGACTCTTCACTGGCAAAATACTGGACCCACAAATCGCTGTTGATTCATTTTCATAATGAAGGCTGGGGCGGTGAGCGGGTATTCCAGATTACCGAGCGTTTAATGAACGAACCTAAACGCTACAAAGATATGTTGGAATTTATTTATCTGTGCTTTGGCCTGGGATTCCGTGGTCGTTACAAGGTTCAGAACGCCAACAATGATGAATTTGAACGATTGTTCCGTCGGTTGCAAAGTCTGTTGCAATCACTCAATGGCGAGCCTGCATCAACCCGTTTGCATATTGGTGCGAAAAAACCTGCCCGCTACTTTTTACCTAAACAGTTAACTACCCGCCACATCGTAATTGGTGCGGTAGGCGTTCTGTTACTGGCCTATTTTATCTATCTGTCCAAACTCAATTCGCAAAGCGCCAGTATTTTAGAACAACTGAATATGCTGCTTAAATAAAAGGAATTAGCGATGATCCGTATTGAACTGCCAAAATTAATCCAACAGCTAAATCCCGTTAGCCGACATATCTTTGAAAGTACTGCTGCAACCTGCGTGAATTCGCAGAGTTCCGAAATTACGGTGTCTCACTTTCTGTTGCAGAGTCTGGAAACCGTGCTGTGTGATATTCGGCAAATTTTATCTAAGGCCAATATTGAGCCAGAAAGCCTGCGCCAGCTATTGGAACAAACGCCGGTGGACAACGCCCAACAGGGACAAACCACCCCCAGTTTTTCCCCATTGCTGGTTGAGCTATTGCAGGATGCACTGCTGCTTGGCAGCGCAGAGCTAAAAGAGAGCAACCTGCGTACCGGCGTTATCTTACTGGCCTTACTGCATAGCCCGAATCGTTATGTGTCAAAACCGGTAGCTCAACTACTCACGCAAATTAACAAAGACTTGCTGCAAAGCCAGTTCCACCACTGGACTACCGGTTCAGCAGAAAGCGTATCTGAAAAACCAATGGGCAAAACCATTGGAGCCGGTGATGCCAATAGCGGCGAAGCTTCGCTGTTAGGCAAATATGCCACTAACTTCACCCAACAGGCCATTGATGGCAAGCTGGACCCGGTGCTGGGCCGCGATAAAGAAATCGATCTGATGGTGGATATTCTTTCCCGTCGCAGAAAGAACAACCCGATTGTGGTTGGTGATGCCGGCGTTGGTAAAAGTGCCTTAATTGAAGGTCTGGCGATCAGAATAGCGCTGGATCGAGTACCGGATAAACTGCGCGGCACACAAATTATGTCCCTTGATTTAGGGGCTCTTCAGGCTGGCGCTTCGGTTAAAGGTGAGTTTGAAAAACGCTTCAAAGGCATTATGTCTGAAGTGACACATTACCCTACTCCGGTAATTCTGTTTATTGACGAAGCCCATACCTTAATTGGTGCCGGTAACCAACAGGGTGGACTGGACGTTTCTAACCTGTTGAAACCTGCGCTGGCCCGGGGTGAACTCAAAACTATCGCTGCCACCACCTGGAGCGAATATAAAAAATACTTTGAAAAAGATGCCGCCCTATCCCGTCGTTTTCAGTTGGTTAAAGTCAGTGAACCCACTGCCGATGAGGCAGTTATCATCATGCGTGGTCTGCGTAAAATCTATGAGGAATCTCATGGCGTTCTGATTGATGATGATGCGCTGCAAGCCGCTGCTTACCTGAGTTCTCGTTATATCTCTGGTCGCCAATTACCGGATAAAGCTATTGACGTACTGGACACCGCCTGCACCCGAATTGCCATTAACCTAACCTCTCCTCCTCGTCAGGTTTCAGTGCTGGAAAACACCCTGCACCAGCTCAATGAAGAGATTGATTTACTGGAGCGGGAACATCGTTTAGGGCTGAAAGATAACGCCTCACGCATCAGCGCATTAAGAGAGCTATGTGAAGATGCACAAAAGCAGCTCGAACGTATTAATGCTCTGTGGCAGAAGCAACAAATGCTGGTACATCGCATCATTGAGCTTAGAGGGATTTTACTTTCTCCAGCAGAAGCTGAGGTTAAGACACCAACAGAGCCCGTAACAGAGACTGAAGTTCCTGCTGAAGAGCAACAACAAGCAGATGGCAATAAAGATGAAGCAGCACAAACCGAGCAGGCATTACTGGAAGAGCTCACCCTGCTGAATATTGAATTAGTTGAACTGCAAAAAGAAGAGCTGCTGGTTTCCCCTCATGTGGATAAAAAACAGATCTCTTCAGTCATTGCTGAATGGACCGGCGTTCCTCTTAATCGTATCTCACAAAATGAGCTGTCTATTGTTACCGAGTTACCTAAATACCTCAGCGTAGAAATTAAAGGTCAGGATTTAGCCATTGAAAACCTGCATAAACACCTGCTCACTGCCCGTGCCGATTTACGTCGCGCTGGCCGTCCGCTGGGTGCATTTCTGTTGGTTGGCCCCAGTGGGGTAGGCAAAACCGAATCGGTGATTCAGATAGCTGAACTGATGTTTGGTGGTCGCCAGTATCTGACCACCATCAATATGTCGGAATATCAGGAAAAACATACGGTTTCGCGTTTGATTGGCTCACCTCCGGGTTATGTAGGTTACGGTGAAGGCGGCATTCTGACGGAAAGCATTCGTCAAAAACCGTATTCCGTAGTGCTGTTGGACGAAGTGGAGAAAGCCCATCCGGACGTGCTCAATCTGTTCTACCAGGCGTTTGATAAAGGCGAACTGGCCGATGGCGAAGGCCGAATTATTGACTGTAAAAATATTGTGTTCTTCCTGACCTCCAACCTTGGTTATCAAACCATTGTGGAGTATGCCGATCGACCGGAAGAGATTAATGACCGCCTGTATAAAGAATTAGCTGACTTCTTTAAACCAGCCCTGCTGGCACGTATGGAAATCGTGCCTTATCTTCCGCTTTCCAAAGAGGTTCTGACGGTTATTGTTCAGGGCAAACTGCATAAGTTGGAAAAAACGCTACAGGGCAAATTTGGCGCATCAGTAGTATTTGACGATGATGTTCATGAGCAAATTATTGCCAGAGCAACACGTTCTGAAAACGGTGCACGGATGCTGGAGTCGATTATCGATGGTCAGTTGCTGCCGCCGGTTTCCCTGCAGTTGCTCAACAAAATGGCGGCCAATGAGCCTATCGATTATGTTCGCTTCAGTATTGAAGATAATCAGTTTACCTCCTATGTAGGTGAGGAACCGATATGCGAATAGCCGGGCTTTCCCCTATCCAATGGTCACTGACCATATTGGTTTCGCTGGTCTCTTTTGCCGCTACGTCGCAGCCTCAGCTTAAAGATGGTGCAGGACTGGAGAAGAGTATGCTCCAGTGTCGCAACGAGCAGTCCCCACTGCTGCGTTTGGCCTGTTATGACAACCTGTTTAAAACTCAGGATGGTGCTGCACCACAAGCTGCTGAATCTGAACGTAGCGATACGGTGAAAAAGGCGCTGGCGCTGGAAAAACAACGGGAATCTCACTCAACTGGATTTTTGGTTTCCAGTGCTGAAGGGGCACTATCGCCAGAAGTCATTATTACTACACCTGCGCTGGGGACTAAACCTCCCCGGCCGGTGCTTATTTTCAGCTGTCAGGACAATATTACGCGTATGCAAATCGCGTTCTTTAGCCCTCTGCCTAATAAACAGGAGAGCGATATCCTGTTAAAAACCAATACCGGCGTGTCGTTTCGTTCCCACTGGTTTATTCGTGATAACGGGCTACTGCTGGAAAGCAGTCGGGGATTGCCGGGCATTTCTGAAATATCGCGCCTGCTGAATGCAGAAACGTTACTGATTGAATCAGAAAATCCGGCGTTAAACGGGCTGTCTTTCCCAATCTCCGGATTATCAAAAGAGATTGCTCCCCTTCGACAAGCATGCAGATGGTAAATTAGCGATGGAATTTATTGCACAACATCCCTGGCGCGATTTACTGCTTAAGCCGCTACCACCAGCGCTGCAGGAACTGGCCATCGCGTCAAATAACAGCGACTGGGAATATATTGACTCTGAAATGGCTAAGTTGGGCACTATTAGCCATGAAACCGTCAATATCGCCGACGTTCAGGATCGTATACTCAATTTATTCGCTGAAGAAACCAAAGACTTTCGCCTATTGGCTCATCTGGCCAATACCCTGCAACGCAGCGAACGTCCGGCCAGTATTTTGCTGGCCATTGCTCTGTTGGCTGACTATGTTGAAGCCTATTGGGATATCGCTGCACCGCAAAAAAATAAGCGGCGCATTGCCCAAATGATTATTCAACGTTTCAGTAATGCAAAAGAGGCTTTCTGCACTGCCGCTATTGAGGAAGAGCGTGAACAATCCACTAAAGAGTTTGTTCGTCTCAAACAGTTATGGCAAACCGATTCGGCGCTCTGTGAAGAACTGGATAAATTGATTGTCAGCTATGCCAGATCGTCTATTACCGAGCTGCCTGCGGCTCAAACCGCCAGCCCTGCGCCGGTTAGTCAGAGTGCTGCTGTTTCGGCGCCACAGACACAACCAGCAGCCGCGCCCAAACCACTGCCTCATGTTCATCTGGATGACTCTTCTGAGCGCGCCTGGAGTAAAACCCTGCTTAAAATTGCCGAAATCGAAGCAGAGAGATCGTTCAGCACCCCGCTCTGTTTTCAGTTGCGACGCCATGCCATTTGGTTTAATGCTTCGGTGCCACCGGCGGCAGGCAACCATGTCACTACCGTACCACCATTACCGGCAGAAAAAATCAGCGAGTTCGATCGGGAATTTAGTCAGGCCAACTATGCCCTGTGGGCCAAAGTGGAAAATACCATCGCTTACTCTCCTTACTGGTTTGACGGTCATTATCTGTCAGCACGCATTGCCGACAAGTTAGGTCATTCGGGCATCGCGGATGTGATTCGCAACGAATTAAAGTATTTTCTCGAACGTTTTCCTGACTGTCAGTCCCTGTGCTTCTCTAATGGCGCACCCTTTATGAATGAGAAAACTCAAAAGTGGTTTAGCCAAAAAGAGAGCCGTCAGGCAACCAATGAAGAGTATGAACAAGCGCTGGCATTGTTTGACAGTGAAGGGCTACAGGCCGCACTGGATAGTCTAGAGCAGGCTGCCGGTAACGAACCTCGTTCACTCTCTTATAGCCAGCTCAGCACCATTCAACTGCTCAAACAGGCGGGCTGTCACAAAATCGCCAGACACCAGCTGGAAAATTTAATCCACAGGACAACTCAGCTATCCGCTCAGGAATGGGAACCCTCGTTCTTTGATAACTGTAACGAATTAAAAGAGACCTTAGGTAACAAGGAGTCATCATGAAGTTGCCATCAATATTCAAACCCCGGCTGCCAAAACTTCCAAAGCTTCCCGGTGCATCCAAACTCTCGAAGCTACCCGGTGGCTCTGCCATTAAAAGCAAACGCATTTTTATTGTGGTAGCGATATGGCTGCTGGCAATGTTCTGGATGTGGACCTACGGTGATGACTTTGAAATTTTGGGGGCTAAGCCGTTTTCCCCGTCCGTTCGCCGCTGGTTGATTACTTTAATTACTATTCTCAGCGCCATGATATGGGCGGTGCTACATCTGGAGCTCTCCAACCGTCGGTTGCGTATGCAGCAAAAGCAGACCAAACGCGAAGTGAAAGATCCGGTTGAAATGGAAGTGAGCGTTCAGCAGCGTTATCTCAACCGCTGGATGGTCAATCTACAAAAGCAACTGGCGGTAAAGAACGCGGAATATAAATTACCCTGGTATCTGGTGATTGGTAATCGCGGCTCCGGTAAAACCACCTTCCTGAAAGAGGGCTGTAAGCTTAATGAACTGTATGCACCAGAAAACGAACAGTTGGTACATTGCTGGCTCAATAATCAGGCTGTAATTGTTGAAGCCGATGGCGTATTACTGGAGCAACCCACCGACCATGCCTTACCCACTCTGTATGAGAAATTGTGGAAGAATGTGCTGTCATGGTTAGTTGAAGTCAGACCGGTACAGCCGCTCAGCGGCATTATCCTGACGGTTGACCTCTACCAATTCTGTACCTTTAACAAAATAGAACGAGAAAATTACATTGCAGCGCTAAAAGCGCGTTTAAATGAGGTTTCCAGTACGCTGCATACCAGCCTGCCTGTGTATATCGTATTAACCAAGTTTGACTTGCTGTATGGCTTTGGTGCCATGTATCAGGCGCTGGACAAAAAACAGCGGGAAGAGATCTTAGGCATTACCTTCCCTATCGATGAGTCCGACTGGAAAAAAACACTCAACAACTTCTGGCAACAGTGGCTCCATCAGCTCAACAGTGCCATGCCTGGCATGATGCTGAATAACGTTGACGTGAGCCAGCGTAGCCAGCTGTTTACCTTTATTCGCCAGATTAACGGTATCAAGGACTATGTGCAGGAACTGATCGATCATGGTCTGTTCTCTTCAGAACACAACCAGTTCCTGTTGCGCGGGCTTTATCTGACCTCTTCACAACAAAAGGGACAAATGGAGGATCTGTTTGTTAAATCGGCAGCATCACAATACAACCTGCCGGAGCAGATCTATCCAAGTTGGCAAAGCCAGCTTTCTCACCCCTATTTTACCCACGAACTGTTAAACAACCTGTTGTTTGAGGAAACTCAACTGGCGGGTAAAAACGAACAGTATCGCAATGATACCCGTAAGCGTTTGTATCGTTGGGGGGCCAGCGCCGCAGGTATTGCGGTAATTTTCCTTGCTGGCTGGCAGTACTTCTACTCTTACAATCATAAAGCCGGTGACGAAGTTCTTGCCAATGCTAAGCAATATGTAGAAATCGAATTGCCTGACCAAAAAGATTATCTGGGAGCCTTGCAACTGCCCCTGCTTAATCCGGTTAGTCAGGCGACATTCGCTTATGGTGACTACAGCAAGCGCAGTGTGCTTTCAGATATGGGACTGTATCAGGGCAACAAAATCGGCCCTTATGTGGAATCCACCTATCTCAATTTACTGATGCAGCGCTTCCTGCCAGCCATTATGAATGGTCTGGAACAACAACTGCTGAAAGAGAAAGAAGGTAGCGACAATAAGCTTCGTATCTTACGTATTATGCGCATGATTGAAGATGAAACCGGTCGGGATAAAACCGCCGTCATGAACTATATGATTGACCGCTGGAGTACCGCTTTTAAAGGCCAAAACGATATTCAGATTCAGCTTGAACAGCATCTTTCCTATGCGCTGGACCATATCGACTGGAAAGCCGAGCGAATGAATAAGAATCGCCTGGCTATTGAGAGCTATCTTCCTTATGACCAAAGCATCAAAGATGCACAGGTAGATTTACGCCGCCTTTCCATCTATCGTCGGGTTTATCAGGGGCTACATGGACAAGCTAAAACCGCGCTGCCAAATGATTTAAATATCAGAAACCAGGTGGGTGCCAGCTTTGATTCCATCTTTGTTGCTGATAATGAAGCCTTACTCAAGGTTCCACAGCTGTTGACTCGCACAGGCCTGACCAACTTTTTTGTACTTCAGGATGAGTCATTAATTAACTATACCTCACTGGATAGTTGGGTACTGGATATCACTCAGGATGTGAACTACAGCAAAGCCGATCGGGAAGAGATACAAAAGCAGATCACTTCACTGTATCTGAACGATTACATCACTACCTGGCACAATGCCTATAACAATATTCATATCCGCAAGTTTGCCGATATTCCGGATGCGATTGCCGGGCTGGAGCAGATCACCAGCGGTGAATATGTGTTCAAACGCATCATGGATTTACTGCGGGAAAATACTAATCCTAAAGACTCGGTGCTGGGGGATGGTTCCAAGTTACTTAATACCACAGCGACCGGACAAGGACGAGATTACAAACTGCTTAACTATCTCAGCCACCAGTTTACCAAAGAGAACAGCGTTACTATTGAAGATAAAGATCAAATCAGTGCGTTAGGCAACGTTAGCCTGAAGCTAACCGATTTACACCGCTATCTGATGGCTATTCAGAACTCACCGTCACCGGGAAAATCTGCGCTACAGGCAGTTCAGTTACGGTTAAGTAACAACAATAGCGATCCAATTTTCGAAGCACAGCAATTATCCAAATCCCTGCCGGAGCCGCTGGGCCGTTGGGTTAACGAACTGGCAACGGAAGTCTGGAACGTGATCATGATTGAAGCCATCCGTTCTCTTGAAGTTGAATGGAATGACAAAGTAGTCACCCCATATCGTCAGGGTCTGGCCCAGCGCTATCCATTCTCACCGGGCGCTAAACTGGACGTACCGTTAAGCGAATTTGAACGCTTCTTTGGCTACGGTGGAACCCTGGACTCCTTCTATCAGCAAAACCTGAAGGTGTTTATTGATAATGAATGGAGCATGAATGAGTCAGATAAATCCCTGATTCATCCAAATATTCTGCGTCAGTTGGAAATCGCCGAGAAGATCCGTCGAACTTTCTTTAAGAAGCAGAATGGATTAGGCATTCAGTTCTCTATTCAGCCGATCAACATGTCAGGCAACCGTCGTCGTGGCATTCTGAATCTGGACGGTCAGTTAGTGGAATACCGCCATTCCAGCAGCATTCCTGTGCGTCTGATTTGGCCGAACTCGATGCGGGATAACGTTGAAAGTAAGTTAACTCTGGTGGGTGGTGAACGCAGTAATAAGACCCTGAGCTATACCAGCGCCTGGGGACTGCTACGCATGATTAACTCCGGCAAGTTAACCAACGTCAGTAATAACTCGTTTGATGTGCGCTACGACATCGACAACGGCTACATCATCTATCGCGTGTTTATTGATGAATCGGATAATCCGTTTGCCGGTGGGCTATTTAGCCAGTTCAACTTACCAGATACCTTGTATTAAGTGCAGTATGGCCGGACCTGACGTCCGGCCCTTTTGGGAGGTTCGTTTATGCACAGGGATTTCCATGCCGGGGGCGACCCGCGTAATTACCTGGAATTTACAGAGATACGCAATGAAGTTAATAAACTCAGCAACCCGGCGGCTTCTGAGGTTGATTTTGAACTGATTAAAACCCTGTCATCAGATTTATTCAGCAAAAATGGTATCGACCTGCAAACCGCCTGCTACGCCACGCTGGCAGAGACCCGGCTTGCAGGCCTGACCGGTTTTAGCGATGGTTGTACCCTGATCGCAGAACTGATTGAACGCTATTGGGATACGCTCTGGCCAGAAAGCGAAACTGCCCGCATAGAAATGCTGGACTGGCTGAATAATCGTATTGGCCTGGATATCCGCAACTACAAATTTAAAGCGGCGGATATTCCTCTGTTGTTGCAGTTAGAGCAACCGCTAAAACGTATTGCCGAAGTATTGCAGTCACGACAGTTAAAAAAAGAGTCCAAAGTTATTGAGCTGTACAAGTTTGTGATTAACACGCGTGAAACGTTAGAAAAACGAGCGGTCGACCAACTCAGACAAGATCGAAAACAGGCACTGTTACCTCAGGAGACCACACCAAAACCGGAAACTAAACCGGTAGCTGAAGTAGCCGAAGTGGTAGCCAAACCTGAACAGCCTCAGGTGCCGGTCCATATCCATCAGGCTCCTGTTCACCAAACTCAACCACCAGTATCGGTTAACCTGCCGTTCTCACCACCGCCTCCGAGAGTTAAAGCCTGGCACGGTTTTGTTATTGGTGTTTTGCTTGCCAGTGCAGCATTTATTGGCTTTATATATGGCAATCAGCAATCACCGCGCCTGATGGAAACGCATCTGTTCTCACCGTTACCCCAGCAGGAAATTATTCAATATGCCAATCAGCTACAAACTGAACCATTTTATCGCCTACAGCCTGATTTAACGGCTTATCAGGAACAACTAACCATTCTCACCGGTCAGTCTCCGTTGGCCAGCCGATATTATGGCGACAACCTGAGTGCATTGATGGTGCAGCTGTGGCCGGACTCCAAAAAAGCCACTGCGGTCAAACAGCAATGGGAGCAATTTCTCAATACCCAGCGTAATCAAACTCCGCTAAATGACAATTATGCTCAGGCACAAAAGAGAATTGCTGCACTTATCCGCCAACTCAATCAGGCGGAATCACAACGCAATCCTCTGGCCTACTCTCAGTTGAAGAACTCCCTTACCGTTATTCAGCGTCAGCTTAGTGAGCAGGAACCGGTTGAAGAAGTGCTAAGGCAGCTGGTTGAAGCTGAACAGTTAGCGCCGGAAAAAAACCAGCTGTTAGAACAGCGGTTAAACAGTTTATTAAGCCAGTATCACCAATTACTCAAAGAAAAACGTTAATCAGCCCGATTGCTGTTTTACGCATAAAAGGACAACGCCATGCGGTTAAATAAATATTTTGGTTCAGGAGGCTTCCTGCCACTGCTACTACTGTCTGTAGCCCTTTCCGGTTGTTCATCCAGCCCGGATTTTAAATCCAGAGCCGCCGGTTTAACCATCAAAAATGGGCTGACAGAACAGGAAGTGTTATATATCGACCCTTTTGTGGAAATCACTGAGCACGATATTCAACAGGCGGTTAGAGAAGCCAGCAAGAGCAGCTTCCTGATACCCAGTCGGGCACAAATTGTATTAGTGCAATCCGGTGCTACCGTACCGGATGCGGTTATGCAGCAGGAAATGATGAATTACTTCAGCGTTTCCGTCTATTCCGGGTTGTCACCATCGAAACAGCGTTCTCCTGTTGCCAGAAAAAATGAAGAGCAGGAAGAGGCACCACAGCCTAACTATATTCGCTCTTTACGTCTGGCCTCCGCTAAAGCCCGACAGGACAAGATCATTGTCTACTGGGGAACCCTTGAGCTGGGAATGCCGGATAAAGATAACATTCAGGTAGTCTGGTTACCTTACCAGAGTGGAGAAATCCCAAAAGAGACCAAACTATTACGCTATAGCATTCGTTTTGCCAGCGTTGATGTGAAGAATGGCATGTGGGTGATGTACACCCCCACCTAATACAAAAAGTGAATTTATGAGCGTTCCTTTCCAGTCGGATCAAACCAAACTGAATCAGATCATCAAAATTAAGGAAGAGTCTTATATTGAGGCGGCAAAAAACTTTGCGACTCATTTTGAGAAGATACGGCGCTGATTCCACTGAGTTCAGAAACAACCGGCATTAACTATCAGAAATAAAGAGACTATTTTGTATTCAGTCAAGATAGTCTCTTATTTCATTTATAGACGCCAGAGTCCAATATATTCCCTTCTATCATCAAATAAGCTATGTGTTATAGCCCATCATTTCCAGTAGTTGCTGTGCCTGCTGTATGGCTTCCTGACGGTGGGTAACACCGATTTTCTGATACAGGTTACGGATATGAGTTTTGATGGTTGTGGAAGCCACACCCAGCTCTCCCGCTATTTGCTCATTACTGTAACCCGAATAGATAAGCCCTAAAACCTGCCACTCGCGGTGGGTTAACTGACTGGTACGGATCAGCTCAGGCGTTTGAGCATTATTCAGCAGTTGATGAACAAAGTTTTCATCAAAATGAGCAAACTTATGCCGATAGTGCTGGTTAAGCTCACGCAGAATACGTTGAGCATGATGTTGATTATGTTCAGATAAAGTATTTAGCTGTAATAACTGGCGTAACTGTTGCGCCATGCTTTCGCCTTCAATGACGAAATTGCTAATAATACCGGTACGATAGGCCAGCGTCAGTGCTTCAATCAGCATTTGCTGTGCCTCTGCCTTCTGCCCTTTATGCCAGTACAGCATGTTGCAGAGTATCAAATTACGGCCCAGCTCACTGATCAGCTGTAACTGACGAGCATTCTTGATGATATCCAGCAGAATAACTTCAGCATCATCATAAAGTTCTAACAACAGCTGAGCACGAATAATATTGCGCCACTGCCCATGTTGAAAATGATTATAGGCACCGGTTGGCCTTTGGGTTCGATGCAACCAGTTGGCTGCTGCAATCCGATCATCGGTCATTTGCCAGTAAATCACCCGCGGTTTATCGGCATTGGTTAACCAGTCACTGTGGTACTGGGCATTACTTAACAGGTTTTCACAGCGATAAAGATAATGACGGGCATTGTCCAGATTACCTCGGGCTAAAAAGCATTTCGCCAGCAGCGCCAGACACTGTAACTGCTGTTGGCCATTATCTAAAATCTCCATTCCCTGACGGGTAGCCAGCTCAGCCTCATCAAGACGTGACCACTGCCATAACAGCTGAGCGCGTATACGTAACAAAAACTCATGCATTGGCAGTTGTTGCAGATTGAACTCTTCCACCAGCGCAAAAGCCTTGTCCTGTATCTCGTAAGCTGCCTGTACGAAGCCCTGAGCCAGCAGAATTTCACTTTGCTGTAACAACGCCCATAATGCATAGTGGTAAATCTCAAAATGACGGGCCATCTGCTCAGTTTGCTGCATCATACTGAGCGCTTCGGTCAGATTACCCTTACAGTGCATAACTTCACCAATTACCGAAGTAGCGACAATTCGACCGTAGTAACTGTCTGGCGCCAGGTTTTCAATTGCCGTCATCGCCAGCATTTCTGCTTCATCCAGTGCTTCAGAATTAATGGCGATTTGTGCACGCAAAACGTCAAATTCTGCATACAGCCAGGGTTCAATCTCAATCTGTTTTGCTGCGATCTCTTTTTCCGCTTTAGTGAGTAACAGATTAACTTCCGCATGACGGTGTTGGCCCTGTGCCAACCAGGCCTGTAGCAAAATAAGTTTTGGTTTTTCAATCAGATAATCGTAAGGCAGCGCGTTGATACACTCTTCCAGCAGCTCCAGCTCGCCGTGATTAAACAGCGACCAGGCATGCTGTAATAAAATATCCCGCAGCAGTTCAAGGTTATTGGCACTCAATGCGTGATAAATAGCTTCACCGGAATAGCCCATGCTCAGCCACCCTTGGGCTGCCGCCTTATGGATTTCAGGAAGCTCCTGAGCCAGTTCATTTTGGCTGCGCTGGCGTAAAAAACTGGCAAACAAAGGATGAAAACTAAACCACTCTCCCCGATCGTCCATACGCTGAATAAACAATCCCTGACGTTCGGTCTCTTCCAGCCGCGTCTGACTTCGGTCTTCTCCGGTAATGCAGGTTATCAATTCTGCATTCATCGAACGCAGTACCGAACAACGCAGCAAAAACGAACGGGTTACTGCATCGGTACGATCAAGTACTTCATCCACCAGATAATCATATAAATAGCGAATATTAAGCCCTGACAGGCGTTTAGCCGATTGCTTAACCGAATGTCCGGACTGGTGGGTAGAAAGCGCAATTAATTGCAATGCCGTTGCCCAGCCGGCCACTTCATCACACAACCGGTGGGACTCTTCTGCCGATACCGGCGCATCAAGGCGGTGGTCGAAGAAATCTTTAGCTTCATCATGGGTAAATGCCAGGTGCTGGCTATCAATCTCCAGCAGTTGACCATGAACCCGTAATTTAGCAATTCCCAACGCGGGAAGATTGCGCGACAGGATCACTAAAGTAAGATTTTCTGGCTGATGCTGTAAGAAGAAACGCATTCCATCATGAATAACGTCATTGGTGATCAGATGATAGTCATCAATGACCAGATACAATGGTTGCTGCCACTCAGATAACTCAACAAACAGCTGAGCAAACAGTGCGGTAATACTGGTGTACTGGTGTTTTTGGGTGAGAATTTCACTTTTTTCACAGTGCCCATTGGTCGCCTGCTGCACTGCAGAGACTAAATAGCTGGCAAAGCGTTGTGGCTGATTATCGCTTTCGTCCAACGAGTACCACCCCAGATAAGGCATCTCAGACGCCCATTGAGTGACCATGGTGGTTTTTCCATAGCCTGCCGGGCTCGTTACCAATATCAAACGATAGTCAAATGCATTGGACAACTTATTAACTAAACGATCGCGCATCACTGCGTGAGTTTGTCTTACTGGACGACTGAGCTTTGATGGAATTAGCATATAATCAGACTCGAATCTTAATTAACACATGTAAATACAAATAGTTATAGCACAAATAATTTACTTTGCACGCCCGGTCCGACACATCTAACAGTACCACAATATAACGCTAACCTGTGGTTGCCTGAAAAGGCCTTACGTCACAGTTCCAACTTTCTGTTTTGATGCATGTCTGATATTAGTCGCATACTCTATTTTTATCCGCCCCCTAATCGATAATTTTGACCTTGAGAATAGAAAAATCATCGTATGAATATGGCCCAACTACGCCCCACTCCTCCTCCCTAACTAATCCCCCTCGGGATGATGCTCTCCACCTGCATCAATGACAGCATGAGCGCTACTATATAATTAACAAAATTAGAGGCCCTACCTACTATGCAAACATTTAATACCGCGCAGTTTCATGACAGTCTGGCCCGTCAATGGCGAAGCTTTGGTCTGCAATCAGCGCAACAGATGACTCAACACCAGTGGTGGCAAGCGCTCAGCCGGACATTAAACGAGTTACTACCGCTGCAGGCTACCGCGCCAAATACTCAGCAGCGGCAGGTTAACTATATTTCAATGGAATTTCTGATCGGCCGTTTAACCGGGAATAACCTGCTTAACCTCGGGCTGTATCAACAGATAAAAACTGCGCTGGCCGACTATAACGTTGAGCTCACCGATCTACTGGAGCAAGAAGTGGACCCAGCGTTGGGCAACGGTGGGCTGGGTCGTCTGGCAGCCTGTTTTCTGGATTCAATGGCAACCATTGGTCAGTCGGCCATCAGCTATGGCCTGAATTATCAATATGGCTTGTTCCGCCAGTCATTTAAACAAGGACACCAGCATGAGTCCCCTGATAACTGGATGCGAGAGCATTACCCATGGTTCAGCCGTAATGAGACGTTAAATGTACATGTTAACTTTGGCGGCAAACTGGTTAAAAATGCAAAAGGTGTTGAGCGCTGGGAACCTGCACTAACACTGATAGGTGAAGCCTGGGATCTGCCAGTGGTCGGCTATCAAAACGGGGTGGTTCAAACCTTAAGATTATGGCAATCCACCCACAGCGAACCTTTTGACCTGACGCTATTTAACGATGGTAAATTCCTTCAGTCCGAACGTCTGGGTATTGAAGCGGCGAAGTTGACTAAAGTTCTCTATCCAAATGATAACCATACTGCGGGTAAACGCCTGCGTCTGATGCAGCAATACTTCCAGTGCGCCTGTTCTGTTGCGGATATTCTGCGCCGTCACCATCTGGCTGGGCATAAAATTGAGCAACTGGCGGACTATCAGGTTATTCAGTTAAATGATACTCACCCAACCATTGCCATTCCTGAACTGATGCGCATTCTGTTGGACGAGCATCAAATGAGTTGGGATAAGGCCTGGTCTATCGTAAGCAAAACCTTTGCTTACACCAACCATACATTGATGCCAGAAGCCCTTGAATGCTGGAGCGCTTCGCTGATGCAAAGTCTGCTGCCGCGTCACTTTGCCATCATTAAGCAAATTGATGCTCACTTTAAGCCACTGGTAGAAAAAACCTGGCCTAAAGATAAAGCAGTATGGGAAAAACTGTGCGTGGTTCATAACCGTCAGGTGCGCATGGGTAACCTGTGCGTCATTGGGGGTTCTGCGGTAAACGGTGTTGCTGCCCTGCACTCTGAGTTGGTGGTGAAAGATCTGTTCCCCGAATATAACCAGTTATGGCCCAATAAATTCCATAATGTCACCAATGGCATCACGCCACGCCGCTGGTTAAAACAGTGTAACCCGTCACTGGCATCACTGATTGATGATTCTATTGGCACCGGTTGGGTTACGGATTTAGACCAGTTGAAAAAGCTGGAACCGTTTATTGGTGATGCCGCTTTCCGTCAGCGCTATCAACAAATCAAGGATGACAACAAGCTGCACCTGGCGCGTTATGTGAAGCAGGTTACCGGTTTGGTGATTAACCCTGGTGCCATATTTGACGTACAGATAAAGCGGTTGCATGAATACAAACGTCAGCACCTTAATCTGTTGCATATTCTTTCTCTTTATCGTCAACTGCGTGATAACCCGGCACTGGATATTCCACCGCGGGTATTTCTGTTTGCGGCTAAAGCCGCACCAGGTTATTACTTGGCAAAAAATATTATTTACGCCATTAACTGTGTCGCTGAGAAGATCAATAACGATCCTTTGGTTAATCAGAAGCTGCAGGTGGTATTTATTCCTGACTATAAGGTATCGGTGGCTGAGCTGATTATTCCTGCCGCTGATGTGTCGGAACAGATCTCTACTGCAGGTAAAGAAGCGTCAGGTACCGGTAATATGAAGCTGGCACTGAATGGAGCGCTGACCATTGGTACGCTGGATGGTGCTAACGTAGAAATCGCTCAGGAAGTTGGCAACGAAAATATCTTTATTTTCGGCCATACCGTTGAGCAGGTTAATGCCTTAAAAGCCTCCGGTTATGATCCGCTGAAATGGCGTAAAAAAGATAAGCATTTGGATGCGATTCTGAAAGAGCTTTCCAGTGGTTTCTTCACTCAGGGCAATAAACATGCCTTCGATCTGATGTTAAACAGTCTGGGCAGCGGCGGTGACCCTTATCTGGTTCTGGCTGATTTCGCCGACTACTGCGAAGCACAAAAACGTATGGGCGAACACTTTGTCGATCGGGACCTCTGGACAAGAACTACGATTCTGAATACTGCTCGTGTTGGTATGTTCAGTTCTGACCGTTCTATCCGTGACTATCAGCAGCGTATTTGGCAGCGCAAAGCATAAGCAGGTATGTATGAAAAAAAAAGAGTCACTCCTGGAACAAACGGCAGCGGCCGCAGGCATATCAGATAGCTATCTGAATGCCTATGGCCAACCAGAAATCATCAGTGATGAGGTGAAACAGCAGTTGCTATCGGCAATGCAGTTCACCCTGCCAAATAATAAGGAGGGGGAGCCGCTCCCCCCGGTTATTGTGTTACAGCAAAACAGCACGTTCTCTTTGCCACTGAGTTTTGAAGCTCAGTGGCAGCTTGCACTAGAACAGGGAGAATTACGGCAGGGCAAAGTGGCTAAGGGTAAACCGTTAAAGTTACCGGCCGATCTGCCCTGTGGTTACCATCAGCTAACGCTGATTCAGGGCCAGCAACAATGGAACTGTCAGGTGATTGTAGCACCAGTGCGCTGTTATGAGCCTGCCCCCCTTCACCATCACCAAAAGCTGTGGGGGACCTGCGTTCAGATGTATACCCTACGCTCCGATCGCAACTGGGGGATTGGTGATTTTGGTGATGTCCAGCAGTTGCTAAAAAGTATCGCGAAACAAGGCGGAGCTTTTGTCGGGCTGAATCCTATTCATGCCCTCTATCCTGCCAATCCTGAATTTTGCAGCCCTTATAGTCCTTCTTCTCGCCGTTGGTTGAATATTATCTATATTGATATCAATCAGGTGGAGGATTTTCAGCACAGTACTAAAGCGCAAAAATGGTGGCAACAGGCCGCTACTCAGAAAAAATTAGCCGAGCTGCGTAAAGTTGAATGGGTTGACTACACCGGTGTGATGTCATTAAAACTGGCGGCACTGAAGTTAGCTTATCAGCAATTTATTACCCGTCCGGAAAGAGATAAGTCTCAGCTGGAATTCAATGAGTTTGTGGCTCAGGGTGGTGATGATCTACGCTATCAGGCAATTTTTGATGCGTTGTCGGTTTATTTGGTACAGGCTGGTCATTCATGGCAATGGTATCAATGGCCAATCGGCTATCAGGATAGTCAGAATAAAGAAGTCAGTCAGTTCGCTCAGGATCATGCTTCTGAAGTGTCATTCTATCTGTGGTTACAGTGGCTGGCGCACCAGCAGTTAAGTGAGTGCTATCGCCTTTCCCGTAAGTTGAAGATGTCGATTGGCTTATATCGCGATCTGGCGGTGGGTGTGGCTCAGGAGAGTGCCGATGCCTGGAAAGATCGCTCGCTGTATTGTTTTAGCGCTTCCGTCGGTGCGCCACCGGATATTCTTGGTCCGCTGGGGCAAAACTGGGCGCTACCACCAATGAGACCTCATGTAATGGTGGAGCGTGCCTATCAGCCGTTCATTGATTTATTACGTGGCAATATGACTCAGTGCGGTGCATTACGTATCGATCATGTGATGTCATTATTGCGTTTGTGGTGGATCCCTCAGGGAGAAAGCGCTAAAAACGGTGCTTATGTACATTATCCGGTAGATGATTTACTGGCGATTCTGGCGCTGGAAAGTCAGCGGCATCAATGTATGGTGATTGGTGAAGATTTAGGGATTGTGCCTAAGGATATCGTCAGTAAATTAAGCACCTGTGGCGTGTACTCTTATAAAATTCTGTTTTTTGAGCAGGATGAACAAAATCAGTTAACCCCACCGGAAAACTATCTGCCACAGGCGATGGCAACAGCAACCACCCATGATATGCCAACGCTGAAAGGTTACTGGCAATGTGGTGATTTAACGTTGGGTAAGCAGTTAGGCCTCTACCCTAACCCGCTAGCTCTGGCGAAGATCTATCAGGAACGTGAGCTTACCAAACAGGGTATTCTGAACAGTTTACATCGTTATAACTGTGTGCCAAAAAGTATGCGTAAGACGGTAAAAGATATGCCTATGTCTCCGGAGCTTAATCGCGGTTTGTTGCGGTATTTAGCGCTGACGGAGAGTGCTCTGGTGGGTATTCAGTTAGAGGATTTGCTGGATATGTCAGAACCGGTGAACGTACCGGGTACCTATAAGGAATATCCAAACTGGCGTCGTAAGCTGACGGACTCGCTGGAGAATATGTTCGCTGATTCATCGATACGTCGTTTGTTGAATGATTTGAATAGCAAGAGGTTGCTGGCGGCGAGCCGGAAGTCGAAATTGAAATAGCCGTAGGGCTAATAGTGAACATAAAGGGCCATCATTTGATGGCCCTTTATGTTTAATTGGTTTTGAGGATATTCCGACCGTAAAAACAATGTTGCGGATATCACCGTTGTGCTCGGCCGGAAGACCGTTTGTACTTAAGCCGGGTGTATGTCGGCCTTACCGACAATTGGCTTTTGGATGATTTGGCGCTGGGGATATTCCGGCCGTAAAAACAATGTTGCGGATATCACCGTTGTGCCCGGCCGGAACACCGTCTGTACTTTAGTTTGGAGTGCGTCGGGCCTAGTCCGCCTACGGGCACTTCGTTGGCTTACGCCAAGTCGCCCCCCACGGCGGCCTCTCCCTCCGATTGACAATGCTAACTGCCAACCAAATATTTCATTCAGGCATTTAATTTTTATATTTTGCCCTTTGCCCTTTGCCCTTTGCCCTTTGCCCTTTGCCCTTTGCCCTTTGCCCTTTGCCCTTTGCCCTTTGCCCTTTGCCCTTTGCCCTTTGCCCTTTGCCCTTTGCCCTTTGCCCTTCAGGTTAAAGCATCCGAATGTTGCCTCAGACAATAAAAAAGTAGCACGACCAACATGGATGTTGGTCGAGGCGCAGCGACGTCTGGAGCGGCTCTGCGCCGGTGCGTTGACTTTTTTATTGGCTGAGGTTGCCGCCGCAACGCGGCGGTCAACAGTCGGCTGCGCAGGCGCGGGGAGTGCAGAGGGGCGTTCGCCTCAACGCCCCTTTGCTCGACGCAAGCACCGCTGGCAAAATAAACGCTGAGCTAAAGGCGGCGAAACTGACTCAAAGTTTAATCATGCCCGACCACCACATAGTAGCCGAGCAAACGACACATTATTTACAGGCGAAACCTTCTCTAAACCTAATTCAAATTACTTCTTACTCTTCATACTCCCAACAAACGTCTCTCTCGCCGTCGTCGATCCCAATCTCTCCGCTTCATCCAGCAGCTTCAGCGCTTTATCAATATCACCCTGCTTCACCGCTGTGCGAATACTCTGGTTAAAGTACTCTTCGGTATCCGTCAGTACTTTTTCCGGCGCGGCATGAGGCTTCGCTACCGGTGCTGCCGCTGGCGCAGGAATAACGGCTGTTGCTGCGGTATCCGACGAAGAAGTTGGCATCAACTGGCCAATCATTACGTTGCCGTTTTGCTGATCGGATTTCACAACAACTTTCAGTGTGCCCTGCTCACTGTGCTGAGCAATTGGGTCCGGAATATCCGGTACCGCATTCCCCACGCCTTTAGCATAAGCTTTGGCCGGAGCTGTTAATTTGGTGGTCTGTTGCAGGTCTTTATTGGTGGTGTACACCAGCATATAGATCTGCTGTTGGCCTAAAGCCGGAGTCAGGCGTAATGTGCCTTGCAGGCGGTCAGTATCCATAACCTCCGGACCCGCATAAGCAAATCGCTCGCTGGGATAATACGCAGCCGGACGCATTTGCTCGTCCAACACTAAAACGTTAGGTGCATAAACGCTTTTGTTGTCTACCAGGCTGGATAAGGTTATTTCCAAAGTACCGCGATTAGCGGGCAATGCAATGGTGGCTACTGCTCCGCGAATGTCACCCTGAGATAGTTGAGGTGAGCTTGCATCCAGTTTAATCGTTTGGGATGTAGGTGGAACCAGCGGCTGCCATGGCAACTGCTGCAGCTTACTGCCAGAAAGTGTAGGAGCGGTTGTCACGCTCTCCGGGGCCTGAACGCTATCACTGAACAGCGATACCGCCTGAGCCTGACCGACCATGCCGCTGCCAAGTGCCAGAGCTAAACATAAGGCCAGATATTTGTTATTCATTATTTTTCCCTCTGAAAGTAGCAAAATACTCATACAACAGAAAAATGACAGGCGCTAAATAATAAATCATTCACGCCTGTCATTGGGACATCAGATGTTATTACCACCAGGCTTCGAATTGAACGCCGAAGGAGAACTCATCGTCATTTCCACGGCTGTAGGTTTTAGTCGAGGTATCATTAGTTGCAACACCGTCGTTATATCCCCACTTCTCATCCCAATTTGCATAGGTACCAAATACGCGGATGGCCGGACGAGACCAAATGCTGTTACCTGCTTGCCATTGTTGTGCCAGAGTAATTTTATACTGGCTGTTACGATCGCCAGTGTTCTGAGCCTTCACATTATCATAGCCTGCTTCCAACAATGTGCTCATAATTGGTGTCCATTTATACATTGGACGTACACCAACGGTATACCAGGTTGAGCCATTGTTGTTATCAAGATCGGTGTCCTGATACATAGCTACGTACATCAGATCCCAATCCTGTGCCAGAGAAATGGCACCGTGATCCAATACGCGGACCATACTACCATTGTTATTTACGCTGGCACCCTGTGAGTGACCAGAGTTCCAGGAAGTCATTGAATCTGTTGCATATTGAACTACAAACTTGTTAAAGCCACCTAACATACTTTGTGTATGTTCAGCGGTAAACATCGCGCCATCCTTCGAAGCGTCATCAGCTAAAGAATAACCATCACGAGCATTGGCACGACCATAATCAACACCCAGCTCCAGTACGCCATCCGGGTTGGTATTCAGGTTGGCTAAACGAATGTCAAACACGTCGTTAGAGGTAGGGATCTCATCCGCCTGTCCGTCAATCCAGCCGTGAGAACCACCTGATTCGGTATCACGCGTAACTGCCATCGACAATTTACCAAAGCCCAGATCGATATTTTCCAGACCTGCTCCCGGACCAGAAATATCCCAGTAGTAAAAGTCGATCATATGAACATCGTGACGCTGGTAGAAACGCTTACCGGCCCACATGGTTGAACCTGGCAACCAGTCGATCAGGTTTTCACCTTTCACGTTAATTTCACGGAATGCCGGATCGGTTGATTCCCAGTCGTTTGCCTGATCGATTGAGTAGGCAACGTTGGTGTCCAGATAAAACTTCTTATCGCCTTCTTGCCATAACTGCTGCCCTAATTTCAGTTCTGCGTAGGTTTCACATTCGTTACCTAAACGGTACTTACTTTGTGCGCCCGTAGACTGGAAACATTGTTGGTCACCACCATCTCCTGACCAGCCAATACCAGAACGAGCATAACCATGAAAATCAACAGCCAGTGCCTGAGTTGCAAAAACTCCTGCTGCAACGGCTAAAGAAAGTTGTAACTTGCGGGACACGACCATCGTAGTTCTCCTATGATGCCACCAGGTGGCTATATGTTTATTTAAACGCCCAGCTCTCTGTGTAACCGTTGACAGGCCCTGCCATCGCTGTGAAATAGATGACAGCGTTGTGGCGGTAAACCAATGGCAAAGGTGGAGCCTTCTTTTACCAGAACAACGTCGTTCTGACGGTAAATCAGGTTTTGTCCGATCGACGGAATTTGGATATGGATCTGTGTTTCATTGCCTAACTGCTCTACTACCTGTACTTCTCCCTCCAGCGTGACATCTGCAATCTCACTGGTTGTTAAATGTTCAGGCCGGATCCCCAGAGACATATTGGTCCCCACCTGAACTCCATGACTGTCTACCGGCAGCCAAACCAACTGCCCGTTTGGTAATGCAATTTGTACTTGTTCAATGGCTGTTGCGGTGACTTTTACCGGCAAGAAATTCATTTTTGGTGAACCAATAAACCCAGCCACAAAGCGATTTGCCGGGTAGTGGTACAGCTCCAGCGGTTTACCCACCTGAGCAATACGTCCGGCATCCAGCACCACTATTTTGTCCGCCAGCGTCATCGCCTCTACCTGATCGTGCGTAACGTAAATCATGGTGCGCTTCAGGCGGTTGTGCAGACGGGAAATTTCGATACGCATCTGAACGCGCAAAGCGGCATCCAGGTTAGAAAGCGGTTCATCCAGTAGAAAGACTTCCGGCTCGGCCACCAGAGTACGGCCAATCGCCACACGCTGACGTTGACCTCCCGATAGTTCTTTTGGTCGACGTTCCAGCATATGACCCAGTTGCAGCATTTCTGCAACCTGAGCGACCCGGTGCTTAATTTCGCTTTTAGGTGCTTTAGCCAGTTTCAGGCCAAAAGACATGTTGTCTGCCACAGAAAGATGGGGATACAGCGCATAAGACTGGAAAACCATCCCGATTCCACGCTGTGCCGGTGGCACCTCATTCATTCTTTTACCGTTGATGGTCAGTTCGCCGGAGGTGATATCTTCCAGTCCGGCAATCATGCGCAGCAGAGTAGATTTGCCACAGCCTGACGGGCCTACAAATACGACGAAC
Source organism: Limnobaculum xujianqingii (assembly GCF_013394855.1). Lineage (NCBI taxonomy): Bacteria > Pseudomonadati > Pseudomonadota > Gammaproteobacteria > Enterobacterales > Budviciaceae > Limnobaculum > Limnobaculum xujianqingii. Next base: position 680,085 of record NZ_JABMLK010000002.1, on the reverse strand, counting down.
TCACCATCATCGATTTCAAGATTAATGTCCCTGGAAATGACAACATCACCGAACGCCTTACTTACATTGCTTAGCGTGACATTGGCCATAATTAGCTCCTCTCTGTTTGTCGGTTTCTGTGGTCATACTCGACCAACCGATAAATTGGTATGGCTGCGATATTGCATAAAAAATCGCAAGCACAAATCATCCACCGAAAGGTTTTTTATGGGGGGAGGAGGGGGGAGGAGGTGGGAGGATGAGAGAAACACAGGGGAGATGATTTCCCCCTCGATGAACGAAAGATTGTAAATTTACTCACAAATTAATCATGAATTTTATGTGATAAGGCGCACAAAACGCGTTGTAATTGCAACGCACATCACACAAAGGTGTTGGAGGGCATAGAAAAGAGGAGGATGTGTTTTATTCACTCAAGGCTGCAACATAGTCACTGTGTAAATGTCTTTGCCCTGGCAACCGAATACCGATTGCTATCCGGACTACCTGACTAAATTGAAAGAAGGATAACTATGATGTTCCGTATACTAAAAGCTGCACGTCGTCATACCCAACGTCCACTGGCGGTTTCTAAGGTGGCAACCCTATCTGCTCTGGTGGCACTTTGCCTCTCCAGCTCGGCAATGGCCAAAATTGAACAAGGCAAACTGGTTATCTGGATCAATGGTGATAAAGGATACAACGGTCTGGCTGAAGTCGGGAAGAAATTTGAAAAAGATACCGGTATCAGCGTTACTGTTGAACACCCGGATAAGATGGAAGAGAAATATCCTCAAGTTGCCGCAACAGGCGATGGCCCTGACATCATTTTCTGGGCTCACGACCGTTTTGGCGGTTATGCTGAATCAGGCCTGTTGGCAGAAGTAACCCCATCTAAAGCCCTGCAGGACAAAGTTGCACCATTCACCTGGGATGCGCTGCGTTATAAAGGCAAACTGATTGGTTACCCAATCGCAGTAGAATCCTTATCGCTGATCTACAACAAAGACTTACTGCCAGAGCCACCAAAAACCTGGGAAGAAGTTACCGCACTGGATACCAAACTGCGCGCTAAAGGTAAAAGCGCCATTATGTGGAACCTGCAAGAACCCTACTTCACCTGGCCACTTATTGCTGCTGACGGCGGCTATGCCTTCAAGCTGGAGAACGGCCACTATAACGTGAAAAACGTTGGGGTAAATAATCCCGGTGCACAAGCTGGATTACAGTTCCTGGTAGATCTGGTCAAAAACAAACATATCAGCCCGGATACCGATTACTCCGTGGCTGAAGCCGCCTTCATTAAGGGCGATACCGCGATGACCATCAATGGCCCATGGTCATGGGGCAACCTGGACAAAGCTAAAGTGAATTATGGTGTAACTATGTTACCAAGCTTTAAGGGTCAGCCATCTAAACCATTTGTTGGTGTACTGTCTGCCGGGATTAATACCGCCAGTCCAAACAAAGATCTGGCAAAAGAATTCCTGGAAAACTACCTGCTGACTGATGAAGGATTAACGCTGGTTAATAACGATAAAATGCTGGGTGCCGTGGCGCTGAAATCTTATCAGGAAAAACTGGAAAAAGATCCACGCATCGCCGCCACCATGAACAATGCGCAAAAAGGTGAAATCATGCCAAACATTCCACAAATGAGTGGATTCTGGTATGCCGAACGTAGCGCTATTCTGAATGCTATTCATGGCCGTCAGACTGTTCCTGCCGCATTAAAAGATGTTGAAACCCGTATTACCAAGTAAATCAGTAAAACAGCGGCGCAGATGACTGCGTCGCTGCTAATCACCGGATTTTTATAGTATCCCGGGCCACCTAAAGGAGTTCGTCATGTCTGTTATTCAAACCGAATTACCACAAGGAAACAAAGGGTTTAGCCTGGGTAACGGCCTGAAATGGCTGGTCATTACACTCTTCGCGTTGTTTGCATGCTATCTGGTGGTGCTGATGTATGCTCAGGGCGAATATCTGTTTGCCATTCTGACACTGATACTGGTGGGTTTGGGCCTGTATGTGTTTGCTAACCCACGCACTTATGCCTGGCGCTATGTGTATCCGGGTCTGGCGGGAATGGGACTGTTTGTCCTGTTTCCTTTAGCCTGTACCATCGCTATTGCCTTTACTAACTACAGCAGCGTCAACCAACTAACCTTTGAACGTGCTCAATCTGTATTACTGCAAAATCAGTTTACTTCCGGACATGCCTATAACTTTTCACTCTATCCGGAAGGTCAAAAATGGCGTCTGTTCCTGAATGATACACAAAATGAGATGTTGCTCTCTGAGCCTTTCGATCTCAATGAACCACCTCTGACCCTGAAAGTAGAAAAAGCCACCGCGGCACCAACAGAAGAAGCCGCACCTTTACGTGTTGTTATTCAGAACAACAAGCAGCTCGGAACGTTATCAGTTCAACTGCCAGAAGAAAGAGTATTGCGCATGAGTTCACTGCGCCAGTTTTCTGAAATTCAATCGCTGTATGTGCTGGCAGAGGACCAAAAAACTCTACTCAACCAGCAAACCGGCGTTCGCTACCTACCTAATGAAGACACCGGCTTTTATCAGGCCATAGATGCTCAGGGACAGTGGCAAACCGAAGTACTGAGCCCTGGTTTTACCGTTACTGTCGGCTGGAAAAACTTCCTGACCGTCATGTTTGATGAAGGCATTCAAAAACCCTTTATCTCTATTTTTATCTGGACTATCGCTTTCTCACTGCTGACCGTCGTGTTTACCGTAGCCGTAGGCATGGTATTAGCTTGTGTTGTCCAGTGGGAGTCGTTGAAAGGCCGTGCCATTTATCGGGTACTATTAATTCTGCCTTATGCCGTTCCCTCTTTTATCTCGATTCTGATCTTTAAAGGGTTGTTCAACCAAAGCTTTGGTGAGATCAATATGATGCTGGAGGCACTATTTGGCATCAAACCGGCCTGGTTTAATGATCCAACCATGGCCCGCAGCATGATTGTGATCGTCAATATCTGGCTGGGCTATCCCTATATGATGATTTTGTGTATGGGGCTGCTGAAAACTATTCCTGATGATTTATATGAAGCTTCAGCAATGGATGGGGCAAACCTGTTCCAGAACTTTTTCCGTATCACTTTTCCATTATTAATTAAGCCGTTAACGCCGCTGATGATTGCCAGCTTCGCGTTTAACTTTAATAACTTCGTATTAATCCAGTTGCTTACCAACGGTGGTCCTGACCGGATAGGCACCACCACGCCAGCGGGTTATACCGACTTACTGGTTAGCTTCACTTACCGTATGGCATTTGAAGGCAGCGGTGGGCAAAACTTTGGCCTGGCGGCTGCTATAGCCACCCTGATTTTTTTACTGGTGGGTGCGCTGGCGGTTATCAACCTCAAAGCATCACGTATGAACTTTGATTAAGGAGAGAGAATAATATGGCAATGGTTCAACCTAAATCTCAGCGATTACGTATCGGTCTTACCCATCTTCTGCTGCTGTGTTTTATTGCGCTGATTATGTTTCCACTACTGATGGTGATCGCGATTTCTTTGCGTTCAGGTAACTTTGCTACCGGCAGCTTGATCCCTGAACAAATCTCTTGGGAGCACTGGAAACTGGCGCTGGGGTTCAGCATCACCGACGCTAACGGTAAAGTGACGCCACCGCCCTTCCCGGTTCTATTGTGGTTATGGAACTCGGTCAAAATAGCGGTGATTACATCAATCGGCATTGTGGCCCTGTCGACTACCTGTGCCTATGCTTTTGCCCGTATGCGCTTTCGCGGTAAAAGCACGCTGCTAAAAAGCATGCTGATCTTTCAGATGTTCCCGGCAGTCCTCTCTTTAGTGGCGTTATATGCGTTGTTTGACCGTCTGGGACAATATGTTCCTATGTTGGGACTCAACACCCATGGCGGAGTCATCTTTGCCTATCTGGGTGGAATCGCCCTACATGTATGGACCATTAAAGGCTATTTCGAAACCATTGATGGTAGCCTGGAAGAAGCGGCTGCATTAGATGGGGCTACCCCATGGCAGGCTTTCCGTTTAGTTCTGCTGCCATTGTCGGCGCCAATTCTGGCCGTGGTGTTTATTTTATCGTTTATTGCTGCCATTACCGAAGTACCAGTAGCGTCATTGCTGTTACGCGATGTGAACAGTTATACGCTGGCAGTAGGAATGCAGCAGTACCTCAATCCACAAAACTATCTGTGGGGCGATTTTGCTGCTGCCGCCGTGTTGTCCGCTATCCCTATTACCGTTGTCTTCCTGTTGGCCCAGCGTTGGTTAGTCAGTGGTCTGACGGCAGGTGGCGTAAAAGGATAGTGTTTTTAAGCTACATCCCTCATTGTTGTCTTTGTCTCACTTCAGCGGTCTTACAGACCGCTTTTTTATTGGTAAATCTCGATAAGATACTTCGATGTTATTACCAGACTGATATAACGCTCTGTAATCCCGTTTAAGCGATAATTTCAGCATTAGTTCATCAGGATAAGTCATACAGAGAAAAAGCCCGTCAGGGGTTTCTGGTGCGGTATTTTCCCCACAGATGCTATGACCATCCCAACACATCAGTATGATTATCTTGTCATACAGGGATAGAAATAACATTGTGAATCAGCAGATAAAATGTGGAAAAACCAATAGAAGATGGGGAGATATCAAATTTCAGACATAAAAAAAGATACCTTTCGGTATCTGTAAACTTCAAGATGGTGCACCCGAGAGGATTCGAACCTCTGACCGCTCGGTTCGTAGCCGAGTACTCTATCCAGCTGAGCTACGGGTGCTCTTTGATTCTTTGAAACAAACACTACGACGGCATCTGTTTTTGTTACAAACGCTGTTATTAAAACAACAATGTAAAGTATGGTGCACCCGAGAGGATCCGAACCTCTGACCGCTCGGTTCGTAGCCGAGTACTCTATCCAGCTGAGCTACGAGTGCTCTTTGATTCTTTGAAACAGATATTACGATGCTATCTGTTTTTGATACGAATGCTGTTACTAAAACAACACTGTAAAATATGGTGCACCCGAGAGGATTCGAACCTCTGACCGCTCGGTTCGTAGCCGAGTACTCTATCCAGCTGAGCTACGGGTGCAGATTCTAACAATGTAGTAAATGGCGGTGAGGGAGGGATTCGAACCCTCGATGCAGCTTTTGACCGCATACTCCCTTAGCAGGGGAGCGCCTTCAGCCTCTCGGCCACCTCACCGTGTTTTACTATCTACAGTTTGCTAAACGTTTAAAATGTTTATCAAGACTGCGTGGCGCACATATTACTTTCCCGGACTTATAAGTCAAATACTTTTTCGTTCATTAGGTTCGTTTGTGCACTAAGCAAACAACACGAACATTTTGCCAGCAAAAAATCCGGCTTTTGTGGCTAAAACCAAGGGGTAAAACAAGAATATAAAAAAATGTAATAACAAAAAAACGGAGGAATTTAGCAAAAAGCAACGCGCCTTACTTTCGATAACCGCAAGTAAGGCGCGTTGATTGGTTAAAAAGTCGATTGTTGTGACTTTTCAGCCTGAATTCGCTGGTAGATCTCTTCACGATGAACAGATACTTCTTTCGGTGCGTTAACACCAATACGAACTTGATTACCTTTTACGCCCAGAACAGTAACGGTTACTTCATCACCAATCATCAGCGTCTCACCAACTCTACGAGTTAGAATAAGCATTCTTTGCTCCTTGACAGATTAAACAGACCATTGCATCTCTTTGTGCATCCTGCCCATTATCCATGATATGCCCTAAGAACGTAAGCTATAAATCCGATAGATTAACTAGCATCACTGACTCATTCAGCCAATAATCAAGATAAGAACACGTATATGCCTAAGTTTAGCTAACTTTTGTAATTTTGTACTAATTTGTTCCAACTAAAAATATCAGACAATCCCGCAGGTTCCAATATGACAAAAGTGAATAATCATACAAACCTGCGGAATTGCTTATTTTATAGTTTAGCCGCAACCCAACTTTCAACCGTTGCCAGCGCAGCGGGTAATGCAGACACGTCTGTACCGCCCGCCTGGGCCATATCAGGACGACCACCGCCTTTACCACCCACTAACTGAGCAACAGGGCTAATCAGATCGCCTGCTTTTACTCTATCAACCAGATCTTTGGTAACACCAGCAATCAAACTGACTTTATCATCATGTACTGTTGCCAATACAATAATGCCTGAGCCCAGTTGATTCTTAATATCATCAACCATGGTACGCAACATTTTTGGTTCTACGTTTTGCAGGTTGCTAACCAGTAGCTTAACCCCTTTCACGTCAACCGCTTTGCTGACCAGCGATGAGCTCTCCTGAGCTGCCAGTTGGTCTTTCAACTGTTGAAGCTCTTTCTCAACGCCTTTGGCGTGTTCCAGTAAGCTCTTCACTTTTTCGATCAGACTGTTGCTGTCACCTTTAACCAATGATGCCACTTCACTCAGCACATCACTTTGCTGATGCATAGAAACAATAGCGTTTTCACCGGTAACCGCTTCAATACGGCGCACGCCGGCTGCAATACCTGATTCAGAAGTAATACGGAACAGACCAATATTACCGGTGGCTTCAGTATGAGTACCACCACACAATTCGGTTGAGAAGTCACCCATGGAAAGTACGCGAACTTTATCATCGTACTTCTCACCAAATAACGCCATAGCGCCTTTAGCCCGGGCATCTTCCAAATCCATAATATTAGTTTCTACCTGCAAATTACGGCGAATTTGCTGATTAACTAAATCTTCAACGGCACGAATCTGCTCTGGCTTCATTGCTTCAGGGTGAGAGAAGTCAAAACGCAGATAGTTGTCATTAACCAGAGAACCTTTCTGAGCAACGTGCTCACCTAAAATCTGGCGTAATGCAGCATGCAACAAGTGAGTTGCTGAGTGGTTAAGACGAATGCGTCCGCGACGTACGCTATCCACTACGGCATCAACGCTGTCACCTACTTTCAGTTCACCCTGAGCCAAACGACCAACATGGCCAATTGCCTGACCATATTTTTGGGTATCCAGCACATCAAAGGTGCTATTCGCTGATTTCAGCATACCCTGATCGCCAACCTGACCACCAGATTCGCCATAGAACGGTGTACTGTCGAGCACCACTACCGCTTCCTGACCGCTCTTAATTTCTTTAACTTCATTACCGGCAACAAACAGTGCGATAACTTTTGATGATTGCTCCAGACGCTCATAGCCACTAAAGCAGGTTTCACCGTCAACACGAATTAACTTACTGTAGTCAGCGCTAAAACCGCTGGATTCACGAGCACGACGGCGCTGTTCTTCCATCGCTTTTTCAAAACCGACTTCATCAACTTTAATATTACGTTCACGGCAAACGTCAGCCGTTAAATCCAGTGGGAAGCCAAAGGTGTCGTATAGACGGAATGCGGTTTCACCTGCCAGTGTATCCCCGGTCAGCTTACTCAGCTCTTCATCCAGTAGCGTCAAACCACGCTCCAGAGTGCGGGCAAACTGCTCTTCTTCCGTTTTCAGCGTTTGTTCAACCATAGACTGCTGACGACGCAGTTCATCAGCAGCATTACCCATGACGCTAATTAATGGAGTCACTAACTTATAGAAGAAGGTTTCTGTAGCGCCCAGCATATGCCCATGACGTACAGCACGGCGGATAATACGGCGTAATACATAGCCTCTACCTTCATTCGATGGCACTACGCCGTCGGAAATCAGGAAAGCACAAGAACGAATATGGTCAGCAATAACCCGTAAAGACTTGCTGGTTAAATCAGTGGCTTTAGTTTCTTTAGCCGCGGCCTCAATCAGAGTACGAAACAGATCGATATCGTAGTTAGAATTAACATGTTGTAAAACAGCAGCAATACGTTCTAAGCCCATGCCGGTATCAACCGAAGGCTTCGGTAGTGGCTGCATGGTACCGTCGGTTTGACGGTTGAACTGCATAAATACGATATTCCAGATCTCAATATAGCGGTCGCCATCTTCTTCTGGTGAACCCGGAGGTCCACCCCAGATGTGATCGCCATGATCAAAGAAGATCTCAGTACATGGACCACAAGGGCCAGTATCGCCCATCTGCCAGAAGTTATCTGACGCGTAAGCTGCACCTTTGTTATCGCCAATACGGATAATTCTTTCACGAGGAATGCCGATCTCTTTTTCCCAGATTTCGTAAGCTTCATCGTCCGTTGCGTACACGGTTACCCACAGTTTCTCTTTTGGCAGGTTAAACCATTGAGCGCCGGTAAGTAGCTCCCAGGCAAAATTGATAGCGTCGTGCTTAAAGTAGTCACCAAAGCTGAAGTTGCCCAGCATTTCAAAGAAGGTGTGGTGGCGAGCGGTATAACCTACGTTTTCTAAGTCATTATGTTTACCACCGGCGCGCACACAGCGCTGAGAAGTCGTTGCCCGAGTGTAGGCACGCTTGTCCAGTCCAAGGAATACGTCCTTAAACTGGTTCATTCCTGCGTTGGTAAACAGGAGTGTTGGATCGTTATGTGGCACTAAAGAGCTGCTGTCGACAACCTGGTGCCCTTTACTATTAAAGAAATCGAGAAACGCTTGACGGATCTCAGCGGTGCTCTTGCTCATATAATTTCCAATATCTGGCTAAAATGAAGGCGATACGTAAGTTAAGCACGAAAAAAGGAAGTAAACGGCCTGTTTTACGAATTAAAAGTAGCCATAAGATAAAATTTCTTTGATGGGAAGTAAATCAGCAGAGGATTTATTATTCAGAATCGCTGAAAACTGATTGAATTTCGTCCTGAGCAAATCCACGATAGGCCAGATAACGCTGCATTTTTGAGCGTCCTTTCCAGTCGGTTGGAATATCGTCACCAAAACGTTGAGTGGCGACTTTTTTAGCCTTCTCATACCAGTCAATTTCACACTCTTGCATGGCTCGGGAAATATCGTCCCGATCGATGCCCTTTTGCTGTAGCTCCGATTGAATGCGCTGGCGACCATAGCCTTTATGGCTGCGGCTGAGAATAAATTTACGAGAGTATTCCGCATCATTAAGCCAGTTGTACTGATGGCAATATTCAATGGCTTGATCGATGGGTTCTTTTTCTGCGGTACGATCAAAAGGAGAGTGCGCCGCAAGCTTACGGCGCATCTCTTGTTCACTATAATCACGCTGGGCTAATAACCGCATGGCTCGTGGTAATAGTGATTTCATAGCTAATCAACTCTATAGCTTAAACTTACGGCTGAGATTAAAACTCTTCGCCTTCTGGCAGTTCAGCATCATCTTCAGCATCTGCGCCTGCTGGTACAAACGGGTTAGCAGTCAGCAATAAATCACGCAGGCGTTTTTCCAGGTCGTTAGAAATCGCCGGGTTTTCCTGCAGGAATTTCATTGAATTTGCTTTACCCTGACCAATTTTGTCACCGTTATAGGCATACCATGCGCCAGATTTATCAACCAGCTTATGTTTAACGCCTAAATCGATCAGCTCGCTCTCTTTAGAGATACCGCTGCCGTACAGAATTTGGAAATCTGCCTGACGGAATGGTGCAGAAATTTTATTTTTCACCACTTTAACGCGCGTTTCGTTACCTACGACTTCTTCACCATCTTTAATTGCACCTACACGGCGAATATCCAGACGAACAGAAGAGTAGAATTTCAACGCGTTACCACCGGTGGTGGTTTCAGGGTTACCAAACATAACGCCAATTTTCATACGAATCTGGTTAATGAAGATCACCAGACATTTAGCATTCTTAATATTACCGGTTAACTTACGAAGTGCCTGAGACATTAAACGAGCCTGCAGACCAACGTGAGAATCACCCATTTCGCCTTCGATTTCAGCTTTTGGTGTTAACGCAGCAACGGAGTCAATGATGATAACGTCAACAGCACCTGAACGAACTAACGCGTCACAAATCTCCAACGCTTGCTCACCGGTGTCTGGTTGAGATATCAGTAAATCATCAACCTGCACACCCAGTTTGGCGGCATAAATAGGGTCCAGAGCATGTTCAGCATCGATAAAGGCACAGGTTTTGCCTTCTCTTTGCGCCTGAGCAATAACAGACAGGGTTAGTGTAGTTTTACCGGAAGATTCTGGCCCGAAGATTTCAACAACGCGGCCCATTGGTAAACCACCAATGCCCAGTGCAACATCCAGGCTCAGGGAGCCGGTGGAAACAGACTCAACATCAAGAGATTGAGTGTCACCCAAACGCATGATAGAACCCTTACCAAACTGCTTTTCAATCTGTCCTAATGCGGCGGCAAGCGCTCTTTGTTTGTTGTCATCCATTATGCGGCTCCGTGGTTATCAAATGTGGTCATAAAGTAATACGAGACTTTATCTCTAAAGCGATGAAATGATTATACTGTATAATCATACAGTATCAAGTCAGTTTTAAATAAATTTTTCCAGTACCACCGTCAGGGCATATTCTACCGCCTGTTGACGGACCTGGTGGCGGTTGCCATTAAAGCGCCTTTTGCGGGCAATCACCAGCCCCTCCCGATTCGCCCAGCCAAACCAAACGGTACCAACGGGCTTTTCAGCACTGCCACCGTCGGGTCCGGCAATACCGCTAACCGAAATAGCGATATCGGCACCAGCCGCCTTTAGCGCACCGGTTGCCATTTCTCTCACCGTTTGTTCACTAACGGCTCCCCATTGGGATAGCGTCTGTTGATTAACTCCCAGTAACTGCTGTTTAGCCAGATTACTGTAAGTGACAAAACCGCGGTCGAAATAGGCTGAACTCCCTGCTATCTCAGTAAAATAAGCCGCAATCAAACCTCCGGTGCAAGACTCAGCGCAAGTGATCCACTGGCCTGTAGCTGCAAGGTGTTGGCCTATCCGCTGACTCAACTCACATGTTCTGGTGTTCAAGATGGATCCTCTCCTGCGCTAATTACCTTAATATGGGCTATTCGCAACAAAGCCTGAGAACAGAGGTCTCAGGCTTTGTTTGCCCTACAGAAGATTACCATATCTGAACTGCTGGCAGGGAATCAAACCTGCCGGTATTAATATGCGAAACCTCTTCCAGTTTTTAATCTATTGAATCGTTGTCGATTTTAATTCAGTTAATAAATTCTTTCTGCTGCATTAAATTTGACAGGCCGCTGCTTGCGTTGTGCTGCGGTTATCCAGAAAACCTGATAAGCGTGTCATTGCCAGAGCCAATATTACGATGAGTCCGCCAATCCATGGGGTATCCATTAATCCCATGTCTGCCACTACATGTCCACCCAACCAGGCACCAATAGCAATACCGATATTAAAAGCGGCAATATTCAGACCAGATGCCACATCAACTGCATCCGGAGTGTATTTCTTCGCCAGTTGAACAACATAGACTTGTAATCCGGGAACATTACCAAAAGCAAAGGCTCCCCAAACAAATACCGTTAATAGCGCACCAATCTGACTGTTTGCAGTAAAGGTAAAGACAAACAGTACTAATGCCAGAGCAGCAAAAATGATATTCAGTGCGCGAACAGGCCCCATACTATCCGCCAGTTTACCGCCCCAAATATTCCCAATGGTGACAGAGACACCATAGACCAGCATGATCCCGGCAACTGAACCCGCCTGAAAACCAGACACTTGCTGTAAAATAGGCGCTAAAAAAGTGAAGGCAATAAAGGTACCGCCATAACCTACTGCGGTAATACCATAAACCAATAACAGACGTGGCTGAGTTAACACCTTAAGCTGGGCAGACAGTTTTGCCGGAGCAGCCTGTTTCAAATCGGCAGGGATCAGAACAGCACTCCCCAACAGGGCAATAATACCCAGAACAGAGACCACCAGGAAAGTTGCCCGCCAGCCAAAATGTTGACCAATCCAGGTACCTAAAGGAACCCCGGTAACCAGTGCAACGGTTAATCCGGTAAACATCAGAGCGATAGCACTGGCCTCTTTATCTTTGGCAACCAGTCCGGTAGCAATGGTAGAACCAATAGAGAAGAAAACGCCATGCGCTAATCCGGTAAGAATACGTGCGGCAATTAAGGTTTCATAACCGGGGGAATTCCATGCCAGCAGATTACCGGCAATAAACAGCCCCATCAGAGCCAACAATACTTTTTTGCGCTTCCAGCGTCCGGTCAGTGCAGTTAATACCGGAGCACCAACGGCAACCCCTAACGCATACAGGCTGACCAAAAGCCCCGCAGATGGTAGTGATACCTGTAAATCACCGGCGATGGTTGGAATCAGACCAACAATAACAAATTCTGTAGTACCAATAGCAAATGCACTCAGGGTCAGCGCCCATAAGGCAAGCGGCATTTTTGACATGGAAAAAGTTCCTCAGATTGACTTGACTGACGCCATTGTGCTGATAGATTCTTTTTCAATAAACATCACTAAAAGCAAAAGATTTTATCAATTATGACAATAATCACTCATTCTGACGATTTGACTATCCTGATTGCGGTTGCTGACTCCGGTGGTTTTTCTGCCGCAGCAGAACAATTAGATATTCAGGTTGCTAAAGTCTCCCGCGCTGTTGCCAGAGTGGAAAAACAGTTAAATACCACCCTGTTTTCCCGCACAACCCGACGGGTAGAATTAACGGAAGAAGGAAGCCTGTTTATTGAAAAGGTCAGAGTGGGATTAGAGAAATTGTCCGAAGCCGAAGAGTGGCTGAAGATTCGCCATGAAAAACCGTCCGGACGCTTACGTATTGACTCCGCCAGCCCCTTTATTCTTCACCAGATAACACCGCATATTAAGGATTTTTCGCAACGTTATCCGCTCATTGATATTGAGCTGAGTGCCAGCGATGGCATCATTAACTTGCTGGAAAAACGCACCGATCTGGCTATTCGCATTGGTAAACTGGAAGATTCCACCCTGCATGCCCGCGTTTTAGGCCATTCAAAACTCTGGCTGGTAGCCAGCCCTGAATATTTACAGTTATCCGGTGTTCCCGAAACGCCCCAGCAGTTGCTGTCTCATCACTTGTTGGGATTTATCCCCCCTTCCGCTTTAAACAATTGGTCGGTAGGTAGCGGGATTAATATCACACCAGATATTGCCGTCAGCAATGGCGAAGTATTACGTCAGCTCTGTCTGGAAGGTAATGGCATTGCCTGTTTATCTAACTTTATGGTTCAACGGGATATTGAAAAAGGAGACCTGGTGGTGATTTTAGCAGAGCAAATGCAAAGCCCGCACCCTAGGGAAGTGGTGCAGGCGGTCTATTATCGCAATACCGCTCTTTCCAGTCGCATAAAGCTATTTATCGACTTTATTGAACAGCGCTTAACCCTTTAGTCTTTTGTCACAATAGTGATATCAGGAAAACCTAAATGGTGCATAAACTCTCGTAATATCAGCAAACGCGCGGCAAAGCTATATCTCTCCAGGAATACCTTCTGAAGCAGCAGGTCTGCCCAGCATCACCGCGGCCAGACGATCGAAAGTGCGCTCCATGGTGTCCAGAGACATAGTGAGCTCAGGTTGTTCTGCCAGACCCGCGATTAATGCAATATCCCGAATAGATAAATCGTTAGTACAGAGCTGTGCCCCTTCGGGTATAGCTGCTCGAATACGGATCACTTCATCTTCGACCGCCATAATGGCATTTTCCATTTCATCCGGAGTAGGTGGTTGATGATGAAAGTAATCTGCGGCGGTTTTATCACTACCAATATTTAATATCTGAAGCGGTATCAACCGATCTTTGACGCCAGAAAACACCAACGTCTTTTGGCTACCAATATGTAACAGGGTTAATGGCGCATCACTTTGCAAACGTGCCTGTAGAGTCACATAGTGTTGATGAATCTCTGATTCAGATAATTGATGTTTTTCCGGGGTATTTTCCGTTGGTAAGTTGTGCATTGCCACCTCTTCACTGACCGTCAGCCATAGGTTGATGATACAACAAAATCAGTGCGTTAATCTGTTGGTCTGCAACAAATCATTTAAGATGAGAATGTTCAGATAAAAAAAGTGCGCCCATGTCTGGCGCACACCCCAATCAGGGAAACAGTCGAAAAAGGCGCTTACCCTTTCGTCCTAATACTACCAATGAAGCTTTTTCTCACCATGTTGGAACATAAGGATTCGATGTCGTAAAAATACAGGCCTGTAACGATGGTTGCAGGCCATACACAACAGTTAATTACCACCAGGCTTCAAACTGAACGCCGAAGGTAACTTCATCATCATTACCACGGCTGTAGCTGATGCTTTTGGTATCTTTATAGGCATTACCACTGTTGTCATAACCCCACTTCTCATCCCAGTTGGCATAAGTTGCAAATACACGAATAGCCGGGCGAGACCAGATACTGCTTCCCGCCTGCCATTGCTGGGCAAGTGTCACTTTATATTGGCTGTTACGTTCACTGGTGCGCTGTGACTTGACGTTATCGTAGCCTACTTCCAGCAGTGAACTCATGGTTGGCGTCCACTTATACATTGGACGAACCCCTACGGTGTACCAGGTTGAACCGGTTTGATTATCCAGATCGGTATCCTGATACATGGCAACATACATCATGTCCCAGTCGTTACCCATTTGAATGGCACCATGATCAAGAATACGCACCATACTGCCGTCATTATTTACGCTGGCACCTTCTGCATGCCCTTTGTTGACCGTATTGGTATTAGAGGAAGTCATTGCGTCAGTGGCATACTGAACCACAAACTTATTGAAGCCGCCAAACATGCTTTGCGTATGTTCCGCAGTAAACATCATGCCGTCTTTCGAAGCATTGTTATCCAGTGAATAGCCATCACGAGCGTTGGCCCGACCATAGTCGAAACCCAGCTCCAGAGTGCCATTACTGTTAGTCTCCAGACCGGCCAGACGCACATCGAACACATCATTAGCGGTAGGGATTTCATCTTTCTCGCCCATAATCCAGGCCTGAGAGCCACCTGATTCGGTGTTTCGACTGGCCGCCAGTGACAACTTACCAAAGCCCAGATCGATATTTTCCAAACCAGCGCCAGGACCAGAAATATCCCAATAGTAAAAGTCGATCATGTGCACATCATGGCGCTGATAGAATCGTTTTCCCGCCCACAGCGTTGAACCAGGTAGCCATTCGATCAAATTCTTACCTTTGACGTTAGCCTCTACGAATGCCGGTGAGGTGGTTTCCCAATCGTTAGACTGATCGATGGAATAGGCTACGTTAGTATCAAAGTAGAAACTTTTGTCGCCCTCTGTCCACAGTTCTTGCCCCAGTTTAAGTTCTGCATAGGTTTCACATTCGTTACCCAAACGATATTTGCTTTGAGCTCCTGTCGCTTTAAAGCACTGCTGCTCGCCACCGCTGCCTGTCCAGCCAATACCAGAACGGGCATAGCCATGAAAATCTACCGCCAGTGCCTGAGTAGTAAACAACCCCGCGGCGATGGTCAGTGAAAGAGGTAACCGGTTAAATCCTGCCATTGTCTGTTCTCCTTGTATCGCCACTCAAACGGCAGCGCATAGTTATTTCGGGTTCATTACATCCATCACCAGCGATGGCAGAACCTTCTTTGTTGGTATAACGTCACTTCGGCGACAAAATCAGACAGGATATTTCCGCAATAAATAAACCCGACCTATACGATGAAACGAGCTCACCCCACACACATTAATCATTAATATGCGTTAGTATTGATCAATTTAAATATTACTCAGGTGATATCAGCAGATTTATATTTCCAGAATAGACGCCATCCTTATAAATTTACTTGAGTAAATAAATATTAATTAGCTATTTATTTAGTGGGAAATATAAATAGCTCGAATAGATAAGTTTTATTTACGGCAGAGGCTAGCATAAAACTTTTAAAGCTGTCACTCGCATTATTCACATGTAATATTTTATTTATTTGTAACTTGTCACATGGGTAAAACAGGGTGTTTTAAATAACGTTTAAAATGAAAATACCTTTGTTATTTAACATATTTTTATTTATTTGATTTCACCATATAAAATAAATATCGCTTATTTAGCCTGATAATCAATTTCCGATCTTGTGAATCACCTCACAAGATATAGATAGGTCGATAAAATTAATACGCCCATTTCATTTATTGATAATCAAAAAGCAACGCCATCAGCCATTGACCAAACCATTACTGGCTTAGAGTTAATTACATAAAATCATTGATTATAGTCCGTACTTATTCGCTATATTTCTGATGGTTATGTGATGTTCAGGTATGTTATCAAAGCTAAAATCTGCTATTGTGTTTATGGCTTATAACGCACTTAATACACGGGTTTATCTATGTTTACACACACCGCAATAGCAAATCTTAATGGCCTGGAACTCATCGTTTATAACTATACCATTAAGAATAAAGATAAAGTGATGTACATGACTATCCGTGAACTGGCTGATGCGGCGGAAGTTTCCACCACCACGGTACTACGCTTTTGCAAAAAGATGGGGTGCGATGGTTATTCGGAGTTTCGTATTCGCTTTAAACTCTATCTTGAGCAAGAAGTTCATCAACCGGTTAATTTTGGCGTCAGTGAAATCCTCAGTTTTTTTAAAAGTATCAACAATGAAGAGTTTGATGAGCTGATTAATCAAGCAGTTATTCAAATTATCAATGCGGAACGCATTGTGTTTGTTGGTGCCGGAACCTCTGGTTCATTAGGCAAGTACGGTGCCCGTTTCTTTTCTAACGTGGGTAAGTTCAGTAACTATATTGACGATCCCTACTATCCTATTAGTAGCGATATGTTTAAAAATGCCATTGCTATCATTCTTTCTGTTTCGGGAGAAACACCGGAAATACTGCGTCTGGCAAGTCAATTTAGTTTGCATCATTGCAAAATAATTAGTATCACCAATAGCGAAACCTCTTCTTTAGCCAGAATGGCTGACTTTAATCTTTCTTATCATATGCCCCAAACTTTAATATCCGGTGAATATAATATTACTACTCAGGTTCCGGTTATTTATATGCTGGAAGCAATTGGAAATCATTTAGCCAAAACCTATCTTAAAAAATAAAACAGCTTGTTTTATCTGTGTAACAAATTACTTTTTTAGCAAATTGTTATATCGTGACATTCTATTTCTTTTTGCTAGGCTTCAGGAAACAGAATAATAAATCCTCATATAATCTGGCGAAACACGAGAGTGTATCAAAGGTTATTCGTACCTGATGGCAGGAGAATATATAATGGCAATTGATTATGCCCAATCGGCAAAGGAAATTGTAAAGTTAATTGGTGGCGATGAGAACGTGATTAATCTCACACATTGCGCAACTCGTTTACGGTTTATTTTAAAGGATTTTTCTAAGGTAAATAAAACAACGTTAAGTCGGGTAAAAGGCGTTATTACCGTTCTTGAATCCAGTGGTCAGTTACAGGTGGTTATCGGTAACCATGTTGGTGATGCTTATCAGGAAGTCATGAAGCTGATTCACATAGATGAAAAAGCCAGCGCTACCGGAGGGCCAAAGGTTGGGATAGTTAGCCGACTGATGGATATTATCTCCAGTATCTTTGTACCCTTTATCTATCCATTAGCCGCCTGTGGGATATTACAGGGGATTATCTCCTTCCTGAGCGCTATTGAAGTGATGGATCCGGCCAGCGGTACTTACCGCATACTCAACTTCGTTTCCTGGACCGGTTTTACCTTCCTGCCAGTAATGGTGGCCTTTACCGCAGCAAAAAAATTCAACGTCAATCCATTTACCGCCGTGATTTCTGCCTGTGCGCTGGTATGTCCCGATTATATGAATATGCTGACGGCCAATAAAATCGCCACGCTGAACTCAGCCGATCCTGCCATTCATAAGCTAATGCAGGAAGCGCTGAGCAATCCCGAAATGGCAACCGTATTGACCCAGTTAGCCGGTATCCCGGTTACTGCGCCAAATCTGGACTTTTTTGGCATTCCGGTGCAGTACCTGAGCTATACCGCCGCGGTTATTCCCATCATTCTGATGGTCTGGGCGATGTCATACGTTCAGCGCTTCTTTGAGCGCTTGCTGCCGCTGGTTATCCGTAACCTGTTCACGCCGATGTTCTGTATTGCCATTATGGTTCCGCTAACGCTGTTGGTGTTTGGCCCAATTGGTAACGCTATCGGTGGTGGTATTGGTAACGTCTATAACTACCTTTATCACCTTAATCCTTCTATTGCCGGTTTTGTGGTTGGAGCCATGTGGATGCCGCTGGTTACGCTTGGCGTACACTGGGGGATTACACCGGTTACCGTAGGTAACTACGCCACATTGGGTTATGACACTTTCACCGGTCTGCAAGCCTCTCCGGTATTTGCGATGGCTGGCGCGGTACTGGGTGTTTATCTGAAATCCAGAAATAGCGAAATGAAGCGAGTCGCCCTTTCTGCCGGAATTACTGGCCTGTTTGGTATCACTGAACCAGCTATCTACGGCGTGGCTTTGCGATTGAAGCGCCCGATGCTGTGCGGCTGTCTGGCTGGGGCCATCGGTGGTGCTATTGCAGGCTGGTTTAATGCCGTCTCCTGGAGTTACTGTCTGCCGGGCATTGCGGTTTTACCGGTGTTTTTTAAGACTGGTCATATGCCTCAGTTCCTCGGTTTCTTATTATCCATTACCGTTGCCTTTGTACTCGGAGCAGTATTTACCTGGCTGGCAGGATTTAAAGAGGACGATGAAGTTCAGGATCGGTCAGAAGATGATAGTTCTCAACTGCTGGCTGCCGGTGAAAGTGCGCCAATCACCAGTCCGCTAAAAGGAACCGCCATTGAGCTTTCCGAGGTGAAAGATGAAGCTTTCTCCAGCGGCCTGTTGGGTCAGGGGGTAGCCATTGTTCCACAAGAAGGCAAAGTTTATGCGCCGTTCAGCGGGCGGGTAGAAACCGTTCTCCCCTCTCAGCACGCTATTGGTCTACGCTCAGAGTCAGGTATCGACTTATTAATTCATGTGGGATTCGATACGGTAAAACTGGCAGGAAAAGGCTTCAACGCGCTGGTAGCTGAAGGTGATGAAGTAGAACAAGGTCAGTTGCTGATTGAATTTGATATGGCTTATCTGGCCTCACAGAATATCGATGCGACGACAGTGATTGTGGTAACCAACTCGGAAGAGTTCTCGATGATTAACCCACAACATCATGATGTGAATAGCGGTGATGAACTGATTACGGTTACCAGATAGTAAGGACTAAGAGAGATGCAAAATATGAAACAACATCAATTACCCAAAGATTTTTTATGGGGAGGCGCCGTTGCAGCCCACCAGGTTGAAGGTGGCTGGGATCAGGGCGGTAAAGGGATCAGCATCGCTGACGTTCTGACCGGCGGACGACATGGCGTAGACCGGGTCATTACTGACGGCATCATTGATGGCTATCTCTACCCTAACCATCAGGCGGTGGATTTCTATTCCCACTATAAGCAAGACATTGCACTGTTTGCCGAGATGGGCTTTAAATGTTTTCGCACCTCTATCGCCTGGTCACGCATCTTCCCTAAAGGTGATGAGTTACAGCCAAACGAAGCTGGCCTGCAGTTTTACGACGACATGTTTGATGAGCTGTTGAAATACAATATTCAGCCGGTGATTACCCTGTCGCACTTTGAGATGCCCTGGCATCTGGTTACCGAATATGGCGGCTGGAAAAACCGTAAAGTCGTTGATTTGTTTATTCACTACAGTGAAGTGGTGATGCGTCGTTATCAGCACAAAGTGAAGTACTGGATGACCTTTAACGAAATTAACAATCAGCGTAACTATAAAATACCGCTGTTTGGTTACTGTTGCTCAGGTGTAATTTTCAATCAGGAAGACAATCCTGAGCAGGCGATGTATCAGGTGCTACATCACCAGTTCGTCGCCAGCGCAGCAGTGGTCAAGTTAGGCCATGCCATTAATCCTGAATTCCAGATTGGCTGTATGATTGCTTGCGTTCCGTTATATCCATATTCCTGTAATCCGGACGATGTTATGTATGCTCAGGAAGCCATGCATGAGCGTTTTCTGTTCAGTGATGTGCATATGCGCGGCTATTACCCAAGCTATATATTACGTGAATGGGAGCGTAAG
Source organism: Limnobaculum xujianqingii (assembly GCF_013394855.1). Classification (NCBI taxonomy): domain Bacteria; kingdom Pseudomonadati; phylum Pseudomonadota; class Gammaproteobacteria; order Enterobacterales; family Budviciaceae; genus Limnobaculum; species Limnobaculum xujianqingii. The sequence goes on along the minus strand of NZ_JABMLK010000002.1, from coordinate 660,106 downwards.
GGTTTTCATATTGCAATGGAACCACAGGATGCACAGATACTGCGTGATGGTTGTGCTGACTACATTGGCCTGAGCTATTACATGAGCAATGCGGTACAGGCTAATGCCAAAGGCACCGGTAGCGCTCTGTCTGGCTTTGAGGGCAGTGTGCCGAATCCTTATGTTAAAACCTCTGAATGGGGATGGCAGATTGACCCGGTTGGTCTGCGCTATTCATTAAACATTCTGTATGAACGTTATCAAAAACCGCTGTTTATTGTGGAAAATGGTTTTGGTGCGATTGATAAGCCAGATGCCGACGGCAAGATTAACGACGATTATCGTATTGCTTATATGCAGGCCCACATTGAGCAGATGAAAAAAGCGATTACTTATGATGGCGTTGAAGTCATGGGATATACTCCGTGGGGCTGTATCGACTGTGTTTCCTTTACTACCGGGCAGTACAGCAAACGTTATGGTTTTATCTACGTTGATAAGCATGATGACGGCAGTGGAACCATGAAGCGTTCGAAGAAAGTCAGCTTTGACTGGTTCCGTAAGGTCATCGCCAGTAACGGCGAAACCCTGTAACCCATCGCTAAAATATATCGCTGGTTGGTGTGTATTCTTCACCAATCAGCGATATTTACTGTTCGCAGAAAGTTCGTTTCAACACCAAATTACTGTGCAGTGTAACCACCATCTACCAGAACCGAAGCACCGTTAACAAAAGTGGCTTTATCACCAGCCAAAAACATCACTACGTTCGCCACTTCTTCAGGACGACCAAGGCGGCCTTGTGGGTGCAATTTCACCAGCGCATCTTTTTGTTCAGAGGTTAATGCGCTCAGCAATGGCGTATCAATATAACCAGGACAAACCGCGTTGACCCGAATACCTTTACCGGCATAGTCCGCAGCCAGAGTTTCCGTTAGCAGTTTAACGCCACCTTTAGCGGCGGCGTAGGCGGTAACATGCTTTTTACCGACGAAGCTATGAATGGAACCACAGTTAACAATAACCCCTTGTTGCTTCTCCGCCAGCCAATGACGAATGGCTGTTTTATTGCTGAGAAATACCCCAGTTAAATTGATATCGATGGTTTTCTGCCAGTCATCAAGGCTTAGCATATCGATGGCGTTATCTCTGGCTATACCTGCGTTAGCAAACAGAATATCCAGACGTTTAAAATGACTTAAGGTTTGGTGAATCAGATTTTCCTGATCTTTTTCACTGGTCACATCGGTTTTAACAAACAGAATATCCAAACCTTCAGCCTTTAATGATTCCGCCACTTTCTGGCCGCTGTCGCTGATATCAGCGATCACAACAGACGCACCTCGTTTAGCGAATGCCTTAACGGTTTCAAGACCAATCCCGCTGCTACCCCCGGTGACGATGGCGACTTTCCCCTGAAAACTCATACTGACCTCCCCTGTAACTGTTTTATTAACGTTATTTTGTCCTGTTAATTGATACGCCTTTGGCGGGGAGGATGTTTCACATAAAGAGGGATTTGATTACAATTTATTCACAATATAGAAACATTGCGGTGGGGAAACGGGTGTTTTCATTCTAGTTTTATTGTGGTGGATGTTCCGGCCGTAAAAGCTATGAACGCCGATGGCCACCGTGCCCGGCCGGAAGACAATTTGTACTTAACTACCGAGCGCGTTGGGCCTGGCCGGGTTAGGGGCGCTTCGTTGGCTTGCGCCAAGTCGACCCCAACACCCGTCCCTCCCAACGATTAGCTATTTTAACGTTGCCACCAATCGAAATTTGGCTCATATAGTTATAAATTTTGTTACTCAAACAGCAAAAATATTTAAAGCCTGCAATATAAATTACAGGCTTTAAATATTGCGATATCAAACGGAGGGAGAGATTTCCGTTGGGGTCGACTTGGCGTAAGCCAACGAAGTGCCCCTAGGGAATCTAGGCCCGACGCCCACAGATGCTAAGTACTGATGGTCTTCCGGCCGAGCAATATGGCGATATTAGTTTATTGCTATTACGGCCGGAATATCCACCGATACTAATTTGTTAGCCGTAGAGGAGCACAACCGCGTTCCCCTACGCCCAACAATAAATAATTACCTGGCTCGTTTAACCGCTTCACCTAACTGCCATACCGCCATCGCATAGTGGGTACTATGGTTATAGCGAGTGATGGTGTAGAAGTTGGGTAAACCGTACCAGTATTCATAGTTGGTGCCCATATCAAAACGTAGCAGACTGGCTTCCTGATAGCCGCCAAGAGAGCGTTGTGGTCTTAGTCCTGCGGCAGCTAGCGTGGAAAGCGGATACACAGTGTTAAAACCGTGCTTCAGTGAAGGGGCTTCACCTACGCCAGGTACAGCAATCAATGCATTTCTCTTCCAGCCATGTGCCTGGAAATAATGGGCTACGCTACCAATAGCGTCTTCCGGATCCCACAGATTGACATGACCGTTGCCATTAAAATCTACCGCATAGTCCTTAAATGAAGATGGCATAAATTGACCATATCCCATAGCGCCAGCATAAGAACCACGTAAAGAGAGTGGATCGTTACCTTCTTTACGCGCCATTAGCAGGAAAGTTTCCAGCTCGCCGGTAAAATACTCAGAGCGACGCGGATAGTCGAAAGACAGGGTTGCCAGCGCATCAATGATGCGAGTTTTACCCATCACACGACCCCTGCGGGTCTCTACCCCGATAATACCAACGATGATTTCTGGTGGAACACCATATTGCTGCCACGCGCGTTGCAGCGCACCTTCATATTGATTCCAGAAAACAACGCCGTTTTGTACGTTGTCCGGCGTAATGAACTTACTACGATAGCGAATCCATGAGCCGTTTGGTCCTGATGGTTTACCGGTGCTTACCGTAGTAGACGGTGCCTGTTTGTCCATCAATTTGATGACGTAATCCAGTCGTTTGGTCTGGCCTAAGACGCTTTGTAGTTGCTGACGGTCAAAATCGTGTACCTGCACCATCTTGTCAATAAAACGAGATGTAGCCGGATTATAGGCAAAATCGCCGTCGGCCAAATGGTTAGCATGTTCAGCTTCAAGCTGAAAACCGCCCCTTACGGTATATACACTTGGAAGCTGTGTTGTTCCGGGTACCGGTGCAATAACAGGAGAGGTAGACTTAGGCTTGCTGCTACAGGCAGAAAGCAACAAAACTAAAGGTAAAAGAGCAGCCAAATAACGCATCAAATATCCATATGACCAGACAGAAAAAGAATGGCGACTATGGTAAGGCATTATCTGCCGTGAACAAACAGGAATATGCCAGACCTGTTGCACAGCCTTGAATCAACTGGTGATAAAACAGTCAGGAATCGCTGGGTTTATTAGCACTAACGGATATAATCGCCAAAGAGTTTTAAATTTTATGGGGTAAGAGATGAGATTACAGGGAACGTTGCGCTATTGTCTGCTCGTCAGCTCATTGCTGTTAACCGGCTGTCACAGTCTGCTCAATCTCTATTATTCCGATACCCTTCCCCGTAAAGATGGTCAGGTTACGCTGGCAGGTTTACATGAGCCGGTCAGCGTACGCTATAACAAGATGGGCGTTCCGTTGATTAAGGGCCAGAACCTGGATGATGTTTATCTGGTGTGGGGCTATATCCATGCATCTGAACGTATTAACCATATGGTTTTAATGCGTCTGACGGCGGAAGGACGATTATCCGAATACCTGGGAGAAAGCGCCCTTAGTATTGATAGTTTTATGCGCAAAATGCGCTTTCGTCAGGCCGCCGATAAGCTTTACCAGCAAACTAATGCCCAAAACCGCCACTATCTGCAAGCCTATGCTCAGGGCGTAAACCTGTGGTTGGATACCCATCAGGATAGTTTACCGATGGACTTAGCCGCCGCTGATTATCAGGTCCCTGCATGGCAAGCCACCGATGCGATTCTCATTTTGTCTCTGGCTAACTTTGGTCTGGCAGGCAACCTGCATGAAGAGATTGATAGCCTGATAGTTGCCCAACAGCTGGGCACCGAGCGACTGCCCTGGTTGTTTCCTGTTTATCCTGATGAACCCATTCCCCACAGTGAAGCAAAAAAACTGCAGGGACTTAATTTGCAGCCATTACAGCAGGAAGCCGACCAGTTAAAACTGGTTAGCCGTTCGCTGGAAAGTATTCATCTTCACGATATTATGGCTTCCAATAATTGGGCGATAACAGCCGATCTGACGCAAAATGGCGGAACTCTGCTGGCAAATGATACCCATTTGCCCATCGGGTTGCCTTCCCTGTGGAGCATGATCCAAATCGAAACCCCTGAATGGCAAATGGCAGGAGCCGCTATTCCGGGAATTCCGGCAATTGTTTTGGGAGCCACCCCAAATCTCGCCTGGGGCTATACCATGGTGATGGCAGACAATCAGGATCTGTTTTTGGAACAGATGCGCCCTGCTGGTAAGGGTTTTGAATACCTGTATCAGGGAAAATGGCTACCGGTAAAACAAACGCAGGAAGTCTTCCATGTTAAAGGGCTACCTGATGTGACCGAAAACATGTATGAAACTCAGCACGGTATTTTGCTTAATGAGTCGTTAAAAAGCCGTAGCTATCTGTTACAGCCGCTGGAGGTGGAATCCCGTTATGGCATCGCGCTGAGTACTCTTTCGCCGACAAATGACGATAACAGTATTAATGCACTGATGGCGATTCCCTACCAACGGCAAGTGCCTCAGGCAATGGCATTAGCTAATCAGATTAAAGTGATCTCGGTGAATATGCTGCTGGCAGATAAGCAGCAAATTGGCTGGCAGTTAACCGGCAGCTATCCATTGCGCAAAAATGGTCTGGGTTTGTTCCCTTCGCCGGGCTGGGATGGCAAATATGACTGGCAAGGCAGCGCACCAACTAAAAGCTATCCATCAGCACTGAAAAATAAACAGAGTTGGTTAGCCAGCGCCAATAACCGTATCGTTGAGAAAGGTTATCCGGTTAATTTTTCTCAAACCTGGGCCCATCCGGAACGTTTCGAGCGCATATCGACGATGCTGAATGCGACCGCCCGGCATAACCTCACTACCATGAAGCAAATGCAATATGACCAGTTAGATCCCATGGTCGCCAAACTGCAGGCTTATCTGAGCAACCCTGCACTCAGCGTAGCCATCGCCCGTCTGCCAGAACCAGAACAGCAGCAGGCGAAACTGGCCCAATCCCGACTGATGGATTTCGACGGTCAGCTACATGCCAATAGCCCGGCAGCAGCACTGTATAATCTGTTTTTATCAGCGTTCAGCCACCAGCTGTTTGCCGATGAGTTTACCGGTCATCCACAGGCCTGGCATGCTTTTGTTGAAAGCTCAAAATCCTATTCGGCTCAGGCTGACCATTTACTATGGCAGGATGACAATAAAGCGAATGCCAGCCCGTTCTGGCAAAAAGCAGATCCGGCCCGCAGTGGTAAAGCGGCGATTGTAGCCCATGCTTTGGCTATTGCCATGCAAGACGGAGAGCAACAACTTGGCAGCGACTATTCCCGCTGGCAGTGGGGGCAGCTACATCGCTATAAGTGGAACAGCCTTTCATCTCAAATCGCGGCCTACTTACCGGAAGAGCAGCAAAAAATGATTGGTCGTCTCGATGGCTATCTGAACCGGGGCCCTTACCCTGCCGGGGGCAATATTAATACTATCAATATTGCCAGTTACACCATGGGACAAGATTTTAATACCCTGCTGATCCCTGCCATGCGTTTGATTGTAGATTTCAGCCAGCCCGATCCGGTTTGGGTAATGAATAACGCGGGTCAGTCAGCTAATCCGGCCAGCCCACACTATGCTGATAATATTGATAACTGGCTAAAGGGGGAGTATCAAAACCTGCCTTTCAGTCAGGAGGGTCAACAGCGCCTGTACAGTGCCAAAACGGTCAATTTTGTGCCGGGACAAACCTCATTATCGGTGCCTGAAGCTCCATGACATTAACGGCGTTGTTTCAGCGGTTTACTCCTATTGAGCAAAGTGTTTCTCACCAGCTTGATATGCTGCGTGGTTTCAGCACTGCTATGGTACTGTTTTGTCATGCCTATTTATTGTTTCTCTATCCGGTGTGGCCGGCCATTATGCTACCGGCCTATCTGTTTGCTCATGCCTGGGTGATGTCACTGTTTGCCCTGAGTGGTTTCCTGATATGTAAGTCTGCCTGCTATAACATTCAGCAAAATAATCAGTTCAGTATCAGGCGCTATGCTTTTTCCCGCTTAAACCGCATTGTTCCCCCTTTTTATTTTGGTTGTGGGGCGCTGCTATTAATCTATCTGATTTCTCCCTGGTTTTTTGCCTCCGGCAGTCGTGAACTGGCGGTCATCAGCGATACTATGAGTCAGGCTAAAATGATGCTGGATGCCAAAAGCTTTACCGGCGTGTTGCTGTTTGTGAATGGCTTTTTAACTGAGACACCGGCCAGCAACTTCTCCTTCTGGTCGCTGCCATTTGAAGTTTGGTTTTATGTTTTATTTGGCCTGATGCTTTGGCCGCAAAACAGGATAGCGATCTTTGCTGCCATCCTGTTACTGCTGGCATTAAGCCTGCTGAATTATGCTTTTCTGCTGTATAGCCTGATCTGGTGTGGCGGAGCCATCGCAGCACTGTTACATAACCACCAATTTCAGCTTAAGGGCCGGGTTTTAATCGCTATATTTTCGCTGATAACCTTAGTGTTACTTCTGTTGGCTGCTATTGGGTTATTTATGTTACCGGCCGATGTAGATAAACCAAAATTGCTATTGGCGCTGTACGGTACCCTGTGCGGCCTGGGTTTTGGCTTACTGTTCTATTTGATGAGTTTTCAACGTATACGTATTCGCCTTCCGGGCTATCGGTTGGCGAGAAGTTCATACACAATTTATATTCTGCATTTCCCTTTGCTACTGTTTATCTATGGCATTGTTCAACCCTATATTTATCAAAACTCCTTTCTATTGCTGACTACTACGTTGTTTATCTCCTGTGGCGTTATGCTGGTGGGGCTTGTGATTGGTCGATATATCGAGAAGCTAAAACCTTTCCCTCAACGGTCATGTTGATTAAAGCTAAATGAGAAAAAGTTGCCCGGCAGATTTGTCTGTATCATTGGAAAATAGCAATCAGAGATAAGCACAATTAGTATCAGAACGTTAAAGTAACGCCCCGTATCCGGAAAAACAGAGATAAAAATAACCCGTCCGGAAGAGAAGGAGCCGATATTTTATGCCGCAATTATTTCGTTTTTTTACCCGCCATAGCACCACGCTATTCTTTCCCATGGCGCTGATTCTGTATGATTTTACCGCCTACCTGAGTACCGATATGATTCAACCCGGTATCATTCATGTAGTACGGAATTTCAACGCTAATGTTAACTTAGCTCCAGCTTCGGTTAGTCTGTATATGGCGGGCGGTATGGCCTTGCAGTGGTTATTAGGTCCACTATCCGATCGTATTGGCCGTCGGCCGGTACTGATAACGGGTGCGCTTATTTTTACTCTCGCCTGTTTTGCTACCCTGTTTGCTACGTCAATGGAGCAATATTTACTGGCACGCTTTATTCAGGGCACCAGTATCTGCTTTATAGCAACCGTTGGTTATGTGACCGTTCAGGAGGCCTTTGGTCAGACAAAAGCCATTAAACTGATGGCGATTATTACCTCTATTGTATTAATCGCACCGATCATCGGCCCGTTAGTGGGTGCCGCCCTGATGCAGTTCACTCACTGGAAAGTGCTATTTGGCATGCTTGCTGTTATGGGACTGATAGCTTGGTTGGGATTGCTGTTCAGTATGCCGGAAACCATCAAAAAAACTGACCAGCCGTTTAGTGCAACTGCCGTGGTTAATGATTTCAAAAATGTCTTTCGCAATCGTATTTTTCTTACCGGCGTAACGACTATCTCATTAAGCTATATCCCAATGATGAGCTGGGTAGCGGTCTCTCCGGTGATTCTGATAGATGACGGAGGTCTCACTCCATCAGAGTTTGCCTGGATGCAAGTACCGGTATTTGGCGCAGTTATTCTGGCAAATATTGTCGTGGCTAAATTTGTCAAAGACCCCAGTTCACCCGCATTTATCTGGCGCGCGATTCCCTTTCAGCTGGCAGGACTTATCACCCTTATCGCCGGTAATTTGCTGATGCCACATGTCTGGCTATGGTCTATTCTCGGTACCAGCCTGTATGCATTTGGTGTTGGACTTATTTTCCCAACGCTTTTTCGCCTGACCCTCTTCTCTAACGATCTTCCCAAAGGTACGGTTTCCGCATCGCTGAATATTGTAGTGCTCAGTACCTGTGCCGCTTGTATTGAAGTGGCCCGCTGGCTCTATTTTAATCTGGGTGGAAGAATCCCCTTTCATTTGCTGGCGCTTATCTCAGGGTTTCTGGTGGTGTGGTGTCTGGCGAAACTACTAAAGCGTATTCAGGATCGCGACCGCATGCTCGCCGTTAATATCGAAAATAGCTAAACCCAACACCAAAAGTGAAACGCGGTACAGGTGCCGCAGTTTCACTCACTCATCAAAAATGTGCTGCACGCCACAAAAGTTCACAAAGCAAACCAATAGATCGACAAAACACTTTACAAGCTGTGATATTGGAGTCTATTTTATAAAAAAACACGTTTCACCCTATTTTTTTACTTAATTAGTTTAGATTCAAAACTAATTGGAGATTAACATGAGTCCTAACGTACCGAATACTCTGAGACTGATGAATAAGTCTTTAGTGCTTAATGTGATTCGCGAGCATACTCCCCTATCCCGGGCGCAAATCGCAAAAATCAGCGGTATCACTAAAGCCACTATTTCTGAAATTGTTACCGAGCTGCTGGATGAGAAGATCATCTATGAAAGTGGGATGACTGAAGGTGGGCTCGGACGTAAAGGCGTCATGGTCAATTTTGATGCCAATCATGGTGTTGGCGTTGGTATCGATCTGGGTGGTACCAAAATATCCCTGTCTCTGTTTAACCTGAATGCCGAATTGCTGGCTACGGCACAAACTGAAACCTATAAGGTGGCTACTCGCGCTGAATTTTTACAGCACTTTAATCACGCCATTCGCCAGTTCCTCAATAAGCATGCTGTTAGCGCCGATAAACTAAAAGTGATTGGTATTGCCACACCAGGCATTGTTGATTACCACCACGGTATCGTCCTTGAAGGTTCGCCAAACCTGCCGGAATGGGAAAATATCCCGCTGGCTGATGAGGTTTCCGCTGTGTTTAAGGTACCGGTAGTGCTGGAAAACGATATCCGTTCAGCCCTGATTGGTGAAATGTGGCGTGGAAAATGCCAGAGAGTTCATAGCGCCGCATTAATTGGCGTCGGTACCGGGTTAGGTGCTGCGTTATTAATGGATGGCAAAATCATTCGCGGTGCTAACAATGCCGCCGGTGAGATCGGTTATATGATGTTTAGCCGGGAGCACCTCTCACATAACTGGCGTAATAAAGGTTGCTTTGAAGTCCATGCCTCCGGTTCCGGTATCAGCCAACGTTATCAGGAACTCAGCGGGCAGGAATTGAGCGCTGAAGAAATATCCAAACTGGCTCAACAGGGTGATCCTCTGGCGGAATCACTGTTCAGAGAATTGGCCGACTACTTAGCCATTGGTATTCTGAATATTGTTGCCATCGCTAACCCGGAAAAAATCATTCTGACCGGCGGCGTAACCCAGTCGGCTCCACAATTTTTGCCTTATATACAGGCTCATATTAATCAACATACGTTTTCACAAACCTTAATTCAGATAGAACAATCCGAACTGGGCACTCAGGCTCCACTTTACGGTATTGCCGTACTGGCATTGAATCAGGTTTATCCCTCGATTCAATTTATGTCTGATGCTCAGCTCAGTTAGCGCCAGCTCAATAGACGATTATCAAGCGAGGATTTCACCATGTCAGGTATTCATCTCCACCCTCACGATATTCTTGATGAAGGCGTGGATAACATTATTAGCCGTTTGGCAAAAATGGGTGATGTTGATCATCTGTTTGTGGAAGTTAATACCATATTTGAACGTAACCCCTATCCGGTGGGTAATCTTCCCCATAATCCGGTTCATCAGGTAGTGATGGGCACCGGCACCCTGCACGCCAGACTAAATGATTACCAACAGGGGGCACTGCATCAGCGAGTTGATCCGACTATTCAGGCAGGTCAGGACCCGTTAGCCATCATCAAACAACACACTGATGGCACTGAGATGAAAGTAATACCTTGGGTCAATATTCTTAACGGTGATTTTGCCGGCGATCTGGCAAATAACCAGGTGATTGATTTTCAGGGCGATCCGGTTGAACACTGGCTGTGCCCTAATGCGCCAGACGTGATTGAACTGTGGAAAAAAACCTTCCACAGTCTGCAAAAAACCTACGGTTACGATACCTATCTGATTGACCGTATTCGCTTTCCTGACTGGGCAGGGAAAACGGTTAGTCCTCGTGGCCTGCTAACCTGCTTTTGCCCACACTGCCGGAAAAAAATGCAGCAGCAGAATATCGATATCAATAATTTGATATTCACTATTAGTCAGTTAGTGATTCTGCTTAAACAACATGAGTATGACGTAGTGGTGGATTACTTGCTCAATGACCCTCTGCTAAAACGCTGGCAGCAGTTCCGCCAACAAAGCATCAGTGATTTTGTCAAAAACCTGCTGCACGATGTCAATCAACACGACGGTTCGCTGAAGCTATGGCTTGACCTGTGGCCACCAGCTTACTCATGGATCCTAGGTCAGGATTACACCCAGCTCACTAAACTCTCACCGGCATTAAAACATTTCCCTTACCACAAACTGGGCGGTGGCGCAGATGTACAGGGGCTGATTAATTTTCTGGCGAAAACACCAGAGAGACAGGAAGCCGCTTTTTCCGCTTTCCTGCGGTTATTCAATTTGCCTTACGACCTGAGCTATCAGCAGTTTAAACAACATGGATTTCCTATCGCCTTCGTTAAGCAGCAAAACGATATCGTTCGTGAACGCTCACAACCCGGCACCTGGATTTTCAGCGGCATTCAGATGTGGAATATCGATGCCGATGGCCTGTTGGAAGCCGTCAAAGCGGCTAAAAACAGCGCCTGCGATGACCTGCTGTATTACTGCTATGGATGGGCAACCGACGATCTGTTTACCGCCATCGGTCAACAATCAGCTAAACGCTAACACTTTCATCCTGACATCAGGGAGAACAAAACATGACTAATTCACAAAAATGGAAAGTGTTCTTTTTGTTGTTTACCACCATGTTTCTACTGGGTGGTATCCAAAACACCAAGGGCATCATTCTGGAACAGGTACATCATGACATTGGTTTAACCATGTCACAGATAGGTACCTTAATTTCTACTTTTCAGTACGGTTTTCTTATTGCCAGCCTGCTAACCGGCTACTTCACCGATAAGAAAGGCCTGCGCTTTATGATGTTCATTGGTGCCAGCTGTATGGCTATCGGCCTGGTGGGCACCAGTATGGCATTTACCGTGATGCTATTTCTTGGCTTCTATCTGGTTATCGGACTGGGTATTGGCTCAATGTTGGTGTCTATCGTTACCGTCATTCCAACCTTTTATAAAGAACGTGCCGGTATGATGTTCAACGTGGCGAATGCCATGTTTGGCGTTGGCATGATTGTCACCCCACTGGTGCTGAATATGATGTTCAGCCATAACATTTCATGGCGAATTTTCTATATTGCTGTGGCGGTTATTGTCGCATTGATATTGCTGGTTCTGACTACGCTTCGACTGGAAAAGTCTGGCGGCATGGATATGAACGTTAAAGATTTCATGCAGCTTCTGACCAATCCCCGCCTGATGTTAGTCATCGTCTACTTACTGTTTTACGTAGCGGCAGAAGTGGCTTTCCTTAACTTCTTCCCTATTTTTTACAGCTCGCTGGATATCGCCAACGCAACCGTAGCCGAGAAAACTGCTACAGGTGCCTATGTTATTGCCAGCTTCGCGGTGCTATTTACTGTCGGACGATTTATTGGCGGCTTTATTAATATGCGTCTGGGAGAGCGTAATACCCTGATTCTATTCTCTGCCCTATCGCTGGTAACGCTGATTATCAGCCGCATGATGGTATATGAGTGGATCTACGCCTTTATGGCCTTTGGTTTTGCTATGTCAGTGCTGTTCCCTACCGCTTCAGCAATTGGTACCCGTATGACTGATAAAAGCGGCAGTATGCTGGGGCTGATTTATGTGGCATCAGGATTGGGTGGCGCATTCGCTGGTTGGCTGGTGGGTATGCTGTCAGATACTTATGGCATTGCCTTTGGCTTTAATACCTTGATTGGCTTTGTCTGTGTGTTTTTGGTGCTTTCCTGGTTTGTCAGAGAAGCGCCGAATGCCGCCAAATAGTCGGATTATAATAGTAAAATAATCAAGAAAGTCTTAAGGGATGAGAAATATATTGTCCCTTAAGACTGCTAACAAACTTAATCAATCATTAATTGTGTATATTCCGTCCGTAAAAACGATATTGCTCATATCACCTTCGTGCCCGGCCGGAAGACCATCTGTACTTAGCTAAAGAGCGCTCCGGGCCTGGATTCCCTAGGGGCAGTTATGAAACACCTAGCGGTGTTTCACCCTTCGGGCCAGCGCAAGCGCTGTTCAAACAGGCTTTGCCTGTTTGTCGTTGGCTTACGCCAAGTCGACCCCAACGGCAATCTCTCCCTCCGATTGGCTATGCTAAAACATAAAACTGAAACATATGACTTTGTCATCAATCTAAAGAAACGAGAAATATCTCGTCCTTTTTTATGCTGAAATTCTTTCCTCTTTAGCTCATCAAAATGACGAACCCATCCTTTATTGGTAAACTAAGATATTACTTACTGAGGGCGAATGCTTCTTCCGTTAAGTTAAGCAATCATTTTCAACACCGCTTCAAGTATGACGCGTAAGTTATGAAACAGATTCCATTCTGCTGTTCATATCGAAAGCTCCAGGAGGGGCAATGAAGAGTAATCCACAAATTTTAAATCAAAAATATCAGGAAGCCCTCGCACTATATAACAAAAGTGAATACTTAAAAGCCGAGGGGATTCTGCGCCAGTTAGTACAACGGGCACCAAGATTTTTCGATGCCGTACATTTACTTGGTATTGTTTACTATCTGCTTAATCGACATAACGAAGCAGAAACCTTCATTCGCAAAGCGGTCATTATTAAGCCAACGTCTGAATGCTATTTCAATCTTGGTTTAGTTTATCGGGAGTTGAATAAAGAAGCCGAAGCTGAAACGGCCTTTATTAAAGCTATAAAGCTGGACCCACGACATGCCAAAGCAGCCAATAATCTTGGTAACATCGAACTTGGCAAAAAGAATTTTGTTAAAGCTGAGCACTATTACAATCAGGCTATCACCAGCTCCCCTAAGTATGCCTTAGCCTATAAAAATTTAGGCCTGGTTCTCAGAGATACCCATCAGGAAGAAAAAGCTAAACAGGTACTACTGAAAGCCATTGAGTTTGATCCTAACCTTGCTGAGTCTTACTCGATTCTGGCAGGGATGTATGAGAAAGATGGTGAGTTTCAATCCGCTATTGATATGTTCAAAAAGATTGGAAATTACTGTTCAGCACAACGTGCCGCTCGCCGTGGTGCATACTGGGATGATCTGGAAGAGTTAGACAAAACTGCATTACACAGCTTAGCCAACAGCAACGAATTCAATTTTTTTGAGCCATGGTCACTATTAAATGTCTCCGGGTTAACACCAATTCAACACCGGGATATTGGAAAAAAGTTTGCTCAATTTAAGCTAAAGGCGGTATTACAACATCCTCCTCTGCCACTGGCTGCTCCGTTACCCGCGGATAGCGTATTAAGAATCGGATATCTCTCATCTGATTTCTATAATCACGCTACCATGCACCTGATGTCCGGCATTCTGGAGAAACGTAATACGGATAATTTCTTTATTCGGCTTTATTCCTATTCCCCTCAAAGGAAAGACTCTTACACTGAACGGTTAAGGGCGTTGAATATTGAAGTCATCGACCTCAGTAGTATGTCGGACAGTGCTGCCGCTAAAACTATTGCTCAGGATAATTTACATATTCTGGTTGATTTAAAAGGCTTTACGCAAAATACCCGCCTGGAAATTACGGCATTACGCCCGGCACCGGTTATTGTGAGTTGGTTAGGGTATCCGGGGTCATTAGGTGAGCCTAGACTGGCAGATTACATTATTGGCGATCCGGTAGTAACTCCGATCGAGCACGCTGAACACTTTAGTGAAAGGCTGGCATTAATGCCTCACTGTTATCAGCCTAATGATGACACAAAGAAAGTTGGATCTCGCCCAACCCGTGCTGAGCAAAATTTACCGGAAGATGCGTTTGTTTTCTGTAGTTTTAACCAAATCATGAAGTATACACCGGAGACGTTTGCCCTTTGGTGTAAACTGCTGCACAACGTACCAAACAGCGTGTTGTGGTTACTTACCAGCACATCCATCCCTGTGAACAATCTACGTGCTGAAGCGGTAAAAAACGGTATAGATCCGCAACGTATAATTTTCGCCGATACCCTACCCGTAGAGCAGCACCTAGGTCGTTTACAGCTGGCAGATTTAGCCTTAGACACCTACCCGGTTGGATCACACACCACCGCCAGCGACACATTATGGGCAGGAGTACCCTTAGTGACCCGCCTTGGTTCTCTATTCGCCAGTCGAGTCGCTGCAAGCTTGCTTACCGCCATAGGATTACCAGAGTTAGTCACTGAAACCGATGAGGATTACTATCAGTTAGCACTCTCATTAGCTAACGATCCGGCACGCATTCAGCAGCTAAAAGAAAAACTGGCGGCAAATCACACCACTTCACCACTGTTTGATACTGAGCGCTTTACCCGAGATTTAGAGCGGTTGTATCAGGCTATCTGGCAACAGCATAGTGAGGGCAATGCGAAACGGGATCCGATTGTTTTGCAAAGCCAATAGAACTTTTAAAATGAAAATGCGCTCTTCGATATGGAGGGCGCAGAAGACATTCCGTTTGATATCCTCAAAAGCGATCGGGACATCAAAAAATGACTGGTTCTACTTTCTTACCTTATGATTCTTAATGACAACAGTTTCAATTTTCTGTTCATTCATTGTTTTCATTGAACACAAATTAAACATATAGATAGCGTATATCGCCGCCCATTTTTTGTTTTAAAAATCGATGATTTACTTACCCGCTTTGGTATATTTCTCCTCTCGATCTTTGTAGGCTGAATAAACATATTTTATCTGAAAAGTTCTTTGACAAGATCTGCACATATACCGTTGATATCCCGATTTTGCCTTACCATATTTTCTGACTGAATGTATTTGTAAGCAGTAGCAACAAGGCACATTTTTGATAACCATTTCATTTTCTCCTGATAGCCGTCTGTCATTCTTATTAACAGGACATACCTGCTCATCTAAAAACTTACTGGTTTTCGACATCGATAATTGACCAATACTTGTCGGGTAATACGGTTCTCCATACCCATTTCCCACCAAAGATTACATATCAACACCGCTCATTTTCATGCTAAAGTCTTATTTCAAATATGTGTTTTTATATACTTAATCAATAGCATCAAACGCATTATCAATAAGCTAGCCATTGCCTAATGGCAGATGAATATAGCTATTCTCTATAGCTACTATCAAAGGGAACAAACAAGTATATAGATAGTATCATCTCCATTCCCTCAGAATGGGTCAGCATAAAATAAATGAAAAAATTAAAATAATAAATTCTTACGCGACAAATAAATTAAAGTACAAACAATAATATCAATCAACATAACAAAACCAGCACAACACTCCAAAGAAAATAAAAATAACAATAACTAAATCCAAAGCGTTGTCTTCAATTGAAATTATTAATGTTATTTAGTCTAATACGTAGTTAATAAAACTTTTCTAATAGATTTTTCTATTTTAAATAATGATAAAAAACAACGTTAAAAATAATTTAGTAACGCATAACTAATAACTAATAACTAATAACTAATAACTAATTAAATACATTTAAATTTTAAAAATAATTTAATCACATGAATACTAAATAAATAATTAATCAGGAACAGAGGAACAGCATGCATAGCATAAATACTGAAATAACCAGATCGGCTGCTCAGGGGAAATATCAAAAACAGACAATATTTATTTGCTTCCAATTACAATAAATTGAAAGGTGATAAAATATAATTTATGGCAAGTTATGTCGCTTACTGCAAATTGCCGATAGAAACAGGCTTAACGCTACATGAGTCTCTCTTTTTTAAACCAACTTAACTAACTTTAAGGCATCTACCAGGTCGATTTCGATTCAATCTATGGTTGAGTGGAGATATGCATACACTGACGGGCAATTTCATCAATGGATAAATTTGAGGAGAATCTTTTTTCGGTTAACTGAAAATGTTGAAAAAGAAATTGCTCTTGATCATAGATACAACTTAGTAAGATCGAGCCATGAGAGCTGAAAATCATTATTTTGACAGATTTCTGATTATTATCTAAAGCAAGGTATTTCATAAAAGCATTTTTTATTGATTGTATGTACGGCGCATAATCATTACCCCGGTGAAAAGCAATTATTTTCAATTTATTATTTACTATGCTCTCACTATGTGTGCTAAGCGAAAAATTTGCCAGATCATCAGAAGCTTTGTTGTGATTTGAAACCATCCAGGTGATGATACAAAAGAACAGAAAAGAGAGAATGCTAATAGCTTTAGAGGTTAATTTAGTGCACCCGAGAATTGTCTGCCTAAAATTTATTCGTTTTTTTTACACTGAGAGACATTATCTTTGTCCCTGTCTTTTTCTGTTTCTTTTTCCTTATCTCTATCCCTTTCCACTTCGCAAGTAAGAGCATGTTTGCGGTCGTTCTTATCTGAATCTTTGGATTGAGCGAGATATAAATCTATCGTTTCGTAAAAAACTTGCACATGATAAATCCCATATCCTATTCGTGGTTTATTTTTAATCACACGATGGGGTTTATCACAATCCATCAGTAAAGAGCGAAGAGATAAGATTAGCTGCCGCAAATTATTACTGGTAATTAATTTATCACTGAGGCCACTCCGTTGAAGAGTAGTATTGCTGATTATATGACCAGAATTAGATAAGAGAACAAAAAGTATACTCGATTCAAGCGGGCTTAACTCTCTCAATATATTAAAAATATACCCTTTAACTTCATCATAATATATATAAATGACAATTTCGTTAGGCATTGATTCTATGAATATTGCTATACAACCATTTTGCAAATCGATAGAAAACTTTCTTTCCTTCGAATCATCAAGCATAAAAAACACCCTATAACACTTATAAAATAGATTATTACGAAATTATTAACACGCTATTTTATATATCCAACCAACACGTAAGCACAAGGAAATAATAAACCAAAACCTATGTTTTGTGATGAAAGTCCGGTTTTTATATCAATGTATAGCATGTTAATTAGATGTAATCCAAATTTTATTCGCGAACAAAAATAACAACAGATAAAAACAAAAATTTAAATATAAAATAACTAAAAATAAAATCGAAAATAGTTATTAACGCATAGTTAAAAGCAACATAACCATATGTTTTATATAAATTTCACATTTAACTCAAATCATGGCTTATTAATCAATCGTTGACACTGCGTTATCAATATAAAACCAAGAGAAATAAACATTTTTTATATTAACAACATTAATGTAATGTAAATAAAGTAAAAAAAGACAGAAAGATGTAAGACGTTTTATTAAACAAAAGGAAAAACGGAGGAACCATAATGAATGACATAACTATAAGTGGATATATCAAACTGGTACAGGCGAAACAAGCCATTAAAAAGTTTGCTAACAGCGAAAAAGGCGTAACGGCTATTGAATATGCCGTCGTTGTTGCCGGTGTTACTGCTGTGGTAATGGTTGTTTTCGGTTCAACTGGTCCGGTCAGCGAAATGCTTACAGGTACATTTGAAACCTTGAAGGAACGCGTTGAAGGGCTAATTGAATCACCAGAATAAAGCGCTTCAGGTCAGGGTGCGCTTTATTATTAACGACTTCATTTATATTAACGGTAAATGAAGTTTGACGTGTCATTAACTATAAAAGCGTTGATAACGCTTATCAACGCTTTTATAAAAAAATAACTTTATAAAAACACCGGAAGTAAAATCCGTGCGGTAGCTATGCCAAAAATAATTAATTATCAAATGGCAAAAATTAATATATCACACTTGTTATAACTCTTGAGATTAGGGATGTCTTACAATGAAGAAAAATGTCCTGGTTATTTATATCATCATGACAGTTATTGGAATAATTGGCCTTTTCCTGATATTAAGCAAACCCGAACCTCAACCAGCACCCGTTCAGGTCACCGCTAATCCAGTAGAACCGGCACAAGAGACCATTACTGTTGCCATCACTTTAAAAGATATTACGGCTAATACCGTATTAAATACTGACGATTTTCGTTTACAAACAATGAAAATTTCTCAGGGCAGTGACGAAAAAAGACAATACTCAATAGGCACTAAATCACTGACAACATCGGTTGTGAATACCGCGGTTGCAGAAGGCGCACTAATTCCTGTTTCATCACTCATTGAACCGGATTCCCCTGAATATTTAGCCATGTTTTTACAGCCAGGAAATGTACTTTATACCTTCCAGTTATCTCAAAATGATAACTACCTTTTCGATAATCTTAAGGCTGGCCAGGGCGTTGATATCTATCTGGCTTATGGTAGAAAAATATTGAACGATGGCAGTGAAGAAATCGTCTCTCCCAGTTTATCCATTGAAGATACACGCCTTAAACCACTGCTAAAAGATCGCCGGGTGCTTGCCCTTCGACCTGCAAAAGTCGTTGATAGAAATGGTGTTCCGGTCATAGAAAGCGGAAGCCAGTTAATCACTGAACTCAAAGATAAAGACGTTAAACTCCTGAAAGGCCTGGAAGATAAAGCGAAACTAATCATATTTCCAGCCTCACAGAAAGAACATGCGATCAACGACAAATCCATTCTTCCGGATGTTGAGGCCATGTGGCCCGTTTCAGAAGATGTCATTCTTGATACCAATTCCAGTGGTACAGAAACTAAACAGACCGTCCATGAACTACGTGGTTAAACAATCGCATTCACTGGTAGTTTTTTGGTGCCGCTAAGGCATGGTTATTCGATCAAAGCATCATCAAGGGATATCAATAATGAAAAGGTTATGTATGCACGTTTTCATATTCGGTAAGGCCACTATCCGAATGCTGTCATATTCGCTGATGGCATTAGTCCTGTTTTTTGCCATCAGCAATGCCGCCTCGGCAAATTCAATTTTCCTGAAATATGGCCAGTCGAGAAATATCAGTGTGCCAGCGGGTCTGGAGACGGTATTTGTCTCTAATCCTCGCGTCGCTGATTACAAAGTAATTAATGATAAAAATATCGTTATCTATGCAAAAAGCACCGGAAATTCTGAGTTAATCGTTTATGGAAAAAACTCAAAAGTATTACTCAAACGTAATATCAGTGTTGACCCTTTCCTCGGCGACCTCAACCAAAGGGTCAGCAAAGAATTTCCCGGAAATAATATCGAAATAACCCGTTTTGTTGGTGACGCTAATGCCGATAAAGTGACTTATATCATTAGCGGTACAGTCTCCGATGAAGAAAGTATGGATGCCATCTATCGC
Source organism: Limnobaculum xujianqingii (assembly GCF_013394855.1). Taxonomy (NCBI): domain Bacteria; kingdom Pseudomonadati; phylum Pseudomonadota; class Gammaproteobacteria; order Enterobacterales; family Budviciaceae; genus Limnobaculum; species Limnobaculum xujianqingii. The sequence continues at coordinate 640,413 of NZ_JABMLK010000002.1, read as the reverse complement.
CTGGTAGGCGCCACCATCAGCGGCGTAAGAGACGACGAAAAGGATTCGACAAGAAACATCGGTGAAACGAGTAAAGTGAAAGATATTGGTTTCATGAAAAACAGACGATATGAAAATGTCATCAATCGTATGCAGCTTCTGAATACCAACCAGGTTAATGTTCAGTTAACGGTTGTTGAAGTCAGTAAGAGTTTTACTGATGCATTAGGTATTGACTGGAGTAGCCTGACTCTCGACAGCATTATGACTGGCGGAACAACGGCGAATAACCCCGGTGTCTTTAGTTTGATAGGATTTAAAGGTGGGTTCGACTCTAAAAATATCAGTAATACGATTAATGCTATCCAGAATGATTCTGTTGCCCGAATCATGGCCCAGCCGAATCTGACCGTCTTATCCGGTGAAACAGCCGACTTTTTGGTAGGCGGAGAAATTCCAATTCTAACAAAAAATGACAATAACGAAGGAACGTCAGTCACTTATAAAGAGTATGGAATAAAATTAAGTATTGCTGCCAAGGTAGAGAAAAAGCAGAAGATCAAACTGTATTTATCCAATGAGATCAGCAGCGTTTCCGGTTCCTATGCTTACAATACTTATAACATCCCTACTCTGGTCACTCGTCGTTCAAGCTCGACCATTGAATTAGCCGACGGTGACAGTTTTGTTATTGGTGGTTTATTAAGTGAAAATGATAAAGAAACCTTAGGCAAAGTTCCTTTTATTGGTGAAATTCCTATTCTTGGTGCATTAGCACGCAATTCAAGTACACAACGAGAGAAAACCGAGCTGGTAGTATTTGCGACGGTTAACCTTGTCAGGCCTGTCACATCCAATCAACCAATCTATTTACCCGATTACAACAAAAGCAACAGCAGCCAGCTGTTCTTCAATGTCAACGTAGATGAAGTCACATATGAAGACAGACTTTCTCAGAATACCCACAATTTCCTGAATCGCGGTGGATTTTCTAAATAGGCAGTCAATGTATCTGGAATTTTAAATATGAAATTATTCAACGATGACAAATTAGAGCAGAATAAAGCCAGCGCTATTAATTCCGAAATTCAACACAAAGTGGCGATTATCTCTTCACGCAAACGGATATTGGATGAAATCAATAGCACTCTGCTTATGTATGATATTGATGATACAGAAAATATCATGCAGAGTTTCTTAAGTATTTCAGATGTTACCATTACTCAGGGGGCGGATGTCATTGTCGCAGATATCGAAAACTGCACGGATATCACTAAGCTTCAGCAATCAATCGCATTATTAGTTCCGGTAAATACCCGTTGTATTCTGCTGGGAGATAACGACTCAATTATCTTTGCCCGGGAAATTAACAAACTGGGGGCATCATATCTTCATCTTGCCAGCCAGTTACCTGAACTACCTGAACTACCTGAATTCGTACTGGAACAATCCAATAATACTCTGATGCGCGGCTCGATTATCTTCAGCGTTCTTGGATGTAAAGGAGGTAGTGGTGCATCATCATTTTGCTATGATTTACTACAAACCGCCGGAAGAGCCAGCACCATCCCCCTGTTAATGGTTCAGGGAGCCGCAGGAAGTTTAGACCTTGACTTACTTCTGGGAAGAGCCATACCCAAGGATGGTTCTATTTTGCCTTTTGATAAAAATATCAGTGTCAAAATGGAACAGAAAGATCGTCCCTGGCACTATGAAGACCAAAGTTTTAACCGTTTTAATATGATCTTTATTGATAATCCGGTTTATAACTGCTCTCAGGAACGGCTTGACTACATCCTAAAATATTCCCATAGCGTGTTGTTATTAATTACCCGTGATTTATCTTCTCTGCGAATTGCGAAAAATGTCATTGACCATATTTCACGTAGCGGGTTATCCGGTAATACATCCCATGTGCCCAGAGTGTTTATTTGCCTGAACAACTACCGTCCCCAGATTAATAACGAACTCACTGATAGTGATATCGAAGAATATCTTGGACAAAAAATTGATGTCACTCGCGCCTATCAACAAGACTCAAAGAAAAGGAATGAGAATATTGATGGGGAATTGCGTCAATTTGCAGCCATGTTGTTGGGTAAGAAAGCCTTGCACGTAGAGTCCAGTCCAAAGAGCTTCCTGAAGTCTTTCTTCAAAAAAATCTAATCAATCGACAACAGATTTTAATTCTATAAATAGAGTTATGGATAATCCGGGTTAATAACTGAGCTAACCGATATGGATAAAAAGAACTCCCCTACACTACTTTTAATTCGGGAACAGGTATTAAAAAACATTGATTTGGAAAAACTCAATGACTTGAGGAATGATCGAGATTTACTGACAAAAGAGATTTCAGAAAACATTCAACGAGTCGTGACAACATCGGGTCGTTATCTATCAAGTCATACTTTAAACCAACTCACTGAAAGTATTGTCGATGAAATCACCGGCTATGGTCCTCTGCGAGAATTAATGGAGGATGATTCAATCAGTGATATTTTGGTCAATGGTCCCAACCATATTTACGTTGAACGCGGCGGATGCCTTGAACGCGTAAATAAAAAATTTATCAGCAATGAACAATTAACGGAAATTGCTCGTCGATTAGTCTCTAAAGTTGGTCGCCGCATTGATGACTCTCAGCCACTGGTAGATGCCAGAATGCCAGATGGCAGTCGTTTAAACGTGGTTATATCCCCCATAGCACTGGATGGAACTTCAATTTCCATTCGTAAATTTGGTAAAGGAAAGAAGACCCTTTCCGATCTGATTGAATATGGCAGCATTAACGAGATGATGGCGAATTTCCTGGTGATTGCCGCACGCTGCCGGGTAAATATCATCGTCTCAGGCGGAACCGGTTCCGGAAAAACCACCTTACTCAACGCATTGTCGCAATATATTGGCGATGATGAGCGTGTGCTGACATTAGAAGATGCCGCCGAATTGCGCCTTCTCCAGCCGCATGTTGTTCGCCTTGAAACGCGTATGGCCGGTTCAGAAAACCGTGGAATGATCACTATGCGTAATTTAGTGGTTAACTCACTACGTATGCGCCCCGATCGTATCATTGTTGGTGAGTGCCGGGGCGAAGAAGCCTTTGAAATGTTACAGGCGATGAATACCGGTCATGATGGTTCCATGTCAACCTTACATGCCAACTCCCCTCGTGATGCGTTGGCTCGTCTGGAAAGTATGGTCATGATGTCCAGTGCTGCCCTGCCCCTGGTCGCTATTCGCCGTAATATAGCATCAGCCATCAATTTAATATTACAAGTCAGTCGTCTGCCAGACGGTTCACGCAAAGTAATAAACATTACTGAAGTGATGGGAATGGAAGGTGAAAATATCATTCTGCAGGATATCTTCACTTTTACTGCATTACCTGAACGCGATGAAAATGGTCGGATAAAAGGAAACTATAACTCATTCGGTTTACTGCAACGTTCTGCGGTTTACAGAAATGCAGTATTCCATGAATTAATCGAACCTCTGAAGCAATTATTTGGGAAATCATCATGATTGCACTTTTTTTCGCTATCCTGCTTGTACTCGGCATTATTCACATAACCTTATATTATCGACAGAGTAAGAGACTAAAACGCCTTAATTATATTGAATCGTTTTCAACCAATATTACATTTGGCGAAAAGCTGAGTGGATATAGTTATGGTATGGCGATAACCAATATATGGAATGATTTTTATCGCCATATAAAAGGTAAAAATAAATCTGTCACCCTCAAACATACGCTTATTCTTTTTATCGTATTAATTAGTGGCCTGGTTATCAATAATCAATATATCAGGATAAGTACTGAGATTTTTTTACCGGTACTTGCTGTTATAACTCTTTATGGTTTGTATTTACGTAGTAAAAAGGCAACAAGACTGGAGTTTGAGGAGGGATTCGCCGAAGCCCTGAATATTATTAACAGCTCAGTCAGTGCCGGAAACTCCTTACTGCACGCTATTGAGCAGTGCGGACAAAAAATAGAAGGTATCGTGGGCGATGAGTTCAAAATTGTCTCTCAACGATTAGAGATCGGTGAAGATGTAGAACGCGTTTTTATGGACTCTTACCAGCGCCTTTTTTATCGTGAATATTTTTTCTTTATTATTGCGGTATTAATTAATATGAAAGGCGGTGGTGAAGTTAAAGAAGTCATTAGCCGCCTGAGCAAACTTATTTCCAATGCCCGGATTATGTACCGGAAAAAATATGCAAAAACCGCAGAGCCAAGAGCATCAATTAAAATACTGGTCATGATTCCTATTGGCTTCTTCTTCCTTAAATTTCTCAGCCCGGAAAACTTTGACATTCTGCTAAACGATCCTACCGGACGCATGATTCTTTATTACTGCATAGCGAGTGAACTATTTGGTCTTTTTTGTGTTTGGTCGATGATGAATAAAATCTAGGTGATATTATGGCTTATATACTGGCATTGCTATTCTTAATCGGTATTATTGGTATTACACAACATCTGTATAAAGAAAAAAGAAAAGATTCAGTTAAAAAAATGCTGGAAATCTCCACTGATTCTGCAGCTCCCTCCGTTACGCAAAAAAAAGACGATTCACCCACAGAACGATTACTAAGAAAAAGCAGTAAAGGCGTTGTGTTTGCTGCAATGCTTGATAAAAATATGCTGTTTAAAGCACTGGCAATAATCTTTGTTGTTTTAACCGTACAAATATTAGAGTCTTTAAAAATAGTCGTTTTATCTCAAATAATGAAAACATTAATATTATTTATATTTATTGCTTCCATTATTTTACTACCCAATAAGATCAAGAACATGATCATTAAATCACGGGTAAAAAGAATTTCTGAAGATTTGCCATTTGTTATTGACATGATGGCCGTATGCGTTCAGTCCGGCATGACAATTGAAAATGCTATTCGCTACCTTGCTATTAATACAGCCACAATTAATCCGGACATTTCTGTTTTATTAACACGCGTTATTATGAAAATGGAAGTCAGTGGAATGTCAGAGGCATTGGATATGCTTAATGAAGAAGTACCCAGTCAGGAAGTAAGGATGCTGGCTTCCACATTACAGCAAAGTATTAAATTTGGCTCTTCTGTTTATATGGTTCTGTTAGATCTCTCGAAAGAAATGCGAGAAATGCAATTACTTGCCATAGATGAAAAAGTATCAAGTCTGGCTGCAAAAATGTCATTACCGATGATCGTATTTATTATGTTCCCTATTTTAGCACTGGTTGGCGGCCCTGGATTTATAAGGATGGTGGCACTGTGGTCTACTACATAATCAGAAATATTGTATGCGTTACGTTTTGTATATTACTTCTTCCTGGCTGTCAGAGGAGTTTACAGGGTGAAAATCAGCTGAATGAAAAAGAACAGGAATATATCCTCACCAAGGTCAATAATTATCAGGGTTTATTAAAACTCTATCGTGAGAAATTAAGCCGTAAAGAAGATCCTACTGTTCGCTTTAAATTAGCTGAATATTACAACCTTGTGGGTGATTATGATTCCTCACTGCATTACCTTGAACCCTTAATTGAGAATAAACCCAACGACAAAGTCTACCTGTTACAGGCTAAAAACCTGAGTGCTACCGGTAAAGATCAGCAAGCTCTGATAGCCATTACTGCGGCACTAAAATTGAATGCCAAAAATGGTGAAGCCTATAACATGCTGGGTGTGCTTCAGGCACAGCAAGGTGAGTTTAATGCCGCTTACCAATCATTTAATACCGCCCGAGCGCTGTTTGTTCCGGAAGAGCAGGTGGTCAACAATCTGGCTATGTTGATGATCCTTAAGGAAAAACACCAACAGGCTTATAGTTATCTTATGCCGTTATATCTCAGAGGGCACAGTACACCTTCGATAATACATAATCTGGTCTTTGTATTAGTCAAAATGGACAATTATGAAGAAGCAGACAATTTAATTCGCGTAAATGGCTTAAGTGAAAGACCGGAACAATTAATTTCTGAATTAATGAGTACCGTAACACGCGTTAAGCGTAACGATACCGAGATGATATCTCTCGATACGACAACAGCCCTGATTTCCGCAGAGGAAACACCACCAGAATCACTGACAAGTACCACAGTCCCTCCTTTTCCGGTATTAGAGCAGCAAGCAATAGCAACCAAAACGTCACCATCTGCAATATCTGAAATCCAGACGCTAAGCTCGCCAGTGACAGAACCCAAAAAGGAGAGTGTTACATCCAAAGCTACGCCTTCTTTAGCCGCTAAAACACCAGCACCTATTTCGAAGCTAAGCTCACCCGTTACAGGGCCACAACAGGCTACCATTGCGACAAAAACAGTGGAATCGCCCGTATCAGTAACCAATACATCGTCTCAGATTAAACCTTTGGATACGCAGGCAATAGAAAAACTGGTCCAGCCGCCGCCGATCATGTCCGGGCTAAGTGTTAGCACAAGCAGCGTCACGAATACTATTACCCCATCAATCTCGCCGATTAATCGGAACAAAACGGGAAATATTAATGAAGTGACAAATGCGCGTTTTGGCACCCATGCTGGCTTCTCGCGTCTGACACTGGAATCCCTGAGAAATATACAGTTTGAGAAAGTAGCTCAAAATGAAAATACCACATTACAAGTCATTCTCAGCAACACTCGCCAGGGAAATAACATACCAAATGTTTTATCTAAAATAACCAGACATATCGGTAATACACACAGAGATATTAAAAAGATAAGTATTGAACAGAAAGAAGAAGACTCACTATTAATTACCTTTCATTTCATAAGAGATATGAAAGTGAATATATTTAAAATTCCCGCAGAGAAAAACAAAAAGGAACGGCTTGTTTTTGATTTTACATGACAACACTTTAATCGCGAGTTTTTATGAAAATTTATGAATACAGGGGTGTTTTAGTTAGGGTTCCGGAAACAACAAAATTTATTGGCGTTGGCGCTGATGGGGCAATTAAAGCCTTCACTAAAATGCCTGATACTAATTTTGATGGTTCTTTAGATGATAGCCATGCTTCACCTTTAACGGTCTTGAATGCAAATAAATCATTAATTGATATTTCAGTGCTCAAAGTTTTTGCTCCGTTAGTATTAACTGAGACGGTAGCCCCTGGCTCAAAACCTTTTAAAATTGGAGATAAATATATTATTCAGTCATCTGTTGATGAGGAGGTCTGTCTTAATTCCGAAGTACATATCGTGGTTAATTGTTATACCCCAGGAACTGCACCCTGGACACAAGTTATTCATGTACATGTTAACGGATTATCGATTGATAACCAGTTACTTTCGAGTGTCGTTGAAATTTTGCATGAATTACATGCCGTATAGAAACACCTTCATTTTTTATAATTAAAGTTAAGAGAAAGGAAATTAGTAATGGCAAATTTGAATGAAAAAATTAAAGAACTGCTAGATATTGATGGTTCATTATGTGCAGCAATGGTTGATAGCAAAAATGGTATGCTCTTAGCTTCAGCGGGTTCTGGCGTCGATATTGAAATAGCCGCCGCAGGTAATACTGATGTATTACGCGCAAAACTGAAAACCATCAACTTATTAGGCCTCAACGATAAGGTCTCAGATATTCTTATTACTCTGGAAAAGCAATATCACATTATTAAACCTCTCCACTCAGTGGAGGGAATATTTATCTATTTAGTGCTCGATGTTCGGAATTCTAATTTAGCGTTAGCCAGACGCAAAGTTAGCGACTTCGAATCAACCATCCAGGATATCTGAACGTTTGATGAATCTGGAGCGGGAGGTAGCCTGGCCGGGCTACCTCAGCCTACAGCACCAGTGGCTCAGGAAGAGATATCCGTAACTGATGCCTCACTTATATCACCGACGATATCGATGCCTGAAGCCCCCAACGATCGGATAAAAGAAGGATATTCAGAGGTTAACTTAATGAATAACGATATTGTTAATATTCGTATTGAAGAGAATACCTCTGCAGAAAACAACGATGATGAAACAGACCTCCCCCAAAAAGAGAAGTCCGGCATATTGTCCGCGTTATTTCGACGATTATATAAAGGGTCAGCCCAAAAATGAGAGATTTCAAAGTTATGTTTGTTGGCTGTAGTGGCTCTGGTAAAACCACAGCTATTGCCAGCGTCAGCGAAATTAGTACGGTAACAACGGATGTAACTAATACCGATTTAGCAAACTATAACAAAGAGGTCACCACGGTTGGGCTGGATTACGGCGAAGTTACCCTGCCCGGTCAGACTAATTTGCTACGACTATATGGAACGCCCGGTCAGGAACGCTTCTCTTTTATGTGGGATATTTTGGGTAAAGGAACCGTTGGCATTATTTTCCTGTCAGATAACAGCCGTAGCGACCCTTTTGGTGAACTAAAAAGCTATCTGAACGCCTTTCATTCACGGCTGACAGAAGGAAACTCAGTGGCAATACTGGGTATTGTTAAAACCGATCTTGCTCCCTACCCCGATAAAAACAGCTACGAACAATTATTACGCGATATGGGACTTTCTCTCCCTGTTATCAATGTTGATGCACGAGATCCGACCAGTGTCATGTTATTGCTGAGAGTCATGTCGCGTCATTTAGAGAGATCTATCGATAATCACGATGAGGCAAAACAATCATGACCATATCCGATACCTGGATAGTCAATAATTATTCTGGTTTAACCTCTGAACAATGTTCAGAAATTCAAAAAACGATTGAGCAATTCGCTCAGGATCATCCCGGGCTGACCAATATGCTTTTAGCGACCGTTGACGGTTTTGAAGTAGCAGCCGTATTGGAAGAACAAGATCGTGCCAGTATGAGACGTTTAGCAGCGATGACCAGTTCCATATTATCAATTGGTATTGCAATGTTCAGGGAAATTGGAACCGGCGGCCAGCGTCTTCTCACTTTAGAAGGAGAACATAATAATATTCTGATCTTTATTGTACAAAATGTTAAATCAGAATTAGTGCTAACCCTGGTAAGTGCTGAAAATGAACCTTTAGGTCAGCTATTTTGGCTGATACGCAAGCTCTCTTCAGAAATAACGGAGATTTGTAATAAAACGACAGAAAACTAAGCGGGAGATATTTCTATGGATCGAATTTTAAAAGAAAAGCTCGCAGTAAGTTTATGTGCAGCAGATATTAGCTGCTCCTATATTGCGGTTAATCCTATTCTCGATAACAGAGATGAATTAATAGAAAATCAACAAATTATCTATAAGATTTTATTAGATAATATAGAAAGCACATTAACACCTGAATTTGTTGGCATCGAACATAAAGTGTTGGATCAGCTGTGGCATAGCGCCATTGAATTAACCGCGGCAGATATTATCAGTGAGGCCATCTCTTTAAAACCCGTACTTTATGACAGAACAGAAAAAGTAAACGAAAGAATCATTTTTCATTTCAACAGGCTAAAGGACTACTTCCCTCTGACACCTCAGGATGAAGAGCTGCAACCGGCGATTTCTGCCAAAAATGAAGACACAGCGCCTCAATATCATGAGGAAAATGAAATTATTTTTGACAATGACATACCTGATAAAACCCCGGTAATGAGTTTAGATAAAATTAAATCCCTGCATAAAAAACACAGGAGAAAGAAAAAATCGTCTTTTCAGTAAAATCCTCTAAGGTGTGTTAGTGATAAAAACTATTCTATTATTTAATTATATTTTTCTTTTATATGCTTGCTATACGGATATTACCCGTAGAACCATTAAGAACAAAACCGTTATTGCTGTTGCTATTTTATCAATACTCATTGGTATTATTAAATATGATACACCTGAAATCATCCTCCCTTTATTAATTCTTTTTATTGGATTCATATTAAGCGCTTTAGGTTTTTTTGGTGCCGGAGATATAAAGCTTATATTTGCACTTTCTTTATCATTATCAGATTCATTAATTTTCAATTTTATATTGATGACAGCTATCTCCGGATTGATTGTAGTCATTCCAATTATTATTACCAGTATCTACAAAAAGAAAAAGGTAACCGTCCCTTATGGTATTGCTATCTCTTTAGGGTATTTTTTAATCACTGCTCCCATGTTTTAAATACTATCCTGTCATAAATAATACTGTTCAGGAGATAGCATTTTTCCTTGTAAATTAATCACATCTGATATATTGAGAAAAAAATGAGAACAGAATTATTGCAGAAAATCATTGAGAATTTAAGCGACAGTATTCCGGTTAAAAATACCATTCTGGTTTGTTCCAAAGACGGTGACTTAATCGTACAAACCGATCACGGTATCGAAGTTGACCTTAAGCGTGTCGCGGTACAAGTTGCCACTATGCTTGGTGTATCTTCACGCATCGGTACCTCGCTGAATATTGGTACTAACATTGAATTAAGCTTAGCGGGAAAAACAGGAAGAATTTTTGTTTTTAAACTTAATCAAAATTTTTGTCTGGCTATTGTGGCACCGAATGATTGCAATATTGCCATTCTCAATATTGTAACTTCCCGTGCAATTAAAACCATTTTAGCCGGGGAGATAATCTAATGGAAAAAATGAGCTGGAATGTGAAGGAAGAGCAAATCGTTGATGATCTGGTCACACTATTATGCATTACCACTGAGGAGTGCCAACTACTTCAAAGTTTACAAAGCGATGCCGAAGCTATCACCGCACGCATGGTTGATGAATATTACGATCGCCTGTTAGCCCATGAGATGACAAGAGAATTTATTACCGACCTGGATGCGTTAAAAAGAACTCTGGCGCAATGGTTTGTGAAATTATTTTGCGGTAACTATGATAAAAATTATGCGTTAGACCGCCTTCGTATCGGCATGGCACATGTTCGAATCGGTTTACCCGTACGCTATCCATTAGCCATGTTTGATGTTCTTGATCGTTATGGCGTTGAAGTGGCTGAGAAAAAAGGTCCGGAAGCCGTTATCGCATTTAGAAAAGTACTGGCTCTGGATGTCGCTACATTTACTCAGGCCTACGATAATACTCAATTAAACCATTTAAAAGATCTGGTTGGAGGCAGTGAAACACTCGCCAGACGATTGCTGACTGATAAATACTAGAAATTGTTTCTTTCTATTTCTCTAATATTAATTGATTAGACAAAACTCCGAATATCTCTATTTCAATTGATATCCATTAGTAAATTATACGTTGGGTTTATTATGATTAATTACTCAAGAATTATGTTTGCTATTAATAAAAAAGTACCTGCTACACTCAAAGAGGAAAAAGGTGCAGTTGCGGTTGAAATTTCACTGATATTTATTCCTTTAATTTTCATTATTCTTTTAATATTTGAACTCTGTCGAATTGTTTATATTTCTTCCGCATTAGATCTCGCGGTGGCGGAAGCAAGTCGTTATGCAGCCATATCAACCCTGACTGAAGAAGACTATCAGGCCGTCTTTTATCGTAAATTAAATACTGATATTCCTTTCTGGCCATTATTAACACGAGATGAAAATCTTTATGTTGATGTCAACTATTGCAGCACGATTAATGATGTTATAACCGGTAACTGTGATAATAACCCTGACCAGAAATCACTGGCTATATATAATGTTGGCTATCACTACACGCTTCTTTTTTCTTTTATGCCTACGGCTACGTTAAATTCTTATTTGCAAAGAACGGTTGTTTATGTCCAGGAATACCAGAGGGATAATAAATAATGTTAACGAATAATAAAATCAAAGCGTCTTATTTAAAACACGCAAGTAAAAATATTAAATCCGAAAATGGTTCGGTTAGCGTTGAGTTTGCGATTGTTATGATCTCTTTCATTCTTATTATGTATCTGGTCACGGACTTTGGTATTACCATCACCAAGCAAGGACGACTCGATCGCACCAGCCATTCGCTGGCGACAATGATAAGGGAAAGAGCAGCGCTTTATCAATCCGATGAAGACATAACACAAGAAGAGGTTAACCAGTTATTATCCGTTGGCCAAACTCTGTTGCATGAGCCTAACCTGACTATTGCTATTGATGCACTTTATCTCGCACCAGACCCTTTGGATCCAGAAAATAATGCCTCAGCGCGCGTGAGTAAAACCCTCTCCTTTACTGCCGGCAATAATGTATGCCAATTAATTAAAAAATCCGTAGATATTACTGAACTAAAAGGCCTTTCTCCCTATGCGACAAGTACCGGTCGATGGGTGCCAATTTATCGCGTTAGCGTATGTATCCCTAATGAAGCCAGCATTTTTAAACGATTTACTCACGCCTTCAATAACGAAATATTGCCTGACTTAGCAACCAGTGACGTGGTTATTTCAAGAATTTAAAAAGACAGGGAATCATTATTTCTTAAATATCTTACGGAATAATTTATTGGGTGATCACATGATGAAACAGCTACGCACAATATTTATGTCTGAAAGCGGCGCCATTGCTATTGTATACGTTATCATTTTCCCGTTTTTACTTGCCTCTGTGGCTTTTGCGCTTGATGGCTCTTTAGCCTTAAACAGAAAAGCCCGGCTGGCCGACGCCACCAGTGAAGCGATATTAGCCATCGCGGCGATAGATAATCGACTTGTCGATGAGCGTGCACGTAATGCCAATAAAGCGATAGCAAAAGAATATATTGGTTTTTATTTACCGGATAATTCCGAGCAGCTCCAGCATTTAGATATCACCATGACAGATAATATTGATAGAGAAGGCTATGTTGACTATAGCCTGATTGCTTCTGTCAACCTTCCGGCTTTATTACCCGTGTCAGATCTGGGTTTTCCCAGTTTTGATAAAAACATTAATGTGGGTAATCAGGGCGATAACAGTGGTAATGCGAGAAAGTTTATCACTACCAATGCCACCCCTGCCGATTATGTTTTCGTGGTTGATTTTTCAGATACCATGAATTCAAGCTATACCGATTCAAACGGTTTAGCGACCACTCGCTTAGATATGCTTAAAACTGTAGTCAACGATGTCATTAGCGGAAGTAAACATTCAGACTCGCAATTTGCGCTTGTTCCTTTTGATTTAGGGGTTCCTTTTAAAGTAGAAAATGCAGTCAATGCCGCATTAGCTTATAAAAATCAAAAAAATGAAGCCGGTGGTGAATTAATTGGTTGCTCCGCACTCTATGTCCCACGTTCAACTTATTCTCCAGCCAATATTGATTATGCGTTTTGGGCTAATAAACACATTATGCAAACTCAATATCCGGATTATGACAGCAACAAAAATACCATACTTTATAATACTGACCGGTCAAGATATCTGTACTATCGCTTTATCGTCGGTGAATCGCTAGAGCAGGATATCGGCGATTTACAGCAGCGAGGATGGTGTGTTCATAATACCCCATCAGGCGTAACAACCGGCCTGTATCTTTTCAGTTGCGAGCAAGATTCTACCCGAAGTATTTTCACTTCAACTAACCAGCAGAAATTTAATGATCAATATAATCGTGTTGTCGATTTAACCAAAACCATGCGTGGAGCTTCATCCCTTGAGCGCTCATCCATAGTTAACAGCCTGACTATCAACTATGACGCAACCATAGATATCAACAATCTTTTTAGTCACAGCAATGTACAGGAGTTTATCCAACCCTGGGCCCCTAATATGTATGAATACCGGGCCTTTACCGGCATGTGCCAGTCAGCAACACCTTTATATACCGTGAGTGATAGCCTGACTCAGGAACAGGCGGAAAAGAACATGGCCGCCAGCTTTTCATCAGCTCAATCCCGTGCGTTTCTCATTCCGCTTACCACCAATAGTTCAGAGAAAGAAAACCTGGTCTCCGATTTCATGAAAATGGCTGCCGGTGGCGGTACAGATAGCTCGGTTGGACTATTGCGTTCCGTCCCTATTATTGCCGCGGGTCAAAATACCAAAAAAGTCATTATTGTTATTTCTGATGGTGAAGATGAAGTTGACCCCGCCATTGTTTCAACAGAGCTTCACTCCCGAGGAATGTGCGATGCCATTAAGTCAGGTCTGAAGAGCGAATCACTGTATGCCGCCAATAAAATTGGTGTCGTCGCAGAAACAGCAGAGATTCACTATGTATCAATTAATGATGATTACACCAACGCTGAACGCATTGCTTTTTGGGGGAAATACTGCGCTAAAGGCGAGACAGAAACTGACAGCACCCAATATGTCCATACAGCCACTGACTACTCCTCACTTATCAGCACATTAAAATCCATTATTGGCGTTGAAACGGGATATTACATTCGGAATGACCAGAAATAACCTATTTCGATATCCCGTTAACCCACACTTTCATTCTGAATATAAACAGGACGTTGTTACGAGGTGAATTATGATTATGAGATTCATTAAACAGAAAAAAGCAAAGTTAGCGATTTTATTATGCTTATCCGGGCTGATACTCTGTCCCCCTCTTTACGCGGGAGACTCCATTCTACCGGGGGACAATGAGCCAAATTCCGCGGGCAATTTTATGCCTACCGGCTCATCCCTTGATACCGGGCTCTCCATACATAATGGCGAAGTTTGGGTGTGGGGTTTTCGCGGCTCAGGCCAACAGGGTAATGGAACCATGGTGGTTAACCAGAGATCCGCACCGACTAAAGTAAAAATATTCTCCGAGCAAAACATTAAAATCGTCGCATTAACCGCGGGTGCTTATCATATGATTGCTCTGGATGAGAATGGTGACGTCTGGGGATGGGGACAAAGCGGCTACGGTGAGACCGGATGCGGCACGGGTTATGTCACGACACCTTGTAAGGTATTAAATGGAAAGAAAATCACCATCATTGGCGCCGGAGAATACTTCTCAGCCACCATGGGTGAAGACGGTAAGGTTTATACCTGGGGGCATGGTATTTACGGTCAGCGTGGTGACGGCTTAAGAACATCTTACTTAAAAAATGCAAAGCAGCCTGGCACTGTACATGAAGTTGATTTAAAAGGCGAAAAAGCGCGTTTACTGGGTGTTGCTTATGAAACAGCCTATGTTGTCACTCATTCCGGCAAAGTCATGGGTTGGGGAGATAACGAAGACTGTGAGCTTGGCGTTATGACAGGGAAATCAATTTGTTCCGGTCATGAATATGTAACTACGCCTCGTGAATTTACTCTGTCAGGCATTAATCCCAATAATATTATACAAATCACCGGTGGAAACGCCTGGGGTCAGGTTTTGCTGAATAATGGAGAGGTATGGGGCTGGGGACGCGGTGCATCTGTCGGACAAACCAGCAATGGTTCAACACATTATACCAACAACAGCGCGACACCCAGAAAAGTTTTAGACAATGTGGCTTACCTTTATGGCCGATATGTTGGCTCTGCCGCCCTGACTAAATCGGGTAAATTCTATACCTGGGGGCAAACTTCCGGCTCTGCATTTGACATCTATGGGCACAAACCCACTTTGCGTGAATCACCTCATGGCGTCATTGAAGGCTTTGGTGGCGGCAAAGAGCATCTCTACTACTGGACGTTCGACGGCAAAGCCTATGCCGTTGGTTATGGCGCGGCTTATAAACTGCTTCCGAACAGTACCAAAAATATCCCCTGGCCAGGTGAAGAAATGACGTTCTTGTTAGAGGATGATTAAGGCCATTAACACCGCCTCAATATAACCGCACATCACTTTATTACCTTAATGCTACTGACGCTTTACGATAACTTAGCCATGGATCGTGCAAATGCTTGATATTTTTCTTTTAGCCGCGCAATGTGCACCGGATATCTCCCCTCAAACGCTCGTTGCCATTACTAAAGTTGAATCGAACCACAATCCTTACGCTATCGGTATTGTTGATGGTTATCTTGTCAGGCAGCCCAAAAATAAACAAGAAGCGCTGGCAACGGCGCAAATGCTGCATCAAGGCGGGTGGAATTTTTCCATGGGTATTGGGCAGGTTAATCTTCATAACCTGCCCAAATACAGTTTAACCTTTGAACAGGCATTTGAGCCCTGCGAAAACTTACGCGTGGCCTCAAAAATATTCAATGAGTGCTATCAACGCGCGTTATCGCAATTCCCAACCCAAAGAGATGCGCTATTAGCGTCTTATTCTTGCTACTACAGCGGGAATTTTACCCGTGGATTTAAAGGGGAAGGCACAAAGAACATTAGCTATGTCGATAAAATCGTCACCGCTGAATCAGGCATATCATCAGAACGGATTGATAACGCACAGGCAATCCCGGTGATATCAACCAAATCTGGCGCAAGACAAAACGACAGAACAGGAACACAGAAATCTTCCGATGAAAAAATTGAAGATAAAAGTGCACGCGTCTCCGATTATAAATCCAATAAATCAACCAAACGGATTAATGAATTAAGAGGAAATTAAAGCATGTTGGTTGATATCTTCATAAGCTATCAGAACGTATCAAAGCCAGAAAGGCTTGGACCGCGCCATTGGTTTCATCCGCACGACTGAGCAACATCAAACTGGCTGAAAGCTCTGGTTCATTTAACGTTCGATAGATTAGCCCCGGAATTGCCACCTGCGACAAAGGCTCAGGCACAAGGGCTACACCCAGTCCGGCAGCAGCCAGCGCCAGAACGCTGAGCGTAGAAGTCGAACGATGTGTTACATGCGGTTCACGGCCTGATAGCCTGCTTAGCGTTCGGTACAGCCTCTCATCAGCATCATGGGTATCGTAAAGAATCAGCGGTTCCTCAGCCAGAATAGCCGTCGTCAAATGAGGTTCACTGGTTAATGGATGATCGCAGGACAACGCTACCATTCGGTTCCAGCTGCCTATCTGTTCACAAATCAGTGTCGGGTTATGCATGGTGTTGTGATCCGGTGCATAACCAATATCTATCCGCCCACCCATAATAGCTTCCACCTGCGCCTGTGGTGGCATTTCCCGAACAATCAATTCCGCATTGGGATAGGTTTTACGAAAAGCGCGTAAATCCTTCATCAGCTTGCCGCTAAAAACGGCGTTTCCAGCGAAACCTACCCGCACACAACCCGTTTCACCCCTTAATAAACGCTGTACTATGGTTCTGGCATGTTCTGCCTGTTCCAGAGTACGTTGGGCTTCTACTTGCAGTAACTTCCCGGCTTCGGTTAGCTCCACGCGCCGGCTGGTTCGGGCAAACAAAGGGCCACCAAGCTCATCTTCCAGTGCCCGTATCTGCATGCTCAATGCAGGTTGAACAATGTTCAGTCGCTCAGCTGCGCGACCAAAATGCCCCTCTTCAGCAACCGCTAAAAAATACCGCAAGTGGCGCAAATCCATATCCGTTACCTTTAATCAATAAATATGATGAATCAGTCAAATCTATATATTTGTCTTATTTTAATTTACCACTAGAGTAGATACCAATAACTCAGTATTCAAAGTGAGAAGCATCATGCAAAACAACCTTGAAGATCGCACACAAATCGCTGACTTAATTAATGGCTGGATACACCGGGATCTCGGTCAATGGGAACAATTACGCAGCTTATTTCACCCTGACGGTACGATTGAAATCACCTGGTTTGAAGGATTATTCAGCGAGTTCGTTAATGGCTCTATGCGTATGGGAAAATCAGACCTGCGGACTAAGCATCTGATTGGCGCACCGATCATCAGATTTAATGGTGACAAAGCCATCGTTGAAACCAATGCGATGATTATTGGCGAGAATGTCAAACTCAATCTTGGTTGTAACGTACATAATCGCTTTTATGATTTGGCAGAAAAGCGTAATGGCATCTGGAAACTGCTCAAACGTCAGAGCGTATATGATATGGGAACATTTACGTTTCCATTAGGATTGGTGGAGGTTGATCAATCTTTAACGGCAAAATATCCGCGAGAATATGCTGCTCTTGCCTATATTTTGGAAAAGAGCGGTTTTCCAGTCAATCGTGTGTTCGCCACACGTGGAAGTGAACTGGAACAAACCATGAAAGCTGAAGGACAAATCTGGTTGAATCAGTAAATGTTATTCAATAAAACAGGGGAAAAATCCCCCCTGTTTTAATCAACCGTTATTAAGCGCCCTGACGGGTAGCCGCCAGCACGATTTCACGAATACAGACATATTGCGGTTGAGAATAAGCAAAATCAATCGCATTGGCCACGTCTTCCGGGCTCAGTACTTTACCACCCATATCCTGTTTCCATGCCTGATAGCCGGTTTTGATTTCATCACTGGTGGTATGGCTTAACAGCTCCGTTTCCACCGCCCCAGGGGCAATCACCACTACACGCACATTATGCGGCGAAAGCTCTTCCCGCAGGTTTTCAGACATGCCATGCACCGCAAATTTAGTACCTACATAGACCACGTGGTTAGGGAAAGTTTTACGACCAGCCACGGAACTGATATTAATGATGGTTCCTGCTTTACGCGCAATCATTCCTTCCGTTACCGCATGAACACCGTTCAGTAAACCTTTGACGTTCACATCCAGCATTTGATCCCATTCATTCGGGTTCTGCTGCTCAATATTGCCCAGTAACATCACCCCGGCATTATTTACCAGCGCATCCACTGGACCAAATTTCTGTTCAGCATCTTTTACCGCAGCGGCAAACGCATCACGGTCAGTCACATCTACAGCGTGACATAGCGTATTTGGCAAATTCAACGCCGTCATACGCTCAATACGACGAGCCAACAGCAGCAGCGCATGACCTTTTGCAGACAACAGCTTAGCCGTCGCCAGACCTATACCAGAACTGGCACCAGTGATAACGATTAAAGGTTTAGATGCAATACTCATTGGTGTTCCTCATAAATAATAATGATGACAAATGTCATGCCGCTACTTTAAATCCGAATGAATTTAGTGAAAAATGGTTTATTTCTTTCACCGTCATAAGAAATTTCTATGGATAAGCGTCAACTCAAAGCCTTTATCTGCGTTTTCGAAGAACGCAATATCACTCGCGCCGCTCAACTATTAAGTCTGACACAGCCTGCGCTATCCGCCACTATTAAGGCACTGGAAGACGATCTGGGGATCCCCTTATTCATCCGTAAAACCCGCGGTGTGGACGTAACCGAAGATGCACGAGTGCTCTACCCTCATGCCCGACGCATGATTAACGATATGACGGCATTAGCATCGCGTTTTCGCAAACGCCGGGATAAGACACCGCTTACTATTGGTATCGAGCATGATATTGCCTCATTGCATCTGGTAACCTTGTTGGAAAAAGCACGTACCAGTATGCCCGACCTACTGCTTACCCTTGATCCGGGCTGTACCGGGGATATCCGACTTGGTTGTGAAAGCTTACGCTGTGAAGATGAACTGTTTATTCCGTTATTTGACGAGAATTATGAACTGGCTTTTCCGGCAACACATCCCTTTAATCAGGAATCCATACTGACCACCGAACAACTTCACGATCAACCGTGGGTGATGTTCCCAACTCACGATTCCCACCAGCGATTTCTACCGTTTTACGGCGCGTCCGCCAGTACTCCCACCGCCAACGCAGGAAACTTTATGCTGGCGCTGGATCTGGTAGAAGCGGGCTTTGGCTTAACCATTGCTCCGAAGCCGTTAATAGAAACACGCTGTGATTTAGCTTCCCGTCCCCTGCCTGGCCATCCATTAATACGTCGGGTAGGTATTTGCTATGCTGTGCAAGCGCTGGAAAACCCTGCTGTCGAACAGTTATTGAAGGGGTTGAGTGTGTAGTGTGGGGTTTCATCGTGAGCTAAATTCATCGCGCTTGTGGTGTTACCTTCGTCTTTGTCGAACCTGCTTGCGCCAACAATTTTAATTGCTGATAGAACAAATCCCAATCGGTTTTACCCAATCGGGATTTGTTTTAAACGCCTTTATTTTGCATACTCTTTCCGAATATCAATTTCTCTGGTTCTAACCACCAATAAACGTGTTAGCCAGAAAAAAACCGACGGGTAACGCAGCGCCTACCCCACACAACCCCGGTAAAATAAAAGGATGGTTAACCAAATAGGAACCGTTCCAACGTTTACTCATATAAGAACCCGTATCATCGGCAGCAATCGCATAAGCTGCCGTTGGATAAATATTCGTAATATACATCGCGCTCATCGCGACAAAAGCACCGACAATAGTCGAAGCTTCAATGCCTAACGAAGCAGCAATTGGTATCAGCAAAGCTGCCGCTGCGCCGTGGCTGAACAACGCCGCACTGGTAATAAAAAACACCAGCGCCAATAGCGCAGGATATTGCCTCAGAATTTCACCGGTCTGTTCTTTTATCTCAGGAATATAGGCACCGATAATTGAACCACTCAGCCAAGCGATACCAAGGATAACCACCAGCGACTCTGTGCCATCGGAAAACAGGCTGGCTTTTTTAATGCTTCTCAAACTCACATTGCAGGTCACAACAATCAATAATGTGGTGACAAACATGGTAATAATAATAATGTCGCGTGAACCTATTTTATGACCAATTATTGGCTTGAAAATCAGCATGGTAACGATAAATACCACTGAGGCGAGAAACAAATAAACAGCGCGTTTCGCCAAATGGCTGTCAGGGAGTTCCTTTGAATCCTGAATGCCGACTTCAATTAATCCTTTTTCTTTTCTATCGATGAATATTGGATCGTTAAGTAATTCACCCCCCTGACGACTGGCAACAAACGCCGCAACGCAAATAGCGACAAATCCGGTCGGAACAATAACCAAAAGCACATCGCCGTAAGGAACACCCATTTTTTCAACAACATACATTGCCGCTGTCGCGGCTGAAATCGGTGATGCCGTGATGGCAATCTGACAGGAAACTACCGCCGCAGTTAACGGCTGACTTGGCCGTACACCAATGGATTTAGCGACTTCCTGAATTACTTTCAAGACAGATAGCGTGATATACGCAGTACCGGATAGTACCGTCAGAACGAAAGTCGTTAATGGCGCAAGAAAGTTAATATAGCGAGGGTGATCACGTAATAATTTTTCTGCCACCTGAACCATAAACCTTAGTCCACCGGCGTTTTGCATCGCCGATAAAGCAAGAATAACGGAAAGAATAATCAAAATGACGTCAATCGGCATTTCACCGGGTTTTATACCAAATAAGAATACCGCTATCGCCATACCCAGCCCACCGGCAAGCCCAACGCCGATTCCGCCAAGCCTCGCAGCTAATATAATAATCCCTATTAACAATACAACATGAAGATACACCATGATCCACACCTCTTATCCGTAAATGAATGTTTTCGAAATCAAGCGCCTGGCTACAGCAAACACGGAATAGCGTTATTGTGAATCAATGTTAACAGTCATAAATCGTGAATAAAATTAGCCATTCGTGATAGCAATAAACACAATTTGTGAATAATTACTGTCATCTGAAAACGTCAACGTTCTTTACGGTTTTACATTGGTAAACGAGTCATGACAGTCTGTTTTGTATAAGCGAAGCGGCATATGTTGAGGGTGCCATATTCAATGGCTGGATGATGGTCTGTATCAAGTGGAGATGTAAGAACCCCCATGACCCAGTAACCGGAAATATCATTATTTCGCTGATAAAATAGTCCAGCACGTTACCAGCAACCACTTTCAGGCGTTTTCTTTTCATTGTGCTAATTCAGGTAGTAATTGATATAGCCAGAAAAGCGGATTTTGCCACTATCAACCCCTTGATCAATGAGCGACTGAATCATCTTCATATCCGTCAAATCAGTATCAATTCGATGACTATCAATAAAACCGGCTAACCAGCTGGCGGTGAAACCATCTATTTCACCGTTATCTCCTAAATCAAAATTGGTCACGCTGCCATCCAGATGCATTGCAATGCCAAAACCATGCTTAAAACATCGAATGCCATTGGGAAGTATTGCGGGAACAGGCATATCGATCGCCAGCCAATCTGTGTTAGTCACTGGCAGTGTAATGCCATAATAATCGGCGACCTGCTCAAACAATTGTTTTACAGACTGTTGAAACAGCTTGATAATCCGCAGCAGTTCATCATCCATAACCTCTCGCTCCATGGTTTACATACTCACCAATATTCCCGGATAGATTAGAGCCAAAATTTTCATGTTGTATTTGGTATGTAAACTCCGATTTATCAACGGCATTGACCCGTTTTTCTCTGGCCTCAAAGTACTGATGATGTAATTGTATAAAGGGGAGAAGTACGTGTGCTCCATTATGCCGCACCTTTATTGCTTATTTTAATAAGATTGCATTATATCTAAACCACCTTCCAATACCCCACCTTTGTCGAACCTACCCGTTCAAGCAGTTTCAGCTGTTGCAAAGTCTTAATATGACGTTCAACTGTTCTGGTGCTGACTTGCAGCTTTTCTGCGATCATGGGTATCGTCATCGTTGGGTTTTGTTTTAATACGTAAAAGATCTGGCGAGCGACTTTATGTAGAGCAATCGGCTCATTTTTCCCCGACATTTCTACCGTCACTTCTCCCGACAATTCTCCTATTTTTTAAATAACCTGAACCTTAGTCATTGCTATTACAAGTGAATTTTGCGGGAAGCTTCCAATTATTAGCTGTATGCGTTTACCCATAACTGGGCTAGTATAGCGTTAGAAAATTTTTGACGTCGGTCGCCCACCAGAAACTCGTAGTCCTGTATTCTCGCCTGCATTTTATGGGATTGAATGATTTTTAGTGAAACCATAATCGATATTAAATTCAATATATTAAACAGACCAATCATATGAGTAATAGTGCAAATTTAGATTCCCACACCCCCATGATGCAGCAGTACCTAAAGCTTAAGGCGCAGCATCCTCAGATTTTACTGTTCTATCGGATGGGTGACTTCTACGAACTATTTTATGATGATGCCAAACGTGCCTCTCAGCTGTTAGATATTTCCCTGACCAAACGGGGAGCGTCTGCCGGAGAACCGATTCCTATGGCTGGTGTGCCTCATCATGCGGTAGAGAACTATCTGGCAAAGCTGGTGCAAATGGGTGAGTCGGTGGCTATCTGCGAACAGATCGGCGATCCGGCCACCAGTAAAGGGCCGGTAGAACGTAAAGTGGTACGCATTGTTACTCCAGGCACCGTGAGTGATGAAGCCCTGTTACAGGAACGCCAGGATAACCTGTTAGCTGCCATCTGGCAGGAAGGCGCACAGTTTGGCTACGCCACTCTGGATATCAGCTCAGGCCGTTTTCAGGTTTCCGAACCCGTGGATAAAGAGACTATGGCAGCAGAAATTCAGCGAACTAATCCTGCTGAATTACTCTATCCGGAAGATTTTGCCTCTATGGAGCTTATCGACCAGCGCCACGGTTTACGCCGTCGTCCTTTGTGGGAATTTGAAATAGATACTGCCCGCCAGCAGCTTAATCTACAGTTTGGCACTAAAGACTTAAATGGCTTTGGCGTAGAGAAATCCATACGTGCGCTGCGTGCTGCAGGTTGCCTGCTGCAATATGTAAAAGATACCCAACGCACCTCTCTTCCTCATATTCGCGGCATTACGCTGGAACGCCAACAGGATGGCATCATTCTGGATGCTGCTACGCGCCGCAATCTGGAACTGACAATCAACCTGTCAGGGGGCACGGAAAATACGCTGGCGGCCATTCTTGATCATGCGGTAACCCCAATGGGTAGCCGGATGCTCAAACGCTGGATCCATGCTCCAACGCGCAACATTGAACTACTGCGTAACCGTCAGTCGGCTATCAATGAGTTACAAGACTACTACGGTAATATTCAGCCATATTTGCGTAATATCGGCGATTTGGAGCGTATTTTAGCCCGTCTGGCTCTGCGCACTGCTCGTCCGCGCGATTTGGCACGTATGCGTTATGCTTTTCAACAGTTGCCGGACATTCACCATGTTCTGGCACCGCTGGACTCCGGTTATATTCAAACGCTCAAAAAGCAAATTGGTCAATTTGATGAATTACAGGCATTACTGGAACGCGCCATTATCGAATCACCGCCGGTATTAATCCGTGACGGTGGCGTGATCGCCCCCGGTTACCACGCCGAACTGGATGAATGGCGAGCGTTAGCCGATGGTGCCACTGACTACCTCGATCGACTGGAGATCCGCGAACGGGAAAAACTGGGGCTGGATACATTAAAAGTGGGCTTTAATGCGGTTCATGGCTATTACATTCAGGTTAGCCGTGGACAAAGTCATTTAGTACCGATTAATTACGTTCGTCGCCAAACGCTAAAAAATGCAGAACGCTATATCATCCCGGAACTTAAAGAATACGAAGACAAAGTTCTGACCTCTAAAGGCAAATCGCTGGCATTAGAGAAAAGTCTGTATGATGAACTGTTCGACCTGCTGTTGCCGCACCTTGAAGCGCTGCAACAGAGTGCTTCTGCACTGGCCGAGCTGGATGTACTCTGTAATTTATCTGAACGCGCCTATAGCCTTAACTACACTTGCCCACAATTAACCGATAAACCAGGCATTTCTATTACTGGTGGTCGCCATCCGGTGGTTGAGCAGGTGCTGAACGAACCCTTTATTGCGAACCCTCTACAATTATCACCACAGCGCAGAATGCTGATTGTTACCGGCCCCAATATGGGGGGTAAAAGCACTTATATGCGTCAGGCTGCACTGATTGTATTAATGGCCCATATCGGCAGTTTTGTTCCCGCAAAGAGTGCCATCATTGGCCCGGTCGATCGCATATTCACCCGTATTGGTGCTGCTGACGATCTGGCATCCGGTCGCTCAACCTTTATGGTTGAAATGACGGAAACCGCCAATATTCTGCATAACGCAACCGAACAAAGCCTGATTCTGATGGATGAAATAGGTCGTGGCACTTCCACCTATGATGGCCTTTCTCTGGCGTGGAGCTGTGCTGAAAATCTGGCGAATAAGATTAAAGCCATGACGCTGTTTGCCACTCACTATTTTGAACTGACTACCCTGCCGGAACGTATGGAAGGTGTGGAGAACGTTCATCTGGATGCGGTTGAGCATGGTGACACTATCGCCTTTATGCATAGCGTACAACCAGGTGCCGCCAGTAAAAGCTATGGTTTGGCGGTTGCCGCACTGGCCGGTGTTCCAAAAGACGTGATTAAGCGTGCCAGACAGAAACTAAAAGAGCTGGAGTCGCTATCAATTAATGCAGCGAACAGCACGGCAGAAGGTTCACAAATGGCGCTGATCGCCGTTGAGGAAACGTCACCAGCAGTAGAGGCATTAGAAAATCTGGATCCGGATACCCTATCGCCTAAACAAGCACTTGAGTGGATCTATCGGCTAAAAGATCTGGTCTGATTGTTTCTTTCTGAACGTAAAAAGTCGGGCAATGTTTTCATTGTCTGACTTCAGATTGAAGACGAAATTCTATAGCCCTGTTTTATATCTTAAACAGTCTATTGGAGGGAGAGACGGGCGTGGGGGTCGACTTGGCGTAAGCCAACGAAGTGCCCGTAGCCCGGCTAGGCCCGACACACTCCAAAGTTGAGTACAGACGGTCTTCCGGTCGAGCACAAAGCCAATATAAGCACTTAAGATTTGACGACCGGAATATCCATCGATTCCAATTCATTTAGTTTGCCTGATATCTGAAGTCAGGCAATATTTTCACTGCCTGGCGTTTTACCGCAACAAATACCGCTATTAATTACGCCGTCTCACGCCCGGTGTGAAACTGTATAATCTCATCAAGCGTCGGCGCTTTATCCTTATTAGTCTGGCTTTCGCTATCCCACAATTTAGCCAGGCTAATCGCCTGACCGCAGTGAATAAATGCCTCTTCAATATCAACCACAATCACACACTTTACTTTTTTACCGGTATCAGTGAAAAACTCACACAGTGAAGGATCGATAGAGATAGTTGCTTTACCATTAACCCGGAAGGTTTCGTTATAACCCGGCACTAAAAAGGTTAGGCCAACCTGAGGATTCTCAATAATATTCTGCAGGCCATCTAAACGGTTATTACCAGCATAGTCAGGGATTAACAACGTCTTCTCCCCTACCGTTTTGACAAAGCCAGGATACCCACCTTTAGGAGAGGCATCTACACCGTTCTTACCCACTGTCGCCAGTACAAAAAACGGTGACATGGAGATCAACTTCTGACCATAAGGTGCCAGAAGATCAATCTGCTTTTTCACCACTATCTCATGAGGCATCTCATAGTGTTCACGCAGCTGTTGCGAAGAAGAGACCACGTGGTCAGGTTTTATATACATAATACTATCTCTGCAAAGTAAGCCAGTAAGTCCCGGTCAGCTTCACGGGAAGAAACCGTTGATTTATTTCGTCCATAGTCTGTTGCGGGTCGATATCCTGATACAGTTCAGGCTGAATCCATTTCGCCATCACTTCAGCGCCAACAATATTAAATGGCGAACCGGAAAAATAGTTCCAGAAGCCATACACCCGACCGTTTTTAACTGCATCAAAGGTATTCACCCCTTTTTGCTCCACCAGCGCTTTTAACTGACGCTGACTCAATGCCATATCAACACTGGTACCTAATGGCAGGGCTTTTTGAGGATCGACGGCAGAATGACCGGTTGCAATATATACCTGAGGATTTTTCTGAATTAAGTACTCAAGGCTCAGTAACCCACCATTAGCCGTTGGGAATTTGTCGGCACCAACGTTCTCGCCTTTAAACAGTGAAATATACTCACCAAGTCCACCAGAACCACTGCTCCAGCAACATTCCCACATACCAGGATAGGCATGAAGCAATACGCGTGGATGTTGTAATTTAGGGCTATTAAGACGCGAGGTTAATCGCTCCATATGGTTTTGATAGAAGGTTATTAGTTCCTCAGCTTTTGCCTCACGATCTAACACCTGCCCCAGTATACGCATAGAAGGAACGGTATTCTTTAATGGTGACTGATAATAATCAATAAACACCACAGGAATTTTGCTCTTGTTCAGCAATGCGATCAGAGATTGCGAACGCGGAGCCTGCCACGCCTCAAAAATCACTAAATCCGGAGATAAAGACAAAATGGTTTCTAAAGACAGCTCATCACCACTGCCGCTACCAATCGTCTTTAGCGAGGAGAGTTTAGGAAAAGTTTTCTGATAAAGTTCATAAGTGGCAATATCAAATTTCTTTAATTCACTTCCCCAGCCAACCAAAAATGACGTTGGATCTTCATGGGCAAATGATAAAGCAACAAAACTATAGCCTGATGCCAAAACCACGCGTTGTGGTTTTTGCTTGATAACCACCTGATTACCTAAAACGTCGGTGACCGTTTTTGGCCACTCCGCTGCGCTGACCGTTGAAATACTGAAAATCAGTACTAACACCAGCTTTAACAAGCTTTTGCTCATCGAATTCTAAAACCTTTTATATCAAAAGTGAAAACGGTTGATAGCCTAACCCATCTGAAACCGGCAGATCATACCACCGCTGATAACTATAGCTCAGAAATAATGATAACTATTCGCAATATATTGAGTTAGTACGCGCTATATCACGGGATAAGAACTATTCATCATGCTTTCTATAGTTTCAATTGACATAAACATACAAAAGAAAAGAGAATACGTATGATAAGTATTCTCATTTTAGAAAAATTCATCAGGATGCCCCATCTATGAACAACCCGGTTGCACCGAATAGCCCGGCTTACAAGCCATTGGCTTATGCTATTTTACTCAGTTTTGCTGCCGTTTCTCCTGCTATGGCCGAAGAAACCACGAATAATAAAGATGCTAATGGCGACGAAACACTCATCGTTACCGGTAGCAATACAGCAATGAAAATGGATACCCCTGCGGCAGAAACGCCAAGATCGGTATCTGAAGTCACAGAACAAGATATTAAAGACCGTAGCGCCAAAAAAATTGATGAAGCGCTACGCTACAGCGCAGGTATCCAGACTGGCCAGTATGGCGCGGATAACCGTACTGACTGGTTGATCATTCGGGGTTTCGAATGGGCGCCTTATCAAAACGGTCTGGCCAGTATTTATAATGAAGCGGGATTCTACTCCTGGCATCAGGAAACGTACGGTATAGAGCGCATCGATGCCCTTAAAGGCCCTGCGTCTATGCTGTATGGTCAAAACCCACCGGGAGGTCTGGTAAATATCATCACCAAACACCCAACCCGTTTAAAGCAGGGTGAAATTGATGTTGCCTATGGCTCAGACGATTATCGCCACTTTGGCATCGATACTTCAGGCCCGGTCAATGATGAAGGTAATGTACTTTATCGCTTCGTCGGCTTTGCCAAAAAAGATAACGGTCCGGTAGATGGCGCATCCAGCGAGCGTTACTACTTCGCTCCAAGCATGTCGATTGATTTCAACGACAAAACCAGCCTGACTTTGCTTACCAGCTACATGAAAGATAACACCAACCCAACAAGCGGCTTTAAGCTACCATACGGTACGCTGCACAGCACGCCGTTTGGTAAGGTGGATAAAGACACTAGCTTTGGCGAGCCGGGCTACAGCAAAGGTAATTCAGAGCAGTTCAACATCAGCTATGAGCTGAGCCATATGTTCAACGATACCTGGACATTTAAGCAAAACGGTTCTTACAGCTACCTTAACCTGCTATTACGTAACGTTTACGGCTCATATATGCTGGATGACCGCAACGTTCAACGTGGCCTGACCTATCGCGACGGTAGCGCTCAAAACTATGCTATCGACAACCGCTTAGTGGGTAACTGGACATCAGATCGTTTTGAAAACACCTTGCTGTTGGGTACCGATTACTCGACCATTAATTCACGTGGTACCGATGGTAATATCTACAGTTTCGGCAGCCCACTGGATGTATTTAACCCAGTCTACGGTAACTACACACCTGCCAGCGACGACGAGCTATTTGGTCACCACACTAAGCGTTTCCAGACTGGTTTATATGTTCAAAACCAGCTGAAGTTTGATGACAAATGGTTATTACTGCTCGGCGGTCGTTATGATAAAGCACGTTCCAGCGATATCATTTCAAATGCTGGTGCAAACAGTAACACTGCTGACAGCCGTATCGATATGGATGACCATAAGTACACGAAAAGTGCCGGTTTAATGTATCTGTCTGACAATGGCCTGAACCCGTACATCAGTTATTCTGAGTCCTTCCAGCCACTGTCCGGTCGTGATGGCAGAAATAAACCTTATGAACCACAAACAGGACAACAAACCGAAATCGGTGTGAAATATGTACCTGCAGGCTTCAATGGTTACTTTAATGCTGCCGCGTTTGAAATGTATCAAAAGAACATTTTGACTACTTCGAACGACCCTACTATTAACTATGCTCAGGTTCAAACAGGAATGGCGCGTTCTCGCGGACTGGAACTTGAAGCTGTAGGCTATGTCACCGACTCCCTTCAACTTCACGCCAACTATACGCTAAACCGCGTAGAAACCATTCGTTCCGGCGATAGTGATGAAATTGGTAACCGCCTGCCGTTAACACCACTGCACATGGCTTCACTGTGGGCAAACTATTCCTTTAATGGAAAGCTTGAAGGATTAACTATTGGTTCAGGTGTTCGCTATATTGGCAGTACCTACGGCGATAAAACCAACGATAAAGATCTGAAAGTTCCGGCTTATACACTGTGGGATGCCATGGTTCGCTATGACATCAATAAAGAATGGCAGGTACAGGTTAACGCCAGCAACCTGACAGATACTAATTACGTGAGTGGCTGTAACTACTGGTGTTACTACGGTGAAGGCCGTAACGTTACTGCTAAAGTTAACTACCACTGGTAATTACTGGCATTGATAAATGCAAAAATGGCCCCGGTTTTGAATCAGGGCCATTTTTTTATTCAGTTGTATCAGCAATCAAAGGGATCCACTTTCTGGCATTTAACTCCCGAATCAATAATCCCATTGAAAAACAGAAGAGACGAACGCGATTCAACATATAAGTCACCCTATCCATGGCGATAATTTGTCTGAAGGGAATCAATAGCGATCGGTCTAACTGATTCAGATAAAAAAACACCCGTGTGGGGGAGTGATCATTTCTGCATTATTCAGGGCGTGAAAAAATTAGGCTCAGAGCCTTGCTATGATTGGCGTGGCGGGGGATTTATGTATTTTGCATAGGTCGAAAAAAAATGAGCAAAACTGAGTATTCTTGTGTTTATTTCTGCATAACTATGAGCAGGGATTGATAACTTTTAAACAGTTTTTAAATCTTCTTGAAATCGGTTTTACAATCACTTTAATTTAATGGAATTAAACGGCCTTCTTCGTTACCGGATCGTTTGATTGCTCGCCCCCCAAGTCAGCCAGTTGCTGTAAAATTTTTGCTACTTCTGGGTTTGTATTATCACAAAGCTTCATCATGGCCATCTTCTCTCGTTCGGGAAGTTGCATTAACTTAAGGTTTGTTTCATTAGTTAAAAGCAGCACTGCTTCGGCACCTTTCATCAACAATACTTTCAATAATTTTTTACGTGATTCTTGATCTAACATGCTAATAATTTTAACTATATAGTCTGACTCTTCATCAATAGGTGAAACGATTGCCTGCTCATGAGTATTGCTCTGATCCTCTGTCTCTTGCGCCTGACACGTTCCTAAAATTAACCACTCTAAAGACACCTGTTCTATATTTGAAACAGCTACAAGCACATCAACGCCAGGCATAGTACCCTTAGCGAAGTAATTATTAATTGTTGAATATGGTAACCCCCAATCAAATGAGACTTGTCTTAAGCTTCTCCCTTTCATTAACCCCTTCAATCGTTCCTGAATAGTTTCTTTTCCATCACCAGGAAAAGAAACTCCGACTGCATTTTTTCCTTTCATTTTCTTTTCTCATAACTAATTGATTAATAATAATTATCTACATTAAAAACAAAATTGTTCTTTTTATAGAAAAGAAAGCTTGAAATTTTCTTTTCTAAGAACAATACTTATCCGTAGAGGTAACACGGCGGGATTATCCGCGCGGATAACTTTTCAGGATAAATGAATGATGATCAGAAATGAAGTGAAAACTAATGATTGGCACCCGCGCCGCATTGTTGCGGAGGTTCATGTTAGAGGAACCAGTCTGCGGGCATTATCTCTTGCTGCCGGTTTAAGCCAGGATTCCGTTAAAAATGCACTTTACCGGAAGTGCCCTAAATATGAGCAAATCATTGCTAATGCCATTGGTGTTGCACCTGAAGAAATCTGGCCTAGCAGGTATTTAGTGAGGGTGATGTGATATGTATCTGTCTGCTAATGAGCTTGTAGGCTTGACTGGAATGCCTGGCACTGTTCAAGGGGTTAGGTCATCACTGAAAAAAGTGGTACTTAATTCACCAAATATGCAACGCCGCCGGGAAGGTTCAAAAGCATTTGAGTATCACATCGACTGCCTTCCGTCTGAAACCCAGCTCACCGTTCGCGAGAATCACTTCAGTGCGATCTTGCATGACTCGTCACAACAAGACGTTGAACCCAAACCCCTCAATACCAACAAGGCTCAGCCTTCAGTGCAACTGGATTTGCTACGCCAGTGTCCGGCGTTGCTGGAAAGTAAACTGGGTGAACTGACCGAGAAGCAAAAAGGGATTGCTGATTCCCGTATGGCACTGGTTATGGAGGTGCTTCGCCTCGAGTGTCAGGCTGGCCTCAGACGTATTCGTGCTATCCGCCTGATTGTCTCTCAGGCGCAGGAAGGTATTTTACCGGCGCATTTATTGCAGCATGTCGAGAAGGCTAACGCCCGTAAGGGTGCGTTTCGTACCATCGGCGAGCGCTCATTAAATCAATGGGTTGTCGATTATCTCCGCGCTGAAGACAGTGCCGAACGTCTGATGTTGTTATCACCCGGTCATCATAAAGCCAAAAAAGCGCAGGATATTGCCTGGTTACCAATGTTCCTGGTCATCTATCGCCAACCTAAGGGAGAGTCGGTTGCTGAATGTTATCGCAAGTTCTGTAAACAATGGGCTGAGGTGTACGCAGACCAGCCCGCCATGCTGGGTGCGGTACCGTTGATTGATGCTGTTCAGCGAGCATTAGACAAGTTACCGAAGAGCGTATTACTAAGAGGTCGGGTTACCGGTGCAGCGTGGCGATCGCTTCAAACTTACGTTAAGCGTGACTGGTCACAACTCACCGTGAATGATGTTTGGATTGGTGATGGTCACGGGCTCAAGATGAAGGTGGCTCACCCTATTCATGGCCAGCCGTTTATTCCTGAAGTTACCATGATATTGGACGGCGTAACCCGTTACGTCGTGGGCTGGAGCGTCAGCCTTTCGGAGAATACTGTCGCTGTCGCTGATGCCCTGCGTTA
Organism: Limnobaculum xujianqingii; assembly: GCF_013394855.1. Taxonomy (NCBI): domain Bacteria; kingdom Pseudomonadati; phylum Pseudomonadota; class Gammaproteobacteria; order Enterobacterales; family Budviciaceae; genus Limnobaculum; species Limnobaculum xujianqingii. The sequence goes on along the minus strand of NZ_JABMLK010000002.1, from coordinate 608,301 downwards.
TGGCATGAGCCGAAACGGACTGCCGCTGTTTTATTATTCGGATAACGGTGGCGGTGAGAAGAATAAAATCTTTGATGCCGATGTGACGGGGATATTTCCGCGCCTGGGTATTGGCCATGAGCTCGGTATTCCCGGTAATCCTCAGGGGCGTGGCATCATCGAACGTGCGCATAAAACCATCCTGTATCGCATAGCGGCTCAGTTTGCGACGTTCCACGGCAGTAGCGCCGATCGCGATCATGTCCGTATCACTTCTCGCCAGATTAACTCAGCGGTCAATGCTCAGAATCAAGGTAAAGAACTCAATGCCACTCAGCGCAACGCGATGGCTAAATTACCAAGCTGGAATCAACTGATTGATGCACTGGAGGACGGTATCGAGTGGTACAACACCCAGCACCGTCATAGCGAACTACCGAAGAAAAACGGTAAGCACTACACCCCTGCCGAGTACCGCGCCGAATTGCTAGAAGGTAAGGCGATGCATTATCTGTCTGACATTGAGCTGAATAATATGTTCATGCCTCAGGTGACCCGCACCGCTCAGCGAGGCTGGGTGCAACTGTTTAATAACGATTATTTCTCCGAGTCGCTGATTAATGTTGATGGTGAGCTCGTGACCGTCAGTTTTGATATTCACGATGCGAGTAAGGTCATTATCCGCCAGTTGGACGGAACCTTTGTCTGTGAAGCGAAATGGAACGGCAATAAGCGCGCCGCATTCCCTGTGGCCAGAATTGACCAGCAAAGACAAAAGCGCGTTGAAGGTATGGAGAAGCGCGCACAGTTGCGTATCGATACAGCGCGCGCAGAACTACGCCCCGCTCTGGAAGAGGCGAACCCCGATTTTAGTACCTTGTTATCCGACGTCTTTGTTCCGCAAGAAAACCCAGAAGAGTTATTCCTGTTTGAATCGGAGCGGGATGAATTCCGCGCCAATCAACAAAAACACGCCATTGGAGGTAATTAAACATGTCCTTAGTTAAGAATGAGTTAATCGAGCTGATGAACCTTAAAGGGTTGAGTCAGTCTCGTGTTGGCCAGGCAATCAATAAAAGCACCGCGACCATCAGCCTGTATTTAGCCAATAAATACAACGGTGATACGCCATCGCTGGAAGCGGACATTCAGTCGTTCATTGAACGCAGTCGCGAGCGTGACCGGTCACACAATATCAAAGTGCCGTTTATCATGACTTCTACCGCCAAGCGCGGGCTGGAATTGATAAAAATCGCACATGAGAGCCACGAGATCAACGTCCTGTACGGTGAGGCGGGTTTGGGCAAGACCATGATTTTGAAACGGTATGCAGATGAAAACAGAACCTCTGTCCTTCTGATTGAAGTTGACCCCGGTTATACCGCCAAAGTCTTGCTGACGGAGTTATGCAAGCAGTTAAACCTGCCAACAATGGGCAGTCTGCATGAGCTCATGGAAGCCTGTATCGCTAAGTTGAAAGGCTCTGACCTGCTGCTGATTATTGATGAGGCTGAGTTGCTGTCTCTGCGCCCGTTAGAGGTGCTACGCCGTATCCATGACCTGTCCGGTGTCGGTTTAGTGCTGTCCGGTATGCCTCGGCTCATTATGAATTTGAAGGGCAAGCGTGGTGAGCTCGTGCAGCTTTATAGTCGTGTTGCCTTTGCTCTGAACCTTGGCCAGTCCTTACCGCAGGCTGATGTCAGGGCTATCTCATCCGGGGTGATTGATGGCCTTGATGATGAGACCTGTGAGGCGTTTTATTCATTGTCCCATGGTAACGCCCGCCGCCTGTCCAAGTTAATCCAGGGCACCGTTCGTATGTGCCATATCAGTGATGCGCCGATTTCAGCCGCGGCCGTCAGGAAGTTCTCTCAGATGCTGATTAATTAAGGGGTCGTTATGCAAGCGCAACCGACGAAGAGTAATAAGAATAACTTGATGTTCGCAGACTCCTTGCTTAATGCCGAACGTGCCGTGATGGCGCTCACCGCTCAGGGGATCCTTGTCTCCAATATCAACCTTTGCCAGCCCGGCAAACCCACTATTCAGGTGGAATACACCCCGGCACTGGCCCGTTTTATCAACGATAAAATCGCCGTTTACTATGCCTTCGGTCATAAGCAATACGGTAAGTATAAACAAGCTCAATACCCGCTACACGGCTGTCGCGTGGTCTGGATTGAGTACACCCATTAATCAACAACGATAGGTAATTATGATGACAAAACCCATTGAAAACACCACGCTCCCAGGCTACTGGAAAGATGCTCGCGGCATCCTAACGCCAGAGAACTTGATTAAGCCGATCGACAAAGAACGTGACCAACTCGTCAGGGCTATCGTCGAGCAGGCCCGTGCGGTGAGCGACCAGTTAACCACCTTTAAACAAGGTGCCTTTGCGGATATTCAGGCGTTTAAAGAACTGTCTGCCGAGGAATATGGCGCCAATGTCGGCGGTAAAAAAGGGAATATCTCTCTGTTCACTTACGATGGTAAGTATCGGGTTCAGGTTGCGATTCAAGAACGTATTACGTTTGATGAGCGCTTACAGGCAGCTAAGGCGCTGATTGATGAGTGCGTCACTGAATGGATTGAAGGGAGCCGCCCTGAAATTCACGCCATCGTATCTCAGGCGTTTGATACGGATAAAGAAGGCAATATCAATACCGGCCGCGTCCTTGCCCTACGCCGCTATGAGATTGCTGATGAGCGCTGGCAGCGAGCTATGAACGCTATTGGCGAGGCGGTTCAGGTGGTGGGGAGTAAGTCCTATATTCGCGTTTACGAGCGTCTGGGTGATTCCGATGACTATAGCGCTATCCCACTTGATGTATCGGGGGCTTAACGATGGCCAATCGTGGATATTCTGTTTTATCTAAAAAAGCCGTGGAATGTGAGAAGACCAGCGATTATTCCGACGCCTCGATTTTTTGGCATCGGGCCGCGATGGTCGCTAACCGCGATGAAAATATTGAATGGGCCGCTAAGCGCCGTGATACCTGCGCATCACTTGACCGAAATGGATGGGGACATCATGCCGACAACTAATCTGAAATATGCTGAGTTATTGCAAGGCATTATCGACTGGCACGAAAACGCCGTTGATGGTGTAAAAACACTTATCGAACATGCCGATAAGCCGATGGAATTTGATGGTGGTAAAACTCATCACCTTACGGAAGCGGAAGTCGGGCCGTTTCGTCGTGGTCTGAAAGTGGCTCTGGTTTTTCTTGGTACTCTCCCCTTGGTGGCTTCCAAGGTCGAAGGTAACGACGCGGAGCAGTTTAATCAGCTTTGGCCAGTTGGGTCATTATTGCGTATTCATGATCCGGTTTTGATGGGGTTCAAGGTGGTTAAAACGGTCGCTATGGCAACGATGGGTAAAGATGGCGCGATAGTCGAAATTAACCAGTCACCTTATTTTGTGAAGTGCGAGGAATTAATACCCGAAGATTAAGCATTATTTAAACCTGATTTAAACACTATTTAAATTTTATTTGGCGTAAACCCGCCGGGGCTGGCTTACGCCTAAATCGAGGTAATCGGTATGGAATATACATTTATTGGTGCATTAAATACGGACTGGTCAGGACATGGCGAATACCAAAAAGGTATCGATCCTGCTCTGCAAAACTGTCCGTTCTGCGCCTCCGACGATCTAACTGTCAGTAATTCATGGACACCTTACTACAGTGTTGAATGCGAGTGTTGCGGTGCTTCTGTCCCTGGTGACTTCACTCCACCTGAAGGCATGACGGGCGCGATTGCAGATAAAGACGAATGCCTGCGCATTCATGAGGCCGCGTTCTTGTCCGCGATTGAGTGCTGGAATACCCGTCTGGATGAGGAGCCCGCATTATGAAAGACGTGATTGATATTCTGCTTGCGGTCATTGGGCTGGGTGTGGGGATCGGATTTGGTGGTTACCTTGGTGTTATCGCCGCCATTTACTGGATCCGCTTTGGGGTTTGGGTGGGTAAGAAAGTCGCGGGGTTAATAGTCAAATGATTACTAAAGAAAAATGGAACGAGATCGAGGCTGAACTAAAGACCCTATTCGGCCGGGTGGAGTTTAAATTAAATGACCTGACCATCAGTATCGCTCGCCGTTCCGTGAGCGAGGGGAAAACGGAGCTGTTTGTTTTCATTGACAATAGTATTCAGTACAGCTGGGGGCATCCTAGTGGTGATTCATTCAATCCTTTGGTGGTCACTCTTTGGCGTAAAGCAAGTGCGGCTCTCTATACCACTCGTCAAATCAAGCAGATAGAAAAGATTTTCGGTAAGCGCCAGTCGTTAAAAGAATATCCAAACTTGCGCAGTCGTTTTGAATTCTATCTACCTACGTTCAAAACAGCCGCTTCAGTCGTTCGCCAGTACAAGCGAATTAAGGGGTTAATGCTGGAGTCTATCTCCGATGTCTAATCTTAAATCCAAAACTCAAGCAACTGCCCGTAAGCGCCTCCAGCGGGCGCGTCAGGCTAAACGGTTTGGTCAGCATCGTTTAGAAGTGATCCTTTGCGACCGCGAGTATCAAGCGCTGGAAGCGTTACGCGCTCGCCGTAATCCGGGGCGGGAGCCTTACTCCCGTAATGACTTTATTTCTTTATTGCTCCTGTGCGAACTCGAACGATTAGAGCGTCAGGAAGCCCTTCTCGGAACATGCAAGCACTGCGGTGAAGACTTACCTAAAGGCTGTGGCAGTTCATTTAAAGGTGAATCGGCGTGCTGGTTTACGCGGGATTGTCGTTCATTGAATTTAACCGACGTGACCGGTCACGCAAACTTAGAGGTGTGATGATGAGTGATAAATTAAGCATTGAGAGACTGGAAAAAATAGCTTATGGCTCAGTTCGTCAGAGCCAGGAAGAAGGCGTTTTTATCGCCAGAGAGCTACTGGCATATAGACAACTAGAGGGTCAGCCTGTCGCGTGGACTGATTCCGAAGAGTTGAGCTTTAAAGAAAATAATGGGGATATGTGGAAAAAACCGTTTGGTTTTGGTCGTGACATCCCGCTCTACGCGTCACCGGTACTATCTCAGTCAGTAGCTTGGATTCCTGAGGTAGGCGAACGGTGTAAAGTGTATTGGGTCAATGGTGGCCACAACACTGCCACTATTACTGAAATATCGAAATCATCTTTTCGATATCTAATAGATCACAATGAATATGAAATGCACTTAGACCGCGTTCATAAATTTGTTTCGTTACCTGCATCAGCATCACCGGAACTAAGCCAGCAACAAGCTCATTCATCAGCATTAACACCCGGCATAATTCTGGAGTGTATGCAGCAGCAATGGAATGAATGGGTCACTGATACTAATAGTTTTCCGCCTGATTTTTTATGGCGTGGCGGCAATGGTTCATTGTCTTTCGAGGCGAGTTCATGGGCCGTTAATGTGGCCAGAAGTATCATGAAATACATAGAGCAGAAATCTCAATCAGGAGACGCACTATGACATATCTTTGCACCGTTTCAGGCCGTCAAGTGGACTACCTGAACCCAACAGCTGACAGCATTATCATTTCTGATATTGCTCAGGCTCTGGCTCATACATGCCGTTATTCCGGGCATGTGCATACATTTTATAGCGTTGCTCAACACTCCGTGTTTGTTAGTCATATTGTCCCGGAAGAGTTCGCCTTAGAAGCTTTATTACACGATGCCGCCGAAGCATATTGCTGTGATATTCCATCACCGTTAAAACACCTGTTACCTGACTATAAGCGTATAGAAAATCGCTTTGATTGGGTTATCCGTGAAAAATTCGGGTTACCACCGCTCCCTAGTCCTATCGTCAAACGTGCTGATTTAATTGCTCTGGCAACAGAAAAGCGGGATATGTTTATTGATCCTCATCGTACGTGGCCTGTATTGAACGAGATTGAACCATCTACCCGCCAGATTGTTCCACATAACTCTCATTTCGCTGAGGTGCTATTTATGGCCCGGTTCCGTGAACTATGCAAAGAGCCAATGGAGAGGACTGATTTATCAGCGCTAAAGATGCATGTTGCTTGCTCCGGTGATGATGGTTTCAGCGATATGTTAAGCGATAATTTCACCCAACTTATTTTGTCAGCAATAGCAGAAATCAAAGATTATCGCTATTCAGGCCAACAGAGGGAGGAACTATGAAAAAAAGGCTGATTAAGCTAATCCATATCGGTAAGTCGTCGCTATGTTGGACGGATGAGGTTTACCGTGATGTGCTCTATCGGATTACTGGCCGCGCCAGTTCTACCGCCTGCAATATCGATGAGCTTGAGAAAGTATTAAGCCATATGAAAACGCAAGGCTTTATTCCTACCGCAAAGGGTTACGGCCGTCTTCCTAATGTGTCTGAAGGCAAGAAAAAGACCCTAGCCAAAATCAAGGCGTTACTGACATCTGCTGGGCGTAGCTGGGATTATGCGGAGGCCATGAGTCTGAAAATGTTTAAGCAGTCAGTGATTGAATGGCTGTCTTATGCGGAGCTGACTAAGCTGATGCAGGCGCTCATTATTGACGCTAAACGTCGAGGTGGTTCATGAATTTTGAAGATTTAAAAGAGCTGCTCCCTGAGAGTATACTGGAGATTGCTGAAATTATTGGTTATCCTGCGACCCTGAAATTAGTAGAAGCTCTGGGCGGAGTCTCCTTTCCGTTCTCCAAAGGCATCAGTGCGCTTGGTAAGACCCGTGTTGATATGCTTATCCATGCGGTAGGTAAAGATGCTGCTGATAAGTTGATGGGACATTTTGGCGGTGAGGATTTATTCATCCCCCGTTGTGCCGTCGCTTTTCGTGAAGCGCGTAACCGGCGGTTTATTGCTGAACTGAATGACTTACGTAGTACTGGAACGTCAGTATTGATGGCCTTGTCCATGCTTTGTCCGCGCTATGGTTTTACAGACCGCTTTGCTTGGGATCTACTGAATAAACGCAATGGCGCTCAACCTGTTAAACAAGATTCATTATTTTAAGGATTTAAATTATGAAGTTAAAAGACATGGTTATAATAGTTGCGCTATTCGGATTTGGCCCTGTCTGGGCCGCTCAGGTAGATAATTCAGCTATGGTGAAAAAGTATAACGCTCAGGTTAATGATGTTATAGCGTTAGTAACGGAAGTTGTAGTCACTGTCGATTTGGGTATTGATATTGCAAAAGCCTATAGTCAGTTTCGTGGGTTGCCTGAGGTTGCTACACATAGCCGACATATACAGCGCTTGAGGGAGGATGCCGATCAGCTCTTTGGTAATAGTCTGGTTGAGACACCATTCCCATCATGCCGCGAGTTGATTTATCATGTCGATTCAATGTGGACAGCACGTCAAGATCTTGCTCGATTGGGGAAAAGTGAGAGTAAAGAACTTGCTGCTGCGGAGGCGGATTATCTGCATTCTCGTAATGAGTGTGTCAATGAAATAAAAATACCGCCTAGCCCAACAAAAGAAGAAACTGCTATTATTGATGCGTCTAACCCTTAACCCACTGAACCCTTTCACGCCGCACGAAGAGCCATAATATTCAACACTAACACCATCTTAAATTAGATGGTGTTTTTTTATGGCTTCTATCAAACGTATTGTCATTCACTGCGCCGCCTCTAAGAACGGCCGCAGACTCGCAGCCCGCAATGAAACCGCCGCTCAGGTGATTAACCGTTGGCACAAAGACCGGGGCTTTCAGCGCTCCAGTCCTTTCGTCAATACCTTCAATAATGAATTGCGCCATATCGGTTACCACTTTGTCATTGATACCAATGGTGTCGTTGAGACTGGGCGTGCTCAGGGTGAAACTGGTGCGCACGTCAAAGGGTATAACACAGGTTCTATCGGGATCTGCATGGTGGGTACTGACCAGTTTACCGCCGAACAATGGGATTCATTAGCGTCGCTGGTGACGTCTTTGCGGGACAAATACCCCAATGCTGATATCTGCGGCCACCGTGATCTATCACCCGACCTGAACGGTGACGGTAAAATTACCGCTAATGAATGGACGAAGATTTGTCCGGGCTTTGAGGTCACCGGCTGGTTAGCGTTAGGGATGTCACCGCTTGAAAGTTGGGTTTATGAGGCGGCAGAATGACGGCCATTTTTCAGTTGCTTGGCGTCACCGTCTGCGTGTTGGGTGGTATTGCCCTAACGACCTTATTGCTTGCGCTTACCTGTGATTATACCTGGCGAAAAATCCGCGCTGCCCATGACCTTAACTTCCTGCGAAAGGCCGTAAAAGCAGCTAAACGTCAGGGGGTATCATGATAAAGGCATCCTCAGCACAGTTCATTAAACGTATGCCTGAGCTTAAAAATCCTCGTTACCTGCGGATTTTTGAAGATGCACGGGAAGCCCATATCGCTCTAGTTGTGGCTGGTCAGCCGACGGACAAAGTGCCTTTGTTCAGTCGCTACGCCACGTACCAGACAGTGTATCGCAAAGGTTGGGCCAGCGTGACGGAGTTCGATATCCGTCTAGCCCGACTGGGGGTAGCCTGATGTCACTCTCTAAAAAGCTCCTTCAGTTAATTACCAATGAGTCGAGTCAGCGGCTGTCAACATCAGACACGCTGATTGTCGCTGCATTCCTTGCGTCCACTTTCACCCTGATTTATTGCACCTTTAAAGGCGAGTTAACTGAGTGGTTATATATCGGCTATCTCGGTGCATGGGTGGCTCAAAGCCAAGCCTCTAAGCAGGCCGCCATTAAACGAAGCCGAGAGGTCAATCCCAGTGAGTAATTTCATTACCCTTGTTATCAAGTACAAAACTCTGCTTATCACACTGGCGGTCTACCTTGCGATATTTGCAGGCGGTGTGGCGGCGGGAACGTGGTTCACAGAGAAAGCCTATCAGGCTGATATCAGTGAACTCACGCTGGCTCATACCACTGATCAGGCCAACTGGGAAAAAGAGCGCACCGCAGTGGCCCAAGCTCAGAATCGGGCGCTGACCGAAGCGGTGGAAAAACAACGCCGGGCGACCGCAGAAAGTCAGCGGGTGACGGGGGAACTGGAAACGGTCAAGCAACAGCTTCAGACCACAAAGCAAGAACTTCAACGGAGTATCAACAATGCAACTCAGAAAGATGGTCATGGCTATACTGGCCTTGGTGCTAACGGCTTGCGGCTCTACCGTGCCGCACTCGGATACGCCACAGATAATCAATGTCTGCCCACTCATCCCAGCGGCACTGATACAGATGCCAGTCAAACCGGGTGTGCCGAAGCCGGGTTATCACCAGATGACCTCCTCGCCCACGCCGCCGACTACGGCGAATACTGCAACAAACTTGAAGAGCAACTGAATGCTATCGGGCGCTGGGAGCGCAATAAATGACTTTAGACATAGCGTTTCAGCTCGTTTTAGGGCTGGCCTGCTTTTTTGGCGGGATTTGGATCAAACGTCTGCAAGACGATATCAAAAGCCTGCAATCTGAAATAAAAGAAATCAAGGATAAGTACCAGCCCCGGCTGGAAGCTGACCGGGATTTCTCCGTATTAAAAGACCTAATTACTGACATTAAACAGCGTATTGAACGCATTGATAACAAACTGGATAGGAAAGCCGATAAATGAGAAGTAAGAAAAGCAGGCGCTCTCGTGGCCGTTCGTCAGTGGTGGCGGTGGGTGAGCTCCAAAATATCAGCGCTCAGTTAGACCGGATTGAAGACCACCTGAGTGATATTCAGGCAGCAGCAACGAAAAGCGGTGCTGTGGCCGGTGCGGTTGCGGGTAGTTTGTCGGGTGCTCTGGTTGCTACCGGTATTGCCGTCATTCAGTCCAAGCTAGGGTTATTCTGAGTCATGGCCCACCCTCAGGAAACGCGCGACCAAATCCGTAAGGCCTATGTATTTAACGGCTTGTCGATGGAGATTGCGGCTGCTCAGGCGGGCGTCTCCTTTGTGACCGCCCGACGCTGGAAAAAGGAATCGGCGGATAAGGGGGACGACTGGGATAAGCAGCGTTCGGCGCACATGATGGCGGGCGGCGGATTGGAAGACGTGAGTCGGGCGTTATTGTTTGCCCTGGTCATTCAGTTCAAGACCCTGATGGATGAAGTGAATAATACGGAAGGCGTCAAGCTGGAGACTCGGGTGGATATGCTGGCCAGCCTCACGGATGCCTACAATAAATCCATCTCCGCCAGTAAGCGCATATTGCCAGAAACCAGTCAGTTGGCCATCGCGCTCGAAGTGGTTCAGTCAATGGGTACATTTATTGCGGAGAAGTACCCGCAACACCTTCCTGTATTCGCTGAAGTGCTTGAGCCCTTTGGTGACGTAATAGAGAAATCCTATGGATAAATTAATTTATCTTGGCGATGGCATTCATGTCATGGCCTCGCAAGTCGTTTCGGTTGTGTTAAAAGATGCCTACGTTGGCCGATCAGATATCACATTAACTGATGGTCGGGTTTTTGCTGCTTATCAAAAAGATATTGCTAGCGTGATTAATGCCGCGCTGAGCGACACTTCCCCAATAGAGAGGACGTCATCATGAATGAACTCGATACCTTGACTCACGCTCAGGTTTCTCAACGGATTGTTGATGTGCTGACGGCACAGTTTGGTGTTGACTTCTGGCGTGATCGACTGCCGCAAGAGTCGTTGTGGATAGCGATGCAAGCATTATGCGGCCCGCATCAGGCTGCGGTAGTGGTGCAGTGCTGCACTGATATTTAAACTCGCCGGTGGCGACTGTTTCTTTTATAAGGATTTATCAGGTTATTCCTATGAATATTTATCGCCGCACTCATCGTGAATGTTTTAGGGTTTCGACGAGTTTGAAACAGAGTGAATTGCATCGTTGCCGAATGGGTGTGTTAGGTGCTATCGCCGCCGGGATGTCGCATAGTCAGGCGGCTATGTTGCTGTCTGCGCTATTCGCTTTGCATGGTCGAGTCTCGTGAGTAAGAAATTCTCTATCCGCGAGTTTAAAAAGAGTTTGGCCGAATATGCGGCCAGCTTGCGTTTGACTATCGAAGCGGAGTGTGTCGGTTTTGATCCTGACCCCGTCGCCGTTAAGGAACGTCGCCACCAGGTGAATGACCCGGTGACCGGTTATGAGTATTTCGTTAATCAGTACTTTCCGCATTATGTCCGCCATCAGGATAAAAGTGAGTTACATCGCCATCTATTTACCCGATTACCGGAAATCGTCAGCCAGTTACTCGGACAGAGTGACGCTATCGCGGCACCCCGAGGCGAGGCGAAGTCCACGCTGGTCAGTCAATTGTTTGTTCTGTGGTGCATTATCCGGGGTATCAAGAAATACCCGGTCATCATTATGGACAGTATTGACCAGGCGTATCCGATGCTCGAAGCCATCAAGGCCGAGATTGAATTTAATCCCCGTATTGCCATGGATTTTCCTGAGATTGCAGGCGGTGGCCGTGTCTGGCAAGCGGGGACTATCGTCACCCGCAATGATATTAAAGTCACTGTAGCAGGTTCAAATAAGAGATTGCGTGGTCTGCGTCATGGTGCTTATCGTCCTGACTTGGTTGTCCTGGATGATATTGAGAATGACGAGCAGGTCAGGAATCCTGAGCAGCGCGATAAGCTCGATAGCTGGCTGAAGAAAACGGTGATGCCACTGGGGGCCGCTGGCGGTAAGACGGATATCGTCTATATCGGTACCATCCTGCACTATGATTCCGTCCTTGCCCGAACACAGAAAAATCCGCTGTGGAATAAGGCGATCTTTAAGGCGATCATTGACTGGCCACTGAATATGTCACTTTGGGATGAGTGGGAAGAAGTGTTACGTAATGACGGTGTTGATAAAGCCTTGGCCTTCTATCACCATCACCGTCGTGATATGGATGATGGCGCAAAGGTCAGTTGGGCCGCGAGACCTCTCTATGATCTGATGTTGATCCGCGTTCGGGATGGCAGCGCAACATTTGACAGTGAATATCAGAATGACCCGGTAAGCGGTGACGATGCCCCGTTCGCCAACTGTATTACGTTTTGGGTTAACCGATTACCCGAGTGGGTATTCTTCGGGGCCTGTGACCCCAGTCTGGGTAAAGCCGGCGCGGGTCGTGACCCGTCAGCGCTCCTGGTCGGGGGATTCAACCGCACCACCGGCATACTGGATGTGGTGGAGGCTTCCATTCGTAAGCGTCTGCCCGACCGTATTATTGAAGATATCATCAGCTTTCAAAAGGATTACCGCTGCCTGTTATGGGTTGTGGAAGCTATCCAGTTTCAGGAGTTCCTACGGACTGAGTTAGTGAAACGTTCGGCGGCTCAGGGTATTCCGGTGCCGGCGCGGGCCGTTCAACCCCACACCGATAAGCTGTTGCGAATTGAATCCCTGCAACCTCACATGGCGAATGGATTGATCCGTCTGCATCCTAACCAGAAAACCCTGATAGACCAACTTCGGCACTTCCCCAAAGCTGACCACGATGATGGCCCCGACTGCCTGCATATGCTGTGGGCCGCTGCCGTCTCTGGCATTGGCGGAAAATTTCAATTTACGCGTGTACCTCGACATGACGGTGCTCGCTTTGGCTCCCGAGGGGGATGGTAAGTTATGACTGCCTCTAAAATAGTGGACGCCAATGGCCGTCCATTCACGAAAAAAGAATTAAAGAAATCACAGACTGCTGAGGTCAGCAGCCTAAAGCGTACCTTTGCTGAGCACCCGTCAAAGGGATTGTCGATCCAAAAGCTCCCCCGCATTCTGGAAGCGGCCGAGCAAGGGGATTTATCCGCGCAAGCCAGCCTTTTTAACGATATGCAAGAGCGTGATGGCCATATCTTTGCCGAAATGCAAAAGCGCAAGAATGCCCTGCTCAAGCTCGACTGGAGCATTGAGCCGCCAAAAAATTCAACGGCAGAAGAAAAGGCGCTGGCGGCTAAAGTGGCCCAGTGGTTTGAGGCACTGCCGGATTTTGAGGATATTATCCTTAATGCGCTGGATGCGATTGGCCACGGTTTCTCCGCTCAGGAGATCGAGTGGGAGTTCTACCAGAACGAATGGCTGCCTAAGGCGATCATCCCTCGACCTCAGTCTTGGTTTCGTACGACGCCAGGGCAAAAAGATACGTTGTTACTCAATGATGGTTCCCTTGAGGGTGCGCCGCTCTGGCCATTCGGTTGGTTGGTTCATCAGCATAATGCGAAGTCAGGGTTTATTGCTGAGTCTGGGCTGGTTCGCGTGTTAGCCTGGCCGTACCTGTTCAAGAACTTTGCCTTGCGTGACCTGGCTGAGTTTCTGGAGATCTACGGATTACCTGCCCGAGTCGGCACCTATCTTCAGGGCGCGACGCAAGAAGAGAAAGACACCTTACTTGAGGCGTTAGTGATGCTGGGCCATGATGCGGCCGGCATCATTCCGGAAGGAACAACCATCGACTTTCAGTCAGCGGCCGAAGGTCAGGCCAACAATTATCAGGTGATGATTGATTGGTGTGAGCGAACCGTGTCGAAGGTCATTCTTGGGGCGACGCTCACCTCCCAGGCGGACGGAAAAAGCAGCACGAACGCGCTGGGCAATGTGCATAACGAAGTCCGGCACGACCTGACCGTTGCGGACGCCCGCCAACTAGAGGGTTTATTCCGCCAGCTTATCCAGATGCTGTGTCAGCTCAATGGCTATCAGGATTTTAACTCGCGCCGGCTGCCTCGATTGGTCTTTGATGTCCGTGAGATTGCCGACCTGACTACGTTTGCGGAAGGGATTGCGAAGTTAGTTGAAGCGGGTATGGAAACTATCCCTGTTTCTTGGGTGCATAAGAAGCTGGCTATTCCGGAGCCGAAGAGTAATGAGCCCGTTCTCAAACGGATCGCGCCGTTAACGCCGGCGCTACTGTCACAGTCACCTTACCGGTCGTTCGCCGCCCTCAGTCACACTCAGGATGGGCTTATCGACCCCGCTCAGGTCGCCTTAGATAATGCGCCCGATATTCCAGACGTGATTAATCAAGCCATATCCAAGCTGTTATCGCCGGTGATTGCTGCGTTACAGCAAGGCCAGTCCCCCGATGAGGCGTTGGATATTATCGCCGCCAGTTACCCTGCGCTGGATGATGGCGAGCTTATCCAGATTTTAACCCAAGCGCAGTTCGTCGCTGATATCTGGGGCCGGCTCAATGCCAGCGAATAACTCGGTTGATCTGCGCCATGCGATTGGCTTGCCACCTGATGAAGCTATCGCTTATTTTGAGTCTAAGGGATATACCTTTGGGTTTAACTGGCATGACGTTGAGGCCAGCGCCCATGCTAACGCCTTTACGGTGGCTGGCGTACTCAAGCAAGATGTGCTGGAAGATATCCGCAAAGCGCTATCGGTGAGCCTCAAGGATGGCGGCACACTGGCGGATTTTCAAAAGAACCTGATACCTACGCTGGAGCAAAAAGGCTGGATGGGTAAAGGGTTGGTCGCTGATGCGGATGGGGTGTTACAGGGAAAACAGCTAACGCCTCGACGTCTGGAGACCATTTTTCAAACCAATATGCAGGCGGCTTATAATGCCGGGCGCTATCAGGAACAGCGGGCTAATGCCGAAAGTCGCCCCTACCTTGAACGTGTTGCGATTGCTGACAGCCGTACCCGTCCAGCTCATCTGGCATTAAATGGGTTTATCGCCCATATTGATGATCCTATCTGGGCCACCCTCTATCCACCCGATGGTTATCGTTGCCGTTGCCGGGTTCGTGCGCGTTCAGCGCGAGACGTTGAACGACACGATTTGACCGTTCACACCAGTGAGGGGCGACTGGTCGAGGTTGAGCAAGCCTGGGGCAATGGTGAGACTCGTACGGTCACAGCCTTTAAGAATCCGATTAATGGGCAATTGTATACACCGGATGCGGGGTTTGGTCACAATCCGGGACAAGGTTACCTGTCATCGTTGGGTCAGCATCTGCTAGACCGTTCCGCGGTGGCGTCTACATCACTGGCCTCACAGGCGGTACAGCAAACGCTCAGCCATACACCGGTGTTAAATGCACTATCAAAAGACATTAATACCTTTGTGAATAATGTGTTATTGAATCAGCAAGTTCGGGGCGCGCAGCGTCACGTTGGCGCATTACCGCCTGAGGTCATTAATCGATTGTCTGAGTCCGGCATAGCCCCACAGTCTGCCGTTATCACGTTGACGGATAACCATCTATTAAAGAGCTTGCCTAACACCGCCGGTAGTCTATTACCGAAGACGTTCTTGCAGCAGCTCCCGGAGCACCTTTACCACCCGACGGCTATTCTTCGTGATATCCAGAAAGATAATCCCGCCCTGGTCTACGTACTGAAGTCCGAAGAGCAGGTTATCGCGATGACGATGGATGTTCCCGTTGCAGGAACTGGGGGCAAAATGAAGACTAACCAAGTGACGGGTGCCCGCGTCCTTACCCCAGATGATAACCTGGGCGATACCTCGCGTTATCAGCTTTTGTGGGGAAGACTGGATGATTGATATCAAAATCGACAGTGCGGAATTAGAAAATCAATTGACTGCCCTGGTGGATAAAATCCAGCACAGGGAACCGCTGATGCGTGATATTGCCGGTATTATGGCGGATGCGGTTGAAGAGAACTTTGCTCAGGAAGGCCGGCCTAAATGGTTAGGGATAAAGCGAGATGGCAAGGTGTTGCAGGACAAAGGCCGATTAGCTGCCAGTAACACAGCCTTCAGTGATAATGATAATGCTGTTGTGGGCACCAACAGTAAATATGCTGCTATCCACCACTTCGGTGGCGTCATTAAAAAGAAGGCACGCACTCAGTCATTGTATTTTAAACAGAATAAAGATGGGTCAGTCGGTCGCCGGTTTGTCCGCAAATCTAAATCCAACTTTTCCCAAACAGCGAATATCGGTGCGCATCAGGTGACGATGCCCGCTCGTCCATTCCTGACATTAAGCAATGATGATATCAATGAGATCGAACATGCAGTAAGTGAGTATTTGGTTAAAATAATCAAATAAAGAAAACGCCCTGTAAGGTGCTCAGGGCGTTCATGAGATGTTTGTTATAACCTACATGATGATTTCCTCTATCGTCGATTTAAATCATTTTTAAACGGGGTTTAAACGCTATTGCATAGCAGTTGCAAAATCTCAGTTTCCCGTGCAGGATAATTTTAGCCCATTTACCCCAGCGTTAACCCACTGAACCCCATCATCTCTCTGTCCAAAATATTCGCTGCCATCATGGCGGCATGAAACTAAAAATCGCCACGCTCTCATTTGAACTCTCTCATACCGGCAATCGAATCCAGTTGCTTCCGGCCGGTCACTTTCGCGCTACTGACGGTCGCCCTTTTGAGTGTGATGGTTGGTTTATTGATGCGGATATTGCCGCATCCGTTATCGCCAGAGCAGCAGGAAAAACCAATGATCTGGCTATCGACTACGAACACCAGACATTAAAGTCCGCTAAAAATGGTCAACCCGCACCGGCCTCTGGCTGGTTTAAGCAGATGGAGTGGGATGACGAAACAGGTCTGTTTGCCACCGACGTCCGGTGGACAGAGAACGCAGCGACGATGATTGCTGCAAAGGAATACCGCTACATTTCAGCCGTATTTCTGTATGACAAAAACGGGCGTGTGATTGAAGTTTTACACGCTGCCCTCACCAACACCCCAGCCCTAGACGGTATGGATGAGGTCATGCTTGCGGCCGCTTCTTATCTCGTCTCGTTATCCACCACCCACACAGAGAACTCTCAGATGGAAGACTTTCTTCAAAATCTCCGCTGGATGCTAAACCTGCCCATTACCTCAACGGCAGAAGAAGTGATAGCCGAGTTGCAAAAAGTGATCGACCGCCTTTCTGGCGGCGTAGGGACTGCCGCTGCCAGTGTCAATTTATTGCAGATACTGACCGACAACGACCAACAAATTGCCACTTTATCGGCATCAGTTGCGTCATTAAGTGCCTTCAACACCAACAACATGGTGCCGTTGGAGCAGCTTATTGCGCTGCAACACCAGGTCGCCGCACTCACGGCTGAGCGTCAGGCTGAAAAGCTGGACGAAACCATTATGGCTGCGTTGTCTGATGGCCGTTTAATGCCCGCGCAGAAAGATTGGGCGAGCCAGTTGGGTAAGACCAACCCGGCTTTATTGACCACGTATCTTGAGTCAGCCCAACCGATTGCGGCACTGGGCCGTACTCAGACCCTCGGGAATGAACCCCCCTTACCGGAAGACAAAACCCACGGCCTGGATGCCGAGACCTTAGCAGTCTGTTCCATCATGGGTACAGACCCGAGTGAAGTTGCCGCCAATCTGAAGGAGGAGAATTAATGGATCGTAAAACCCCGTATCGCGATGGCGCGCTCTTCGGCGTTCTGATGGCCGCCGCCGCCCGCATCCATGCTGGGCATATGGTGTGCGCTAATGCCCGCGGCTATGCCGTCATGGGCAGCAATGCCACCGGTCTGACATCGCTGGGAATGGCCACCGAGTTTGTGGATAACAGCACCGGCAGTGACGGTGACCAGTCTATTCTGGTGCGCAAAGGTAAGGCCTTTTCCTTCAGTAATAATGGTGCATCACCCGTGACACAAGCGCTGGTCGGTAAGCCCTGTTATATCGCTGACAGCCAGTCTGTTGCCGCCGTTGGTGATGTTGTTGCCGGCACCGTTTTGTTTATCGACGCTGATGGCGTCTGGGTATTCATTTAGTAAGGGATCCACTGTGATTATTAATTTAGCAACCGTTAAAGGTATTTACGTCAACCTGCGAACTCTGTTCCAAAAGGCGTTCAAAGAGACGGACAGCGACTGGGAAAAGCTGGCCATGAAAGTCACCTCCACGACCAGTGAGGAGCATTACTGGTGGTTGGATCGCTTCCCGAAACTGCGCAAGTGGATTGGTGAAAAGGCCGTCAAAGCACTCGGGGCGTTCAAGTACACCCTGGTCAATGAAGACTTTGAGGCTACGGTCGCCATTAAGCGCAACCACATCAAAGACAATCAGTTAGCCGGCTATCGCGTATCGGCCGAAAGTATCGGGCGGTCTGCCAAAGAGTGGCCCGGTGATTTGGTCTTTGCGCTGCTTCACGGTGGTTTCACCAACCTGTGTTATGACGGTCAACCGTACTTTGATACGGATCATCCGGTCGGTAGTCTGTTTGTGTCCAATACAGGCAAGAAGCAACTGTCCGCCGCGACGCTCGCCAAGGCTCAGGGCAGTTATGGTTTAGCCCGTACCGCTATGCGCAAGTTCAAGGACGAAGAAGGCGCACCGCTAAAAATTAAACCTAACCTGTTGGTGGTGCCGCCGGCGCTGGAAGATGAAGCCCGTATGCTGCTGGAGTCAGAGAAGTTCGCTGATGGCACCAAAAATATCTACAAGGGTACTGCCGAACTGATGGTGGTGGATGAGCTGGAATCCGATACAGAATGGTTCTTGTTTGATACCAATCAAATCATCAAGCCATTCATCTTCCAGGAGCGTGAAGCCCCTGAGTTTGTGTCTCAGACCAATATGGATTCCGACGACGTCTTTATGAAGGCGGAATACAAGTTTGGTGTGGAAGCGCGCGGCCAGTCAGGTTATGGCTTCTGGCAGATGGGTTATGGATCAACCGGGACGGAGGCATGATGAAAATTCGTATCACTGCAAAACGCAACGGGTTTAACCGTTGCGGGATATCTCACCCGGATACACCGGTCGACTACGCGGCTGGCCACTTTACGGCGGATCAACTTGATGTGCTGAAGGCGGAACCACAATTGATCGTGCAGTTCCTGCCGGATACCGCCGCTGTTATTGCTGATGCCGTCAATGACGAGCGGGCCCGTTTTGAAGCGTTGTTTGCGGGTCGCCTGGCGCAAGAAAAAGCGACGTTGGCAGCGGAGTTCGACCAGAAGCTGGCGTCTGAAGTAGCGAAGTATGACCAGCTAAAGGCCCAGTTCGATCAACTCAGTGACTACCTGAGTGCTGACAGCGTGGCGACTGATACCACCGCCGGTGCCATCAGCGACACCCCGACCAAACCAAGTAAGGGTAAGTAATGTACGCGACGCTTCAGGATATGCAGGACGTGTTCGGCCAGGCTGAGCTGATTAAGCTCACTGACCGTGACCGGCGCGGTGAAATTGACCTGGTGGTTGTGGGTAAATCTCTGGCCCGTGCGGCCTCGGAAATCGACAGCTATATCGGGGGGGCGTTATGCACTGCCGCTGACACCGTCGATTGTGCCTGAAGCGTTACGTGACCGTTGCTGTGATATTGCCCGCTACAAGTTGTGTGGTTCCGGTGGTGTTCAGCTCACGGATGATATTCGTCTGCGTTACGAAGATGCCATTCGGTATCTGGAGAAGGTGGCGTCAGGTGTTATTCGTCTCGGGCCGGGTGAAGCCGGTTCCGCCCGAACCAATAACGCTGCTCGATTCGTCTCGGGTGGCCGTCAGTTTGGCCGAGATAAAACTCACGGGGGTGCATTTTGATCATCACGCAGATTGAGAACGCCATCATTGCGCGTCTCACCAAAGGCATGGGGCGCATGGTCGATGGCGTTCAGAGCTACGGTGGCGAACTGGATGCGGGTCTGGCTGAAGTTGTCCGGGTGTTACCGGGTGCCTGGGTCACCTTTGGGGGGATCCAGAAAACCGAGCCCGTCAACACAACCAGGCGGAAGTACCGGGCGCATGGTCGTTTTGTGGTGATGGTCGGTGATACCAACGTTCGCGGGGAGGAAGCGTCCCGACACGGTGGCGCTCACTCGACAGAGGTCGGTACGAACAATCTGGTTTACGCCGTTCGCCGGCTGCTGTCCGGGCAGGATTTAGGGTTATCAATTGATGCCCTGATGCCAGGGAGAGTCCGCACCCTGTTTAACACCGCACTGGAGCATCAGGCTATTTCAGTTTTTGCCTGTGAGTTTGATACCCACTGGATAGAGTTGGCGTTAGATGCCGGGCGTTATCCTGATATTCCACCGCCAACACGGCCACCTGAAGAGATGGTCAATCATCCGGATTATTTATTTACCCGGTACGGCGGTCAAGGTAGTGAGCCTTATCCAAATCTCCATTCTATTCACGCCAGTATTGATGAAGTGAATAGTCCGTTAATTCCTGACATAGAAGGGATCGTTAATTATGACCCAGACCATTAATGTCATTGCCGCAGTCGGGGTGGATGTTCCGCTGCACGATGACCCTAAGCGCTATATCACGGACGGTGCGATT
The DNA here is from genome assembly GCF_013394855.1 of Limnobaculum xujianqingii. Taxonomy (NCBI): domain Bacteria; kingdom Pseudomonadati; phylum Pseudomonadota; class Gammaproteobacteria; order Enterobacterales; family Budviciaceae; genus Limnobaculum; species Limnobaculum xujianqingii. Next base: position 588,175 of record NZ_JABMLK010000002.1, on the reverse strand, counting down.
GTGCCTGTCCCTGATAATGCGTATTACCGTCGCTGCCTGGCCTGTGGTGATTTACTTCGCAAAGACCTTGTCAATGACCCGGTTCCCGAAGTGACTGCACAGAGCTCGCTGCCGGCCGCCGCGAAATCGAAAGAAAAAACCAAACCGGAGGGGACGGATGGCCAGTAAAAATATTTCTTTTGACCAAATCCAAAGCAGTATCCGCAAGCCGGGTAAGCATATTGAGTTTAATACCCGTCTGGCCGTCAGTACCTTACCGGCTAACCGTCAATTAGTGCTGATTGTGGGGCAGGTGTTACCTACCGGCACGGCGGAGCCGCTGCAATCCCATACGGTGTTCTCTGATGTTATGGCCGCTGAGCTATTTGGTCGTGGTTCGATGGCACACATCATGGCGGAGCGTGCCATTAAGGCGAATCCGTATCTGAACCTGAGCATTATTGGCATTCCTGATGACGCTCAGGCGATTGCCGCATCTGGTTCGGTCAAGCTTGCGGGTACCGCGAGTGGTAGTGGTGTCATCAGTCTCTATGTGGGGCAAACGCGCGTTGATATTTCTGCGCGCAATGGTGATACGGCTGAAACACTCATGGCCACATTACAGACGGCAGTCAGTAAGCTGTTGGATTTACCGCTCACGGCCGAAGTCAGCCAAGCGGCTGTCGTCCTGACCGCCCGAAATAAAGGGGCGGCCAGTAATGACATTATTTTGCGGGTAGCGTCAACCGTCGCCGGCATCACCTCCACCCTGACCCCCATGTCAGGCGGCGCTATTGACCCAGATGTGAAAGACGTCTTAGCGGCGGTCTTTGCTGGCGGGCATAACATCCTGATTTGTCCGTATGCCACTGATGAAGCTATCACGGCATTTCGCGATCATCTTGATGCAGTGAGCCACCCTCTGGAGCAACGTGGCGCTATCGGCGTTGCCGGCTGGCGTAAATCGTTCTCAACCGGAACAACCCTGACCCGAAAAATTAACTCGGGTCGATTCTCGGTTGCCTGGCATAACGGTTCTGTGATGGCGCCGTTTGAGATTGCGGCCGGCTATGGCGCGGTCATGGCCAGTGAAGAAGATCCCGCTCGACCTTATAACACTTTGTCTGTCTTGGGGTTGGATGTTACCCCGCTGGAATCTCGCCCAGGGCGAACGGAGCAAGAAGCCGCGCTGTATAACGGTCTGACGCCGCTGGAAGTGGGTGCCGGTGACAAGGTGCGTATCGTGCGGGCCATTTCGACCTATATGGTCAATGACGCCGGCGCGGATGATATTTCACTGCTGGATATTACCACCATCCGTACGCTGGATTATGTGCGTAAAGCCATCCTTGAGCGTTGGGAGCTGCGTTTTCCGCGTGAAAAACTCAGCGAGCGTACACCGCCAAAGGTTCGATCCGAAACCATTGACGTGCTGTATAAGCTGGAAGCGCTTGAAATTATTGAGCGTGTCGCCGCCAACCTTGAAAAGCTGTTGGTTGAGCGTGACGAACAAGATCCAAATCGGATCAACGCGGCCATTCCTGCGGATGTGGTCAATGGTCTTCATGTTATGGCCGGTCGTATCGACCTGTATCTGTAGGAGATAGTTATCTATGGCAGATGAATATGTAGGCTCCATCGTGTTGGAGCTCGATGGTCGAGAACTGGAGGTGGTCGATGCGGATATCCAGACCACCACCGGGCGCAAACTCGTCAAAACCATGAACAAGACGGGTCGGGCTAAAGGCTTCTCGCGGGGTATTGCTGAATTTGCAATCAACTTATCCGTTGTGGTGCCGCTGGATGGTGACCTTGATTGGATGGCCATTGAAGGGGCAAAGCTGACGCTCTATCCGCTCAGTGGTAGCGGTGGTAAGCGCACCTCTTACCTGGATTGTTTTACCACCGACGTCGGCGCGAAATACACGGTAGACAGTGAAGCGCGTCGCGATATCAAAATGATGGCATTACGTGAGGTGATCGAGTGATAGAGGAAAAGCCAAAACTGGTTTACGGCGTTGAGTTTGGTGGCGTTATCCATCGGGTGTTTGATGTGCGACTTCCGGTCATCAAGGACACCATTGCCGCCCTGACCGATACCCAAGACGCGTGCGGTGAGACCGAGAGCCCCGCCGCAAATATGCGTTATCGTGTGGCAGTCATGGCCTCGGCGCTGGTCTCGTTAGGGAATATTCCTAAGGAGGATATCACGCCGACGTTGTTGCTTGATGGGTTGGTTGATACTGACCTGGACATTATCAACGCCGCCATTGCCGACGCTAAAAAAAAGAGGTTGGCCGCTGTGAACTCCTTGCCGGATATCGAACCGTTGTCCTCGCCCTCGGTGAATGCGGCGTCAGTGAACAGCAAATAGGTCAGATGACCGACACGGAGCTCAATGGTTATCTTGATGCACTGGCCATCGTGAAGGGGCGAAAACGCTCTCGCGGTGGTCAGGGCACCAAAACCACCCGTAAACGCGTGGTCTCAAAACGTAAGAAGAGAGGTTAAGGATGTCACGAAGTGGTTTGAATCTTGCGCTCACCCTGTTTGCTCGTGATAACGCCTCGAAGGTCATTAACAAAACCCTGCAAGATGTGGTTAAGGGCTCAACGGCCGCCCAAAAAGCCACGGATAAACTTGCCGGCGAGCAGAAGAAATCCGCAGACACCGGCATCAAAGCCAGTCGCACCTTGGCCGACGAAATGCGCCGTTCTGCGTCGGCCCGCTCGACTTTAGGTATCCGTTCTGAACAACAAATTCGTCGTGAAATTCAGCAAACCGAAGCGGCTTATAACCGTCTCGCCCGATCTGGCACGATGTCAGCGAATGAACAATCCCGCGCCTATGCCGGTATGCAAAAGCGCATTGGCTCCCTGAAGACCGAGCTTGGTGGCGTTAATCAACAGATGTCGATGTTTCAGCGCGCCAAAGGCATGGCCTTAACGGGTGGCGCTATCGTTGGCGGGATTACCGCAGCCAGTGCAGTGATAGCTCAGCCAGTGCGAAATAATATGTCCTACAAAAAGCGTTTAGCATTGATGGCTAATACCGCTTATGCCGATGGCGGTGTTGAAGAACGTCAAGCTGGCATGAAAAACATGGATACAATGATTGAAGGTGCGGTCACTCAAAGTGGCGGTTCAAAAGAAACAGCCGCAGAGGCATTGGACATCATGTTAGCTTCGGGCGCTGTAAATATTGATTCAGCTAAATCCCTATTACCTGTCATCCAAAAATTTGCCACATCAGCAGAAGCGGCACCGGCAGACGTGGTTAATATTATGAAAGCGCTTAAGACGACCTTTGGTATTAAAGATGAGGATATGGCCACGGCGCTGAATATGACTCTTGTCGCGGGTCAGGAAGGTAGTTTTGAGCTATCGGATATGGCCCGTTCGCTGCCGAAACAATTTGCCGCTGCTGGTAATCTTGGTATGGGGGGCTTGGATGACCTTGCTACCATATTGAGTGCTAATCAGGCTGCCGCCATTACAGCAGGATCCAGCGATGAGGCGGGTACCAATATGATTAACCTGCTGACCAAAATGAATAGCCAAGATGCTAAACGCGCGTTAGCTAAAGTTAAAGTTAATGGTAAGGGGATCGACCTTCCGGGAACACTGGCAGAAGCTAAGGGAAAAGGTACTAATCAATTTGATGCGTTTATGAATATTGTTGATACCGTGGTTGCCAATGACCCTGCGTATCAAAAGATGGAGAAACGCTATCTGCAAGCTAAAGGGACGGAAAAAGAACAACTATATACATCCATGAAGAAAACTCTTGATGGTTCTGCTGCCGGTTCTGTAATTAGTGATCAGCAAGCCATGATGGCATTAGTGGGCTATCGGTCAAATCGTGAATATGCCAAAGGGGTTGCGGATAAAAGTAATGCACAACGTAATCTTAAGCCCGGTGAATTATCTGCGGTTGACATTGGTTTTGAGGTAATGAAAAGCACACCTGACTTCAAGGTTAATCAGTTGAATAACGCCAAGGACTTTGCCGAAATTAAGGCTATGGATCCATTATCTAACGCTCTCGGCGACCTGTCCGACAAATTAACCGAATACAGTAGCGCCTATCCAGGCTTAACAACCATTGTCGTCGGTGCTACCGATGCCATTAAAGCGATGGCAGCAGCAGCGGCCGTCTTTGGTGGTATTAAAATGCTCGGTGGTGGAATGGGTGGGAATGGCGGTGGCCTCAAGTTCCCTGGTTCTAAAAGCGGTATCGGTATTCCGGGCTTACCGGGCTTGACTCAGAGCGTAGCTGGCGCGATACCTGTCGAAGTCACCAATTGGCCTGAGGGTGGTCTCTTTGGTAAAGATGATGACGATAAACTTGATAAACCCGACATGAGTACAGGGATTGTTGATACCGCTCTGGCATTAGTAACAGAACAATGGAATATCAAGGAAGAGGCAGCGAAAAGAGGTATGTCCGCAGCGGACTTAGCCAAGGAAAAAGGCGACGCGCGAGGCTAAAAAATCAACGGATGGCTCGAAGAGAAAGGATTCAACCCTAACAAATGGTTGGATGATAAAGTTTTTTCACCCATTAAACAGGTGTGGAATGGTGATGAGCAGACGCAACCTATCAGCGCTATTCAGGTCAACCCGTTTGATGAGATGGCTAAAAAAGTACTCGCCGCCACGTCGCTAAATATCAATCCAACGGGCTCATTGCAACCCCCACCTCAGCCGGTTCAGGTGACAACAAAGCTTGAGATTGACGGTCGGAAAGTGGCTGAAATAGTTAACGAGTATAACAATACCCAAAGCCAGCGCGGCATACCCGGAGGGCCGGTATAATGTCATGGTCAGATGGAATGCTCCCGGCCTCATTTCGCAAGGTCACTTTTGATGTTATTTGCACTCGCGATACCGGTAGCCGGGATGTGGCTGTCCATGAGTATCCTTATGTGGACGGCGGTGACGTAGAGGATTTAGGACGCAAGCCCCGTAATCTGCGTATGACTGCTGTATTTTGGGGTGATACTTACGAACAGAATTTGCAGGCGCTGATTGCAGCTCTGGATGAATACGGCGGTGATGAGCTGATTCATCCTGTTTTCGGTTCCATGCCGAACATGCAGTGCATTGAGTACGGGGCCTATCATGAAGCGGATATGCCTGATTACTGCGTTGTTGAGCTGGTCTTTCTTGAGTGCACTCCCGGTAATCCTTTTTTTACCAATGAATACTCGACCTCGTTTATTGATGAACTCTTCAATAAAATTCAGGGGTTGATGGATATGGCTCAAGACTTGTTCGATACCATTATGGCCCCTATCCGGATGGTTCAGAAATACATGGCCAAGGCTAAAGCATTGCTTGGCGCGATGGTGGGTATGGTGACAATCTGGCGCGGTGAGATTGTCGGTTTTATCAGTAGCGTTCGGGACTTTCTAAACTACCCGTCAGCCTTCCTGAGTGACTTACGCTCGGCGCTCAGTTTCAAATCTCATGACTCTACATCCAGTATCAAAAATAATCAGGGCAGCTATAGCAGTTATAGCGGCTCGACCATCGTTGCCAATTGGAAAGATACGAAGGCCCTGCATGATGAGGTTATCCATCTGCCGGCTGCGCTGATTAGCGGCGAAAAAGACTCGCCGACCGGCATTCCCAACGGTGCAACCGTGGATGATATTAAAGAACTGGTTGCGGCCGTGGCCGTTGAAACCGCCGCCTCATTGGCCGGTAATGCGGCCAATATCTTGAGTGAGAAGGATATCGTTGAAACTCTGTCTCCGGACGATATTGAGCTGATTGTTAATGATGTCCGGGTGACGTTACAACTGGCCATTGACACCGTTCGTGAGGTGTATACCCCGACGTTGGATATTGCCAGCAGTGCTGAAACTGATATCGCCATCCGCTGGCAGCCACTGATCGACAGCATGAAAGGTATCGCCCTGGATATCCAAAACCTCGGGAACGCCGCCATAACAGCGCGCCCGCCGCTGGTACGTCGGCTGGTTGAAAGCCCGTGTAATCTTCATCTTCTGGCTCATAAATGGTACGGCAATTATGACCGTGCCAACGAGCTCCAGCGCCTTAATCCTCATTTGCGCGACGTCAATAACATTCAATCCGGAGAGTTAATTTATGCCTACGCCCGATAAGCAGCAGCCAGAGCAGGATATCGATCCGGATAAAGTCACCATTGTGGTGAACGGTCAGTCCCGAAGTGACTGGAACCGGTACTGCATTGAGTCTGATTTTCTTATCCCGGCTGATGGTTGGAGTGTGTCTCTGGGTATTCCTGACGGTATCTTTCCGAATGACATTAAGAAAGGTATGCCGGTACTGGTTAAAGTGGGCGATGATGTGGTGTTAGAGGGGCGAATTGACCGCCGTCAGCGCTCAGTTGCCCGCAAGCAGGTCGTACTCTCACTGAATGGTCGGGATAAAGCCGGTATTCTGATGGATTGTACAACGCCGATATTCACCGCTAAGCAGCTTAGTCTTGAGGAAATTGTTGCAAACGTGGTGCGCCCGTTAGGTATCACAAAAATACGTATCGATGCCGACAGCACCATTCAGACCGATAAAATCACGGTCGAGCCCGGTGAGAAAGCCTGGGATACGCTGGAGAAAGCAGCAGCGGCCCGAGGTCTGTGGCCGTGGTTTGAACCTGACGGAACGTTAGTCGTTGGCGGCGTAGACTATACCCAACCGCCAGTCGCGACCTTGATTATGCGTTTCGACGGCGAAGAAAATAACCTGATATCGCTGGATGAAACTGACTCCGTGCTGGGGTGTTATTCCGAACTGACGGTATTGGGCCAAGGTCATGCTCAGGGCAAACGAGGCAAAAAAGGCGATGTCGCCGTGATTGATGCGTCAAATTCTTCAACTGGTCGTCAGGCCCGTTCGTTGAGTAGTGCCAGTGAACCCAGTGAGGATGAATACGATGATATTGCTTATGTCAGCAGCAGTCCGGAAGTCGGCACCCATAACCTGAAGGTGGTCGTCACCGACCCTGATGTTCCTTATTACCGTCCCAATATCGTGGTCTGTGGTGATATCGATAACCAGGAGCAGCTCCGGTACCGCGCCCGAAAAATCATGTCTGATGCGAAGTTAAACAGCTTTGACTTGGTCGGTGAGGTTCATGGTCACCGGACATCTGACGGCATCTTATGGCAGCCTGGCCAGCGTATTCATGTCATCTGTGAGCCGATGGATATCGACGACGTTTATTTCCTGATTGGGCGGAGTTTTCTGGGCGGCCGCTCCGGGGGAACAATCACCCAGCTCCGGCTTAAGTATGACGGTGTGTTTATCCCCGACGCCTACGTTGAGAAGAAAAAGAAACGTAAAGGCAAAAAGAAATCAGACAAGGTGGCCATCATTGATGCCAGTAATAAATAAAGGGGATTTGCCATGATGCAAGCCAGTACCATTAAAGCCCAAGTTCAACGTGCATTAAGTGGCATTAGACAAGCCTTTAGGGGCGTTTTAACCCGCGTTAACAGCGCGGGCTCAGTGCAGACCCTTCAGGGTGAAGGGCTTGCTGGGGAGACGTTTCAGGATGCTGAGCTGTATCAGCATTACGGTTTCACTTCTAACCCGCCCGCCGGTACTCAGGTGATTGCCTTACCCTTAAATGGAATGACCAGCCACAGCGTAATTATTGCGACTGAGCACGGGGGATATCGCATTAAGGGGCTGGTCACGGGTGAGGTGGCCATCTATACCGATGAAGGTGCAAAGATTGTCCTCAAGCGAGGTCGTATTATTGATGTCGATTGCGACATTTATCGTATTAAGTGTAAAACCTATGAAGTGAATGCCTCGAATAACGCTGATTTTAATACCCCTATGCTGACCGCGAGTGAGCAAGTTACGGCCAAGAGTAAAATTACCGGGCAAGGTGGGATGGCAATATCGGGAGGGAGTGGCGCAACAGTTGACGGCGGCATAAAAGCAACGCAAGATATCGTCGCGGGCAAAGTCAGCGTTCAAGGTCATATTCATGACGGTGATTCCGGTGGCACAACCTCAGAACCTAAGCAGTAATCCGACCCACTGAACCCCATCACCTCTCTTATTTTTATCCGTGCGGCAATAATGGCTGCATGGATATGCTCATTAATACCTCAACTGGCGATTACACAGGCTCCCGCTCTCAGGGGCTAGAGAATCCCGTGTATCTGCGTCTAATGACCCCTCTGGGGTCTTACTGGGCTGACCCGTTATTAGGTTCCCGGTTGTATGAGCTCCAGCGAGAAAAAGACGTCACCCGCGTTTACAAACTTGCCCAGCAATATGCTGAACAGGCATTACAGCCCTTACTTAAAGATAAACGCGCTCAGCGCATCACGGTCACTGCCGAACGCTATCAGCCCGGCTGGTTACTGTTACTGATTACGGTTATCGAGGCGACGGGTACTGAAGCCACCTTTAAACACCCTGTGAGGGTTATTTAATGCCACATTTAACCCCTAAATTTGAGCAAATTCGTGATGACCAGTTACGGGATATTCGCAATCAGCGTCCGGATGCCGACATCACCCCCGACAGTGATTATCATGTTCGGGCTTCCGCTGTCGCCAGTGCGATAGATGGCCTATATCGTGACCAGCGCTGGATCGTTCGCCAAATCTTTGCGGATACCGCCGACAGCGATAATCTGGAACTGCACGCGAGAACGCGCGGACTGCGAAGAAAGGTAGCCACCACCGCCACCGGTAATATCACATTAACCGGCGAGCCAGGTACTCCCGTCAATGTCGGGCTGGAAATTCGGCGTGATAGCCTGGCTTGGATTACGACTGAGGGAGGCACTCTTCCTGAAAGCGGTCAATTGACTATGCGCGCTTCATCGTCGTCGGCAGGTACCGGAGGCAATATGACGAGCGTCTTGGGGGCGACGTTGGTCAGTGCCCCTTATGGTATTGATAGTGCGGTGATGGTTGGCATTATGGTTGGTGGTACCGAGTCTGAAACCGATGCTGCTTTACTGGCTAGATACCTTGAGTTGATCCGCCGACCACCGGCGGGAGGCAATCGATACGATTATCGGCGTTGGGCACTGGAAGTGGATGGTGTCACGGGGGCGTTTGTCTATCCGTTGCGCCGGGGGCTGGGAACGGTCGATATTGCTATTACATCGAACGATAATTTGCCGTCTAATGAAATTATCAAAGCAACTCAAGATTACATAGACAACGTTCGTCCAGTCACCGCAAGTAATGCTTATGTATTCTCGCCGACTATAAAACCCGTTGATTTTGAATTTGATATGACACTGGATGGCATCAATTTTAATGACGCTACCAGCCAGATCACATCCATCGTTACAATGGCCGTAAACCGGCTACAGCCGGGTGAGCCACTTATCCGCGCTCAGATATCTGCACTAATACTCACTATACCGGGCATTACGGATATTGATATTGTAGCCCCGGCTAGAAATGTAAGCGCCGCCATTTCTGCGACAGTATTGGAATGGATCCGAGTGGGTCACATCGATACCGGGTATCCAGATGAATAGCGCTGAGTTACTCGGATTATTGCTTCCTCCTGTCAGCTATGACCCTAATGGCCTGCGCATTAAGACTGAATTGAGTGCCGAAGGGATACAACTCGACAAGGTAAAAGAACATGCCCAGCTCGTTTTAGGGGCAATAACCCCATTTTATGCCGGTAATCTATTATCCGACTGGGAACGTCTACTGGCCATACTTCCACCTAATGAATCGACTTACCAGCAACGACTTGAACGTGTTATTGCCAAGCTGGCTGAGACGGGTGGCCTGAATGTTCCGTATTTTACCCGTCTAGCCGCCTCTTTAGGTTACACCATCACTATAAATGAACCACAACCATTCAGAGCAGGTCAAGGCCGTGCTGGCGATAGAATTTACTCTCCTGACATCATTCATGTCTGGGAGGTCAATATCTTTGGTAGTAGCACGCCAGTTTATCGATTCAGAGCGGATATTAGCCGTGCAGGCGAACGCCTGACAAGCTTTGGCGATGCAATTATAGAAACCATTTTTAACGACTTAAAACCCGCACATACCTACGTGGTATTTAAATATTTTGAGGATATTCAATGAAAGAACTCATTCCACCAATTGAGTCACCCGACGGGCTATTTCATGACGGAAATCCGCTCACGGGTGAGCTAGGGACAATTGCTACTGCTAAGTGGCTTAATGATATGCAGGAAGCCACACAGGCGACACAATCAGAGATTTTAACTGTTTTAGAAAGTGCGGGGATGAGTATTGATTTAAGTAAAAAAAATCAGTTATTGAAAGCGCTTAACCAAATTATTGCTGGTAAGGGTTTTGCTTACTCGGATGTCAGTATGCTATCAACATCAGCAATAGCTACTGAGTATTTCGGTTCCCGTTTTTGGGTTGACCAAAGTTGCCCGTCGTCTTTTACCTTGCCTGATATCAGCAACATAGATAGCTGCGGCCAGACAATAACGATCTGGAATGTCAAAGATACCAATATTACTATCTCCGTGGGTAACTCAAGTAATAGCATATCAATACCCATGTCCACAGTAAAAAGTCTTATATTGAAACCCACTGAAAGCGCTACTTTTATTGTTGAACAAAATAAAATGTGGCACGCCACGGGTGATGGGGTGTTTAAGCATTCCATTATGTTTAGTGCAAATCTTGCTCAAAATGGTTGGAAACGCGAGCCGTCTGGACTATTAACTCAATGGGGATCGGCAATCGGGAGTAATGGTTTATCTAATGTGACGTTTCCGATTGCGTTTTCTAATCGTCCATTCACAATAATTTTCGGTTTTCGAGAAGGGGCTTATCCGTCATATGCACAATCTATAGTATTGGATGACACAACAATGACAAATTTAGGCTTCAGATGCAGAACAATGATGGCAACCTCTCCTGTCACTAATTCAGCTAGCGCTTATTTCTGGCGCGCAGAGGGTATTTAATATGTATAACTATAGTGCAAAAAATAACGCGTTTTACCCTGAATCTGAGCGTTCTACTTATGAGTTTCATGGTGTGTGGCCCGATGATTGTATTTTTGTTCCTGATTCTGTTTATGATGAATTTTCGGCATCAGAATCGCCAGTTGGAAAGGTGCGCTCAGTTGGTAATGATGGACTACCATTTTGGGCTGATATTCCAGCAGCTACAAAAGAAGAGTTGGTAGCCTTTGCTGCTGCTCAAAAGTCTGTTTACTTAGCGCTGTCCGCTGACAAAATAGCCCCGTTAAATGATGCGATTGAGCTGGATATAGCCACAACTGAAGAAGTAGCACAACTTAAAACGTGGAAGAAATACCGTGTATTACTAACCCGTGTTGATACTAGCACTGCACCAGATATTGAGTGGCCAGAACAACCCATAAGTTAGATGTCACGATTTATTTGATTTACCTCACATTTGTAAGAATATGTATTGTTAATGCTATTAACAATAGTTAGAAACCTCTTTTTTTAATTATTAAGTCAATTTTTGCATTATTAAGGGTGTCATAAAGCTCAAGTGTAACCCTCTGTTTTCCTGAAAATATTTTCTTAATTTGGTCTTCGGTCATGCTAACGCGTTCTGCAAATTCAGAATAAGTTATTGTGTTTCTATGCAGATCATCCCTGATTTCACGTAATTTGGGATGTAACATAATTGTTACTAAAGTGCGTGTAGGTGCACTAAGTGTTGTTTTGGCAACCACTACCTGTCAAATAAGACAGGTAGTAAAAGTGTAACGATAAGCTAAAAATGTAGAAATGCAGATTAACAAAAGGGGCGTGAATATGAAGAGGGATCTGTTTTTTTGCGATATATCAAAGAGTAATGAATCAGAGCTCAATGGTATGGATAAGGAGGCTGATATTTTAGTTTATTCTATTAATGACGGGCTGGAAGCGATTGGAGAAGCACTTCAAATAGAGTCAATGTCAGGGCAAGGGATTCAGAATATTGGCGCTATGCTGTCTACAATGGGTTTCTTGTCGAGTATTATTCATGAGCGGCAATCAATAGTAAGACAAACTCTCAACGCGTCACTAAATAGACCCTAAGTTCATTTTATACCGCGATATCTATTGCATAATGCAAATTACAGTAAATTATCCACTGTTTTGTTATGCAAAATTTATCGCGGTGTTACGCAAAAAAATTCGCGGCGCTACACCCGCGTATCAACGCAGGTGTTTTTTCGAGATTTATAAACGATTATTCCTGAAACAGCGCCTCAATATTCAGCCCTTGTTTCACCAGAATCTCACGCAGTTGGCTTAGCCCTTCTACCTGAATTTGACGAACACGTTCACGGGTTAACCCGATTTCCGCACCGACATCTTCCAGAGTGGCCGCTTCATAGCCTAACAGGCCGAAACGACGAGCTAATACTTCCCGCTGCTTTGGATTCAGTTCAAATAACCACTTAACAATGCTTTGCTTAATATCGTTATCCTGAGTGGTATATTCAGGATCATTATTATTTTCATCCGGCAGGATATCTAATAATGCGCTATCTGATTCACCATTCAACGGTGAGTCAACTGAAGTCACACGCTCATTAAGGCGCAGCATTCGACTGACATCACCCACTGATTTATCCAGTTGAAGCGCAATATCTTCTGCACGCGGCTCGTGATCCAGCTTTTGGGAAAGCTCACGGGCAGTACGCAAATAAACATTCAGCTCTTTAACGATATGAATCGGCAAGCGGATAGTTCTGGTCTGATTCATGATGGCACGTTCAATGGTCTGACGAATCCACCAGGTTGCATAAGTAGAAAAACGGAATCCTCTTTCAGGATCAAACTTTTCTACCGCACGAATAAGACCCAAATTGCCCTCTTCGATAAGATCAAGCAGTGCAAGACCGCGATTGTTATATCGACGAGCAATTTTAACCACCAAACGCAGGTTACTTTCGATCATACGACTACGGGCCGCAGCATCACCACGTAATGCCCGCCGTGCAAAATAGACTTCTTCCTGCGCGGTTAATAAAGGTGAAAAACCAATTTCTCCGAGATACAGCTGTGTCGCATCCAGCACATGTTGAGTCACATCTTGTGAAAGCAGTATGTCATCCGTGGAGCTATCTTCTTCGACGATATCCAGTTGAGCTTTTTCGTCGAACTCCGTGGGTTCATTGTCATCGAATTCGGCATTTTCAGGCCATTCGTTTACTTTCAGCGTATTGGAACTCATTTTTGTTTTCCTACCTGTAAATTGCGACAATCAGGCAGGAAAACATCTCCTGCCCAGTTAACGCTGCGGCAAATGCTGCAGCGGGTTGACGGACTTGCCCTTATAGCGGATTTCAAAGTGCAATCTCACTGAGCTGGTGCCCGTACTACCCATTGTTGCTATTTTTTGACCTGCTTTGACTTCTTGTTGCTCAGCCACGAGCATCGAGTCATTGTGTGCATACGCACTCAGATAGTCATCATTATGTTTGATAATGATTAAATTACCGTATCCACGTAGCGCATTGCCCGCATACACAACTCGCCCATCAGCGGCTGCCAGTACAGACTGACCACGAGATCCTGCAATATCGATCCCTTTATTACCCCCTTCAGAGGTAGAGAAGTTCTCGATCACCTTTCCTTCAGTCGGCCAACGCCAGCGAACATTTGAAGTACTGCTACTGCTTGCCGGAGTCGTTGCGGTACTGGTTGCTGCCGTTGCGGTTCCTGCCGCTGCTGTAGTTGGTAACGTTTTATCAACATTTTGTTTACTACTTGAGGCAGTGTACGCGCCTGAATTTGCAGAATCAACACTTGTTGTAGGATTTTGATTAGAAGTCACAGATGAGACGGATGCCCCATTATTGCTGGTTCCAGCCAATGCTCCACCAGTATTGGTGCCTCCGCTAACATTCAGGGTCTGACCAGCTGATAAAGCATAAGGTTCTGAAATGTTATTTTTTTGTGCCAGTTCACGATAGTCATTACCGGTAATCCAGGCAATATAGAATAAAGTATCTCCACGGGAGACGGTATAAGTTGGTCCCCCGTTGTAAGAACCTTTTGGAATATCTGAGTAGCTACGGTTATAAACAATACGCTCGCCGGAAGTGGTGGCCTGATTACTGACAGCTTTATTCTGATTAAACGGATTACCGCTGCTCTGAGCTGATGCATTTGTGTTTGATGCTGCCGGAGCCAACTCCTGCCCTTCGGTATAAACAATATTTGGACGACTGGTATCCATCGCCATTGTCGTCGCTGACCCGGAGGTTTTTGCTGGAGTTGAGGTGGAAGCAGTGGAGTAGGTTCCGCTGCTATTATTAATAGAAGTAATTGGAGCAGGTTTAGTTGGCTCACTACTACAACCAATCAGTAACATACTTATCGCTGCGCCTATTGTTATACGCCGATATGTCATCATCGGGCTTCCTTTATTCATGCTTCCCCCACCGTGTAGCAGAATCAAAACTGATAATATCCATGATTACTCCGTTAATTGCGGAATAAACCTGCCATAAATATGGCGACTTAAAATTAGGTAAATCTGATGCTGCCGTTGCTGAAAAACTGTCAGGATCGCGGCAGATAACATCACTTTTATGCGACTTATACTACTAACAACTCTGTAATAAAGACAGATAGTTATAAATTGGACACTAAATTGATATCTAACGTCAAACAAGAATAGATAAATTTACCTATCTCTACATATGACTCAGGCCAGTTCGCCTTTAACCATAGGAACAAAGCGCACCATCTCAATAGTATCAACCATTAACTTATCGCCATAACGTTGAACCAGTTGCAACAGCTGAGACTGACGTTGTTCGCCCACCGGCAGTACCAATCGGCCACCGTCAGCCAGCTGTGTCAACAGAGATGGCGGGATTTCATCCGGAGCAGCGGTCACAATAATTGCATCAAAAGGTCCACGAACCGGCCAGCCTTCCCAACCATCACCGTGGCGGGTTGATACATTATGCAGGTCAAGCTGCTTCAGACGACGCTTTGCCTGCCATTGCAGGCTCTTAATACGCTCAACAGAATAAACATGTTGTACGAGTTTGGCTAAAACTGCCGTCTGATAACCAGAACCAGTGCCAATCTCCAGCACTTTGGAATTGGTAGTCAGCTTCAGCAACTCAGTCATTTTTGCCACCATATAGGGCTGAGAGATGGTCTGCCCGGCACCTATAGGTAATGCGGTATTGTCATATGCCTGATGAGATAACGCCTCATCAATAAAAAGCTCGCGCGGAACGGATGCTATGGCCTGCAGAACCCGTTCATCACGGATCCCCTGCCCGACAAGCTGTTTCAGCAATGTCTGCATACGTTTACTTGGCATTCTCAGGTAACCTTAGTTTGCAATAGCCATTGATTAATCACATCTTGTGCTGCATACGCGGTTAAATCAACCTGCAATGGTGTAATGGAGACATATCCCTGTTCAACCGCGGCAAAATCAGTATCAGCACCGGCATCATCCTTCTCTCCCGGAGGACCAATCCAGTAGATATCGTGCCCTCGGGGATCCTGCTGGCAGATAACTTGATCTGCCGGATGACGCTTACCACAACGCGTTACTTTAAACCCTTTGATTTCACTTAAGGGTAAATCCGGTACGTTAACATTCAAAATACGATTGGTGCGTAACGGTTCCTGCTCCAGCATACGCAATAGTTTACAGGTCATTACCGCCGCAGTTTCAAAGTGTTGATTACCCACCAGAGAAACCGCTAACGCCGGTAATCCTAAATGACGACCTTCCATTGCTGCAGCAACTGTACCGGAATAAATAACGTCATCACCCAGATTTGCCCCTGCATTGATGCCGGACACCACTATATCCGGACGCGGCACCATCAACGCATTCACCCCCAGATATACACAGTCAGTTGGCGTTCCCCGCACAGAGATATCCCCCTGTGACTGGGTATGGATACGTATAGGTAATTCCAGTGTTAACGCATTGGAGGAGCCGCTGCAGTTGCGATCCGGAGCGACCAGCTGTACCTGAGCAAACTGCCGCAGGTGTTCAGCCAGTATCTGAATGCCCGGAGCAGATATGCCGTCGTCATTACTCAGAAGTATTCTCATCATCAATGCTGCCAGCAGCCCTTAAAATCTGAATAAGTATGAATGATATTTATCCCCTGTCTTAATCTGCCAGAAGCAATTCATCACTATTAACACAAATTTGATTATAACCACTTCTGCACCAGCAGGAAAACCTGACAACCCCATTCAATGGTGCTTTCTTCTGATATGGGCCTCAGGATGGCGATAAATCATGCAAACTATCACCAATGAAACAATTATCCATTACCCGGTCTGAACTAAACTATAACCACAATATCCAAATGGCTGCCATTCGCTATCACCACCTTGTCAGACTATCTGACGGAGTAACGTTATGAGTATTGCCAGTAAATTACGCTGCCGTGGACTTACCTTTGTTTTGATAACTGCACTGTTTTTCACGCTGTTTCAAAACGCACTGGCATTAACTGCCTTCTGGCAGGCTATTGCTGATACCGGACAACAACACTGGATTTTTATGGCAACGATT
This sequence comes from Limnobaculum xujianqingii, assembly GCF_013394855.1. Taxonomy (NCBI): domain Bacteria; kingdom Pseudomonadati; phylum Pseudomonadota; class Gammaproteobacteria; order Enterobacterales; family Budviciaceae; genus Limnobaculum; species Limnobaculum xujianqingii. The sequence continues at coordinate 571,680 of NZ_JABMLK010000002.1, read as the reverse complement.
CCAGTGACACTATTTTGCGCCTTAAATATTATTTTTAGCTTACTGTTACTGCCCTGGCTGCGTAAACCATTGGCCATCATTTTGCTGTTAGGTGGAGCCTACGTTAACTATGTGATGTACAGTTTTAATGTAGTTATTGACCGTAATATGATGCAAAACGCCTTAGAGACTGACTATCAGGAAATCATGGCGCTGATAACACCTAAAATGATGCTGTGGTTATTATTGCTGGGAGTACTGCCTTCTATATTAGTTATTGTGGTAAAAATTCAACCAGCGCAACACTGGTTAAAAGCAGCGGGAGCCAGGCTGGCAAATATCGGTTTTTCACTGCTGATAATTCTGGTTATCGCTTTCTTTTGCTATAAAGACTACGCGCCTTTAATTCGTAATCATCCCCATCTGGTTAAGATGCTGGTACCTACCAACTACATTTCTGGTTTAACCAGCGCCCTCAAACGAGAGGTAGAAAGCCATAAACCATTAGTCGATATTGGTATGGATGCGCATGAAGGTTCGGTTATTAAGCAGGAACCGAAAAAAACGCTGGTCATATTGGTAGTAGGTGAAACTGCCAGGGCGGCTAACTTCTCACTGGGTGGTTATCCACGCGAGACCAACCCCAGACTAAAGCAAAATAACGTTATCTATTTTCCTCATGTCACTTCCTGCGGTACAGAAACTGCAGTTTCTGTACCCTGTATGTTTTCCGATATGACGCGAAAAGAATATGACGCAGTCAAAACCGCCCATCAGGAAGGTTTGATGGATATCGTGGCCAGAGCTAAAGTCAGCGTATTGTGGCGCGAGAATGACGGTGGATGCAAAGGTGCCTGCGACCGTATTCCCCATCAGGATATTACTCAGTTAAATCCTGATGGTTTATGCCACAATGGCAGCTGCTATGATGACGCATTACTCAGTAAACTGGATAACTACATTAACAGCCTGAAGAATGATGGCCTGATCGTGCTGCATCAAATGGGCAGTCATGGACCCGCCTATTTTGAACGATACCCGTCAGAATACCGACAATTCACCCCAACCTGCGACAGTAATCAGATACAAGACTGCGACCATCAATCACTGATGAATACTTATGACAACACGCTGCTGTATACCGATGCCATGCTGGATAAAACCCTCAACCTGTTGAAAAGCCATCAGCAAAAATTTGCTACCGCACTGGTTTATCTTTCCGACCATGGTGAATCATTAGGTGAGAAAGGGCTATATTTGCACGGAACCCCCTACTTACTGGCACCGGATGAGCAAACCCATATCCCTTTCCTGATGTGGATGTCGGATGACTATAAAAAAGATTATCAGGTAGATAGCCGCTGTCTGGAACATAAAGCTCAACAGCAGGAATTTTCACAAGATAACCTGTTTCACACTATTCTTGGAATGCTGGATATAAAGACTCAGGAATATAAATCTGAACTGGATATTCTGCAGGGGTGCAGGGCGCAGGAATAATCAGGTAACCAAGGAAGTTTAAAACTCATACTGAAAAACAGATTTGAAGTATGCAGAGGCTAAGTAAATGGCTCTTCCGGCCGGGCACCATGGTGAAATTCACACCTTGTATTTACGGCCGGAATATTCACTGAAGTGAAAATAAGTAAATATATCAACCACTATCTGACAATAGTGGTTATAAATCACTCTTCCGGTATATCTTCACCGGCGACGGTTACCATCATCTCTCGCACCACACTGGTAGCAAAACTACCCGCCGGTAACCAAAAGTTGACGGACAACGTAGCATCATCCAGCCATTGCCATGTCATATGCTGTGGCTGAACCAGAATCGCTCGCCGGGCAGGCTCAACCCGTTCACGTTTCACCAGTGAAAACAGCGTCTGGTCATCAACTAATATTTGATGTTCAAAAACCTGAGCTTCCAGTTGCGTTCCCAGCTCGCCGTCACCCGGCAATGGCGCTGTCACTCGCAATTCACCATCGATTAAGCGCTGCTGCAAAGATTCAAGCTCTTCTGGCTGAGCAACAAACCAGCTTCCTCTGCCACTCAATTGCATGGCATCACCCGCTATCACTTGTTGATGCAAAGATTGCGTAATTCGTTGGCTGGCTACATGGTTAAACATCGCGCTACGGGCAGCGGAAAGATAAAAGCTGCGTTTGTTACGCTCTTTTACGCTGATTTCATTATTAGCCCAGCGTTCTGCCATCACCAGATTATTGCCCTGACGACCAAAACGTTGTTCACCAAAATAGTTAGCAACACCAGACTGCTGAATCTTTTGTAAACGCAACTCAACATCATCTTTCTGACTGATATCTCGTAACACCAGCTGGAAAAAATTGCCTTTAAGTGTACCAATACGCAATTTACGGCGATGACGAGCCACTTTCAGTACTTCACAACCTTCCAGAGCAAAAGCACTGAAATCAGGCGTATCTTTACCCAGCATCTGCAGGCAAAACCACTGTTCGGTGACCGCATGGCGATCTTTCAGTCCGGCATAGCTCACTACCCGTCCGGATACCTTGGCAAAGCGCGCCAGATTATCCGCGACAAACTGAGTATTACAGCCTGTCTTACGCAGATAGACCAGCACGTGCTCACCATCACCATCGGGTTCAAATCCCAGATCTTCTTTAACGCAAAAGTCTTGCGGCGACTTTTTAAGTATCCCAGTAGCAGTTGGTTCACCGTATAGCCAGGATAACGACATCATGCCTTAACCAACAGCGCTACGGCCTCACAGGTAATACCCTCTTTACGACCGGTAAATCCAAGCTGTTCTGTGGTAGTGGCTTTGACGTTGACCTGCTCCATATGGCAGCCTAAGTCCTCTGCGATATTCACTCGCATTTGTGGAATGTGAGGTGCCATTTTGGGCGATTGAGCGATGATAGTGACATCAACATTACCTATCACATAGCCTTTTGCTTTTACTTGTCGGAAAGCTTCGCGTAGCAACTCTCTGCTATCTGCGCCTTTATAGGCCTGATCGGTATCAGGAAACAGCTTACCAATATCTCCCAGCGCCGCTGCGCCCAACAACGCATCGGTTAATGCATGCAGTGCCACATCACCATCGGAATGAGCCAGTAAGCCAAACTCATAAGGGATGCGAACCCCACCAATAATCAGCGGGCCTTCACCGCCAAATTTATGTACGTCAAAACCATGACCAATACGCATCAGCCACTCTCCTGTCTATTATTGGTGTGTAAGATAGAATGTTGCCAGCGCCAGATCTTCCGGGCGGGTAACTTTAATATTGTCTGAACGACCGGATACTAGCAGCGGATGAAAACCGCAGTGTTCCAATGCTGAGGCTTCGTCGGTTACTACTGCACCGTCTTGCTGTGCCCGAATCATGCATTCAAACAGCAGTTCCAGTGGAAACATTTGAGGTGTTAAAGCATGCCAAAGGCCGTTGCGCTCAACGGTATGAGCAATGGCGGCATTCTCGACAACTGCACGTTTCATGGTGTCTCTGACCGGCATAGCTAAAATACCGCCCTGCTTTACCTGCAATACCGATTGAATCAGTTTATCTAAATCGCCATAACTCAGGCATGGACGTGCGGCATCATGCACTAAAACCCAATCAGCCTGCAAAGTTCTGGCCAGTTCCAAACCTGCCAAAACAGAATCAGAACGCTCAGCACCGCCAATCACCACAGAAACTCGTGGGTCTTGAGCCACTGCCAGTTGAGAAAAAGTGTTATCGTTAGGATTTAATGCAACAATCACCTGGCGAACAGCAGCATGAGACAACAGCGCATAAATAGCATATTCAATGATCGTCTGTTGACCAATAGTAAGATACTGTTTGGGGCAATCGGCCTGCATGCGGCTGCCAATACCTGCGGCGGGAAGTATGGCAACAATGTCTGGATAAGATGACGTGGAGGAAGAATTGGCCTGCGTCACTACTTTTTACCGCCTTGTACTGGTTGAGACTGCTCAGGAATAATCCGGTAGAAACTCTCTCCCGGTTTAATCATTCCCAGTTCATTACGGGCACGTTCTTCAATAGCGCCTTGCCCACTTTTCAGGTCGTTAATTTCTGCGAACAATCGTGCATTACGAGATTTTAATTTGGCATTATTATCTTGCTGTATAGCCAAATCCTCTTCTACACGGGCATGATCATGCATGCCATTTTTGCCCAGCCACAGGGAGTACTGCAACCAGCCAATAAGAACAATTAATAACAGCGTAAGTTTTTTCATCCCGCCCCCTAAAAACCGGCTAATCATCCCATAACTCAAGGCCAGACTCCATACAGAAATGGGATAAAACTGAACTTATCGCGTTCCCGGCTTTAACATTCCCTGTGTTGAAAGAAAGTGTTGTAACTGATTTTGATTTGGTAATGCCGCCCATGCTCCCTTGTGGGTTGTTGATAATGCACCGCACGCGCTGGCCTGACTGACAATCTGGCTCAGGGTTTGTAGTTCATCATTTTCTTGCCCCGGAATACCATAACGGGCAATACCCACTAATAGTCCTGCCATAAAAGCATCACCTGCTCCGGTAGTATCCACGCTGGTTATCTGATAACTGTCAAAGGCGTGAAGAGTATTCTGACACCATACCAGACACCCTTGCTTACCTCGGGTAATGACTATCAGCGCGGCAGGATAATCATTCAGACCAGCCAATGCATCAGACCAGTTATCATCAGAACTCTGGGTTAACCAAAACAGTTCTTCTTCTGATAACTTAAGCACATCGGCCTTAGTGCAATACTCAGCAATGACCTGATGCATTTCCTGTTTATCTGCCCACATCTGAGCGCGCAGATTCAGGTCAAAACTCACCATACCGCCCTGTTGTTTAACCTGATGCGTAATATTCAGCAATGAATCACGACAGACTTTTCCTGTCAGGGCTAATGAACAGGTATGCAAAATAGCAGGAGAAGCGTCGGGTAAGACATTTAGAGAGAGAAACTGATCTGCCGAAGGGCTGACTAAAAAGGTAAAGCTGCGTTCACCGCTGGCAGCTAAATCGACAATAACGGTACTGGTTTTGTAACACTCATCCTGTTCAATACACTGACAGTCAACCCCTTCCTGCGCCAGTGATTCAGCCATGAAACGACCAAATGGATCGTTTCCCACCCGCCCGACAAAAGCGGATGGATAGCCTAAGCGAGCAATCCCTACTGCCACATTAGCCGGAGCACCACCAGCACAGGCCTGATATTGCATATTTTCCAGCGGTAGCAGATCTACCACCACATCACCTAATGACCAGATTTTTATCATATTGAATATTGGTTGTTATAAATAGCTGCTGGTAGTTTAACTGAAATTTAGTTTCGAGTAAGTTTCGTCCACTAACAGTGTAGTGTCTGAATTCCAGTGCTCAATAAAAAGGTCAAGAAACAAAAACAAAACGGCGTAGTGCCATATTCGTAGCACTACGCCGTAATCACAAAACTGTCTTAATCAAACCGCTAAAACTTTACTCAAAAAAGCCTTAGTCCTGTCATTCGACGGTGCCGTAAACAGCTTCTCCGGAACATCTTCTTCCTGAATAATCCCCTGATCGATAAAGATAACCCTGTCGGCAACATCTCTGGCAAATCCCATCTCGTGGGTTACCACCACCATAGTCATACCTTCATGGGCCAGTGCTTTCATCACTGCCAGTACTTCCCCCACCAGCTCAGGATCGAGGGCTGAAGTGGGTTCATCAAATAGCATCACTTTTGGTTCCATCGCCAGCGCACGAGCAATTGCCACACGCTGCTGCCCGCCAGATAGCTGGCTTGGGTAAGCATCAATTTTATCGATCAGTCCTACTTTTTGCAGCAGTTGCTCAGCACGTTTTATCGCTTCTGATTTAGACAGCTTTTTCACATCCATCGGCGCCAGAATCAGATTTTCCAGTACCGTCATGTGAGGAAACAGATTAAAACGCTGGAACACCATCCCTACGCTTTCACGCAGCTTATTTAAGTCGGTCTTACGGTCATGAACCTCATAACCATCAATGGTAATTTCACCACCGCTCATCTCTTCCAGTGCGTTCATACAGCGTAGAAAAGTGCTTTTACCTGAGCCTGAAGGACCGATGATACATACCACTTCATTAGCGGCAATATCGCAGGAGATACCGCGTAAAACGTGAGTTTTATCAAACTGTTTTTGTAAATTACGAATCTTAATCACTTCGGCCTAACCTCTTTTCCATATGCCTTACCATCAGCGAAAGTAAGAATGTAATCACCCAATAAACAATAGAGATTGTCAGATAGGGTTCCCAGTAGCTGGCATAGGCGCCAGAAACAGTACGGGCGGCATAGGCCAAATCGGCAAGTCCGATGGCGGATGCCAGAGAAGAGTCTTTAACAATCGCAATGGCGTTGTTACCCAGCGGTGGCAGCATACGACGAAACGCCTGCGGAAGAATAATCTTACGCATGGTTTTACCGTAGCTCATTCCCAGCGAGCGAGCCGCTTCCATCTGTCCACGGTCGATAGACTGAATACCGGCGCGGAAAATCTCGGAAACATAAGCTCCTGCATTAAGGGTAATGGCGACAACACAGGAGAGAAACGCACCGTATTCTGACCGCAACATACGGGCAAAATCCACCGACATGATGCCGCTGCTGACCAGTAAACCATCACGAGGATTGATCAGCAGAGGGATCAGGGCAAAGTGCACCACCATGATCTGAACAAACAGTGGCGTACCGCGAAAAGCACTGACATAAATCTTAACCGGCCACTGTACGAAAATATGCAGTAAACGGTTCAAACCGCGATTGTGAGGTGCCTGTGCCGTGCCACCCAACCCGAGAATTAATCCCCAGGTTACGCCCAGTATCACACAGATGATGGTACATTTGATGGTCATCCATGCGCCCTCGGCAAACAGCGGGGCATACTCCTGGATTATCTCCCAGCGAAATCCTGACATAAAAATGAATCCGTTATAGAAAAACATTCAGGGCGAATAATCGCCCTGAAAGGAATATCAGTGAAAAAATTACTCGGCAGGTAATACCGGTACGTTGCTGTCAAACCACTTCTGATAGATGGTAGCGTAAGTACCATCAGCAATGATTTTCTTCAGACCGGAATTAATCTTATTACGTAACTCTTCGTTACCTTTAGCCACTGCAATACCAAAGAATTGACGCTCAAATTTGTCATCAGCAACCAGAGAGAACTCTTTTTCCGGATGGTTTTTGATATAGAACTTAGCAACACCAACATCACCAACCGCGGCATCAATACCATCTTCATACAGTTCTTGCAGCATCAGAGGAGTATTGTCAAAACGTTTAATTGAAGTGCTGTTCTTACCCAATACTTCGGATACCACGATATCGCCGGTACTGGAGTTAACTACGCCCACTTTCAGCGGCTTCAGTTCAGCAATAGACTTAATATCTTTACCTTTTGGTATCACGATAGCTTGCTCTGCGGGGAAGTATGGTGCTGAGAAATCAACCATTTGCTTACGCTTATCGGTAATAGTGATACCAGAAATAATGATGTCACGATCGCCACTACCTAATGTGGCGAAGATCCCTTCCCACGGTGTATTCACTAATTTGATATTGAAGTTCTCAGCTTTAGCAATCGCACTGATGATATCGATATCAAATCCTTCCAGCTCTTTTTTACTATTTTCGAATTCGAAAGGACGATATGTACCACCAGAACCTACGACGTAGGTTGGTTCTGCTGCATTGGCAACAGGTAGTGTACACAGGGCTGCTGCCAGGCATACACCAAAAACAGAAAGACGTTTAAACATTTGCGCATCCTTTATTATTGCATTGGGAATCGTGAAATTATGCATGAAAAGCGCATAAAAATACACTGGATATATAATGGTTATGTAAATAAATAAGATTTATGTCTATTTTCCTGTTATGACAGAAAAATCCGCTAAATCCCATCGATTATTTAACAAAAAAATCACATCACGATCCGCATAACTAATTATTTTGTATAACATTTAATCAAGGTAATGGCATAAGACCATATTAATACCAGAAGCGTGATCTCAAGCAGCTAGGTTATTTGATCGAAGTCAAATGCAGGTAAAACAGAACTAATAGATAATCGGGAACTATTTACCACTATCATTATTTCTTAATGGAACCATTAATATGTCAAATGATAACTCACAACCTGTCCCGTCTAAGGAGATAAAGATTGGGGCCGGTGCCTACTTTGCACTGTTTTTTGCCGTTGTCTTTTTCTCCGGAATTTTTGGCCCTACATCCTCAACCACTCTCTGGATTGCTTCACAGATTAAAGAACTCCATGCGCAGAATCCGGGATTGTCTCACTGGTTAACGGATTGGATTGTCTCACTGGTTAACGGATTGGATTGTTCCATTGTTATCAACCATTGATTTCACTACTCTCAACGGCTCATTTGGTAAAGTGTTAACCGGAGTTAGTCAGGTAGATGATGCACTAAAAGCAACCAATGGTACTTATCGTGGTACTGGCGGTAGCGGTGCAATGGAAGGTTTCCTGTTTGCCTTTGGTCTGATCCCTTCAGTCATGTTTGCTTTGGCCATGATCAATGTTCTGGAACACTACGGTGCTCTGAACGCAGCACGTAAGTTATTAAGCGTTATTTTACGCCCTCTTCTGGGCATTCCTGGTGTTACTGGTCTGGCTATTATTGGTAGCCTGCAAAGTACAGACGTTGGTGCGTCACTGACTCGCGCTCTGGCTGATGAACAAAAAATCAATGCCAAAGAAAAAGAAGTGTTAACCATGTTCCAGTTTTCTGGCGGAGTAATGATTACTAACTTTTTCTCTTCTGGTGCCGTTTTATTCACTCTGGTCCTGGCATCTGGTGAACTCGCCGTTCCAACCACGATTGGAGCCTGTATTGGCGTTATTTTCATTATGAAAATTGTTGGTGCCAATATCATGCGTCTTTATCTGACGACTTTCCCGGATAAAGACGAACAAGAACAACAGCCATCAAGCACAGCGACAGAAAAATAATAAGGGAATAATGCATCATGTCTAATAACTCAAATCCAATGATCACTGATATTTTTGTTGCCGGAGCGCGTAAAGGCTGGGGAATTGCCACCACAAGTACACTACCAAACGTACTGATGGCATTCGTTATTATTAAAGCATTACAAATCACCGGACTGTTAGATCTGTTAGGCAAGCTATGTGAACCTGTCATGGCGTTGTTTGGCCTGCCCGGAGAGGCTGCCGCAGTTTTAATTAGTAGTTTAATGTCGATGGGTGGCGCAATTGGTGTTGCCGTAAGCCTGTTCCAGAGCGGTCACCTCAATGGTGAGCACCTGGCAATTCTTGCCCCTGCTATCTATCTGATGGGTTCATTAGTGCAATATGTCGGACGTGTTTTAGGCGTTGTTGGCACTAAGGGCAGCCGCATTCCATTAATGTTGCTTATTGCCGTTATCAATTCATTTGGTGCGATGCTGCTGATGAGAATCATCATTAATATCTAAATGATTATGTCTGTTCAACACGAGACAATTAAGGAAGGATGAACCATGCAGTTAAACCAATATTTAGATGAATTACGTCCGCTGGTTAATATTGATTGTGGAACTCAAACCACCGAAGGCGTTGCCGTTGTTGCCGGTCTGATGGAGAAGAAATATAAGGATTTAGGCTGGCATGCAGAAATCGTAGATCTGGGTAAAGAGGTAGGCCCGGGTGTATTTGCCACCAATAAACCCGGCGCCACTCAGTTTGACGTTTTACTGATTGGTCATATGGATACCGTATTCCCACCGGGAACCGCGGCCGAGCGCCCAATGTCTACTGATGCTACTCGTCTATATGGTCCGGGTGCGGCAGATATGAAATCTGGCCTGTTAAATATCCTGTGGGCTATTCGCGCACTGGATGACAGTGATGTTCAGAGATTATCCATTGCTGTTGCAATGAACCCGGATGAAGAAACCGGTTCAGTTTACTCTCATGAATGGCTGGGTAAATACGCTAAACAGAGCCGTTATGTGCTGGTTGCTGAAGCTGCACGTGCTGATGGTTCGCTGGTTAAAGCCCGTAAGGGTATGGCGCGTTATAATATTGACTTCCACGGGCGTGCTGCTCACGCAGGTAACGCACCGGAGAAAGGCCGTTCAGCCATTACCGAATTGGCTAACTGGATTCTGGCAATTAACCAGTTAGGTAATGCCGAAGCCGGTACCACGCTGAACGTCGGCGTGGTTAAAGGTGGTGATGCTGCCAATATCGTTCCTGATAAAGCTCAGGCAGTGGTTGATGTACGTTTCTGGGATAACAACGAATATCACCGCATTGATAAAGCCATCAATGAAATGAGCAAAAAAGCTTACGTGGCTGATGTTACCTCCACCGTTACTGAAATGGCTCATACTCCGGCAATGTCTCCTTCGGCAGAAACAGAAAAACTAATGACATTAGTTGAGCGTTGTGGTCAGGAAGAAGGTATTCCGGTGAAATGGCAGGCTGTAGGCGGTGGTTCTGATGCTAACCATACGGCGGCATTAGGGGTTCCATCTCTGGATGGTTTTGGCCCTATCGGTGCCGACTTCCATAGCCCGGCAGAATATGTTGAGTTGGAGAGTATTATTCCGCGGATTAAGTTGCTGAGTCGCATTATTAAATCACTGTGATGGTATTTTCGCTTTGATCCTAAAACCGCCCTTTGGGCGGTTTTTTACTATATTAACTACGCTAATCGGAGGGAGAGACGGGCGTGGGGGTCGACTTGGCGTAAGCCAACGAAGTGCCCGTAGCCCGGCTAGGCCCGACGCTCACCAATGTTAAGAGCAAATGCCCTTCCGGCCGTACACAATATAAAAATAGACACTATATCTTTTGCGGCCGGAATATCCCCTGAACTTAACTCTTAACAGTATCGTTAAATAATAAAGCCGCCCCTTAGGGCGGCTCTTCTATCTCAATAAAAATAATTAACTATACGTCGGCAATATATTAAACGTCGACAATATATGCGCCAGCATAGTGATCACCCCAAACACAATCACTACATACACCAGCGGGGTTCCACCCCAGGTGCGGAACATTGGGTTACCAAATTTCTCGCGCGAGGCTTTCGCCAACAGGCCGGGAACGATGATTGCCCATACCGCAAACGCCAGTCCAGCATAACCAATGGCATACAGAAAACCATTTGGATAGATGGAGCACAGTAGCGCCGGAGGAATATAAGTAACCAGTGCTGTTTTCGCCCTGCCGCCATTGTCATCCTTAAACTTACACAGGTCAGCAATGTAATCGAACAGGCCCAGTGTTGCACCTAACATAGAACTGGCAACCGCGAAGTTGGCAAAGAATGTCAGGATTACATCCATTGATGCGCTGTTAAGAATCGCCCCCATGGCTGTGATAAAGACGTCAATGTTTCCGCCCTGAGCAATAATTGGCTTAAAGTCCGCCCGGGAGATATTCCCCATGGTGCAATATAACCAGAAGACATACAGGAACAACGCAAATAGCGTTCCAATTAATATGCAGGAAACAATACGTTTTGGGTCTTTACCATAGTGTTTTACCAGGCTGGGTACGTTGCCGTGAAAGCCAAATGAAACAATACAGAAAGGCAGTGTCATTAACAGGAAAGGTAGATAACTGGTTCCTTGTGGAGCCATAACGTCCATCAGATTATCAACCTGCACATAGCCCAGCAGGCTGGCGAACGTCATAAAGAAAGCAATAAATTTGCCCAACAGCAAGATGGTAGTAATACGCCCCACTGCTGTTGAACTCCACCAGACAATAAATGCCACAACAATGGTAAATATCACACCGGTAATACGGGAAGAAATTCCAATCGTGAAATACTGGGTTAAGGTTTGGGATATAACCGCAGCACTTCCTGAAATATAGGCGTAGGCAAGAATATATAAAACGAAAGCAAAAGTAATGTTGGTTGCAATATTCCAGAATCGACCTAATAGATCTTTTGTTAATGTGTCGAAACTGGCACCAATACGATAATTAAGGTTGGCTTCCAGCAGCATGAAACCAGCCATTATCATAATAAAACAGGTAACAGCAAGGATACCAATTGACCAGGAAAACCAAACCCCGGACATGGCTACAGGTAAAGAGAACATTCCGGCGCCAACGACGGTCGCCGTGGTGATCATAGCTCCACCAATAACCGACTTCTTTTTAACCTGAGCAGACCCCTGAGCCTCTACGCTGACCGTCATAATTGATTCCTTTAATTAAAATTCTAAGTGGGAAAAACATATTAATGACCTGTGACTGATCCAGACTTTTAGAGTCTTTCATCCTGCAGAATGAAAGACTCTTTGATGGTTAATTTATACTTTGCTTAATGAGAACCTTATTTGAGTGGCTCAAATCTTGCGGTAAAGAAGCGCAGGAACTTCGGCTCATATACCATATCCAATCCTTTGATTTTCTCTCTGTTTTTGTACAGATGAATCACAGAATCGGCGACAACATCCAGGTGCGCATAGGTGTAAACACGACGAGGAATCGTCAGACGAACCAGTTCCAGCTTAGGCGTATGGTTCTTACCGGTTTTCTTATCACGTCCCGCAGAGATAATGCCGCGCTCCATACTACGAACACCGGAATCGATATACAGTTCAGCCGCTAAAGACTGAGCCGGGAACTGATCCTGAGGAACGTGTGGCAGGAAGGCTTTTGCATCCAGGAACACCGCATGACCACCAACTGGTTTTACAATTGGTACACCAGCTGCTTCCAGTTTGTCTGCCAGATAACGACACTGAGCAATGCGGTGATGGATGTAAGCATAGTCAACAGACTCAACAATACCGCGCGCCATTGCTTCCATATCACGACCAGCCAGACCGCCGTAAGAAGGCATACCTTCATACAGAACAACCAGTTCGCTGGCTTTCTGATACAAGGTGTCATCGTTCATACATAAGAAGCCACCGATGTTTACCAGACAGTCTTTTTTACCGCTCATAGTACAACCGTCAGAGTAGCTCATCATCTCTTTCAGGATGGCGGCAATAGTGACGTCTTTATACTCTGGCTCACGATCTTTAATGAAATAGGCGTTTTCAACGCAGCGTGTCGCATCATACATCACCAGAATTTTGTTTTTGCGGCACAGTTTGCTGACTTCACGCATGTTAGCCATGCTCACCGGCTGACCACCAGCCAGGTTTACGGTAACTGCCAGACAAACGTAAGGGATGCGGTCTGCACCTACTTCGTTAATCAGTTTTTCAAGTTTAGAGACATCGATGTTGCCTTTAAACGGCAGCTCTTTTTGTGAATCGTGTGCTTCGTCGATGATGATATCAACAAAAGTCGCGCCGTTTCTCTCCTGGTGAGCACGGGTAGTGGTGAAGTACATGTTACCCGGTACGTAGTCACCCTCTTTAATTAACAGAGAAGAGAGCAGGTTTTCTGCACCACGGCCCTGGTGGGTGGGTACAACATGCTTGTAGCCATAATATTCGCTGACGACTTCTTGCAGATGATAGAAGTTTGCACTGCCTGAGTAGGCTTCATCACCTAACATCATACCGGCCCACTGATTATCACTCATGGCGGTGGTGCCGCTATCGGTTAACAGGTCGATATAAGTCTGTTTGGATTGAAGTAAAAATGTATTATATCCTGCATCTTTAATATATTGGATTCGCTGCTCGCGAGTAGTCATTGCAATTGGTTCAACAACTTTAATTTTATAAGGTTCAGCTGGGTATGACATTATACTTTCCTCATTTGTGATTTTATTAATTCAGGCTTTTTCGGACTCCTTCATTCTTACTTTTAAATATCTTTTTGCAATACCAGCACCTGATTGATAAAAATCATTATCTGTAACCTTATTATTACGAGTGTTATATTTATTACACTCATCGTTTAATCAGGCATATAATTTAATTCGCAGCTTGAATAAAGCCATTAATGTGATCGGAGTCAAATTTTATATTCAAGATCTATGTTGAATTACATTCTGAACATCGAAGTGGAGCGAATAATCAGATGTTCATTTATGTTTACATCTCAGGTTATTTTATTTAATTAGAAATAATCATTTAGAATCATATAAATAAAATCCAGCGAGCATCATTGTTAAAAGATGAGACTCAGGTCAATTGACTTATAAGATCTGGCATGATTATCTCGCGAGGCGGGTTTTCCGTATTGAAATCCATAAAGAAATAAATTACCAAACACGATTACAATCTATAGAAATAAATAATAACGGTTTCATTAAGTTAAATAAGAAGAGATATTCATTGTAAATAGGAATTATAAAAAGAGATGCAATAAATTATTTTAATAACAAAAACACAACATTCAAAATCAATATAAATAGAAAGGTAAATTTAAAAAATTAGTGCATATCAAAATTAAATAGAACGCATTAAAACTCAGTCATAATTAAAATAATTCATTTAATACTGGCAAAAAATAAAGACCTGTCGCAATCAAGAACTCAACAGCATTAGATACATTTTGAGATTACCTCACCGTGGCAACCTGGCCCGCTTTTTAGTAATATACCGCCGAAATTATTATCAGAGGCGATTATGGTAACCACATTATTTAAAGATTTTACTTTTGAAGCAGCACATCGGTTGCCAAATGTTCCCGAAGGCCATAAATGCTCCCGTCTGCATGGGCACTCTTTTGCAGTCAGAATCGAAGTGACCGGTGAAGTAAATCCGATTACCGGCTGGGTAATGGACTTTTCTGAAATTAAAGCCGCTTTTAAGCCCATACTGGACCGTTTAGACCACTACTACCTGAACGATATCCCCGGACTGGAGAACCCTACCAGCGAAGTTTTAGCCCACTGGATTTGGCAACAGTTAAAGCCAGAGCTTCCATTGTTGAGTGGGGTTAGAGTGAAAGAGACGTGTAGTGCCGGGTGTGTGTATAAAGGGGAATAGATATTTTTATTCTTTTAGCCCTGTCCTTTGCCCTTCTAAATGAGCACTTGAATTCAGCTGACGACTGAGAGAGGCCAGCACGACCAACATGGATGTTGGTCGAGGCACAGCGACGCCGGGAGCGGCTCTGTGCCGGTGCGTTAAGGCCGAGCGAAGGAGGAAGGCAGTCGCCTAAGCGACCTGGATTCCTGTGCGAAAGGCGCGGGGTGCAGGGGCATTCGCCATAATGCCCCTGCTCGGCCCGGCACGAAAGCCCAGAAATTCACCACACTATTTATGGCCGAAACTTACACTAAATCTAATAAGTCCAACAGATAACCTGAACTCATTCTATTCCAAGATATTTATGCGTCTGCATCGACAACCGCCAGTTGCGTTCAATACAGCTCTTAATGCAAAGCTCGGTCGCCCTCGGGTTTTGACTAATCGGCTGTAACGCTATCACGCGCTTTTTATTATCTGACAGCATGGCTAACAGCTCATCTAACTGTTCAATGTCCCGTTCACGGGCCACCGGGTGTTTTATTTCATCAGCCCTTATCAAAGCCTGAGATATGACATTCAATCCACCGCGCATATCGACTTTAGGGGAAACCGTCACCCAGGTATCTGCCGAGCAGGTCACCGGTTGAGTACCGCTGGTTTCAATCTGACACTGAAAACCATGCTGCTCCAGTAAACTGGTCAGAGGAAGTAAATCATAGAGGCAAGGCTCACCACCGGTAATGACTATGTGGCGTGCCGTATATTGCGGCTGATGCAAAATAGTCAGTAGTTGTGAAGCATTAGCTTCTCCCCAACTGTCACTTTCCTGAGTCTTCGCCAGAATGTCATCTATTGGTTGCTGACGATTAGCAATCTTTTCCCATGTGTGTTTGGTATCACACCAGCTACAGCCAACCGGGCAAGCCTGTAAACGAATAAAAATAGCGGGAACACCGGTGAAGAAACCCTCACCCTGTAGGGTTTGAAATAGCTCATTAACGGGATATGACATTTTTCTCTCGGAAATTTTTCAGACAGTACAACTAAAAACAAAAATCCCGTATTGATATCAACCAATACGGGATTTAACTAAGCTACAGGAGGATTAAAAATTAACCCTGACCTTTCACTTCTTTTAAACCGTTGAATGGAGCACGGTCCCCCAGCGCTTCTTCAATACGGATTAATTGGTTGTACTTAGCAACACGGTCAGAACGGCTCATAGAACCCGTTTTGATTTGGCCAGCAGCTGTACCTACCGCTAAATCAGCGATGGTAGCATCTTCAGTTTCACCTGAACGGTGAGAGATAACAGCCGTGTAACCAGCATCTTTAGCCATTTTGATAGCAGCTAAAGTTTCGGTCAGAGAACCGATTTGGTTAAATTTGATCAGGATAGAGTTAGCGATACCTTTTTCGATACCCTCTTTCAGGATCTTGGTGTTAGTTACGAACAGATCGTCACCAACCAGTTGGATTTTGTCACCCATTACTTTAGTCTGGTAAGCAAAGCCATCCCAGTCTGATTCGTCTAAACCATCTTCGATGGAAACGATTGGGTATTGCTTGGTCAGCTCTTCCAGATAGTGAGTGAACTCTTGAGAAGTGAAGGTTTTGCCTTCGCCTTTCAGCTCATAGTTGCCAGTTTCTTTGTTGTAGAACTCAGAAGCTGCACAGTCCATCGCTAAAGTCACATCTTTACCCAGTACATAACCTGCTTGTTCTACTGCTTCTTTGATAGCAGCCAGTGCAGCAGCGTTAGACTCCAGGTTAGGTGCATAACCACCTTCGTCACCTACCGCAGTGCTCATGCCTTTAGATTTCAGCACTTTTGCCAGGTTGTGGAATACTTCAGAACCGATACGTACCGCTTCTTTCAGAGTTTTCGCGCCGATTGGCTGAATCATAAACTCTTGAATATCAACGTTGTTATCAGCGTGCTCACCACCATTGATGATGTTCATCATTGGTAATGGCATAGAGAATTTGCCTGGGGTGCCGTTCAGTTCAGCAATGTGCTCAAATAAAGGCATGCCTTTTGATGCTGCTGCTGCTTTAGCTGCTGCTAAAGAAACCGCCAGAATCGCGTTAGCACCGAATTTAGATTTGTTCTCAGTGCCATCTAAGTCGATCATGATCTTATCGATGTTAGCCTGATCTTTTGCATCTTTACCAATAACAGCTTGTGCAATTGGGCCGTTTACCGCTGCAACAGCTTTCAGTACACCTTTACCCATATAACGAGCTTTATCGCCGTCACGCAGTTCCAGAGCTTCACGAGAACCAGTAGAAGCACCTGATGGCGCAGCAGCCAGACCTACAAAACCGCCTTCTAAATGAACTTCAGCTTCAACAGTGGGATTGCCACGAGAGTCGATAATTTCACGACCGAGCACTTTAACGATTTTGGACATTCGGTTTTCCTCAGTACAAGTTGATTAAACTACAAACTGTAGATCGCGACACCTCATTGCGTCGCACACTCTGGCCTGATGTATCAAGAAACGCGATGTCTGAACATACTGCGCTTACCACCGGTAATCAGGCCGGGTTTACTGAATACTTTTAATACTATTACTGACCGCTTAGTCTTCCTGACGCTTCTGGTACTCACCAGCAGCCTTCACAAAACCGGCAAACAGTGGGTGGCCATCACGCGGAGTTGATGTGAACTCCGGGTGGAACTGACTGGCAACAAACCATGGATGATCAGGCAGTTCAATAATTTCCACCAGCTTATGGTCAGCAGAACGCCCTGCTACAAGTAACCCTGCTGCTTCAATCTGCGGCAGCAGCATATTGTTCACTTCATAGCGATGGCGATGGCGTTCTGTAATTGTTGGTGAACCGTACAGTTTACGAACCAGACTGCCTTCAGTTAAATGACATAACTGGCTGCCTAAACGCATGGTTCCGCCTAAATCGCTCTCTTCTGTGCGAACTTCAACATTCCCCTCTTCATCACGCCATTCAGTGATCAACGCGATAACCGGGTACTTACAGTCTGGCACAAATTCGGTCGAGTTAGCATCGGGCATACCAACAACATTACGTGCAAACTCCATCATCGCAACCTGCATGCCTAAACAGATACCCAAATAAGGGATCTTGTTTTCACGGGCATAGCGGGCAGCAGTGATTTTGCCTTCTACACCACGGTAGCCAAAACCACCGGGAACCAGAATCGCATCAAGACCAGACAGAACTTCTTCACCTCTGACCTCAACATCCTGCGAGTCGATTAGCTTTATATTAACGCTGAATCGATTCTTCAGTCCACCATGCTTTAATGCTTCGATGACAGATTTATATGCATCAGGCAATTCTACGTACTTGCCGACCATGCCAATAGTGACTTCGCGAGTAGGATTTGACTCTTCATAAATCACCTGTTCCCACTCAGCTAAGTTAGCTTCAGGAAGGTCGAAACGGAAGCGTTTACAGATGAATTCATCCAGCCCTTGCGACTTCAACAGTGCAGGGATTTTATAAATAGAATCAACATCTTTTAGAGAAATAACCGCCTTCTCAGGCACGTTACAGAACAGGGCAATTTTGGCCCGCTCATTGGCAGGAACTGCACGATCGGAACGACATACCAGAATGTCTGGCTGAATACCGATAGAGAGTAATTCTTTTACCGAGTGCTGGGTTGGTTTAGTTTTCACTTCACCTGAAGCCGCCATGTATGGCACCAGTGTCAAATGCATAAACAGTGTGTGCTCACGACCTACTTCAACCGCTAACTGGCGAATGGCTTCTAAGAACGGCAGTGATTCAATATCACCAACGGTGCCGCCAACTTCAACCAAAGCCACATCATGGCCTTCTGCACCAGCAATAACGCGTTCTTTAATCGCATTGGTAATATGAGGAATAACCTGAACGGTTGCTCCCAGATAGTCACCGCGACGCTCTTTGCGTAATACATCGGAATAAATACGACCGGTCGTAAAGTTATTACGGCGGGTCATTTTAGTGCGAATAAAACGTTCGTAATGACCCAAATCCAGATCGGTTTCTGCACCGTCTTCGGTGACAAATACTTCACCGTGTTGAATTGGGCTCATGGTACCTGGATCGAGGTTAATGTATGGATCCAGCTTCATCATAGTGACATTTAAGCCACGAGCTTCAAGAATAGCGGCCAGAGAGGCTGCTGCAATACCTTTACCGAGTGAGGATACAACCCCGCCTGTCACAAATATATAATTAGTTGTCATGCTGAACCTGAAGGTTAGGTTTAAAAGACTAAAATGGAGGTACTAGGACGGGAAAGTAGTATACCAGACCCTTTCCCACACAACAAACGCTGAAATCAGATAGTGAAAATTAATCTATTTTTCTGTCTGATTTTCCAGGATTTTTACCTGTTGCCATGCTGCTTCCATTTCATCCAGCGATGCTTGCTCCATCGATTTTCCTGATTGAGCAACCAATTGTTCTACCTGACGGAAACGACGTTCAAACTTACGATTTGCGGCCTGCAGGGCACTTTCTGCTTTATGCCCCAGATGACGACTCAAGTTAACGGTGGCGAAAAATAAATCACCCAACTCCTCTTCCAGTTTAGACTGGTCGATGACAACTTGCTTAGCCTCATGCATCACTTCATCGATCTCTTCGTACACCTTATCCAACACCGGGCCTAAGGTTGTCCAGTCAAATCCCACTGAAGCGCAGCGCTTCTGAATTTTATGGGCTCGCATTAATGCAGGCAACACTTCCGGAATATCATCCAACACGGAAAACTGCGCTTTCTGAGCCCGTTCCTCACCTTTGCGCTTCTCCCAACCGGCAATCACTTCCTGACTATCGTGTTGAGTTTGAGTATCAAAAACATGGGGATGGCGACGCTCCAGCTTATCGCTGATACTGTTACAGATATCATCAAAATTAAACCGGTTTTGCTCATCCGCCATACGCGCATAAAACACCACCTGAAACAGCAAATCCCCCAGTTCATCACGCAAATCGCCAAAGTCTGAACGTCGGATAGCATCCAACACTTCATAAGTTTCTTCCAGCGTATAAGGCGCAATGGTCTCAAACGTCTGCTGCTTATCCCAAGGGCATCCATTTTCCGGGTCACGTAACCGGTTCATAATATTCAGCAACCGCTGAATCGGAGTAATCTGATCCATTATTTATCTTCTGATTAGTGAAAATACATTCAAAATTATAAATGTATAAAGGGGCTTTAATTGATCTTTTGAGACTGCTAACAAACCTAATAAATCAGCATCAATGGACATTCCGGTCGTAAAATCTAATATGCTTATATTGGCTTAGAGCTCGACCGGAAGACCACCAATACTTGGCTTCAGTGTATGTCGGGCCTGGCCTCCCTACGGGCACTTCGTTGGCTTACGCCAAGTCGACCCCCACGGGAGTCCCTCCCGACAATTGGCTATTTTAAAACACAAAACTGAGCAAAATAATGATACTAATCGAGCTAAACGACGGGAGGGATTGCCGTTGGGGTCGTAGCAGCTTTAGCTGCCGGAGCGCCCCTAGGGAATCCAGGCCCGTCGCACTCCACAGCTGAGTAAAAATTGTTTTCCGGCCGAGCACAAAGGCAATATAAGCACTTTATAATTACGGCCGGAATATCCACAACAGCCAATCAAACAACCTCAACAAAAAGGTTACTTAACCCCCAACCTCTTAGCCTCAATAATATCCGGCAACTGATTAATCCGCGACAGTACCCGATCCAACACCTGCAAATTATACAGTTCGATCTCCATATCAATGGTGGCCATCTGCTTTTTCACATCGCTGCGGCTGGACACGCTCAGTACATTTACTTTTTCGTTAGCCAGAATAGTCGTGATATCTCGCAGCAAACCGCTGCGGTCGTTAGCAACTACTCTGACTACCAGCGAATAACCACTGGAGTAACAGTCACCCCATACCGCCTCCACCAAACGCTCTGGCGCATGATTCTTCAGTTCATTTAACTGATCGCAATCGGAACGGTGAATCGAGATTCCACGCCCCTGAGTGATAAAGCCAACAATATCATCGCCCGGAATTGGCTGGCAGCAACGGGCGATATGGTGCATCAGGTTACCAACCCCTTCTACCACAATCTGGCTGTTATTCTTCGCATTACGCTGCTGAGCATTGGCCGTTTTTTGATTCAGTTGACGCAGAGCTTCACGATCTGCCTCTTCCGCCGTTGGCTGGTTAAATTTGCTTTGCAGGAAATTCACCAGCTGGTTGAGGCGAATATCACCACCGCCAATACCCGCTAACACTTCATCAAAAGAGTGCACGTTATAACGAGGTACCAGCAGCTTTTCCGCATCTTTAAAGCTGATACTCAAACGTTCCAGCTCATCATCTAAAATTTGGCGACCGGCAAGAATATTCTTATCCCGATCCTGCTTCTTAAACCATGCCTGAATTTTAGCTCGTGCTCTGCTGCTGTTAACAAACCCCAGATTCGGATTCAGCCAGTCCCTACTTGGGTTAGGTTGTTTTTGGGTGATAATTTCAATCTGATCGCCCATCTGTAATTGATAGGTGAAAGGAACGATACGCCCACCAATTTTGGCACCGATACAGCGGTGGCCCACATCGCTGTGAATGTGATAAGCGAAATCCAACGGTGTGGAACCGGTTGGCAAATCAATCACGTCGCCTTTTGGAGTAAATACATATACCCGATCGTCAAATACCTGACTTCTGACTTCATCCAGCATTTCGCCGCTGTCAGACATCTCTTCCTGCCAGGCGATCAGTTTACGCAACCAGGCAATACGCTCTTCGTAACCGGAACGGCCTGAAACCGTACTGCCCTCTTTATATTTCCAGTGGGCTGCAACCCCCAGCTCCGCATCTTCATGCATCTGACGGGTACGAATTTGAATCTCTACCGCATGTCCTTTGGGACCAAACACCACAGTATGGATCGACTGATAGCCGTTAGGTTTTGGGTTAGCCACATAGTCATCAAACTCACTGGGCAGATGACGGAAATGAGTATGCACAATACCCAGCGCCGCATAGCAATCCTGCAAACGTTCGACTACGATGCGCACGGCTCGCACATCATACAGTTCTTCAAAGGCCAGTGCCTTTTTCTGCATTTTGCGCCAGATGCTGTAAATATGCTTTGGTCGGCCGTAAATCTCCCCCTGAATACCTTGCTCCTTCATCGAGTCACGCAGGGTTTGCACAAAAGTATCAATATACACTTCACGATCGATACGGCGCTCATGCAATAAATTAGCAATCTGTTTGTATTCTGCCGGGTGCAGATAGCGGAAACAGAAATCTTCCATTTCCCACTTTAACTGACCAATACCTAAACGGTTAGCCAGTGGAGCATAAATGTTAAAACACTCTTTTGCTGCCAGAACGCGGACTTCTTCCGCTTCATCTTTAACTTCACGCAGATGGGCAATACGTTCTGCCAGCTTGATAACCACGCAGCGAAAATCTTCCACCATTGCCAATAACATACGACGAACGTTATCCACCTGGATAGAGGTATTAGACCCATTGTGCGTCGCGTTAAGCTGACGAATGGCATCCATATCCAGTACACCATGTACCAGATTGGCGACCTCACTACCAAACTGCTCTTTGACTGTTTCTTCATCAATAATTTTGGCATCAGCTAATGGAAACAGCAGCGCAGCACGCATGCTTTCATTATCCATGCTGAGGGTAGCCAGAATTTCTACTACCTCCAACCCTCGCCATAACAGAAGGGAAGCATCCGGATTGCCCTGAACCTGCTGCTCACAATACCGCCAGGTCGCTGCCAAACGTTCGCATAATTCGGGGCTACTAATACCCAGACTACCGATCCATTTATCCAGCTCAAATTCTCCGGCTGTATTTAAATGCGCACTTCTTACCGCAACCATAAGGCTTCCTCATTACTGACTACTAAGATACTTAATTTTTAATAAATAACGCCATTGACTCAATATGCCCCGTTTGTGGAAACATATCCAGCATACGCAGTTGGTTTAATTGGTATCCACCTGACAACAGAACTTTACTGTCTTCCACCAGCGTCGGTGGATTGCAGGACACATACACAATGCGTTCAGGGTTTAAACTAACAATTTGTGCCATGGCTTCTGCTGCACCCGCCCGGGCCGGATCCAGTAATACTTTATCAAAACCGTCTCTCGCCCACGGCTGTTGACTAACGTCCTGTTCTAAATTGTGGTGCAAAAACTCAACGTTTGATAAGCCATTTATGCGAGCATTCTGTTGCCCTCTGGCTACCAAGGCCTCCACACCTTCCACACCAGTCACCCGTAAAGCGCGTTTGGCTATGGGTAGGGTAAAGTTTCCCATACCGCAAAACAGGTCCAGAACTCTGTCAGTCGGCTGTAGTTCCAGCCAGGTGAGCGCCTGCTCAACCATTAACTGATTAACACCAGCATTAACCTGAATAAAATCCCGCGGATTAAAGCCAAGGGTTAAACCATCCACCTGATAGTAAGGATCTTCACCAACCAATTGTGTCAGTGAATCACTTTCTCCCGCCAGATAGATGGCTATTTGATGATGTTCAGCAAACTGTAGCAGACGCTGGCAATCAATGCCTGAGAGTGGCGCTAAATGGCGCAGTACCAGCAAAGGTCCATTATCCGCCATCACCAACTCGGCATGTCCCAGCTTCTTCACTACCGAGAGCGCGCTAAGGCAATCTTTTAAAGGAACCAGCAACTGCTCCAGCTCAGGAACTAAAATCGGGCATTCGGTCATCTCGACCAAATCGTTAGAAGCTTTTTGACGAAATCCCATTTGCAAACGCTGTTGTTTCACCTGATATTGCAACCCCAGACGAGCACGGCGTCGATAATGATATCCCTGAGCAAAAATTACCGTCCCCTGAGTAGGATCCAGCCCAGTTTCTCGCTTAAACAGCTGGCTGAGCGCTTTAGATTTGCTACTATGCTGCAAATCTGTGGAAACATGTTGCTGATTGCACCCTCCGCAAATACCATAATGTGAGCAAGGCGGTGTCATTCGCTGCGGGCTCGGCGATAAGATACGGATCGCTTTGGCTTTAGAATAATTTCGTTTATTCTCGTAAATCTGCGCTTCAACCTGCTCCTGAGGAAGCGCACCAGAAATAAAAATAGTTTTTCCGTTATCACGAGCAACCCCCTGCCCTTGAGTATCAAGTTCATGGGGAATAACATTGATGGTTTGTGGTGTCGCCTTACGGCGGCCGGGCGAGTAAAATTGCGCCATAATATCTGAATAAAGATTTCCGTAGTTTATTACTATCTATACAATCGGGTACGTCACTAAGTCGCTAATTGTCACATATTGTCGTCCCATATTGGAACCTTATGACCAAATACAGCCTTCGGGCACGCATGATGATACTGATCCTTGCCCCAACCCTATTAATCGGGCTTCTGATCAGTACCTTTTTCGTGGTTCACCGCTATAACGAGCTACAGGATCAACTGGTTGATTCCGGCTCCAGCATCATCGAACCTCTCGCCATTGCCAGTGAATATGGCATGACGTTCAGCAACCGCGAAGGCGTTCGTCAATTGGTCAGTATGTTACACCGACGCCATTCAAATATCGTGCGTTCTATTGCTGTTTTTGACACTCAAAATCACTTATTAGTGACTTCTAACTTCCATCAGAATTATACCTTATTACAGCTGCCCAAGGGGGCGACAATTCCGGATGATTTAACTGTTACCACCAAAGGGGACTCACTGACCCTCAGAACCCCGATTGTTTCGGAAAATCAACTGCCGGATATGGATGTCAGCCTGGAACCCGGTCACAGCACTCTGGGTTATATTGCTATTGAATTAGATTTACGCACTGTTCGGTTACAACAATATAAAGAAATTTTCGTTGCGACACTGCTGCTTAGCCTCTGCTTATGTATTGCCATGCTGTTTGCCTACCGTCTGATGCGCGATGTGACTGGCCCGATTCGCAACATGGTTAACACCGTAGACCGTATTCGCCGCGGCCAGCTTGATAGTCGGGTCGAAGGCTATATGCTGGGCGAATTGGATATGCTAAAGAACGGCATAAACTCGATGGCCATGTCTCTTGCCGCCTATCATGAAGAGATGCAGCAAAATATCGATCAGGCAACCTCTGACCTGCGGGAAACGCTGGAACAGATGGAGATTCAAAACGTAGAGTTGGATCTGGCTAAAAAGCGTGCTCAGGAAGCGGCCCGAATTAAATCTGAGTTCCTGGCCAACATGTCCCATGAGCTTCGAACGCCGCTTAACGGTGTGATTGGTTTCACGCGTCAAACACTCAAAACATCACTAACACCAACGCAAACTGATTACCTGCAAACCATTGAACGCTCGGCTAACAACCTGCTGAACATCATTAATGATGTGCTCGACTTCTCCAAGTTAGAAGCCGGTAAACTGGTGTTAGAACATATTCCATTCTCACTGCGGGATACGGTAGATGAAACCGCGATTCTGCTGGCTCACAGCGCCCATGAGAAATCTCTGGAACTGACGCTGAACATCAACAATGATGTGCCGGATAATATCGTAGGCGATCCATTACGCTTGCAACAAGTGATCATGAACTTGCTGGGAAATGCCATCAAATTCACCGAACAGGGCAATATTGATATCAATATTGAACTGCGTATGTTGCATGATAATAGTGCCGATATTGAGATTCAGGTTCATGACACCGGCATTGGTATTTCTGAACGTCAGCAATCGCAGCTGTTCCAGGCTTTCCGTCAGGCTGACGCCAGTATTTCTCGTCGTCATGGCGGTACCGGTTTAGGTTTGGTGATTACTCAGCGTCTGGTTAAGGAAATGGGTGGTGATATCTGCTTCCACAGCCAGTTACATAAAGGCTCAACCTTCTGGTTCCACATTAATCTGGAACTAAGCGATCGCTCTATTCTGGGTGATGGCCGCCACCTGACCAAACTGTCAGGTCAACGAATTCTGTATGTCGAAGCTAACCCGGCCGCAACTCAGGCCACGTTAAATATCTTCCAGTCTGAGCCAGTAGAAGTTATTCATTATGATAATTTCGATCAGATTCCGGAAAAACATCAGCAATACGATATCGTTCTGCACGGTGTGCCTATTGCTACCGATGATATTGATAAATACACCAATGGTGTAATGAAGCAGGCGCTATCGCTGTCTGAGCGTCTGATTCTGGCGATTCCAAATCAGCCGCATATGGACGCGGAAACACTGAAACAGGCCGGAGCTCAGGCCTGCCTGTTTAAACCGCTTTCCCGTAATCGACTGTTTAATGCGCTGCTGGCTGCGCAGTCATCGCCTGAACCACAGGTATCAACGAAAACCCACCACCTGCCACTCAGCGTGATGGCTGTTGATGATAATCCGGCAAACCTGAAACTGATTGGCGTACTGCTGGAAGATCTGGTTTCTAACGTGATTCTGTGTCATAGCGGTGAAGAAGCCATCGCTCAGGCGAAAAAGCACGATCTGGATATTATCCTGATGGATATCCAGATGCCGGAAATTGACGGTATTAAAGCCGCTGAACTGATTCGTAAGTTACCAAACCATATCACTACGCCAATTGTTGCTGTCACCGCCCACGCCGCGATTGGCGAGCGGGAACGTCTGATGAATGCGGGTATGGACGACTATCTGGCTAAGCCAATAAACGAAGATATGTTGTTTAATGTGCTGAAAGCTCAGTGCCGCATTCCATTAAGCATTCAGACTAAAGAACCACTCATTCCAGCAAGCCATGTGGAAACCAGACCGGTTAGTGTAGCCTCAACATCTCTGGACTGGGAGCTGGCCCTGCGTCAGGCGGCAAACAAAGAAGATTTAGCTCGTGACCTGCTAATAATATTGGTCGATTTCCTGTCTGAAGTAGAAGAGCGAGTTCAGGCTGTATTGGACGGCAATAAAGATGATGACATCATTAATATCATCCATAAACTGCACGGAAGTTGTAGCTACAGTGGCGTACCGCGCCTGAAACAACTCTGCCAGTATCTGGAAAGCCAACTGCGTAACGGAACGTCAGCGGAAGATTTGGAGCCGGAATGGATGGAGCTGTTGGATGAATTTGAAAACGTCAGAAGAGAGGCGGTGGATTTTATTAAAACAGAGTAAGGAATAAATCAACTATCTCGTGATTCTGTACCTATCGCCCCGCTTATAGCGGGGCGATGTCATTCAAATAGAATAAAAGTAGAGTTACTTTCTCGCAGCCAGCATCAATGCCTTCATATCAGCCACTGCTGCATGTAACCCGGACATCACCGCCTGGCCAATAATGGCGTGTCCAATATTCAGTTCATAAATTTCAGGCAGCGCTGCGATTGCCTGAACGTTATGGTAGGTCAATCCGTGTCCGGCATTTACATGCAAACCTTTACTGGCTGCATAAGTAGCAGCCTGAGCGATGCGCAGCAGTTCTGCTTCACGTTCCAGCTCGTTTTCTGCATCAGCATAGCGGCCAGTATGGATTTCGATAAAAGTAGCACCAACGGCCACGGATGCGTCAATCTGGCGATGGTCCGCATCAATAAACAGGGAGACAGAAATACCCGCTTCTACCAGACGCCCGACTGCCACGGTCATTTTATCGATTTGCCCCGCTACATCTAACCCACCTTCGGTGGTCACTTCCTGACGTTTTTCCGGAACCAGACAGCAGAATGCCGGTTTTATTTCGCAGGCAATATCCACCATCTCATCGGTTACTGCCATTTCCAGATTCATACGCGTCTGAATAGTCTGGCTAAGTAACTTAACATCCCGATCGGTAATATGGCGACGATCTTCCCGCAAGTGAATCGTAATGCCATCTGCTCCCGCCTGCTCAGCGATAAAGGCCGCCTGAACCGGATCGGGATACTGGGTACCACGGGCATTACGTAAAGTTGCGATATGGTCGATATTAACGCCTAACAATAAATCCGACATGACTCCACCTTAAAAGTTAATGAATGCCTTTCCGACGTCAGTGGCTGATATTTTTCATTTTCCAATCGTTTTTAATCACAATCCTGTGTGATATAGCCCCGATGTTCGAAATGGACTAAAAAATCTGTTCCATTCTTTTACCGGATTTAATCAAAAAAGAAAATGAAATCAAAAATTTTAACTGATGAACAGAGTGTAAACCTTTAACTATTACTGGTCGTCAACGGGTAATACTGAGTCGGAGGTAGGTTTCTTAATGGTAAATTGTCGGAACAGCTCGCGGCTTTTCAGCGGCTTTCCACCTAAATAGGGTTTTAGTGCGATGCGGGTAAAACGCTTGGCGGCTTTAAGGGTGTCAACATCAGGAAACTCCCGGTTAGCCAGAGCCTGTAAATCACGGCCGGTAAAAGAGAAATGGTCCACTACCAGACTGGCAATAAATCCTTTTTCTGCCCGATAGCGGTAAGTCATCTGCTCGGTAACGGGCTCACCGCTGCCAGCACAGTGCAGAAAATCAATGCCATATCCCAAATGGCCTAACAGAGCGAGTTCAAAACGACGCAAGATACGTTCAGGCGAGCCAGAAACGCCAGCAAGGGATTGAATGCATTCTAAATAATCGAAAAACAACGAGGAGTATGGTGTTTCGGCTTCCAATACCCTGTCCAGCACTTCATTGACGTAAAGTCCGCTGTACAGTGTCAGGCCAGAGAGCGGTAACGAGAGGGAAACGGCTTCCGCGGCGCGTAACGTTTTAACTCCACCTTTTCCCCCCCAGCGCACTAAAAGAGGCGTAAAAGGCTGCAGGCAGCCTTTTAAAGCAGAACGACGACCGCGGGCGCCTTTCGCCAGCAACTTTATTCTGCCGTGACTTTCTGTAAACAGGTCCAGTAGTAAACTGGTTTCACTGTAAGGTCGTCCGTGCAGAACAAAAGCCCGTTGCCAGCCGTCAATCATGCTTACCTTCAGAGATCGTCGGTATATCCCAGACTGCGTAATGCACGTTCATCATCCGCCCAGCCTGATTTCACTTTCACCCAAAGCTCCAGATGAACTTTGGCTTCAAACATCTCTTCCATATCGTGACGCGCTTCAATACCGATGGTTTTGATTTTTTGGCCTTTATTACCAATAACCATCTTTTTCTGGCCTTCACGTTCGACCAGAATCAGACCATTAATATCGTAGCCACCGCGCTCATTAGTGACAAAGCGCTCAATTTCTACCGTGACTGAATAAGGTAGTTCTTCGCCCAGAAAACGCATCAGCTTCTCACGAATAATTTCAGAAGCCATAAAGCGCTGGGAACGGTCGGTAATGTAATCTTCCGGGAAGTGATGCTCTGCTTCCGGTAGCAGTTTACGCACGATACTGGCAATAGTATCAAGGTTCATGTTCTTCTCGGCAGAGATAGGAACAATATCCATGAAGTTCATCTGCTGGCTTAAGAAAGCCATATGCGGCAGCAGCGCTTCTTTATCCGTAACGTTATCCACTTTGTTGATAGCCAGAATAACCGGACATTTTAAGCTACGCAGCTTATTCACCACCATCTCATCATCTGGCGTCCAGTGGGTACCTTCCACCACAAAGATCACCAGCTCAACATCACCAATTGAGCTGCTGGCAGCCCGGTTCATCAGACGGTTGATGGCGCGTTTTTCTTCAATATGTAATCCCGGGGTATCCACATAAATAGCCTGATAAGGCCCTTCGGTGTGAATGCCCATAATACGATGGCGAGTGGTCTGCGCTTTACGTGAAGTAATTGATACCTTCTGACCCAACAGTTGATTTAGCAATGTTGATTTACCAACGTTAGGGCGACCCACGATAGCGATAAAGCCACAGTATTGCTTATCGGTATCGGTTAATTGTTTATCTGTTGTCATTCCAATCCTAAATATAACGAATTATTTATTCATTAAAATCAATCAATTAATTTTTATGAGTTGATTCTAATGTATTTGCTAATAAGCAGACGTGAGCGTGGTTGATCTTTGCTCAGCGGTTTTCGTTGTGAATGTGGGTAATATTAGCATTGATTGGGGGGGTTTGATATCAGATGCTGGGATGAACGAAGAGTAATAATTAGTCTAAATAACTGCGCCTAATACCGCTCCACTTTCGTTAGCCCATGTTTGTTGCCCGGGAAAGGTGAAGCGGCTTTCATAAATTGTCTGACATTATTCAATAATTGCCACATTGTTCTGCAGTGATGATTGCGCGTGATGGTCTCGTGCAAGGCCAACCATAAGAGTTCTATTTTGTTTACCCACGGAGAGTAAATTGGCTGATAAATAACAGTAAATTTCGGATTATCCTCCAACCATTTCAACGTTTTTTTGCTCTTGTGAATGATGTAATTATCAACGATTAGCGTAATTGTTTTTGCACTGCGATATGTACTTTTCAACTTTCGTAACATATTGATAAATAGACCTGAGTTCTTACTTGTCCCGCTGACGTAGTCCACTCTGCCCGTTCCCGCATGAAGTACTCCGGCAAGGTAATGCTTTTCATTTTTTCCCGGCGTAGGGATTCGTTTTTGCTGTCCTTTTTTCTGCCAGTCAGCGCCTATTTTGGGATTCAAATCGATATCCACCTCATCCTCGTAAAAGACGGGATGGTCAGCGCAGTTTTTTTCTAATGCTTCATTAATCGCTGCCAGTTTTTCATCTTTGAGGGGATCGCGAATATGTAATGTCGGAGCTGCCCTGCGCCAGACAATCCCACCTTCAGGTAGCCAGCGACGGATCGTTCCTGGATGCAAAGTTGAATTAAATAGTTTATTAATTTCAATCGTTAGCATCTCAGTACTCCACCGTGACCGCAGATATCCGAAGTCCTGTGCAGAGCGCTCAACAAGTAAATTGAGCATGCGCATCATCGCCTCAACAGGCCACTTTTTTGGGCGTCCGGGCGGAAGACTTTTCAGGCCTTCGATGCCAAATAGTGTGAACCAGTGAATCCAGCGACCGACGGAGGAACGTGCTGCACACAGGTTTTTAGCGACATAACTGAGTGATTCACCACGATGTAACATCAGCATGGCCATGAGACGTCTGGAATGGTTTTTGTCTGTTGTTTTATGGACAATTTTTTCCATCTGACGTCGTTCATTTCTGGGTATCGGTGCTATGATCGGCATAACTCAGTCCGGTTGGCGATATGTTCTTTTTGGCGATTGATCAGATCGCTCAAACCGGATTGAGTTCCATTCGGTGATCTACTATTAGGCGCAGTTATTTAGTGTGTTTTATTTACGAACAGTATCGTGAACATTTCGCCGCTTTAGATACAGCGACTATCTTAGCATTTGTGTAAGCGTCGAGCAGAGAGGCATTGAGGCGAATGCCCCTCTGCACTCCCCACGCCCGCGCAGCCGACTGTTGACCGCCGCTCTGCGGCGGCAACCTCAGCCAATAAAAAAGCTTACGCACCGGCGCAGAGCCGCTCCCTACGTCGCTGCGCCTCGACCAACATCCATGTTGGTCGTGCTACTTTTTTATTAGCTGAGGCAACATTCGGATGCTTAACTTAATGGACAAAAGACTTAAGGTTAAGGGCTCGTTACTGTTTTATTAACTACAGTCGTCCAAGGCTGGCCGCTACTGTGGCAATAAGCCCAACCAACGTTAAGCCGCTGCCGATAATGATGATGGGAATCAGTGCACCAAGTACAATTGGGCGGGTGTAAGGGGCGACTTCTAATTTAAATTCAGGACGTATTTTTTCCGGCGTGGTGCAGGTGACCTGATATTTTCCAGGTCTGTCACATTGGAAATATCCTAAAGGAAGTGATTTATTGCCACGCATATCTGTACGCCGTACGGTAAACAGATTAAAACGGCCAAAGGGAGTGTATTCGATACTTTGTGCAGAACTGCGTTCTTTAATGGAGAATTTAGCGGAAAAATGAGCCACGCCGACAATAAACTTTAGCGGAGGTATAACCACCGAGATCACATAACGTCCCGGTTCTGAAAGTTCGATCTCTTCTCCCGGTTCAGGCGCAACCTCAAAAACATAGCGAGTTTTAGGTGAAATAATTTTTCGTGCTCGAACAATGGCGATCGCCAGAATTGCACTACCGGCGATAAAACAAACAGGGGCAAGAAAATAAACAAATGGGAGTAGTATGCTCATTGATTATCAATCCTTTGATAAAACACCAGCAAAGAAATTTAACTAATGCGCTCACCTTATTAACATGAGCGCATTGTATCGGCTATTCTAAGCCTAAATGTTTAAGCGCCTGCTCTGCCGCAGCCTGCTCTGCCTTACGACGACTGGAACCAATGCCGATAATTGCATCATCAATACCGCTCACCTGGCAGTGAATGGTAAATTCCTGATCGTGGGCTTCGCCCTTCACTTGCGTCACTAAATAGCTTGGTAGCGGTAAATGACGCCCCTGCAAGAACTCTTGCAGACGTGTTTTAGGATCTTTTTGTTTATCACCCGGGCTGATCTCATCTAAGCGGGTTTGATACCAGGCCAGAATTAATTGCTGAACCCGATGAATATCGCTATCAAGATAAACTGCACCGATTAACGCTTCTACCGTATCAGCTAAAATAGATTCACGGCGAAAACCACCGCTTTTCAGTTCGCCCGGCCCCAGACGCAAGCATTCGCCTAAATCGAACTCTCGTCCCATTTCAGCCAGCGTATTGCCTCGAACCAATGTCGCACGCATACGGCTCATGTCGCCTTCATCAACACGAGGAAAGCGCTGATATAGTGCATCAGCAATAACAAAACTCAGGATAGAATCGCCCAAAAACTCCAGACGTTCATTATGTTTACTGCTGGCACTTCGATGTGTCAGAGCTTGCTGTAAAAGCGATTGCTGTTGAAACGTATAACCCAGCTTTCGCTGTAGCCTCTCAATGATGATGGGGTTCATGCATTACCAACAAATTGTTCCTAACGAGAAAAAATAACGGCCTAGCTTAACGGTTATCCAGCTAAAGCACTACTATGTTATGGCGAGATAATAAAAAATCCGGATCTAAAGGGTTCTAAATCCGGACTATTTACATCTGAGACAGTATAACTTAGAACGAATTAGTGAATTCCGCCAATACGGCTAAAACGAATACCGGTTGGCCACTCACCCTCTTGTTTCTCAAAGCTCATCCAGATCCCTGTTGCTTTACCAACAAAGTTCTCTTCCGGTACAAAACCCCAGAAACGGCTGTCCGCACTGTTGTCGCGGTTATCACCCATCATGAAGTATTTGCCTTCCGGTACAATCCAGGTATTCGCCGGAGCGCCTGGTTGCTGATAATAATCACCTGCGCTGTTCGCTACGCCAGGAATCATTAATGTCTGATGGAACTCATTACCCAATTTTTCGTTACGCTCAACCATATACACACCGCGTAAACCTTCAGCGCGTCCTGCTTCAGTTTTGGTATCGAAGAAACGGGTGGTCATCTGATTTGCACCACCAGCAGAGGGCTCAAAACCAATAAACCAACTGCTTTTCACCAAATCAGAATACTCTAACTCAGCAGCAGGTTTGCACTCGCTACCTGTTGGGCAAGCGGGAGTGATGGTTAGCTTTTTCGAGTTCGGGTCGAAATGAATAGTGTCTCCCGGTAGCCCTACTACACGTTTAATATAATCAATATTCTTATCCAGCGGATATTTGAATACCGCAATATCACCGCGCTGCGGAGTACCGGTTTTCATCAGTGTTGTCTGGGTAATCGGATCTTTAACACCATAAGCGAATTTTTCCACCAGAATAAAATCACCGATCAACAGCGTTGGCATCATTGAACCAGACGGAATCTGAAAAGGTTCATATAAAAAAGAGCGCAGCACAAATACCACTGCCAATACGGGAAACACAGAAACACAGCTTTCAATCCATCCCGGCTGTCTGGCCACTCTGGCTAGCGCTTTACCATCAATCTTTCCGTCGGTCTCAACCCTGAGAGCTTCGATCTTAATGCGTCGCGCAGGCGCCCACTTAAAGCGGTCCAGACACCAGATGATACCGGTCACCAGTGTGGCCACAGCTAAAATTAAGGCAAACATATTCGCCATGCGAACTCCTTATTACTTATTTACCAACGTGAAGAATAGCCAGGAACGCTTCCTGAGGAACTTCAACGTTCCCTACTTGCTTCATGCGTTTCTTACCATCTTTCTGTTTCTGCAATAGCTTTTTCTTACGGCTCACGTCGCCACCGTAACATTTGGCCAATACGTTTTTACGCAATTGTTTGACGGTAGAACGGGCAATCACGTGGTTACCGATAGCCGCCTGAATTGCAATATCAAACTGCTGGCGCGGAATTAATTCACGCATTTTCTCCACCAGCTCACGGCCACGGTTTTGGGAATTATCCCGGTGAGTGATCAAGGCCAGAGCATCTACCCTATCGCTGTTAATCAACACGTCTACCCGTACCATGTCAGAAGTCTGGAAACGTTTAAAACCGTAATCCAGCGAAGCATAGCCACGAGAGGTGGACTTCAGGCGGTCGAAGAAATCCAGAACCACTTCAGCCATAGGAATGTCATAGCTCAGAGCAACCTGATTGCCGTGATACACCATATTGGTTTGTACGCCACGTTTCTCAATACATAACGTAATAACATTACCCAAAAATTCCTGTGGTAATAACATATGGCATTCAGCGATAGGTTCGCGTAGCTCTTCAATATTGTTCAATGGAGGAAGTTTAGACGGGCTGTCGACATAAACCGTCTCACCACTGGTGGTGATCACTTCGTACACTACCGTTGGTGCGGTAGTAATCAGGTCAAGATCGTATTCACGTTCCAGACGTTCCTGAATGATTTCCATGTGCAACAGACCCAGGAAGCCACAACGGAAGCCAAAGCCCAGTGCCGTTGAGTTTTCCGGTTCATAAAACAGAGATGCATCATTCAGACTTAATTTGCCTAATGCATCACGAAATGCTTCATAGTCATCAGAACTGATCGGGAACAGACCCGCATATACCTGAGGTTTAACTTTTTTAAAGCCCGGCAGCGCTTTTTCTGCTGGCTTATGCGCATTGGTCAGGGTGTCCCCTACCGGTGCACCAAGAATATCTTTAATAGCACAAACTACCCAACCTACTTCGCCGCAGCCAAGGGCTTCGGTATCGATCCGCTTTGGTGTAAATATCCCTAAACGGTCTACCCCGTAAGTTTGGCCGGTGCTCATCACTTTGATCTTATCGTTTTTACGCAGTACGCCATTTTTAATCCGTACTAACGACACAACGCCAAGATAGTTATCAAACCATGAATCGATGATCAGTGCCTGTAACGGCTCATCAGCTGAACCTGTCGGTGGCGGAATATCGCGAACTAAGCGCTCCAGCACATCAGGTACGCCCAGACCGGTTTTGGCCGAACAGCGAACCGCATCGGTAGCGTCGATTCCAACAATATCTTCAATTTCCTGAGCTGCACGATCGGGATCCGCAGCCGGTAAATCGATCTTGTTCAGAACCGGAACCACTTCCAGATCCATTTCAATCGCGGTGTAGCAGTTTGCCAGCGTTTGGGCTTCTACCCCTTGTCCGGCATCTACCACCAACAGTGCACCTTCACAAGCCGCCAGTGAACGTGATACTTCATAGGAGAAGTCAACGTGTCCTGGGGTATCGATAAAGTTCAACTGATAGGTTTTACCATCCTGTGACTTATAATCCAGCGTCACACTTTGCGCTTTAATGGTGATGCCACGCTCCCGCTCCAGATCCATAGAATCCAGAACCTGTGCCGCCATTTCACGATCGCTCAACCCGCCACAAATTTGAATAATACGGTCGGACAACGTCGACTTACCGTGGTCAATGTGGGCGATGATCGAAAAGTTTCTTATATTCTTATTTGCTATACTTTTATTATCAGTCATTTACCTAGATCCGGCTGATACAGAAACCCACTGATGCAGGGAATATATTGCAAATCCCCACACAGCAAAAATTCACTTAATCTCTAAACTGGCGGACATTCTACACGTCACCATGACTAAAACATAGCAACATACGCTATCTGCTAACCAGTTAACTGCGCTTGTGACTGTTTTTTTGCCGACGAATTATCACTGAAAATCAGTCATCGCGTTAAATTGCAAAAAATGAAACTCCAGGGATTAGACATCATCTTTTTAGAAATTCAAATAAACTGAACAAGTAAATCAATTCTCTCCGCTATTCATTTACAGTAACTCATCTAGAATGTGTGTTACCGAAAGACAACAATCTTTCAACATTTTAATTAACTGGAGTTACCTACTATGAAAAGCATCAAATTTATTGCTACTGCCGCTATCCTGACTACCTTATCTTTCAGCACTTTTGCTGCTGAACAAGTGACTCGTACTCAAACAGAAAATTTGGATAAGATTGGTACTGTTTCTGCCAGCGATGCACGCTCTTTATCTGCATTAGAAAGCAAACTGGCCGCTAAAGCCGATGCAATGGGCGCAAGCCATTATTATATTAACTCTGCATCTACCAGCGAAAATATCCACGGTACTGCGATCATTTATAAATAAGCCAGATACGCTTTCATCATCCTGTCTTCCTGAATCAATCACTCCGCCCTGCGGGGTGATTTTTCTATTGTGTTATTGAGAATAGATAAAAATGGGAAGAACGCAGGAATTCTGTGAAATTTAATTCCCGGTCTGACTTACAGATGGAATGCCTATTTGCAATATAATCGGATGAACTGATGCATTAGTAGCAAATTTTGCAGCATAAAAACGAGCAATAACAAAACCACTAACACCGCCAACGATAGCCCCGATAATTGCAGCAATATCGCTTCCTAAGCCATAATAAAACAATCCTGAACACAGCAGAATGCCTAACAGAGGCACCATATATACCAACAGTGCAGATAGCAGCACGCCGGACTCAGGAATGCCAAGTTCAACGCGCTGACCTGGAGATAAAGGTTGCTCAACCGGAATTTGCAGATCGTGAATAACCTGAGGACCCAGTTTGTTCAGTACACGAGTACCGCAGGAAGCTTTTGACTGACAACTGCTACAACCCGCTTGTTGTTCACAGCGTAAAGTCGCAATGCCTTGTTGCCAGTCGATGACGGTCGCCCACTTACGTAACATTTATCAGCCTTAATTCACCACGACGCTGGTAGCAACACGTTTAGCTGTAGCCGGAGGTAATTCACCAATCACCGTAATTTCTACATTATTACGGGTTTCAGTATGAATAGTTCTACGCCCCTGACGCAATGAGTGTTCACTGGTTTGCCCCTGATAACTACTTGGTGATACGTTCAGGGAAAAACTGAATAAGCCATCGGAATAGAGTCGGGATTCCACCACGCTACTTTTAGCGTCAGAAACCGTATGACGACTGCGGGAAGATTCGGAAAAACCTTGAGGTAACCAACCCACACTCCAACTCATGGTCAGTTTATCACCGGGAGGAACGGCTAACAGCGGCGGCATAACTGGCATTGAAAAATCAGCCATTTTCGCTTTTACGCTATCACCGTCACTAAAGGCCACTACGCGAAACTGCTCCAGTGTGTCACCATCTCTATCAAGTAAGTCGGTACGCAGAGGCAGTTTAGTTTCAGTATCTAACCAAACCACATAGCTATAACGTAACCCATCGCGCGGTACGACCCGCACAACATCACAAATACGATTAGCAATACGTGAACGCCCCACCGGAACAAAATCATAGTATTGTTCCAGGCGGTCAATATCGGCAAATACCAGAGAGGGTAATGAGTCAACGATATGGTCACCGCGAATGCTAAAAGGCTCCATACCGGGTTCAAAGTAACTCACTTCGATACCACGCAGTATTGCCTCCCGCTGAGGTCCATCCATATTAATTAGCTGAACCAGCGGTTTACCATTTTGTATAGAGTGTCTGTACTGCAGGGATTCAATACCAACTTTGCTAACGTTCACATAAGAGAACTCATAGCTTAAAGTCTGGCTGGCACTGGTCATTTGCTGCAATAAAACTTCTGTTGGATTCGGTGCGGAAACCGCAGCCAGGGGGAGCCCCCCCAGCAAACTACAAACAATAAACGCGATTGGTTTCATCGACTACTGAGTTAATCCTGTTGACGCAGAATTACTGGTTTTTGCACTGGTATCAGCCCTTGGTGCGATTTTCAGCTGTTCCGCGTGTAAACGACGTTGTAATTCGTAGTCCTGTAGCATGGCGTTGATACGTTTACGCTGCTCCAGAACCTGTTGATTAGTATTCTGAGCGCCTTCCGTTGCCACATCAAAACTGACCGGTGATGCCTGTCCACCTAACGGAATAGTATTAAATACCGGTGTATCTGGCGTACTGTCAGTACCCTGTTGGTTATACTGTTGAACGCCAACAATCACCGCCAGAGACACACAGGCTGCAACACCAATTTGCCCAACCTGAGCAAACCATGGGCGAACCTTGTGCCAGAACGGCATCTTCTGCCAGGTTGCCGGATGAGGCTGTGATACGACCGGCTTATCAAAGCCTGATAACGCCGGTTCCAGCGCCAATGCGGCTGATACTTTGTCTGCTATATCGAAATGAACCACTTCGCCGATATCTCCACGTAGAGTATCGCGAATCAGGTGGTAGCGATGCCAGCTTTGCTGAAGCGTTCTATCTTGGGACAGTCCATTGATAACTTCATTATCAATGCTTTCTCCATCCATCAGAGCGGAAAGCTTTTCTTTTTGCATGCCTAATACCCTTTCTCTTACAACATCCTGGAAGTCAGATACAAATACTATCGCTGTATCAGTGGTTGTACTTTATTATCAATTGCTTCACGGGCCCGGAATATTCTTGATCTTACTGTTCCAACCGGACAATCCATGATTTCTGCAATCTCTTCATAACTTAAACCATCGATTTCACGTAGCGTGATTGCCATCTTTAAGTCTTCTGGCAATGACTCGATAGTTCCAAAAACGATACGTCTCAGTTCTTCTGACAACATTAAGTTCTCAGGGTTCGAAATTTCTTTTAATGCACCTGCATTTTCGAAGTTTTCTGCATCGCCGGCATCCACATCACTTGAGGGAGGACGGCGCCCCTGAGCCACTAAATAATTTTTCGCGGTATTTACTGCTATTCGGTATAACCAGGTATAAAAAGCGCTGTCACCACGAAAAGACTCCAACGCTCTGTAGGCCTTAATAAAGGACTCCTGTGCCACATCGGCAACATCCGCCTGTGGTACATAGCGGGAAACAAGGCCCGCAACTTTATTCTGGTAGCGAACAACCAGAATATTAAATGCGTTTTTATCGCCCTTTTGGACCCGTTCAACCAACACCTGGTCGGTTAACTGCTCGCTCATTCGAGGTAAAGTCTCCTCAACTATCTCGATGCGTTTCGTGCTGCCAAACCTATTATTGTACTAATTTGAGCAAGCAACTTCTTAGAGACGCTGTTGAATGATTAGTTCCCAACATCTCACGCGTAATTATATCGTTAGCTGGTTTTTCAACCAATCTGCCTGTTATTTTGTCGTCCCGGAGCTCCCATCAGGCGCATGACATCAGGATATTCAGCCAATACGCTTCTGTTTCCGGCCTGATTCGGTGTAGGCTAACATGATTTTTCACTTTCAGCCTCACTCTATACAAAAGATTGCAATAATTCATCAGGCTATTTTTATATATTTTTCAGAGAGCAAGATAAAAATCTTTAGCTAACTGTTTAAACGTTTCGGTGTAATCTTTTCTACCCGGTTGATGCGTTATCAACTTCTGTTCATCACAAAGCAGTGGTGCCCTGGATAATTCCAACAACACAATATAAGGTGCTTTATCTGGCACATCACAAACCCAGGTACGGCGAGCAACAAACCATCCCATCTCTAACGCCTGCTTTTCCAGTTGTTCACCTGAAGCGCAAGGTAGCATCACCGAGAATCGCCCCTGTGGAGCCAATAGCTTATCAACATACATTAATAAATTCTGATGACTGAGAATATGGGTATAACGGGCTTTGGCTCTGGATTCATCGCGACAATCCGTTCCCTCCGGAAAATAGGGAGGATTACTGATGATTAAATCATAGCCGCTATCCGCTATTTCAGCATAATCA
Source organism: Limnobaculum xujianqingii (assembly GCF_013394855.1). NCBI lineage: Bacteria > Pseudomonadati > Pseudomonadota > Gammaproteobacteria > Enterobacterales > Budviciaceae > Limnobaculum > Limnobaculum xujianqingii. Next base: position 531,792 of record NZ_JABMLK010000002.1, on the reverse strand, counting down.
GCGATATCCTGATGAAATACCCTGATACGCTGACGCCATGGTGAAGCCTGAACATTCTCTTGCGCCTGCTGGCAAGCGGCAAGATCAATTTCAACCGCATCAATCATAACTTGCTGTTCGCTACGTTGCGCCAGCATTAGCGCTAACAATCCGGTTCCGGTACCAATATCCAGAATGCGTCGACATGAAGTCACGTTAGTCCAGCCACCTAAAATAACGCCATCTGTCGTAACCTTCATTCCACATCGATCGTGACCAACAAAGAATTGTTTAAATGTGAAACCGCCGCGGCGAAGTAAAGGTTTCTCCTTACTCTGTTTCATCGTAACCTGCATAAATAACCCATACGCTTTTACAGCCAATACAGAGAATTATTCTGTATTTTGCCAGTAATTTCACTCATCAATAATGTCAGATGAATTCTAACCGAAAACGAAGATAAATGCCTGATGTCAACAATAACAGATGAAGATCCCGCTCAATACATCTATAATCGGCGCCCCAAGCAGAGGTAGACCATGACAGTATTAGACTTTTCCGCACTCGATCTCGACCAGCCGTTGCTGGATGCATTAAGTGACAAGGGCTATGAGCGCCCAACCGCCATTCAGGCCGCAGCTATTCCGGCAGCGATGGATGGACGTGACGTACTGGGTTCCGCACCAACGGGAACCGGTAAAACTGCGGCATTCCTGCTGCCCGCACTTCAGCACCTGCTCGATTATCCGCGCAAAAAGTCCGGCCCGCCGCGTATTCTGATCCTGACGCCAACCCGTGAACTGGCGATGCAGGTAGCAGAACAGGCGCGTGAATTGGCCGCCCATACCCACCTGGATATTGCGACTATTACTGGCGGTGTAGCTTATATGAATCACGCTGAAGTTTTCAGCGAGAATCAGGATATCGTGGTCGCTACTACCGGTCGCCTGCTGCAATATATTAAAGAAGAGAATTTTGACTGCCGTGCGGTAGAAACGCTGATCCTTGATGAAGCCGACCGCATGTTAGATTTGGGTTTTGCTCAAGACATCGAACGCATCGCCGCGGAAACTCGCTGGCGTAAACAAACGTTGCTGTTTTCCGCAACGTTGGAAGGAGAAGCTATTCGTGACTTCGCCGAACGCCTGTTAAACGATCCGGTAGAAATTGAAGCCGATCCTTCCCGCCGTGAACGTAAAAAAATTCATCAGTGGTACTATCGCGCTGATGATATCAAGCATAAAACCGCCCTGCTTTGCCATTTGCTAAAACAACCTGATGTGCATAAAGCGATCATCTTCGTACGTAAACGTGAACGTCTGCATGAGCTGGTAAGCTGGCTCCGTGATGCCGGGATTCAATGTTTCTACCTTGAAGGTGAAATGGTGCAGGCAAAACGTAATGAAGCGATTAAACGCCTGCAGGATGGCACGGTTAATGTACTGGTAGCCACCGACGTCGCTGCACGCGGTCTGGATATTCTGGACATCAGTCATGTATTCAACTTTGACTTACCGCGTACCGCTGACACCTACCTGCACCGCATTGGTCGTACCGGCCGCGCAGGTAAAAAAGGTATCGCTATCTCTCTGGTGGAATCTCACGACCATCTGCTACTGGGCAAAATTGAACGTTATCTTCAGGAACCGCTGAAAATGCGCGTGATTGAGGAATTGCGTCCAACCAGCAAAGCTCCGGGACCAACCAACGGCCGTAAGCAATCGAAGAGAGCTAAGGAAAAAGCGGCAGAAAAGAAAAAAGAGAAGAATAAAGAAAAGGTCAAAGTAAAAGTTCGTCACCGGGACAGCAAAAACGTAGGCAAACGGCGTAAGTCAGCCAATAATGCTGCATCTCCGGACACATCAACAGATAAAGCATAATGCAATACGGCTCCCTTCGGAGCCGTTATTTTTTGAGCTCCTTAGCCCTTGGCCCTTCAGGTTAAAGCATCCGAATGTTGCCTCAGACAATAAAAAAGTAGCACGACCAACATGGATGTTGGTCGAGGCGCAGCGACGTCGGGAGCGGCTCTGCGTCGGTGCGTTGGCTTTTTTATTGTCTGAGGTTGCCGCCGCAACGCGGCGGTCAACAGTCGGCTGCGTTGGCGCGGGGAGTGCAGAGGGGCGTTCGCCCCAACGCCCCTTTGCTCGACGCAAACTCCACTGCCGAGATAAACACAGAACTTAAAGCGGCGAAACTTACACCATACGACCAATAAACCAATTCAAAAACCACAATAAAAAAGGCCGCTGTTCCCAGCGGCCCTTCCAAAAAACAACTACCTACTACAAACTTTCAGTGAAAGTACGAGTAATAACATCACGTTGTTGTTCCGGAGTCAGTGAGTTAAAACGCACTGCATAACCAGATACACGGATAGTCAGCTGTGGATATTTTTCTGGATTCTTAACAGCGTCTTCCAGAGTATCACGGCTCAGTACGTTAACGTTCAGGTGTTGACCACCTTCTACACGTACAGTTGGCTTAACTTCCATTGGAACTTCACGGTATTCGATTTTGCCCAGTTGGCTAACCGGTACAACCTGATCTTCTGAATAATCAGCTTTTGCACAAACACAACGTGCTTCAGCAGTTTCATCATCCAGCAACCAGAAAGAGTTCAGCAATGCAGAGTTATCAGCTTTAGTAATTTGGATACCAGTAATCATTTGGTGCCTCCATCAGTATTTTAAATTTAAGTTCCCCCTAATTTTTAGGGGTAACGATATCGAATTCGTTCAGTCGTAACATTAGTGACACAAAACTAACATTATTTTTCATCTTATATATCAGTGATACCACCAAAATTCTTTGATTAAAATCAATTTTGAAAACTCATAAAAAATTACCATTTAATCAACTTTTTGTTTTATATCAATTTTTGCCATTTTTTAACATTTAATTATTTTTGTAAATTTTCAACTTTTTTTATAACTGCAGCCAATTCATCGTCCAAAAGTGCGATTAAAAGATCATAATCGTAGCCACCTTGCTGTATTATTCAGCGATAACTTTTTCTTAGCGCTCGATATACCATTCAAAAGAAAGGAGATCCTTTATGAGCGACAAACTGACATGGCACGATGTTATTGGTCAGGAAAAGCAGCAGCCTTACTTTCAGGACACTCTCAAGTTTGTCGCTTGTGAAAGAGCGGCTGGAAAAGTGATCTATCCACCACAAAAAGACGTTTTTAATGCGTTCAGCTCAACGGAGTTGGCTGACATTAAAGTGGTAATATTGGGTCAGGACCCTTATCACGGCCCTAATCAGGCACACGGGCTGTCATTTTCCGTATTGCCGGGCATTCAACCGCCGCCGTCACTGGTCAATATGTATAAAGAACTTATGACCGATATTCCCGATTTTCAACGCCCGAATCATGGTTATTTGCAAAGTTGGGCAGAACAAGGGGTGATGTTACTCAATACTGTACTCACCGTTGAGGCTGGTAAAGCGCACTCTCATGCCAGTCTGGGTTGGGAAACCTTTACTGATAAGGTGATTGCATCCATCAACGAACATCGTGACGGAATTATCTTTATGCTGTGGGGCTCTCACGCCCAGAAGAAAGGCCGTATTATTGACCGCAAACGCCATCACGTACTGGCTGCACCTCATCCTTCACCTTTATCTGCTCATCGTGGTTTTCTTGGCTGCAAGCACTTCTCACAGGCTAATACGCTGTTAGAACAACAGGGTTTAACACCTATCCGCTGGCAATTAGACAACCTTTAATACCCTGTCAGACTGACAAAAAAATAACCGCGCTAAATAGCGCGGTTATACATTGTAACTTCAGTCAATATTAAAGCTTGGTCGGTTGATCCAGCTTATATTCACCGGTAGTAGACTTCAGGAATTCAACAATATCGTCTACATCTTTCTCTGGCAGGTTAACTTCTAACTGATACTTAAGCATCATCTCAACCGCACCTTTCAGGGTGTCCATACTGCCATCATGCAGGTATGGTCCGGTTTGTTCGATATTTCTCAGCGTTGGTACTTTAAAGCGATTACGGTCACGCTCAAAGGTAGTGAAGTTAAAGCGCCCCTGGTCAACTTCAGTGATGCTACCACGAGCAGCAAAGTAGTCTTCTTTCAGGCCCATCATTTCAAACGATTGACCACCCAGGTTTTTACCTACGTGACAAGTTCCGCACTTGTTATCTTTAAACAGCTGGAAGCCATGCTTCTGTTGAGCAGTCAGCGCACTATCATCACCTTTCATAAAGCGGTCAAATGGACTGTTTGGCGTTACCAGAGTCTTTTCAAACTCAGCGATAGCATCGGTGATAGTATCTGCAGTGAAACCCTGCGGATAAACTTCAGTAAATGCCGCGGTCAGAGCCGGATCCTGAGACAGTTTACCAATGATTTGATCCCAGGATTCTGAGCCCATTTCAATTGGGTTAAGAGGTGGTCCACCCGCCTGCTCTTGCAGGTTTTTCGCACGGCCATCCCAGAACTGCTCAATGTTATATACCGAGTTAAACACGGTTGGTGCGTTGATTGGTCCAATTGAACCATTAATACCTTTTGAGGTAATCAGATTATCAACACCACCAGCAGTCAGCTTATGACAAGTTTCACATGAAAGTGAGTTGTCGCCGGATAAACGGTTGTCATGATAAAGGATAGAACCCATTGCCACTTTCTTCGGATCGGTTGGCATTGGTTCTGGTAATGGTTGAACAACTTCGTTTTTAAAGGCCGGGCTTACGCCTTCAGTCACGTAGTATTTAGAACGTTGCTCTTGTGCCCAAGCCAGAATAGCCGCTTTATCTTCAGCTGTTACACCACCACTCCAGTGCACCGCGGTATAGCGGCCAGGAGGCATGATTTCGTCCTGAATAGCACGTTCAATTTTAGCTAAGTCTGATTCTGGTGCTGCAGTACCATTAACCAAGCTATCCATGGTGGCCTGCAGGTTAAAGTGCACATAGCCCATCTTCACATCATATTCCATTAATTGCTTGGCAATCGGGAATGATGCATAGAAAGGCATATCGGCATTAGCGGTATGGCAATATTCGCAACCGCGCTGATAAAAAATTTCTCTTACGTGTGCATCACCTTTCGGTGCTGCGGTAGCAATTAAGCGCTCGCTTCGCTTAGCGTCATAATTGTAAATATAGGTTGCCGTCCCCAGATAACCGACTATGCCTAAAGCACAAGCTCCTACGATTAGCTTCTTTATCATAGTTCCCTCACATTCTTCTCTGTCTTATTGGAATGTCATGAGAAAATCCTACCTCATGATGAAAATCGCTTGGATTATCTCTGGTAAGGGAAATATCAAATTGATTCGGATCAAGTATCACGGGCGGTCTTACCTATCGTTAGAATAGGCTCTAGCTATTAATGGGTATTTAGTAAGAAATATCTGAAGAAAAACCGAAGGGAAAATAAAAAACAGAGACTAACTTAATGAATAATATAATAAATATAAAGAATGTGAGATAAGGCGCATATTAGACTCTTATCTCACATTAATCATAACGCTAATTATTATCAAGCTCTATTAGCATTAATTTTTATGACTATTATTTAGAAACAGCGACCATAGCAGGACGAATCAGACGACCATTTAAGGTATAACCTTTTTGCATCACCATCATTACATGGTTTGGTGCATGATCGGCAGATTCCATCATGGTCATTGCCTGATGCAACTCTGGGTTGAAAGGAACATTAACCTCTTCCACCACTTCTACACCAAATTTACGCACCGCATTAAGTAGTGATTTCAGGGTCAGGTCTACACCTTCTACCAGCGCAGCAAAGTCTGGATTCTCTTGATCGGCAGAAGCCAACGCGCGTTCCAGATTATCAATCACCGGAAGCAACTCAATAGAGAATTTTTCCAGAGCAAATTTATGTGCTTTTTCCACATCTTGCTCTGCGCGACGACGAACGTTTTCAACTTCAGCACGAACGCGTAAAATATTCTCACGCTCTTGCTGCTGTGCCTGAGCCAGTTGAGCTTCCAGATTAGCGATTTGCTCAAAAACTTGAGTATTTACGTCTAACTCTGCGGCTTGCTCTGCACCTTCCACTTGTTGGTGCTCGTTTAATGTCTCATCCAGGACTTGCTCATTAGGGGTGTTTTGTTCTTTACTACTCATGTAAATCTCCGCAGTTTGGCATTACGCTCACTTGTTCGCTTATATTATGGGGATGAAAATTGACGAATCAAGGAAGTCATTCATATTGTATGGATGCTATTGTCGCATCTGACAGGAAAAATTAAATGAATAATAACAAGTTCAGTTGCATTGGGTTAGTCGGACACCCACGTCATCCTTCAGCACTAGCGACACACAAGACACTATACCACTGGCTAAAGAGCAACGGTTATACCGTTATTGTAGAGCAACAAATAGCAAATGATCTAAAACTGGAAGATATGACCACCGGCAGTCTGTCAGAAATTGGGCAGCAGGCCGATCTGGCGGTAGTTATCGGCGGTGACGGAAATATGCTGGGAGCGGCCCGGGTTCTTTCCCGCTATGACATCAAAGTTATTGGTGTTAACCGCGGAAACCTCGGTTTTCTTACCGATCTCAATCCGGATAATCTGCATCAGCAACTTTCTGAAGTGCTTGCCGGCGAGTACATCACAGAAAAACGTTTTCTGCTGGAAGCCCAATTGCATCGGGCAGGTCAGCCAACGCGCCTCAGTACTGCCATTAATGAAGTGGTACTGCATCCGGGCAAAGTGGCCCATATGATTGAGTTTGAAGTGTATATTGACAATAATTTCGCCTTCTCTCAGCGTTCCGATGGACTAATTATTTCTACGCCTACTGGTTCAACAGCCTACTCTCTGTCCGCTGGCGGCCCTATTTTGACCCCAACGCTGGATGCTATTGCGTTAGTGCCCATGTTTCCACATACGCTGACCTCCAGACCGCTGGTTATCAGCAGTAACAGCGTTATTCATCTGAAATTCTCTCACTATAGCCGTGACCTGGAAATCAGCTGCGACAGCCAGATAGCACTGCCAATCCAAAAAGATGAAGAAGTGATCATCAAACGCAGTGAAGCTCATTTGAATCTGATTCATCCTAAAAACTACAGTTACTACAATACATTAAGCACAAAACTGGGATGGTCAAAAAAATTATTCTGAAAAATCAGATATCCCTCTTTACTGTATAAAAAACCAGATTATACTGTATGTAACTACAGTTGTTAGGTTATACAGGAAGATAATCATGCTGGCACAGTTAACCATTAGTAATTTTGCCATTGTTCGCGAGCTGGAAATTGATTTTCAGTCAGGTATGACTGCCATTACCGGTGAAACCGGTGCCGGTAAGTCTATTGCTATTGATGCATTAGGCTTATGTCTGGGTAGCCGTTCCGAAGCGGCAATGGTACGTAACGGTGCCAACCGGGCAGATATTTGCGCCCGCTTCTCCCTGAAAGATACCCCGGCAGCTCGCCAATGGCTGGAAGATAATCAGTTAGACGATCAGCAAGAGTGCCTGTTGCGACGGGTAATTAGTGCTGATGGTCGTTCCCGTGGCTTTATTAACGGTACCGCCGTTCCAGTTTCCCAACTGCGTGAGTTGGGACAGTTACTGATTCAAATTCATGGTCAACATGCCCACCAGCTACTGTTAAAACCTGAACACCAAAAACACCTGCTGGATGCTTATATGCACCAGACTGAACTGGCAACCGAGATGCAACAGGCGTATCAATGCTGGCATCAGAGTTGTGCTCAACTGGCACAATTTCAACAGCAGAGTCTTGAACATGAGTCCCGCCAGCAGCTATTACAGTATCAACTAAAAGAGCTGAATGAATTTGCCCCTCTGGCTGGCGAATATGAACAGATTGATGAAGAGTACAAACGTCTGGCTAACAGTGGCCAGTTGCTCTCGCTAAGTCAGGATGCTTTACAGGTACTGGCTGAAAACGAAGAACAGAACGTACTCAGCCTGCTGAACCACGCAAAACATAGCCTGCAAGAGCTTTCCTCCATTGATGAAAAAATGGCTGGCTTACTGACCATGTTAGAAGAAGCGTCTATTCAAGTTAGCGAAACCAGCGAAGAGCTTCGCCACTATTCCGAACGAATGGATATGGACCCGGTACGCCTGTATGAACTGGAGCAGCGCCTGTCTCGCCAGTTAGCTTTAGCGCGTAAACACCATATTTCCCCAGAACAACTGCCCGAGATCCACCAGCAACTGCTAGATGAACAGCAGCAAATTAACCGCCAGGGAGATGACTACGAAGCACTAACCGAAGCGGTTGCCCAGCATCATAAACAGGCGCTGGAAGTGGCTAAACGTCTGCACGTTCAACGCGCTCACTATGCAGCAGAACTGTCCACTATGATCACTGACAGTATGCACTCACTGGCAATGCCGCATGGCCAATTGGTTATTGGTGTGGAATGGCAGCCTGAGCATCTGAATACCGAAGGTGCCGATCGGGTTGATTTCCGTGTCAGCACTAACCCGGGGCAGCCGCTGCAAGGGTTGTCTAAAGTCGCTTCCGGCGGTGAACTATCACGTATCGCTTTAGCGGTTCAGGTGATTACCGCCCGGAAGATGGATACCCCGGCGCTAATATTTGATGAAGTGGATGTAGGTATCAGCGGACCAACTGCCGCTATCGTCGGTAAGCTGCTACGTCAGTTGGGTGAATCCACTCAGGTTATGTGCGTAACGCATTTACCTCAAGTTGCCGGTAATGGCCATCAACACTTCTATGTCAGCAAACAAACCGATGGCGAAGAGACCGAAACCCAGATGTTGCTGCTGGACAAAAATGCCCGCCTGCAAGAACTGGCCCGCTTACTGGGCGGCAGCGAAATCACCCGTAACACTCTGGCAAACGCCAAAGAACTTCTGGCTGCCTGATGACGATCTGAGAGTAAAACCTGAGAGTGAAACGACCATTAAGTGATAGTAACCACCGATAAAAAGAGCCGCATTAACAACAAAAGTTTTAATGCGGCTCAACTTTTTGTGATAATTGGGGTCGAATCAGCACATATCTGAAGCATAAGAACAGATTTGCAGATAGAATTTTATTAAATGACCTCGATAAACAACCAGTAAAGGTTTCCAAATGTCGCAAGGTCTATTATCATCGACAGCCTATGTTCTAAAGGAAAGTACTATTATGCGCTGCAAATTGCTGACTGCCGCTGTGGTGGCTCTTGGAATTCTGGTAACCGGTTGTTCTACTTTAGAGAAAGTAGTTTACCGTCCGGATATTAATCAGGGTAATTTCTTAACGCCAGCTGACGTCTCCAAACTGCAAAAAGGCATGACCAAGCAGCAGGTGGCTTATATTCTAGGCACACCGATGTTGCAGGACCCATTTGGTTCCGATACCTGGTTTTATGTCTTCCGCCAGCAGCCAGGACACCAGGACGTGACACAACAAACGTTAACCCTAACGTTTGACGGTGGCGGTTCACTAAGCGGTATCTCCAACGATACTTCAATGATGAAGCAAGAAAACTAAGTAACACCAATCAGTTACTAAAACGAATGACATAAATAAGACGCCATTTGGCGTCTTATTTTTTATACTGATAAAAAAATCCTGATAGTTCAATTTTATGACTAAACATAATCCAATCGGAGGGAGAGGGTGCCGTGGGGGTCGACTTGGCGTAAGCCAACGAAGTGCCCGTAGGCAGCCTAGGCCCGACGCACTCCATAGCTGAGTACGGCGGTTTTGTCTGCACTCAATGTAATTTTAATCACATATTTTTACGGTCGAAATATTTATTGATGCCTAATGGCGTCTTATTTTTTTGAACGTTCCGCCCGCATCCGACGCAACTCTTTAGGGTCTGCAGTCAATGGACGATAGATTTCAACCCGATCGCCATCATGAACCGGATCGCTTAATTTAGCTCCCCGACTAAAAATGCCGACCTTATTCACCTTCAGATCGATTTCTTTACGCATTTCCAGAATACCGGAGGCAATAATCGCCTGCTCTACGCTACTTCCTTCTTCTATCATCAGATTTCTAACGTATTGCTGCTCAGGTAAGGCATAGACCACTTCGATATGAATGTCAGACACCGTAAACCTCTTTCGCCCTGCGAGTGAAAGCCTGCACCATGTTTTGCGCTAAATCCTGAAAAATTCGACCAAAAGCAATTTCAATCAGCTTACTGCTAAATTCAAACTCAAGATTAAACTCAATGCGACAGGCATCATCCCCCAGAGGCGTAAACAACCAGCCGCCCTGTAAGGTGCGAAATGGCCCATCCACCAGCTTCATATCAATAATGGAGTCTTCCACCATTTGATTACTGGTGGTAAAGGTTTTACGAATTCCCACTTTCGCGACATCAATAGATGCCGTCATGGTATTTTCTGTCTGCTCAAGTATGCGGCTGCTCACACAACCCGGTAAAAACTTCGGGTAAGAAAGAACATCGTTAGCCAGTTTATACATTTGCCCGGCGCTATAATTGACCAGTGCCGAACGTTTGATACGCTGCATAACATTTCCTAATCAATGGATCTTAAAAGCGAGAAAAATTTTAACGGCGCAAATCATATCATCTAACCGGATTGTGACCAAAAAACCTTATTACCCGTCTCTTTTCTCTGTAAAAAAGTCAACCATAACCAATCATCCGGCTAATACACCGATATAATAAAACGCAATGGAAGAAAATTACCTGAGCAGAGGGCTTAGGGGATATCTTTCAAATCAGCATTAAGTATAATAAAAACATTATGACAAAGAAAAAAGCATACAAACCCGGTTCCGCAACCATTGCGATGAACAAACGAGCACGTCACGAATACTTCATTGAAGAAGAGATCGAGGCGGGTTTAGCCCTGCAAGGCTGGGAAGTCAAATCCATGCGCGCAGGCAAAGCAAATATCAGCGACAGCTATGTGGTATTCCGTGACGGTGAAGCCTATTTGTTTGGCGCCACTATTATCCCACTTAACGTTGCCTCATCACATATTGTTTGTGACCCAACCCGCACCCGCAAACTTCTGTTAAACAGAAGAGAGCTTGATAAGCTGTTTGGTCTGGCAAATCGTGATGGTTACACCATTGTTGCCCTTTCCATGTATTGGAAAAACGCCTGGAGCAAAATCAAAATCGGTGTGGCAAAAGGTAAGCAACTGCACGATAAGCGTACCGATATTAAAGATCGCGAATGGCAGTTAAATAAAGCGCGGATTATGAAAAACGCCAACCGCTAAGGGTTGGCAATTTTCTGTCAATTCAGCTTTCACCAACAGGATACGCATTTCATGTATATCCTGTTGGCAAATCACTTTCTGACTTCTGACTTACTTCCCTTTCCATACCGGATCGCGCTTCTCTGCAAAGGCTTTTGGCCCTTCCAGCGCATCTTCTGAATGAAGCACTGACGGATAATTTTTCAGCTTGCCGCTACGGATATAACGATACCCCTCTTCCACCGACATTTCACCGGTTTCGCGATAGATTTCTTTAATTGCCGCCACCGCTAACGGAGCACTGAGCGCCAGTTGATGAGCCAGCTCACGAGCCGTGTCCATTAACTGCCCGCTTTCTACTACCCGATTAACAATTCCCCAACGCAACGCTTCCTCAGCACCCATTTGACGTCCTGTCATCATCATTTCATTCGCGATGGCTGGAGGGAGTATTTTAGGCAAGCGCAGCATACCGCCGCTGTCGGGTACGATACCCAGTTTAGTTTCCGGTACTGCAAAACTGGCATTTTGAGAACAAACGATCATATCTGCCGCCAGCGCCAGTTCAAAACCACCGCCAAAGGCATAGCCGTTTACTGCCGCAATCACTGGCTTATCCAGATTGAAAAGCTCCGTCAGCCCGGCAAATCCGCCCGGGCCAAAATCGGCATCCGGGGCTTCCCCTTCCGCTGCGGCTTTTAAATCCCAGCCGGCAGAGAAGAAACGCTCACCAGCACCAACAATAATCGCTACCCGCAGCTCAGGGTCGTCACGAAACTTAATAAATACGTCACCCATTTCAAAACTGGTTTTCGCATCGATAGCGTTAGCTTTGGGCCTGTCTAATATAATCTCCAGAATGTGACCATTCCGGCTTACATGTAACGATTCGCTCATATTAATACTCCATTGACTGGCAATTAATAACCTCACTGAGCTGATAATCGAGCGCAGCAAACCAATACGGCATTATCATGAATAATCATGTCGTATGAACGCTCTGTTTATTATTTCTTCAACAAACTCAGTGCAGACCTTTTTTAATAATTTTCCCCGAGCAGCTTCTTGGTAAATTCTTCCTGATCTCCAGAAAGGATGGCACTTTAAATTTGGCCATATGGCTTTCACAAAACGAGAAAAACTCTTCTTCAGTGATGGTTTCCCCTTCGTTGAGCACCACGAAAGCTTTAATCGCCTCATCCCGAATTGAGTCTTTCAGGCCAATTACCGTGACGTCCATGATTTTTGGGTGGGTGGAAATAATATTCTCCAGCTCAACGCAGGAAATATTCTCCCCACTACGTTTGATCATGTTGCAGCTACGTTCAACGAAATAGAAAAAGCCTTCATTATCTACATAGCCATAATCACCGGTACGCAACCAGCCGTCGGCACTCAGTGCTTTGGCTGTCTCTTCAGGCATGCGGTAGTACTCTTTAAACAGGGTTTTGCCGGGAATACCTTTAATACAAATTTCTCCGGTGACATTAGCCTCCAGCAGGGTTCCATCCCGATCGCGGATCTGTATTTCATAACCAAATCCGGCACGACCAATAGATGGCCAGCGGCGCTTATCTCCGGGGCGATCGCCAATGGCACCAACGATGGTCTCTGTCATTCCATAAGAGGTAAATAACCGAACGCCAAAACGCTGCACAAAGGCATCTTTTTCCCGATCGGAGATATTGAGATAAAACAGCACTTCACGCAGGCAGTGCTGTTTTTCCCAAGGCATTTGCGGTTGCATCATCAGAGTTTTGATCATCAGTGGTATACATTCGGTCACGGTTGCCCGGTATTTGCATACCTGAGCCCAAAAAGTACGTGCACTGAATTTTTCCAACAGTACAAAAGTGGCTCCCGCCGAAAAAGCTGCCATCGCCGCCGTACACTGACAGTCAATATGAAAGGCTGGCATCGGCGTCAGATAGACATCATCCTTACGCAATGCACACTGCCAGGAGGTATAGTAACCAGCAAACCTCAGGTTATAGTGAGTGATCACTACCCCCTTGGGACGCGAAGTTGTACCGGAGGTAAACAAGATTTCTGCCGTATCTTCAACATCGAGATCTTCCCAATGCATCAAATGGCGGGGTTGAACCTGCTGCAGACGATGAAAGTCCAGTACATCAGATGAAAACTTATCTTCTGCCATCGGGTTGATCAACATCAGCTGCTGTATGGGCGCCAGCGCCTCCTGTTGAATCTCCTGATACATGGCAAAAAATTCCCTGCTGGTTACCACCATCGAAGCTTCACACTGGTTAACAATATAGGCACTCTCATTTTTTAGCAGATTAGCGTTAACCGGCACCATCACCGCTCCGATTTTCGCTAAACCAAACCAGCAAAAGAAAAACTCAGCACAGTTATTGAGATGTAGCGCTATCTTGTCGCCTTTAGCCACGCCAAGTGAATGAAAGAGATTAGCGGTACGATTAATCTCCTCATTCAACTGTTGGTAGCTATATTCCAGCGCCAGCCCCTGAAGATTCTCTACAATCAATGCAGTTTTATCGCCGTGCAGTTCTGCAAGGTCATCCCACATTTGACGTAAATCTTGTCTACCTACTATATCCATTCCATACCTACCCAATATCGCTGCACGGTTGGCGGGGTGCAAATGACGGCAAAAATATTATCCAATGCATAACTAAAGCGGTTACCCCACCTTGGCCAGCCCCTTAGTTACCAGCTGCTGGATTTCCGCCTCACTGTAGCCAACGTTGGCTAAAATAGCGGCGGTGTCCATTCCCAGGGTTGGCATACCGCGCCAAATTTGCCCCGGATTGTTCTTAAACTTAGGCATGACGTTTGGCCCTTTGCAGTCCTGGCCATCAATGGTTTGCCAGTGGGTGATAGATTCACGGGCAACATACTGTGGATTACCTTCCAACTCAGGAATGGTAAGCACTTTAGTCGATGCTATCTTCAGTTCAGCAAAGCGAGCCAGCACCTGAGCAATTGGCCTTTCAGCCAGATACTCGTCCAGTTTATCTTCAACAAACTGGCCTTTAGGGCACTCGATACGGTGAATCAGTTGAGTATCTTCCGGAATGTCAGGCGTTCCCCACAGGTCATCAATCCCCATATCCTTGAACATTTCCTGAATTTGATTCACACCCACCAGCTCCATAACAATGTAGCCATCCTGGCATTTATACAGGCCACAGCCGGTATAATACGGATCTTTACCTTTGGTCATTCGCGGGCAGATTTCGCCGCCGTTAAAATAGTCCATCATGAAGTACTGGCCCATACGCAACATCACTTCATACATTGCTACGTCGATACTTTCACCAACGCCGGTCTCGCGCACCTTATGCAAGGCCGCCAATGTTGCTGTGGTTACCGTCATACCAGAGAAATAGTCCGCCGTATAAGGGAAAGCCGGCATCGGTTGATCTTTATCACCATTTTGAATCAGATAACCGCTAAAAGCCTGAGCAATGGTGTTATAAGCAGCAAGATTGGTATATTCCGGCGTACCGTACTGACCAAAACCAGAGAGGTGAGCAATCACCAGCTTTTCGTTATGTTCCCACAGCACTTCATCGGTAATACCACGACGGGCAAAAGCCGGTCCTTTGCTGGCCTCAATAAAGATATCCGTCGTTTCAATAAGCTTGAGAAAAGCTTCCCGCCCTTCATCTTTAAATATATTCAGTGACAACGCGTGCAGGTTACGCCTTGAGAGCTGAGGATAATTAGGTTGAATACGAATGGTATCGCCATAGGTGACGTTTTCGATCCAGATAACTTCGGCTCCCCACTCGGCAAACATTTGTCCGGCAAAGGGACCGGCAATCTCAATTCCGGAAAAAACTACCCGTAAACCGGAAAGTGGACCGAATGTGGGCATGGATAACCGTTCAGACATAATTATTAGCCTTTTGTATGGCACCAGTTCAGGAATGCTTCAGATTAGTGCTTCATCTAAAGCATCCCTGTCTCTGGTGAGAGTGATTAACGATACTTTTTCAGTTCAGCACGGCCCAGGGTCAGAATCTGCATTTCATCAGAACCACCGGAAATACGGTCAACCCGCAGATCACGCCAGAAGCGCGTTACCCGATGATCCCCGGCGATACCAATACCACCCAGCACCTGCATGGCAGAATCCACCACTTCAAAAGCGGCATTAGCACAATAGAATTTACACATTGCCGCATCACCAGAGGTCATCAGGTCGTTATCGCTTTTCCAGGCTGATTCAAACAGCATGTTTTTCATGGCGTTCAGTTTGATTGCCATATGGGCGAACTTTTCCTGAATCAGTTGGAAGCGACCAATGGTTTCACCGAACTGTACCCGTTGATTCGCATACTTAGCCGCATCTTCATAGGCGCAGTAAGCGGTACCGTAGTTGGTTAACGCCACAATAAAACGTTCATGGTCGAACTCTTCTTTCACCCGGTTAAAACCGTTGCCTTCCCGGCCAAACATATCCTTCTCTTCCAGCTCAACGTTATCGAATACGATTTCGCAGCAGCTATCCATTCTCAGGCCCAGCTTCTCCAGCTTGGAGGCTTTAACGCCCGGTTTGCTCATATCCACAAACCACTCGGAGTAAATTGGCTTATCTGGCGAAGCGGAATCCCGGGCCATTACCACGATATAAGGGGTATAGGCACTACTGGTGATAAAGCATTTGCTACCGTTGAGATACACTTTGCCATTCTTGCGGGTGTAGTTAGTTTGCAGACTGCCTACGTCAGAACCAGCGCCCGGTTCGGTAATGGCTGAGTTCCACATTTGTTTACCGGTGCCCTGAAACGCCATAATCTTATCGATTTGTTCCTGAGTACCTTCACGCAGCACAGTATTAAAACCGCCCGGCAACTGATACAGCACGTAAGTAGGTGCTCCCAAGCGCCCCAGTTCGGCCCAAACCGCCGCCAGCGTGACAAATCCCGCATCCAGACCGCCGTGCTCTTCCGGCAACAGCAGGCTATCAAGTCCCATTTCTGCCAGCTCTCTGACAAAGCGCTCAGGATATTCACTGTTACGGTCGCATTCGGCAAAGTAGGCTTCCCAGTTTTCCTGCGCCATCAAATCTCGAATACCGGCAACAAACAGTTCCTGTTCATCGGTCAATGTAAAATCCATAGGTAAGGCCTCTTCTATTTTCTGTGTTAAAAGATCAATATTTCCAATGAGTCGCTTTGGCGTCTTTGAGGAAAGATATGGTTATCATTATGTTGACGAAGAACAGTGGACATCCTCCGGCAATAATCGCTGTCTGAATTGGTTTAAGACCACCCAATGCCAACAGGATGATGCCGATAACCCCAACCAGCACCGACCAGCCTACACGCACCCAAACTGGCGGCTCGTCGTAGCCGTTGGCTTCTTTACAGGTCGACATGGCCAGCGTGTAAGAGCAGGCATTAATCAGGGTTACCGTGGCGATAAAGCAGAGAATAAAGAATGCCCACATGGTGACCGTACTTAACGGCAATGCAGCCCAGGTTTGGATAATGGCCCTCGCCACACCGTGCTGTTCAATAATTTGAGGAATATCGATGATTTGGTTATTGATCAGGGACAGCGTGTTACTGCCCAGAATGGTCCATAACAGCCAGGTAGATGCCGTCAGGCCGCCGACCATTCCCAGACAAAGCTGACGAACGCTACGTCCTTTGGAAATACGCGCCAGGAAGATACACATCTGGATGCCGTAAACGATCCACCACGCCCAGTAGAATACCGTCCAGCCCTGCGGGAACCCACTTTTGCTAATTGCATCGGTATAAAACAGCATGCGGCCCACGTTCATCAGCAGCACCCCAACCGAATCGGTGAAATAGTTCACCGTAAAGCTGGTTGCACCAATGATAAAGACCCAGGCCAGAATGATAATGCTCAGATAGTTGCGCACGTCACTGGCAATCTTGATCCCTTTTTGCAGGCCAAAGGCAACGCAAACGGCATTAAATATAATCCAGCAGCCAATGATTAATGCATCCAACTCCAGGGTATGTGGAATACCAAACAGGTACTGAATACATTCGGTGACCAGCGGTGTCGCCAGTCCCAGACTGGTTCCCATTGCCAGAATCAGCGCAACTAAGTAGAGGTTATCCACCATCGTACCAATGAAGCCTTTACAGCGCTTTTCTCCCAGCAACGGCACCAGCGTTCCGCTTGGGCGCATCACATTGATTTTTCTTACAAACATGAAGTAACCAAACGCCACCGCCAGGAAGCTATAAGTTGCCCACGGCAACGGCCCCCAGTGGAACAGGCTATAAGCCAGCCCTAACTCTTTAGCCGGAGTAGAGAATGGTTCCAGCCCAAATGGTGGTGAGGAAACGTAGTAATAAATCTCAATGGAACCCCAGAACAGTACCGCGGCAGAAGTACAGGAGGCGAACATCATGAAAATCCAGCTTAGCGTGCTAAATTCTGGCTTTTCATCCCCCAGAGTGCGGTGGGCAAAGGGTCCAAAAATCAGCCAGAACCAACCGCCAAACATCACTACCATGTACCACTCAAACGCCCATCCCCATTCGTAAGTAATGTAGTTAAATACCGCATTAATTACTGCGTTTGACGCCTCCAGATCGCGAACCGTCAGATAACAAAGGATTGCGACAATAATCAGTGAAGGAAAAAAGACTTTGGGTTCTATTCCCGTTTTCTTTTTACCTGCTTCATTTTCAGTTTTCATTTTTGTATCTGCCCCATGAAATATTCTCCTCACAATGGCAATATTGAGAGCTACGTTTCTAAACAGAAACTATCCATGTCACCTTTTAATAGATGAACACACCCCGGCATGAAATTATCTTTTTAATTAAACTTCAGAATCAAAAAAATCAATAACGCAACGCATTAAATATATAAACAGATTTCAGAACATATTCCTTAATGCAAAAATCTCAGCTAATTAACATGAGGTTTATAATGAAATTTGAACGCTGAATAATCCGTGATCTTAATCAAGTCATGTCCCTGATCTCAGCACCTCACGGATGAACACCAAAGAAGCCACCCTGTATTAAACTAAAAAATATTATTTAAAATCATGCAAATACAAAAAATAGACACTACTAAAAAAGAGTTAGAGGAACAGGTGACACTTTCAATATTGGTGATCTACGTATTATTTTGACCCGGTGAATCATGGTATTTCTATTGCCATCAGGATAATTTGATGTTGAGGAATGGATAAATAGAATATTAATTAATCATATTAAATCTGGTGAACTATTTTACTGTTAATAACCACGTAAACTTTTAAACGGCTTCAAACATGCCGTTATATTATATTTTCCTTAATTTGTATTTACTTTCTAATTTGGGAAATACTTCACAATATTGAAAATTATATTGCCTAATCGGAGAAGTGATGAAAATAATTGCATGCTATAAACTCATTCCCGAGGAGCAGGATATTACCGTTAACGGTGATGGCACGCTGAACCTCAGTAAAACAGATGCAAAAATCAGCCAATTCGACCTTAACGCCATTGAAGCTGCCTGTGCACTAAAACAGCAAAATAGCGATATTCATATTGTTGCCATGAGCACCGGTGGTGAAGCATTGGCAAATCCTAAAGGGCGTAAAGATGTACTGTCACGCGGCCCGGATGAGCTGATTGTTGTCTCTGAACCGGGGCTGGAGAATGCCCTCCCCCATCAAACAGCAGCTACTCTGGCTGCAGCGGCACAAAAATCTGGCTTCGACCTGATTCTGTGCGGTGATGGCTCTGCTGACCTTTATGCCCAGCAAGTTGGCTTGTTACTGGGTGAAGCCTTAGGTGTGAGTGCCATTAACGGCGTTAGCCGCATCATCAACCTTTCCGACACACAAATTCAGGTAGAACGCACTCTGGAAGATGAAGTGGAAACCTTAACCCTCAATCTTCCCGCTGTTGTTGCAGTGTCTACCGATATTAACGCCCCACAAATCCCGTCAATGAAGGCGATTCTCGGTGCGGCTAAAAAACCGGTTCAGGCCTGGCAATCCGCTGATTTAGGTCTGGGCAATGTGAGTTCTTACACTACATTACTCAGCGTACTGGCCCCTCAACAGAAAGCGCGTGCCCGCGTGATCATTGAAGGCGATGGCGAAGATCAAATCGCCGAATTTGCAGAACACCTGCGTAAAGTAATCGGTTAATAAGGGGATGACATGAGCAAATTTTCAACTGTTTGGGTATTTAGCGATACAGCATCCCGTTTGCCAGAACTGATGGGGGCTGCCCGTCAGCTCGGCGAAAACGTCCGCGTTATTGTGCAAGGCAACGAGCCGTCGGCTCAGGCGTTTCGCCTTGGAGCAGATGCCGCTTATGATTTAGGAACCATTCCTGCAGATCGTATTATCGAAGACTATGCGGATACTCTGGTACAAGCCATTAAGAGCCAAGGTGCGAGTGCTCTGGTGTTGTTACCCGCCACTCGCCGCTGTAAAGCGCTGTCAGCACGGCTGGGTGCCCGACTTGCTGCCGGTGTGGTTAATGACGCCAACGAACTGGTGTTGCAGGATGGTCATTTAGTAGCAACCCATATGGTGTATGGCGGGCTGGCATTCGGTAAAGAGCAAATTACTACACCTTATGCCGTAACCACCCTGAACAGCGGGGTGTTTGAAGCCGCTACGGAAGACTCAGCCCGCACCGGTAGCGCCACGCCGCTGGAGTTTGTTGCGCCGAAAAATCCAATTACCTGCGTATCCCGTAACGCTAAGCAAAGTAACAGCGTCGACCTGGGCAAAGCACGTCTGGTGGTCAGCGTGGGCCGTGGTATTGGTAATCAGGCAAATATCTCTATTGCAGAAGCCCTCAGCAATGCCATGGGTGCCGAACTGGGTTGTTCGCGTCCGGTAGCAGAAAACGAAAAGTGGATGGAGCGGGAACGTTATGTTGGTATTTCCGGCATTATGATCAAGCCCGAGCTCTATCTGGCACTGGGTATCTCCGGTCAAATCCAGCATATGGTTGGCGCCAATGGTGCTCAAATCATCATGGCAATTAACAAAGATAAAAACGCACCGATTTTCCAGTATGCCGACTATGGTCTGGTTGGCGATCTGATGAAGATCGTTCCTGCGCTCACTGAGGCGTTAAAACGTTAACGAAACGGCGCAGCTATTTAATGCTGCGCCGTTTTATCGTCTACCTGGAGACACTATGTCCGAAGATATCTTTGATACCATTATCGTAGGTGCCGGGCTGGCTGGTTGCGTTTGCGCACTGGTGCTGGCCCGTGAAGGTGCTAACGTATTGGTTATTGAGCGCGGCAACTATGCCGGAGCCAAAAACGTTACCGGCGGTCGGCTGTATACCCACAGTCTGGAGCGTATTATTCCCGGCTTTGCCGAACAGGCTCCTGTTGAACGTCGTATTACCCACGAGAAGATCTCTTTTCTCACCGATGACAGCGCCGTAACCCTTGATTACCATCGTTCCGGTGATGCCACGCCGTTAAAAGACTCCTACTCGGTACTGCGTGCTCAATTCGATCCCTGGCTAATGGCACAGGCAGAAGAAGCCGGCGCTCAATTCATTTGTGGTATTCGCGTCGATAAGCTGGTTCAGCGTGACGGTAAAGTGATTGGCGTTGAGGCAGATGGCGATGTGCTGGAAGCCCATACCGTGATTCTCGCCGAAGGCGTTAACGCTATTCTGGCTGAGCAAATCGGTATGGCGAAGCCCGTGTCTCCCGCTTCCGTTGCCGTTGGCGTCAAAGAACTGATTGAGCTACCGCAAGATCTGCTGGAAGCGCGCTTTAGTCTGGAAAGTAATCAGGGTGCCGCCTGGCTGTTTGCCGGTACGCCTTCCGATGGTCAAATGGGTGGCGGCTTCCTGTATACCAACCGCAATACTATCTCTCTGGGGCTGGTATATGGTTTGCATCACATTGAACAGGCCAACAAATCCGTGCCGCAAATGCTGGAAGATTTTAAACATCATCCGGCAGTACGACCGCTGATCGCCGGGGGAAAAACCATAGAGTATGCCGCTCATGTGGTGCCGGAAGCCGGTATCAACATGATGCCAAAACTGATTGGTGACGGTGTTCTGATCGCCGGTGATACCGCAGGTATGTGCCTCAACCTTGGCTTTACTATTCGCGGTATGGATTTGGCCATTGCATCAGGTGAAGCCGCAGCCCGTGCCGTACTGGATGCCAAAGCCAAAAACGACTTCAGCGCTCAGGGGTTAAGCAGCTATACCCAACATCTGGAAAACCTGTCGGTAATGCAAGATTTGCGTCACTACCGCAAAGTGCCTGCCATGATGGATAACCCACGAATGTTTACCCAATACCCGCAAATGGCCGCCAACATCATGGCGGATCTGTTCACCATTGACGGGCAACCGCCACAGCCGTTACGCAAAAAAATCATGCGACATGCTAAACAGGTCGGCTATTTGAATCTGTTTAAGGACGGTATTAAAGGAGGAACTGCGCTATGAGTGAACCAGTCAATATTGACGTGAAACTGGGGCTGAATAAGTTTCATGTGGATGAGGGACATCCACATATCATTATTCGCGAACACCCTGATATGGCAGCATTTCGTACCCTGACCCTTGCCTGCCCTGCCGGGCTGTATAAGCAACTGGAAGATGGCTCTATTCGTTTTGACTATGCCGGCTGCCTGGAGTGCGGAACCTGTCGCATCCTATGTCGCCATTCCGTTTTGGAAGAGTGGACCTACCCGCGCGGTACCTTTGGGGTTGAATATCGTTACGGTTAAGGCCGATGCGGAAATAGATGGAATATCTGTTTCCGCTCTTCACATAATAACAATAGCCTGATGGTTCCCGAATCGGCCAAAGGCATAACAAATGTGGCCTGACACTTTATGGAACAATATAAAAAATTCGATGACATTAGTTTTTCACCGATACACCGCAAAATTATGTTGTGGGGTAGCGGAGGCCCTTTTCTTGATGGCTATGTTCTGGTCATCATCGGTATTTCACTGGAACAACTTACCCCGGTTTTGAAACTGGATGCTAACTGGATAGGTTTAATCGGTGCCGCTACGCTGGTTGGCCTGTTTATTGGCACTGCCCTGTTCGGTTATATCGCCGATCTGGTTGGTCGCCGCCTGATGTTTTTAATTGATATTCTGGCCATCGGTTTGATTTCAGTGGCTACGATGTTTGTATCATCCCCGCTGGAACTGGTAATAATGCGCTTTCTGATTGGCATTGTGATTGGGGCTGACTACCCCATTGCTACCTCCATGATTGCGGAATTCTCCAGTACCAAACAACGAGCCTTTACCATGGGGTTTATTGCCGCCATGTGGTATATCGGCGCAACGGCTGCCGATCTGGTGGGTTACTTACTCTACGATATGGAAAACGGCTGGCGCTGGATGCTGGGTAGCGCAGCTATTCCTTGTATTATCATTCTGTTGGGTCGATTTGAACTGCCGGAATCACCCCGCTGGCTGATCCGTAAAGGCCGGGTGGAAGAGTGCAAAGAGCTGATGTTTAAACTGTTTGGCGAGCATGTGGTTTTCGACGAGGAGCAGGAACCTGAAACCCGCTATCGCCAGATTTTTACCCGCCGCCATTTCACTTCGCTGCTGTTTGTCGCCATTATCTGGACCTGTCAGGTGATCCCAATGTTTGCCATTTATACCTTCGGCCCACAGATCATCACCCAGTTGGGTCTTAGCGAAGGAAAAGATGCAGTATTGGGCAATGTAGTCATCAGTCTGTTTTTCATGCTCGGCTGTCTTCCTGCCATGTACTGGCTGAACAGTATTGGCCGCAGGCCGCTGTTGATTGGCAGTTTTACCATGATGACCATCGCCCTGGCGCTGTTGGGCTTTGTTTCTGAGCCCGGCATTCTGTTTATTATTATTGCCTTTGCTACTTATGCTTTCTTCTCCGGAGGCCCCGGTATTCTACAGTGGTTGTATCCTAATGAGCTGTTCCCTACCGCCATTCGCGCCTCTGCGGTTGGTGCGGCCATGTCCCTCAGCCGCATAGGTACCATGATTTCCATCTATGGATTACCGCTGTTTATGCAGCAGTACGGAATTTCTGCCACCATGCTGGTTGGTGCCGGTGTATCACTGTTTGGCTTACTGGTGTCTGTCATACTGGCACCGGAAACTCGTGGCATGTCGCTGGAGCAGACCAGCCAAATGAAACTTTACTAAGCTAGTTTTACTAATGTATTGAATGGGTTGCCCAAACGGGCAACCTTCAGCAGACGGGTTAATCCAGATGGCGACAGAAGTAATCAGCCCCCATCGCGCAGGGCCTGATCGGCACTCTTCATCATGCGGGAATAGTGTAAGAATGCATGCAGGGTTCCGGCATACATCTGGTAGCAGCAAGGCTGTTGATGTTCACGCAAGGTTTGGTATAACGTCCGGCTATCGTCGATTAACGGATCAAATTCCGCCCCAACGATAAAGCAAGGTGGAATATCACAGGTTAAATCATTATTAAATATGCAGTAATAAGGTGATTCCTTATCCTGTTCGTTAGCCAGATAGGCTTGCTCATACTCTTCTAAATCTTTTTGAGTTAGGCCATCCCAACTGCCACCGTACAGGCGACGAGTCATGGAGTCCCGCAAACCATACAGCCCATAGTAGAGCAGCACACCAGCAACATGACCACAGTCAATGTTACGATCCCTCAACCACAGAGCAGTAGCAAATGACAACATGGCACCGGCAGAATCCCCCGCAAAGCCGATCTGCTGCATGTTTAGCTGATAATCTGCTGCATGTTTAGCTGATAATCTGCTGCGTGAGCATGAAAAAATTGGCAGACGGCAACCGTCTCTTCAATTGCCTGCGGAAAGCGTGCTTCAGGAGAAAGTGAATAATCGACCCCGATCACCGCACAGCCGGTGTAATGTGCCAACAGGCGCATGATGCGATCGTGAGTATCGAGATTACCCACAATAAAACCACCGCCGTGTAAATAAAACAGGGTGGCCCGGGTTGTGTGTTGTGGATAATATATTCGCGTCCCGGTTTCACCATATTTAGTGGTTATTTTTACCGATTGCGTTTTTGCCATTTCAGGCCCTTCACTATTCCAATATTTACGCTCGTCAATATAACTTTGGCGAATAGTTCCATAATCTGAATTAGCGGGTAGAGGTTTGGCATTTTGTAATTGAAATTGCAATACATCACGCATTTCCTGAGAAATACACTCAAGAACATTCACTTTATTTTCCGGTTTCATTTTATCCTCCAGGCAGATATTGATTAATTTTATTCGTTATCTGAAACCGAACTCAGATCCACCGCACAAAAACAGTAATCCAATGAAACTTAAAACAAAATAATAAAATAAATCCGAAAGTTGATTTATCGTCTGGCACTAAAATAGCGAAAGTCATCATCTATTATCAATTAATGATGGCGATCAAAAAAGGTAGTCCCGTCTTATTTAAATGTCACAAATAGCCATTTTAAATTACGCCAGAGACACCTTATTGAAACAATGAATTAACATTATCAAATTATTGATATTTTTATAAAAAATAGCATAAAAACACATAGTTCTTTGCAGCATGATTAGGTATATTCAGACAGATTGATAATTAAAAAGTTAAATATCAATACATCGTCGTGACATCTATTTATTGCACTAAAAAATAGATAAATGCTGGCAATATTATAGGTTAGTAGTCCTGATGAAATAGGTGAGAATATGTACAGACAGTATGTTCAAGAACCTTTATATCTTTCCGTCGCCCGTTGGGTAATGCAGCAAAGTCGTTGGATTAGCGCAACAGAGATAGCCGAGCATTTCGAGCTGACTCCGTGTAAAGCCATCAACACCGTATCTTATATTCTTTCTGCGGTTGATGAGATAACCTGCAAAACCAAAAGCGTGCCTAACCAGCTGGAAGGTCGAGGTTGTCAGTGTCAGCGCCTGATTCAGGTGAGCCATATTGATGAGGTGATCACTACCCGCATCAAGAACGCGGTCAATAATGAAGCTGACAACGATCCGGTTTCACGTTTAGATCCATCGCTGCGCGTTCCCCCTCCGGAGCTAAACCGCGAACAAAAATGGCAATGGATGCTCTCTAAAGGGCAGCGCAAGTAATCCTCAAACGTTAACCGGCCTGACGGTGGTGTCTCGATGCTCTGTCAGGCCGCCCGTTTAATCACTCTGCTTATAAAACCGGCAAACGGTTAAGTCGCTGGTGTGTGCAGGGATAAATCTGTTATAATCGTTTAATCAACTTGGGGCTGATTCTGGATTCGACGGGATTTGCGAAACCCAAGGTGCATGCCGAGGTGCGGTAGGCCTCGTTAATAAACCGCAAAAAAATAGTCGCAAACGACGAAAACTACGCACTAGCAGCTTAATAACCTGCTCAGAGCCCTCTCTCCCTAGCCTCCGCTCTTAGGACGGGGATCAAGAGAGGTCAAAACCAAAAGAGATCGTGTGGATGCCTTGCTTGGGGTTGAAGCATTAAAATTAATCAAGCTAGTCTGGTAGTGGCGTGTCTGTCCGCAGCTGTCAGGCGAATGTAAAGACCAGACTAAGCATGTAGTACCGACGGTGTAGAAATTTCGGACGCGGGTTCAACTCCCGCCAGCTCCACCACATAACCTTCCAAGGACGTCCAGACAAGTCCTTAAAAGTACAGGAAACCGTATCTTCTTCAAGAGGATACGGTTTTTTTATGTCCATATTAGTCCATATGCATCCACACCATTCTACAAAAAATCGGCCCAGATATCGGCCCAACATCTGACACATCAATTTTCTTGGGCCCAAATTCAGTTTCGTATAGCTGAAATTACTTACGCCACAGATGATTACGACGGTTTGCCTCAGCGTCCTCAGGCACTACTGAGTACTAACCCACTCCCTCTCACTGTCAACGTTAGGAGCTAGCCATGGCTATCATTACTCGTCCTTTAACCCATGCAGAAGTGAGTAAAGCTAAACCCGCAACTAAAGAGTTTTCTCTTTCAGATGGTAATGGTCTTAGCTTGGTCGTATCACCTACCGGCAATAAATACTGGCACTTTCGTTATAAGCGCCCTTACAGCAACGCAAGGAACCGAATTAGTTTAGGGTCTTACCCCTCTATTTCAATAGCCCAGGCAAGAGAGCTACGAGCAACTTATTTATCGATGCTGGCGAGTGGTATCGATCCTAAAGTTAAAGAAACGGCGGATAAAGAGGAACAAAAAGTATTAGAGGCAAGTATCTTCCTCAATGTAGCTAAGGAATGGTTTGAGTTAAAGAAAGAAACGGTCACTGAAGATTATGCGTTAGATGTGTGGCGCTCTTTAGAAAATGACGTTATACCCGCGATCCAAAATATCCCCATCAGCGAAATTTCAGCCCGAAAGCTCATTGACATATTACAGCCGGTAAAAGAGAGAGGTGCGCTTGAAACACTGCGTCGGATAATACAGCGCATTAATGAAATAATGATATATGCGATGAATGTTGGTTTGTTAGATGCTAATCCTGCCTCCGGTATTGCTAAAGCATTTCAAAAGCCGCTCAAAAAAAACCTCCCAACTATTAGGCCTGAATTATTACCAGAACTGATGTCCTCAATTAGGTTATCTAACCTGTCATTGACGACAAGATATTTAATTGAATGGCAAATGCTAACGTTAATCAGACCCAATGAGGCGGTCAACGCTCGATGGGAAAATATCGATCTTGAACAAGCTATTTGGCATATCCCGGCGGAGAATATGAAAGGCAGAACAGGACTGCGCCGGGCCCATTCCGTGCCTTTATCTCCTCAGGCAATAAAGATACTGGAACGAATGAAACCAATTAGTGGAGCATACTCATACGTATTTCCAAGCAGAATTCACCCAGGAAAACCGATGAATAGCCAAACGGCTAATGCGGCATTAAAACGAATCGGATGGGGTGGAAGGCTTGTTGCACACGGTTTACGCTCAATAGCTAGTACTGCAATGAATGAAGCTGAATGGAATCCAGACGTTATTGAAGCAGCGTTAGCCCATGTGGATCAGAATGATGTTCGTCGTTCTTATAATCGTTCAACCTACCTTGAGCAACGTAAAGAACTCATGGCATGGTGGGGAAATAAAGTTCAAGAAGCTAAATAACTGCGCCTAATACCGCTCCACTTTCGTTAGCCCATGTTTGTTGCCCGGGAAAGGTGAAGCGGCTTTCATAAATTGTCTGACATTATTCAATAATTGCCACATTGTTCTGCAGTGATGATTGCGCGTGATGGTCTCGTGCAAGGCCAACCATAAGAGTTCTATTTTGTTTACCCACGGAGAGTAAATTGGCTGATAAATAACAGTAAATTTCGGATTATCCTCCAACCATTTCAACGTTTTTTTGCTCTTGTGAATGATGTAATTATCAACGATTAGCGTAATTGTTTTTGCACTGCGATATGTACTTTTCAACTTTCGTAACATATTGATAAATAGACCTGAGTTCTTACTTGTCCCGCTGACGTAGTCCACTCTGCCCGTTCCCGCATGAAGTACTCCGGCAAGGTAATGCTTTTCATTTTTTCCCGGCGTAGGGATTCGTTTTTGCTGTCCTTTTTTCTGCCAGTCAGCGCCTATTTTGGGATTCAAATCGATATCCACCTCATCCTCGTAAAAGACGGGATGGTCAGCGCAGTTTTTTTCTAATGCTTCATTAATCGCTGCCAGTTTTTCATCTTTGAGGGGATCGCGAATATGTAATGTCGGAGCTGCCCTGCGCCAGACAATCCCACCTTCAGGTAGCCAGCGACGGATCGTTCCTGGATGCAAAGTTGAATTAAATAGTTTATTAATTTCAATCGTTAGCATCTCAGTACTCCACCGTGACCGCAGATATCCGAAGTCCTGTGCAGAGCGCTCAACAAGTAAATTGAGCATGCGCATCATCGCCTCAACAGGCCACTTTTTTGGGCGTCCGGGCGGAAGACTTTTCAGGCCTTCGATGCCAAATAGTGTGAACCAGTGAATCCAGCGACCGACGGAGGAACGTGCTGCACACAGGTTTTTAGCGACATAACTGAGTGATTCACCACGATGTAACATCAGCATGGCCATGAGACGTCTGGAATGGTTTTTGTCTGTTGTTTTATGGACAATTTTTTCCATCTGACGTCGTTCATTTCTGGGTATCGGTGCTATGATCGGCATAACTCAGTCCGGTTGGCGATATGTTCTTTTTGGCGATTGATCAGATCGCTCAAACCGGATTGAGTTCCATTCGGTGATCTACTATTAGGCGCAGTTATTTAGTACGATATGCCCCATTCAGCAAGCTATTCCCCTTCAAGAGATTGGCAACATTTTGAACGACTCTGTAGAGCATTACTCAGTAAAATATATGGTAAGCAATTTCAACGTTGGGGCCGTAATGGCCAATTTCAGAATGGTGTTGACTTATATACTCTTACAAAAAATAACAAATTCATTGCATTACAGTGTAAAGGCAAAGGTGATGGTTTTGGACAAAACTTTTCGATTAAAGAAATTGATCAAATTATCAAAGATATCTCTAAATTTCCTCGAAAAATTGATCATTTAATTATCTTAACCACTGCACCCGATGACCGAAAAATCCAAGAATATGTAGTAAAGTTAACCCAAGAACGTCTAGAACAAGGTAAATGTGAAATATCTCTGTGGGGATGGAATACAATATGCGATCACATAGGTTTGTATCCTGACATTCAAAAAAGTTTTTATGGGCATTGGTTTCAACGTCTCACCATCACTCAGTGGTGTTTACGCTCATTCTTTATTTTCATTCTCTTACTCGTTGGTTATATTGGAGTAAAACAGTATTCTGAGTACAAAAATGACAAGCTACAACAAAAAAACTTATCACTAACCTCGCTTAATCAGGCTTTAGATTTAACGAATGAATTAGGTGATTCATATTCTAGCTGTTATTTAGAACTTAACAAAAGCAATTTCATATTTAGCCAAGAATTTAAAGAAAGCTGTATTACCCCTATCGAGTCAGCTTTGGCCAATTTTGATAAACATATTGAAGACTCATCTGTATTTCTTAGCTCAGTTAGTTTAGAAGAAATTGATGCCATAAAAAAATAATGCATGAAGATTACAGGCAAACATTAATAACACTAACTAGCATTAATATGTTTGAAGAAGATGTTATAAGAACATTGAAACATGCGTGTCCTACGCAGAATCAAGGTTTAGATAAATCTTTTTGGCAAGACAGTATGAAAAACTCATATTTATTGGGTAAAAATGCAATGTTAAGACAGCTTGAATATTACTTTCTATTGAGAGATTATATTTTACCCAGTACTACAGCTATAAAATCAAGAATTCAAATTCAAGCTAGAGAATTGAATGGAGAAAAAAACCCACAAAATATGGTTGACTCAGCTAATAATTTACCAAAACTGATTGATCTTAGAAATAAACTTTCCCCCTTTGAGCCTAAACAACCATTTTCAATGGCTCCAGTTAAAGCTTATTCAATTCGCGATATTGTATTTGATATTCCACCTTTAGCTGAAAATGAAATTGACATTGAGCAATTGAGATGGAATGAGGTATATCTTAAAGCTCAATTGAAATCATTACAAAGTAGGCCTAAAGATATTGAAGAATTAATTTCATGTGGACTATTAGAACCTAAAGCTCGTGATGAACTTTTAAACATAAAATAGAAACTCTTCTAAACCAAAACTCAATTTCCCACTGAAATAGTCTTATCTTAACGCCATCCTGTTGACTCACTTATCGTCAACAGGAGGCTCCTTCTATGCGCTGTTCTAAATGGTTAGTGCTATTGATTAGCGCATCATTTAATCTGCCACTCCATGCCAGTGAGAATGAAGAACTCGCTCTTACTTTAAAACAATTAGCTCAAATTGAATCAACGCTGAAAAGAGCCCACCAGACGGCGCAATCCAATGTAACTGAGCAACGTTTTTTCTTTGATTACCCGCAGATCCATCATGATATCCAACTAATGCGTTCCGGCATTGAACAATATCTATCGCCTTCACGAGCTCAACCCCGAGTACCTATTCCCTTGGTGGGTGAATACCGACGAGAAACCGTTCGATGAACAGCGCTGACTTATCTGCGGCATTTCAAGCTGGCAGTAACGCCAAACCTGAATCGATGAACCTGATGCTACTCGCGCTTTTCTCTGCCTCGTTGTTTTTGTTTGCCGCCTGGGTGCTGATTACCGCCTTTAGAGGGATAAGTTCGGGACAGGTTAGCTGGAAACAGCTCGGCAGTA
Source organism: Limnobaculum xujianqingii (assembly GCF_013394855.1). Lineage (NCBI taxonomy): Bacteria > Pseudomonadati > Pseudomonadota > Gammaproteobacteria > Enterobacterales > Budviciaceae > Limnobaculum > Limnobaculum xujianqingii. The sequence goes on along the minus strand of NZ_JABMLK010000002.1, from coordinate 501,412 downwards.
TCACCGGGCGCACAGTATTACTTATTTTATTTTGCTTATGGCTCGCCTTAAGCTAATGGAGAACATGGCATGCGTATATCTTTTATACAATTTATCGTTCAGATATATCAACGCGCTATCGTTAGCGTCATCATTTTTTTAACTCCCGTCATGGCCCGAGCCGACTTACCCACCATGGAAGATCCCTCTAGAGGTAAAGGCAAAGGGATCGTCGATACCATAAAAAACTACGGTTACGATATTGTCATTCTCTTGGCGTTGGGGATCTGTGCCGTCGGATTTCTCTCAGTTGCTAATAGCTGTATCGCAACCTACGCAGAAGTCCAAACGGGTAAAAAGCAGTGGAAAGACCTTGGGGCTATCGCCGGTGTAGGTGCTGTTCTGCTGGTTGTCATTATTTGGTTGCTGACCAAAGCCTCTGAGATACTTTGATATGGCCTCAATCGACTTTTTACCCGACCGACTCAACAGAGAACCGTCCGTATTTCGGGGTCTCACCACCAGCGAGCTTTTTATCGCCTTCTTGCTTGGGTTCTTTAGCGGGTTATTTTTCGGCGTTATTCCCGCTATAGCTCTGCAACTCTGGCCCCTCATACCCACCTGCGCCCTGCTATTTGCGGCCTTAGCTATTTTATGGGGCGGTAAATACTTTGCACGCCTTAAACGCGGCAGGCCAGATACCTGGCTCTATCTGGCAATTGCTGCATGGTTCGCCCGACGTGGGTTTGGTGATACGCGATTAATTCAATTCGGCGCCATTTGGTCAATAAAACGGAGTTAAGCCATGAGCAAATTTAAACACGCACTGGCCGCCCGAGATTCTCATATCAACTCGCTGCGTTTAGGTCTGGTTATTATTCTGATCATCGCCATGGGATTGTGGTACGGATGGCAAACCGCACCACGAGATTTAACCATTCATAATCCTCCAGACTTACGAGCCGGGAGCACCAGAGCCTGGTGGGAAGTCCCTCCCGGTAGTGTCTACGCCTTTACGTTTTATATTTTTCAGCAGCTCAACCGCTGGCCAACCAATGGCGACGTTGACTACGCCCGTAACCTGCAATCGTTAAATGCTTACCTGACACCCGCTTGCCACTCTCAATTAGAACAAGATTATCGTTATCGGCGTGACGCCGGTGAGCTAAGAGATCGTGTCCGAGGGACTTATGAGATCCCGGGCAGAGGTTTCAATAACAAACGTGTCGAAGTTATCGACCGGGACAACTGGTTAGTTACGCTCGATTTGACGGTCGATGAATATTACCGTTCTGAGCCGGTTAAACGGGCTCTCGTTCGTTATCCCATCAAAGTTGTACGCTATGACGTGGATGCAGAAAATAATCCATGGGGATTAGCCATCGACTGTTACTCCGCTAACCCACAGCGATTAGAAGCTGCCCCAGCTTCAGGAGCGGATAAATGAAACATATCCTCATTTTCCTATCGGTTTTAATCAGTGCCGGTGCCCAAGCGGTTGAATTGATGAAATGGGAACGCATTCCTCTGCAAATTAGTTTAAACGTGGATCAAGAGCGGATCATTTTCGTTGATAGAAACGTTCGAATCGGCTATCCAGCCAGCCTTGACGGTAAAATTCGGCTACAGAGCGCCGGTGGTACAGTGTATCTACTGGCCAACGAGCCATTTCCCCCCAGCCGTTTACAGCTGCGGAACGTAGAAAATGGTGAGTTAATACTGCTCGATATCAGTGCTAAAGTCGGTAAAACGGTGCTTGAACCAGTTAAGTTAGTTTACGGTGATAGTGTTTTCAGCAATCAGCAAGATGGGGGGCGGGGAACTCAAAACACAGCATCGGAGGCTCAACCAGAGCAGCCCTACACGCTTTCTATTCCACAGCCGGTTGCCCTGACGCGCTATGCAGCGCAAAGTCTGTATGCCCCTTTGCGCACCATCGAGGCATTACCAGGAATTCAGCAAGTATCCGTCAGACTCCCTGCTACTATTTCAACGCTCTTGCCCAGTGAACCTATCATCGCAACCCCACTCAATGCCTGGCGTAGCGGCAATTATGTTGTTACTGCAATTAAGCTAAAAAATACCAGTCGCCAACGAATTGCTCTCGACCCCAGGGCGCTCCAAGGCCATTTTTATGCTGCCACATTCCAGCACGCTTGGTTAGGGGCAATCGGAACGCCTGAAGACACAACGGTGGTGTATTTAGTGACTCGCAACCATGGGGCAGAACAAGCGGTTCTACCAGAGCCAGTCCCTGAAACCAGTAACAAATTGGGAGCAAAGCCATGAAGCTGAAACCCAATAATATGCTCAAGCTGATCCTACCTATTGCTGTTTTAGGGGCCATATTTATCGGACTTAAATCCTGTAATGCGCCGTCACCAGATTCGGATAATCAAAAGATAGTGTCAATTGCGGTGGCTGACTTAACCGATGAGGAGCTGCAAGCACTCGGTATTGACGGTGATACCGCTGCCGATACGGTGGCGACGTTAGTGGGTCAAATGAAACAATATAGGCGTGAACTCCAAGAGATTAAAACCAACAATTCCACGCTACTAAAAGAAAACCAGCTTCTTAGAGAACGAGAGCAGAGCGTTGATACTCGAATAGCGTCCGCACTTAATTCTGAGCGGGATACGCTGCGGGGTGAAATGCGTTCTCAACAAAACTCACTGGTTGATGAGTTTCAATCACGTTTAGAAAAGCTGACCAGTAGTAACCATCTATCGGGGGATTTACCTATCGGTCTGGGTTTAGAGTCAAGCGATCTACCCGACCAATCGGGCAATAACATTCGTTGGATTGAGCCTCAGGATGCCATTAATGATGATGCCCAAAAATCATCTCCGGGTTTCAGCTTCCCTACCCGTTTTAAATCTCTTGATGACTCTGAATTAGGTCAAGATCAAAAGGAATTTCGTGCAGCACTCAAAGGCGAGCGGGATATTGAAGATGCGAAGCCTGTCTACACACTCCCTGAAAATTCAACGTTGATGGGTTCCGTCGCTATGACCGCCCTACTTGGCCGAGTGCCAATTAACGGCACGGTAACCGACCCGTATCCATTTAAGGTGTTGATAGGTCGAGATAACCTGACTGCTAACGGGATTGAACTGCCCGACGTTGAAGGAGCCGTTATGTCAGGTTCAGCCTCCGGCGACTGGACGCTTTCATGCGTCAGGGGCAATGTTCATTCAATCACCTTCGTATTCCGTGACGGAACAGTGCGTACCGTCCCTCCAGCCTCAGACAAAGCGCAGAATAGTGGTGATAGCCAGCAAAGCAGTGTGATTGGCTGGATATCCGATCCACAGGGATTACCCTGCGTACCGGGTACGAGAAAATCCAACGCAGCTGAATATATCGGCAGCCAATTCTTGCTGTCAGGTTCAGCCGCTGCCGCCGATGCCTTTGCCAATGGTAATACGACCACCGTCGTCGATGGCAGCTCTGTAACAACTGCCGTCACTGGCAGCAGCGGCCAGTATGTTCTTGGTCAGATGCTCGGGGGCGGCTTAAAAGAGACCAGTGATTGGTTTAAGCAACGTTACGGCCAAATGTTTGATGCTGTGTATGTCCCTCCGGGCCATCCTATCGCGATACATATCAGCAAGCAGATCCCCATTGATTATGAGCAACAGGGCCGCAAAGTTAAATATGACGATGCCACTAATATCAACGCAGAACTGGATTAGGTGAGTACATGAAAAAACACTTTTACTCATACTCACCATCACCTTGGTGGGTTGCAGTACCTCTCAAGAAGATATCCTGCCGACAAATGGCAAAAGTATGCTGGATCTGTGGCATCAGCAAGCCGGTGGTTCTCAAACCTTACTCGATATGCGCACTCAGCTACGACGACCGCTAACATCACCGGATACAATGACCGCTGCCCAGCGGGAGTATACTCGTACGGCGGAAAATGAAGTTAACCAACTTTTTCCACGCCTGCCGAACCCTGATTTGGTCATGTATGTCTTCCCTCATTTAACCGGTAAGGGAACGACGCCAGTGCCCGGCTATTCCACCGTTTTTTCGCTACATAGCCGCGTTGAGTACGCTCTACCAGGCGAACGAACAGGAGAGTTGTAATGAAATCATTATTTCATGCCTCAATAAAGAAAGATGCCGAAACTCAACCTGCTGAAACAGGCCAAAAACGACCGGTACGCAGTGGTAAAACAACGCAGGCTGATGTGAATTTTCTCTATGCCAAAGGGCAATCTTTTGTCGATTTGTTGCCGTGGGTTGAGTATCAAAGTCACAGTGAAACGCTCTTGCTTGATGATGGCCACAGCGTTGGTGCAGTTTATGAGATAACGCCCATCGGCACCGAAGGTCGGGCAGAGTCACGATTGGAAGAAGTCAGGGATATCATTACCCATGCCCTGCAAGACAGTTTCGAAGAGACAGACAACCATCCATGGATTGTTCAGTTCTACTGTCAAAATGAAAGTGACTTCTCCTCTTATATGCAGACACTGCGTAATTATGTAGTCCCCGAGGCCAAAGGCAGCGCGTTTACTGAGGAATGGCTGAATCAGATGGACCGGCACCTGCATAACATATCAAAACCTAACGGATTGTTCTTTGACGATGTAGTGACAAAAACCCCGTGGCGGGGGCAATTGCGCCGAAACCGGATGGTTATCTATCGCTATATTCCTAACAACGATCCCACCCTGCTAGGGCAGACACCGGAAGACGCACTCAACAATATTTGTGAACGCATCATCGGCGCACTCAAAGGCGCAGGCCTCAAACTGCACCGCCAGTCGGCAGCGCAGGTTCATGACTGGCTGCTGCGTTGGTTTAATCCTGCCCCAGCGTTTATTGAAGATCGGCAACAGTTTTATCAGCTCGCCGGGTATGCCGAACAGGACGCTCAGAATCTGCCAGTTCTGACCGATTTTGCCGAGTCGCTGCTGTTTACTGAACCAGCGTCAAACAGTAAAGAGGGTAACTGGTATTTTGATGCTCGACCTCACCGGGTTGTGGTGGTAGATCGCTTACGCAAAGCGCCGAGAGTCGGGCATATCACAGGAGAGAACCGCAAAGGTGATGGGATTAATGCCTTATTCGATTTAATGCCTGAATCCACAATTATGAGCATGACTATCGTCATCTATCCACAGGACCAGCTTGAAGAGCATCTGAATAAGCTGGCTGACCGAGCTATTGGTGAAAATACTGATTCGATCTACACAAAATCGGACTGTCAGGAAGTAAAAACCTATCTCAAAGATGGCCACAAGATGTATCGCAGCGCATTAGCGTTTTATTTAACCGCTGAAAATACTCAGTTACTGCAAAAACAAGTTAGAGAGCTGAACAATGTTTTACTCAATGCCTCTTTAGTGCCTATTCAGGAAAATGATGAGGTCGCGCCGCTGAGTGCCTATCTCCGCTGGCTACCGATGTGCTTTGAACCCGCCAGAGACAAACGTAACCTGTATACCAAATTTAACTTTGTTCAGCACATGGCTAACTTACTGCCTTTTTTCGGCAGAGAGACTGGCACCGGAAATCCAGGAGTCAGTTACTTCAACCGGGGTGGTTCGCCATTAACCTTCGATCCCTTAAACAAAAATGATCGATCGCAAAATGGACATCTATTGCTTTTAGGGCCGACTGGGGCCGGTAAATCAGCCACGCTGAACGGTAAAATAGCTCAACTGATGGCGCTCCATCGCCCACATCTGTTTATCATTGAAGCCGGTGACTCATTTGGTCTCACCGCTGACTATGCCGAACGCTACGGATTGACGGTTAATAAGATCAGCTTAAAACCCGGTTCCGGCATCACCCTGCCGTTATTTGCCGACTCTTGGCGTCTGATGGGTGAAGACCCCGCTAAAGTCGAACAGTTTGAGGATGAGACCGAAGAAAATACCAATGAAGATGACGGAGACGCTCAACGCGACATTCTTGGTGAAATGGAGATCACGGCACGTCTAATGATCACCGGCGGTGAAGCCAGAGAAGATGCCAGACTAACCCGTCCGGATAGAGCCATGATTCGGCAAGCGATTATGAATGCAGCCCATAAAACCTATGAGGAGCAACGGCAGACCTTAACGCAAGATATTCGGGATGCCCTGTTTGAGTTATCTCACGATAACACTCTGCCCGAGTCTCGCCGAAACCGAGCCTATGAAATGGCAGAATCAATGGGGCTATTTTGCTCCGGATTTGAGGGTGAATTGTTTAATCGTGAGGGTCAGACATGGCCAGACGCTGACATTACGTTGGTAGACTTTGCTACCTTTGCTCGCGAGGGCTATGAAGCACAACTTGCGATATCCTATATTTCCCTGATTAATCACATCAATAATTTGGGCGAGAAAAACCAGCACTCATCGCGCCCTATCGTTAATATTACCGACGAAGCCCATATTATTACCGTCAATCCGCTGCTGGCTAAGTTCCTCACCAAAGGTTCTAAGATGTGGCGTAAATTAGGCGTTTGGCTGTGGTTGGCAACCCAGAATCTGGCCGACTTCCCGGCTGATGCAGAGAAGCTATTGAATATGATTGAGTGGTGGGAGTTACTGGTCATGCCGCCGGACGAAGTTAAGCAAATTAGTCGTTTCAAATCCCTGACCGAAGAACAGCGGTTATTGTTATTATCGGCAACCAAAGCACAGGGTAAATACACTGAAGGCGTGGTGCTTAGCCATAAGGTTGAAGCACTGTTCCGCGTCGTACCGCCAAGTATTTATCTGGCGCTTGGAATGACAGAAAAGCATGAAAAAGCGGAGCGTAAACAGCTTATGCTGAAACATAAAATCAGTGAACTGGATGCCGCACTGATGGTGGCTAAGAATATTGATGGGTTTAGAGGATTAGCTACGTAGATTTCAGCGTAAAAAATTGGGCACCATGAAAGTGCCCAAACTGTCGAAAAATATATAACACTATGTATCTGAATCAAACATAGAGCGTCGCCTTATTATTTTATAATAAGGGGGATTTTCCTTATCCTCTTCAAAATCATAGAATAAATGATTATCTTTTAATGCTGTTAATAAACGTTGATTAGTTGCATCGACCTCAATCTTAGGCTTGCCTCGCCCCAAAATTTTACTAAACTCCGATAAACCAAGCAGATCAAGATACTCTTTACAGACCGTCTTACTCAAATCCTTATTCGGTAATAAGGCGATTAATAGTGCTATTTTATCCTGCTTATCCAGATTCTCTGAGGTAAACAGGTCTTTTAGTAACGGTTCAGAAATGTAATTGGGGATTGTTATCAATGTTGAGATATACTCTATTGCTCGACTCAGAATGAGTGACTGAGTGGAGGTTCCCCATGTTTTATATGATGACGTCAAACTTAAGAGTTCGTCTGGTTCAAAATTATTTTCTAAAATATAATCATTAACGGCAAGGGAATATTCCTTGCTATTAATAATAAGCGGTACTTTAACAAACCCGAGTAGCTTAATTTTTATATCATCATCAACGTTCCAAGAAAGTATCGACATAGCTTCATCTAAGACAAAGCTCTCTTCCGTCATTATTTCAACGTAGGTTTCGACATTCTGTTTGATATAATAGAAAAGCTGTTCAGGATAGTTTTCTCGTATAAATTTAAGTGAATCCAAACTTATACGAATAATTTTCTTATCCACTAATATTTTGAATTTATCACCTACAATACCTTTGACACCAAAGGAGGAACTATAAATACGATTTAGCGAACAAATTAATTTCTCATATTTATCATTTAATAAATCGTTACAGATAATAATCGCTCTAAACAGTTTAATTTTTTGCTCATCTTCAATATCAATACTTGCAAAATCCAACTCTGCATCCGTTCTATTGATAAATCCAATAAGTGAATCATCTAATCCATCAATATTTGCAAAGTAAGACACTATATTTTCTTCAGAACAAACTGCTATATCTTTATCCAGTAGCGATAACCATAAGGATTTGTTCTCGACCTCACTGAGAGAGGTCACGGAAGTTTGCAAATAGTTTATATACCTATCTTTTTGCTCATCCGATATTTCCTCATTATTGAGAACAGATAAAACAATAGCTTCATCATCCACGATTGAACCATCGCAACTAGATAAAACCATATTCAGATAGTCACTAATATGGTTATTAACATAACTAGCCAAGGGAGAATCATGCTGTGACATCACTAACGTATAGTTCTTATGGCGAATATCATCTTCACTGTTAAGCTGATAAACCTCACTCAGCATTAAGGTCAGGTTGGAAAAATTAATATCATAAAGTGAATGCTGATAAACCATATCAAAGAGTGCTTTATTTGCGCTTTCAAAATTAATACTGGCAAAAGAGACGCCAAGCAGCTTAAAACCACTAATTAACTTGTCAACCTTCGGCTCTGCTATTGCTAAATAATCCGCCGAATCAGAGAGGTAGTCAGTTAGGCAATCATCAATATTGATGGCCTCAATGGTATTACTAGCAGAATAATAAAATGTGCCTATCGAGTAGCGTTTAACCCAATCAGCAGAAAACTCACTCTCTTTAAGAGCATAAGAAAAAAACTCAGGCCACAGCATATTTAATCGATTAATAAAGCCAGGCTGGGCTCTCTCTGCTTCAAAGTAGTCGCGAATAAACTCAACGCTTTTGTTCTCTCTAAGCTGTTTAAATAAGCGTTTTATTAAATTCACATGAGCTGGCGTCTGAAGCAGGTAAGTTAATAGATCAAAATTAAGCACCTCTTCCTGTTCAAAATCCACCTCTCGAAGGCGGGCAACGACCAGCTTGGGATTCTTAAGTTGATAGGTAGGCTCTTTGCCTTTTTGATCGGTAATACTGCGTAAAAATACCTTGTCAATCCGACTCAGGCTATTTTCGTAAAAATAGGTCATATAGTCGGTGTAGGTTTCATCAATATAGCCATCACGGATAAGGTATTTGAGCAAGTCAAAATACTCACTGCTTTTTATTTCATTAAAATCTCTTTTGTCGCCGATTTCATTGGTATAGATGAGTTTAAATATACTATCAATGTTTTCTCTTGATATAATTTCTTTTAGCCTTTTACTACTCATGTAAGTTAATTCATTTCTTAACTTAACAAGCTCCTTATTTAGACTGTTTACTTTACCATTACTTCTATTTTCAACATTCAACACTCTAGCACTTCTTCTTCTCTCTACATCTGCTATTTCATTCTGATAGCCATGACGATAATTATTATATGGAATTAGTTGATGATCATATAAAACATTAACCTCCTGACTAGACTCGAGTATTTCATTATTTATTTCATTAATTTCATTTTCTTTAGTAACAATTTCTTTCTCCAATCGATTTATTTCATCATTGGCAATATTTTCCTTACTGTTAAATATAGCGAAAACCATACCCTGATTAAGCTGTAATTCGCTAAAGTCTCTAGGGAAAATGTTTTTATAGGCAATAATAGCCAGCATTTTATTACAGTCAAGCTCGGTGATATTTAATCTATTGTAATAAACCAGAAATTCATTATAGATATTTTTTAATATCCTCATATCATCAATATATAATGAAAGTCCTTGTAAAAACCTTTCATTGAATAATGATAAGATATCACCTTTCTCAAAGATAGAGATAAACTGATCGTAAGAGTTAGAACTATCAACAACTGGAATGACAGGGATAATATAATCAAAGAATTTAGTTCTATCCTTAGAAATAAAGATATCATCACGAAGTAAATAGATAAAACGTAATGTTGGCTTTTTATTTTTGGCTAAGAACCTATTATATATAAATGAGAACCAAGACTTTTCAACCAACTTGCGATGAATATTGACTAATCTATTTACCTCATGCAGCCGTTCAAAGATATGGTTAGCATTAAAACGATCCATATCCTCAAAAATAATTGCATCAGCGCTAACGTTCTCAAAGAGGTATAGCACTTCATTTAAATACCGATCAAAATAAGAGTCATCACTCTCTTCAAAAATTTCTATTTCATTACCTTGTAAATTTATTTTCTTAAGTACATTTCTATTCTTTTGAGCTTTTATTAATTTATAAATAAAAAAACAAGATATAATTGCACATATAGAACCGCTTATGAGCAACGAATCATATTTAGTTGATAGCCTTAAAAAATCTGTTAAGACACCTTCTGATAAAGATGGTACAAATTCAATCCATTTCTTAAATAATGTTATATGCAATATTGTCGCAATGAATAAAACCATAAAGAATGTATTGATAAAAATACTTTTAGTTTTTATTTTTTTCTTTATTTTAAAATTCGTCTGAGGAATGTTATCAGTATTAATCTGGTGAATTAACTGATTAAGGATCTTACCTTCTAACGCAACTTCATTAATAGCCTTGCTGGGGTCATCAGTACTAATCTGATCCGCAGCTCTGAAATGAGCAAGTGATATATGAACAAATTTTAGTTGCGGATGATTTTTTTATATGATTCGACAAGACTGCTCTTACCTGCACTGTATTGTCCTGATATTGCAATATTTTTTAGATCGTCATTGTCAAAAACAAAGTCTATAGCATCTTCATATATGCCCAACTCAACGTCGCTGATAGGCGTTAGTTTTTGAAATTTATAGCTGTTATCACCCATTGCTATCCCTTACATGTCTTTCCATATGTGTTTCCTGTCGACTTCACATAAAAAAATAAACATAAAATCATATAGTTAAAAAAATGAAACAAAATGTATCTCTAGATATTATATCAGAAATAACCACAATCGATTGACGAAAAGCATTTCTAATCTCCATTACTTATGTACAAGACTTCACCATTGTACTGTTACGTTGTGAAGAAACCTTCGCTAGCGAAAATAGGGTTTTCTGCTGAGAGCTATAGATCAAACTGTTACATCTATTCCTCTTTGCACTGGGGGGTACCTTATGTCAGTATCTAATTTATCAAAAGTTCTCACGCTTACTTTTCTTATGTTATTCACCTCCCAAGGGATCGCGGAAACAAAAGAAACCATCATTTTTACCAATAACAATAATCTATTATTAGGCACTCCAACAAATACTGTGATCTACAATCTCGATGATCCTGAGCGTCTGATATCCAACGCCTTTAGTTCTCTTCCATCCGATCGCAAAACGGCGGAAAAGCATAGTCAAAAAGTCATGTCTTCCAAAAATTGGCAACAACAAGATGCCGCTCTAAGAGAATCCTTCAAAGGCGTTATCAAAGCCTGGTCGTTAGGCATAGAAAAAGTCCCAGCTATTGTGATGGAAGGTAGGTTTGTTGTTTATGGTACAACCAATGTAGAACTTGCCGGAGAAAAGCTGAAGCAGTTTCAAGGGGGCCATTGATGCGCCTCCGCCTCATACTCTCTTTGATAGCTACCGTGACACTCCCCGCCTCTGCTATCAATACCGCTGGAATTATTGCATCCTCACTCTCAGCGCCCTGTCTTGAATATAAGGTGGTTGGCATTTGCTACTGGCTACTCTGTACACCCTACGGTTGTAGCGTTAAAACCTCAGTAAAAGTAAAACACTATATTCCCGATCTGGTCGTTTCCAGCTATAGCAATACCGGCGATAACCCGTGGAGTGAAATGGCCTTTTTGGGTGTGTCCATCCCGATCATTGCTGAATCAGGCGGCAATACGAATGCACGTCCGAGTAATGAAAAAACGCAGACTCGATTCAAGAATGCTGATGCTATCGGTCACCCAAGCAGTGAAGCATTCTATAAATTTTTGTCTGGTTTTGGTTACAGTTGCAGCGGTTCAGCCACTGCTTTTCAACCTTATTTTATCAGTACTTTGGATGCGTTAGCCTGGCGAACCGGTTTGCCAGAAAGTCTCTATCCTGAAGCACTAATTCCTGGACAGCGTGAGGTTAAACAAACGGGCGATCTCTGGGGCAATGTATTTCCCCGCGCCGGAGCGCTGAGCCAAACTCATGATTATAAGGTAGGAGCTGTTATCGCTCAGCGCGTCGCGGATATCGTGACGCGCGCAGGGCAACCTCATGTCTACTTACCGCTAACGGCAAGTCATAGTCCCGGATATTGGCCACCAGAATCCGTACAAGAGGGAAAAACTAACAACCATAAATGGCAGATGCTGGCACCTAGACTCGATAACAGCTGTGCCATATTCCCTGACCGTTCAACTCTCGATACCTACTCAGATAAACTCGCCGCTGACGGCGGCTATGCGTGGGCATTATGGCGTCCTTATAGCTGTTGCCAGCGCCGTGGCCAAACCTTTCTCGGCAGCACCGGAGGTTAATCATGATGAAATACGTCAACTTTCCAGCAAGAAATGTCCTGAGCACCAGCATCTTAATGGCTCTTTTATCGATCTCCATAAGTACCTGCGCTGCTAATGAGTATGGTTTCGATAATCACGGGGCCATTGCTGACAATGTTTACTATCAGATTGGCGGTGGCTCAGCGATTTCTCCTTCTTTAACACGGCGTTCAACCAATCCCTTGACGGTGGGGATTGGATGGAACGCAGACCTAATGTGCGGCAATTTTGATATTAATACCACCGTTAAAAATCAACTTAATGGTGTTACTGACGGGTTTAAAGACTTGATGGGTGATGTCATCAGTAATGCGACCGGTGCCGTAGCAAGCCTTCCAGCGATGATTATTCAGCGAGCCAATCCACAGCTTTATGACCTGTTAACCAATGGTGTCTTACAAGGTCGGTTAGATTTTGATAAAGCGAAACTAAGCTGCGAAAACATGGCTGAAAAAATGGCTGATTACGCGTATGGCTCTGCCTGGGTTCAAGGCGCTAAAGCAGAAAACTATCAAACCATTGTCTCAGGAGAAACAGATGCGGTCAGAGCTAATCAGCAGGCCAGTAAAGAAGCAGCCGAAAAAGGGAAAAGATGGGTTGGCGGCCAACAGCGCGGCGGCAAAAATCAGGCTCCGATAAAACTTATCCGCGACACCACGGTTGCTGGATTCAATATCCTGAATGGCCGCGAACCGAATTCCACGTCCACGGTGAATAAGTCCGATTGTAAGGGGCAATTGTGTAAAACATGGACTAAACCGGAAGACGCTGCTAAATGGATGACTCGAGTCGTTGGAGAACAGACCATTAACGTTGCACCGACTAACGATCAAGGGAGTAACAACAGTAACAAGAGCGGCGCTCAGGCTGGCGTCGGCCTAAACCCGCTAATTCAGGAAGAACAAGATCGCATCATTGAAGTGATGGCCGATTTGGTCAACGGTAAAATCAAGCCAACCTCAGAGAATTTAGCAAAAGCCAGTGGTGGGAATCTCATGCTCACTCGAGGCGTGGTCGAGGCACTACAAGATGACCCAGATGCAGCAGTACTGGTTCAACGCCTGTCGGGTGAAATGGCTATTGCTGAGGTAACAGAGCAAGCGCTATTAGCGCGTAGAGCCATGCTTGCCGGTATGCGAGAACCAAATATCGCCAATGAAAAAGAAGCCCAAGATGCACTGGGACGCTCCTCCCAGATCCTCGATCAGGAACTCACCCAGCTCAAATTAGAGATGGATATGAGGAAATCACTGGCAGATAACGCTGCGACCACCATTCTCAACCGCAAGACCCTACGCGATACGTTACAGGGCCGTGCCGTTGAAAGTAGTGATGATGTTGATAGCCGAGTGAATAAATTGAATAGTACTCATGTAGGGGAACCATAATGATCCCAAACATCAGACGAATAGGAAAATTTATCACGATAAGCATTGGCATCATTATGGCCATGGTACTGATAGGTTGGCTAAGTCTACGATTTAGTGCTGATACTAATAATATTATGACTCAGTTAAATAGCGTCCTGCTTCCACTGTTAGTCTGGAGACTAGTCCTGTATTTGGCGATTGTTTGGTTACTGTATAAAGTCCGTCTGGTGCTAACCAAAAACAATCCAGAGCGTAGTAATACGTTCACAAAGATTATTGTCTGTTTCGCTATTCTCGCCGTTCTGTGCGAATACACTAATTATGTGAATACGGGGGTAGCTGCATGATAACCCATAGCTATCTGGAGTATTTTCTGACATTACTCGGCTGGTCCGTTAATAACGGTATTTGGAGCATCATTACATCAACCGGCATTTTCGCTTTTCCTCTACTGGCCAAATTGATTGGCGTCTGGCTTAAAGCTAGAGGACAAGGGGCAGATGAAGGCGATCAGGGCGGACTAGCACTAACCTGGTTTGAAAACGTGGCATATATGGCGATGATCGTCATTATGTTTACCTGCGTACCGCTGATCACTGTTGATTTAAACACCATTCAATATGATATCAGCCGCTCAAAACAGTGCGGCTATACGGTAGCGCAACCATCAGAATCAGGCTATAGCTCGCTAACCAGTGAGATTGGCGGGAAAACAGCCGCCGTCCCGGTGTGGTGGTATCTGGTTCATTCACTGTCGAAAGGCGTCACTAACGCAGCCAGTTCGACGCTCCCCTGTCAGCCTGACTTACGCCAAATCCGCTTTGAAGTTCAGCATACGCGCATCAGCGATCCTACCCTAGCTCAAGAGCTACAAGATTTTGTTCAGGAATGTTATGCACCTTCCTTAGCGAGATTGAAGATGCGTGAATCGAATCTAAAATCAGCGGAAAGTACTGATGTGTCATGGATCGGGTCACAATTTTTTATGAATACACCGGGTTATTATGATACCGACCGGGCCCGATCTCCCCGCAGCGCTTGGCCCTACAATACCAGCCGGGATGCCGGACTTTTTGATGCCGGTACCGGAGGTTATCCAAGCTGTAAACAATGGTGGTCAGACAGCACAACCGGCATTAAAGATAGGACACTAAAACTGGTTCAACCGTCGGTCTGGCAGCAGTTAAAAAAGCTGGGGCAATCTAAAGCTGAATATGAAGAAGCCGTTTTACGCTCTCTGGTCAGCCCAAGAAATATGCAAGTTTCGCAAGATGGGCGGGTTTATCCCGGTTTTGGCGGCAATATCGACGGTACGTTAGCGAACGCCGCTAGCCGTACCGCTGCAACGGTCGGTCAAGCCTTCGCTGGCATTGCCGCATTTCCCGCGTTTGACAGCATGCGACAGGCGTTGCCAATGGTTCAAGCCATATTGTTAATGGCGCTGATTATCTGTATTCCGCTCATCATCGTTTTTTCAGCCTATGATATTAAAACGGTAGTCACCGTAACGTTCGCACAGTTTGCTCTCATTTTTCTGACGTTTTGGTGGGATCTGGCCAGATGGTTAGATAGCTGGCTGCTAGGTGCTCTGTATGATAGCGATACTCACAGCAGTTGGAATTTAGCCGGGATACAGAACTCACAGGACGACCTAATCATTAACTTCGTTATGGGGACAATGTTTCTGGTGTTACCCGCATTTTGGATGAGCGCCTTAGGCTGGGCTGGCGTTCGGGTCGGAGGGGCATTAGAGAATGCAGCCAGAGCGGGAACGCAAGACGCCAGAGCAGCGGGAGGAAAAGGAGGTGATGTAATGCTAAAAGCGGGGAGTTCCTTCAAAAAATAGGGGCTCAAACACCATACGAGGTAATCATAATGTGTATTAGTGTGATTACCAACAGATACAGACTGTATGATTGCCAAGCGATTTTGGCGTAATCAAATTATCAACGCTCTATCGTTTGATCGGCCAAGCGACCATCAGGCTGTTTGCTTTATGAGTTTTGTCCGATTACATTTAGGTTATTTAAATACAACCATTTGAAATATAATTATATAACCACCAATTTGACTGGGAATTATAAAAGGAGGCAGAAAAATATTTACCTTGCGTGTACAGTGCCTTTTATAAAATTGTTTTATATACAGGTAAGGGGCGCTCCTGATACAAGCGTGATGTACAGCTAAGGGTTTAAAATTTATGGCAACATTCAATGAAATAAAAGAAGAAGCATTAAAGTTTCGGGAATTGCTTGAAAATTGTGATAAATCGAAAACCAAGCTTGTAATAGATTGTTTTCCGGTTATGAGCTGTAAACTTTCTTCAATGCTTCTTGCCTACCATTTTCTGAAATTATGGCCACAACTTGAGTTAAAAGGTGTTATGGCTGCTACAGGAAAAAATAATGAAATAACTCACTATTGGCTAGAAATAGGTGAAATTGTCATTGATATAACTGGAGACCAATACAACATTATTAGTGCCAGAGAGCTAAACAAAGAAATTGTACGAAATAGGCCATTTACTTCTGTACATGTTTCAAATAAGAAAGAAAGCCATCTCTACAAGTTATTTAAAATTCAAGAAAAAGAGCTCCTTGTGTATGGCTTCCCTACGATTAGAGAGAGTTTTATAGAAAAAATGGAGCTTGGTTATAGCCAACTTCTGAATCAGACAAAAAACACATAACAATCAAAAGCAGTATATCCCTAGGGCGGACGCGCTAATGCGCGCCGCAGAGTTGGCATGCGATGCGTGCGTTAAAATTAATATTGGAGATCATCAATGAATCAAGAGCTTAACTGGAAGAAGTTTCAGTTTATCACTGAAGTTCAAACTGCACTTATTACAAATGCAATCAATTTATCCCTAAATAGTGATGCGAAAGATAAACGCCATATATTTTCTGCAACAGGAACGCTTATAAATATGGATGATGCATTTTATGCAGCTGAGAAAATCCCCGATAATCTAACTGCTCATGAAGCAGCATGCGAGTTCATCGGCTTTTGTTGTGAAAATTTAAGAGAAGAAGGCGCTAAGGTTCCTTATTGGTTTATGCGCATCTAACAAGTCGCTCTTTAGCTCCAAGTGCAGTCGGCTATTCGCTCTTAGTCGACTGTCGGAGCTGATTACATCCAGAGTAGCAAACGTATCAAATTAAATATGAGCCAGTAAACATTATGTTACCCATTAATCTTTATCAATACGCTCACCACCTGCATATTCCCCCACGCCATCAGGTCCGTCGCAATAACCTTCAAGAACCTGACTATCTAACTCAACAATATCATCTGACTCCATCCCCTTAGCTATGGCAATAAGTGAGAATCCTATGATCGCTAAGATGAGCAAAACGGAGGCCAGCAGGAATAGGCTTGCAGCGAATAATCCAATCACTGCCATGATAAAGACAATAAACGGCAGTTTAGCCACCCATAAGGGTAAACCTCTTTTATGAGCCAAATGCGCTAATCTAGTGTTCCATTCAGCGACTCGATTACGCATTCTAACGGCTAAGCGCCCCGCTTTGTAACCGAGGCTATTATGAGGAGTATTTCCTTCATGCATACATGATTTCATTAATCCTCCATTGCACTCTGAAGCGATGATTCATCATAATGAAGTATGGCTATTATTCAACCATTAGCTCACCCTATCCCTTCAGAAACATTTTAGCAATGGATGCCATTAAATTCTCAACCGAGTCTGTATGGTGTCAATGGCTACCGGCGAATCAGCGCTTTTTCTCAGAGTGATATTTAAGAATAATTTCAGCCAACTCATCATTGTCTGCATAAAAATAGGCGACGGGGACATCGAGTACTTTTGCAATTTTAATCATCAGTTTATAAGGAGGCTCATGGACACCTCGCTCATATTGGCTGATCCTTGTGCTAGCTGATGCTTCCTCTATACCCACGAGATGAGCAAGTTGCTCCTGAGATAGTTGACGCAGTTTGCGTATTGCTTTTAACCGAGTCGATAACATGGGAACCTGAACCCTCATTAGCCACTAAAATGAAGATTTTCTTCGATTCTCATTTTTATTTTTTGAAGTTAAACTTCGAAAATGCGCTTAACTATCCAGCAGTTAACGCCAGTACACCGACAAATATAAAGTTTAACTTCATTTTTTTGTTGTTAAATTGTCCAATATTTCCTACAATCGATTCGCTAACATCAGGGAAACAAAAGAGAAAAACCAGAGAAATGTTCCAGAAATAAACTTGGTGGTATTGTGACAAAAGTTTCATATAAAAAATATGGATTAACACTCTCGTTATGGATGATTTAAGAGAGATGGGCGTTGCAATATCACCTTTCCTGCCTCCTGAATAATAAATGGTTCGGTAAATATATAACGGTTATGACAGAATTTGGAATCTACCTAAAATCGCTGCCAGAACTAAATCTACCCGAGAATGAGTTCCGACTAGCGAGCAATATTATTTCAGCGCTTGATACGATATTTGATGCCATCGATTCAGAATTAGAGCTCAAATATGGAGATCAACACTTTCATAATGTTTCTCGTTATCTGCTCATCATTATTCACGATGTATTTCAAGACTCTATTGCCTTTCGACGTGTCGTAAAAACGCTTAATCAAATGGTAAACTCGAGACTTAAATGGCTCAACTGATAAAAGGTTAAATGGCCTGAAGGGTAATATTTATAAAGGTAAGAGCCCTACCCGAAAAGGCCAAAAGGCTGAATTGGCTGGCATCGCTCGGATCTATCACCTCATATAAATGCGAGTATCATGAAAGCATTAATTCATTAATAACTCTCTTCACTGACAATTCAGTTTCTTGCGGTAAACATAGTCACATAGAACCACACTCCTCACATCATTAATTAATGAAATCAGTATCGAGGAGCCTATGATTATTAGCTTTATTAGTCAGAAAGGTGGCGTAAGCCGGTCTACACTAGCAAGAGCAACCGCAACCGAGTTTGCTAAAGCCGGTTGGCAAGTTCACTTAGCCGATCTAGATACTCAGCAACAAACCAGCAGTAAATGGGCAGAACGGCGAGATTTAGCGAGCCTTACCCCCTCTATCGAAACGGCAGTCTATCGTCGTCATAATGTTGCACTAAAAGCTGCCGCTTTAAATCAGCTACTTCTTATTGATACTCGTCCTTTCGCTGATATTTCATCGGTCGATATTGCTGAAGCATCAGACCTGATCGTTATTGCCACCGGCACCTCTCTCGATGATTTAGAACCTTCTCTGTTATTAGGCCGAGAATTTTTACAGAAACGGCAAATCCCTCTGCATAAAATTCTGTTTGTTGTCTGTAAAGCTCCGAGTATTGCCGAAGGACAGGCCGCTCAACGCACCATTTCCGCCTGGGGATTTCAGTGTGCTTATCACTTTATCCGTTTTATGCCGGGCTATAGTCAGGCTCTTGATGCAGGTAAATCCATTACTGAAACTCACTATCCTACGCTTAACACCGCCGCATGTTCCATTATTGATGAGATCGCCAGCCTCATTAATTCATAAAAGCATTATTCTTATGGAGAATTGTACTCATGGTAAAGCCACCTAAAATAATACCGCCTTCTTCAACAACGGCCACCATTGAGGTGACTAATTCCAGATTTAATGCAGGTGTCCTAAAACCTATTCAACTAAAAATTGATCCTCTTCTTCATCGAGAGATCAAAACCTATGCGACAGAGATTGATAAATCGATGACCGAGTTATTACTCGATGGTTATCGTCTCTATAGGAAGGTTAACAATTAAGTCATGAAAGCATGATGTCATGATAAGGAGAACACTATGTTTAAATGGTTAACCCGCAGCAAAGTGCCAACGAAGCCGACCTCAACGCTTGATATCGGCATGCCGGAAGACGGCTGGTTACTCCCCGACACCGCCGATAACCTGTTATCGACACCATTGCGCCAGCAGCTTATTCAGCTCATCTGGCACAGAACATCACTCTCCAATCCCCTGTTCACCGAGCTTTATTTGAATCCGATTCAGAAATATGCGGCATTGGTTCAACGCTTACCTGCCTCAGAATCTCATCATCACGCCCATCTAGGCGGTATGTTAGACCATACTTTAGAGGTGGTTTGCTTTGCTGCGAAAATGAGACAAACGCATCTCTTACCACCCGGCTGTCCACCTGAAGATCAAACAAAAGAAGCTAAAGTCTGGACGGCCGCTATTGTCTATGCCGCGTTATTACATGATATCGGTAAACCTTTGGTTGATATGACCGTGATGACTGAATCAGGAGCACGCTGGCATCCATGGCATGGTCCACTAACAGAACCCTATCGGTTGCAATATAATCCGCAGCGTGACTATCGCCTGCATCCCGCCGCTGGCGCTATTCTGTGTACACATATACTGCCTCAAGCGGCTCTCAACTGGCTCTCTGAGTATCAACAACTGTTTTCATCTTTGCTGTATTCCATCGCAGGCCATTATGAAAGTGCCGGGATCATTGGTGAACTGATACAAAAAGCGGACCAGGCCTCCGTTGCCCAGAATATGGGCGGCGATGCATCAAAAGCCCTCGCTCGGCCGCAGTCAACGTTGCCTAAACAAATTATTGCGGCATTACGTGAATTGGTACAAAACACGTTAAAACTTAATAATACAAAATTTGGCTCTGATGGTTGGCTTACGGAAGAAGCGTTGTGGTTAGTCAGTAAAACAGCGTCAGACAAAACCCGTGCATGGTTGTTGCAACATGGAATTACCGGCGTTCCAGACAGTAACTCTCGTTTGTTTGATGAGATGCAGGATCATGGCATCGTTTTATCAAATGAAGGAAAAGCCATTTGGAATTGTACCGTAAAATCATCGAGTGGTTGGAGCCCTGGCGTCGACCTCACCTTACTTCGTGTATCGCCATCATTGATATGGGAACAAGTCGAAAATCGGCCGCCGCTATTTGACGGAACGGTAACCCCAGTGGCCGTAGTTAACTCCATTCCACCGCTAGATAACCCATCGCCTAATAACAGTGACAACCATCCGCCAGAAGTGAATCTGGAAGAACTGACTTTGTCATTATTCTCTTCACCTGAAGATCCACCAGCGATTGTCCCTTTTATGCCAGAACGTATACAGCCAGATCGAGTTGATGTGCCGCCACAGCCATCTTCTTTTATTCAACAAGCGCCAATATCAGAGCGCCCTCAAGAAAAGCCAACCTCATCTATTGCTGATCTAGCGTTTTTGAACTGGTTGAAACAGGGAATAATGACCAAACACCTACAGATAAACGATGTTCAGGCAAAAATACATGTGGTAAATGGTTCAATATTTCTCGTGTCTCCCGAGATTTTTAAACTCTTTGTCAAAGAGACAATCGGGTCAACCGGAGAGGAATGGCGAGAGGTACAAAAGGTCTTTCAAAAGCAAAAAATTCATCGCCGTGGTAAAGATGGAATCAATATCTGGACATGTGAAGTTCAGGGACCACGCAAGACTAGAAAAATTAAGGGGTATATTTTAGAAACTCCGACCCTATTATTTGGCGAAGAAAGTATCATTCCAGACAGCAATCCCTACCTGACACTTATCGAGACATAGTGTGTTATATGGCAGAAGATATCGTTTTACATCGTTATTTAAAAACGGTCACACCTGCCATTATTAGTCGCCCAAATTAACCTTTTTTTCGCATTTTCAGTTGATTAATGCCCTGCTCCTTTTTCACCTTCAACATTACCCCGGTCGCTCAATTACCGAGCTACGTTTCATTTCGTAGACCAAGCCGGAGTAACCATAATGAAAATACATTCCCACTTAAAAATTTACCTAATCACCATCACCCTATCAACCTACTTAGTCCTCCCTACCGCTAATGCTGCCAGCAATATCGGTAATGGTAATAGTGGTGTTTCGAGCAATGCATCTGTTGTTGGTAATAACAATGACGCCGGTTCCAGTTCAAACGGCATCATTCTCGGCAATAACAGTAAGCTATCTGGCTCAGAAAATGGCGTTATCATCGGTAACGGTGGCAGCGTTGAGAATGGTGATGGCGTATCAATTGGAGGTGGCCATTCATCAAATGGCGGGATAGCGATCGGTTCAGGTAGCGTAGCCAGTTCTGCCGATGAGATGAATATCGGTAACCGACAAATTACTGGCGTCAAAGACGGTGTAAACCAAAGTGATGCAGCAAACGTGGGGCAACTTAAGACTACGGCTGATACCGTACTGAATGAGTCCAAAATCTATACTGATGATAAAGCCGCTGAAACGCTGGTCAATGCCAATACCTACACGGATAGCAAAGTTACTGCAACGCTCAACGAGACCAAAACCTATACCGACGACAAATCCTCAGAAACATTAGTCAATGCCAATACCTATACGGATAGCAAAGCTGCCGTAACGCTCAACGAGTCCAAAACCTACACCGACGATAAATCATCCGAGACTCTGGTCAATGCTAATACCTATACGGACAGCAAAGCTGCCGCAACACTCAACGAGTCCAAAACCTATACCGACGATAAAGCCGCTGAGACTCTGGTCAATGCCAATACCTACACGGATAGCAAAGCTACGGCAACGTTGAACGAATCTAAATCCTATACCGACGATAGGGCCTCTGAAACTCTGGTCAATGCCAATACCTACACGGACAGCAAAGCCACAGCAACACTCAACGAGTCCAAAACCTATACCGACGATAAAGCCTCTGAAACTCTGGTCAATGCCAATACCTATACAGACAGCAAAGCCATGACAACACTGAACGAATCTAAATCCTATACCGACGACAAATCCTCAGAAACATTAGTTAATGCCAATACCTATACAGACAGCAAAGTCGAAGCATCAGTCAATGAAGTTAATACCTATACGGATAATCGCATCACCGAATCATTTAATCACTCCCTCAGTGAGGGAAAGTCATACTTTGATAATAAAGCCAATCAGTTAGATAAAAAAATCAATCGTAACTATGAACGAGGCAACGCCGGGATTGCCGGTGCAATGGCGATGAGTTCTATTCCACAAAAATACGGTTTTGAAAAATCATTTGGCATGGCTATTTCTAATTACCGCTCTCAGCAGGCATTAGCATTCGGCACGGACTGGAACGTTAACTCACGCTTGGTTTCTCGAATTAATGTTTCCATTGATACAAAAAGTGGCGTTGGGTTCGGTGCCGGTCTTGCATTCGGTGCAAACTAATCACAGGAAATTGCTATGAAACTGATTAAAACTGCACTTTGTATTGTGTCACTCTCAAGCTTTCCTGTTCTATCAGCTAACAATATCCATGATTGGAACAATGTTGAGGGCTCCGGTCAAAATGTGACGAGTTGGGGAATGACGATAACTAATGGTTCAGATAATAATGAATTAGTCGGTCAAAACCACAGTCTCAATAATTCAAATAACAACAGTGTTTGGGGTAAAGATCAGACGCTGATTAATTCCCATAACAATAAAGTCGGGAGTGAAGAATACACCTACTTCATTGACCCCAGAGATGGGATATTAAAAATGAGGGACTATGGTAGTACTTTAGTTAATAGTCATGGCAACGATGTCGGAGGGCGCAATCAACAGTTAACCAATTCTAATAATAATATTACTGGTGGCACCGGTAATATCCTAACTGACGCAGATAAAAATAGAATATTTGGAAGCGGCAATAAACTCGAAAACTCCAATGATAACTATAGCGTTACTGACGGCAATACATTTAACAACAGCAATAATAACTTCCTGGCACAACAAAATGGTAATAACAATCATTTTGACACATCAAGTAATAATGTTGTTCTGGGGCATGAAAACATCCTAACGTCGGCAAATAATGGCCGGATTGATAATGGGCATTATAACAACATTGTTAATAGTGATGGGTTTAGAGTAACGGGGAGTAATAATGAGCTCTCGAATACTAACAGCGTCAATGTAAAAGGTGATAATAATACGGTAAATAACTCAATTAACTCTGTCGTTACAGGTAATAACAACACCATTAAAAATGGTAATAATAATGTTGTTAATGGGGTGAATTTAGGCAATTCCTTTAATAATCTGAATGATACCATTTTGTACGGCAGTGGTAACGCCGGTGTCGGAAATAATATCACCGACATAAAAAACAGTATTGTCATGGGAGGAAACACATCCAGCTCCGCAACAGGGAGTTCATTATCTGACTCGGTTTCAATCAATGGTTCCGGCACTTCAGGTAACAACCTGACTAATATTGGCGGAACCGCCAATGGTAGCCATTCGATTAGTTTGGGGCACAATTCAAATGCCAGTAATGGCGGTGTTGCATTGGGCTCTGGTTCTCATGCCGAGAAAGCCGATGAATTTAACATCGGCGACCGCGTCATTACGGCTGTCAAAGATGGAATTGAGGATCATGATGCCATTAATATAGCTCAGCTTAGTGATTCATTTATCAATGTTAAAAACATTTCTGAACAGTACACCAACGCCCAACTGAATAGCGCATTAGTTGATGCTAATCATTATTCGGACACCAGCTTAAACAACGTTAGAAATATCTCTAAGGAGTACACGAATAACCTATTGGACCGGACACTGACTGATGCCAATCATTATTCGAACACTAGTTTAAACCACGTTAAAGACATCGCTGAGCAATACACCAATATCCAGTTAGACAGAACGTTGACTGATGCTAATCACTACACGGATAGTACCTTAAACAACGTCAAGAATGTTTCTGAGCAGTACACCAATACCCTACTAGACAGAACTCTGGTTGATGCCAACCATTATACTGACAATACCTTAAGCAACGTTAAGATCGTCGCTGAACACTATACCAATGCCCAACTAGACAAAACCTTAGTTAATGCCAATGATTACACGGATAGCACTTTAAACAACGTCAAGAACGTCGTTGAACAATACACCAATATCCAGTTGGACAAGACCCAAATTGATGCCAATGATTATACGGATCGTACCTTGTATAACGTTAAAAACGTCACTGAACAGTATACAGACGCCCAACTGGACACAACGCTTGTCAATGCTAATCACTATACCGACGCTACATTGCATAACATCATAGACAGAGGTACCTCATACACCGATAACCGTATAAATACGGTTAATACCGAATTTAGGAATGAGCTGCAACAATACGCTGATAACCAATTACATCGTTTAGACGACTCAATTAAACGCAATGATAAACGTTTGAATGCAGGCATAGCCTCAACTATTGCAGCAACTTCAATCCCAACAAAATTTGGATATAAGACATCATTTGGACTAGGTGCTGGAACATTCCGGGGTGAACGCGCCGCGGCCGTCGGCACTAACGTTAATGTTAGGAACAATGTTGTTATAGGCATGAACATCACACACGACACTCAGAATGGAATGGGGATAAATAGCGGAATATCAATCGGTTGGTAGATTGTAACCCTTAGTGCCACTCGCAGGTAATGGCAAGTGGTACTTAAATCAAGTTAACTCCTAGAGAGTTAAAGTAAGATCCCTTTAAATATGAAGAATAAAAATGTCATTTCTCATATAGGTAGGGCTATATTCCAAGAGCTAGATTGTAGAAAATCCACAATCTAGAGAAAAAGCATTTATTTAAAATAAAATAAAAACCTATAAAATCAACAAAGTAATTGAAAGCCTTTATTAAAAACACATTTGAAAAAACGAATTTGATCATTGACAGCAATGAAAAACGTCGTATGATTACGATAACTAAATAGAAGGTATTTGTGATGAGCCAGTTAACACCGTTACAACTCTTTAAATGTCTCTCTGATGAGACCCGCTTGACCATTGTTCTGCTTCTCAAAGAAGCGACAGAGCTGTGTGTTTGTGAGCTGTGTGAAACACTGGACTTACCCCAGCCCAAGATATCACGTCATCTTGCCATGCTAAGGGAGAACGGCATTCTTCTCGATCGCCGTGCGGGTAAATGGATTCACTATCGCTTGTCGCATAATATGCCTATGTGGGCGGGTGCGATCATTGAACAAGCATACCAAAGCCAAGAACTCAATATAAAAACACTCTCTAAACGTTTAAAGAACGCGTCGGGTTCAACAACGAATAGCGCCACTTGTCTGTAAAAAAAAAAATTTATCTTGATATATTCGAATTTTCATATATGAAAAAGGCATTATACGATGAATATTCTATTTTTATGTACCGGTAACTCATGTCGATCCATTATCGCCGAGGCAATCTTTAATACCTTAGCCTCTCCAGAACACCACGCCATCAGCGCAGGGAGCCAGCCCAAAGGTTTTATACATCCTCGTTCGTTAGCCTTGCTATCACGCAAAGGAATTTCAACCGAAGGATACTCTAGCAAGTCATGGGACTCTCTTCCTTACACACCCGATATTGTTATTACGGTATGCGGCAACGCCGCTGGCGAAGTGTGCCCTGCTTATCTAGCTCCTGCCATTCGGGCTCATGGGGGGTTGACGATCCAGATAAAGCGACGGGCAGTGACGCGGAAATCGACCGAGCCTTTGAGACAACCTACAACATTTTGAAAATCAGGATACAGGCTCTGCTTGCTCTACCTTTGGCTGAATTAAAAGGTGATCCAATACAACTACAGGTTGAATTAGATCATATCGGAACACTGACTATTTAATCATTTAATTTATAAGGAACTTATTATGAAAACGATTACCGTTTACGATCCGGCTCTATGTTGTAGTACCGGCGTGTGTGGAACCGACGTCGATCAATCATTAGTCAATTTTTCTGCCGATGCCGATTGGGTTAAGCAGCAAGGCGTCACGTTAACGCGTTTCAACCTTGCTCAACAACCGATGGCGTTTGTTGAAAATGAATTGGTTAAAAACTTTCTTCAGAACTCAGGAGCGGAAGGTCTCCCCCTCATTCTGGTAGACGGCGCTTTTGTAATGGCTGGTCGTTATCCGACCCGAGAAGATATGGCCCGTTGGTGTGATTTATCTTTAGCACCAAAAATTAAGTCTATTCAGGCCTGCTGCAACGGAAATGATTCCTGCTGTTAAAAACATAAGGAGTACAGCCATGAAATTTTTACAAAATGTGCCTCCTTTCCTGTTTTTTACTGGTAAAGGCGGCGTAGGAAAAACATCCATATCCTGTTCAACGGCAATTTCCTTAGCCGATGAGGGTAAACGCGTTCTGTTAGTCAGCACCGACCCAGCCTCCAACGTCGGCCAAGTCTTCAATCAAACGATTGGTAATCATATTACCAAGATAGAATCAGTATCAGGCCTGTCAGCATTAGAAATCGATCCACAGGCCGCCGCACAAGTCTATCGTGAACGTATTGTTGATCCCGTCAGGGGTATTTTACCGGATGACGTTGTCCGTGGGATTGAAGAACAGCTTTCGGGAGCCTGTACGACTGAAATTGCCGCATTTGATGAGTTTACCGACTTACTCACGGATGCCTGCTTGTTAGCCGATTTCGACCATATTATTTTTGATACTGCTCCCACCGGCCACACGATCCGGCTGTTGCAGTTACCCGGTGCCTGGAGCAGTTTTATTGAGGAAAATCCTGAAGGTTCATCCTGTCTAGGCCCCCTATCAGGATTAGCAAAACAGCGTGAACGCTACGCACAAGCGGTTGCTGAGTTAGGCAATGCCAATAAAACCCGATTGATATTAGTTGCCCGTGCGCAAAAATCGACACTAACCGAGGTAGCCAGAACCTATGGCGAACTCTCTCAGCTTGGTATCAAAAATCAATATTTAGTGATTAATGGTATTTTGCCTGAAGCCGCTATACATAATGATAAACTGGCTCAGGCCGTTTACCAGCGCGAGCAGTTGGCCTTGGCAAACATCCCTTCCGCTGTGGCCTCACTCCCTCAGGATCGCATTATTCTTCAACCCGTCAATCTGGTGGGTATTGATGCGCTGCGTAATTTATTTAAAACCAATGTGCAACTCGACAATGAAGAACATCACGACCTGACAATACCGCCAATCGATCCACTATCGGTACTGGTTGAGCAAATCGCAAAAGATAAGCACGGCTTAGTGATGTTGATGGGGAAAGGCGGTGTCGGCAAAACAACATTAGCAGCAGCAGTGGCGGTAAAATTAGCTGAAAAAGGACTGGATGTTCATTTAACCACCTCCGATCCGGCTGCACATTTGGAAAATACTCTGCACGGTAAATTACCTCACCTTGAAGTCAGCCGTATCGATCCCGAAGCGGAAACCGAACGTTATCGTCAAAGCGTTCTGGAAAGCAAAGGGAAAGATTTGGATGCTCAAGGTCGAGCACTGCTAGAAGAAGATCTTCGCTCGCCTTGTACTGAAGAAATTGCCGTATTTCAGGCATTTTCCCGTGTTATTCGCGATGCCGGTAAACGCTTTGTCATTATGGATACGGCCCCAACTGGCCATACTTTACTGCTGTTAGATGCTACGGGCGCTTACCATCGTGAAATCGCCCAAAAAATGGGCAGCAATGGCCACTATGTTACCCCCATGATGCAGCTGCAAGATCCTCAGCGAACCAAGATACTGCTCGTGACGCTGCCGGAGACTACTCCTGTATTAGAGGCCGGTAATTTGCAGGAAGATTTGCGTCGTGCTGGCATTGAACCTTGGGCATGGTTGATTAATAACAGTCTTGCCGCTACCGGCACAACTTCGCCTCTGTTACGTCACCGCGCAGTGCAAGAAATCAAGCAGATCAATCTGGTTAAAGAAAAGTACGCCACCCGACTAGCATTAATTCCCTTGCAGGAAGAAGAGCCTGTCGGGATTGAACGCTTAAACAAACTGGCAGAGTAAATTTAATAACAAATAATTGGCAGACGTTATAGCGTCTGCCTAAACGGAGGTTTCTATGTGGTTGGCCGGTGCTATTTTTGTTCTGACCATTATTTTGGTTATCTGGCAACCTAAAGGGCTAGGCATTGGCTGGAGTGCATGCTTTGGTGCCGTTTTAGCTCTGCTGTTTGGTGTTGTTCATCTTGGTGATATTCCTGTTGTCTGGCAGATAGTCTGGAATGCTACTGCGGCCTTTGTCGCGGTAATTATTATCAGTCTGTTATTGGATGAATCGGGCTTCTTTGAATGGGCTGCGCTACACGTTGCTCGTTGGGGAGGGGGGAACGGGCGTAAGCTGTTTACTTACATCGTCTTACTCGGTGCTGCCGTGGCCGCCCTGTTTGCCAATGATGGTGCTGCACTCATTTTGACGCCGATAGTTATGGCCATGTTACTTGCGTTAGGCTTCAGTCGAGGTGCAACGCTGGCATTCGTTATGGCTGCCGGATTTATTGCAGATACCGCAAGTTTGCCTTTGGTTGTCTCTAACCTTGTCAATATCGTTTCAGCAGATTTCTTCAACATTAGCTTTACCGATTATGCTGCCATCATGATCCCTGTCGATATTGCCGCTATTTGTGCAACTCTGGTCATGCTTCATCTGTTCTTTCGCAAAGACATTCCGCAAACCTACGATATCGGATTGTTGAAATCACCAAAAGAGGCTATCCGTGACTTATCAACCTTTAAAGCCGGATGGATTGTTCTAGTACTCCTTCTGGTTGGCTTTTTTGGACTTAATCATCTTGGCGTCCCCGTGAGTTTGGTTGCGGCCGTAGGTGCCATCATTCTGTATATCGTGGCCAAGAGAGGCAGCGTTATCGATACCAAGAAAGTCATTCGTGGTGCTCCATGGCAAATCGTGATTTTCTCACTCGGCATGTATTTAGTCGTTTATGGTTTACGCAATGCAGGATTGACTCACTACATTTCTCAAATTCTGAATTATCTGGCTGAACAGGGATTATGGGCTGCCACTCTCGGCACAGGCTTCTTAACCGCTATTCTGTCATCCATCATGAACAATATGCCGACGGTGCTTGTCGGCGCACTGTCTATTGAGGGCAGTGACGCGACGGGACTCATTAAAGAAGCGATGGTTTACGCCAATGTAATTGGCAGTGATCTCGGTCCTAAAATCACGCCAATTGGCAGTCTCGCCACCTTACTATGGCTGCATGTACTGTCGCAGAAAAATTTGACCATTACCTGGGGCTATTACTTCAAGGTCGGGATCGTGATGACGCTCCCGGTACTGTTTGTCACGCTAGTGGCACTCGCCTTACGTTTATCATTAACCATATAGACATAAGTTAAATTATGCGACAGAGATAACTCTGTCGCTTTTTTACTATTATTAAGAAATAAGAGGTAAACATGCATTCCGTAACTATTTATCATAATCCGGCTTGTGGCACGTCCCGCAATACGCTTGAACTGATCCGCAACAGTGGTATTGAGCCCACAGTGATTCATTATTTAGAGACCCCACCAAGCCGTGCAGAGCTAATAAAACTGATTGTTGATATGGGTATTACTGCACGCGCATTACTTCGAAAGAATGTTGAACCCTATGAAACTCTCAAGCTGGATGAAACCCAATGGAGTAACGATCAGTTAATCGATTTTATGTTGGAATATCCTATTCTGATTAACCGGCCGATTGTGGTGACAGAATTAGGCACCAAACTGTGTCGCCCTTCGGAAGTGGTTTTGGATATTTTACCCACGCCACAAAAAGGTGAATTCGCGAAAGAGGATGGTGAGCAAGTGATTGACGCTAAAGGTAAGCGATTGATTAAATAGAATTTAATTTTTAATATCCACATTAGGAAGAGGATTAACCCTCTTCCTAATAAAACAAGAAAGTCTTTAGCCAATCATAAATCTTGCTTGTAAACTCATCCTGAGTTTACCCTCACATAAAAGGGAGCAATAGCATGTCCAAATTACCGACAACAGTCATTTTAGAATCAATACTCACTTGCCCTCATTGTGGTTTTAGTAAACAGGAAACAATGCCTACTGATGCTTGTCAATTCTATTACGAATGTGAGAATTGCAAAACATTATTACGTCCTAAACAGGGTGACTGTTGCGTCTACTGTTCATTTGGTTCAATGCCATGCCCACCAATTCAGTTGCAACGTAAATGTTGTTAGCCGTCTTCGAATTAGTCACCAAATTTTGTCAACCGTTGAAGGTCGTTTTAGATATCTTACTCATTCCACATAAGGTGCACTCACAAAAAGGGATAGAGGGCAGGTGATTGACGCTGAGGGCAAGCGGATAACTAAATAAGTTTTATTCAGTGTATAAACAAAAAGAGGGATAATAATCTACCCCTCTTTTTTATGTTGCCTATTATTATTTATTGAGCACTCTATAGAGTACAGAATAAGCTAGCCAGGCAAACGCTATTCCTAAAATCAGTACGCCATACTCATAGATATTAGGAAGGTAGTTCTGTTCTACACCAAACCATGCCGCTTTCGGCCCTAGCGTAAAGAGTTGCCCACCAATAACAAACTTGTATTCAGCATACAGAATGCCAGCTAAAGCCAGGACAGCACTCATTACCGATGTATGAGAAGCGAGGAAGATAGCGGCGACTAATAAAATTAACGAAATCGCCGATACCGTAATGACTTCATTATCAACCGTGCTTCTGATTTGATAAATAAACCCGGCAATCAGGAACACAAGCAATATGGCAAGAGCGAGGCGGAAATAAGGCATGATAAACTGGCGCACAGCCTGAGCTGATAGCATAGTTACCAAAGCTATCCCACTCGCCAACGCTGCAAGTAAAGTGAACACGGATGCACTCAGACCAACATAGCTCACCCGGCCAATAACTGTCCCAAATACGCTGCCTAATACCAAAGCAGCGGAGATGGCAACTATCGCTGTTAACCACGCCAGTACTCGTTCATTAACAACATGCTTATTGGTGTAAAGCTCAAAAAACTTCACGGCAAGCAAGATGAGTTCAATAAAGTACAACGTTCCCATCCACCAGATAGGCGACGTGAGATTAGGGCTAAAAATGAGCCAGTAGATGTTTAATGGAGAACCCATCTCCGTTGATAATGCAGCAAAAGCCCCTAACAAAGCACCAATAGCAAGGCATAACAAATGCTTTGTATTTTTCTCTAATATCTCTATCCTGCCAATTTTGCCAGCGGCTAAAAGTATGGATACTCCGGTACTCATTAGCGCTAGGAAAATATAGCTGATTAGTGGCAGGGTCCATACGATGCCGTCATTAGTCCGAAAAGAGGACTGAAAGAACCATTCATCAATGGCGACATATCCACCCGCGGCAACGCCAACAATTGCCAATAAATTCACGGGATGATACAAGGTTTTAGTTTGCATGTTATAGCTCCTTAATCACCGGCCTGAAGGCGTATATTGACGAATATAGAAAACCTTCGCGCCAGTACCTAACTCCGGCCGAAGTGTTTTCCCGTTATAACGCTGGATTAAGCGTGAAACCTCACTATTGGGATCGTCAAGATCGCCGACAATTCGCGCCTGAGATGGACAAGCGTCAACACAAGCTGGTTGTAAACCCACTTTCAATCTATGATCGCAAAACGTACATTTTTCAACGGTGCCACGCTGACGCACGACTGGATACGTTGTTGCTCTTTCTGGATTACTATGAGGACTACCCTCTCCTCTAGAAGCTTGTAACATTCCTGCTGGCGTATAAGTTCCTAAAATGGTGACACCTTCAGTTGCTTTCCATTCTTTATGAGGTGTATTCCAGTTAAAACTAATAACACCATAGGGACAATTAACCATACAGGCTTTGCAACCAATACATTTATTGGGATCATGTAATGTCAATCCGCCCTCTGATTTATGCATCGCCTGAGTGGGGCAGCCACTCACACAGGGAGCATCATCGCAGTGGTTGCACATTGTCGAAATGTATTCAAAAGAAATGTCAGGGAACGTTCCTGATGTATTAATGATTTTGTCACACCAGTTAATTTCCGGCGTTGTATTATTTTCTGCTTTACAGGCAAATACGCATCCCGTGCAGCCTACACATTTCTGTAAGTCGATAACCATACCGTAGCGCATTTATCAGCCCTCAATCATTTTTTCAATACGAACGCCTATCTGCCCGTAGAATGCAGCAGCGCCAGATAAGTGTTCATGGGCGGGAGGTAAAATTGTATTGTTATTCCCCCCTAAAGCTTCTTGACCAAAAACCTTTGAAGCCACTTTGCCATAGGCCCAATGCCCCTGACCAAATGCCTTCGCAACAGTTCCCGGCCTCACGCCTTCAAATATTGAAACCTGACAGGCTATTTCGCCCTGTATTGATGTGATCTTCACACGGTCGCCATTCTTTAACCCTAACTGTTGTGCATCAATCGGATTAATCTTAACGACATCCTGATGCTTTACGGCCCCAGGATCTATATCGAGATTGTTTTGATACCACGGGTTATTGGCCGATCGCCCTTCTCTATTTAAACGAGATTTATGGTCGATAAATAACATAGGATATTCTGCTGGCTCACCGAAACGGTAAGGCTGTTCATAATGAGGAATAAAAGCCATTTCGCCCTGAGCCTGATAATTACAAATCCGCATGACTTCATCGACATCTGTATTATGTTTCTCTGCATGCTTACTCAACGCTGATTTCAATGTTTCACTATAAAACTCAAACCGCCCTGTTTTTGTTTTCATTTTTCCCCAAAGCTGACGGAACTGATAAGGTTCAGAGTTCCACACTCCTTTTTGAAGGAATTCATCCCATCCTGAGAATTTATCGCCATCAACATACTTTGCAGGATCCCACAATGGTTGTGTTACAACCTTTGCGGCATATAGTCCAAGTTCGTCACCTGTTATTGGCTCTTTTTGCGTTTCGGGATCTCTAATTGATTTCAAGTAAGCCAGTGGATTTGAAAATCCTCGCTTATCCAATTCCTTCGCCAGCAACCAAGGAATACCGGACTCGTCATCAACAGTATCGCCAAGCCTTTTAATAATGGGCTGAATAATTGAAACCTGTGAATGCATATTTCCACACGATCCCTGAACACCCCATTTCTCATACATGAAATGTGAACCAGGCAGAATAAGGTCAGAAAACCAACTAAATTCACTAATATTAGTCGTCACATGAACAACAAAAGGAACAGATTTTAATGCGTCTTCCCAACGCTGAGTTCCTGGTGCTGAAAAGGTGAAGTTGTTTAGATAGCCTAAAACAATTTCAGGTTTGTAAGGATCAGCACTCAATATGCTATCGGCAACAACGTTAGTTAAAACACCCCCTCCGCTTTTGCCACTTTTGAGTGCAGGCCACTCCAGCCGACCAACCCGATCAATACGTTCTTGTTTTAGACCTTTTTTCGCCAAATCATCGACAAATTCTTTGGCAGAAGGAACAGAGTCTTCACGAGAACTATTATATTGAATAACGCCGCCTTCATTATCCACCGCACCTAATAGCCCATTTAATGCATGACAGGCAATCGTTGTATAAGCCCCACGATGCTGCATCTGTGCGCCTCTGGAACGCCAGATTTGAACTTTAGGAGCCGCTGCAATAAGTTTCTGTGCAATACGTTTAATTTGTTCAGCTGAAATCCCACAAACGGTTTCCGCCCATTCAGGGGTGCGATCTTTTAATTCTAAGTTCCACCACTCAACAAGCCCATAGGTATGTAGTTCGTTGAAGGCCAGAGGATCGACAACTTCTCCTGACTGAAAGCGATTTACACCATCAATGAATTGACCCACAAATGCTTTATGCCAACCATCATTAACTAATATTTGATGAGCAAGACTTAGTGCAAGTGCGCTATCTTGCCCTGGAATAATGGGTAACCATTCATCAGCTTTCGAAGCTGATGATGAAAATCGAGGATCGACAATTGCCACCTGTGCATGATCCAGCATGTTTCCCCACTCGCTACAATAATAAGAGACTTGTCTGTTCGCACTTAAAGGGTCCACGCCAAACGACAGAACATAGCGAGTATTTTTAATATCATATTGCCTATACTCCCACCCTCCTTCTGTGTAATAAGAACCAAATTTATCTGCTTCTGCACACAATGAACTATGTGTAATCGCATTAGGAGAACCGAGGACTGTCGTAAAGTTTTTAATTAGAATATCGCTTAAAAATGAATATCGACCTCTCAGTGCCACATATTTATGCGTTTCATTTTTTTCCCTCAGTGCCATAATTTTATCGGCAAACAGGCTTATGGCTTCTTCCCAACTAATTGGTTTGAATACGGGATCAATACCTTGGCCTTTTTTCGGATTCATTCTTAACAGAGGGGTTTTTACGCGATCGGGATCATAGAGCTCCTGTAGTGAGAGGTACTGCCTTGGACAACTGGCCTTTCCATGTACTTTTGAGAATTCGTTTCCCCGAATATGTAATGCGCGACCATCTTGGACATAAATTTGTTTTGCACAAAATGAAGTACAACCATTGCAAGTAGTGGCAATCCATTTCCCCGTTCCTGGTTTAGCTGAAAGTAGGCGGTCTTCTGACATTGCTTGGGCTAGAGGACTTAATGGGAATTGTGACAGCGCGGTTACCCCTGCTGTACCCAATAAAAAAGTCCTCCGGCTTACTCCACCGAAATAGCATGATGACATATTAAACATACCTCACATTTCAAATGCTTAAATTTTATTAAATTGATTTATATGTATTTTTTATTTTAGCAAATCAATAGATCTGCAAAATCGAATATATCAATTTAAGTTAACGCATTAGTGACACAAATCAACTTACCGAAATGTATATTTATTAATGAGAGGGAGAATTTAAATAACAAATTGATTTATATTAATTATTATCAATTCATAAATTTTCTTTAACTTTGACAAGCATCACAAATCACTTACCAAAAATGAAAAGATACATCCGAGTTATCGAATGTGTAATACGAATCAGTTACATCAAGGTGAGAAAGAAATGACAATACAAACATGGCATATCTGATTGATACGCCATGTTTGTATTTATAGTGGAATTAGAGATTATTGGCCAGTTTACTCAGTTGCTCTACGCCTACAGGCTCTATTGCCTGCTGAGAAATAACCGCAACTTGATTTGCATAACGTGTTTCCACATCCCTAATCAGTGGTAGCTCACGGTTCGCCCGGGTAATAAGAAAAGGTGAACTTGGAGCAGCGGCAGCCAAGCTGCCATTTATCACCCATGCCCAAGGTTCAATATTTGCCCGGCGCAAATCCTCTTGTAGATTAGCGGCTTCCAATACCGGTGTTGTTTCAGCCAACGTAACTATCATAACCTTCGTTTTTTGAGGGTCCTGTAGCTGCCTCATTGGCGTTAAAACATCTTCCCCCCCTTGTCCCATCTGACGTACCATTTCTCTATGATAGGCACCTGTAGCGTCGAGTAACAGTAGCGTATGACCCGTCGGAGCCGTATCCATAACAACAAATTGATGGTCAGCTTCTTTAATAATTCGCGAGAACGCCTGAAATACCGCGATCTCTTCGGTACAAGGTGAACGTAAATCTTCCTCCAATACGGCTAATCCCTCAGCATCAAGTCCTTTACCTTGATTATCCAAGACAAACTGACGGTATCTCTCTGTCTCCGCTTTTGGATCAATACGACTGACCGTCAGGTTATCCAATGAGCCATCCAGCGTATAAGAAAGATGAGCGGCCGGATCAGAGGTAGTCAAATGGACTTTATGGCCACGTCCTGCCAGTGCAACGGCAACGGATGCAGCGACGGTGGTCTTACCTACTCCGCCTTTTCCCATCATCATCACTAATCCATGACCTTGTTTACTCAGATCAGAGACCAATGTTTCAAGAGGTGGAAAAGCAATATCCTCAAAAGTTGCCCGGTTAGTTTCAAGGGAGTTCTCAGTGACCGGTGAAAACAGTGCACGCAAAGATTCAACGCCCATTAAGTTAAACGGTTTTAAAGCCAGCTGAGTTCGGGGTAAATTAGCCAAATTCTCAGGCATTTCATTTAGTGCACGAGCCTCTCGCTCAACAATACTTTGAGCCAACGCGTCATTCTCTGCCGCTTCTGGTGGAAGAACGCCATTAATCGCCAAATGCTGTTGTTGAATACCAATATTATAAAGCTCCTCATAGGTATGAGAGACCTCTTTTAACGTAGAAGATTGGGCTCTAGCCACCAATACCAAGCGAGTTTGTTCCGGATTGGACAATGCCGCGACGGCATCTGAATATTGAGTTTGATTCTTCTCAAGCCCAATTAGAGGCCCCAAATTAGCTGCGGCATCTGGATTCGCATCTAGATACCCTGACCAGGCTCCCGGTAACTCCAACATCCGAATAGTATGTCCAGTAGGTGCCGTATCAAAAACAATATGATCAAAACGCTCACGTAAATCAGTATTCGTCAGTAAATCAGTAAACTCATCAAATGCAGCAATTTCAGTCGTACATGAACCCGATAATTGTTCTTCGATACTGCTGAGCACATCAGCAGGCATCACATCCCGTACGGGATCTAACACTCGGTTACGATACGCTTGAGCAGCAACCATTGGGTCGACTTCCATTGCGGATAGATTATTGACCTTTTCAATCTCAACAATCTGATGTCCTATCGTTTGATCAAATACCTGCCCGACGTTTGATGCTGGATCGGTACTTACTAATAAAATACGCTTTCCTTGATCTGCTAGTGCTACCGCTGTCGCACAGGCTAAAGAGGTTTTACCTACGCCACCTTTACCGGTGAAAAAGATAAATGGCGGCATGTTTTGCAAAAATAGTGGTGTCATATTCTTTACCTATCAATTCTTATCTATTAATTAAAGTTAATCATGGTCAATTACGGCATACGTGGAACGTTGCAGCATGAAGGAGGAAAATCCTCAGTCGATTTATCGACATCAACGCCAGACCAGCGCTTCAATTCATCGCGTACCGGCAATCGCCCAGCGAGTACGATTTGTCCATTGACCAGTACCAATGGCAAAGATTGTTGACCTGAGGTAGTAAGAAAGTCCTTAACCACGGCATTTGAGACAAAGGCCGCAGGCTGTTTCAGCAAATTAAAGCGTTCGACATGAATCCCCTGCTCTTTGCACCAGTCCATATCCGCATTGAAAGCTAATGATTTCTCATCAACCACAACGCTACTGGTTGCACAACATCCGGCAGGTTCATAAATAGAAATGGTATTCATCGGTATTTCTCCTCAGTGAATTAAATTGCTCTTGATAAGCTTCACTGAGGTAAACGTATGAAATGGGAAAAGGATGCAAAAATTATTTATAAAATCGAAAATTTATTGATCATCGTGTTTATGACAACAAATGGAGGTGTCATCGGCAAACTCAATCTGACACTCTGACAACATGATCTCTTTTAACTTAAGCCGGGCTCGAAGCAAGCGTGACTTAAATGCAGGTAGGGTTAGCCCCATCTGCTCAGAAATCATTAACTGTGGAAACCCCTCAATATCACATGCCTGTATAATGTATTGGTCTTGCTCCGATAACTTCTGCAAGGTTTGAGGTAGGCACGTCGTGAGTTTTTCAATTGGCTGCGTATCACGGTCTAATACTGGTAGTTCTTCAGATAACTCCGTGAACTCCCTATTTTTACGCCAGTTATCAATCAACATATTCCTTGCTGCTTTAAACAACCAGGCGCGAGGATTGTCCATCGAACAAAAACTGTCGGCAATGGTTCGCGCCTTTAAAAACAGGTCTTGCAAGTAATCTTTTGCCTGCTCTCTGTCGCCTAAACGGCCAAGAAAAAACAGGTAAAGTTCCTGCTCATGTTGACGCCAGAAGGTTGCCATACAATGATTAAATTGTTCAATATCGCTCAGGTCGTTAAGATTATTTTTCATCTACACAGCACTCATCCGTTAGAAAAATCATAAGCTCATTGAGTAAATCATACTCTGGAATACAGTAAAGCGTCCGGCTTACTCGATGTTGTCGGATCAAACCCACTGAGATCAGCGCAGACAGATGATGGCTGAGTGTCGAATTAGGTACACCCAGTTTTTCCTGCAACTCTCCAACCGGTGTTCCCTCCTTACCCGATTTAACTAACTGCTTGTAAACCCGTAAACGCGTTGGATGGCCAAGCTCTTTCAGGAGATTGGCCGCATCGTCAATGTTCATAGCACCTCCCAACAAACCATATTTCCATTATTCTAGAAATATAGTTAAATGTCTACTATTTCACTAAATCGCAAGTAACTGATTGTTCCAGTGGGCTTGTATTCCGTCTTTGGATCAATATCACAGATAGAAAATTGTAAATAGGTGTAAAATCAAAGGTTAAGTAATTGTTGATTCACCGCAGTACTAGAGGCCTAACAACCTTGTTGCATAGGCGTGTCTCATGGGCGTTGTCATTAAGTAGGCTTTAATTTGTACTTATCACATATTGAAATATCAAACTTTAGGCTGTTCCAGCATTTACATTTGAAGCTAAACCGAGGCCTAAATGTCTTAGTTGGAGAGAATGACTCTGGCAAAACGGCATTGATCGATGCAATTCGGTATACACTAGGCACAAAATCCAATGATCGGGCCTATCTTACAGAGCAAGACTTTCACAATGATGCTGATGATTTAAAAATAAAACTAAAATTTTCTGAAGTAGCATCTCATGCTCATCGCTTTGTCGAACATATTTCTCATGAAGAATATGAAGATGAGAACGGTGAAAAAAAACTCCGTTCAGTACTTTATGTTCAGCTACACGCTCAAATTACGGGGTTAGAGAAAAGAGGCTATCCCTACATAAAGACCGAATTACGCTCAGGCATAAACGGGAACGGTTTAGCCGTTGAGTCTGAGATCAGAGATTTTCTCGCCTCAACGTACCTTAAGCCACTAAGAGATGCCGAAGTAGAACTTTCTAGTGGTAGAGCCTCTCGTTTATCTCAAATACTGAGCTCCTCAAAAGACATTATAGAGGGAATGGAAAGCATTCTTACTATCGTCGCTAAAGCAAATGATGAGCTTCTTACTGACGATGCGGCATTGAAAAAATCGGCAGAAAACATTCAGCAAAAATATCTCCATAAGCTTATTTTTGAGAAAGATAAATCAAAACTTGGTGCATTTATTGATATAGCGGGCATTAAAGAAGAAGACCTTTCCAATCTACCAAGACATATCCAAAAACGTCATTTACGCACCTTATTGGAAGGATTAACGTTATCTCTTACTAATGACCAACGAACACATGGGCTTGGTTATCTCAATCTTCTTTTTATGGGTGCTGAGTTATTACTTTTGGAGCAAGAAGCAAACAACGAATTCCCTTTGCTTCTCATCGAAGAGCCAGAGGCACATCTTCATCCCCAACTACAGATGAAGCTCCTTCAGTTTATAAACAAGACAACTAAAACTGAAAAGAAACCAGATGGAGTACAATGTATTCTGACAACTCACAGCCCTAACATAGCATCTAAAGCCGATCCTGCCGAAATCATCATGTTATCGGAAGGGGGTGCTTGGCCGCTTGCTGTAGGTGAAACAGAACTTGCTAAGGATGATTATCAATTTCTGAGGAAATTTTTAGATTCAACCAAAGCTAATGTTTTTTTTGCTAAAGCAGTCATGCTTGTGGAAGGTGATGGTGAAAATATCCTGCTACCTGAATTAGCAAAATTATTGGGACGCCCTTTAGAAAATTATGGCGTATCTATTGTCAAATACGACAATAGTGGCTCATGGAAGCGCTTTGCCAGATTATTCTTAAGATCCGGCCAAGATGAAAACCAAACCGCATGGCATCCGACAAAAGTATGCGTACTTAGGGATCTTGACCTTTGGCCAGATTGTGCCGAAGAAAAAGATGACGGTAGTAATCCATACGGATTTAGAAAAGAGAACAGCAGAAACCAAGCCTATTGGCGAAGAAATTGCCCCGACGACCAGAAAAGAAAAATTGAACATATCGCTCAATTAGATAGGCAGAATGTTGCAGTCAAAATATCGGATGATTGGACGTTTGAATATTGCCTGGCTAAATACGGTCTTTTTGGCGAGTGTTATGAAGCTATCGTTGGCTCTAATACAGGAATTGATGACATCGTTGGCGATGATGATACCAAAGCAACATTCATTCTTAGCCAGGTTTCAAAAACTGACTTTGCATATGAACTGTCTCGCATTCTTCAAAAACAACAAGAACAAAAAGTTGATGCAGCGATAGCTTCTCTTAGTGATGCTGATGCCAGTAATAACGATATTTCTAACTCGGTCCAAACACGGGCAAAAACCGAATTTGCAGTTGAACTCAGACAGAAACTTCCAAACTACCTTATTGAAGCTATTGAATATGTAACAGAGCCAATTGAAGAAGAGCCCGAGGAGGTGCGGCATGCGGCACTCACTTGAAGGCCTCATTACACATGATGACATTACCGAGATAGCCGAAACTGAAAAACTTATTCTTCAGGATGATATTCGCATTTCTATTTTGAAGGCTATGCACTCCATTGATGTACAAGCCTGCCCCGGAAGTGGAAAAACAACATTGATTGCCACAAAACTCATTCTTCTGGCTAAAAAGTGGAACTATCCACACCAAGGGATATGCGTCCTATCTCATACCAATGTGGCTAAAGATGAGATCATTGACCGCCTTCAGCGCTCAAAATCAAAAGTTGCACAGCGTCTACTGAGCTACCCACACTTTATCGGTACCATTCAGGAATTTGTACACCGCTTTTTAGCTCTTCCATATATAAGATCTAGTGGTGTTAGTGATATCACGGTAGACAATGACACCTACGCAAAACAAGCAGTGAAGCTCCTTGAATTAGCTCAGTTTTCCTGGTTTAAAGCGACATTGAGTGGATTAGGAAATACGGAAAAACAGGAGGCCTTTTTTAGGGGATCATTTAGATATATCTCACAGAATGGTGAGGAAATAAATATTGATAAAAAATCCAAAGCTTGGAAAAGCGATAATAATTTCCAAAAGGCAATCAGTGATCTAAATCGATTAAAAAATTATTTGGATAAACGAGGTGTATTCCTTTTTAGAGATATGTATATACAAGCCGATAAAGCATGTACAAATAATATTGAATTAGCTAAGGTGATAAGAACAAGATTCCCATTTATTTTGATTGATGAGATGCAAGATACACAAAAATTCCAAGATGAACTTTTATGTAAAATTTTTCCCTTTAATCAAAATTCGATTATTCAACGTTTTGGAGATCCAGACCAATCTATTTTTAATAGCATTGGAACAGAAGAGCCTAATCAAAGCTTCAACGGTAAGTTGCGAGACCAAATGGATTATATAATTCATAAATCTCATCGTTTTGATGGGGCTTTATCTGAAAAAATCAATAGATTAAGCTTCAATGAAATCCCTTTAGAAACTGAATTAACAGAAACAAGTTTATTAGATAGAGCACAAGCACATATTTCTGGTAATAAATTCACTCATACCATTATTCTTTTTAATGATGATACTTGTGAAAAAGTAATTGAGTATTTTGCTCAGATTATTTCAAATCAATTCGCAGATAAATATAAAAAAGACAAAAAATTTACGGTAAAAGTTGTTGGTGCGGTTGGTGCAGAAATAACGCCAGATAAAGACCAATTCAGATTAGGTCATTATTGGCCTGATTTTGACAAGGCAAAATCGAAGGTTAACTTCAAAGAGTCTTGCTTTATAGATGCCGTTCGTCATTGTCAACAAAATTCATCTATCGATTTAGCTGATAATTATAAATTCTTATTAACTTGCATCCTTAAGATTATGCGAATGAGTAACATCACAGATGACGATGGTCGCAACTTTACTAATTCGACTCTACGCGAATATTTAATAAAAAAAGATAGTTGGGCTCGCTTTCGCAAAGGATTATTTTATTTACTCACTGAAACCGAAGCAACGCAACCTATCCGTTGGGTGCAAGCATGCTCGATACTATCCTCTTTAATTGGACTCTTAGATATTTCGGCAGAAACTAGAGAATATATGGCATTTAATGAAAGCACTGCCTCCAGTAAACCTATGCGAACAGAGCAAGCCCCGACATTAGCTTCTTCGAAAGACAACACTATAAGCCACGTAGATGGCTTCCATATTGAGCTTTCAACAATACATGCGGTTAAAGGTGAAACTCATGATGCGACACTGGTCGTTGAGACAAAGAATCACACATTTGATATGCAAGCTATGCTGCCATATTTGACAGGAGAGCTACCAAGTATTGCACATCCTAATTCCAATCTGAAAGATAAACCAAATTCACGCAAATCAAATAAAGTATTTATGCGGCAATTTTATGTCGCAATGAGTAGACCAAGGCATCTACTATGTTTAGCCCTGCACGCAGACCGTATATCAGATGAGCAAACTCAGTTGCTGCGGGAATCTGGATGGCAAGTTGAGACTATATGATTTGTTTAACTCATTTCCTGAGCATGGTTTGAATTCAACTCCCCAAAATAGCTCAGTTCAACTCCTGAAATGACCCAGTTCAACTCCCGGTAGGCTGAATATTTATGCTTCAAATTTGTTATGAAAATGGTTAGACTTCGTCATATAGCTGAACTCAGCTATCCCGGCAGTATATTAAATATTCGGCCCAGAATACGGCCCAGAACAACTTAGAGACTATTTTATGACCCATTTAAATCAATGGGTTATGTGTGGAGTTAAGTGTCCGCCAGCTCCACCACATAACCTTCCGAGGACGTCCAGACAAGTCCTTAAAAGTACCGAAAACCGTATCTTCTCAAGGGGATACGGTTTTTTTGTGTCCAGACCAATCCGTACACATCCTTACCCTTCTATGAAAAATAGGCCCGGGACGTTTTTGCTCAAATATTCTGGGCTCATTATTTTTTCAAATATCTGTACTGAAAAAACGCTGTCATCACGTTATTAGCCTATTTTCTATATGACTTGTAGTAACATTAACCACAACGCTAATTATGCGTTATCCATAGTCCGGAAAGAGTATATAAGGATTTATTATGGTTGATACGTTATCACTAAAACAAGCCAGGAAAATCGTGTTACTGAGCCAGGCGCTTCCGAAAACAATTTCTCACAAAAGTGCCGAGAAGGCGACGATAGCAGCTATCAATCAACTTGGTTATATACAGATTGATACGATTTCTCGTATTGAACGGGCTCATCATCACACGCTATGGAATCGCGTTAGCGGCTATAAACCCGATATTTTAGATTCTCTTCAACAACAACGTAAAGTATTCGAATATTGGGCACATGCAGCTGCATACCTGCCAATAGAAGACTTCCGTTATTGCCGCATTAAAATGCTTCATATGACGGAACATGAAAAGCCCTGGCATCCTCAGGCCAAGAAGATTAAGGCTGAAGTGCTTGCCCGCATTAAGGCCGAAGGCCCGTTACAATCAAAAAACTTCGAAGATAAAAGCCACAAAAATGGCCCTTGGTGGGATTGGAAGCCTGCCAAATCGGCTCTGGAGCTGTTGTTTCTACAGGGTGAGCTGATGATTGAACGGCGTATTGGATT
Source organism: Limnobaculum xujianqingii (assembly GCF_013394855.1). NCBI lineage: Bacteria > Pseudomonadati > Pseudomonadota > Gammaproteobacteria > Enterobacterales > Budviciaceae > Limnobaculum > Limnobaculum xujianqingii. The sequence goes on along the minus strand of NZ_JABMLK010000002.1, from coordinate 457,444 downwards.
TCAAAAAGTGTTCAATTTGACTGAACGGGTATTACCTAACCATATTGATACTACCCTACCTACCCAAGCTGAATATGCTCAGTATCTGATTAAACGTTATTTACAGGCTAACGGTTTAGGTAGTGAATCTGAGTTTAGCTATTTACGTCAGGGTATGCAGCGGGCCATCCGGCAAGAGTTATTACACATGCTTGAGGCTGGGGACATCATCAAATTACAGCTGGGCGAAAACGATTATTATGCTGACAAAGAAGCACTGCAATTGCTTAATAAAAACGTGCCAAAAGCCGATGTAAAAATTCTTTCTCCCTTTGATAATCTCGTCATCCAGCGTAAACGTCTCAAAAATCTGTTTGATTATGATTATCAACTTGAATGTTACCTAAAGCCTCAAGATAGAAAATTTGGTTATTTTTGCCTGCCAATTCTATGGCAGGGTGAATTTGTCGGGCGAATGGATGCTAAAGCCGACCGACAAAATCGTACGCTTATTATCTATAATTTATTTACTGAAAAGCGATTCAACAAACCTGACGCATTTGTTCTTTCTCTAATATCTGCACTTAATAGTTTTAGCCACTTTAATCAATGCCAACATTGGGAAATTCAGCAATGCAACGATCGCAAAATAGCAGAGATGATTTGTGCTAGTCATGCTCACTATCAAGGTAATGATTAATTGAATAATCAAAAACGGCGGCAGGAAACATGGCCGCCATTTCGCTTTTATAAAACCTTAATAGAACAGACCAATAATCAGCGTATGAACCACTAATCCAATCAACAGTGGTACTGAAGTTCTTTTTACCACCTCGAACGGCTGCAGCTTAGCACCGCTGGCAACGGCGATCACTACTCCGGAAACCGGCGACATAGCCCGTCCCATGTGAGATGCTTGTTGCATTGGTAGGATCATCGCCGTAGCGTTAGCCCCCATTGATTCGGCAATCTTAGGGATAAGCTCGACAAAGGCCAGGAACGGCGCATTACCAGAGCCCATAATGATTGCCGCAGCCAACGTAACGATAGCAAATACAATTGCCATAGCAAATGGCGGTAATCCAACCGCTTCTGCCATTAGAATCATTTGATCGATAGCGCCGATACTCATGATGCCATGAGCAAAAGCCCCGGCGGCTACCAACAGGCCGACTACATTAGCAAAAGCACTGCCCATTCCGCCGAGAAACTTATTAAAACCGGCGCTAACCTGTTTAAAATCCCGTAATCGCAGTAGTTCTATTATCATGCAGATAAACATGGCGATCAGTACGATAGTCACTACATGTAACCTGACGCCGGAGACAAAAATCGGCGAGAACCCCACTGCCATAATGATAGGTAACATCGGCAATAGAGCATAAAAGCCCGGAGCATTCTTACCGGTCTGCTCTTCAACGTCAGGTAATTCTGCAACTAATCCCTGCTTGCTATCGCAATAGCGTTGCCAAAATACATGGGTAATACCAACAACCAGTACCGTTGCTACTGCCGCAGGCCCCTGATAATTTAATACATATTGTACTACTTCCATCCCTGCCGCCTGTGAGCCTCGAATAGCATCAATAGCGGTCGGCGTATAGGCAATGCCTAATGAAGTGGCGATAACCCCTGCTGCAGAAGCGGAAGACAACCCAAGGCCTAACATAATCGGGAACATCGTGCCCATCAGCAATACCGCCAAACCTGTAGCAGAGGGGATCGCTAACTGTAATACGCTGGCTAACAGGTAGGAGAAAAACAATAGAATATAAGGTGAACGCAGCTTGCGTAATGGCCTGGTGGCAACCCTGACTACCGCATCATTGGCACCAATATGGTCCATATAATGGGCAAAACCCATCAACGCCATAATCATCAGGCCCAAATCGGCAGCCCGGGTACTGAACAGCCACTTAGTGACCTCAAAAGGATCAAACCAGCTGATACCGGTACTTTTTACCGATTTAGGTAACAGCTCGCCCCAACCGGTCACAAGCGTACAAAACATCAGCAGCAGGCCTGCCGCCAGCAATACAGGCTCTGCTTTATAACCTTTTAAAATTAACCGGGCGACTACAACGATGACCAGTAACGCAATAATAATCTGAATCATTGAGCACTTCCTTGGGCGAAACGGTTATGGGTTTGCTTAATGACTTCGATCACTACGTTGCTTGCAGCCTGCAGTGATTTCACCGGCAGATATTCATAGATGGAGTGAAAGTTATGCACCCCGGTAAACAGATTTGGGCAAGGTAGGCCTTTTTGCGATAGTGCCGCTCCGTCATAACCGCCGCGCATTGGGATGACTTTCGGTTCAATACCACAAGCCTGATAAGCTGCCAGAGCGATATCAATTGGGAAGCGATTTTCTCCCTGCAGACTGTTATAAACGTTAGCGTAACGATCTGCCAGATTGCAAACCACACTGCCCTCTCCCCATAATCCAGCGCAGTTTTCCGCCAGTTTACCGAGAAATTCCATACGCTGACGGTAACCTTGCTCAGTGAAGTCGCGGACGTCCATCTTCAATACAGTCCTGGCGCTATTGCCCTGCATTTGCTTAACCCAGTAGTAACCCTCACGACCTTCGGTATACTCCGGTGCTTCGCCTCCCGGCAACATGGCAATAAACTTATGAGCCATAAGCAGCGAATTCTTCAGTTTTCCCTTGGCGGACATCGGGTGTGCTGACTGACCATTAAAAATAATGTCCGCATCACCAGCGTTCCAGTTCTCATAAACCAGTTCACCAACGCCACAGCAATCAAGCGTGTAAGCGAAATCTGCACCGAATGCCTGTACATCAAAGGCTTTAGCCCCACGCAATCCCTGTTCTTCGTCGGGAACAAAACCTACCTTTACCGGTCCATGCTTGATTTCAGGGTGTCCAATCAGATATTGAACCGCATTAACGATAGATGCGATAGCCGCTTTATCGTCAGCACCGAGCAGACTGGTACCGTCAGTAACAATCAGTTCATCACCGATATAGTCCGCCAGCTCAGGAAATTCGCTCTGGCGCAGAAAAATATTTTTCTCTTTATTCAAACAGAGATCGCCGCCTGAATAAGGCAAAATCTGAGCATGAGCATCACCAGTGTGTTCAGCACTAGTATCCAGATGGCCAAAAAACGCCACCGTTGGTAGCGAATAATCGACATTAGAAGGTAATAGTGCGGTAACAATCGCCCGCTCATTTACCTGAACATTCTCCATGCCTAATGTCCGTAATTCTTCCGCGACCTTCTGCGCTAATACCATCTGCCCGTCTGAAGAGGGCATAATACCTGCTGCCCCCTTTTCACGATTGGTTGTAGTATTAATTTTTGTATAAGCAATAAAGCGGTCGATGATATTCATTAAACAACTCCTATTAGAAGCCAAAAATAAGGTTGATTATAAATACTCTAAGTTTCACTCAAAAACTCTCTACCAAATCAATAATTAACAAAAAAGCATTGTTTAATGGATTTTTATTTCTTTACAAAAAAATTAAATGAATGATGATTTCAGCTCACCAGAAAAAGACATTTAATCAAAAATGTTGATTAATTTTATATATATGATAATAAAAATCATTAATTACAGGATATTGGTCTAATCAACAATTATCATAGAATTAGATTAGGAATATGATTGATAAAACAAGAATTAATTAGTTTATTGAACAAACAATGGCCTTGTTGGAAGCTATTGCGATAGAAAGATTAAAGCAGGTTAATAGACCTTTTAGAACGTTTAGGGTTACATCACATGTCATAGTATCCGCTATGAAGCCGGATAAACGAAACAAGCAAGTCCGCTGATTTCGTTGAAGGATAACACCCTAAATCATGAAGATGACTTTCATATTTAGCTATCAACAATACATACGATTAAAGGTGAAACTTATGATGTGACACTAGTCGTTCTGACAAAAAATCACACATTCGAACTACAAGCAATGTTGCCAAACGCTAAGTATCTTAATTCCAACCCTATCGAAAAAACCAAGCACACGTAAATCAAACAAAGTTTTCATGTGGCAGTTTTATGTCGCAATGGGTCGTCCAAAACACCTACTTCATCAAAAAACTTATAGTCATAAGGAAAAACATCACCACCCTTTTTTGTACAAGTAATAAAATGCCGATACATAGTCAATTCCTCAGCTTCTGCCAACGATAAATCATATTCCTTAAGCCTTTCAAAAGCTGCGTCTGACTTCTGATTTAAATCAACATCACCCTGTGCATTATAAAGGAAGCCATCCGGGCACTCGAAATCAAAACGAAAGCGTGTTCGCCATTGAGAATTAGAACCCCAACCTTTAGATAAATCATGTGACTCACGATGAGCTCTCAAGTATGCCCAGTAGATTTCTGCATTGTTAACCAATTCGAGATTAAACATCGACGGAGACATGCTAATAATCACTCCTCCTCTGTGAATTAACAAATGCCCGAGCATTAAAGCAGGATAGCGAGTATCCAATATATCGAAATTTGATTCACTGCATTCAGCTCTTATTATTTCACAATAGAAAGTGCTAAATACTTTAGACTCCGTTGCCGTTAGTCCAAGACGTTGAGCAAAATAGATATATTGAGCTTGAGATAAAGGAATAGCACTTTTATCAAAACTAATGTCTTCTTTATATTGAAATTTCTCTGTTAAACAATCTAATACACGCGAGAGTGCATATAGTTCCCATGAAACTTCATCAGGTATAAGCGAAATATTATCTATATCCGCAGTCAATTCGCTAACTTGCTTCATGAAATTAGAATAATAGTTTTCATTTTCCTTAAGCCAGGGAATTAACTCATCTTTAAATAAATTATTCCCTTTGTAGTCCAGAATTTTAAAAAATAATTCTCTCATATACATTTAATTTTTTTTAGTTTTATATAAGCACTGATTATCTGAAGGATGTTAAATACTGGCAACCATTTTTCTTCGCTTATGACTCTTATCCGCAAAATTAGCATCAAAGATAACTCAGTCTAAAAACTATAAAAAAAGGCGCATATCGCGCCTTTCCTCAAACTCCAGCCACTCACCAACCCACCAGCAAGCAGCCCATCAATCAAAACTGATAAACAAACGCCACCGATACAATATCATCCGCCGATATTCCAGCTTTCTCAGTGAAAGTGCTGCTATCAAGCATATTGATCTTATAGTCGACCTTAGCTGTGAAGTTGCTATTGAAGTGGTAGTTGGCACCAACATCAATATAGTTAACCAGCTCTTCGCTATCGTAAATTTTGCCACCTATGTCATGCCCCAGGTCTTTACCCTTAGAGTAAACCCACGCCAGCGACGGTTGCAGACCACAGTCGAACTGATACTGAGCCACCAGCTCTACGTTTTGAGTTTTGTTAGCAACGAAATCGTCACCATACAGGTTCATGTTGTAGGTTTGACCATAGATAGCAGCCAGATACACATCATTAGCATCATATTTAACACCAGCACTTACACCGTTAGCACGATCGCCAAGGTGGTCTTGCGACTGGTCATAAGTACGGTCAGATGAAGCATAAGCAGCACCAACAGAAAGCCCCATGCCTAAATCATAGGTGGTGGACATACCCCAGCCGTCGCCGTTGCGATCGGTTTTATTACGGTCTCCGGAGTCGTTACGGCCCTGATACTGAACGGCAAAGTCCAGACCATCAACGGCGCCAAAGAAGTTTTTATTACGATAGGTAGCCAGATTACCAGCACGTTGAGTCATAAAGACATCGGTTTGCTGATAGGAGTCGCCACCGAACTCAGGCAGAACATCGGTCCAGCCACCAACGTCATACAGGATCCCATCGTTACGACCGTAGTCGAGAGAACCTGCATCACCAAATTTAATACCAGCGAAGGCATAGCGGGTGGTAGAGCTATTGTCACCGCTGCCTTCACTTGAGCTGGCTGTCAGCTCAGTTTGATAGTAACCATAGCCAATAATTTGTTCGGTAACCTGTGTTTCACCACGAATACCAAAGCGAACGAAGCTGTTATCGCCGTCTTCGCCTTTATCATCAGAGATGTAGTGATTACCTTCGATTTGTCCCGAGAAGTCTAACTTGTTACCGTTTTTGTTATAGAGTTCGGCCGCATTTGCTGTACCCACCACCATCATAATAGGTAACAGCCCTGCCAACAGTTTTTTGTTGTTCATTATTCGTTTCCTTGATTGATCCTGCCTAAATATCAACTGTTGCGCTGCAGAGGAAAACTAAACATCAGACATGAGTCTTTATCCTCAGCATCGCGTTTTATTGAATCAAACAATAGGTTAATTAACAACACATAATGATAATTATTTTCATTATCATTTGAGAGATGAAGATCTGATCTTATGGAGAAAGGTTTCCAGTCGGGAATATTGATACGCTAAATACAGTAAAGGGGCTTTCGCCCCTTTACTAACATCATGATGAACACTTACCAATCAATCGTCTTTACGATCGTCTGGCTTTGCATCCGAGCTCTGCTTGTCGCCTTTAGCTTTACGGTCGCCCTTCTTGCCATCAGAACGCTTTTTGTCACCCTTAGCTTTACGTTCTTCAGAAGAGTTTTTATCGCCCTTTGCTTTACGATCTTCCGGTTTTACGTCAGAGCGCTGCTTATCACCCCGTTCTTTACCATCTTCTGATTTAGCATCCGGACGCTGTTTGTCGCCTTTATTTTTACGATCCTCTGAATTTCTGTCCGGGCGGTCGCCTTTCTCTTTACGCTCATCCTTGTTGGCATCAGAACGTTTGTTATCGCGCTTGTCTTTACGGTCGTCCGACTTACCATCAGAATACCTTTCGCTCTGCTGCGCATCCTGAGGTTGCGGTGCATTATCTGACTCAGCAAATGCGCTGAAACTACCGGTTAATAATGTAGCGCTAAATAGTCCGATAACAATAGCTTTTAATTTCATCATATTTCCTTATTAGTGAGAAAATGCCCTCTACGCGATTCAAAATATACTAAGGCATTTCTCCGTCAATGTGCTTTACACATCCTTGACATAATTTTCGTTTTCTTATCGCTTGATATATAGAAATAATTTAACCAGGTAATAATAAAGCAGAGATTATAGTTATGATTATTTTAGAATATGATTTTAGCCATAAGTTATCCTAATCCCCGAGTAAAAAGTTTAATTACCCATATCCGAATAATATCTCTATCCTGCTGGCAATTAAGGAGAATATCTATGCAACCAATTAAACAACTTAGCACTCTGCTCTCTTCCATGTCACCAGCATTAAGCAGTGAAACTTACGTGTTTTGCACCGTAGTGGAAGCGTTTTCCGAACAGCTTTTCAGATTCAAACCCAAAGGGCTGTTTGTGGAACAGGAAGGCATAACGCTGATTATTACTCAACAAACGGCATTAGCTCATCAGTTGACCTTTAGTGGTACTTTCCGCCAGATCACCTTAACAGTGCACTCAAGCCTTGAGGCTGTAGGCCTAACTGCTGCGGTGTCTAAAGCTTTAGCGGATAACAATATCAGTGCCAACGTTGTGGCGGCCTATTATCACGATCATATCTTTGTTCCGGAACAAGATGCCGATCGTGCGTTAAATACGTTGATTGGATTACAGAAACACCATGCAAACCTGAATTAGTCTGCCCTCCTGATATTCGCATATTTTAAATAACATCATGTGGTAAACGGCCTGATGCAATCAGGCCTATATTTATTGATGTAGCTATTCATAACTCACTACATAAATTGAATATCACCATCTGAATGATATGGGGAATAAATATGAGACAGGAAATATTGGGAGTACTCTCCCGAAACTGGTGGGTATTAATTATTTATGGCGTGATTGCCATTTTATTTAGTATTGCTGCATTAACCGCTCCGTTATCAACCGCAATATCGGTGGCCTGGGCCATTGGTCTGTTTGCCCTGCTGGAAGGGGTAATTACTATTGTTTCGCTGTTTACTAACCGAATTGTGGTTTCTAAAGGATGGTTATTTGGTTATGGGGTTATTTCCATCATTTTTGGTGTGCTAGCCCTTTATAACCCGGCAGCCACTGCCAGCATTCTGATGATCTTTTTAGCAGTATGGCTAATTATTGGTGGTATTTACCGCATTCTGTTTGCTATTCAGGTTCGTAACCAGATTCAGGGAGAATGGATGATTATCCTCAGCGGTGCGCTGGCGATTATTCTGGGCGCGTTGTTGATGGCACAACCAATCGTTGGATTGGTGATTACCACCATTTGGCTCGGGGCGATTGTTTTGATGTATGGGGTATTGCAGATTTATGCTGGGGTTAAGTTGCGGGGGATTGGGCAACATTAATCAATCGTAATTAATAGTTTTGCCCTAAAGACTGTATTCGGGAGGATGCGGTTTTTAGGGCTTTCACTTCTTTATCATTTCTCATATTTAATCTTACTCATTAAATACTATATAAATAATATAGTTATTGTCTCTTTACTCGTTCCACTCACCTGTTCAACTAAGTTAAACTATTACTCCTTCTTCTCCAATAAGCGAGTATCCCATGAAAAAACGTTTCTTCTGGGTAAATCACAAACAAACTGGTAAGCAAGAAAGAGAAAATAATTACATTTGGGCACCCAAAACCAAATCAAATGGCGCAAGAAATGTTCCCTATGACAATCTACTTAAGGTTAGAGAAGGAGATATTATTTTTTCCTATTCATCTGTTATTCAGGCTTATGGTGTTGCAAAGGGTATAGCTTATTCAGCAGAAAAACCAAATGAATTCGGTAAAGCGGGAGACGCTTGGAATAAAGATGGTTGGAAAGTTGATGTTAAATTTCATGAGGTAAAACACAAAATCAAACCCTCTGATTATATCAATCAATTAGCCCCTTTATTGAATGCAAAACACTTCCCCATTAGTCCTAAAACGGGCTTTGGCATGCAAAGTTGTTACTTAGCAGAAATCAGTGATGAATTAGGTTTATTACTCTTATCCTTAACTGAAACCGAAAGTTTTGCTGAATCATTCATTTGTCGTGATGTTGTTGCTGAACAAGAAGAAATAAATCTCATCGAAGAGGACAAAAACCTAACAACAACAGAAAAAGAACGCCTAATATCCTCCCGAGTTGGTCAAGGAGCATTTAGAAAAGACGTCATAAAATTAGAGCCAATATGTCGAGTAACAAAAATTAGTGATACTACATTCTTAAAAGCTAGCCATATTAAACCTTGGAGTGAATCGAACAATTTAGAACGATTGGATCCCTACAATGGATTAATGCTTGCACCACACGTTGACCACTTGTTTGATAAGGGGTGGATAAGCTTTGCTGACAATGGTGACATGATGGTTAGTCCGCAACTTAAACCGCAAGTCTTCTCTCAACTTGGTTTGAAAAAGTGCAATGTAGGATCTTTTTCTGCTAAGACATGCCGATATTTAGATTGGCATCGAAGTGAACTCTATAAGAAGTAATCAAACTATCTAGAATAAAAAGGATTGCCCCCACAATCCTTTTTAACTTATCGTTACTCCCCCAACACCTTATACAACTCCCTCAATCTTTCCTGCAGCACAAACATCAATGCTTCACGAGTGGCGAGGTTTTCAGTATTTAACGTGGCATTAATCACGGCTAAACACTGAACGGTAATATCTTCAGGGGTTAAAGAATCTTGTTGGGTAAGTTCGTTCATGGGCTAACTCCAGAAAGTAGTGAGAAATAACCCAGAAAGTTGTTCGGGCTGCAAATCCCGGCATCCCAACTCAGGATGCCCCGCCACTATACCAACCCCAAAACCACCAGCAATCGACCTTTTCAAATTCATACCAACAATGCGAAGTATCTCGAAAAACTATGCAATATGCAGATAAAAGTCGCTAACCATCGCTTATCTGCATTCCAAATAGTTTTACTTAGCTTTAGCGCCTTTCTTTACCACTACTGATTTGCCCTTTGGCTTATCCTTCATTTGTTTTAATACCTGCCCACACTGATTCTCTTCCCCTTCACTTGGTGACACCAGCGCCAGTAAGGCGGCTGCCGGAGCAACAACCACACCCAAAGCCACTGCCGCAGCACCCCGGGCAATTAGCGGCGCGGCTTCTACGCCCGGTTGTGGATTCTTAAACGTGCCTTTCACATACAGTGGAGAGCGCAATGTGAGTAAGCGCATACCTTTACTTTGCGGATCGATAGATAAATCCAGCCGTTCGGTAGCAAAATTGGTTTGGCCGGTGACGTTGATAATGGCGTTTTCAGTATCAAACACCAGCAAACGTGGGGATGCGAGCCCGTCACGAATATTCACGTCCGCCGCCACGCAGTTAATTTTTACTTCATCATCACCAAAGATTTGCGAAACCAGATAGTTGCCGACATTGAGACCAAGAATCTCCATCAGACCCCGACTGATCATGCCTTCATTCATTAGCACGCATAAATCACCGCTGCTGCTGCCTAACAGCGCGGCAACTGAATTACCCCGCCCGGTTAAACTGGCATCACCGTTGATTTGTCCACGACTGTTCTTCATCATCTCCACATCAGGCAATAGCTGCTTCAGCTGAAAGCGTCGGGCATGCATATCAACCTTTCCCTGCATGGGATTTTTACTTCCATCCAACCGGATGGTGGAATTTAAACTGCCTCCCGCTACGCCAAAGCGCAGAGGATCCATCAGGATCTCACCGTTATTTAGTATCAGATGGGTATACAGATTATTTACCGGCAGTGATTTTCCATGCTCAATGTACTTCGCTGTGAACTTTACGTCCGCATCCATCACATCCCAGCTTTTGGTTTCGAACGGTTCAACCGGCAATACTTTATCTGCTGGCTGAAGGCTTTTCTCACCCCGCTGCTTTTTCTGCTTGTTAGAGTCTGCCCCGATTAACGGTGCCAAATCAGCGAAAAGTAACTGTTTAGAGACTAACTCCCCTTTCAGCACCGGTCGCGGTTTGCTGGCAGTATACTTCAGGTTACCGTGAATATCGCTGCTGCCAATCTTGCCGTTGAAATCCTGATAATCAAAAGTAGCACCACCTTCCCCATGCACATGAGCAATCAGACGACCATTGGTTGAATAGGATGGAGTATTTGGCAGCAATACGCCGGTTATGCCATACAGATTGCCTAAACTACGACCTGACAGTTTGAGCTGCAAATCTAACGCACCGAGGTTCATGGGGTCCGTCAGCGTTCCCGCCAGTGCAATACGGGTTGTGCCTGAACGAACATCCGCCTGCACCGGGAATGGGCGCTCTGCGCTTCTCAGAGACAACATACCACCGACTTTACCGCTGCCGTTCAGCGGTTCCCCGTTGTATTTGCCTTCTACCTTCCAACCAAATACATACTCCGGCACGCTATTTGTCTGCGGTTTATTATCACTTCCGGTGACTTCATTAAAGGGTAACGGTTTACCCAAGGGATCGATAACTGCCTGCACATCCGCTTTCAGAGTGGCATCTTTAAAATCCACCTTGCCGCTATCAAACACAATATCATTAATATTCACTGACCAGCTTGAAGGCGGTGCGGAAGGATCGGTCTTATTGGCTGCGAAAGTCCAGTTATTATCACCATTGGCTAAACGCTGAATGGATGCATAGGGTTGCTTCAGCCAGATACGCTGGATATACAGTTCTTTATGCAGTAATGATAACGGTGATATTAACGCTTCAACTCGCTGTAAGGTCACCATATTGTCGCCGGGGATCTGCGGAGGATTACCTAAAACAATATCTTCAGCATGCAACATTGGCCAGGGAACCCAGCGCCGCCAGCCTGTTTCATCAGGTTGTCGCTGCCAGTTAACCCCTAAATCACCGCGAATGGCAAACGGCCGGTGCAGCTCCGCAGTCACTTTCTCATTAATCGTTGGTTTCAGGCGATTCAGGTCAAAGGTCGCTAAAAAGATCAGGATTGAAGCTATAACAACAACAATGATTCCACCCGTCCAGCTCAGGACTTTTCCTGTTCTGTTCATCCCACTCTCCCGGAAGCTGTGTGCTGCCCCTTCAGAGGTGATAACAACAAATTTCAGGGGCAATAAATCAGAAGTACTGCATTAAGCCTAGTTGAGAAATGGCTAAAGTTCATATTGTTGGTGGGCCAGAAGAGAAGATAAGCAATCAATACTGAAGCATATTGCTAGTAAAATCACGAAGTCTATCGTTGGGAGAGACGGGTGTTGGGGTCGACTTGGCGTAAGCCAACGACAAACAGGCTTCGCCTGTTTGAACAGCGCTCGCGCTGGCCCGCAGGGTGAAACACCGTAAGGTGTTTCATAACCGCCCCTAACCCGGCTAGGCCCAACGCACACTGAAGCTGTGTACATGGCCCTTCCGGCCGAGCATTCAGGTTAGATGAGTGCTTATCATTTACGGCCGGAATATCCACTGAAATTAAACAAATTTGTCTGTACTAATTATCGTGTTACCACCGGTTTTTTATCGCCGGAAGAAAATTTCTTCTATAACCTTACACCGGTCGATCCAATTTACCAGCAGCATCCTCCAGCAACTTATCCAGACTGGAATGCAGCAGCTTAGACTTCACTTCTTTGCTTTCCGTGGTCAGCTTTGAACCCACTTTTTTATCCATGGTATAGATAGTCACTTTTCCCGGCTGATGGTCGTAAATCAGTAAACCATCAACCCCATGCCCCCTTACTGTCTTCAAATTTATTCAGGACGCTTTGCATTTTCCGTTTGGCTGCATCATCCCCTTTCACCGCTTTGCGCAGTTCCTCAACAGACAACCCTACCGGCGTGGAGTAGAGATAGAGCACATCTACATCACGATCTGCATCTTCACCGCCACACATAAAACAATATTCCCTTTTTCCATCAGGTAATGACGCCATTTTCCTCAAATCAATCAGCAACTTTTGACCATCCTGATAGGGTTCTTCCGAGATATCCAGAAACACCAGCCAGTATGGTCCCGGCATACCAGCATATGCCGAAAAGCTACAACCCAACGTCAAAGCAAAAAATAACGAGTAAATAAACTGCCTTATTCTTTCCATCATATTGTCCTTAATAAATAGAGATAGCTCACTATAGCCGTTCCCATTACCACGGGAAATGACACTTTCCTGTTACCGTCAGTAAATGGATTAAAACCTGACAGGTAACATAAAACATCGCGATAAAGAAAAACACAATATTGTCGATACGATCGAGTTTTGGTTAAAAAACAATGCCTGATATTTGATTTTTAATTTGATTTAGATAACGTTAAAGCCTTGTATTTTGCTTCCCGAAAAAGGAATTGAGCAATGTTCGGCTTTGGTAAAAAGAAAGATAAAGAAATCATTCGGGTTCAGTTTATTGAAAGCGGTCAGGAAAACGCTTTTGCCGCTTCCGAGGTGCCGATTGATCAACTGCCTGATACCTTTGAAATCAATACAACTCTGAGTATCGCCGGGGATGAATGGACGGTGGTGAGCGCGGAACCACCACGCAAAGCCGAATTTCGTAAAACCGGCTCACTGGTGATTACGCTGGCAAAATACCAAGTGACACAGATTGATCCTGCGAAAATCCTCTACAGTTTGCCCACCATCAGTTCAGACTTACCGGGAGTGGAAGCAGCAACCTCACTGGAAAACGTTTTGGTGGTGTATGAAGACGACTGGCGCCAGTTTGAGTTTCTTTCAGCCCGACTGGAAAATGAAATCCGTCAGGAGCTGGAAGATACCCTTAACATCTACCAAACCCAACATGATGGTCACGGTTTTAAGCAACTTCATGTTCGCCGTCGGGTTGATATACCGCTACCTGAAAAATCACTTTCCCTTTCAGAACTGGAGAACTTCTTCAGTCTGGAAAAAACCTATGATGGCATCGCATTCAGCAACGCGGCGGCTACGGTAGTTAACGGTTTCGCCCGGCAAACTGCATCGGGTTGGATCTTCTGGGGTCAGACGGATAATGCCGGTTATATCACCACGCTGTGCCTGAGACCGGGAACACACACGGAATCTGCCGCCATAGCACCATTAATGGACGATTTCGTAAAACAACACCAGTTACTGTTGGTGGACTGGGTACAGGTATTCTTGTGCGGTGAAGGGGCTGAAAGTTTTGACCGATATGGAGAGTAACCCTTTTTTCCTGATTGATCTGGCCGGCAGAGCGTCAACTCTGCCGCGCTTTATTCACCAGCTGATTATTTCCCCTAAATCATTGCGTTACCCTGCATGATTAAAAAAACATCAAAGGTGATGCAAATCACGTCTTGAGTCTTGCTTTTAGCCGCTCTATACTCGAAAAACCACCATACATAACATTATTAAAACGTTTATCTTACAAACGCCTTGCAGGCGATGGATTATCGCCCCTGTTTCTATCATGGACTGGTTCACCGGTTTGCTGCTTGCCTCCGGATTTTCTCTCTGTTTCTAAACCAAAAATAGGTTTTCATCGTTGGTGGCTTACCTGCCCTCAGGTATTTACTCGCCGTATCCGTTATATCGGGTGTGCCTTAAGGCAGTGACCAGATAAAGTTATGGAGAAACTATGAGCTCATCATGTATTGAAGATGTCAGCACTCAGGATAATCCGTGGTATCGAATTATCAGTGAGTTACTACAACAGGCTGATATTGAAATTAACGGTTCACGTCCGTTTGATATTCAAGTTCACCATCCCCAGTTCTTCAAACGCGTAGTACAGCAAGGCTCCCTCGGGCTGGGGGAAAGTTATATGGACGGATGGTGGGACTGCCAGCGCCCCGATATGCTATTTCATCGTATCCTGCGTTGCGGGCTGGATAAGAAAGTCCCTCATCATATTAAAGATTTTCTGCGTATCGCCACCGCCCGCCTGATTAATCTGCAGTCAAAACATCGCGCCTGGATGGTTGGCAAAAAGCACTACGATTTAGGTAACGATCTGTTTAACCAGATCCTCGATCCCTATATGCAATACTCCTGCGGTTACTGGAAAGAAGCGAATACGCTGGAACAGGCTCAGCAGGCAAAACTCAAAATGATTTGTGAAAAGCTTCAGCTAAAGCCGGGAATGACCCTGCTGGATATTGGCTGTGGTTGGGGTGGGTTATCCGCCTATGCAGCGAAAAATTATGGTGTTTCAGTGGAAGGGGTAACCATCTCTGCCGAACAGCAAAAGCTGGCACAACAGCGCTGTAGCGGGTTGGATGTCGCTATTCTGCTGGAAGATTACCGCGACTTACATAATCAGTATGATCGAATTGTTTCAGTAGGTATGTTTGAGCATGTCGGGCCGAAAAATTATCACACCTATTTTGATGTGGTTGCGCGTAACCTGAAACCGAACGGACTGTTTTTATTGCATACTATTGGTTCTAAACAGACCAAGGTGAATGTCGATCCATGGATCCATAAATATATTTTTCCTAACGGCTGCCTGCCTTCTGTCACCAATATTGCACAGAACAGCGAAAAACATTTTGTGATGGAAGACCTGCATAACTTTGGCGCTGACTACGACCATACACTAATGGCCTGGTATAAAAGATTCATTCAGGGATGGAGCGAGCTTTCCGGGCAGTATGATGAACGCTTTAAACGCATGTTTACTTACTATCTGAATGCCTGTGCCGGTGCTTTTCGTGCCCGGGATATTCAACTGTGGCAAATTCTGTTCAGCCCTAAAGGGGTTGAGGGTGGTATCCGCGTTCCACGTTAATCTTACTTCACTATTATTCATCACCATAAAAACAAAAACCCGCACACCAATTGGTTAACGCGGGTTTTGTTATTAATAGCTAAACGTTAAGCTGTATTACACCAGACGCTCAATCAGCTTATCCGTTTCCCCTTGCAGGAAATGAATCGGAGCGACTTCGATTACCGTATAAGCGCCACTGCCTAATTTAGTGGTAGCCCGGGCAGCAGAAACTAAAAACTGTGAGGTTAATGCCGGGTTGTTGATACGCATTGAATATTCAAACAGTTGATTTTGAGTTTCGCCCGATACGCCTTTGTGGGTTAAATGCACGCCGTGTCCCATATCTTTCAGGTTATCAACGCAATCAACCTGCTTAACGTGAGTCTCGTCCGAAGCAAAATAGTCATCGGCCTTCAGCGTTTTTTCTACCGTGGCAAAGTCAGCGCCCTGCTCCAGCTCAATATAAACCAGACGGCGATGTACCCCGGTTCCCATTGGTACCGTTACGGATAGTGCTTCTTTAACACCAGAAATAGCTCTGGCAGCCACCGAGTGGCCCATGCTCATACCCGGTCCAAAGTTGGTATAGGTGATTCCTTTTGGTGCCATCGCCAGCATCAGAGTACGCACGATGGAATCAGAACCCGGATCCCAACCTGCTGCTACAACGGATACCGCATTGTTAGCTTTGGCGATAGGGTCCAGCGTATTTTTTAAATCAACAATCTGGGAGTGAACATCAAAGCTGTCTACGGTATTTATACCTTTCGCCAGAATTTTTTGAGCTATTTGCTTAATTGCCCGGGTTGGTGAACAAAGAATGGCCACATCAACATTGTCTAATTTATCAATGTCGTCCACCACCTGATAAGCCGCCAGCTCTGCTAATGGCTCACCCGCGCTACGACGTACTACACCAGCAATTTCAAAATCATCTGCCGCGTTCAGGGCTTCAATCGCATATTTACCAATATTTCCATAGCCGACAACGGCCGCTCTAATTTTTTTAGTCATGGTTATCCCTGTCTCAGTTATTGTTTTAATCTTGCCGTGCTCCTTCTTCCACTAACCTAAATGATTAACAAAAGAAAAACCGCTTTAGACTTTAACCAATGTTATCAAATATTCCAAAGCAGAATTAATACTCTGGTTTTATTTAATCAAAATTAATTTTATCTGGCCGCCCTCTTCGCCAGAAAAGCTATGCTTTGACAGTCCGAAATAATACCCCTATTCAGGGAGTAAATATGCGCCATTTCAGACCAGCATTTTTAGTTTAAAAAATTATCACTCTGTTAGAGACTATTGGTTGAACAATGTTACAATACGCCGCGTTGTTTCCCCTTCTCACCTGAGTTGAACTTCCGTTTTAACGTTTATCTGATAAAAAAGTATTAGGATTTTTTAATGCATCACCATGATGTTACAGAGCGCTCATTATTTTCTCTGAGCTGGCCGATCTTCATCGATCTGTTTTTACACTTTTCGACGCTGCTGATTAATACCTATATGGTCAGCCAGGTGTCTACCGCCTATCTTGCTGCGATGGGGCCCGGTAACCTGGTTTTCGATATGTGTATTACCATATTCAGCTTTATCAGCGTTGGGTGTAGCGTTGTTATTGCTCAGTATCTGGGTGCTCGCCATACGGATATGGCAAAGAAAGCCATTCATATTTCTATTGCGTTTAACTTTGTACTGGGTCTGTTCTGTGCGGGTGCCATCTTCTTCTTTGGTTACAAAGCGCTAAATATTATGAATATGCCGGAACATCTGATGACAGATGGCTTCAACTATTTGCATATTCTGGGTATTTGTCTGATCCCTGAAGCGGTTTCGTTGATTCTGGCTGCCTGTCTGCGGGTTTATGGCAAGTCTAAAGCCGCCATGTACGTAACGCTGATTGTAAATATTATTACTATTATCGGTAATATTCTGGCGCTGTATGTTTTCGATGCCGGTCTGGTGGGCGTAGCCTGGTCAACGGTATTTGGTCGCGTTATCTGTATTATTTTGCTGGCCTGCTTATTGAATTACGGCTTACGCATTCGCTTTGAAATAAAACTATTTTTCCACTGGTCTAAAGATCAACTGGGGAAAATTCTGCGCATTGGACTACCGGCTGCCGGTGAGAATATGGTGTGGATTCTGCAATATATGACCGCTAATGCCTTTATCGGCCTGATGGGTGAAACCTCTCTGGCGGCACAAACCCTTTATTTCCAGATAGCGTTATTTGTCATGCTGTTTGGTATTTCCGTCAGTATTGGTAATGAAATTTTTGTTGGTCATCTGGTGGGAGCTAAACGCTTCGAGGATGCCTATCGTCAGACATTTCGCAGCCTGAAGCTGGGGGTTGGCGTTACCATTCTGGTGGTGATTGGCTTCTGGCTGGCAGATGTGCATATTCTGCACTTCCTGTCGAAAGATGATGGGATTAATAAGCTGCTGCTGCCGCTGTTTTTACTTTCAGTATTCCTGGAGCCGGGCAGAACCTTCAATATCGTGATGGTAAACGCCCTGCGGGCATCCGGCGATGCCACCTTCCCTCTATATACCGCTATCTTCTTTATGTGGTGTGTATCAATTCCGGTGGGTTATTTCCTTGGTATTACCATGGAAATGGGTCTGGTGGGGATCTGGATCGGCTTTATGTGCGATGAGTGGCTGCGCGGCCTGGCTAATACCTGGCGTTGGAAATCAAGAAAATGGCAGGCCAAACGGCTTAATATTTAGTCTGTCACGTCTGAAACAGGCTTACTCTGATTAATTCAGGGTAAGCCTGCCATTCCGGACATATCAACAAAGCGTTTTATTTATTTCCTAAAAGTACGACTTCACCACCAGCACTTCTATTTTCTTTCCCGTCTGATAGCGTGGGCTTAGCATTTCCTGCGATATAACCCAGTTTTACGTATTATAAGCGTAAAAGTTTCGTAAAACTGATTTAGCTCTATTGAACAATTTCCTCTAAATGTAATGATTGATGCATGTTCACTCGCTCAGGAATATCAACATGCTTAAGAAGACACTGTTTATTTTATTATTAGCGGTATCGTTCTGCGCATCTGCAGGGCCGAGGGATCATCGAGACTATCGCGGTTATAAAAGTTATCCAAAGCATTATAATTACAACCGGCAGAAGCAATATCGTGCTCCATCCCACTATAACTACAAAAGTTATTATAATCACCGCTATAACCATCGGTACAATCCCGGTATCAGCTTTCAATATCGCTATAACCTGAATAACTATCGCCCGGCATATAAAGGTAATTATCGTCCGGCTAATCGACCAGGTTCATACCACCATCGCGGTGGTCGGCCGTCACATCTCCGTTAATGCTGTTATATCCAAGAGCCTGAATCACTACGTCAGGCTCTTTGTTCACCAGCCTGCTTCACAATTCCAATATTCTTGCCCTTCCTGAATAGATTTTCGTTATTCTTTTGCCATAATTTTATTACTGACCGCATAAACAGACAGGATTGTATTATGGTTAAATTCGGATACACCATTGTCTATGTCGACGATGTTGAGAAAACGCTTCACTTCTTCAATGAAGCCTTCAATATGAAAACCCGTTTTTTACACGATACCGGGGCTTATGGCGAGCTGGATACCGGTGAGACCATTCTGGCATTTGCCTCTCATGAATTGGGCCATGGCCATTTCCCTGACGGTTATATACAGGCCGGTAGCTCAGAAAAACCATTGGGTATTGAAATTGCACTGGTGACAACAGATGTTCAAACCACTCACAATGCCGCCATTGTTTATGGTTCTACCGAGCTAAAAGCACCAACGGTGATGCCTTGGGGGCAAACCGTCTCTTATGTCAGGGCACCGTCCGGAATTCTGCTGGAATTATGTAGCCCGATGTCCTGACTGCTGGCGGCAAATCTGCCGCCGGTCTTCTATTCTGCTTACCGATTTTCTCTTTTCGATTAACCAGACAGGTAAGATAATAATGGCATCCATTTTCATTCTGGGTTAAACCTATACTATCCCCTGATTCTGCTGGCTAAGGATATATTATGAAACTCTATGTCTATGACCATTGCCCTTTCTGCGTGAAAGCACGCATGATATTTGGCATCAAAAAGATCCCTTTTGAGCTGGTAACTTTATTGAACGATGATGAAGAAACCCCCATCCGCATGATTGGCCAAAAAATGGCACCGATTCTTGAAAAAGACGATGGCAGTTACATGCCAGAAAGTATGGATATCGTGCACTATGTGGATGAAACATTTGGCACACCGGCCTTAACCGGTAAAACCAACCCGGCCATTGCCGACTGGTTAAAGCAGGTTTCTCCTTATCTCAACAAGCTACTGATCCCTCGCTATGCTCAGGCTGACTTCTGTGAATTCAGAACACCATCCGCCCGCCAGTATTTCAGCCATAAAAAAGAAGCCATGATTGGTAACTTTGCTGAAGCACTGACACAAACGCCGGAACTGGTTAAACAGTTAGAGCAGAACCTTGCCCAACTGGAAAAACTGATTCAATCACCGGGAGCCTGTAACGGTGAGCTGTCGGTAGATGATATTCACCTGTTTCCATCAATCCGGGGAATCTCCATTGTGAAGGGTGTGAAATACCCGCCTAAAGTCGATGCTTATCGTAAAGAGATGTCGAAAATATCTGGCGTTAACCTGCTGGACAGTATCGCTCAGTAATTTTGCTATTCGAAACGGCATCCGGCGATTGTTGTCTCGCCGGATGCTTTATACCACCGGCAGTAAAACCCATTTTAATCGTTCAATTTTTTTGAATATCTGAGTGACTTTTTTCCGCTTTTTATCTTTGTGCTATCGACTAAACTGTTTAAAACGTTAAGGAGGTTTCACATGATTTATTTACGTAAAGCTGATGTACGCGGCCATGCCAATCACGGCTGGCTTGATAGCTGGCATAGTTTCTCTTTCGCTGACTACTACGATCCTAACTTTATGGGATTCTCTGCACTACGAGTCATCAACGAAGACAGAGTAGAAGCGGGTCAGGGTTTCCCAACCCATCCACATAAAGATATGGAAATACTCTCTTATGTTCTGGAAGGTACCATTGAACATCAGGACAGTATGGGAAACAAAGAGCGTGTTCCTGCGGGTGATTTTCAGATTATGAGTGCCGGTACCGGCGTTCGCCACTCAGAATACAACCCGAGTGATAGCGAGCCACTGCACTTCTATCAAATCTGGATTATTCCCGATCGCAAGGACATTACGCCACGTTATGAGCAAAAGACCTTTGCTGACAAGCATGCACGTCAACTGGTTCTGTCTCCTGATGCCCGTGATGGCTCTTTAAAAGTCTATCAGGATATGGAGCTATGGCGCTGGACGCTGGATGCCAAAGAAAAAGCTGAATTCAGTATCAAAGAAGGACGCCGTATCTGGGTACAAGTAGTCAAAGGTGAAGTAGAGATCAATGGTGTTCAAGCCTCAGAGAGTGACGGTATCGCTTTGTGGGATGAATCAACCATGAATATTACCGTTCATAGCGATAGTGAAATTTTGGTATTTGATTTACCTAAAGTTTAATATCTTGAAACAACTGGTTTGCCATTAATGATTATTTTCTATCATTAATGGCAATTCCATTTCATAGCTAAAAAATAATCATTTAATTTATTATTCAAAAATCAAATAAACCCCTTTCAAATCCCACTGGTTAGCTACCAAATAAGTTACCATAAAAAACTATACAATTACTTATAAAAACCAAGGTATTACTTAGTAATATCTAGCTAACTATATAATTAAAATAGAATTTATAGCCATACTTATTGACATCCATCACGTTAAATATTATTAATAGCGCCGAATGAGAAATACTTAATATCAATTATTTTTAAGTACCTTTTGGATAATAAAAAATAAGAAACACCTTATTTATTCGTCAGGTAATTAGCAAAGGAATTTCGTTTTAACAAAGGGAACAAAATCAGCATGTCGCCCGACAACAACACAATATCGTCAACAACAACCAATACGAAAATAAACAAGAATAATAAGAAGAAAGTATTCACACTTTATATATTATTGTTGTTTATCATCGGGCTGTCTTCCTTTGGTTATTACTGGTTTTTTCTGAAAGATTATGAAAGTACCGATGACGCTTTTATTGATACCAATATTGCAAAAGTATCTGCCGCCGTACCTGGCCGGGTAGATCGTATTCTGGTGGAAGATAATCAGTATGTAGAAGCTGGTAGTGTGTTAATTGAACTTGATGCCCGCGACTATCAAAATCTGCTAAATAAAGCTATTGCAGCCCAGAACGTCGCATTAGCACAGACGCCACAGCTACATAATCAAATTGAAGCGCTGGAAGCTAACTTAAAACAGACTCAGGCTAACGTGAAATCTGCAGAGGCTGAGTATCAGCGAGATAAAGATGACTATGACCGCTATCAAAAATCTCAGCAAACCTGGAGTCAAAGCCAGCTCAGTATGCAGCATGCGGCATTTAAAGCCAGCGCGGGTCGGTTAGATGCCGCACGTCAGTCCGTAATTTATAACCAGGCGCTACTCAATAAAGGTAAAGCCGCGCTGGAAGAAAACAACGCCCAGCTAAAACAGCTGGAAGTCGAAATTGAAAATGCAAGATTACAGCTTTCCTATACTAAAATTATTGCGCCACAAAGTGGACATGTCACCAAACGCAGCGTGGAACTGGGAAGCTATATCGATCCGGGCAGAACTCTGCTATCAGTGGTTTCAAATAACGTCTGGATAACCGCAAACTTTAAAGAAACCCAGCTCGCCAATATGCGCCCGGGGCAAGAAGTGGAAGTCTCAATTGATGCCTATCCTCAATATAAGTACAGCGCCAGAATAGACAGCATTCAGCGGGGAACAGGCCCGGTATTCAGCATGCTACCGGCAGAAAATGCCACCGGTAACTATATTAAAGTAGTTCAACGTGTACCGGTAAAAATCCTGTTTACTGACCCAAGAATTAATGACGCCGAGCATCCTTTGTCTCCCGGTATGTCGGTAGTGCCTAATGTCCACATCAAATAATAGCAGCACGGCGCACCTCCCCCGCTCCGCTGCCGGAAACCGCAGCCCGTGGCTAATGGCTATTATCGCCTCTATTGCCACATTTATGGAGCTGCTGGACTCCACCATTGCCAACGTTTCGCTTTATCATATTTCAGCCTCGCTTAGCGTTTCCTACAGCGAATCGCTGTGGGTATTAACCAGCTATATTGTCGCTAACGCATTAGTGCTACCGATGAGCGGTTGGTTGTCCAATACTATTGGTCGAAAGCGTTACTATATGTTGAGCATTGCCGGATTTACTATTGGCTCTCTGCTCTGCAGTATCGCCACCAGTATTGAGTTCTTAATTATTGCCCGAGTACTGCAAGGCTTGAGTGGCGGCGGACTGGCGCCGGTTGAACAATCGATGATCACCGACTCATTTCCAATAGAGAAACGCCCGCATGCTTTTGCACTGTATGGCATTACCATTCTGGTTGCTCCAGCTATCGGACCTTTTGTGGGCGGCTGGTTAACAGAAAATATGTCCTGGCATTGGATCTTCTTAATCAATGTGCCGATTGGTATCGTCTCTCTGATACTCAGCTATTATTTCATCGTAGAACCACCACTTCTGAAAGAAGAGCGTAAACAACGCAAACTGCAAAAAAGTAATATCGATTACGTCGGTATTTCACTGGTGATTATCGGATTTGGTACCTTACAGCTGTTTCTTGACCGATATGAAATCAACGATGGATTCTCTTCCAGCTTCATTTGCACCATGGCTGTTACCGCTGCGGTTTCTCTCAGTTTTTTGGTGATATGGGAATGGTTCCATCCTCAGCCGATTATGGATATCCGATTGCTGCGTCATCGCAACTTTACCATCAGCAGCCTGATCATCTTCTTAATCGGCTTTCTCAGCTATAGCACCACTCAGGTCCTGCCACAAATGACACAGGAACTGTTTAACTACACGGCAGCTATTGCCGGCGTGATGTTGGGCATCGGCGGTCTTCTGGTGATTGTGCCTATGGCAATCGTCGGTGCGATTACTAATAAAATAGCTTATCCGCAATGTTTAGTGGTTGTTGGCCTGTTGGGTACCGCGATTTCAACCTGGCATATGTCGCAAATGACACTAAGCGTTGATTTCGCCACCTTCGTGTGGGCCCGACTGTTGCAGGTGATCTGGTTCCCGGTGATGTTAATTCCGGTAAGCCTGCTGGCCTATGAAGGACTCCCGGCTAACAAAAGTAACGAAGCCGCCGCTTTTGCTGCTCTGATGCGTAATATCGGCGGCAGCGTTGGCCTGACATTAATGGCAAACATGCTCCACAGCCGAACCAATATGCATTACAGCCGCATTAGCGATCGGGTTACTGAAAGTGTTGATTTAAGCGTATCGCTGGAAAACATAAAAGAGATCGCCTTCGCTCAAGCTCGCCTGCTTAGCTACCTGGATATTTTCTACCTGATGGCAGCTGTGTGCCTGATATTTATCCCACTGGCATTTTTGTTTAAAACACCAAAGAAAGGTAAAAAGAAAGGGAGTTGTGATGTGGGGTATGGGCATCATGTTTGAATAAAATTAAAAAAATAGAGACAATATATACAGATAGTAAAATAATATGGCGTGATATTTATATCTCCTATCTTTATGAAAAAATTATAGTTCTATTTTCACTGAACAAAATATTATTGTCTGGCATTCGATGCTGGTAAATATTTATAAATAGTTGCGAGGCTGACATTATAAATTAACGCCAGCTCCTTACGAGAGTGCCCTTTATCCAATAATCTCTGTGACTGTTCTATCTGTACAGAAGATAATCTCCTTGGGCATTCCCCAATTCTTCCTTGAGTCCGAGCAACAGCCAATCCCGCCAGCGTACGTTCAACTATCAATTCTCGTTCCATCTCAGCCAAAGCTGACATTACATGAAAAAAGAACCGACCGGCAGCACTACTGGTATCAATATTATCGGTAATACTCTTAAAATGTCCCCCACGAGTTTTTAAATCAGCAACTAAAGTTATCAAGTGCCGAACACTTCGTCCAAGCCGATCTAACTTCCATACAACCACCGTATCACCAGTTTTAACCCTTTTTAATAGCTTTTTTAATCCTGGTCGTTCAGACTTAGTTCCACTAATTTTATCTTCAAAAATCAGCTCACAATTTGCACGATTAAGCGATTCTCGCTGTAAATCGGTCTGTTGGTCATTTGTTGACACTCTGACATATCCAATTAGCACCCATTTTTCCCCTTATCATCTTTGTAGAGGATAGTCTCAAATATGAGAGGAGGAAAAAAGATATATTCTTTAAAACCTTGGTTTAATGGAATCGTGTTTTTTACCTATTGGTGTCCCCATTCCATATCCGTCAGCGACATTGCCATTTGGTTATCTGAAATGCAATGGCACCACGTTTGATATAAAAAAGTATCCTAAGTTAGCACTTATTTACCCATCTGGTATTTTACCCGATTTAAGAGGTGAATTTATTCGAGGATGGGATGATGGGCCTGGCCGCACATTAATGTCTTTTCAGACTGATACTATTCAAAATATAGAGGGAGTATTTGGAAGAACCCAATTGCTTGAGCATGGCGTTCAATCTGGAGCATTCCGACAAATGGATACTTTACAATCTGTAGGATTAACTTTATCCACAGGATCAACTGGGTATGGTGCACCAAATTGGTCTTTTGATGCGTCCCGTGTCGTCAGAACAGCAAATGAAACTCGTCCTCGTAGCGTTGCGTTTTCATATATAGTAAGAGCTCAGTGATTTTAAATAATTATTTAACCTAATAATAAATGGTACTTGTATCGTTTATTACTCAATAAAAAATATGATACAAGTACCGAGTCTCAGTTAATTTATATTTGATTGTATAGACCATTTTATATCAAATGCTGTAAATGTATCAAATACGTTTACAGCGTCAATATAATTAAGCCATTCATCAAATTATATTTTTCTTCTTTAATAAGCTATTTATTAGCCATTTTAAAGACCACTATTCTTTATAATCTCATTAACTTAGATAGTTAGATGCTTTCTGCACTCTTAATTAGTTTATATAACCATATAGGCAAGCCTGTAGAATTAGGCTAAGCTATTACATCGTCATATTCATGCTTAAACTCAATTAGATAAAATGCAGTTTTTTAGCTAGATACATGTAATTTATTTTGTTAATAGCCCACAGCAATATAATAGACAGAAACCTCATTCGTTCCTGAACCAGAACGATAGCACCTAAAAAGAGCATTACTGACAACATAAACAGATGTAGCCCCTACTACCACTGGGGAGTGTCCAGTATGGGTAGTTGTCACAGCCAGACATTTATTAGGAAAAGCAATCGGAAAACTGTTTAGAGCACCAGCTTCGATAGAACCCGAGCCTGCACTCTTACAGCATCCCCATTGTATGATTATTCCCGATGGTAGTTTTTGCCATCCAAACTCTAAGTTCGATGATTTGAAAAACGACATGTCTGGAATTTGAGCTTCACTATTTCCAATTTTTCGTGTTGCAGCCTTTTCTGATAAACCAAGGTTTTTCAGAACTTCCACAGGATCGCTAACATCAGATAAATTCGCACTTTTACTTAATGCATTAGTAACAACATCCTGGCTAGCTTGCAAAGCAGCATTATGAGCTGATTTAACTGCTTTAGAAGTCGCTGCAATATTTTCATCATCACTGTTAATCGCATTACTTAATTTCACAATTCCAGATTCAGTGAAAGAAGATGCCGATGGAGTAAAGTATTTCTTTAATACATTATTATTAACCGATTTATCAATAATGCCCTGGCGAATAAGCAGCAGATCTTCTGTACTTAAATCCGTTGCAGCTGGTAATTCAGATAGTGTCATTTTCTTTTCATCTAATAATGCTAGCAATGCTTGTTCTTGTTCGGTTGTTAAAGCCATTTAATGCTCCTTTATAATTATATTCACTCTAAAAAAGACACACTGAAGCATGCCAATAACCAGATAATAAACTTATCTAAAGCTTGGTTATCTGAAGATTGGTCGGCGAAATATAAGTTAATTGATAAATATTACCTGATTGAACTACATACTGATTGGTATCATTAACAGTACCCGATCTGACTTTAACGTATCCAACACCAGAGGTAATAGTAAGCGTAAAAGTAACCATTAGGTTATTTGATGATGCCCCCAGGAAACATCATAGTTCCAGACGACGTGAAACCAATATGAATAGCATCATATACATCAGACATATACCATGTTCCAATGCCTCGATTATCAATATAACAACGTCGACCAACAATACGACTTGAATCCCCAACTAAGCGCAAACTACTGTCGTTTTCAGGAAGATAGGTCTGATGCAAATCATTAAGAACATAATCAACTGTTGAATAATCTGTAGTAATATTCCTTGCCTTACAATTTTTACGAAATAAAAATGGAATTTGCTTATAAACCGTAGGGTCTGAATTATATGTTTGGATATTTGAAAGACTCGTTTTTCCGCAAGCGATACCATATTTTTGAGTAACTGCATTTCGCCCATTATCATAAATAATAGCATTTACAATCTGCTGCTCTCCATTCTCCTGAACGGTGATACCATTACCAGCATTTCGTCCAAAGGTTCCTGAAATAATCACCCCATGGCTGCCGCTCATATCAACAAATCCATCATCTCCGTTAAACTCAAATGTGTCATCAAATTTGGCATCATGCTTAAGCAATGGAAAACCAGCAGCGGTTAAACTACCACAATTAAATGTCACACCACGGTAACCATTATTGCTGTATGTATTATTGCAAGATCTGATTTTATGAGCTGACGCTTCAAAACGAGCACCATCCATCAAGTTATATTGGAAATTACACCCTTCAATAACGAAATTATCTATTGCGGTATGGCACATCAATCCATGCATCCGAGCTTTTAGCCCGTTGCCATTTAGAATCCATACGTTACGCAATAAATTATTTATTCCCCCAGAGTCAGCTACTGGTTCAGTGTGAATATTATGACCAACCGTTGCGGCTTGAGAATTCATGTTCTCAGTGGAGCCTGAGTTCTGTACATCAAAATCAATAATACGAATTGAATCCCATGAATGGGAACAATTCCCGATTGCCAGCAGTGATGAACACCTTTAGCAATAATAGTAATATTATTGGGAATGCCTTCTGTCAGATTCGATACACCATCTTGCTCATAATGGCGGACAATAATTCCATGTCCAGGATAATGGTCAATACCATCAATGACTATTTCCAGATATTTACATCCTGCCCCAATACGCACAGCACAATCATCAATATAAATTGATGGCATAACCGTATTCTGCATATTTCCCTGAATAATGGGGAAATGAATTCTTCCGGTACTATTAAGCACAACAATTGCAGTAATACGAGCAACGCCTACAGGTAACGTAAATGTAGCCTGGCTAAAATCAGCTTCACCGGAAAAACCATCAATCTTCAAAATATAGTTATAGGTCATCCATGATTTAAAATTACCAACAGGACGATTTAAATTTTTCAGGTGATAATGACCGGTTACCGGTGCTATTTTTACCTTTGCGTCAAACAATCGTTGTAGTGCTAATGTATCGGTCTCAGCATCGCAACCTCGCGCACCGAAATCTTCCGGAACAAATGCATTTTTTAACGATTTCCAGCGAGCACCATTAGAGATAATAATATTTCCACCATTATCTAAACTATGTTGATCGCCAGCATCATAATAAAAATACCCACCACCACCAACGCTATCAGCATAATAATTTGCTACTTCGATTTTTTGTCCATGGTGAGTCGGCGTAATAGTTCTTAAGACTTCAATTGATGGACAACAACCAACTAATTTAGCACCATCATATGCAGCTAACTCTTCACGCAACTGGATATCAGCAACCCAGTTCACAAAATCCTCTTCAGAACCAATATGACCTGAATTTAGCCATGTTTGATAAGCGCTATCTCCCTTTGGGCCCGGTTCACCCGTAATCCCCGTTGCTCCTGTATCGCCCTTATCACCTTTATCTCCTTTATCTCCTTTTTCGCCCTGCTGTTGCGCTAAATGAAAAATAAGGGTATTAGTTTCGGTATCCCACTGGGCAGTCGTTAAATCTTCAGTAGATTGAAATTCCGGAATATTAGTCAACATAGTTATCCCAAACATAATCAAAATAGTATGTCCTCTCAATGAGTACCCAAAATCCTCTGAATCCCATTAATTTGTCTATTACATTGCTCAATAACGGCGAAAAGCTCGGCGATATAACCAGGATAATCACCGTAATGTTGAACCTGGTATTCCGGTACCAGACAAAGCTTGAACAGACTTGTTGGCACCGGCAGCGGTGGCGTTGACTTCGGCGGCTCGCTCACGCAGCCGCTGAGTAACAGCATCAGGAACGGGAACAGCAACGCAGGGACTCTCCAGTTGGCTTTGTACCAGTGCCCGTTGCAATGCTGCAGTACGTTTTTCACTCTGTTGTTTTTGCTCTGCAACACCATCCATCACCTCCTGGATTTGCATGTACTGGGTCCTGATTTTGGCTGAATAGGCCCGTTCTTCTGCTAACGCCACCACTGCCTGTTGCTTCTCATTTCTTAGCTGATTGAGCTGGTGACTCAACCAACGGCAATAAAACAGCAACATCACAATGCATAAAGCCGCTAATGCGGCAGTAATCCATTTACTGGTAAAACTCATGACTCAAACATCCGTTTTTCCAGACGGCGTCGACGCTCTAACCCGCCCAATCGTTTTCCATTGGCATACACCCAACGGGAAAACTCTTCAGCAGCGCCGGTGTAATCTCGCTGGTTAAGCTTGCGTAACAGGGTTGAAGTGCTAAGCGCTCGTGTTCCACAGTTAAATGCGAAAGAAACCAACGCATCGAACTGTCCCTGAGTTAAAGGAACTCGAACAATTTTTTGAATATCCTGTTCTACACGAACCAAATCGGCCTTCAGATAACGTTCCGCCTGCATCTGGCTAATCTGATCCCCGGATTTAACACCTGCGGTATGGCCATAGCCGATAGTCCAGACGTTTGCCGGGCAGAGATATGCTTTTAGCTGGCAGGATTCGAAAGACTTAATGTGGTCCACACCATGCTGACTAGTTATCATGATTTCCTCCATGGACCCGCTTCAGAAAGCGCTTCTCCAGGGTTTTAATAAACTCCGCACCAGACCAGCCGGATAATCCTGCAATACCACCGGCAAATTCAGCTGCCCAGTGATAGTAATTGGCAGCCAGCAATACCAACGCACCGGCGAAGATAGCCACGATGGCTTGCAGAAGAAGGATCGACCAGCGAAACTCTTCACCATTAAGGATTCGATAGGCATAGCTGGCGATAGCACCCAGCAAAGTCATAATCAGTACGAGTAAGTAGCTAAATAAACTGAAGTTTTCAGGCTCTTTTATTGGCATTTATTCTTTCAACTCCTAAACGGGAGAAATAAAAAAGCCCCGCAAAGCGGGGCTAAATTTGACAGATTGATACGTCACACATGGTTAATGTACGGCATCCTGTGGTTTAACAATTTTTGTTAATAAGTACCAGGGCTGTTGACGGACAGCATTTATGACACCTTTTGCCATTCGGGCTTGTTTTCCATTTGTGCTTATTCGTATCAAATAAGGCCACAAAACAATGCTCCATAGGTGATAAAAACAAAAATGCCCGCATTCAATAGCGGGCATTTGTGGAAGCACTCTTTGGATACAACTTTGTGACTTTATACTGCTTACTATACCTGATAATCAGATTAAATCAACACCTTTTATTTGTTTTAACAACTTTATTTATGGGGAGCTTAAAAATGAAAAGTGCCGCCTTTTGGCAGCACATAAACGTAGAAATCAAACTTAAAAAGATGACATCAGACAGAAACCGCCTCTCCCGTTTGAACAAAAATTTGTCCGGCAATAAAAGCTTCCGCTACTCTTAAAATCCCAGAGATATAGCTCTGGGCCTTACCCAGTTGCTTCGCTAATTTCGACTGACTAATTCGGTAAACATAGTGTGCAATCACTAACTTATAAGCTAACTGGTCATAATGACGAAGTCCGGCAACAGCAGAATCAACCACCATGCCCTGCTCATCATCAGTGCGAAAAAATGTCGAACTGCTGTCCGGTAAAACAGACTGGAAAGTGACATTTACTTTGGAATATTCAGTGCCGACATTACAACGAGCCCAGTTGCCCCACATCTCTAAAGTTGTCTTGATATTGTGCATTTATCCCCCCGGACATTAACAACAATTGGTTGTGAAGCTATAGTAATCGAAAATTAAAGGTTGATCAACATATATTAGTTGTTATAGTAGAACTATATTTAGTTGTCATATCCACCATTTATCTATTATGAGAATCACTATGCAGACGTTAGCAGAACGCGTTGCAAAGCGGCGCGAACAGTTGGGTTTAAGTCAAAAAACCCTGGCAGAAAAGATTCAGGTCAGCCAACAATCAATTAATAAAATTGAATCGGGGCAGACCCGGTCGCCACGTAATTTGGACAGACTGGCAGAAGCGTTAGATGTCAGCCCACAATGGTTGTTATTTGGTGATGAATCGGTTCCCATTAAGTCCGTTGATATCTACGACAGTGAAATCAAGGCCAGCAGCCTACGGGTTGAAGAATGGGAATCAATGAATCGCGACAAAGACGAATTCGTCGAAGTCTCAATGTTGAATGTGGAAGCAGCCTGTGGCGATGGTGCAATGGCGGATAATGAGCATGAAATCTATGCCCTGCCGTTTCGCCGATATACTTTGCGTAGAATGGGAGTTAATGCCCGCAATGCGCGAGTTGTTCGGGTTATCGGTAATAGTATGGCGCCAATGTTACGTAGCGGAGATGTGGTAGGTATCGATACTGCCAACAATTCAACTATTATTGATGGCGATCTGTACGCTATCCGGGATGGTAATCTGATCAGAGTAAAGCAACTGATCCCTCGTCCGGACGGTGGGATGATCATTAAAAGCTTTAACAACACAGATTATCCCGATGAGCAGCTAACCAGAGACGAATTTGAACAACGCATTCATATTATTGGGCGTGTTTTCTGGTCATCCACGCTTTGGTAAGCAAAAAGTTTTATATATCTAAAAAAAGCCTGTTCAGATCACAAATCTGTCAGGCGCAACCCATCAATACTTTTAACTGCCTACTCCACAAACCGCGTGATTATTGCCTTATTCACTATCTATACAATAACAGATAAAAAATATTATAAAAAAAACATTGTCAAAGCGTTGTATAAATGGGCTTAATTAATCCGATTAAACTAATAAACACCACGTTACAATATTTGAAATATTTACTTATGGGTATTATCAACGTTATTATTATGCAACGCTAACGAGGAGAATGTAGCACATGGAAAGTTCATTTTCGCCTACTGAAAGTATTTTAAGCCTGTACGCAACAACACAGGAAGAGTTTCCGCGCCAGGAAATCCAGTTAACCCGTCTTAGCATGCATACCCACTCAAAGTTACTTGAATATCGTAATAAGAATTTCAAGGCTCAGGGGATAAATGAAACGCTATTTATGGCGTTGGTCATATTAAATGCACAAAAAGACAAATCAATTCAACCATCTGAATTAAGTCTGGCTCTCGGCTCGTCCAGAACTAATGCTACCCGCATTGCTGACGATCTGGAGAAAAAAGGATGGATCGTTCGTAAAGAGAGTGGCAAGGACCGCCGTTGTCTGCACCTGTTTCTGACTCAAGCCGGACAGGACTTTCTTAGCGGTATGTTCCCGCAGCAACATGCTAATTTAATTAAAATTTGGGACGTTTTCTCTGAAGAAGAACGCGCTCAACTTGAATCATTAAATCGCAAACTGCTTACCCGCCTGGAAACTATCGATCACGCCTGATTGTTAATGCTGTAATTTAGCTAAATATGCGATCCCATCGTATACTGCTAAATTACAGCAGTTTATCACTGCCTTATTGCACAAAATACCCATAAACTATAGCGCTGAATTTCAGGGTAACTGAATGGCTTCATACCATTCAGGGCAAACTTATTTGAGGTAGAACCAAATGTCCGCGGAAACGCTCTCCCCGCAACCAAGAAACAAAAAGCAAACTCGTAAGCTGGCAATGGCAATAGCATCTGTGCTGTTTATCATTATTGGCGCGGGTTATGCCATCTACTGGTTTGTGGCGTTACGTCATCATCAAACAACTGACGATGCTTATGTGGCCGGTAATCAGATTCAGATTATGGCCCAGATAGCCGGAAACGTAACCACTATCCATGTGGATAATACCGATCGGGTAAAACAGGGAGATGTTCTGCTTACGCTGGACCCAACGGACGCACAGCAAGCCTTTGAGCGCGCAAAAACCGCGCTGGCAAATAGCGTACGTCAAACTCATCAACTCATTATTAATAACCGCCAGTTTCAGGCTAATATTGAGCTGAAGAAAACCGCACTGAATCAAGCTACAGCAGATCTGGTACGCAGAGAAACTCTGGGTAAAGCGGCAGCCATTGGTAAAGAAGAGCTGCAACATGCCAGAGACGCGGCCATCAGCGCTCGTGCTGAACTGGAAGTGGCATTACAGCAATATCAGGCCAACAACGCACTGGTGCTTAATACTCCACTCGAACAGCACCCTTCGGTACTGCATGCTTCATCTCAGCTGCGGGATGCCTGGTTAACCTTACAGCGCACTAAGGTAGTTTCCCCTATAAATGGTTACGTTTCACGCCGCAGCGCTCAGGTTGGCTCACAAATCGCTGTGGGTACTCCGCTAATGGTGATTGTACCAGCCGATCAAGTTTGGGTTGATGCTAACTTTAAAGAGACCCAACTGGCTAATATGCGCATTGGCCAGCCGGTCCAGATTACCAGTGACTTCTATGGTGATGATGTGGAATATACCGGTACTGTCGCCGGACTGGATATGGGAACCGGTAGCGCCTTCTCTTTACTTCCGGCACAAAACGCGACCGGAAACTGGATTAAAGTAGTACAGCGCCTGCCGGTACGTATTGAGCTTGACCCACAACAGGTTGCACAGCATCCGCTGCGTATTGGTCTGTCAATGGAAGTCACTGTAGATACTGCCGATCAAAATGGATTGGTACTGGCTGAAAAACCACGTCAGGGAGTCGCCTATGAAACTAATGCGCTCACTTATGACCTGACGCCGGTGAATACATTGATTACCGATATTATCCATGCCAACGCTGGCAACTGATGCCAAACATGAATAACGCACCGCTAAAGCCCCTTGAAGGGGCTCAATTAGGTTGGATCACACTGGCTCTGGCACTGGCTACATTTATGCAGGTGTTGGATTCAACCATCGCCAACGTGGCTATTCCAACTATTTCTGGCGATCTGGGCTCATCCCTTTCTCAGGGTACATGGGTTATCACCTCTTTTGGTGTAGCTAACGCTATCTCCATTCCATTAACCGGTTGGTTTGCTAAACGCGTCGGTGAAGTTCGCCTGTTTATGGCTTCCATTACGCTGTTTGTGGTAGCTTCATGGCTATGCGGAATGTCACACAGCCTGGAGATGCTTATTATTTCCCGGGTTATTCAGGGGCTGGTGGCCGGGCCGATTATGCCACTGTCGCAAAGCCTGCTGCTAAATAACTATCCTCCGCTCAAGCGCAGTATGGCGCTGGCTCTCTGGTCAATGACGGTAACGGTAGCACCTATTTTTGGGCCAATACTGGGAGGCTGGATTAGCGATAACTACCACTGGGGATGGATTTTCTATATTAACGTTCCGGTCGGTATCGCTGTGGTTATCATTACCTGGGGTATCTTAAAAGATCGGGAAACACCAACGGAAATCCGACCTATTGATACTGTTGGGCTGGTATTGCTGGTGGTAGGGATTGGCTGCTTCCAGATGCTGCTTGACCGGGGCAAAGAGCTGGACTGGTTCCACTCAACTGAAATCATCGTGTTATCAGTGGTAGCCGTTGTGGCGATCACCTTCCTGATTATTTGGGAGCTAACCGACGACCACCCGATAGTGGATTTATCGCTGTTTAAATCGAGAAACTTCACCATAGGGTGCCTGTGTATCAGTCTGGCATTTATGCTTTATATCGGTTCAATTGTGTTACAGCCACAGCTATTGCAAGTGGTATATGGTTATACCGCCACCTGGGCAGGCCTGGCAGCTGCACCAATTGGATTAATTCCGCTATTATTAGCGCCGATCATCGGTAAATATGGTCCTAAAATCGATTTACGTCGACTGGTTACCTTTAGCTTTATTGTGTATGCCGGTTGCTTCTACTGGCGTGCCTATACCTTTGAACCAGCAATGGACTTTGCCGCCGTGGCCTGGCCGCAGTTTGTACAGGGCTTTGCCATTGCCTGCTTCTTTATGCCGTTGACGACCATTACGCTTTCCGATGTGGAACCATCAAAAATCGCAGCAGCGTCCAGTCTGTCTAACTTTTTACGTACGCTGGCAGGTTCGGTAGGTACATCCATTACTACCACTTCCTGGACTCAAAGGGAGGCGTTGCATCATACCCGTTTAACTGAGGCCATTAACCCGCATAATCCGCTATCACTGCAGACCTATGAATCTATGGGGAAAATGGGTATGTCGCCGGAACAGATTAACGCTTATCTCAACAATCAGATAACCAATCAGGGGCTAATCATTTCTGCCAATGAGATCTTCTGGCTGTTTGGTGGAATCTTCCTGCTGTTACTGGTATTTGTCTGGTTTGCTAAACCGCCGTTTATTATTGGTGGCGGAGCTGCGCATCGGAGTGCTGAGCATTAACTATAAACAATAAACCTGTTGTTTATATTCTTATTTGTCTGAATAAAAAACAACCTGATGTCGTCGCTACACAGGTTGTTTTTTATTAATGGTCTTCTCTTCTGGTCTTATCCCTTGACCTTTCAGAGCACTGGAATTCAGCTGACGACTGAGAGAGGGTAGCACGCCAAACATGGATGTTTGGCGAGGCACTGCTTCGCCTGACAAAATTGCAGGAGCAATTTTGAACAGCACAACGTGCTGGCCCAGAGGGCCGAGCCTCATGGATGAGGCGAGTACTCCGAATCAGTGCCGGTGCGTAAACCCGAACGAAAGAGGAAGGGAGTCGCGCCCAGCGACCTGGATTCGGGTGCGAAGGCGCGGGGGTGCAGGGGGCGTTCGCCTTTTAACGCCCCTTGCTCGACCGTTGCACTGTAGTCAAATGAGACACTGCATTATTACGGGCGAAACTTACTCAAAACTAAATCATCTACAAATAAAACTATTATTTTGCAGACAATCCCAGGTGATACACCATCGCCACATTCCTGGCTGTCATCCTGACATTATCCGCCGCCTGAGCCAGCGCTTCATCCAACGAACTGATTTTATACAGCACGCTAAATGCCGCATCCAGACCGTGTTGATAGACAATATCCACATCGCTACTCAGGCTGCCTGCAATAGCAATCACGGGTTTATGATAACGTTTAGCCACTCTGGCTACCCCAATAGGGACTTTGCCGTTAACCGTTTGGCTATCAATCCGGCCTTCACCGGTAATCACCAGATCCGCTTCCCTAACCACCGCATCCAACCCAACGGCTTCGGTAACAATATCAATCCCCGGACGCAGTTCGGCACCAAGGAAAGCCAGTAAAGCAGCCCCCATACCGCCCGCAGCGCCTGCTCCCGGAACATCATTCACATCCAGCCCGAGATCGCGCTGAATAATTTTTGCGTAGTGAAGCAGGTTAGCATCCAGCTGTTCGATCATCTCTGGCGTTGCGCCTTTCTGTGGACCAAATATCGCTGAAGCGCCTTGAGTACCGGTTAATGGATTAGTTACATCACAAGCAACTTCAAACCGACAGTTGGCAATACGCTTATCCATCTGGCTAACATCAATACGATGTAAGCGGGCAAGCTCTGCACCACCAAATCCAATTTGTTGGCCGTTCTCATCAAGCAATTTAGCACCCAGTGCCTGAACCATCCCTGAACCACCGTCATTAGTAGCGCTGCCACCAATACCGATAATGCAGTGTTTTACACCGCTGTTAAGGGCTTCAACAATCAACTCACCCGTTCCAAAAGAGGTGGTTATCATTGGATTACGCTGACTGGCTGGAACTCGCTCAAGTCCACTGGCTGCCGCCATCTCAATAATGGCATAGCGCTCGTCACCGGATAGTCCTAAAAAAGCAGAGCCTCGTTCACCTAATGGATCGGTCACATCTACTGTAAGAACTTTTCCTGATGTCGCGGCTACCATCGCTTCTACTGTTCCTTCGCCCCCATCGGCAACCGGTAATTTTACATACTCGGCCTGTGGGAAAATCTCACGAAATCCAGCTTCAATCTGGGTCGCAACGTCCAGTGCGCTCAGACTTTCTTTGTAGGAATCCGGTGCGATGACTATTTTCATAACCTATCCATATATAAGATTATTGAATGACCAACGATAGATACGATATTTCTACCCGCCATTCACCTGTGAAGGCGGGCAAACG
The DNA here is from genome assembly GCF_013394855.1 of Limnobaculum xujianqingii. NCBI lineage: Bacteria > Pseudomonadati > Pseudomonadota > Gammaproteobacteria > Enterobacterales > Budviciaceae > Limnobaculum > Limnobaculum xujianqingii. The sequence goes on along the minus strand of NZ_JABMLK010000002.1, from coordinate 420,302 downwards.
GTTATTACCGGGTAACTTCAACTTTAGCCAACTTCTCATAGTAACGGGCTAAAGCACAGTGGTCAGAAGTTCCCATATCATCAGCTTTCAGTGCTTGCATCATTTCCATCACTGCCGCAGTCAGTGGCAGTTGAGCACCAACACCGTGTGATGTATCCAGCGCGTTCGCCAGATCTTTAATATGCAGATCGATACGGAAACCAGGCTTAAAGTTACGATCCATTACCATCGGTGCTTTGGCATCCAGTACAGTGCTGCCCGCTAATCCACCACGAATGGCCTGATACACCAGATCCGGATTAACTCCCGCTTTGGTAGCCAGTACCAGCGCTTCAGACATAGCCGCAATATTCAGCGCAACAATCACCTGATTAGCCAGTTTGGTCACGTTACCGGCACCAATATCGCCAGTATGAACCACAGAGCCTGCCATCGATTTCATAATGTCAAAGCAGCTATCAAAAATTGCTTTATTACCACCAACCATGACGGACAGAGTGCCATCAATGGCTTTTGGCTCACCGCCACTCACTGGCGCATCCAGCATTTCTACGCCTTTCTCAGCCAGCGCTGCACAGATTTCACGGCTGGCCAGAGGAGCGATAGAGCTCATATCAATGACAATAGCGCCTTTTTTCGCACCTTCAATAACGCCGTTCTCTCCCAGAACAACCTCTTTTACCTGCGGTGAGTTTGGCAGCATGGTAATGATCACATCACTTTGCTCTGCTACCGCCTTTGGCGTTGCCGCAGAGGCCGCACCGGCAGCAACCACTTCAGCAATTGAATCCGCATTGCGATCCATTACCACTAATGAGTAACCTGCTTTCAACAGATTTTTGCTCATTGGTTTGCCCATAATCCCTAAGCCAATAAAACCGATTTTCATTACATATTCCTCATAGTTCGTTCTCAATCCTGTGGCACTCACCACAGAAGAAGGGGTAAAACAGAATTGTCGTCAGACAATTACTTATATTTGTCTTTCAGTGCCTGAGTGGCAGTACGGAAAACGCCAAGATCGCTGCCAACGGCAACAAACGTTGCGCCCCATTCAAGGTAGCGACGCGCATCTGCTTCAACCGGAGCCAGAATGCCGCAGGCTTTACCATGCGCTTTTGCACGGTCAAAAATATGACGGATAGTTTTTTGCACTTCCGGATGTCCTGCCTGACCTAAATAGCCCAGCGCAGCCGACAGATCGCTTGGTCCCACAAATATGCAGTCCACGCCATCTACCGCAGCAATCGCATCCAGATTATCTACGCCTTGCTGGCTTTCGATTTGAACCATCACGCTGATATTGTCGTTAATCTTGCTGAAGTAATCAGTTACGGTGCCATAACAGTTGCTGCGATGAGATACCGACACGCCACGAATACCCTGTGGTGGATAGCGGGTGGAAGCGACTGCCTGTAGTGCTTCTTCTTCAGACTCAACAAATGGGATCAGCAGGTTATGGAAACCAATATCCAGTAAACGCTTAATGGTGACCGGATCGTTCGACTGAGGGCGTACAATGGCTGCGCTATCGCTGCCTTTTAACGCCATCAGTTGAGGAATAAAAGTAGTTACGTCGTTTGGTGCATGTTCGCCGTCCAGCAGCAGCCAGTCAAAACCGGCGTAGCCCAGAACCTCGGTAGTAATCGGACTGGCAAGTGAAGCCCAGCAACCAATTAATGTTTTACCACCCAGGAGATCCTGACGAAATTGGTTAACAACGGTAGATTTAGACATCATGAATCCTTTTTATTATCTGCAGCGCAGTGGCTGGTGATTCAGTATTAATTGAGCCTGAGTGATAGCGTTTCAGATGGGCTACGGCAATGACCGCAGCCCCTCTTTGATTAACGAACCAGACAAGGACGCTTGTTATCAAAGGTCCAGTTTGGAACCAGATACTGCATACCCATTGCATCATCACGGGCACCCAGTCCCATGTTTTTATACAGCTCATGGGCTTTAAATACCTGATCCATATCGATCTCAACACCCAGACCCGGTTTCTTCGGCACCTGTACCATGCCGCCTTTAATTTGCAGTGGCTCTTTGGTGATGCGCTGATTACCTTCCTGCCAGATCCAGTGAGTATCAATAGCGGTGATTTTACCCGGTGCCGCAGCGGCAACCTGAGTAAACATCGCCAGTGAAATATCAAAGTGGTTATTGGAGTGAGAACCCCAGGTCAGGCCCCATTCGTGGCACATTTGCGCTACGCGAACCGAACCTTGCATAGTCCAGAAATGTGGGTCAGCCAGTGGAATGTCCACCGAATGAAGCTGAATGGTATGCCCCATTTGACGCCAGTCGGTGGCAATCATATTGGTTGCTGTTAGCAGGCCCGTCGCGCGACGGAATTCAGCCATGATTTCACGACCAGAATAGCCCGCTTCCGCACCACATGGATCTTCCGCATAAGCCAGATAACCACGCAGGTATTTACCAATCCGAATTGCTTCATCCAGCGACCAGGCACCGTTAGGGTCCAGCGTGATACGCGCCTGTGGGAAACGTTTAGACAGAGCAATGATAGACTCAGCCTCTTCTTCTCCTGCCAGTACGCCGCCTTTTAATTTAAAGTCATTGAAACCATACTTTTCATAAGCGGTTTCCGCCAGACGCACTACGCTGTCCGGTGTTAACGCTTCTTCATGACGCAGGCGATACCAATCGCATTTGTCATCCGGCTGGCTTTGATAAGGCAGATCGGTTTTCTTGCGGTCGCCGATGTAGAACAGATAGCCCAGCATTTCCACTTCATCACGCTGTTGACCATCACCCAGTAAAGAAGCAACGGTTACCCCTAAATGCTGTCCCAGCAGGTCAAGCATTGCCGCTTCCACCGCGGTTACTACGTGAATAGTGGTGCGCAGGTCAAATGTCTGAGTACCCCGACCACCGGAATCTCTGTCGGAGAACTGTGCACGAACGGCGTTCATGACATTTTTATATTCACCCAGAGTTTTACCGATGATTAATGGCTTAGCATCTTCCAGCGTCTGGCGGATCTTCTCTCCACCCGGAACTTCACCTACACCGGTATTACCGGCATTGTCTTTCATAATAACAATATTACGTGTGAAGTAAGGCGCATGAGCACCACTAAGGTTTAACAACATGCTGTCGTGTCCGGCAACCGGGATCACCTGCATTTCGGTAATAATTGGGGATGCTGAAGAACTCATAATTAATCCACCTTGTTCTGTATTATTCAATAAATTAAGTCTGTTTTAGCCGACAGGCTGGTGTTAACAACCCATCGGCAAATCATCATTAACGCACCATTGCCGGACGTTTTTTATCAAAGGTCCATCCCGGGATCAGATACTGCATCGCCATGGCATCATTACGTGCACCGGATGGCATTTTTTTATGCAGTTCATGGGCTTTCTCTATCTGATCCATATCCAGCTCGATACCTAAACCGGGCTTATCGCTCAGGGCAATTTTGCCGTTAACGATTTGCATTGGCTCTTTGGTCAGATGCTGGCCTTCCTGCCAGATCCAGTGGGTATCCAGTGCGGTTGGGTTACCCGGTGCCGCAGCACCTACGTGGGTAAACATCGCCAGTGAAATATCAAAGTGATTGTTAGAGTGGCAACCCCAGGTTAGACCCCATTCGTTACACATTTGAGCAATGCGGGAAGCACCAGTTAATGTCCAAAAATGTGGATCTGCCAACGGAATATCTACCGCCTGTAACATGATGGAGTGACACATTTCACGCCAGTTAGTCGCTACCATATTAGTTGCCGTCGGTAATCCGGTTGCCCGACGAAACTCAGCCATGATTTCGCGACCAGAATAACTATTTTCGGCACCACAAGGGTCTTCCGCATAGGTAAGAACATGGTCCATACCTTTACATAAGCGGATAGCCTCATCCAGTGACCAGGCACCATTAGGATCTAATGTGATTCGTGCATCCGGAAAAGTTTTGGCTAACGCAGTGACCGTTTCAATTTCCGTTTCACCTGCCAGCACACCACCTTTCATTTTAAAATCTTTGAAGCCATAGCGGTCTTTAGCGGCAGCAGCCAGTTCCACCACTGATGCGGTATCCATAGCCTTTTGATGACGCAGACGATACCAGTCATGCTTACCGATTTCTGGTGCCAGATAAGGCAGATCGGTTTGTTCGCTATCGCCGATGTAGAACAGATAACCCAGCACGGTAACTTCATCACGCTGCTTGCCTGGCCCCAGCAATTCCGCAACCGGAACGCCAAGATGTTGGCCCATCAAATCCAGTAGTGCTGCTTCTACAGCAGCTACCGCATTGACCCGTAATTCGAAGGTCCATGCGCCTTTGCCAAAGGTGTCATAATCTGAATTCAAATTGCCCTGGTGCATTTTATCGACCAGTCGATTAAGAATTGCTACCGACTGACCTTCCACGTGAGGGATAGCCTCCACCAGCGTGTTATAAATTACTTCACCACCGGGGGCTTCACCTACGCCAGTATGATCGGCGTTGTCTTTAATAATCACAATATTGCGAGTGAAGTAAGCGCCATGAGCACCACCGATATTCATCAACATGCTGTCATGACCGGCAACCGGAACAACCCGCATGGAAACAATTTTTGGTGTATCTTGCATATGCATAGTACTTGTCTCCCGATGATTACACTTTCAGTTCAATACGCTGAATCTTACCAACCACAAACAGATAGCTGACAATAGCGATTGCCGCATGGATACCAACGTAAACCAGAGCACCGTTGAATGAGCCGGTAGTGTGTACGATGTAGCCGATAGCAATTGGCGTTACGATACCGGAGATGTTGCCGCACATATTGAACAGACCGCCGCTCAGGCCACTGATCTCTTTAGGTGCGGTATCTGCCATAACTGCCCAACCTAATGCACCAATACCTTTACCGAAGAATGCCAGTGCCATAAAGCCAACTACCATCATTTCAGATTCAACATAGTTACAGAAGATCATTGAGATAGATAACAGCATACCCAGTACGATTGGTAGTTTTCTTGCCAGCGTAATGGAGCCTGTCTTCTTCATCAGATAGTCAGAGATAATGCCGCCCAGAATACCACCGGCAAAACCACATAGCGCTGGAACAGACGCTACGAAACCGGCTTTCAGAATGGACATACCGCGAGCCTGGACCAGATAAACCGGGAACCAGGTAATAAAGAAGTAAGTTAATGCGTTGATACAATACTGACCGATATAAATACCCACCAGCATACGTGAACTTAATAGTTGTTTGATGTAGTGAAGTTTAGGGCCGCCATCTTTCTTAGCGCTCTGCTGATCCATATTGGTCAGCGCACCACCACGTTCGATATGGTCGATTTCACCCTGGTTGATGCTTGGGTGCTCTTTCGGGTTGTAGATCACTTTTAGCCAGATAAAGCTAACGACGATACCCAGACCACCCATGAAGTAGAACACAAACTGCCAGCCTAAAGTATGAGTCAGCCAGCCCATGATTGGAGCAAAGATTACCGTTGCGAAATATTGCGCCGAGTTAAAGATAGCAACTGCGGTACCACGTTCTTGTGCCGGGAACCACGCAGCAACTATTCGACTGTTACCCGGGAATGATGGGGATTCAGCTAAACCAACCAGAAAACGCAATGAGAAGAGTAATACCAGTGCCCACATACCGCTCAGGAATCCAATAGCGCCCTGTAATAGCGTGAAGGTTGACCAAATAAAGATACTCCAGAAATAAACGCGTTTAGAACCAAACTTATCCAGTAACCAGCCGCCCGGTAATTGGCCCAGTACATAGGCCCATGAGAATGCAGAGAACACATATCCCATGCCGATAGCATCCAGCCCCAGTGAGGTAGACATTGGGGCACCAGCGATCGATAAGGTTGCGCGATCGCCATAGTTAATTGCGGTGACCACAAACAGCATAACAACGATCCAAAAGCGAACGTGAGTGGGTTTTTCCCCTACCCCTGTCACCGACTTTGTAGACTCCATGGTATTCTCCTGTAGATAAAGTTATTCGGTCAACTTATCCATCATTTTTTAATATTGTTAGTGATAATGGTTGTGATAAAAATTATTCTTCGAGCAAGTAATAAATAAACCCGCAGATTTATTTCGTCAGAAATAAGAAAATAGAAAAATTAAAAATTCATAAAACCGCTGGGAGGATACTAATTGTTTCGGGTTAGCTAAAGCATTGGGCATATGCACAATCATTTATGTAATTCAGACCATTTTTTGCGCATTAATTTAGGTGATTATATAAAAAATACCAATAAAATCATTTTGTTGTTACATTTGCTTTCACCCAAAAATCAGTGAAAAAATAGTCCAGAAAGTTGATACTTGTCACATATCAATCGCCAATTATTCATTTATTAAATCAGTAAAAAAAATAGCCATTGTTATTTGCAAAGATAGGCAGTAAAAATATAAACAGAATATAAATGTAAATAGAAAAAATTCGCTAAACCGCCGCTAATTACAATACTTTTAAAATTATCACCTGTTAAAACTCTTTAACACTGAAGGTATTTATAATGAATAAAGACAACAATCTTGCTGCTCCGCTTTATATTAAAGTCGACGAGCAGGACAATGTGGCGATTGTAGTGAATGATAATGGGCTGCCTGCCGGCACCAGATTTGGCTGTGGTTTAGAGTTAACTGAATATGTCCCTCAGGGACATAAAGTTGCTCTGCAAACCATCGCCAAAGATGCCGCTATTGTGCGCTATGGGGAAATTATTGGTTACGCTGTACACGATATTCCTCAGGGTAGTTGGATTGAAGAGTCGCTGGTGACACTTCCTCAGGCTCCTGCATTAGAAACCCTGCCATTATCCACTAAAGTTCCTGATGCACTTCCTCCATTAGAAGGTTACACCTTTGAAGGCTACCGTAATGCAGATGGAAGTGTCGGCACCAAAAATCTGTTAGGTATTACCACCAGCGTTCAGTGTGTTGCTGGTGTTGTTGACTATGTAGTGAAACTAATCGAACGGGACCTGCTCCCTAAATACCCTAATGTTGACGGCGTTGTTGGCCTGAACCACCTTTATGGTTGCGGGGTTGCGATTAATGCACCAGCGGCAGTTATTCCTATCCGAACGATACATAACCTGGCACTGAACCCGAACTTTGGTGGCGAAGTGATGGTGATCGGTCTGGGTTGTGAAAAGCTCCAGCCAGAAAGATTGCTGGAAGGCACGCCGGACGTACAAACCATCATTCTCACTGATAGTCCTATCATTCGCCTGCAGGATGAGCAGCATGTTGGCTTCGAAGCCATGATCAAAGAGATCATGTCTGTCGCGGAAAAACATCTGCTGCGGCTGAATAAGCGCCAGAGAGAAACTTGCCCGGCTTCAGAGCTGGTGGTGGGTATGCAGTGCGGCGGCAGTGACGCGTTCTCCGGCGTTACCGCCAACCCGGCAGTTGGATATGCCTCCGACCTGCTGGTGCGCTGTGGCGCTACCGTGATGTTCTCTGAAGTTACAGAGGTTCGTGATGCGATCCATTTACTTACGCCTCGTACCGTAACGCCAGAAGTGGGTAAAGACTTATTGCGTGAAATGGCCTGGTACGATAACTACCTGAACAGCGGTGAGACCGACCGTAGCGCCAACCCTTCACCGGGCAATAAGAAAGGCGGTCTGGCTAACGTGGTTGAGAAAGCCTTAGGTTCGATTGCTAAATCAGGTAAAAGCGCCATTGTTGAAGTGCTATCTCCCGGTCAGCGCCCTACTAAACGCGGGCTTATTTATGCTGCAACCCCAGCCAGTGACTTTGTTTGTGGAACCCAGCAGCTAGCTTCTGGTATCACCTTGCAGGTATTCACTTCTGGTCGCGGAACGCCTTACGGTCTGGCTGCGGTACCGGTAATCAAGATGTCCACCCGTAGCGCACTGGCCAAGCGTTGGTTCGATTTGGTGGATATTGATGCAGGTACTATCGCTACCGGTGATGCAACCATTGAGCAAGTTGGTTGGGAACTGTTCCACCTGTTGTTGGATGTTGCCAGCGGACGTAAAAAACCATGGTCAGATCATTGGGGATTACATAATGCGCTGGCGGTGTTTAATCCAGCTCCGGTGACCTGATTTCTTTTATTAAAGAAAGGTCAGTCATTATGCACTGACCTTTCAGTCTATTGATAAACTTAATAAATCAAACCCTGAAAATATCCCAATTCCCTGCGTTATTTATCTCACTATGGATATTCTTGCCTGGCGTGAAGGACACTAATGATTTCAACACAACTGGTCACTCGATAAACCACAATATAGTTGGGATGAACCACTATCTCTCTGGTACCCAAAATTCTCCCCTGACGATGCATATAGGGGTAAGGAAGTAACATTTCTGCTGAAGTTATGATATCTCGATAAAGATGAAGGGCTGCCTGAGAATTACGATCGTCGATATAATTAATTATTGTCCATAGCTCTTCCTGAGCTTCTTCTGTCCATTCAACCCACATTATGTCCTTTCCGCTTTGCGTTTAAACGCGACTGCATTTCAGCGATTACTTTTTTGTGAGGAATTCTGGGCTTAGTGCTATTCATTGCAGATTCAACTTTGTCGCGAAACCAACGCTCGTAACTATCAGCCTGCTCTTGACGTTCAGGCTCAGATCGAACTGGCAATAATTTTGTCGCCATGCTTTTTGTTGTCACGCTATATCCCCCTTTTCCTTAGTTTCTTTCCCTGTTGAGATTTTAATCAGTATAGCGCCTCATATTTTTTAAACCAAGATACACACTACAACCCTTCGAGAAACATCGCATATTTTTCTGTTGCGATAAACCACAAAAAAACCGGTAGTCTGTTGATAAGACCAATCATTCATCATCCAGCTGTAACGCAATATACAGCTGCATATGGTCATCAAACTTCTTCAGATTTAATCCGGTAATTTCTGAGATACGATTTAAGCGATAATCCAGCGTATTGCGATGAATATAGAGAGATTTAACCGTAGCTCCAGGATGCATATTATGTTTGAACCAGGCCAATAAGGTGCGACGTAATAAGCCGTTATTATCCATGGCTTTCAGCCTGGACAGAGGTCGATTCAGTTCATTAACCTGCCAGCCGCCGCGCAGGCTATCGAGTAACACCGGCAGCATCAAATCCTGATAGTAATAACTATGTTGTTCAGGCATTCGCTGCTTACCCACTGACATTGCCGCTTTGGCAGTACTGTAAGAGCGGGCAACGCAGCCCGGACCAGAGAAATGGTTACCCAAAGAGACTCTGACATTCAAACGACTGCTTTCAGAAATACGCAGCAGAAGACTATCGACTCGCTTACGATGTTCTTCCGCATCCCAACGTCCATGGCTATTTAAAGCAGGTTGCAGCACCACCATTTCATTTAGCGAGACGATAGCGATCAGATTATCCCGATCCGGAACCGTTAACAGGCTTTGCAACTGTTGCAGCTCTTTCATCGAGACATCTACGCCCAGATGACCGCTGTCCAGCTCGATCAGGGTTACGACTCGCGGCTGAGAGAGATCAATGCCTAAACGCTGTGCCCACTCCATCAGTGATGTGGGTAACTCATCGCTGCGGATCAGGTTTAATACCAGCGCTTCGCGCATCCGGCTATCCTGTGCCAGCATATTCATCAACCGCGCCTGCTCCAGCATCATCTCTGCTGCCATGCCGACCAGTTGACCATGCTGGCGTAAAACGTCAGGTTCCCCCGTCAGGCCAATCACCCCAACGATATCACCTTCAACCCTCAGAGGTAGATTGATACCCGGACGAACCCCATGAAGGCTGGCGGCTACTGCTTCATTAATTTCTACTATTCGCCCCTGCGAAAGAACCAGCAATGCCCCTTCATGTAACTCACCAATACGGTTAATGTCGCCACTACCGATAATGGTTCCTTTGGCATCCATCACATTAATGTTGCTGTCAATAATCTGCATCGTTCTGTCGACGATATCCTGAGCGAGTTTGGCATCAAGGTGATAAAAAGACATGGCGGTATCCCTGAAGTGGTTCTGACCCTCAAGACTAATTGCTGTTTTTACTCAGAGCATTGTGCAAATGCACAAATTTGTATTCTATTTGTTCAAATTGCGGAAACAGTCACATTTATGCACGGAGAAAACAGCAATTTGTATAGAAAAAATATCAATTTGATAACAATAGTGGCATATCTCCCTGAAACAGGGAGAAGATAAAGCGGGATATGGCAGGAAACAGTAAAACTGGTGACAGAGCGTTACTCTGCCGCCATTAATTTACGGTACTCATCATAAGCATAGAGATCGGTCATGCCACTGATGTAATCCTGAATCAGTCTGGCACGATAATAGAACTCCCGAATCTCCAACTGTGATTCAGGCAAATGCACTAATTTAGCCATAGCCTCTTTATAGGCCATACAGTGTTTGGTGGAGAGCTTATGAAACAATCGGGTCTCTATCAGATAGCTTCGGTGACTATTCTCTTTTACCAATCGGGTAAAATCAGCCATAGGCATATCCAGCAACGGGCTGTAAATATCCAGCAGGCCGTTGATCACCCGGTAGCCCTGTAGTTCTAATTGTTCAACCTCTTCATGACTAAAGACATATTTCAGCGCCACATCTTTATAGACGCTCAATAACTTAAAGGCTTCATCACCATCTTCCAGCAATGCCTGATTAAAGTTTCCGGCAAAAATCGCCGGTAAATTTTGAATAAAGCGCTGAGCCGCTTTAGGCACTAACTGACCGACGGTATATACCCGCAGGTACATAAAAAATTGATCTTCGCGATGACGATAACCGCTGCCCTGCTCCATTTTACGAATGGCACTGCCAACGGTTTTATCAAACAGATCCCCTGTTGATACCGTTCCCCATGCACATTTCAAGTGGTCATACAGCTGTTCAATGGTCAGAATGCTTTTCTCTACCGCATCTTCGAGATCGGCAATGCAATAAGAAATATCATCTGCCGCTTCCATAATATAAGTCAGCGGATAACGGCTGAACTCTTCCATGCCCAGCTTATAACGCAGCTCGGTTACAAAGGCTTCTTCCGCCAAATAATAGCCAGGCTTTTTCATCAGATAGCTGAACTCGGCCGGAACGCTGTCTGACCAGTAAGCGGGTTTGGTGTATTTCAGTATGCAGGCAACCTGAGAATAGGTGAGGTTCAGTTTCAGCAGCGTATGCACCAGACGAATCGCCTGAGCATTTCCTTCAAAATTGCTTAAGTCCTGACAAATGCGCAAGCGCAGTTGGTTTAATTCTGGCTGGTCATCTTCCAGCCGCAGGCAATTGTAGTGACATAGCTTACCGGCCCCAGCGTTCAGGCGTTTGCCAAACCAGTTATTAATTGCTGCTTCACCAAAATGACCAAAAGGAGGATTACCCACATCGTGCATCAGACAGGCCATTTCAACGATACTTTCAAAAGCCTCTAAGGTTTTGTCCAACCCCAGTTGCTCAATTTTCCCTTCTTTTTTCAACTGGTGGAAGATGTCTTTAGCAATATGACGACCGACCTGTTGTACCTCCATAGAATGGGTCAAACGACTACGTACCGCCGCATTGCGCTCCAGTGGAAATACCTGTGTTTTTTGCTGTAATCGGCGAATAGCCGCAGAATTGATAATACGCCCGCGATCGCTTTCAAACTGGCGGGTAATTTCGTATTCCCCCACCGGGGCTGGCGATGATGAACTAAAAGGACGCTGCACTGTTATTCGCTTGCCAAAATCAATCCCGGACATAGCCTCTTCCCATTCTGCTGGTGGCAGTGCTACGTTCTTCCCCCGGAGCCCTGCCTTTTTGATTCTATCCTGATGAAAACCAAAGCTGTTCTGTTTCATCGCGATATGACATTTTCAGCCACAATCATACATTATCCGCTCACGGATTAAAGATTAATCAAAAGCAGGTAAAAATCTCTGCATTTGAAGCGACTCATTTCGCTCATTAGCATGATAGACTACGCGCCAATTTATGCATCGAACTTAGCAGGAGATCGCGATGAAAATAGGTATTATTGGCGCCATGGAGCAAGAAGTTGCCCTGCTGCGTTCTCAAATCGAACACGGTGAAACCATTAAACGCGCTGGCTGCGAAATTTATACCGGTCGTTTAAATGGTATTGACGTAGCTTTATTAAAATCTGGTATCGGTAAAGTCGCCGCTGCGCTGGGTACTACTCTGTTACTGGAAACCTGTAAGCCCGATGTAGTCATTAATACCGGTTCTGCTGGTGGTCTGGCATCAACACTTAAAGTGGGTGATATCGTGGTATCAGACGAAGTTCGCTATCACGATGCCGATGTCACTGCATTCGGCTACGAGCCAGGTCAAATGGCGGGTTGCCCGGCTGCTTTTCCGGCAGATCCAAAATTAATTACTCTGGCGGAACGCTGTATTCAACAGTGCGACCTGCATGCGGTTCGTGGCCTGATTTGCAGCGGTGATGCTTTTATTAACGGTGCTGAGCCGCTGGCACGTATTCGTGCCACCTTCCCTTCCGTCATTGCCGTTGAGATGGAGGCCGCCGCCATTGGTCACGTTTGCTATCAGTTTGGTACACCTTTTGTGGTGGTTCGTGCTATTTCTGACGTTGCCGATCGGGAATCTCATCTAAGCTTTGATGAGTTTCTGGTGTTAGCCGCCCAGCAGTCTTCTCTGATGGTTGGCACTATGCTTAAGGCACTGGCAGAACAACAATAATGACCGTTCAGCCTTTACGACAAAAATACCTGACCATGCCGCTGTTAGTTCTGCTAGCAGCGGTTGGCTTGTTTATGGGCTCTCATCAGGCAAAGGCTACCCCACAGAGGGTTATCAGCCTGGCACCTCATACCACCGAGCTGGCCTATGCCGCTGGAATGAGTGAGGTGTTGATAGCCGCCAGTGATCATTCAGACTACCCTCCTGAAGCCAGCAAGTTAGAAAAAGTGGCTTCCTGGCAGGGTATAAATCTGGAGCGTGTACTGGCGCTAAAGCCCGACCTGATACTGGCCTGGCGTGGTGGCAATCCACAGAAAGTCCTGGATCAGCTATCCGGATTTGGTATTTCGCTATTCTATTCCGACCCACAAACTATTCAGGAAATTGCGGATAATCTGAACCAGTTAGCCAGCTACAGCCCAAAACCAGCAGTAGCCCATCAGGCCGCCGCTAAACTGCTGACTGACAAACAGGCTTTGGAACAGCGCTATCAGCGAAAAGGCGAACCGGTCAGAGTGTTTCTACAATTTAGTAATCAGCCGCTGTTTACTGCCTCAGGCAAGACATTACAGAGCGAAGTCATTTCTCTGTGCGGTGGAAAAAATATCTTTGCCGACAGCCCGGTCCCCTGGCCTCAGGTTAGTCGTGAGCAGGTACTTACCCGCAAACCACAGTTAATAGTGATTGCGGGTGAACAGGAAAAAATTAAAAACGTTCAAGCATTCTGGCGCGGTCAGTTAGATATTCCTGTCGTTACCGTTCCGGAAGACTGGTTTAACCGCAGCGGACCAAGGATAATACAGGCCGCTGAAGTCATATGCCAAAAGATGTCTGAAATATCATCTACACCCTAGATACACCATAGGATTGGAGTACCTGTTATATGTTGGTTTATTGGCTGGATATTCTTGGAACTGCTGTTTTTGCTATTTCTGGCGTACTGTTAGCGGGAAAGTTACGCATGGACCCATTTGGGGTTTTAGTACTTGGTGTGGTAACAGCAGTAGGCGGTGGAACTATCCGCGATATGGCATTAGCCAATGGCCCGGTATTCTGGGTTAAAGACCCCACCGATTTAGTGGTAGCACTGGTAACCTGTGTGTTCACTATTCTGCTGGTTCGCCACCCCCGCAGCCTGCCAAAATGGATCTTACCGGTACTGGACGCCATCGGCCTCGCGGTGTTCGTCGGTATTGGCGTTAACAAAGCCTTTCTGGCCGGAACCGGTCCACTGGTGGCAACTTGCATGGGTGTATTAACCGGCGTTGGCGGCGGTATCATCCGCGATGTACTGGCCCGTGAAATCCCAATGATTCTACGCACCGAAGTCTACGCCACTGCCTGTATTATCGGCGGTTGTGTGCACGCCACCGCCCACTATTACTTCAATCTGGGCCTGGAAGAATCCGGTATGATAGGCATGGTCATCACCCTCACCATCCGCCTGGCCGCCATCCGCTGGAGCCTGAAACTCCCAACGTTTAGTTTGGAAAAGTAAGAAATAGAATCAGTAAAAAAATTGAAGAGTTAATTGTCCGAAAATTCAGGGATTGACTTAGATTAAGCCAGAAAAAACAGGTAAAGGTTATTCCAGATTGATAACAACGTCTGGCAGTTGAAATTTTTTCTTAAAACAGTCAATCGTTGGGAGGGTCGGGCGTTGGGGTCGTAGCAGCTTTAGCTGCCGGACAAACAGGCAAAGCCTGTTTGAACAACGCTTGCGTTGGCCCGAAGGGTGAAACACCACCAGGTGTTTCATAACTGCCCCTAGCCCGGCCAGGCCCAACGCACTCGGGCCCAAGTACAGATGGTCTTCCGGCCGCACTCAATACAAATATAAGCACACAGTCATTACGGCCGGAATATCCTCAAATGCCGATTTACAACATTTACCAGCAAATTCGCAATGCTAAAACTTAAACACTAAACGACGATCCACACCCACAAGTACTCTTCGCATTTGGGTTCTGAATAATAAAACGAGAACCTTCCAAACCTTCAGTATAATCAACCGCACCGCCAACCAGATACTGCAGGCTCATTGGGTCAACAACCAAAGAAACACCCTGTTTCTCGATAATCATATCGCCGTCGTTAACCTTTTCATCAAAGGTGAAACCATACTGGAAGCCGCTACAACCACCACCGGTAATATAAACACGCAGTTTTAATTCAGGATTGCTTTCATCCGCAATCAGCGCCTTTACTTTATTTGCTGCCGCATCGGTAAATTCGAGGGGCAAAGCAGTTGAATCACTCATCAATTGTCTCCGGCTTATCTGGTTCAGACTCGCGACACGGGCGAGTCTGATAATCTTATAATTATCTAATAGTTGACTAAAACGTTCAAGTATTATACGCAGTCGCGCCTCATTCCACAATAAATCAACAAGAGGCATAAGAAAAACATAGCCCGTAAGCTACGCCTGATTGCTTCATTTTACCACCAACGCCGGTAACAAAATGCGTCAAATTACGCTTTATTTTTTCCTGCCTTTACCTCCCTTTTTTCAATAATACTCAAACTATTGAAACCCTTTGACAAGACTGGTAAAGATTCTAAAGCTGATATTTATCCTCAGTTCTTTTAGAATAGGCGGATATAACCTATTCCGATAACAAGGCAGGAGCCTCTTCATGAGTAAATCAGAAAGTCTTTATCTACAGGCCCAGCAGGTCATCCCCGGCGGAGTTAACTCACCAGTACGTGCATTTACCGGCGTGGGCGGAGTACCACTGTTTGTTGAACGTGCTGACGGTGCTTACCTGTATGATGCTGATGGTAAAGCCTATATCGACTATGTAGGCTCATGGGGTCCAATGATCCTTGGCCATAATAATGATGTTATTCGTGACGCAGTCATTGAAGCTGTACAGCGCGGTTTAAGCTTTGGTGCACCAACCGAAATGGAAGTGGAGATGGCAACCCTGGTTACCGAACTGGTTCCATCCATGGATATGGTACGGATGGTTAACTCTGGTACTGAAGCCACTATGAGCGCTATTCGCCTGGCTCGAGGATTTACCGGTCGCGATAAAATCATTAAATTTGAAGGTTGCTACCACGGCCACGCCGACTGTTTGTTAGTAAAAGCAGGCTCGGGCGCACTAACTTTAGGCCAGCCAAACTCTCCGGGCGTACCAGCTGATTTTGCTAAACATACCCTGACCTGTACTTATAACGATCTCAATACTGTACGTGAGGCGTTTGAACAAAATCCTGACTCTATCGCCTGTATTATTGTTGAGCCCGTAGCTGGCAATATGAACTGTATTCCTCCGGCTGCCGACTTCCTGCCGGGCTTACGTCAATTGTGTGACCAGTACGGCGCACTGTTAATTATTGATGAGGTGATGACCGGCTTCCGTGTTGCGCTGGGCGGAGCTCAGGCTTACTACAACGTTACGCCAGACCTGACCTGCTTAGGTAAAATCATCGGTGGCGGTATGCCAGTTGGTGCATTTGGTGGTCGTCGCGATGTAATGGCCGCTCTGGCTCCAACTGGTCCGGTATATCAGGCAGGAACCCTGTCAGGTAACCCTATCGCAATGGCCGCAGGTTATGCCTGCTTGAGCCAGCTTACCGATGTGGGTGTTTACTCACAGCTGGCAGAAAGAACCGAGCAGTTAGCTAATGGTTTACTGGAAGCAGCAAAAAGACAAGGTATCCCTCTGGTGATGAACTACGTTGGCGGTATGTTTGGTATTTTCTTCACTGATACTGACAGCGTAACCTGTTATCAGGACGTGGTGAAATGCGACGTTGAACGCTTTAAGCGCTTCTTCCATTTGATGCTGCAGGAAGGTGTCTATCTGGCGCCATCAGCATTTGAAGCGGGCTTTATGTCACTGGCTCATTCAGCGAAAGATATTCAACGCACTATTGATGCCGCTGAACGCTGCTTTGCAAAACTGGCTGCGTAAGTGATTACTCTCCGGTGATATCCCTGATATCACCGGATTTCGCTATCCCATTCTACAAACTGATGCTGGTGATTCAGGCAGTATTTCACTCCGGCCTTAATGTTTCCTTCCCCTTCATAAGCAACAGCAAAACGAATCCGTTCACCATCAAAATAGGGAATAGAAGCACAGCCTCCTTTTCCTAATACCACATAGTCAATCGAGCCAGCACAAGCTATCAGTGAACCCATTCCCATTGCCACAATACGTGCATCATTTCCGGCACTAACCACTCTGGCTTCGGTGCCAAAGCTGGAAATATGTGAGAGATCGCCAGCACTGGCCACTTTAGAGCTATCTCCCACACTACTTATACGTGCTCGCATTCCTGCGCTGCCTATTTTTACGCCTCGCCCGGAGCTGCTAATCTTGGCCGAATTCCCTGCAGCGGCAATACGCGCCCTGTCCCCTGAACTCCCGACCCGAACATCATGTCCGACACAGCCAACTCGGGCACCATAGCCACAGCTGGCAACCTGAGTTGAGTAGCCTGAGCTGCTAATCCAGCCATATTCGCCACAACTGCCAATCTGACTGTTTACTCCAGAGCTGGCGATTCTTACGCTACTGCCGGTGCTACCTATCCGGGCTTCATCGCCGCTATTGCTAATCTGGCTACCATTATCAATATTCATTACGCTGAAATAGTCTGCACCACTCGCTTGCCGCCCTGCATATTGATTGGCAACGGCCGACTTGAAATCATTTGGTGTTGAAGAATGCAGTGAGGGTAGAAACAAAGATGAAGAGATATCAACGGTCATCAGCCGATGGCTTAACACATCGGCCAGCAGGTCGGTGGCATCCGTTTCCTGCAGGGCAAAGTTCTCTTTTTCCAGCCACAGGGAATAGGCGTACTCAACCAGACTGGTAGCCCAGTCAACATAGCCATGCCGAATCAAAGCATTGTGGACATCAGCGTAACGCCCGCCCTCAGGAAAATTCCTGAGAAACCAGCGGTAAATTTTCGGGCCTGTTCGCCAGGCCCTTAGCTCTTTGCGGGTAATCAGCAGCATTAGTGACGATGATAACCATCAATCATACATTTGAAGGTTTCTGTTGGTGTACGCCCTGTAGTACACAAATACAGATGACCAAATATAAAAAACAGACTAAACACTGCCAGTAAGAAATGAGCCTGAAGGATCCAGTATCGAATACCAATCTGCTGTAAACCCAAAGCCTCCGGATAGAGGGAGATCAATCCTGAAATCAGCAGCAGAGGCACCAGTCCATACATGACTCCCAGATAGGCAACCTGTTGTAGGGGATTAAACTTAGAGCTTTGAGTCGCAGGGAAAGGATGCTCTTCTCCTTTCATAATGCCAAACAGATAGAAGTTCACCTGCCTTATAGCACGCCCCAACCAACCTTGAGGCTTGATCAAATAATGATGACCATTACCCCCCAATGCATTAATCAGCACAAAACCAATCCAGCAGGCTAACAATAGAAACCCGCAAATTTCGTGTACCCCAATCAGGCTTTTAACCGCTGCCGGAGCAACTAAATTGAAATGGTTAATCAAACCGCTGCACAGTAACAGAATAAATAACAGGGCATTAGACCAGTGCCATAAACGCACGGCTTTCGAGTAGAGATAAACTTTCTCGCCGTGGTCCTGCATTTGTCGGTTAGCTTGCCTGAAACGTAAAAAGGCATGCAGCGCCAGCACCAATAACATCCCTGCTAACGCTATTCCTGCAATCACCAACCATACCGGCCAGAACTCTGGCGTAAATACGGGAATGTAGAGACTTAGCTGGGACTGAAACTGTTCAGCATTTGGCATCGCGTTCATACATTATCCTTTTTAATCAGATGTTGACCAAAACGGCGATAAAGATGAGGAGCACCGGCACCTTTTAACTGGTACTCATAGTATTTATTATTTTTTAGCCAGTTCTGTACCACTTCGCTGTCTTCACGGCCAAAAATTAACGCGTTCTGCGGGCAAACATTAACGCAAATAGGGGCAAAACCTTTTGCCAGTCGGGATTCGGCACAGAAATCGCACTTGTCCGCCACTTTAGTCACCGGATTAAGGTAACGAACCTGATAAGGGCATGCACCAATGCAGTAACTACATCCAATACAACGTTGTTTATCTACCCGCACAATTCCCCGATCGTCACGCCATGAGGCTCCCGTTGGGCAAACATCAATACAGGGCGCATCTTCACAATGCTGACAGGAGTGGCGGAAAAAGTGATATTGGGTTTCGTTTTCATTGTCGGAAACCGGAATATGGGCAATGGATAGACGGCTTCCCCGATCGGGAACATGATTCACTTTGCGACAGGCTCTGGCACACAGATTACAGCCATTGCACAGAGTCTCATCATGAATCATGGCGTAACGAACCTGATTGGTTTTGTTTGATGCTGCAAGTAAGCTTTGGCCCGGGCCGGAGAAAAATATAACCGTACCCATACCGATGACAAATTTACGCCGAGTGTAGGTCATCTGCTTATCCCCTGATTCTGTTGACTGCAGTATCCCGGCATCATCCACAACGTTAACAATGCATTGCTCATCTCTCTTTCTCCGCCATTCTCTATTTCTAATATGATGAAATAGCAAGGTACTGCTTATGAATAATGACCTGAATCTTCTGTTTTTTAATTGTCATTACACCCTGTAATCCATACGCAACGTTGTACTGTCTGGCCATTTTGATGCGTTATGGATTTTGAAACTGCTCAACTTCCAACCATTCACACAGTCCATAAGCTTTTCCGTAACTCATAAACCGCTCACTGAACAAGTACGCCTGCCCGTCAGATGAAGCTACCGGCCGGATATCTGCATAATCAGGATGAGTGTCAATCGCCGTCAAAGCCGCTTCAATCTGTTCCGGTTCAAAAAAGTAAGGAGCCTGAGTCAGCATCGCAACTTTGTAAGGACGGGGATAGGTTTCACATTCAAACCTCACCGCTTGTGCGATGGTTCGACAAACATCTTTCTCAATCACCAGCACGCACATGTTGGCGTAATTCACCGAAATACTTTGGCTAGAATAGTAATAATCATCCCTGGCTCCGGCACTGATCATAATGTCGGCAAAGGCTTCGGTATGCTCGATCTCTTCCAGTACTTGTGCCAGATCCGGTTCTGACATCGAGTAAGGAGGCTCCAGTAACATACTTCGGGGCACCAGCGCGCCTGCGATGGAACTCTGCCGGATAAAATCGACCACCACATCAGCAGGAGAATCTTGTTGTTCAGCCAGTTGTTGCTGTGCTGACTCAATATCCTGTTGAAGAGTACCGGCCTCATCCCTTATCGCCGTTATCCAGCGCCGTTTACCGCTATCAACCGCCTCGGTTGCCGTAGTATTAACAGCGCCTTCATTAATCAAGGAGAGGTCTTCAGTCGATTCACGCATATTTCCACCGTTCTGATTTAAGGTAACAGGTTCAATGAAGCCAAATCAGTGGCCACATCTTCCATACCTAAACGATGTAACGTCTCTTTCGTCGGGCAACCCAGCTCAGGGTCCCAACCCATTTCGGTATAGAACATGGTGAATGCTTTATGCATATCGTCCTTGTCCATTTTGTCAGTACCTTCAGTAAATACCGGAATTTGCGGATCCTTATCAAACACCCATGAACAGATCTGATCGTGTTCATTGCGCATATCCATGGTTTGCATCAGCTTCACGGTATAAGCCCGGTGCAGCGTAAAAATACGTTCGGCTGCCAAATCCAGACTTTCCTGGGTGGTTTCATCACCAGTAATAGCTTGGAAGAACTTGGCTTCTAACGCTAAATCGCCGCGATAATTACGGCTCTTCAGTGGAGAGACCGTCATTGGCCATACCCAGTTACATAAGGTGACCGCATTGTGTAAACAGACTTTTAGTAAGGTCCATTTGGCATACTTAATTTTGGCCTGATTAATTGGGGTATAGTTTTTGGTTTCGTCATAAGCATCTTCAGAACCAAACAGTTCTGCTGCTACTTCTCGCTGTAATTTGAGCGGCAAACCCGAGCCAATAAAATTGATATGGGTGTGGGTCATGCAGTCACGGTTAAACATACAGTTGGTAATAGCACCCACTTGCGCGGAAGCTTCATTCGCATGGTGAACAGGAAAACCAAACGGAGACCAAAGTTTGTTTTTGGCGTAAGCCCAGTACTCTTCTCCCAGATTCCAGCGTTCAGCAATGGCATAAGAGCCGTCCGCCAGATGGCTCAGCTCGCCAGTACGATGAGCAAGGCGGTGGTAGAAGTCTTTAATAAAATTAGGATCGCCATCCTCTAACTGATCCCAGCGAATTTCCGCATACTCTTCTGCCGGTAAAACACGCTTGAAAACACCCTTGGTATAGCAATAGGTAAAATCACGATGCAGCTGACCATAGTTACACCAGATGCCATAATCATCGAACAGATTGAGCCCCACCAGATTGCCAATAACGCTACCATCGCCTTTATCGTCAAAATCTTTAGGGCCTTTTGGGAAAATAGTGGTATGAACAAAGTTAGCCACGCAGGTGTTACCACCAGTGGTCGGTACGCCAAAATCTTTCACCCGGGGAATATTCAACTGGGACATGCAGCGAATCGGGCAAGAGTGACAGCCGCTCATTTTTACCGTGTATTTTTCTGCTGCCGGCCCCAGGTCAAACACTGACTTATAGGTGCGAAAACCAACGGTGTTTTGATTACCCGGAGGTATTTCACCGGTTTCAATTGGTCCACCTTCTGCCGCTCCCCAATACAATCCTTTACGCGCCGTCCAGCGGGAACCTGGAGATGAATATTCAGCCCATGCCTGAGGTGTACTTGGCACTACATGGTTATTATTGGCGCCAATCAACTCGGTCATCATGTAATCGTTAAGACGCTTCATCTCTTTACGATCTGCTACCTTGACCCCTTTGGTGCCTTCAACGGCAATCGCCTTCAAATTTTTGGAACCCATAATGGCACCGGTACCCGCACCACCGCTGTGGTTACGGCTATTCAGCATGCAAGAGAGCGGTACCAGATTTTCACCTGCCTGGCCGATGGCCGCGACACAGGTTTCAGAACCGGCTATCCGACAGATCTCTTCCGTGGTTGCTCTGGTTCCTTTGCCCCATAAGAAATCAGCTTTTTCAATGGTGACTTTATCGTCTTTGATATTGATCCATACCGGGGAACTGGCTTTGCCCTCAATAATAATTCCGTCATAACCAGCAAATTTCATCTGTGCGGCAAAAAAACCGCCCATATGCGCATCAACCACCAAATTGCCTTTGGTGAAGGTAGAAAGAGAGGTGATATTGACCCTTGAACTACATGGTGCTCCAGACCCGGTCAGGGGACCGACGGCAAACACCAGCTTATTAGCTTCATCAAAGGGTTTGGTTCCGGCAGGAACCTCGTCATACATGATTTTGTAACCAATCCCCATGCCACCAACAAATTTCTTATATTTGCTGGTGTCTTCCACGCTAATCTCTCCTGAAGAGAGGTTGATTCTTAAGATGTTACCCATCCAACCATTAGCCATGATGTTTTCCTTAGAGCACATAAATCAAAAGGAGCTGTTTTCGGATGTTGCCGATTAAACAGTGATATCTTTCCACTCAATGATCTTTAATGCCCCGGTAGGACAGGCATTAGCGCATTCACCACACAAAATACATTTTGATGATTTCTTGGTTTCAGTATTTACGGTGGCCATCATCCATGGACAGGCTGTGGTGCAGGCACTGCATCCAATACAACGTTTATGATCGACGGCGATACAGCCCTCTTTTTCGTTATAGGAGATAGCGCCAATAGGACAGACTTTCAAACATTGAGGGTCTTTACACTGTCTGCAGGTATCCGCTGTGTAATTTAAATCACCAAACAGGCCGCCGCCGGAGCCGACACCGTTATCACCAAAGAAATAGTGGCGGTGAATTTTAATTCGGGAAAAAAAGGTACCGACAGAGCCGTCATTGAAGGTTGTGCAGGAGGTTTCACAGCGATGACAACCGGTACATCGCGCTCTCTGTGTTACCAACACACCTTTTGGCGTTGTTATTAAGCCAACCGTACCGTTATCAACATCCTCTTGTTTACAACCAAAAAGAGATAACAGAGAAGGTGCTATTGCCAATCCGGTAAGACCTTTACCTGAGATACGTAAAAACTCGAGTCGTGTTAAACCCATTGCTAACAATGGGCGTTCAGCATTATTAGGCATTTAATTCACATCCTCTTCCGTACTCGCTAAAATAACAACGCAATTAAAATTATTTTTATAAAACAAGGGAAAATCTGATACCTCTAAGTGGGTATCTGATTTAATAATCACCCTCTTTATGATAATAATCCGTGATCGTTATCAATTAAAAAACAATAACCATATAAAAAATAAGGTTATTGATTTTCATTATCATTTGAAAAATTAAAAAAGAATTATAAAAATAATTTGATATATTTTTTAATTATATAAAAATATTGTTATTAAAAAATTCAAATAAATAACATAGTGATAAATCAGGATGCTAAAAAACAACAAGAAAAAAGACAAAAAATAAATGGGTGTTTTGATGGCGTAAAATTAGATTTTACATAGTAAAAACCAATATATTTAGCAGTTATCAATGATGCTAAATTCATTTATTTATAAAACTTAACCGCTATAAATAAATATACACAACGATTGATGAAAATTAATATTTAATAGCTATTTTTCAGGAAAGCGCAAATATCCCTGTTAATATAAATATAAAATTATCTGCTACTCTCAAACGTCAGATCTACTAAACAGATAAGATAATGGTAAACTCCATGCCCATTATCTCTTTTTCACTATATCTGACTCTATGAACAAACTTGCCACTCTGTGCGGCGTTATTGCGATCTTACTGTGGAGTATGAGCGTAGCCTTAACTCGCAGTATCTCTGAAGCCTTAGGCCCTTTTGGTGCCGGTGCCGCAATATATAGCGTAAGTGGCTTGTTGGTGCTGTGTGTCATTGGTCTGCCAAAGGTCAGAGAACAGCGATCCACCTATCTTTGGGGCTGTGGTGCACTGTTTGTGGTTTATATGGTCTGTTTTGCTCTGGCAATTGGTATGGCAGCCAATCGCGCCCAAACGTTAGAAATTGGATTAATCAATTACCTTTGGCCAAGCCTGACGCTGGCTTTTGCCATGCCGTTATTAAAGGTAAAGGCTCGCTGGTGGCTATGGCCAGGAGTATTCCTGGCATTTTGCGGTGTCGTTTGGGTGGTGAGCGGTGGCACGCTGAGCCTTCAGCAATTTATTACCCATGCAAGGGAAAACCCTGTTGCTTATCTACTGGCGCTAATCGCGGCTCTGTCCTGGGCCCTTTATTCTAATCTGGTAAGAATATACTGTCAGGGAAAAGGTGTTTTACCATTATTCTTGTTAGCCACCTCAGTCTGCCTGTGGGGAATGACTTTTGTGTTTTCCGGTCTTCCAACGAAGATGCCTTCTACGGCCACATTACTGGAATTACTGCTTATGGGGGGAACCACTGCCATTGCTTATCTTTGCTGGGATAAGGCAATGCGTCAGGGCAATATGACGCTGGTGGCAGCGCTTTCGTACTTTACGCCGCTGTTCTCTATTCTGATTGCCAGCCTGTGGCTTAGCACCTGGCCGGGCAACAGCTTTTGGTCCGGGCTGGTGATGGTTATTTTAGGTTCTCTGCTTTGCTGGTCTGCCAGCAGGAATAACGCCGGTAATAGTTAGCCTCCTGCTATAAATTCACGATAGCCTTTGAGCACCTCAAGAAAATCCTCTACGCCACAGCAGGAGAGACTTTCTTCATCGTAATAAAACATGCCCTCTTCCATTTCATCACCTTCCAGATCGATTTGATTGGCACGTACGATTACCTCTTCTCCATCCAGCCACAGCGTATATTCATGACCAATTTTTTGCCATTGGCGTTCACTACCCCGAACCTGTTGTATAGCCAGCTCTACTTCATCTAACAGGGCTAAGTTGCCTTTCACCTCTTCATTTAGCCAGTGGCCAATAGCTTCATGGCCCATAGAGAAACTGGCAAAGACCTGACCAGTAACATCCAGCCTGAGTTCATAGTCCATAATATGCTCCTGTCGCGGTGCGGTTTCCGTTAGTTTTACTGCGGGATAATCCCGTAGATGATATCTCTATAATAGTCATGGAATGGGGTTAGGTACTATGATCTTTTTGGGGTATTGCAATGTCAGAGGGGAAATATAGTAGGAAATACTCTTATCAGCTTTAGCGGGTATTCTGACTGTAATAACTTCATACGCATATATGCATTGTGCCCGACCAGAAGATCATTTGTACTTAGCAACGGTGTATGACGGCCTCTCCCGACGATTTGCTTTCTGAAAGACTTTTTATGTAAAAAACCACGCCCTGGGGCGTGGTTTTATTGTAGAACAGCGTGCTATCAAACAGCCGTTTGGAAGATTACGCCTTCGGCTTTTTTGGTGTACTCGTTTAACTGGTCGAAATTCAGGTAGCGATAGGTGTCATCCGCAGTTTTATCGACTTCAGCCATGTAGCCCAGGTACTCTTCTACCGTTGGCAGGCGACCAAGCAGTGCAGCTACCGCTGCCAGCTCGGCGGAAGCCAGATAGACGTTAGCGCCATTACCTAAGCGGTTCGGGAAGTTACGTGTGGAAGTGGATACCACTGAAGCGCCTTCGTTGACTCGTGCCTGGTTACCCATACACAAAGAGCAGCCCGGCATTTCAATGCGCGCCCCGCTTTGCCCAAAGATGCTGTAATACCCTTCTTCGCTCAACTGGGTTGCATCCATCTTGGTTGGTGGAGTCACCCACAAGCGAGTTGGAAGTTTACCCTTCACTTTTTCCAGTAACTTACCGGCTGCGCGGAAGTGACCGATATTGGTCATACATGAACCGATAAATACTTCATCAATCTTATCGCCAGTAACCTCAGACAGCAGACGGGCATCGTCCGGATCGTTTGGTGCACAAAGGATAGGCTCTTTGATTTGGTTCAGATCGATTTCCAGTACCGCTGCATATTCTGCATCAGCATCGGCTTCCAGTAACTGAGGATCGGCTAACCAGCTCTCCATTGCCTCAATACGACGACCGATAGTACGCTCATCGCCATAGCCTTCAGCAATCATCCACTTCAGCATAACAATGTTAGATCTCAGGTATTCTTCCACCGGCTCTTTGTTCAGCTTGATGGTACAACCTGCTGCTGAACGCTCTGCCGAGGCATCGGCCAGCTCAAAGGCTTGTTCTGCTTTCAGATCCGGTAAACCTTCAATCTCCAGAATACGACCAGAGAAGATATTCTTCTTACCCTGTTTCTCTACGGTCAACATACCTTGCTGGATCGCATAATAAGGAATCGCATGCACTAAATCACGCAGCGTAATACCCGGCTGCATTTTACCGGTGAAACGCACCAGTACAGATTCCGGCATATCCAGAGGCATAACCCCTGTTGCCGCAGCAAACGCTACCAGACCGGAGCCTGCCGGGAAGGAAATACCTATTGGGAAACGGGTATGGGAGTCAGCACCGGTACCCACGGTATCCGGCAGTAACATACGGTTTAACCATGAGTGAATGATGCCATCACCCGGACGCAGAGATACACCACCACGATTCATAATGAAATCAGGCAGCGAGTGATGCATCTGAACGTCTACCGGCTTAGGATAAGCAGCAGTATGACAGAATGACTGCATGACTAAATCGGCAGAGAAGCCAAGACAGGCCAGGTCTTTCAGCTCATCACGAGTCATACCGCCAGTGGTATCCTGAGATCCTACTGAGGTCATCTTAGGTTCGCAGTACTCTTTAGGACGCACGCCTTTCACGCCGCAGGCTTTACCCACAATTTTCTGTGCCAGAGTATAACCTTTGCTGGAGGCATCGGCTGACTGTGCCTGAACAAACACCTCACTGCGAGGTAAACCTAGTGACTCTCTGGCTTTGGTGGTTAAACCACGTCCGATAATTAATGGAATTCGACCACCGGCACGCACTTCATCTAACAGAACATCGGTCTTCAGTGCAAAAGTTGCCAGCAGTTCATTGTTATCATGGCGACGAATTTCACCTTTCACCGGATAGATATCAATCACATCACCGGTATTCAGTTTAGAAACATCAACGTCTTCAACCGGCAGAGCGCCTGCATCTTCCATCGTGTTAAAGAAAATAGGTGCAATCTTGCCACCTAACACCACACCGCCACCCCGTTTGTTTGGTACAAATGGGATATCGTCGCCCATAAACCATAAAACGGAGTTAGTCGCTGACTTACGGGAAGAGCCGGTGCCCACTACGTCACCTACATAGACCAGCGGGAAGCCTTTCTGCTTCAATTCGTCCAGTTTTTTGATTGGACCTACTTTTCCTGGCTCATCCGGCACAATGCCATCGCGAGGGTTTTTCAGCATCGCCAGCGCGTGCAGAGGAATATCAGGACGAGACCAGGCATCAGGAGCTGGTGACAAGTCATCAGTATTGGTTTCACCGCTGACTTTAAATACGGTCATGGTGAGCTTATCGGCTAACGGCGGGCGCGAGAGAAACCATTCGGCATCGGCCCAGGACTTCATAATCTGTTGAGCGTATTTATTTCCGGCTTTGACTTTTGCTTCAACATCATAAAAGTTATCAAACATTAATAGAGTATGGGATAAGCCTTTTACCGCAATCGGAGCCAGCTTTTCATCATCCAGTGCATCGATCAGCGGCTGGATGTTATACCCACCCTGCATAGTAGCCAGTAACTCAATGGCTTTTGCTGGTGAAATCAGTGGTGATGTTGCTTCACCCTTAACAATAGCAGCCAGGAAACCCGCTTTAACATAAGCTGCTTCATCTACACCCGGCGGTACGCGATTAGTTAACAGATCGAGAAGAAAGGCTTCTTCTCCAACAGGTGGACTTTTTAATAACGTCACCAAACCGGCCATTTGCTCAGCATTCAACGGTTTTGGCACAATGCCTTCGGCACTACGCTCAGCAACGTGTTTACGGTATTCATCTAGCACGACGACTTCCCCCACTATCATTGTTATATTAAGCAGTGAACTTTATAGCGTTAAAGACCACAATTTTGTTAATCAGCGGTATATTCTCACTTCGGATAAATTGCACCAGCGCACGCCGTTAGCCTAGTGATATACCTGCAATTTGTTAATCTAATCACACTAAGTCTATATGCGCATTATGGTCTTTATGAAGCAAATTACGCCTTGCTCCAAACTACCTTAACCGGCCCCATCGAGTATAGTATTTTATTACATTTTTTTTACATTTTCGCAAAAAAAATAGCATTAGTTTTTAAAGGGGTAATCAGGTATATTTGAGGCTTATCACATCATTCAAGCAAGGATGCCAGAATGAACCTCAAACGGGGTTTAAAACCCTATCATTACATACTGTTAGTTATTATCATTACAATCATTTTGCTGGTGATAGCTCGCTTCTCGATTTACCATTTTAATGCTGATATTTATCATCCTGCCGGTGAAATTGAATTACCGCTGCATGAAGTTGAATCGGAAGTTGAATGGAATCCACTACTCTCCTCTCTGGAGTTTGGTCTGCACTACCTGTTAATCGTTTTGATCTCTATTGGCTCCCTGCTTTCCATGTTCTTTTTCTTTAGCTTTAAAGATGAAGGAAGTTAAATAGTCAGGCTCGAACATAACAGGTAAAACTTATCTCCGGATACCTATACTATCCAATCGTTATTCCCCCTTTATTGCTTATAAATAAAAAAACCTCTGGCACCTATAGCACCAGAGGTTCACCACTCCTATGAGAAAGTAGCCACTAAGTTCACGTTCTCTGCCGTGGCCAAAACAGAGAACGTTATTAACTAACTGCTTAGTTTACTTTGCCGGAACGGCTGAAGCGCTTACCATCATGGCTCTGGCTGCGTACAGACACATCACCCTTCACTTCTGGTTTTGCGCTGTCATCATAACGTTTCCAGCTCTTACCGTTATCGGTGGTGTATTGGATGATAACCCCTGGCAGAGCAACGTTTGCTTCCAGTTTGCCATTCACCACTTTTGCACCCGGTACTGGTAAGCGGTAAGCAACACCGGCTTTATCCAGTTTTGCCAGTTCACGCTGACCAACAATGTTAGCAAAACGGACCCAGTCGTTATGCAATGACGCTTTATCAACAAATGTGGTTTCGCCACCTTTGAACTCTTTACCCTTCTGGTAATCCATTTCCCATGCAGCACGGTGCCATGCGCGTTCTGCCAGCGGCATCATACGTGGATAGATCATGTACTCCATTTGATTATCGGTACGTACTACTTCGCTCCACAATTGTCCGGAGATACCATAAGCTCCCGGCCACTCTTTATCGCTCTTAGCGGCAAACGCATTGCCATCACGGTCAACGGAGGTTTCTGCGTTTTGCGGTAAGTTGTTTGGTGCAAAGCTAAATATTTTGCGCTCATCGCTAAAGCGTGTGCCCCAGTAGTAACCGCTCTCTTGTGGGTTCACTTCATACGGGAAGTCTAAATAGACGTAATCCGGGTTAGAGATAACCACTTCATAGCCTTTGTTTGCCCAGTCATTAGCTGAGTCAAAACCGCCCCAGTACAGGGTATCCCAGAAGTTAACGCCAACGCGCTTGGTTGCAAATGCCTTAGAATCTTTGGCATCTTTCAGACCATCTTGCCATGCCTGCATTCTTTCAATGCCGTGAGCATTAACCAGCTTGCTGACTTCTTGTGCAAAATGGCTTGGCAGATGTTCATAATCTTCAATTTTACCTTCTTTGATCATCGTCTGACAGACCTGAGATTTAGCCCAAGGTTTGTCTTCTTTACTCTGATCGATAGTGCCTTTAAATGCTTCTTTCTTCTCTGCATTCAGATCCTGATAGCCTGCACCCAAGCGAATGTTTTTCGCTTCGTCGCCACCAAAATGCCAGGTGCCGATTGGCTGACCGGCCTCTTTGTGCATCGCGGCAACTTCACCAATCACTTTATCTACAAAGCGTTTGGATGAATCCAGACATGGGTTCAGGTAACTCATACGGTTATAAAACTGAACGGAAGTAGTATTAGAGGTATCTGTAGGATCCAGCAGGCGGAACTCATTTGCCTCTTTCTCTTTGCCTTCTTTCATCAGGCGATCGTGACGCGCTTCCATTGATACGATAGCGGCGCGGGCGTGAGCCGGCATATCAATTTCAGGGATCACTTCAATCTGACGAGCATTAGCATATTTTACAATCTCGATATAGTCAGCACGGGTGAAGTGACCGCTACCGTTATTGTTGCTATCCGGACCTGAACCTAACTGAGGCAACAGGCAGCTCTTCTCATCCAGATCGTGACAGCGCTTACTGCCTACGTCGGTCAATTCAGGCAGCCCTGGGATCTCGATACGCCAGCCTTCATCATCACTTAAGTGGAAGTGGAACTTGTTCAGCTTGTAGGTCGACATTTGATCTAACAGACGCAGTACTGCTGGCTTGGTATGGAAGTGACGTCCCACATCAAGGAAGATCGCACGGTATTCAAAACGTGGCGCATCTTTAGCATCCAGCGTAGCAATTTTCTTGCTGCCATCAACAGGTAACAGGGAAAGAATCGATTGCAGACCATAGAATACACCGGCCTTATCATACGCGGTAATTTCAGCGCCTTTCTCTCCGATTTTCAGCTCATAGGCACCAGAAACGGCCATTGGGCCTTTAAATACATCAGCTGAAATTGCTGCTTTGATCGGGTAACCAGAAGCATTGGTAGCAACACCCAGTGCTTTAAAGTGCTTCAGTACAACGTCAGCGGCGACTTGATCCAGATCTTTCGCTTCCAGAGAGATGCCTTTGCTCAGATCCACATCTTTCTCGTGAACTTTCACTTCCATTGGCGTTGGAATGATTTGTCCGCGCAGATCCGCGGCAGGCAATACTTTCACGTCTGCGTTTTTATCAAAACGATTAGCGGTATTCATCAGGATGTTATGGTCGTCTTTAGTACGTTTCCATACATCACCATAATCTTCACCAGCCAGTGGATCGCTGAATTTACTCAAATCTTCGGTGTCAGTGCTGGCGATAACTTTTGCTTTTGCACCTTCAGCAGCCGCATACCAACGTGGTATCGCGTCAGTTTTAAAGATCTGCCAGTATTCAGCAATAATTGGAATTTCGATGGCTTTGTTTTCAGGGAAAGAGGTGAACTTATCAGTTGGTTCCAGCTTGTGTAAGTCACCGGTTACCAGACTAATTTTGAACTGGTCATTATCAACCCGCAGGATCTGACGGATGCTATGGAAATAGATCGCCCAATCTTTACCTTTAATTTCTGCAGAAGGGTTAGTCAGAGTAATCATGACTTTAGTACAAGATGCCCAGTCGGCGCCCAGCGCACTACAATCTACGCCGTGCTCAGCCGCCAGATTATCAACAATCTTGTAATTAACTTTAAGATGGCTCAACTGATCGACGGTTTTTTGGTCCGCATTAGCGCTACCAACAAAACCGCAGGTGGCGGCTAAGACTGCAAGGGTACTTAGTTTGAACTTATTCATGCTTATCTTGCTCCATTTTTAATTAACCATTATTTGCGCGAATTTCTTGCCAGACCTTATCGCATTGCTTCTCATATGCCTGACCATTACCGGTTTTAGCTGCCTGCAGGCAACGTTGATAATCCAGTACGCGAACACTTTCTTTCTCGGCAAACTCTTGATGTTTTTTATCTTTCTTTAAAACATCCAACACTGACTGGCAGGCCTGAAGTTTTTCCGGAGAATCTTTAGAAGTATTAATGCAGGCACTGTAAGCATCTCTCAGCGAAACATCTTCCTGCACGGTTTCTGTTTGTGGGGCACAGGCGCCTAAAGCAACGGTCATCGCAATAACTAGTAAAACTTTTTTCATGGCGGATAATCCTGTAAAAAAACCTCAGCCTGAAAAATCAGGCTGAGGTGAAGGCATTAGAAAATAGTGAATGGTGCAATAACCATAAACTTAACGTCACGTTCGTCCTGGAACATGTTGCCGTAGCCATTGCTCCAGCTTGGGTTATCTGAATGGTTGTCATACTGGGTAAAGTGCAGTTTAAACAGTGTACCTTTCGCACGACCTTCCTGTACGGTGTATAACGCATCCAGGCTATAAGAGCTCTCTTTAACACGCTGGCTCTGGTCATAGGCATCATTGGTACTTGGTTTAGCATCCCATGCGTAAGCATAAGAACCACCCACTGCCCATCCGGCTAAATCCCACTTGCTTAGGTCATACATTACGCCAGCAAATACGGCTTTTTCACCGTTGGCGTTGAAGTCTGAACGGTTATCCCACCAGATATCCAAACGACCGTTAGAAGAGGCGTAAGTTGGCGTCATACGCTGCAGGAAGAAGCCCTGATTACCTTCGGCTTTAACCCAGGTACCTTCTAAACGGAAATCAAACTGGCCCGCTTTGTAGCCCATAGTCAGCGCCTGAGTCCAGGCTAAGCCGTCATAAATATCGTTAACACCACCACCGGTTACTTTGTCTCTGGTACCGTAGAACTGATAGCTGGTGCTTAATGGGTTACCCAACACATCAAACTTGTAAGAACCTTTACCGAAGTACTGATCGACATAACCCTGCGCCTGACCAAAAGCAGCCTCTAACACAAAGTCATTTTTGAAATCATATTTAGCACCGATAGAGTGCAGATAATCTACTTTGGTTTTTTTATCATTCTGATAGAAATTATCTGTTTCAGTGTGCCATGGTGCTTTGTACTCATTAGCCCACATATAGGAGAAGCTCAGTGCACCTGCTTTATCAAAATCAAAGTTAGCACCTGCTTCAGCACCCTGATAGGTACCTGGCAGCAAACTCCAGTGTGGAGCCAGCAGAGTTTGACCACTTGGTTGAATATATCCGCCTCGCGCCCAAACCGGACCATATTTAAATTTAGCCGCAGCTTTGTACAAACTGACTCCGCTCTTATCACCGGAGTAATCTTCTTCGTAAGTACGGTTTTTCGAAGAGAATGCAATTTCGTTTGGATGTCCACTGTCGTGCGCTTCACCCATTTCAATGGCAGTAAATACCGCAACATCCAGACCAAACATATCGGCTGCATAACCGGAGGAAAAATCCAGATTAGCGTTCCAGGTTGAGTGAGACAGGTTAGTTTCATAATGACCAGTGCTAACGTCTTTGCGATCCCGTTCACGCTGCCAGTAATAAATACCACCGGTCAGGCTCGAATCTTCAACAAAGCCTTTACCTTCTGCCGCTGCTTCAGGAATAAAAAATTGTCCTGAAGCTAAAGTGGCTCCTGCGATAACATATGCCAAATACTTGCGCTTGAAACTATTAATTGCTCTCATCCTCGAAGTCTCCAAGATATCACATCGTTAAAATTGCTCATCTCAGAATCCCCACTGAATGAGCTTTTGTAATGTTTAGTAAGCTCAAGCATATTTTTCGCGACGCGAATTATCAACGCATATTATAAGTAAATGTTAAAATCATGACCTGTGGCACAAAATGATAAAAAAGGCACAAATGGAGAAAAAAACCGACTAACTAAAATAATCGATTGTTTTACATGCAAAAATGTATAGCTTTAAAACACATTGAATACAAAAGTAACCCTGCGTGTTATCACAAAGATAATTATCAAAATTAAATAACTGACTAATCATTTAACATATTTTCTATAACGAAAAATGATAGCCGGTCATTTTTAGCAAAAAAATGGTTATATCAGTTCAATCAGGGAAGAATAATGCGGAAGTCAAAACCAAAATGGAAAGGTGGTAGTAATGAATAATTCAGTAAATTTTCGACATAAAAAAACCGCCGAAGCGGTTTTTTTAATATGACTGGATAGTCTGTTGACTACTTTTTCTTAGCTTTTGGATTAGGTAAGTCGGTCACTGTACCTTCATAAACTTCCGCAGCCAGACCAACTGATTCATGCAATGTTGGGTGAGCATGAATAGTTAATGCGATATCTTCAGCATCACAGCCCATTTCAATTGCTAAGCCAATTTCACCTAACAGTTCACCACCGTTGGTACCAACAATGGCACCACCGATGATACGGTGAGAGTCTTTATCAAAAATCAGCTTAGTCATACCGTCTGCACAGTCAGAAGCAATCGCACGACCAGAGGCCGCCCAAGGGAAAGTGGAGACTTCATAGTTAATCCCTTTCTCTTTTGCTTCTTTCTCTGTCAGACCAACCCATGCCACTTCTGGCTCGGTATAGGCAATAGATGGAATAACTTTCGGATCAAAGTAGTGTTTCTTACCAGAGATAACCTCTGCGGCTACGTGGCCTTCATGGACACCTTTGTGTGCCAGCATTGGCTGACCAACAATATCACCGATAGCAAAAATATGAGGAACGTTAGTGCGCATTTGCTTATCAACATGGATAAAGCCGCGATCGTCAACCTCGATACCTGCTTTACCCGCTTCCAGCAGTTTTCCATTTGGCACACGACCAATGGCAACCAGAACCGCATCGTAACACTGTGGCTCGGCAGGCGCTTTCTTACCTTCCATTGTCACATAGATACCGTCTTCTTTCGCTTCAACCGCAGTGACTTTGGTTTCCAGCATCAGGTTAAATTGCTTGCTGATACGCTTGGTGAATACTTTAACCACATCTTTATCTGCAGCAGGGATCACTTGATCAAACATTTCTACTACGTCGATCTGAGAACCCAGAGCGTGATAAACGGTACCCATTTCCAGGCCGATAATACCGCCGCCCATAACCAGCAGACGCTTAGGTACAGTCTTCAGTGCTAACGCATCGGTAGAGTCCCAAACGCGTGGATCTTCATGAGGGATAAATGGCAACTGGATAGGACGCGAACCCGCAGCAATAATAGCGTTGTCAAAATTAATGTTAGTTACGCCATTTTCACCTTCAACCGCAATGGTATTCGGACCAACAAACTTACCATAGCCATTAACCACCTGAACTTTACGCATCTTGGCCATACCCGCCAGACCGCCAGTCAGTTGGTCGATAACTTTTTCTTTCCAGACTCTAACCTTATCGATATCAGTTTTTGGCTCACCAAAAACAATACCGTGTACGGCAAGTGCTTTCGCTTCTTCAATTACTTTAGCAACGTGAAGCAGCGCTTTTGAAGGGATACAACCTACGTTCAAACATACGCCACCCAGAGTGGAATAACGTTCAACGATAATGGTGTCCAGACCTAAATCCGCGCAGCGGAAAGCTGCTGAATAACCTGCGGGACCTGCTCCAAGTACCACAACCTGAGTTTTAATATCAGTACTCATCTATGACCTCTTAAATTTTTTCCCGGCCGACCGGCGTTGGTTCTGTTTCATCATAGCGTGCATTGCCGGAACCTGTGTGACCACTTCAGTTTACAGAAACATAACAATTCTGCAAACAAGAGTTCCCAATAATTCCGTACAAAAACAAGAATTAAAAGGCCGGCCACTGGCCGGCCCTCAAATTACATCACTAAACGGCGAATGTCAGACATCGCATCGTTAATGAAACTGATGAAACGCGCACCATCAGCACCGTCGATCACGCGGTGATCGTAGGAGAGAGACAGTGGCAGCATCAGACGTGGTGCAAACTCTTTACCGTTCCAAACCGGCTTCATTGACGATTTAGATACGCCTAAGATAGCCACTTCTGGTGCGTTAACGATTGGTGTAAACGCAGTACCACCGATACCACCCAGGCTGGAAATGGTGAAACAACCACCCTGCATATCGGACGCTGTCAGCTTGCCGGCACGTGCTTTCTTGGAGATTTCAGCCAGTTCACGAGACAGTTCAACGATACCTTTCTTATTCACATCACGGAATACCGGAACCACCAGGCCATTTGGTGTATCAACAGCTACACCAATGTTGATGTATTTCTTCAGCGTCAGCTTCTGACCATCTTCAGACAGCGAGCTGTTAAAGCGAGGCATTTCTTCCAGCGCTTTTGCAACTGCCTTCAGAATGAACACCAGCGGAGTGATTTTCACATCCAGCTTTTTCTTCTCGGCTTCAACGTTTTGCTGCTTACGGAAAGCTTCAACATCAGTAATATCAGTTTCATCAAACTGCGTAACATGAGGGATCATCACCCAGTTACGATGCAGGTTAGCACCAGAGATCTTCTGGATACGACCCAGTTCAACTTCTTCAATATCACCAAACTTGCTGAAATCAACTTTCGGCCACGGCAGCAGACCTGGCAGAGAACCACCAGAAGCAGCAACCGCACCAGATTCAACACGTTTCACTGCATCTTTCACGTAGGCCTGAACGTCTTCTTTCAGGATACGGCCTTTACGACCCGTACCTTTCACTTTCGCCAGGTTAACGCCAAACTCACGAGCCAAACGACGAATAACCGGAGTCGCGTGAATATAAGCGTCGTTCACGGCAAACTCATTGCTACCAGAAGCAGCCGGTGCCGCTGGTTTAGCCGCTGCAACTGCAGGAGCCGGAGCAGCGGCTGCCGGAGCTGGTGTACTTGCCGCAGCAGGCGCAGCGCCCGCAACTTCAAACACCATAATCAGCGAGCCAGTAGACACTTTGCTGCCTACCTGAACTTTGATCTCTTTAACCGTACCAGCGAACGGAGCCGGGACTTCCATTGAGGCTTTATCGCCTTCAACAGTAATCAGTGATTGTTCAGCTTCAACTTTATCGCCTACTTTCACCAGCAGTTCGGTCACTTCTACTTCGTCACCGCCAATATCCGGAACCTGAACATCTTTAGCTGATACGCCACCCGTTGCTGCAGGAGCAGCCGCTGGAGCCGGTGCACTTGCCGCAGCAGGCGCAGCGCCCGCGACTTCAAATACCATAATCAAGGTACCAGTAGACACTTTACTACCCACTTGTACTTTAATCTCTTTAACCACACCAGCGAACGGCGCCGGAACCTCCATTGAGGCTTTATCGCCTTCAACGGTAATCAGTGATTGTTCAG
Organism: Limnobaculum xujianqingii; assembly: GCF_013394855.1. Taxonomy (NCBI): domain Bacteria; kingdom Pseudomonadati; phylum Pseudomonadota; class Gammaproteobacteria; order Enterobacterales; family Budviciaceae; genus Limnobaculum; species Limnobaculum xujianqingii. The sequence goes on along the minus strand of NZ_JABMLK010000002.1, from coordinate 383,730 downwards.
CTTCAACTTTATCGCCTACTTTCACCAATACTTCGGTCACTTCAACTTCATCACCACCGATGTCAGGAACCTGAACATCTTTAGCTGCTGAAGCCGCTGGAGCAGTGGCTGCCGGAGCAGCAGCCGGAGCTTCTGCTTTTGGAGCTGGCGCTGCATCAGCACCATCAAAGATCATAATCAGCGTACCGGTAGACACTTTACTGCCCACCTGTACTTTAATTTCTTTAACTACACCACCCTGTGGTGAAGGAACTTCCATTGAAGCTTTATCACCTTCAACGGTAATCAGTGATTGCTCAGCCTCAACGGTGTCACCCACTTTCACCAGCAGTTCGGTTACTTCTACTTCGTCAGCGCCGATATCCGGCACTTTGATTTCAATAGTCATTTAATCTTTACCTCTTATGCCAGACGTGGGTTAACTTTGTCTGCATCGATACCAAATTTGGTAATCGCTTCAGCCACAGCGCTGGCCGGTACGTCGCCACGTTTTGCCAGTTCACCCAGTGCAGCAACCACAACGTAGGAAGCATCAACTTCGAAGTGGTGACGCAGGTTTTCGCGGCTGTCTGAACGACCGAAGCCATCAGTACCCAGTACGCGGAACTCGCTGGCTGGAATAAAGTTACGAATCTGTTCAGCAAACAGCTTCATATAGTCGGTTGAAGCTACGGCTGGTGCATCATTCATTACTTGAGCTACATAAGGTACGCGTGGCGTCTCTAATGGATGCAGCATGTTCCAACGCTCACAGTCCTGACCATCACGAGCCAGTTCGGTGAATGACGTTACGCTGTAAACATCAGAGCTGATGCCGTAGTCTTTAGCCAGAATCTGAGCCGCTTCACGTACGTGAGGCAGGATAGAACCTGAACCCATCAGTTGAACTTTACCTTTACCATTGCCCGCTACGGTTTCCAGTTTATAGATACCTTTACGGATACCCTCTTCCACACCTGCCGGCATTGCTGGCATATGGTAGTTTTCGTTCAGGGTAGTGATGTAGTAATAAACGTTCTCCTGATTGCCATACATACGCTGTAAACCGTCATGCATGATAACAGCCACTTCATAAGCGTAAGTTGGGTCATAAGAGATACAGTTAGGGATAGTCAGTGCCTGAATATGGCTGTGGCCATCTTCGTGCTGTAGACCTTCACCATTCAGCGTAGTACGACCAGAAGTACCACCCACCAGGAAGCCACGTGCTTGCTGATCCCCTGCCATCCAGCACAGGTCACCAATACGTTGGAAACCAAACATGGAGTAGTAGATGTAGAACGGAATCATTGGGTAATCATTGGTGCTGTATGATGTCGCAGCAGCCAACCATGATGCACCTGCACCCAGCTCGTTAATACCTTCCTGCAGAATCTGACCTTTCTCATCTTCTTTATAGTAAGCCACTTGCTCACGGTCCTGAGGAACGTATTGCTGGCCTTTAGGGCTATAAATACCGATTTGACGGAACAGACCTTCCATACCGAAGGTACGCGCTTCATCAGCCAGAATCGGCACTAAACGTGGACCGATTGAAGCATCTTTCAGCATAACGTTCAGGGCACGAACGAAGGCGATAGTGGTAGAGATTTCTTTATTTTGCTCTTCCAGCAGTTGGCCGAATTCGCTTAATGCAGGAATGGTCAGCGGCTGACTAAACTCAGTCAAGCGACTTGGCAGATAGCCTTCTAACGCATTACGGCGTTCATGCAGGTATTTGTACTCTTCAGAATCTTTATCCAGCGTCAGCAGCGGCAGATTTTCAATATCTGCATCAGCAACAGGCACATTGAAACGATCGCGGAATTGGCGAACGCCTTCCATGTTCATTTTCTTAACCTGATGAGCGATGTTTTTACCTTCTGCGGTTTCACCCATACCATAACCTTTAATGGTGTGAGCTAAAATCACGGTTGGTTTGCCCTGAGTTTCTTGTGCTTTCTTCAGTGCGGCATACACTTTTCTTGGATCGTGACCACCACGGTTCAGAGCCCAGATTTCGTCGTCGGTCATATCTTTGACCAGCGCAGTGGTTTCCGGATATCTGCCGAAGAAGTGTTCACGAACGTAAGCACCGTTTCTTGACTTGAATGTCTGATAGTCACCATCAACGGTTTCATTCATTAACTGAATCAGTTTACCAGTGGTGTCTTTACGCAGCAGGTCATCCCAACGGTTGCCCCACATAACTTTAATTACGTCCCAGCCGGCGCCTTTAAAGATGCCTTCCAGTTCGTTAACAATTTTACCGTTACCTGTAACCGGGCCATCAAGACGCTGCAGGTTACAGTTGATGATGAACACCAGATTGTCCAGTTTGTCACGGGTCGCAATGGTGATAGCGCCTTTAGATTCTGGCTCATCCATTTCACCATCACCCAGGAAAGCGTAAACGGTTTGTGCAGAAGTATCTTTCAGGCCACGGTTATGCAGATATTTCAGGAAACGAGCCTGATAAATGGCGCTGATTGGCCCCAGCCCCATGGAAACGGTTGGGAACTGCCAGAATTCCGGCATCAGTTTAGGGTGAGGATAAGAAGAAAGACCTTTACCGTGAACTTCCTGACGGAAGTTATTCATTTGCTCTTCGGTCAGACGGCCTTCAAGGAAAGCACGAGAGTAGATCCCCGGAGAAATATGGCCCTGGAAGAACACCAGATCGCCGCCATCTTTAGCGTTACGAGCACGGAAGAAGTGGTTAAAACACACATCATAAATGGTCGCTGAAGACTGGAATGATGCCATATGGCCACCCAGTTCCAGATCTTTCTTGGAAGCACGCAGCACGGTCATTACCGCATTCCAACGAATAATAGAACGGATACGACGTTCTAAATCAAGGTTACCTGGATAGGTAGGTTCTTCAGTCAGTGGGATGGTATTAATGTAATCACTGACGAAACCTTCACCTGAAGGTAAATTGACGCCGGCCTTACGTGCAGACGCCATAACCTGATCAATCAGGTATTGAGCTCGCTCAACGCCTTCTTCACGGATGACCGATTCGATCGCCTGCAACCAATCGCGGGTTTCAATCGGATCCACGTCTTGATTTACAATTTCCGACATGGTTGTTTCCTTATTCTATCTTTACGTTAGTTATTCAAAGCCTGTCTTAATAGCGTCTTACACCAGAGGGACGCAGACGTTATTAAGACAGGCTCGGTGTTGTGGTGAGCCGAAAGCTCTAATCCCTATGCTGCTGTAACAACCGCAGCGATCGCTCGCGGCGAGTGTGTTCTCTGTCGAGGTCGAGCAGCACTTCCTCAATAAAGGCTAAATGCCGATGCGATGCTTCACGCGCTTTTTCTGGTTCACGTGCAACAATAGCTTCGAATATGCTAGCCCTGTGATTACTCACTCTTTCCAGCATTTCACGGCGGGAATAGAGTAAATCGAAATTCTGGCGGACATTTTGTTCTAACAGCGGCGTCATGCAGCGCAGCAGATGAAGCAGTACCACATTGTGGCTGGCTTCGGTTACCGCTGTTTGATACTGCATTACGGCTTCAGCTTCGTTTTGCTTATCACCAGAAGCCTGTGCGACTTCGATTTGTTGGTGATATTCACGGATACGTTGAAAATCTTCATCAGTACCGCGTAAAGCTGCGTAGTAGGCCGCAATACCTTCTAAGGCATGCCGTGTTTCTAACAGGTCAAACTGGGATTCAGGATGATCGGCCAACAGCTCGCTTAAAGGATCTCTTAAACTTTGCCACAGGTTGGTTTGTACAAAAGTACCGCCCCCCTGGCGACGTAACAATAATCCTTTGGCTTCCAAACGCTGGATGGCTTCTCTTAATGACGGGCGGGAAACATCGAATTGTTTAGCTAACTCACGTTCAGGAAGAAGTTTCTCCCCGGGACGGAGGGTTCCTTCAAGAATCAGCGCCTCGAGCTGTTGCTCAATCACGTCGGATAACTTGGGTTGACGAACCTTGCTATAAACCATAATGCTTCTCAAAATGCCCCGAAGTCAATTGGTAATACCAATATCAAAAGTGTGACGATAAAGTAACAAATTATTCACCTTGTGTCCATATAGCCTTTGACCTAAATCATAAAACCTCACCTATCACTGTGATTTATACAGGATATCGTTAACTGACGTACCTCTGCAGAGGTATAAACGATTCAGCAACACCCACAAGGATTTAACGTTTTTGAAACGAATAAAAACTGAAACTGAAGCGGATCAGCAAACCAATTTTTGAATATAAAATCAAAAATAAAGAAATTAAATTCAATTAAACTGAAGTGAATGAATGGAAGTATTCAACTATCCCCTTCCAAAAAATTTACTGAAGATCTGTGCAACTGCCCGGTTAATAACATCAGTAAATGAAGGAAAAGCCTTTATCAGATGCTATTTTTAGCACTAAAAGCACATTATTTTTATCTGGTGTAATAGATGACAAAAACCAGTAAAAACACCTTTATATGACATCTGTTGTTAATGAGAGGGATGAAATAAGCTGTTTACCATTACAACGTGGTTGAACACTCAGCGACTCAGGTTAAAACAACGATATTATTTCATTGAAAAATAGACGATTTTACAGTTATCGTTTTTAATTTATTACACAGAAAAGAAGAGAATAAAGCGTTGAAGGAAGAAAAATAATGCAAACATTTTTGTTTACCACTATTCTTGCCGCACTGATAGACGGTATCTAAAAACTTTTTATTGGCGACTGTAAATCTTTTTATACAGAATGATGATTATCACTTATCTGATATTCAAACATCATTCTGAAAACCCAATAAGAACAAACCGCTAAATGAATACAAAAAAGCCTGTGAGGAAAGAATAATAATGAGTGATCAGCTCAAACGCGGTCTTAAAAATCGCCATATTCAGTTAATTGCCTTAGGTGGTGCCGTCGGCACTGGCCTGTTTTTAGGTAGCGCCCAGACCATCAATATGGCGGGGCCGTCGGTTATATTAGGCTACGCTATTGGCGGCATCATTGCTTTTCTGATTATGCGTCAGTTGGGTGAAATGATTACTGAAGAGCCGGTAGCAGGTACTTTCAGTCACTTCTCTTATAAATACTGGGGGCCGTTTGCCGGTTTCCTGTCAGGCTGGAACTACTGGATGCTATTCGTACTGGTCAGCATGGCAGAGCTAACTGCCGTGGGTATTTATGTTCAATACTGGTGGCCAGATATACCTACCTGGGCTTCTGCGGCTTTCTTCTTTGTATTAATCAATCTGATTAACCTCTCCACAGTTAAAGTTTATGGAGAGATGGAGTTTTGGTTTGCCATTATCAAGGTTGCCGCCATCATCGGTATGATTGCATTTGGTATTTGGTTATTGGCAACCGGTACTGGTGGTCCGGAAGCTGGAATCAGTAATCTCTGGTCGCAGGGCGGGTTTATGCCTTTTGGCTTTGAAGGTTTAGTAATGGCTACTGCTATTATTATGTTCTCTTTCGGCGGTCTGGAGTTGATTGGTATTACCGCGGCTGAAGCTGATAACCCGGAAAAAACCATCCCAAAAGCTATCAATCAGGTACTTTACCGTATTCTGATTTTCTATATTGGTTCGTTAGTCGTTCTGCTTTCGCTCTATCCGTGGACCAAAGTAGTAGAAGGCGGTAGCCCATTCGTGATGATTTTCCATCACCTAAACAGCAGCATGGTGGCTACAGCTCTGAATATCGTCGTTTTGACTGCCGCACTATCGGTATATAACAGTTGTGTATACAGTAATAGCCGTATGCTTTACGGTCTGGCTCTGCAGAAAAACGCACCTCAGGCACTGGCGAAAACCAGCAGTCGCGGCGTGCCGGTTAATGCTATTATATTTTCCAGCACGGTGGCAGCTATCGGTATTGTCGTTAACTACTTAATCCCTAAAGAAGCTATCAGTATTCTGATGTCATTGGTGGTTTCCAGTATTGTAATTAACTGGGCGATGATTAGCCTGTCGCACCTGAAGTTCCGCGCAGCTAAAAATCGTGAAGGCGTGACGCCGAAATTTAAAGCAATTCTCTACCCATTCAGTAACTATCTGTGTTTGCTGTTCCTGGCTGGTGTATTGGTCATTATGTATATGACGCCAGGAATTCGTATTTCAGTACAACTGATTCCGGTTTGGCTGATTATTTTAGGGATTGGGTATTTGATTACTCGGAAGACGGTGAAGTAAGAACTGTTGCTGTTTTTTGATGAAAAATCCCTGCTGAAGTTGGCGGGGATTTTTGTATCTGGTGTTTTGAAAGAGCGTTGGACTGCCTTTAGTAAATTTAAGGGGGATTTGAAACACCCAACAAATCAGCCTTAATGGATATTCCGACCGTAAAAACTGTATCTCTAAATTATCATTGTGCTCGGTCGGTAACCCATTAATACATAAGCCCTGAGTGCATCGGGCCTAGTCCGCCTAGGGGCGCTTCGTTGGCTTACGCCAAGTCGACCCCCACGGCGGCCTCTCCCTCTGATAACCATTGCTAACACCCCAAAAAAAGCCAAGACCACAAACTCAAGGCTTGGAATCCATTAGTTCAAATTTAGTTACCGGTCTTAATTTGTTTTTTATAACGTTGCCAGTCGAAGTGTGGGCCGGGGTCGGTTTTGCGGCCGGGGGCGATGTCGCTGTGGCCGGTGATTCTTTCCGGTACGATGTTGTAATGTTGAATTAACTGTTGGGTTAGCTGTTGCAGGCTTTGATATTGTGCCGGGGTGAAGTCCGTGGTGTCGGTTCCTTCCAGTTCGATACCAATGGAGAAGTCATTGCAACGTTCCCGGCCTTCGAACAGAGAGACGCCAGCGTGCCAGGCACGTTTATCAAAGGGGACATACTGAACAATCTGACCGTCACGCCGAATAAGGCAATGAGCCGAGACTCGTAGATGTTGAATTTCAGCAAAATAAGGATGTTCTTGCGGATTTAAAGTACCGGTAAACAGTTGGTCAATATAGGGGCCACCGAACTCGCCAGGTGGCAGGCTAATATTGTGGATCACCAGCAGCGAGGGTATCTCCCCTTCAGGCCTTTCATCAAAATGGGGGGACGGTACACGCTTAACACCAACTATCCATCCTTGCTCTAACTTCATTTAATGCCTCAATTACCCTGCTGTTATCACCTGATTATAAATATACCGGCCACTTCTGCGTACTGATTTCTCTTTACGTGAAATACTCACCCGACCAAATATGCAAAACGTCTCCCACTATTTGATGCAAGAAATACGTTATCACAACATTATCTGAAGCCAGTTTCCTAAACGTTAGATTCTCCATTTTCTTCCTTTCAGGCCTGAATATGATGTCAGCACTTTCAATTATTCAGGAGTAAAAATATGAATCAACAAGCTGGCTTTACCCTATTCGAACTAATGATCGCTATTGCAATCATTGCCATTCTGACCGCCATTGGATTACCCGCCTATCAGGGATATATTCAAAAAGCAGCCCTTACCGATATGTTACAGGCAATGGTGCCTTACAAAACCGCAGTCGAGCTCTGTGCTCTAGAAAGTGGTGAACTCAGTCAGTGTAATAACGGCAACGCTGGTATCGCAGCGACGAAAGAAACCCGCTACGTTTCCCGAATTGCTGTGGCTAATGGTGTGATATCACTTGCAGGCAAAAATGCCCTGTCTGGATTAAGCGTTGACCTTACACCTACTCTCGATAATGCATCTGGCGGCCTGCAATGGCAGCGCAAATGCTCCAGCGATAAGCAAAACGATTAATATGGTCCAGGCCTGTAATGACATCTTCCGTTTTGATGATGTAAGTAACCCATGAGTGATCTCAGTTTAATGACTCAACAGATAAGTGAAGAAATCATTACTGAATGTTTACGCCATCAGGTCGTTCCGGTAGCGCTAAACCCACAATACCTGACCATCGCCGCCGTACCAGGAGAACCTCTTCATCAAGTCACTGCCTCCCTCACCTTTACCTGTGGGAGGCAGGTTAAAATTGAATACTGGCCACGTATCAAAGTTGAGCAATATCTCAGCACACTAAACCATCATCGGCCAAATAAAGCATTGCTGGAAGCCGCCGGACAACAGCAACCTGTTGAGATCTCAACGACTCAGGAACATGATGATGAACCGGTAGTACAGTTTATCAATCAGGTTATCCATCAAGCTCTAAAGCGTCGGGCTTCAGATATTCACTTTGAGCCCTATGCCAGCCACTTTCGTATTCGCCTGCGCATTGATGGGGCTTTGCAAGAAACGGCTTCACCGCCCGTGGTTCTGGCCCCCCAGTTAGTTGCCCGACTAAAAATCATGGCGCAGTTAAATATTGCCGAACGGCGGTTGCCACAAGATGGACAGCTCACTTTTCAGCACGATAAACAGGAGCGTGCTCTACGAATATCCACATTACCCATTTCTGATGGTGAAAAAGTCGTTCTACGGGTTATGGAATCAGAACAACATCAACAGTCAATTGATACCTTGGGTATGTCTGACACTGAACAACAATTGTATATTCAGATGCTTCATCAACCTCAGGGCATGATTTTGGTTACCGGACCAACGGGTAGTGGCAAAACCATTACTCTATATAGCGGGCTACGTCTGCTGAATGATACCAGCCGCAATATCTGTAGTGTGGAAGATCCGGTGGAAATTCCCACAGCCGGTATTAACCAAACTCAGGTAAACAGCAAAATTGGTATCACTTTCAATACGGCATTAAGGGCTTTTCTGCGTCAGGACCCTGATGTGCTGATGGTAGGAGAGATTCGCGATAAAGAAACGGCGGAAATCGCAGTAGAAGCGGCCCAAACCGGGCATTTAGTATTAGCAACCTTACATACTAACTCTGCTGCAGAAACCTTAACTCGTCTGGGCCAGATGGGGATACCTGGCTACCTGTTAGCTTCCAGCCTGAAACTTATCGTTGCACAGCGCCTTATTCGCTGTTTATGCCCTCATTGCAAACAGCAACGCCCTGAACCCGATAAAATTCATTTTGAACAAGGTACCATTAGTTGCCGTACTTTTGATGCATCTGGCTGTGAACATTGTGTCGGCGGTTACTATGGGCGAACAGGGCTATATGAAATGTTGGTTATCAATGAGGGTATCCGTCACGGGTTACTTAAAGGCCAATCTGCTACCCAGTTGCATCAGTTAGCCTGTCATCACGGTATGACTTCACTTTTACAGGCAGGTATCGCATTGGTAAAACAAGGCACAACCTCTTTAACTGAACTCTATCGAACATTGGGCTCATCCTCAGAGTCCGATAATTCATAATGGATATTTTATGATGAATAACTCCCGACTCTACATCTGGCGTAGTGTTGATGGCCTAAGTGGCGAAATCCCTGCTTCATCCATCATCAATGCACGACAAATGCTAATACTTAAGGGCGTTATTCCCATAAAAATAGAGGCCAGTATAAGGTTAGGAAAAAATTGCTGGCAGTTAACTGCTCTCTCAATTATTACTCGCCAATTAGCTACCATGCTTCAGGCTGGATTACCATTATCTAACTGCTTATTGTTAATTGCCGCTGAACACCCTCATCCGGCATGGCGCTACCTGTTAAAAGAGCTGCAAATGGCTATTTCACAGGGAAAGTCATTCTCGCTGGCATTAAATGAACACACCTATGCATTTCCTCCACTATTTAGAGAGTTAATAGCCACGGGTGAACTTACTGGTAAACTGGATGAATGCTGCTTTTTAATTGCCGAACAGCAGGATAAGTTATTAAAACTACAGAAAAAGGTACGTAAAGCACTACGTTATCCACTGTTTATTCTTGCAGTTGCCAGCATAGTTACGCTTTTAATGCTGATCTTTGTGCTACCTTCATTTGCCGAGATTTATCGTTCGTTTAATGCTCCCCTTCCCTGGTTTACCCAATCTATTATCTCGCTATCAGAAGCTATTATTGATTACGGGATATTTATCGGCTCCTTTCCTGTTTTACTGTATGGCTATTACATCAAAAAATTGAAAACACAGGACAACTGGAAAGAGAAAGAACAGAAAATACTATTAAACCTGCCGCTATGTGGGAAGTTGCTGCAAATAAGTGCACTGGCAAAAATATTCCGCACGCTGGCAATGACACAACATGCAGGCATTTCGCTGATAGCTGGAATAAAATCAGCAGCCAACGCTTCCGGAAATATTCAGTTTCTGAATGCACTAACAACAACAATAAAACTGATTGAACAAGGAACACCGCTATTTAAAGCATTACACCAACAAGTTCTTTTTCCACCGCTTTGTTATCAGCTTATACGTGTTGGAGAAGAGTCAGGAATGTTAGATGTGATGCTGGATAAACTCGCTGGTATCTATGAGGCTGAATCTGAAAGTCAGGCTGAGAACCTCTCTTCTCGTTTAGAACCTGTATTGATGCTAGTACTTGGCATCATTGTTGGTGGGCTAGTTATTGCCATCTATCTCCCTATATTTCAGCTGGGTAATGTAATGGGATAATACAAAATCAGAAGCTCTATTTTTCATTAAAAGACCAACGGCAGATAGCCAATAATAATTAGCCACACATAAGCTCAAATAAAAACTCATGTCTCATATTTTGCGAGCACATTATTAAAAACACTATAAAAAACAAAATACAAAAAAATTATAATCACAAAAATAAGGTTACAACTATAATTCAGAAGACCATACATATTGGGTTATTTATATTCACTATTCTGCTATTTGTAACTATATGAGAAGTTGCTCTCTTTTTATTCTGTGAGTTTTGCAAAATTGTAGTAGCAATCATTTTACTGCTTTACCAACCCGCTAAATTTTATTAGAGGAAAGTAACATGCTAAAACGCTTATTGCTCGTAAGTTCTATCGCAACACTTCTTTCCGGCGCAGCTTATGCACAATCCCTTACCGTTGGCTTTTCACAAATTGGTTCTGAATCAGGCTGGCGGGCTGCAGAGACGTCTGTCGCAAAAGAACAGGCTAAACAGCGCGGTATTACCCTAAAGATTGCTGATGCTCAGCAAAAGCAGGAAAACCAGATTAAAGCAGTACGCTCTTTTATCGCTCAGGGCGTTGACGCCATCTTTATTGCTCCGGTAGTACAAACCGGATGGGAACCAGTACTGGAAGAAGCTAAAGATGCAAAAATCCCCGTATTCCTGTTAGACCGCAATATTACCGCTAAAGATAAGTCGCTTTATATGTCAGTGGTTACTGCTGATAACGTTTACGAAGGCAAAGTTGCTGGTGATTGGTTAGTGAAAGAGATGGCAGGCAAAACCTGTAACGTTGTTGAATTACAAGGTACCGTTGGTGCCAGCGTAGCGTTAGACCGTAAAAAAGGCTTTGCTGATGCTATAGCTTCAACGCCTTCAATAAAAATCGTTCGTACTCAGTCTGGTGACTTTACCCGCAGTAAGGGTAAAGAGGTAATGGAAAGCTTTATTAAAGCCGAAGACCGCGGCAAAAACATTTGTGCGGTCTACGCACATAACGATGATATGGCCATCGGTGCAATTCAAGCCATTAAAGAAGCAGGTTTAAAACCAGGCAGCGATATTAAGATCATCTCCATTGATGCCGTACCGGACATCTTTAAAGCTATGCAGGCTGGTGAAGCTAACTTAACCGTTGAGTTGACCCCAAATATGGCTGGCCCTGCATTTGATGCTCTGCAGGCCTATAAGAAAGATGGCACCATTCCACCTAAAGTCATTCTGACCGAGTCTAAAGCCTTTGGTCCGGACAGTGCTCAGCAACAAATCGAATTGAAGAAAAACATGGGTTACTAATATCCATTAACCTGCTTCACCCGCTGCTATGGCAAGCCATAGCAGCGGTTCTAACCCATATCTGTCTGCAATCGAAAATATTATCACCGGTGAAAACAGGGGAATCTATGACAGAGCAACAGCACTCAGACGATATTCTTCTGGATATCAAAGGGATCAGTAAATCTTTTCCCGGCGTCAGAGCACTGCACGATGTTTCACTGACGCTTCGCCGTGGCGAGATTATGGCGCTACTAGGGGAAAATGGCGCAGGTAAATCAACCCTGATTAAAGCGTTAACTGGTGTCTACCCAAAAGACAGTGGAACCATATATCTGGAAGGAAAAGAGATTAATCCAACCAGTACCGCCCATGCCCAATCGATTGGTATTGGAACGGTATATCAGGAAGTTAACCTACTACCCAATATGTCAGTCGCAGATAATCTGTTTATTGGTCGTGAACCCAAAAAATTTGGGCTGGTAAACCGAAAAGAAATTATTCACCAGTCTCAGAAGATTATGGCCAGCTATGGCTTCGAGCTGGATGTTACCCAACCGCTGGGTTATTACTCGGTCGCCATGCAGCAAATTATTGCTATTGCCCGAGCAGTTGACCTTTCCGCTAAAGTTTTAATCCTTGATGAGCCTACTGCCAGTCTGGATACCAGCGAAGTAGAGTTATTGTTCAGTATTATGCGTGATTTGCGCAATCGGGGTGTAAGCCTGATTTTTATTACTCACTTTCTTGAACAGGTATACACAGTTACTGACCGAATTACCGTATTACGCAATGGAGAGCTGGTGGGTACGCGAGTTACTGCTGAGCTACCACAAATTGAACTGGTAAAAATGATGCTTGGCAGAGAGTTAGAAGATAATGCCCTGCGCCGTGCCGGTCGCACGCTAAGAAGCGATAAACCAACGGTTTCTTTTGAGCAGTATGGTAAAAAAGGCACTATTCTTCCCTTTGATTTACAGGTTCGTCCTGGTGAAGTGGTTGCTCTGGCGGGGCTACTGGGCTCAGGCAGAACCGAAACTGCTGAGGTTATCTTTGGTATTAAACCCGCGGATAGTGGTAAAGCCTTGGTGAAAGGTAGGGAAGTAAAAATAAAATCAGCTCGTCAGGCATCATCATTAGGTTTTGGTTTCTGTCCGGAAGATCGTAAAACTGAAGGCATTATTGCTGCGGCATCAGTCAGAGAAAATATTATTCTGGCTTTGCAAACCCAACGCGGCTGGCTACACCCAATTTCACGTAAAGAGCAAGATGATATCGCTGCTCGTTTTATTCGCCAGTTGGGCATCAAAACACCGAGTGCTGAACAGCCAATTCAATTTCTTTCCGGAGGCAATCAGCAAAAAGTCCTGCTCTCGCGCTGGCTGGTAACCAAACCACAGTTTCTGATCCTTGATGAGCCTACCCGGGGTATCGATGTTGGAGCACACGCCGAAATCATTCGCCTGATCGAAACGCTGTGCGCCGACGGTCTGGCATTATTGGTTATCTCTTCTGAACTTGAAGAGCTTATTGGCTACGCCGACCGGGTGATTATTTTACGGGATGGAAAGCAAATTGCAGAAATTCCAGCGGAACAGCTATCGGTTCCCGCCATCATGAACGCCATTGCGGCTTAAGGGAGGAATCCATGGCATCAAACTCAGCACCTCCTGTCCCATCAGCAAACAGAAAAGGATTTAGTTTGCCTAAAGGGAGTGCCCAGATCGCCGCATTGATTGCTATTTTGATAGTCAATGCACTGGTAGCGAATAACTTTTTCGATATTCATATTCAGGATGGGCGTCTGTTTGGCAGTATTATTGACATTTTAAATCGCTGCGCTCCGGTGGCTATTCTCGCACTGGGTATGACTCTGGTGATTGCTACCGGTGGTATTGACCTTTCCGTAGGTGCCGTTATGGCCATTGCCGGAGCAACCGCCGCCAGTATGACAACCGCTGGTTTTCCACTGTATATCGTACTGCTTACAGCCCTGGGTGCCGGGGCATTATGTGGCGTATGGAATGGATTTCTGGTGGCTATCTTCAAAATACAGCCCATCGTTGCCACTCTAATGTTAATGGTTGCAGGTCGAGGCATCGCTCAGCTAATTACTGAAGGTCAAATTGTCACCTTTAACGATCCGGCTCTGGCCTGGATTGGTAGTGGTACTTTCCTGTTCTTACCGACACCTGTTTCTATTGTTGTTGCAGTATTTGTGCTGCTTTGGCTACTTACCCGTAAAACCGCGTTGGGGCTATTTATTGAGTCGGCAGGCATCAATATTCGGGCAGCCAAAAATGCCGGTGTTAATACCAGCATGGTAGTGATGTCGACCTATATTCTCAGCGGTATTTGTGCGGCAATTGCTGGTGTGATTGTTGCTGCGGATATACGTGGTGCCGACGCTAACAACGCCGGTTTATGGCTGGAGATGGATGCTATTCTTGCGGTGGTCATTGGTGGAGCTTCATTAATGGGGGGACGCTTTAGCCTGATTCTTTCTCTTATCGGCGCATTGATTATTCAGGGGATGAATACCGGTATTTTACTCTCCGGCTATCAGCCTCAATGGAACCTAGTGGTTAAAGCGTTAGTAGTCTTGCTGGTTCTGGTATTGCAGTCTCCGGCATTTATCCGTTTGTTTAAAAGGAGAACCGGTCATGTTTAAACGTCACCTTCCCCTGATGATTACCATCGCCGTTTTTGTAATGGGCTATATGTTCTGCTTTGCCCGCTTCCCCGGCTTTGCATCCACCCGAGTTATTTGCAATATTCTGACGGATAACGCCTTTTTGTGCATTGTGGCGGTAGGCATGACGTTTGTCATTCTGTCTGGTGGTATCGACCTTTCTGTTGGTTCGGTGATTGCTTTTACCGGTGTATTTTTGGCTAAAGCCATTGGTGAATGGGGCTTTGATCCATTAACAGCCTTTGTGGTTATTATGGTAATGGGCTGCTCATTTGGCGCCCTGATGGGGTGGTTAATCGATGCCTTAAAAATTCCCGCCTTTATTATTACGTTAGCCGGAATGTTCTTTCTGCGGGGCGTTAGCTTTTTAGTTTCCGAACGATCGATTCCTATCGATCATCCGTTATACAGCACATTATCTTCAGTAGCATGGAAGATCCCGGGTGGTGGTCGCTTTAGCCTGTTAGCCGTCATTATGTTACTGGTAGTCATTTTCGGTATGGTTCTCGCTCATAAAACGCGTTTTGGTAACAATGTTTATGCTATCGGGGGCAACGCTACCTCTGCTGAACTAATGGGGATCTCAACCCGCAAAACCACTATTGGTATTTATATGCTCTCTACCGGACTGGCAACTCTGGCAGGTATTGTTTTCTCTTTCTATACCTCCGCTGGTTACGCACTAGCCGGAATCGGCGTTGAGTTAGATGCCATTGCGGCTGTAGTTATCGGAGGAACCTTGCTAAGTGGAGGAGTTGGTACCGTATTTGGTACTCTGTTTGGCGTATTAATTCAGGGGCTAATCCAGACCTACATTAATTTCGACGGTACGCTTAGCTCCTGGTGGACCAAGATTGTTATTGGCATCCTGCTGTTTGGGTTTATCGGATTGCAGAGAATATTAACAGTATTTTGGGCGAATCGTCAGATTTCTACCGCAAGACGAATTGGTAGTAATCCTCATGATATTAACGCGGTGAGTTCTGCGTAATACAATTTAGGACTTAACATCAGGAGCATCAAGCCAGACTCAATGATTAACAATCTTAATGACTAAAAGTGCGCCAAATGGCGCACTTTTCTTAATACTTTAAAATTTCAGGCTCGGTCTAACCTTGTCCAAAAACTCGGTTTTCTTGCTCAGCGACCCGAATAAAAGTGGTGCGCTTGGTCAGCTCTTTCAAGCGTTCAGCACCAACATAGGTACAGGCTGAGCGCAGGCCACCAAGAATATCTCTGGTGGTGTTTTCTACTGAGCCACGGTAAGCCAGCTTCACGGTTTTACCTTCTGCTGCGCGATACCCTGCAACACCGCCTACGTGACGGTTCATCGCTGATTCAGAACTCATGCCATAGAACTGCATATATTGATTGCCGTTCTCTTCGATAATCTTGCCTTCACACTCTTCATGAGCAGCCAGCATTCCGCCTAGCATGACGAAGTCTGCGCCACCACCAAAAGCTTTAGCCACATCGCCCGGGGTTGTACAACCGCCATCACTGACGATCTGACCACCAAGGCCATGAGCTGCATCAGCACATTCGATTACCGCTGACAGTTGTGGGTAACCAACGCCAGTTTTCACGCGCGTAGTACAAACAGAGCCAGGGCCAATACCGACTTTAACGATATCCGCACCGGAAAGAATCAGCTCTTCCACCATCTCACCCGTAACCACGTTACCGGCACAAATCACTTTATCCATATTGGCTTCACGCGCTTTACGCAAGAAAGCAACAAAATGCTCAGAATAGCCATTCGCCACATCAATACAGATAAATTTCAGTGCTGGTGAAAGCGCCATAATCTGGCCCAGTTTAGTGAAATCCGCTTCTGATGTTCCGGTTGATACCATGACGTGACGTAATACAGATTCAGGTACGCGGGCAACAAACTCACGCCATTGCTCAACGGTATAGTGTTTGTGCACGGCAGTTAGCAAATCAAACGACGCCAATGCCTCAGCCATGGTAAAGGTGCCTACCGTGTCCATATTCGCAGCAATAATAGGAATACCGGACCACTGATGGCCTGAATGTTTAAAGGTGTAGGTGCGTTCAAGTTCTACTTCAGAACGACTTTTCAGCGTGGAACGCTTAGGACGGATTAAGACATCTTTGAAGCCCAGCTTCAAATCTTCTTCAATGCGCATATCTGTAGTTTTCCTGGTTTTTGGCGACGTATCGCAAATTAGCTATAAGCTGAATGTTGGCCATTTCCAGTGACGTTATCATACACATGAATAATTAATGAACAAGTCTGAGATTTTCAAAAAATTTCAGCTATAATCCCATAAATTTATCTGCGAAAAAGCAGATCTAAGGTAATTCATGGATAACGCCTTTGTAATCCTTGGTTTTGGATTATTTGGTCTGTTAAGTGGTAGTCTGACCACTCGCATCGCCCACCAAATCCCTGCTGTTTTATTTGCTCGCTGGCAGCAACAATATTGCCAGATAACCAATACCAACCTCCACTTATCAATCGGACCAACAAAATTCTCTCTGGCTTTACTTTCCCATCCTCGATGCCCTCACTGTCACCAACCATTTTCTAAACGCTGCGTATATTCAGTTATTTCCTGGCTATGTATTCATGGTCGATGTCCGTCCTGCCATAAAGCTATCAGTTGCCGTTATCCCTTAACTGAACTGATTTGTAGTCTACTGTTTATGATTATTGCCGCTTCAAGTGCCGATCCTGTCAGAATAATCATGCTGTTATCTGTAACCCTATGGTTGGTGACCGCATCGCTGATTGATATATCTCATCAACTGTTGCCGGATATATTTACACTACCACTAATTTGGAGCGGACTAATTTTTGCTCTACTTGGTTTATCGCCATTGTCTTTATCAGAATCTCTGACAGGAACACTCATTGGATACATATTTCTTTGGATACCTGGAATGCTATTTCGATTAATAAAAGATCAATATGGGTTGGGTGGCGGTGATATAAAGCTCATGGCAGGACTTGGTGGCTGGGTTGGAATAGAGGCTTTACCAACAATAATGCTAATTGCCAGCCTGAGTGGACTAACTTATTTTTTGCTAATTAAGCTGAATAAGAAAACTAAAAACAACACAATTGCCTTTGGCCCTTTCCTTGCTGTTGCCGGATGGCTTGCACTTCTGTGAGATCCCTTTATTATTGAGCTATCAATACTGTTACAGGCTTTTATATGAGTTATATCGTGGCACTTACCGGCGGAATTGGTAGCGGGAAATCAACCGTATCCAATGAGTTTTCCCGTTTGGGCGTTCCCGTCATCGATGCTGATATTATTGCCCGTCAGGTGGTAGAGCCGGGTCGCGATGCTCTCCAACAAATTGCTCATCATTTCGGCCATTCAATACTGTTGGCCGATGGTACTCTGAACCGTAAAAAGTTACGTGAACGTATTTTTAGTCATTCTGCTGACAAACAGTGGTTAAATAATCTGCTCCATCCACTGATTCAACAGGAAACCCAACGTCAATTTGCAAATATAACTGCACCTTATCTGCTTTGGGTTGTCCCATTATTGATAGAGAATAATTTATGTTCCCGAGCTAACCGCGTGTTAGTGGTAGATGTTAGCAAAGAGACCCAATTAAGTAGATTAATAGCCCGCGATGGAAGCAGTTTACAGTTGGCAGAACAAATTTTATCTGCCCAAACTTCCCGCGCTGAGCGCCTGTCTCATGCAGATGATGTGCTAAATAATGATAGGGAACCTGAAGCGTTAATACCGCAAATTGCCCTATTGCATCAAAAGTATTTAGCTTTAGCCAACCAATTCAACAAGCAGGATTTGTCGATATGAGTGATTTATCCCAGAACATACTTTTTGAACATCCGCTTAATGAAAAAGTCCGTACCTGGTTACGCCTTGAATTCCTGCTACAACAGTTACAACACAATCGCTCTTTAACTAATTTAACCAACACATTAAGTTTTTTCCGTACGGTTAGTGAACTGCTGGACATCATGGATCGTGGTGATGTTCGTACCGAGCTGGTTAAAGAATTGGACCGTCAACAGCATAAGCTACTGCAGTGGATTGATGTTCCCGGTGTTGATAGCGAGCGCCTTAGTACTTTACGTCATACCTTAAAAGAGCTGGCAAATACATTACTGGCAGCGCCACGTCTTGGACAGGAGTTGAAAGACGACCGCTTAATTAGTATGGTTCGTCAACGTTTAAGCATTCCTGGTGGCTGTTGCAGCTTTGATTTACCCGTATTGCATATGTGGCTACATAATCCAAAATTACAGCGAGACGAACAGGTAGCTGAATGGATTGAAACTACAACACCGCTCAGTAATGCACTTAATGCCTGTCTCGATTTAGTTCGACAGTCTGGTGTCTTTCAAAAACAAACCAGTCTGAATGGTTTCTACCAGGATAATGCCGAAGACTGTGATATTTTGCGCATCAGAGTGGATTCAACTTATCAACTTTATCCGCAGGTTTCCGGTCACAAGTCTCGCTTTGCCATTCGCTTTATGCCATTTGACAGCGATATTGGTGATACACCGGAAAAATTTAATTTTGAGATTGCCTGCTGCTAATAATTATTTACTGGTGTCGCTGATATCTGCGATGTCAGATTATCACCTCAAATGGGTGACCCTTTAGTTTTGCTATTGATTATGTTATTTGGGAGTATTTCATGAGTGACACCCCCCTTCAGGTAAACTGTCCTACCTGTGGAAAACCGGTTATCTGGAATGAACAAAGCACTTACCGGCCATTTTGTAGTAAGCGCTGCCAGTTAATTGATTTAGGTGAATGGGCCGATGAAGAAAAACGAATTCCAAGCTCTGGTGACCAGTCAGATAGTGATGAATGGAGTGAAGAGGAGAAGTAATTTTCACCTCCTTATCCTTTACAAGTTACCGCATGGATAACCGATTATGCCTTGCGGTAACGCTGCTTAAGTTCAGCAATCACCGGCTGATTAGCCTCCGGAAACTCTGCAACATTCAGCTGTGAAACATCAATCCAGCGAGATACCTGACCTTCACGCCCTTCCGGCTGACCTTTCCAACTATCTACAATAAAGAAATGCAACGTTAGCTGGCGATCGGGATAGTCATACTCCAACGTTGTTAACAGGTTAGAATGAGTCATCTCAATGCCAACTTCCTCCTGAAGCTCGCGCCTTAGCGCCTGTTTTGCATCTTCCCCTGATTCCACTTTTCCACCGGGAAACTCCCAATAACCGGCAAGATGGCTACCTTTAAGTCTTTGGGTAACAAATATAGCCTGCTCGGTATTGATTATTATTCCAACGGCTATTTCTATTCGCTTCATATGCATACTCGCAGGTCAGTTATTATTGTGTAGATAAAGTAAGAGCGCCAATGGCGCTCTTGGACAGCTAATAAACTTATTTATTTCAGTGGATATTCCGGCCGTAAATATAATTTACTTATATCACTATCCTGCTCGGCCGGAAGGGCCTGATACTTGAGTTCAGAGTGCGTTGGGCCTAGCCCGCCTAGGGGCAGTTATGAAACGCCTTACGGTGTTTCACCCTTCGGGCCAGCGCAAGCGCTGTTCAAACAGGCTTTGCCTGTTTGTCGTTGGCTCACGCCAAGTCGACCCCAACGGCGATCTCTCCCAACGATTAATTCTGTCAAAACACAAAACTGAAAATCTGGCCTGAGAGCGCCAATAGGCGCTCTCATTTCTTAAGGATATTACTGCAAACTACCATGACACTGTTTATATTTCTTACCGGAACCGCATGGGCATGGATCGTTACGGCCAATCTTGCGCTCTTCCCGTACCATTGGTTGATTAGGTGCTGGTTCTTCTTCCAACGCATTTTCTTCCTGATGGCTAAACTGCTGCTGGCGAGCCAAGCGCTCTGCTTCTTCACGACGTTGCTGCTCCACAGCCTCAACTTCTTCCGGCATACGTACCTGAACTTTGCTCAACACGCTGATAACTTCATATTTCAGCGCTTCCAGCATGCTGGCAAACATAGAGAATGACTCACGCTTATATTCTTGCTTAGGATCTTTCTGAGCATAACCACGCAGGTGGATACCCTGACGCAGATAATCCATCGCAGCCAGGTGCTCTTTCCACATAGTGTCCAGAGTCTGCAACATTACGCCTTTCTCAAAGTTGCGCATCATCTCATCACCAACCACTTCTTCTTTCTGGTGATAAACTTTAGCGGCTTCTTCTACAATACGTTCACGCAGTGTTTCTTCGTGCAGTTCATGTTCAGTATCCAGCCATTGAGCAATCGGCAGGTCAAGATCGAAGTCGTTCTTCAGACGTGTTTCCAGTCCCGGAACATCCCACATTTCTTCCAGAGATTGAGGTGGAATGTAATTATCGATCACCGTGGTAAACACATCCTGACGGATGCTGTCAATAGTTTCGCTGATATCACTGATATCCAATAATTCATTACGCTGAGCATAAATCGCACGACGCTGATCGTTAGCTACGTCATCAAACTCCAACAGTTGCTTACGAATATCAAAGTTACGGCTTTCTACTTTACGCTGAGCGTTAGCAATCGCTTTGGTTACCCATGGGTGTTCAATCGCTTCTCCAGGCTTCATACCGAGCTTACGCATCATTCCGGCTACGCGGTCAGAAGCAAAGATACGCATCAGAGCATCTTCCATCGACAGATAGAAACGCGATGAACCCGGGTCACCCTGACGGCCAGAACGGCCACGCAACTGGTTATCAATACGACGAGATTCATGACGCTCGGTACCAATAATATGTAAACCGCCTGCTGCCAGTACGCGATCGTGACGCTCTTGCCATGCAGCTTTAATCGACTGAATCTGTTCTTCTGTTGGATCTTCCAGTTCAGCAAGTTCGCTCTGCCAGCTACCACCCAGCACGATATCGGTACCACGACCCGCCATGTTGGTAGCGATGGTTACTGCACCTTCCTGACCTGCATTAGCCACGATTTCTGCTTCCATTTCGTGGAATTTAGCGTTCAGAACTTTATGCGCGATACCCGCTTTTTTCAGTTCGTTAGAGACCACTTCCGATTTTTCAATGGAGATAGTACCCACAAGAATCGGCTGTCCCTTAGTGCTGCGATCTTTAATGTCTTCAATGATGGCATCGATCTTCTCTTTCTCGGTCATATAGACCAGATCTGGCATATCATCACGAACCATTGGACGGTTAGTTGGTACTACAATAGTGTCTAAACGGTAAATTTGACGGAATTCGAATGCTTCAGTATCCGCAGTACCGGTCATACCGGCCAGTTTCTCATACAGACGGAAGTAGTTCTGGAAAGTAATAGAAGCCAGAGTTTGGTTCTCATTCTGGATCTCAACCCTTTCTTTTGCTTCCACGGCCTGATGAAGACCATCTGACCAGCGACGACCTTCCATAGTACGACCGGTATGTTCGTCAACGATAATGACTTCACCATCTTTAACGATATAGTCAACGTCACGAGTAAACAGCGCATGAGCACGCAACGCTGCCGTTACGTGGTGCATTAATACGATGTTGCCAGGTGAATAAAGCGACTCACCCTCTTCCATCATTCCTGCTTCCATCAGCAGTTGTTCAATCAGTACCAGACCGCGCTCGGTCAGGTTGACCTGGCGGCTCTTCTCATCGACGGAGAAGTGGCCTTCACCTTCAAAGGTATCAGAATCTTCTTTTTCCTGACGCAACAGTTTAGGAATAATTTTATCAACTTTTCTGTACAGCTCAGAACTGTCTTCCGCAGGACCGGAGATAATCAGCGGAGTACGCGCTTCGTCGATTAAGATGGAGTCAACCTCATCCACCAACGCATAGTACAGCTTACGCTGAACACGCTCTTCAGGACTAAATGCCATGTTGTCACGCAGATAATCGAAACCAAATTCGTTATTGGTACCGTAGGTGATATCCGCAGCATAAGCCTCACGTTTTGCCGGAGGTGGCATGCCAGGCAAGTTAATACCAACGGTTAAACCTAAGAATTCAAACAGTGGGCGGTTATTTTCCGCATCGCGTCGTGCCAGGTAGTCGTTCACGGTTACCACGTGTACACCACGACCAGTGATGGCATTCAGATAGGCTGGCAGTGTTGCGGTCAGGGTTTTACCTTCACCAGTACGCATCTCCGCAATACAGCGATCGTTCAGCACCATACCACCGAGCATCTGGACGTCAAAGTGACGCATACCAAATACACGCTTACTGGCTTCACGCACTACAGCAAACGCTTCTGGCATAATTGATTCCAGCGATTCACCTTTAGCCAGACGCTCACGAAACTCCTCAGTTTTAGCTTTCAGCTCATCGTCAGATAACGCTTCATATTCTGGTTCAAGGCGGTTAATCGTCTCAACGTTTTTACGCATACGGCGCAGTGTCCGGTCATTACGGCTACCGAAAACTTTTGTCATTAATTTAGTTAACATAGGTCTAAATATCTCTTTAGTACTGCCGTTTTTGGCAATATGAATTCAAAGAAAAAAATCAGAAAAAATGCGCCCGCAGTAACAAGAATAGCCTCATTACCGGGATTATCATGCGTATGAAGAAGGACCTGCGCGGATACCCTGAACCTTGCTCAGCCAAAATCTGACAGGGTGGAGGATAAAAGTCGACTCAAGGGGAATTAGACGCGATACTGTCGAAGGCAGCGTTGCTTCAATTGCCGCTTGTATTGATAATGAATCAAGAAGAGCGTGATGACTAAGTCTTAACTTATCATCACTCACCTTCACCTCATCGGGGGTCACTTCATCCTGAGGGAAGGAAACAGCAAGACGGGTAAGATAATTACGAATCGCAAAGTGCTGCCACGGATTAAGATTCTGCAGTGGTCGGCTGTTAACTTCGCTGGATAACGCCAACTGCCCAACACCCGGAACCGCCGGATTAATTGGATTGACGTTTGAAAAGGCCGCAGATAATGAAACTTGTTGAGGTAAACCGTTCAGGCTTGCAGGCGCGCCAATACTGGCTGCCACAACCCCCAATAAGAGGTGCGGCCAAAAATAACGCCTACCAAATTGTCGCCAACGATTTAAAATACCCATTATCAACTAACTATTACCTGCCGGAATCTGCTTATGCGCGATAGTCGCCCATTATTATTAGATACGCTATTTGATGATACTGACCTGTTGCGGAACGTCCAGCAACGTGCCATAGCGCTGATAAAACTTAATAAGGCAGTTAAGGCTCTGTTACCTAAACAACTGCACGAATTCTGTCGAGTTGCTAACTACCGTCAAGGTATTTTAGTCCTTGAGGTGGCAAATGCCAGTTGGTTGACACTTTTACGTTATGAACAGCAAACGTTATTAAGCACACTCAGGGGTGAAATATTACCATCTTTAGTGTCAATCGACATAAAGATTAATCCAAAGTTAAGCACAAATAAGCAGACTGCTGAAAATTTAGTCCATCGCTACATTCCGGAAAGCACAAAAGATGAAATGCCTATGCGTCAGCTTAGTGAACAAAGTGCAAAACAGTTGAAGGAATTGGCAGCGAGGAGCCCAAAAAGGCTGAGAGAGAAACTAGAACGACTTGCTGCACTAGCTGGAGAGAGAGTTAACCAGCGCAACAAGCCGTAATAATTTAAATCGTACTAAAAAACCGTAATATTATCTGACTATTAAGCCAGTACAGTTCTCGACGTTTTGAAAGCCAGTGGCATTTCAGCTTCGTCTTCAAAAGTAACGTATTCCCAGGCTTCTTGTTTCGCTAATACAGCTTGCAGAAGCTTGTTGTTTAATGCGTGACCAGATTTAAACGCAGTAAATGCGCCAATAATGTTGTGACCACACATAAACAGATCACCGATAGCATCCAACATTTTATGACGAACAAATTCGTCTTCAAAACGCAAACCATCTTCGTTCAGCACACGATAATCATCTACTACGATAGCACAATCGAAGCTGCCACCCAGGCACAGGCCTTTAGACTGTAAATACTCGATATCACGCATGAACCCAAAGGTACGTGCACGACTGATCTGACGAACAAACGCATCGGCAGAGAAATCCATACGATAGCGTTGTGAACCGGAATCAATCGCCGGATGGTTGAAATCGATAGTAAAGTCTAAGCTGAAACCATTAAAAGGTGTCAGTTCAGCCCACTTGTCGCCGTCTTCGACGCGAACAGGCTGAGTAATACGCAGGAATTTCTTCGGTGCGTTAAGTTCTTCAATTCCGCCGTCTAACAGTAAGTAGACGAAAGGTGCCGCACTACCATCCATAATTGGAACTTCTGGTGCGTCAACTTCAATAATAATGTTGTCGATGCCTAATCCTGCTAATGCAGCATTAAGGTGTTCCACAGTAGAAATACGTACGTCATCTTCATTTACCAGGCAAGTACACAGCATGGTATCACGCACGGATTTTGCATCTGCCGGAAAATCAACCGGTGGATTCAAGTCAGTACGACGATAGATGACACCCGTATTAGCTGCGGCCGGGCGCAGAGTCAGGCTAACCTTGCGTCCGGTATGAAGACCGACGCCAGTAGCTTGAATGATGCGTTTTAGTGTCCGCTGTTTAATCATCGTATTATCTCGCATTGTTGATCCAATTTACCGTAGTTTACACCACGGTCTCCGCGCCAGTTTAGCATAAAGAGCGGAGAATCCAAATCATTCAGCGTTAACAGCCTAATTAATCCGCTTGTTTGCGTAAGAAGGCTGGGATATCTAAATAATCAGGCTCTTTGTTCGGCTGAACACCCTGGTCATTTACCACTTTAGCTGCAGCAGGTTTACTCTCTTGCGGTTGCAGAGGAGCTAAACCATGTTGAGCATAGCGATGATCGACAGGTTGAGTAGCCGGTGATTTAGAAACCAGCGTAATTTCAGGACGCTTGTCCATACCGATACCTGTTGCAACAACAGTCACACGCAGCTCGTCGCTCATGTCCGGATCCAGTGAAGTACCGATAACCACGGTGGCATTATCCGATGCAAAGGCACGAATCGTGTTACCAACGGTTTCGAACTCATCCAGACGTAAGTCAAAGCCAGCCGTAATGTTAACCAGAACGCCGCGGGCACCAGACAGATCGATATCTTCCAGTAACGGACTGGAAATAGCCATTTCAGCAGCTTCTTCAGCACGATCTTCACCACGAGCAATGCCTGAACCCATCATGGCGTAACCCATTTCAGACATCACTGTACGTACGTCTGCAAAGTCAACGTTCATTAAGCCTGGACGAGTAATCAGTTCGGCAATACCCTGCACCGCTCCTTTTAATACGTCATTGGCTGCACCGAAAGCATCCAGCAGAGAAATACCGCGGCCTAATACTTTCAGTAGCTTGTCATTAGGAATAGTAATCAGCGAGTCAACATGCTTGGAGAGTTCGGCAATGCCTTGCTCTGCAAACGTCATACGCTTTTTACCTTCGAAGTTAAACGGTTTGGTTACTACGGCAACGGTCAGAATACCCAAATCTTTTGCCACTTCAGCAACAACTGGTGCAGCACCGGTTCCGGTACCACCACCCATGCCGGCAGCAATAAACACCATATCCGCACCTTCCAGTGCAGTACGTAGTTGTTCACGGTCTTCTTCTGCAGAATTGCGACCCACTTCAGGGTTAGCACCTGCGCCTAAGCCTTTGGTTACGCCACTACCGATCTGGATAGTTTGGCCAACGGCCGTTTTCCGCAACGCCTGAGCATCAGTATTGATGGCGAAGAACTCAACGCCTTCAATGTGCTCACGCACCATATGTTCGACGGCATTACCGCCGCCGCCGCCAACGCCGATGACTTTAATCACCGCATCGTTGGTTAGCTCCATTGGTTCAAACATAATTTCTCTCTCCGTTTTAACTCTTACGCAATGAATTATCGCTTAAAACACGCTAATTGCACTACTGATTAAAATTCTTTACGTAACCAACCCGTCAAACGCTGTGCCCAGCTACGCATAGATGTTCTTTTTTCTACATCAGTCTCGCCCCGAAGATGAGACTCTTTACCGTAGTGCAACAGACCTACTGCCGTTGAGTAGTAAGGCTCTTGCGCATAATCCGTTAGTCCAGTGATATTCAGTGGCTGTCCAATACGCACCTGGGTATGGAACACTCTTTGAGCACACTCAGCTAAACCATCAATCTGAGCGGCTCCCCCTGTTAACACGATACCGGCGGCTAAGTGATGCTTAACCCCTTGTTGACGCAGTTGTTCCTGCACCTGCAAAATTTCATCGTTTACCAGATTAAGCAGCTCGGTATAACGCGGCTCAATCACATCAGCTAACGTCTGACGCTGTAAACTACGTGGTGGTCTGCCACCAACGCTAGGGACTTCCACATTCTCATCTTTGCTGACGATAGAACCCAAAGCACATCCATGACGCACTTTTATTGCTTCGGCATCCGTTGGCGGAGTCCCGAATGCATAAGCGATATCACTGGTAACCACATTACCTGCGTAAGGAATAACTTTAGTATGACGCAGAGCACCACCAGTATAAATAGCGATATCCATGGTTCCGCCGCCAATATCAATGACGCAGACACCCAATTCACGTTCATCTTCTGTCAAAACGGCATAGCTTGAGGCCAAACCAGCAAAAATAAGTTGATCTACCTTAAGTCCACAGCGTTCTACCGCTTTAACAATGTTTTTAGCCATATCATTATGGCAAGTAATCAAATGCACTTTTGCCTGCATCCGTACACCAGAAAGTCCCACTGGGTTTTTAATGCCTTCCTGATAATCGATGGCATATTCCTGCGGGATCACATGCAGGATCCGGTGCTCATCACGAACCCGCACCGATTTAGCGGTATGAACCACGCTCTCCACGTCTTCCTGTGTGACTTCTTCTTCTGAGATAGGCACCATGCCAATCTCGTTTTGACAGCTGATATGTTTACCTGACAGCGCCAGATAAACAGAAGCAATCTGGCAATCTGCCATCAGTTCGGCCTGGTCAATGGCTCGCTGTACTGATTTAACCACTGACTCTAAATCGTTAACTCCGCCTTTATCCATTCCGCGGGACGGGCAGCTTCCTACGCCAATAATATTAACCATACCGTCAGGCAGTACTTCTCCAACCAGCGCAGCGACTTTCGCTGTGCCGATTTCCAGTCCAACCACCAGTTTTCTGTCTGTCGATTTGATCATTATTTATTGCCTGACTCTAGTTGTTGTTTCACTCAATCAGAAAAAATTGCCTGACTGTCAATAAATGCGGGAGCCCAACCAACCGCAGCACCGGTGTCATAGCGCATATCCAGCGAGGCAATACGCTTATCCGCAGGTACTTGTTGCAACAGCGTAGGATAGAGAGCGATAAAGCGGTCTAAACGCTTGGTTCGGTTTTCTCTTCCCAGCTCGATGCGCACATCGTTATCTAACACTAACTGCCAAGAGCGTCGTTCACTCATTGACACGGTTTTCAGCTTAAACTTTGCGGCGTCCAACGCTTGGTTCATGCTGTTGTATCCTTCCAGAACTTCTTTTTCTCCATCTTCCGGGCCATACAGCAGAGGAAGATTCTTATCACTCACTCTCTCTGCCGGTATGCTGAATACATTGCCATCTTTGTCTAACAGCTGGAGATCATTCCAGCGAGCGTAAGGGACATACTCCACAATATGAATCTTAAGCTCATCAGGCCATTGCTTACGTACGCTGGCCTGTTTAATCCATTTCAGGTGTAGAATCTGCTGTTGCAGAACGTCCACATCCTGAGACATAAAGGTACCCGGTGCACCCGACGACAAAATGGTCTGCCGGATATCATCGTTGGTAGTAATATGCCGCTCACCGGTAACTACTAAACGAGAAAGCGGTAAGCGTTCAGCATCATTCATCCAGTGAATAACTGCCCAGCATCCCCATACCACGGTACCGATTACCATCAGCAGAAAGATTAGACCAATGAGCTGAGTTCCGTTACTGCGTCCGGTGCTCTTTTTTTCCTGCTCATCACGAACGTTTCTTGCTGCCTGGGACATATCAATCAGCCAACGCCAAAATCTTAACGACTAGCTGAGAAAAACTTAAACCATGCTGACGTGCCGCCATTGGTACCAGACTATGGTTAGTCATACCCGGAGCCGTATTCACTTCCAGCAGATAAAACTGACCATCGCTATCCTGCATCACATCGACACGACCCCAACCCCGACAACCTACGGCTTTATAAGCTGCCGCTGCTAATGCCCGAATTTGGTTCTCCAGTTCGTCACTTAAGCCGCTTGGACAGAAGTATTGAGTATCATCAGAGATATATTTTGCCTGATAGTCATAAAACACACCGGCTGGCTGAATGCGGATAGAAGGCAATACTTCATCGCCTAAAATCGCCACGGTGAATTCCGGGCCACTCAGCCACTTCTCAACCAGTACGCTGGTATCATGCTTAAAGGCTTCTTTTAATGCCGGCAGTAAATCTGCTGCTGCATTTACCTTGCTCATACCAACGCTTGAACCTTCACTACTTGGCTTCACAATCAGCGGTAATCCCAACTGTTTGATGATGGCATCGGTATCAACCTGCGTCAGTTGATCGGCACTTAATGCAACATAAGGCGACACCGGAAGGTTAGAGCCTTGCCATAGCAATTTAGTTCTCAATTTATCCATAGTTAATGCAGAAGCCATTACGCCACTGCCGGTATATGGCAGATCCAGAAACTCTAATACGCCCTGCAAAGTACCGTCTTCACCGCCACGACCATGTAATGCAATAAATACTTTATCGAATCCATCAGCTTTTAGCTGAGCCACAGGATAGGTCTTCGGGTCAATCGGATGAGCGTCAACGCCCGCCTCGCGTAAGCCTGCTAACACAGCAGCACCAGAGTTCAGTGATACATCACGCTCTGCTGATGTCCCGCCAAGAAGGACTGCCACTTTCTCAGTCATGATTTCCCTCGTTTGTATTTATTGTTTGTAATTTTAATTCTGCTAACCGACGGGCCACTCGCCCAATATTACCGGCACCCTGCGTCAGAACCAGATCGCCACTCTGCAACACCTGTTGCAACATATCCGGTAGCGTATCTACATCTGACACAAAAATCGGATCTAACTTACCGCGCCCACGAATGGTTCGACACAGTGAACGGCTATCTGCTCCCGGAATTGGCGCTTCTCCAGCCGGATAAACATCCAGCATAAACAGCACATCAACCTGAGACAGTACGTTGGCAAAATCATCGTACAGGTCACGGGTACGTGAATAACGATGCGGCTGGAAAATCATCACTAAACGACGCTCTTCCCAACCTGCTCTGGCCGCTTTAATGGTGACATCCACTTCGCTTGGATGATGACCATAATCATCAACCAGCATGATGTCGCCGCCACCTTCACGCTCAAATTTACCCAGGAAGTCAAAGCGACGACCGGTGCCCTGAAAGTTAGCCAGCGCCTGAACAATAGCATCATCACCGATGCCCTCTTCCGTTGCGGTAGCCACTGCCGCGGCCGCATTCAACGCGTTATGGCGGCCCGGTGCATTAAGCATCACCTTTAAATCGCTTTTGTCATGACGGCAAAGAGTAAAGAATCCTTGAGAGCGCTTTTGTTCATAATCTTTAATGCGCACATCTGCATCTTCGCTGAAACCGTAAGTAATCACCTGACGGCCAACTTGAGGAATAAGCTCACGCACCACAGGATCGTCTACACACATCACTGCCCGACCATAAAACGGCAAATTGTGCAGGAAATTAATAAACGTCTGTTTTAAGTTTTCGAAGTCGCCCTGATAAGTATCCATATGGTCGGCTTCAATATTGGTCACAATGGCAACCATTGGCTGTAAGTGCAGGAACGATGCATCGCTCTCATCGGCTTCAGCGATCAGATAACGGCTGCAACCTAATGCAGCATGAGTTCCTGCTGCTTTAACCAGACCACCATTAACAAAAGTTGGATCTAATCCTGCTGCTGCATAAATACCGGTCACTAATGCAGTAGTGGTAGTTTTGCCATGAGTACCGGCGATAGCGATGCCATGACGAAAACGCATCAGTTCGGCCAGCATTTCTGCACGGCGGATAACCGGAATTCGTGCTTCTCGCGCTGCAACTACTTCGGCATTATCCGCAGGCACCGCGGTTGAAACGACAACTACGCTGGCACCCTTGACGTTTTCTGCCCGGTGATTGAAATAAATCTCTGCACCCAGCGCAATTAATTGTTGCGTGACAGCATTTGGCGCCAAATCGGAACCACTGATCTGGTAACCTTCGTTAGCCAGAACTTCAGCGATACCTCCCATGCCTGCTCCACCAATACCAACAAAGTGGATATGCCGGACGCGTCGCATTTCCGGCACCATGGTGCGAAGTTTCGCCAATCGTTGTATATCTACATGCTCATTCACGGTTTTCTATTTACTCTTGTCATATTTAAAGTTCACTTCAAAACTACAGGGCGACGCTTTTAACTACCGCAGAAACGCGCTCAGTCGCGTCCGGTATGGCTATCGCTCTGGCTTCCATCGCCATTGCCAGTAGTTTTGATCGATTCAATTCTTCCAACGCTTCAGTTAATGAATCTGCATTAAACTGAGGTTGTTCAATAATTTTGGCGGCACCCGCTTTTTCCAGCGGTAGTGCATTCCAGTATTGCTGGCGGTCTTTATGCATAAATGGCACAAAAATAGCCGGTAAACCCGCGGCCGCAACTTCGCTTACCGTCAAAGCACCGGAACGACAAACCACCACGTCGGCCCACGCATAGGCAGACGCCATATCGTCAATAAATTCAGTGATATTATGTCCATCCAGACCGCGCTGCTGATAATCCTGCTGTACGCTTTCCAGAGCACCTTTACCAACCTGATGCCAGAGGATAATTTTATTTCCCAGACGTTCAGCCGCTTGTGGAACAGTTTGATTGAGTACCCGCGCGCCCTGACTACCGCCAACCACCAGAACCCGAATCGCTCCACTGCGTTCAGATAAACGAACTTCCGGTAGCGGTAACGCTAATACATCTGTGCGAACTGGATTGCCTACCACTTCTGCATTCGGGAATGCACCCGGAAATGCCTGCAACACGCGCTTAGCAATTTTTGCCAGCCAGCGGTTAGTTAATCCTGCAATGCCGTTTTGTTCGTGTAATACCACCGGAATGCCACACATCCAGGCAGCCAAACCACCCGGACCAGAAACGTAGCCGCCCATGCCTAACACCACGTCCGGTTTATAATTACGCATGATGGCTTTAGCCTGACATACGGCGCGGAAAATTCTGAATGGCGCACATAATAACGCAATGATACCTTTGCCACGAAGTCCGGAAATGTTAATAAAATCGATTTCTATTCCGTGTTTTGGCACTAAATCGGCTTCCATTCTATCCGCAGTTCCCAGCCAGCGAACTTCCCAGCCTTGCGCCATCAGGTCATGAGCAACAGCCAGCCCCGGGAAGACATGTCCTCCGGTTCCACCTGCCATCACCATTAAACGCTTCTGCTTCATCGGGTACCTCTTACATGCGCCTGGCAGTTAGCCTGACGCGTTTCATAGTCAATTCGAAGTAATAAAACCAGCGCGGTAGACATCACCAGTAAACTGGAACCACCGTAGCTGATTAGCGGTAAAGTCAAACCTTTGGTTGGTAGAATACCGGCCGCTGCACCAACGTTAACTAACGTCTGGAAGCTGAACCACAAACCAATCTCGCAGGCGAGAAAACCAGAGAAACGCTGCCCTGCCTCTAAAGCACGGCGACCAATCAGCATTGCTCTAAAAGCGACGAAGAATACCATTAAGAGGATCAAAACCACACCAAAATAGCCTAATTCTTCACCGATAATGGCAAAAATAAAGTCAGTATGGGCCTCAGGCAGATACTCCAGTTTCTGTACTGAGTTACCTAATCCCTGTCCCCAAAGCTCTCCCCGCCCAAATGCCATCAGCGATTGCGTCAGCTGATAACCTGCACCAAAAGGATCAGCCCATGGATCCCAGAATGAAGTTACCCGACGTAAACGATAAGGCTCTGCGACAATCAGTAATCCTACGGCAAACACGCCAGAACCGATAATTGCTAAAAACTGCCAAAGCTTAGCACCTGCTAAAAACAGCATGCCCAGCGTAGTGATAAACAGGACAACTACCGTTCCCAGATCGGGCTGAGCCAGCAGTAAAACCGCCAGAATCACCATAACGCCCATCGGCTTACAAAAGCCCCAGAAGTTATTACGAACTTCATCTACCTTACGAACCAGATAGCTGGCCAGATAGAAGAACAGCGCCAACTTGGAAAGTTCCGCTGGCTGAATGCGCACCGGGCCAAAAGCAATCCAACGAGATGCACCGTTAACCGAGCTGCCTACCGCCAGTACAATGAGTAACATTACGATAGCAATCAACAGAATAATCGGGCTGTAGCGCTGCCACATCTCCATTGGAATACGCAGCGTTACCAGTGCAGCAGCAATAGCCAACAGAATGTAAATAGCATCACGCTTGGCAAATAAAAATGGATCGTCAGTATATCGTTGGGCAATCGGCATTGATGCCGATGTCACCATAACAAAACCAACAATAGTTAAACCAATAGCCATCCACAGCAAAGTACGATCGTACATAACATCATAATCGACCGCTTCACTGCTTTGACGAGATCCAGTTACCCATTGGGTAAATGACTGGAAAGGTCTAACTAAACTAAATGCGCTCATCAGCCAAGCTCCTGAGCCAGACGGGCAAACTCCAGCCCACGCTGTTCATAATTTTTAAACTGATCCAGACTGGCACAGGCGGGAGACAGTAACACCATATCTCCCGGTTTGATTCGCTGTGCAATATGAACCATTGCCTGTTCCATGGTATCGGTCATTTCCGCCACTTCAGGACGTAAATCGTATAGCGGCTGTTTATCGCGACCAAAACAATAAAGACGAATATTGTCACCCTTTAAATAGGTCGACAGCGGTGAGAAATCAGCTGATTTTCCATCACCACCCAGCAATAAGTGTAAAACGCCATCAACGCGAATACCGTTTAATGCAGCTTCAGTACTGCCCACATTGGTGGCTTTAGAATCATTAATCCAGCGAACACCTTTATTATCCCACACCAGTTGAAAGCGATGCGCTAAACCAGTGAACTGAGTCAGCGCCTGCAAACTGGAAGCGCGCGGGAGTGATACCGCATCAGCCAGCGCCAATGCAGCCAGTGCGTTCAAATAGTTATGCTGACCAACAATTTTCATCTCTGCGGCATTAAGCACTTTCTCACCGTGGACTCGCAGCCAGGTCTCGCCCTGCTGATAGCTGAGGTGATAATCACCCACATCTACCCCAAAGCTAACGCAGCGGCTGTCAGCCCCTTGCAGCGGCATGGTTAGTGCATCATCAGCATTAACTACACAAACGCTGGCATTGTTATAAATGCGCAGTTTAGCTTCACGATACTGTTCCATCCCCTGCGGATAGCGATCCATATGATCTTCAGTAACGTTCAGAATAGTCGCAGCGGCAGCATGAAGGCTGGATGTAGTTTCCAGTTGAAAACTGGATAGTTCCATAACATACAACTGGCATTCAGGATCTAACAGAGATAGTGCGGTTTGTCCCAGATTGCCGCCCATGGCAACGTTCCAACCGGCAGCTTTTCCCATTTCACCCACCAGCGTGGTAACGGTACTTTTTCCGTTTGAGCCAGTGATGGCCACAATCGGAGCCTTAGCTTCACGACAGAACAGTTCAATGTCACCGACAATTTCGATACCTGCGGCGGCAGCTTCTTGCAGAACTGGGGTTGCCAGAGCGATACCCGGGCTAACCACTAGTAGATCGGCAGCCAGTATCCATTCACGGTTAAAACCACCGGTATGGTGTTCCACGTTTTCCGGCAGTTTGTCTAACCCCGGAGGGGTTGAGCGCGTATCAATAACTTTGGGGGAAACACCCCGGGCAATAAAATAATCGACACAGGACAACCCTGTGGAACCTAATCCAATGATAACAACCTGTTTATCCTGATAGTCGATTGTCATGATTACCGCACCTTCAAGGTTGCCAGGCCAATCAGCACCAGCATTAATGAGATAATCCAGAAGCGCACGATCACTCGTGGCTCCGGCCAGCCTTTCAATTCATAGTGATGGTGAATCGGTGCCATACGGAAAATACGCTGGCCGCGAAGTTTAAACGATCCCACCTGCAGAATGACTGACAGAGTTTCAACCACAAACACCCCGCCCATAATTACCAGCAAAAACTCCTGACGCAGCAACACTGCAATCACACCTAAAGTACCACCCAACGCCAGTGAACCAACGTCACCCATAAAGACTTGCGCCGGATAGGTGTTAAACCAGAGGAAGCCCAACCCTGCGCCAACAATTGCAGTACAGAAAATGACTAACTCACCGGCATGGCGGATATAAGGAATATGCAGATAACTGGCAAAATTGACGTTACCCGTCGCCCAGGCAACCAGACCAAAACCAGCGGCCACAAATACGGTTGGCATAATTGCCAGACCATCCAGACCATCGGTCAGGTTAACGGCATTACTGGTACCAACGATAACAAAATAGGCCAGCAGGATATAAAGCACGCCTAACTGCGGCATGACGTCTTTAAAAAACGGCACAACCAGCTGAGTCGCTGGTGTGTCTTTGCCGATGGCATACATGCTAAATGCTACGATCAGAGCAATCACTGACTGCCAAAAATACTTCCAGCGGGCAATTAATCCTTTGGTGTCTTTGCGCACGACTTTACGGTAGTCATCCACAAAACCAACGGCACCATAACCCAGCAAAACAAACAGCGAACACCAGATATAAGGATTGCTTAAGTTCGCCCACAGCAGTACCGAAATGGTAATTGATGTCAAAATCATGATGCCGCCCATGGTTGGCGTACCACGTTTACTGAAGTGCGATTCCGGACCGTCGTTGCGGACCACCTGACCAATCTGTAAACGTTGCAAGAACGCAATCAGACGCGGTCCCATCCACAAAGAGATAAACAGCGCGGTCAACAGACTGACAATGGCGCGAAACGTCAAATAAGAAAAGACGTTAAAGCCTGAAAAAATTGAGACCAGATGTTCCGCCAGCCATACTAACATTGTGCTATCTCCTGTACTCTGCGTACTACCTGCTCCATTGCGGCACTACGTGAACCTTTAACTAAAATTGTTATGACCGCATGCTCAGATAGCAATTCACCCAGACGTTGGGCGGCTGCCTCTTTATCCTTAAAGTGCTCGCCATTGCCACTTGCGTTACTGATCATTTCGCTTAAATGACCAACGCTTAATACTTTATCTACACCCGCTTCGCGGGCTGCTTCACCAACCTGACGATGACACTGTTCGGCTTCATCACCCAGCTCACCCATATCGCCAACAACCATGACCCGATAACCAGGCATAGAAGCAAGCACCTGAGCGGCGGCAGTCATCGATCCTACGTTGGCGTTGTAGGTATCGTCCAACAGCAGTTTTTCCGCGCTCAGTTGGACCGGGAATAAACGCCCCGGAACCGCTTTAAGCTGTGACAACCCTGTTGTAACATTCTCTAACGATGCACCCACGGACATGGCTAATGCAGTAGCCGCCAGCGCATTGGCGATATTGTGTTTGCCCGGCAGAGGAAGTAAAACTTCCATTTCTCCTACCGGCGAATGCAAGACAAAACGGGTACCTTGTGGTTTTACCGTTACATCTGTTGCATAAAACTCAACCTGCTCAGTGTGGCTGGCAGAAAAGCGCCACACGATTTTATCGGTCAGCAGGCTTTGCCAACCGGGTAAATCATTGCTATCCATATTGATGATAGCGATACCGTGGGAAGGCAATCCCTGAAAGATCTCGCCTTTGGCTTTCGCGACGCCAGCCAGTGAACCAAATCCTTCCAGATGTGCAGCTGCCAGATTATTTACCAGCGCACTTTCCGGATGGGTCAGCGCCGTAGTATAGGCAATCTCACCGGCATGGTTGGCGCCTAATTCTACAACAGCAAACTGATGGCGTTTCGTCAGACGTAGTAACGTTAGCGGAACGCCAATATCGTTATTCAAATTACCTGCGGTATACAGAACTTCACCACACTGCTGCAAAATGGTAGCAGTCATCTCTTTCACGCTGGTTTTGCCAGACGATCCTGTCAATGCTACTACGCGTGCAGGTACCTGCTGTCTTACCCAGCCACCCAGTTTGCCCAAAGCAATACGGGTATCCGCAACAATGACCTGAGCCACATCCAGCGGTAAGTGCTGACTAACTATTAAAGCACTGGCTCCCTGATTGATTGCCTCTGCGGCAAAATCATGAGCATCAAAACGTTCACCCTTTAGAGCAATAAACAAACAGCCAGCGACAATTTTGCGGGTGTCAGTAATAACATCCACAATTTGCTGTCCGGTAATATCTGCCGTAGAGGCGATAAGTTTACCATCGACCACTTCGGCCAGCTGTTTTAGGGTAATGGGAATCATGCTAATACCCCTGCCGCCATACCCAGCAAGTTTGCCACTGTGGTACGGTCAGAATAATCCAGTCTACGATTGCCAATCAGCTGATAATCTTCATGACCTTTACCCGCAATCACTACCACATCATCAGGGCCAGCCTGCATAACCACACTGGTTACGGCCTCTGCCCGACCATGAATTACATTGGCACGTTTGGTATCGGTAAATCCGGTCAGGATATCGGCTACAATCGCCTGAGGATCTTCACTGCGAGGGTTATCATCAGTAACAATAACGCGATCGGCAAACTGTTCAGCCACTCCGCCCATTAGCGGGCGCTTACCACGGTCGCGATCGCCACCGCAGCCGAATACACACCACAGCTCACCCTTACAGTGCAGTCTCGCCGCTTCCAGAGCTTTTTCCAGTGCATCAGGTGTATGAGCATAATCAACCACCACGGTTGGACGACCAGGTGCAGTAAACACTTCCATACGGCCACAAACAGGCTGTAAATTCGGCGCAGATTCTACCAGATGATTAAGTGAATAGCCTAGTGACAACAGCGTAGTCAAAGCAACAAGCAGGTTGCTAACGTTAAATGCCCCCAGCAAACGACTTTCAACTACACCGCCACCCCAGCTGGAGTCAAACTTCACCGTCGCGCCATTGTCGTGATAAGAAACCTCATGGGCTTTTAACCAACGACCTTGCCAGCCTTGAGGAAGGTTATCTTCCATCGTAACGGCAATGGCATTTGGCATAGTCGCTATGCGGTGAGCTCCTACGCGGTCGTCCACATTAATGATGATCTCACCAACCTGATGACGTTCAAACAAACGCCATTTAGCTGCTTCGTACTCTTCCATGCTGCCATGATAATCAAGATGGTCACGACTAAGGTTGGTAAATGCCGCCGCAGCAAAATGCAGAGCAGCGACCCGCTCCTGAACCAGGCCATGGGAAGACACTTCCATCGCGGTAAAAGTTGCACCACTTTTTACCAGTTCATTCAGTTCACGCTGTACGTCAACTGCTGAGCCGGTGGTATTCTCGGTTGGCACTACATGGCCCAATAAACCATTACCTACGGTACCCATCACCGCGCCTCTCTCTCCCAGAAGCTGACTCCACTGTGCTAACAGCTGAGTGGTAGTGGTTTTACCGTTAGTTCCTGTTACACCAACTAAACGCATTTTCTCTGAAGGCTGCTGGTAAAAACGACCCGCAATAGCCGACAAATGTAAGTTCAGATGCTCAATATAGATAACGGGAACGCCGTGAGACATCACAACAGTACCGTTAGGGGCTTCGCCCTCGGCTTCGGCAATCACTGCCGCTACGCCCTGAGCAATCGCCTGAGAAATATAACGACGCCCATCCACTTTATGGCCCACAATGGCAATAAACAGATCGCCAGAGGCAGCCACGCGGCTATCCAGCGTCATCTCTTTTAATTTGCGCTCAGGAACCTGAATATTCCACGGAGCGAGCAGATCGCTTAAATTAAGATCGGCCACCGGAAGCTCCTTTCTGATTAATCACTAATTCGTTTTTATCCGCTACGGGCAATGCATCTGGTTCGATATTCATTGTCCGTAAAACCCCGCCCATAATTGCGCCAAACACCGGCGCAGAAACGGCACCACCATAATATTGACCGGCACCAGGATCGTTGATCACCACCACCAGCGCATAACGCGGCTTACTGGCGGGTGCCAGACCGGCCGTATAAGCAATGTATTTATTGATATAACCACCGTTAGGACCCACTTTCTTCGCGGTACCGGTTTTGATTGCAATACGGTAACCTTTCACTGCGGCTTTAGTACCACCGCCTCCTGGTAAGGCTACTGATTCCATCATATGAACCACAGTACGAACGGTACTTTCAGGGAAGATTCGTTTTCCCTGTACTGGCGGGTCAATTTTGGTGATAGAGAGCGGGCGATAAACCCCAAAGCTCCCCATGGTTGCATAAGCTCGCGCTAACTGTAATGGCGTTACCATTAGCCCGTAGCCAAATGAGAAGGTGGCCCTCTCTATGTCAGACCACCGTTTTTTTTGTAAAAACAAGCCACTGCTTTCTCCGACCAATCCCAAATTGGTAGGTTGTCCCAGACCAAAGCGCGAGTAAGTATCAACTAACGCATCGGCTGGCATATCCAACGCCAGATGAGAAACACCGACGTTACTGGATTTTTGTAAAATACCGGTGACAGTCAGTTCAGGATAAAGCGCAACGTCCTTTATCTCATGACCATTTACCCGATACGGTCTGGTATTCAATACAGAATTTTCTTTGATGATGCCGCGATCTAACGCCGTCATAACCACCATCGGTTTAACGGTTGATCCCGGTTCAAAAATGTCAGTTATTGCCCGGTTACGGAAGAAGTCTTCCGGTGAGCCAACCCGGTTATTTGGGTTATAAGAAGGACTGTTAACCATCGCCAGAATTTCACCGGTGTTCACATCGACCAGCACAGCGGTACCTGATTCAGCTTTGTTCGCAGCAACCGCATTGCTTAACTCACGATAAACCAGCGCCTGAAGGCGTTCATCAATACTTAACGTGAGGTTGTGAGCGGCCTGACTATCCACTGAGGAGATATCTTCAATCACCCGACCATAGCGATCTTTACGTACTGTACGCTCACCCGATTTACCCACCAGCTTGTCTTCAAAGCTCTTTTCAATACCTTCCAGACCGTTATCATCGATATTGGTAAAACCAACAATGTGAGCAGTCACGGGGCCGGCAGGATAGAAACGACGAGATTCACGTTTTAAGTAGATGCCCGGAAGTTTAAGCTTACGCACATACTCTGCGGTTTCAGAATTGATTTGACGCGCTAAATAGACAAAGCGCCCTTTAGGATTAGCATTGATTTTTTCTGATAGTTTATCCAGAGGTAAACCAACCACATCAGCCAGCGCTTTCCAGTGCATGTCTTGCGAAATGCCACCACGCTCATTCAGTTCTTTTGGATCGGCCCAAATCGCATTAACCGGAACGCTAACCGCTAATGGACGCCCAAAGCGATCGGAGATCATCCCACGAACAGTAGGCACTTCCTGCACCCGTAAAGAGCGCATATCCCCTTCTTTAACCAGTTTGTCTGGTTCAATAACCTGTAACCATGCAGCGCGGGCCATCAAACCAAACATAGCTAATACAATAAACAAACAGAGCAAACCAAAACGCCAGCTTACAAAGCCGGCCTCATTTTCAGGACGTTTTACTTTAATCTTATTGGTTCGTGCTGCTTTCATCTCATTTCATTAGCCATGGTAAGTTCATCAATCCATTAATTTATAACGCGCTCCGCACGCCGACTGTTTTATCAGTTCTTTTTACTGCTTCTGGATAACTATTTGTTCCTGATCCGGTGTTACATGCAGCATTTGCAGCTTTTCATTAGCCAGACGTTCAATACGGCTATGGTCAGCCAGCGCATTTTCTTCCAGAATCAGGTTACGCCACTCAATTTCCAACGCTTCACGCTCTAAAATCAGCTGTTCGCGCTCTGCGGTTAGCAAACGCGTACGGTGGCTGGACAACACCACCGCTATTGCCGATACCAGAACTAACACAGTCAGTAACAGCGGTAACTTTGCGTTACGCAGCAAATCATCACCGATGATGCTGGCTAAACTGTGGCGCTCATTCGATATCATTCAGCTGTCCTTTGGGCGATACGCAATACTGAGCTACGAGCCCGTGCGTTATCTGCCACTTCCTGCTCAGACGGCATCATTTTTCCCAGCGCTTTTAACTTTCTTGCGCCATGTTGTCTTAATTGCTCTTCAGTCAACGGAATACCCGCCGGAACCTGTGGTCCCTTGCTATGCTGGCGGATAAAACGCTTAACAATACGGTCTTCCAGTGAATGAAAGCTGATAACCGAAAGGCGTCCGCCTTCCGTCAACGCTTCGAGAGAGCCATCCAGTGCACGCTCAATCTCTTCCAGTTCACTGTTGATATAAATTCGAATCGCCTGAAAACTACGTGTTGCCGGATGTTTATGTTTGTCACGAACAGGTGTTGCTGTCGCGATAACCTCTGCCAGCTCGTGGGTGCGGGTCATTGGATCGGTACGGTTGCGTTCAACAATGCCCCGGGCTATACGCTTGGCAAACCGCTCTTCACCAAAGGTTTTTAGCACCCAGGCAATATCTTCTTCTTCCGCTTTTAACAGCCATTGTGCTGCTGACAAACCACGAGTAGGGTCCATACGCATATCCAGTGGCCCATCACGCATAAATGAAAAACCACGTTCGGCATCATCCAACTGTGGTGAAGAGACACCCAAATCCAGCAGAATGCCGTCAATTTTACCTTCTAAGCCAAGATCACGGACATAGCTGGCCAGATCGGAAAAAGGACCATGAATAATGGAAAAACGAGAATCTGAAATTGCAGATGCGGCTTCAATAGCCTGAGGATCGCGGTCTATCGCAATAAGACGCCCCTGAGGTCCTAACTGGGATAGGATCAGGCGCGAGTGTCCACCACGGCCAAAAGTACCGTCAATATAGATACCATCCTGTCGAATGCTTAAGGCATTAACTGCTTCATCCAAAAGCACTGTGGTGTGCTGATAATTATTCAACATAGCTTATAATGAAAAATCCTGTAACCGCTCTGAGAGAGGTGACTTAGCAGACTGCTCAGCCTCGATGTCTTCCTTAACTTGTTGATACCAAGCCTCTTCACTCCACAATTCAAATTTATTGAACTGTCCGACCAGCATCACTTCTTTTACTAAAAGCGCATGTTGCCGCAATGTATTCGCTATCAATACACGACCAGCGCTATCCAACTGGCATTCACTGGCATGGCCTAATAACAGGCGCTGTACTCTGCGCTCCGCCGGATTCATGCTGGATAGTCGGGATAGCTTCTGTTCAATTTTTTCCCATTCAGGAAGGGGGTAAAGCAACAGGCACGGCTGATGGAGGTCAATGGTACATACCAATTGTCCTTCACATTCATCCAGCAGTGAATCCCGATAGCGAGTGGGGATAGCTAATCGCCCCTTACTATCAAGATTTATTGTTGTTGCTCCACGAAACATGGGCGGGTCACTCCTTCGCGACAAGTTTTACCACTTTACCCCACAAATTCCCACTTGAATAGAGTTTACGGAGGGTATTAAAAGCTTGTCAAGGCGAAGAACCGCGACTTTACACTAAATAGAGGGGCTATTTAGCTTTCTGAAAATGGAATAAATGAGTGTTAATCTTAAAGGAATCAAACTAACAATATGAATAATAATAATTATTTATCTAATTCAGAATCAGAGTAGCTGGCGGTTAACAGCGTTGGCAATCAATCAATAAAAAATCCGTTAATATAAAAAAAATGTTTCTATAACCACTACAGCATAAATCTGACACGATCTGATGTGAATGGAAGGGAATAGATGTGGTTGGCTATTTTACTCGTCGACCTGACCGATACTTTAGCGCGTAATAGTAACATAACGTAACGCCTTGAAGTAAGCTCAATGCGGCTTGCTGATAATAAAACAGGGAGCCCGTTTCAGGCCCCCTGCGGTTTTCTCCGATTATCAAACGGATACTCTTAATATGATTTACACACTATACGCGACTCAAACTACCGCGGCGGAACAGACTGCGTCGAATGCGTGTCAGCCCTGGTTTTGGTTTCTGAGTTTCATCAATACTTGCCAGAACTAATTCCAGCACCCGCTCGGCAACCTCACGATGGCGTTGAGCAACGGATAATACCGGGCACTCAAGGAAATCCAACAGTTCATTATCACCAAAGGTAGCAATCGCCAGATCGGCAGGTAAACGGCCCTGTTTCTGTAAAATCACATCCATCACACCCTGTAGCAATGAGAAGGACGTGGTATAAATTGCCTGAGGAATCGGGTTAGATTCCAACCAGTTTTTAAAGACTTCTGCCGCTGATTCACGCTCATAGCTATTGGCGTAAATATAGCTAACCTGACGCTTATCCCCTTTCCACGCCTGACGGAACCCCTGCTCACGCAATTGGCTGACGGATAATTCAGGTAACGCACCAAGATACGCCACGCTATCTGCTTTAAAGTTACGTAACTCCGATGCCAGCATTTCAGCATCTTCGTAGTCGGCTCCAACAACGCTGATAAAGTGTTCACGATCCAGCGCCCGGTCCAGAGCGATAATCGGTAGAGAACTGTTTACCCAGCGCTGATAGAACGGATGCTCCGGCGGTAACGCGGTGGAAATAATCAGGGCGTCCACTTTACGTTGCAGTAAATGCTCAACGCAGCGCATTTCGTTATCCGGCTGGTCTTCAGAGCAGGCTATCAGCAACTGATAGCCTCGCTGGCGCGCCTGACGTTCAAGATAGTTAGCAATTCTTGTATAGCTGGTGTTTTCTAAATCAGGAATAACCAGCCCGATAGAACGTGTACGACCAGCACGTAAGCCAGCAGCAACCGCATTAGGTTGATAATTATGTTCCCGGACTACCGCCATGACTTTCTCAACTGTTTTATCGCTCACACGATATTGCTTGGCTTTGCCATTAATTACATAGCTGGCCGTCGTGCGTGAAACACCAGCGAGACGCGCAATTTCATCCAGTTTCACGTTAACCCCTTAAGTATCATTTCGCCCCGTCATTGGTGGCATAATAGCCATATTAATATAAATGGCTTTAAGTAATGTAGATCTAACCCAAGATATGACGATTCAGCAACTGCTTAATCCATTCAGTCAGTGTAATACAAAATAAAAAGCTCTACACCACCGGTAGAGCTCCTGTTTTTGCCTGAAAAATGGTTAGCGCATAATCCGCTCACCGCGCCCTACACCGACGATTCCTGAACGGGCAACCTCTACAATTTCGCCCGCTTCACGAATAGCGGCTAAAAACGCATCCAGTTTACTGCTGGCGCCCACTAGCTGAACGGTGTACAACGAGGATGTAACATCCACAATTTGACCACGGAAAATATCTGCACAGCGCTTGACCTCTTCCCTGCCATCACCGGAAGTGCGTAGTTTCACCAGCATGATTTCACGTTCAACACAGTCACCATCGGTTAGTTCAGATACCCGCAGAACATCAACCAGCTTATGTAGCTGTTTTTCTATTTGTTCCAGTACTTTCGCATCGCCTTTAGTGTGAATTGTCATACGCGAAAGAGTCGGATCGTCCGTTGGCGCTACGGTCAGACTTTCAATGTTGTATCCCCGTTGGGAAAACAGGCCAATCACCCGCGACAGAGCGCCGGATTCATTTTCCAGTAATACTGATAGTATACGGCGCATAATCAGCTCCTCTCCGTTCTGCTTAGCCACATTTCGTCCATTGCACCGCCGCGAATTTGCATCGGATAGACGTGCTCTCTTTCATCAACGGCAACATCAACAAACACCAAGCGATTTTTAATTGCCAGCGCTTCCGCCAGTTTGCTTTCCAGCTCTTCAGGTTTGCTAATGGAGATTCCCACATGACCATAGGCTTCCGCCAGTTTGACAAAGTCTGGCAGAGAATCCATATAAGAATGGGAGTGGCGGCCAGCATAAATCAGATCCTGCCACTGCTTTACCATGCCCAGGAATTTATTATTCAGGTTGAGGACCACAACAGGTAAATCATATTGCAGTGCCGTGGATAGCTCCTGAATATTCATTTGAATACTGCCATCCCCGGTGACACAAACGACGGTTTCTCTTGGTAACGCCAGTTTAACTCCCAGCGCAGCAGGTAGACCAAAGCCCATGGTGCCGAGACCACCGGAGTTAATCCAACGACGAGGTTTATCAAACGGATAGTACAACGCAGCAAACATTTGATGTTGCCCTACGTCAGAAGCGATATAAGCATTGCCTTGAGTTAAACGGTACAAGGCTTCAATAAC
Organism: Limnobaculum xujianqingii; assembly: GCF_013394855.1. NCBI lineage: Bacteria > Pseudomonadati > Pseudomonadota > Gammaproteobacteria > Enterobacterales > Budviciaceae > Limnobaculum > Limnobaculum xujianqingii. The sequence goes on along the minus strand of NZ_JABMLK010000002.1, from coordinate 339,034 downwards.
CGCCTGTGGCTTAATGCGATCACCGCTGTGATCGTAAGCCAGCGACTGTTTACAACGCCATTCTTCAATGTTCTGCCACCAGCTCTCCAGATTCTCAAAACCTTGCGCAGGATCCCGCTGTTTTAGCAGTTCCAGCATCTGGGTCAAAACCTGTCTGGCATCACCAACGATAGGTACATCGGCATTCACCGTTTTAGAAATTGAGGTAGGGTCAATATCAATATGTAATACCGTCGCCCCCGGACAATACTTAGCCAGATTGTTGGTAGTACGGTCATCAAAACGTACACCAACCGCAAAGATCAGGTCGGAATGGTGCATAGTCATATTGGCTTCATAAGTACCATGCATACCCAACATACCAACAAAATGTTTATTCGTTGAAGGAAAAGCGCCCAGCCCCATTAATGAACTGGCTACCGGTAGATTCAACGTTTCTACCAGCGTCTTCAGCTCAGCATCACAGCCTGAAGTGATAGCCCCACCACCAACGTATACCACCGGATTTTTGGCTTCCAGAAGCATTTGCAAAGCACGTTTAATTTGCCCCCGGTGGCCCTGCACCGTTGGATTATAGGAACGCATAGAAATTTGATCGGGATAAGAATACGGAATCTTAATCGCCGGATTGAGAATATCCTTGGGCAAATCGACCACTACCGGACCGGGACGGCCTGTACTGGCAACGTAGAATGCCTTTTTCAGCACCATTGGGATATCTTCGACATGCTTAACTAAAAAACTATGTTTTACCACCGGACGGGAAATCCCCACCATGTCGCATTCCTGAAAGGCGTCGTTACCTATCAATGTGGTCGCCACCTGACCGGAAAGTACCACCAGAGGAATAGAATCCATATAGGCAGTAGCGATACCGGTAATAGCATTGGTTGCCCCCGGCCCCGAAGTTACCAATACCACCCCTACTTCACCGGTTGCGCGGGCAAAGCCATCAGCCATATGTACTGCGGCTTGCTCATGGCGAACTAACACATGGTCAATACCACCCACCGTATGCAATGCATCATAGATATCCAGCACTGCCCCACCCGGATAACCAAATACATGCTTAACCCCCTGATCGATCAACGATCGGACAACTATCTCAGCTCCGGATAACGTTTCCATGGGTTTCCTCCAGGTTATTGTTGTTGTGCACTCAGGCGATAATAAGCCATAAGGCGAAATACAGGGTTTTACCCATGATATTGTTCTTGTCTGGCCTGCTTGTGTATTACTACTCTAAAAGCATCACATTGCCAAAAGACATCACATAAAAGATAGCCAAGGACCAGCTTATTACCATACCGCCGTATATTCATACTGGCAAAAGCATTTTTTCATCATTAAAAAGAAAGTTTTTCAAGCCATTAAGCCGATAACCAGCAGAATAATCGGTCATCCTCCACCTGAGTGTTCCGATTAAAAACCCACACATCAGATAAAACCCAGAAAAAACAAAGGCGCATTACATGCGCCCAGGGTTGATAAAATTATTGGTGGTTTAAACTTTGCATCTAAAAAGAGCCAATCGTCGGGAGAGGGTGCCGTGGGGGTCGACTTGGCGCGAGCCAACGAAGTGCCCGTAGGCAGCCTAGGCCCGACGCACTCCGAGATTATGTATAAATGGTTTTCCGGCCGGGTACAATGTCTATATAAATATGAAGCTCTTACAGCCGGAATATTCTCAGCAGTCAATTGCATAGGTTTTTCAGAAAATTAAATCGCTTTCCTGTCACCACTATTCCCTATACATCATCTCAATTTCATTCTGATAACGACTCAGTATCACCTTACGCCGTAATTTAAGCGTCGGGGTCAATTCCCCCAGCTCCATACTGAAAGCATCTGGCAATAACGTAAAACGCTTCACCTGTTCAAAACGTGCCAATTCCTTTTGCAGTTCATTCAGACGCTGTTCAAACAGTTCCACAATATGGCTATTACGTAATAGCTCCATCCGATCTTTATAAATCAAATTCATCGAACAAGCATACTCTTCCAGACTTACAAAGCAGGGAACAATCAGAGCAGAAACAAATTTACGGGCATCGGCTACAACCGCAATTTGATCGATAAAACGATCCTGTCCTAGTGCTCCTTCAATCACCTGCGGAGCAATATATTTGCCACACGAAGTCTTCATTAAATCTTTAATACGTTCAGTAATAAACAGATTGCCAGACTCATCCAACATGCCTGCATCACCGGTTTTTAACCAACCATCCGCAGTGAATGCCGCAGTACTCTCTTCCGGACGATTATAATAACCACGCATCACAATCGGACCACGCACCTGAATTTCGTTTTCATCACCAATACGAACATCAACACCCGGTAACGGACGACCAATAGAACCAAAACGGAAACCGGTCTCTTCCCAGCAGGATACTGTGGCACAAGTTTCGGTCATACCGTAACCGTAAGTAATGTGCAGTCCTACCGCATGGAAAAACAGGATAATGTTGTCATCCAGCTTGGCACCCGCCGCTGGTAAAAAGCGAATATTTCCACCTAATACGCCACGCAGTTTTTTCAGCACCAGCTTATCCGCCAGACGATGACCTGCAGCCATCAGAGGATTGAGTTTTTTGCCCTGATGAGCAGCCCAGAATTTACGCTTACCGCACCACAACGCGCTATGGAATAAGGCTCGACGATGCCATGGAGCCTGAGCGACTTTGTCATGAATCGCTGAGAAAACTTTTTCATAAAACCGCGGCACTGCGCACATCACGGTAGGTTTTACGTCTGACATGGCTTCACGTACTAAAGCGGTATCACGCAAATAGACGTTTTGAGCGCCAGCATGCATCACATACAGGCTCCAGGCACGCTCAAAAACATGGGATAACGGCAGGAAACTCAGCGAAACATCATCAGCACTAACCGTTAAGCGCTCATCATGCAGGCAAAATTGAGTAGCCAGATTTCGATAATCCAGCATCACCCCTTTAGGTTCACCAGTAGTACCCGAGGTATAGATCAGAGTAAACAGATCGTCAATATCGCGAGCGTCAATACGCGTCTGAAATTCAGCCATTTGACTATCATCAGCTCGTTGACAGAAATCATCCAGATGGATGGCAATATCACATCCATGTAAATCGATGCTGTTATCAAACGCAATGATTCTTTCAAGCTGAGGGCACAGTTCACAAATAGTTAATGCCGCATCCATCTGAGCCTGAGCGCCAACAAACAGCGTTCTGACCTGTGCATCATTAATCACAAAAGCAGACTGTACTGGCGTATTGGTCGAATAAATGGGTACCGCAATAGCGCGTAAATGAAGAATAGATAAATCAGTAATCGCCCAGTTAATACTGTTATTAGCAAAGATAGCAATACGGTCCTGAACCTGCACACCGGTGCTTAATAACGCTCTGGCGGTTTGAGAAATACACTCACCAATTTGCTGCCAACTGAGTGATTTTTCCTGATGTTGATCCCACTCTCTGAATGCAATTCTGCCTGGGTTCTGCTGGATACGATCTTGCACACGCCCAACCGGGTGAAATTGCCTGAGTGTTTGGTTCATAAATGACTCTCATTTTCAGCTTACAGCTGTTCGCTATTTTTATGCTGGGAAGTCTACATTTTCTCGAGTGCGGGTCAATGGGAATTAACTAAATATGCGTGAATGGTTGCAAACTTTGAGCTGAAAATCCCTTAGAAACAGCGTTCTAAAGGATGAATATTTATGAGAGAAACAGAAGTGTCTCAGAGGCGTGTTTAACGCTTACCCGGTAGCATGGCAACAATCAGATTGCGTTTAAGCCAAATCGAAAGGGTTACAACCGCTAAAATATGTAAAATAACCAAAACAGTCACTACATTGACTAGCCAGTAGTGCCATTCATCCACTGGCCAGCGATCCATCAACGCGGTATCCTGAGCCCATCCGCTGAAAGCCACTAATGGTAACAATAACCAAAATAACCAAATGCTGATAGCGCCAATAGGATTGTGCCCCAGAGTTCGGTGAGCCGAGCGCTGGCGCACCTCCTCCAGATGCTGACGTATTGCCGTGCAGGTTGGGACAATAGCCGAAAGACGAGCAGGCCCTTTTGCTCCAGTCATTCCCCATATCAGACGTACAATCACCAATGTAGCAACGGTTAACCCCACGATTTGATGCAGGGTTTTACCCGGTTCAGTAATATGCAGTCGATTGAGCAAAAAACCTAACGCCACGCACCAGTGCGTGGTTCTGACCACCCAATCCCAACGCTGAATCATTTACTTATACTTCTTATGATACTGATCGCGAGTCTGTTTGAACTGTTCTGCCGCCTGTTTGGCCTGATCAAACTTACCGGAATCCGCTAAGGCTGTAGCACTATCAATCTCACCAATTAATGTATCCAGACCATGGCGAAAGTCTTTCATGCTATCGCTATCTTTTGCCTGCCCTTCCAACTTATCAGGAGTGCCTTGCTGTGCTTTTTGCGCCGCCTGCTTCATGGCGGCTAAACTTTGCTTAAATTCATCGGGCGAATCTGTGTTTAATACCGTACGGTAATTTTTGGCAATCAACTTCATTTGATCATCAACACCATTCGCTTGGGTAATAGCACTGGTTGCCAGTACCGTAAGGCCAATTGCCGTCACTAACCATTTCCTCATACATCCTCCTAATAACGCTAAGAAAGTTCAATAAATGACACAACTTTAGTAAGTGTAGTTGCTACCAGGAGAAAGGGGTAACTGGAGGAAAAAAGAATCTGTTAACCATTACATCAAGTTTTTTACTTATCCTTTTTCACTCACCGCGAGCAAACATTTTTTAGTTAAAAACAAAACAACCGTTGACAATAGTTCAGCAATCCAGTATCAATTTACCCCACTACTGAATTTTTTATAAAGAGTACTGAATCGCATGTTTGCATCTATTCGTTTTCTCAGCCTCCTCCTCCTCGCATCTTGTTGCGCGGCTGGCTTGTGGAAGACGAACTGATTAGATTCAGAAAAAACACAAGAAACCCGCGCTACCTGCGCGGGTTTTTTTTTGGCCTCGCAGGAAGTTTTAACCCGATTAAACGATTTAAAAACAGAAGGTACAGAATATGAGCCAGCAAGTAATTATCTTTGATACCACCCTGCGAGACGGCGAACAGGCTTTACAGGCAAGCCTGAGCGTAAAAGAAAAAATGCAAATTGCCATGGCGTTAGAGCGTATGGGCGTAGATGTAATGGAAGTTGGCTTTCCGGTCTCTTCTCCCGGTGACTTTGAATCGGTACAAAGCATCGCCCGACAGATCAAAAATAGCCGGGTGTGCGCATTGGCACGTTGCGTCGATAAAGATATCGATGTTGCTGCAGAAGCATTACGCGTAGCTGAAGCCTTCCGTATCCACGTTTTTTTAGCCACCTCCACCCTGCATATCGAATCTAAACTGAAGCGCTCTTTTGAAGACGTCATGGAAATGGCAATACGTTCGGTTAAAAGAGCCCGTAACTACACCGATGACGTTGAATTCTCCTGTGAAGACGCTGGTCGTACCCCCATTGACAACCTGTGCCGTGTGGTAGAAGCCGCCATTAGCGCCGGTGCCACCACCATTAATATTCCAGATACTGTGGGCTATACCGTACCGCGTCAGTTTGGCAATATCATCGAAACCCTGTACCAGCGCGTACCTAATATCGATAAAGCGATTCTGTCCGTTCACTGTCATGATGATTTAGGTATGTCAGTAGCTAACTCGATTACTGCCGTTCAGGCAGGTGCCCGTCAGGTGGAAGGTACCATCAATGGTATTGGTGAACGTGCAGGTAACTGCGCACTGGAAGAAGTCATCATGGCGATTAAAGTGCGTCAGGACATTATGGGCGTACACACTAACATCAACCATCAGGAAATTTATCGTACCAGTCAGTTGGTTAGCCAGTTGTGTAACATGCCTGTTCCGGCAAATAAAGCAGTAGTTGGTTCTAATGCCTATGCTCACTCTTCCGGTATTCACCAGGATGGCGTGCTGAAAAACCGCGAAACTTACGAAATCATGACGCCGGAATCTATTGGCTTCAGTCAGGTACAATTAAACCTGACCTCTCGCTCTGGTCGCGCAGCGGTGAAACACCGTATGGAAGCCATGGGTTACAGTGAGAATGATTACTCTCTGGACGATTTGTACTCAGCCTTCCTGAAACTGGCGGATAAAAAGGGTCAGGTATTTGATTACGATTTAGAAGCGCTGGTATTCATTCGTAAGCAGCAGGAAGAACAGGACCATTTCGCACTGGATTACTTCAGCGTGCAGTCAGGTACTAATTTGATGGCAACCGCCTCTGTGCGCCTGACCTGTGGTGGTGAAATTAAGTCTGAAGCGGCAACGGGTAACGGCCCGGTAGATGCGGTTTATCAGGCAATTAACCGTATTGCTGACTACCCTATTTCAATTGTGAAGTATCAATTAACTGCGAAAGGTCAGGGAAAAGATGCTTTAGGTCAGGTAGATATTGTTGCTGAGTATGAAGGCCGTCGTTTCCACGGTGTTGGCCTGGCAACGGATATCGTTGAATCCTCTGCTCAGGCACTGGTTCACGTACTGAATCATATCTGGCGCGCTCAACAGGTGGAAATGCAAAAACAACGCCTGGCGCAAACCACTGAGTAATATTTAGATTTTATTTTTAAGCAAACATTAGCTACAACAACATTTGTTGCAACAAAACAACCATAAAGTATGGAGCAATTATGACGCGTTCTTACCACATTGCAGTATTGCCCGGAGATGGCATTGGCCCGGAAGTGATGCAGCAGGCAATCAAAGTACTGGAAGCTGTTCGCCAGCGCTTTAATATTGAAATTACCACCAGTGAATATGATGTAGGTGGTGCTGCCATCGACCGTCACGGCATGCCATTACCCGCAGCAACCGTAGCGGGTTGCGAGCAGGCAGATGCAATTTTGTTTGGTTCTGTTGGTGGACCAAAATGGGAACATCTGCCACCGGCAGAGCAACCAGAACGCGGTGCATTGTTACCTTTACGTAAACACTTTCAGTTATTCAGTAACTTGCGCCCTGCCCGTTTGTATCAGGGTTTGGAAGATTTTAGTCCATTAAGAAGTGATATTTCCCATAAAGGCTTCGATATTCTGTGTGTACGCGAGTTAACTGGCGGCATCTACTTTGGCCAACCTAAAGGTCGTGAAGGTTCTGGCCCACAGGAAAAAGCTTTTGATACCGAGGTTTATCATCGTTTCGAAATTGAACGTATTGCTCATATCGCTTTTGAAGCTGCCCGTAAGCGTCGCGCCAGGGTCACCTCTATCGATAAATCTAACGTGTTACAAAGCTCTATTTTATGGCGTGAAGTGGTCACTGAAATCGCTAAGCAGTACCCGGATGTGGCGCTAAACCATATGTATATCGATAACGCCACCATGCAGATGGTGAAAGAGCCTTCTCAGTTTGATGTTGTGCTGTGCTCCAACCTGTTTGGTGACATTCTGTCAGACGAATGCGCCATGATTACCGGTTCGATGGGAATGTTGCCATCAGCCAGCCTGAATGAAAAAGGCTTTGGTTTATACGAACCGGCTGGTGGTTCTGCTCCTGATATTGCCGGGAAAAATATTGCTAACCCAATTGCGCAAATTCTTTCGCTGTCATTATTGTTGCGCTATAGCCTGAATGCTGACGATGCTGCCAATGCTATCGAAAAAGCAATCAATCAGGCCTTAGAACAAGGTTACCGTACTTCAGATTTAGCCGGTGACGGTAAGTCTGTCAGCACCAGTCAAATGGGCGATATTATCGCTCAGTTCGTCGCTCAGGGGGCATAAAATGGCTAAGACACTGTATCAAAAATTGTACGACGCCCACGTAGTCTACGAAGCGCCGAACGAAACACCTTTATTGTATATCGATCGCCATCTGGTACATGAAGTCACATCTCCACAGGCTTTTGATGGCTTACGGGCAATGAAGCGTCCGGTTCGTCAACCAGGTAAAACCTTTGCCACCATGGACCATAACGTCTCCACGCAAACCAAAGACATTAATGCCTGCGGTGAGATGGCTCGTATTCAAATGCAAGAGCTGATTAAAAACTGCAAAGAGTTCAATGTCTCTTTATATGATTTGAACCATCCTTATCAAGGTATTGTTCACGTTATCGGACCTGAACAAGGTATGACGTTGCCGGGTATGACCATCGTATGCGGCGATTCCCATACCGCTACCCACGGTGCTTTCGGTTCACTGGCGTTTGGTATTGGTACTTCTGAAGTTGAACATGTTTTAGCCACCCAAACCCTGAAACAGGCGCGTGCTAAAACCATGAAAATTGAAGTTCAGGGCGATACCGCAAAAGGCATTACGGCTAAAGATATTGTATTGGCTATTATTGGTAAAATTGGCCATGCCGGTGGTACCGGTTATGTGGTGGAATTCTGTGGTAAAGCCATTGAAGCACTGTCCATGGAAGGCCGTATGACCCTGTGTAATATGGCGATTGAAATGGGTGCTAAAGCAGGTCTGGTTGCTCCGGATAACACCACGTTTGACTATGTAAAAGGCCGTCAATTTGCCCCTAAAGCAGAGCAATGGGATGCCGCGGTCGACTACTGGCGCACCTTGAAATCTGATGACGGTGCTAAATTTGATGCCGTTGTTACCCTGAATGCCGCTGATATCGCACCGCAGGTAACCTGGGGAACAAACCCTGGTCAGGTCATGGCTATCGACCAAAGCATTCCCGACCCAACTTCTTTCAGCGATCCCGTTGAACGTACATCAGCAGAAAAAGCGCTAGCCTATATGGATTTAAAAGCGGGAACCAAACTGACCGATGTGGCTATTGATAAAGTGTTTATCGGTTCATGTACTAACTCTCGTATTGAAGATTTGCGCGCTGCTGCCGCTATTGCTAAAGGTCACAAAGTTGCCGCTGGTGTGGTGGCGATGGTCGTTCCCGGCTCAGGCCCGGTCAAAGCTCAGGCTGAAGCCGAAGGTCTGGATAAGATCTTTATTGATGCGGGTTTTGAATGGCGTTTACCAGGTTGTTCCATGTGTTTAGCCATGAATAATGACCGGTTAGAACCAGGAGAGCGCTGTGCATCAACCAGTAACCGTAATTTTGAAGGTCGTCAGGGCCGCGGTGGACGCACTCATCTGGTGAGTCCGGCAATGGCCGCAGCGGCAGCAATTGCCGGTCACTTTGCCGATATTCGCAAGCTGAGCTAAGGAGACTACAACATGACTAAATTTACTCAACATACTGGCATTGTAGTTCCGTTAGATGCAGCAAACGTCGATACCGATGCCATTATTCCAAAGCAGTTTTTGCAAAAAGTAACCCGTACCGGTTTTGGTCAGCATCTGTTTAACGACTGGCGCTTTCTGGACGATGCAGGTCAAAAGCCAAATCCTGACTTCGTTTTAAATAAGCCACGTTATAAAGGGGCCTCAATTCTGTTGGCTCGAGAAAACTTCGGCTGTGGTTCCTCACGGGAACATGCTCCATGGGCTTTAACGGATTACGGTTTTAAAGTAGTTATTGCCCCAAGTTTTGCTGATATCTTTTACGGAAACTCATTCAATAACCAGCTGTTACCAGTTATCTTAACTGAAGCAGAAGTTGATGAGTTGTTTAAGCTGGTCGCCAGTCAGGAAGGTGTTGAATTTACTGTCGACCTGGAAAACCAACAGGTGATTGCTGGTGGTAAACGCTATAGCTTCAATATTGACGCTTTCCGTAAGCATTGCATGATTAACGGGCTGGATAGCATCGGCCTGACGCTACAGCATGATAGTGCAATTAGCGATTATGAAGCTAAACAGCCAGTGTTTTTGCGGTAAGAGATAGAAACAAACAGGCCAGCAATATGCTGGCCTGTTTGTTTTCGTCTAATGATACAGTCTGGTAGTTCAGTTTTACGTTCTAAAATAGCCAATTGCCGGGAGGGGCTGCCGTGGGGGTCGACTTGGCGTAAGCCAACGACAAACAGGCGAAGCCTGTTTGAACTGCGCTTGCGCTGGCCCGAAGGGTGAAACACCGCAAGGTGTTTCATAACTGCCCGTAGGCAGACCAGGCCCGACACGCACTAAAGCCAAGCACTAACGGTCTTCCGGTCGGGCACAAAAACCAATATAAGAATTTTAGATTTTACGACCGGAATATTCATTGCTGCCAATTTATCTAGTTTATCAACAATCACCAAACAAAATCCCCAATAACAACTATTGATAAAAAAAACGTCTAATCTTTTCAGATATCTTCTTATTGATCTGACAGATACGAGCTTCAGTTAACTCCATCACCAACGCAATTTCCTTCAGGTTCATATCTTCCTGATAATAAAGACGCAAAATGATTTGCTCCTTTTCATCCAGCGAACGAATGGCATCAACAAACATTCTTCGTGTTACTTCCTGATCTTCAATAGAACGACTTTGTAACGCATCACAGTGAGATTCCGGCATTAATAGTTCGTCCAGGCTCTCCATTGCTCTTGCGCCTTCCAGCAACTGATATTCCAGATACTCCTGAGCAGAAATACCTAAAGCACTCGAAATCTCTTCAAAATCTGGCTGTTTACCCAGCTTTTTAGCCAATTCTCTAATCGCGTCATTAAACCGATGGGTCTTCTGACGCAAACTACGTGGTCGCCAGTCAAGTTGACGAAGCTCATCTAAAATCGAGCCCCTGACCCGATGTACTGCATAAGCCGCAAATTGTTCATCGGGTCGGCCATAACGCCTCAGGCTTTCCAGCAATCCCATCAGTGCAATCTGTTCCATATCCTGACGGTCCATAACGCTATTTGCCTGATAAGCCAGTTGATTGACGATTCGTTTTACCAGAGGCAAATAGCATTGCAAGTATTGCCCCTCTTCCTGAGAACTCATTAAAACAGGGGCTTTAATGTTGGATATATTGCGTGCTGTTGTCTGCATGTGGTCTGTTACTCCCTATCAAAAGCTGCTGTTACCCGGTAGTAACATGTCCTTTTGCTTATCCATTTTTAGGGCCAGCAAGCCCGCTGGCATGTGAATGGTCATGTATTCTTTGGTTTGAATAGTCATGACGCTAATGCTTTAAAAATTTCCTGACTTTTCTCTCAGGTTATTCTCTGAGCTTTGTATAGCAATTCACGTGCCAGAAATTATTTTTTTAAAAAACAATCAAATAGATAAATAGGGGAAATGAATTTTCCGGAAAAGGAAGGCTTACCATCCTCCTCATTTCCGGTGGTTTAACTCAGCGATAAGATGAGATGATTAAAAGAGATAATGATGTGAATAAAGATCATCCAATAATCAGGAGAATTTATAGAAGCCATGTATAAAAATTTTAATTCTTTATTAAGAATGCCCACCTTTAAATAAATGAGTATTTCAATAAACTCTATATATGGCTTCACAAGCATTATCTGTCAGAATAATAAAATACCAATTAAAGATATGTGCTCTTTAAAAGACAGCTAAACGTCTTAAAATTTGAAATAATAATTATCATCACTAAGACATTTAATTCACTAATATAACATACACATAAAAAACGCTTTAAACTTAACAATAACAAGTGATAAAATAACAAATAATCAACAATAAAAACATTATCCACACAGAGTTAAAACCCCAAAAAACCATCAATACAAACACAATTAATTAAAACAATTAATTTCATTAATTAAAACAATTAATGAAATTAATTTCATAAAAATCAAATAATTAAATCAAAAATAAATAAATAAAACTTATTTTGTTACAACTATTAATAATGGTTTTTTTTCAAAACAATTGAATGCTTATGATTATTCGCGTAAAAATATAGCCATCGAACATACGATAAATTAGGTAAAGGTTAAAATAAACGTTATACAACTGTCTGAAACCTCCACTTGAGGATTAATAGTTAATCAGACATTTTAGTACCCTTTCGTTTCCCCTGCCTGAATGGAACTCGCAATTGTTTTAATGACAAAACACTCATTGAAACGAAATAATTATTCCTTTGCCTCTCTATATATAATTCTCGATAGCATCACTTACTTAAAATACAACTTGAAAAGGCAAAAATTCATTCACATGAACGTAACTAACACACACTGTTTCATCGACGGCTGGTTAATCGATTACCAACAAGGAGCGATTAACCACAGAGAAACAAAAGACGTTAAACGCCTTGGTGAATATCAGTTAAAGCTACTGGACGTGCTTGCACAACATGCAGGTACCGTACTTTCAAGAGAACAGCTAACTAATCTGGTTTGGGAAAATCGAGTTATTGGTAATAACAGTTTACCAAATGCCATTCATGCACTGAGATCTGCGTTAGATGATAACGGTAAACATCAGCGCATTATTAAAACCATTCCTAAAAAAGGCTACTTGCTGGAAAAAGAGTACTGTCAGTATGAAACCTATGAAATCAGTAACGATGAAGTCCTCCATGATTCTGATATCAAAAATATTGAGCAGATTGAAGATCAATCGATAGAGCATCAGACAGGAACTAAAATTGTTGCTGAAGATTTCTGCCTGGCAGCAGCTCTTAAACAGGAAGAGGTTCCGACTAAGAAACGCAATGTAGGGGCTATTCTGAAAAAAACCAAAAAATATCTTTTTGGGATGGCCGCAATAATGCTGATGGCTTTTGCTTCTGGCAAATTATTATTTAGCTCTCCGGCACCCCTTTCACCACCTGATGGAATGAGCGTGACAAGAGATCAGATTCAGCCTTATGACCATATAATTCTTCACAATGTAGCAAAAAAAGCCACACCAACCAGACAGGAATCTTACAGTGTTCCTGAAAGGCTAAAAGAATCACTAAATAAAATTAACCAGTCTTTGAGTAATACCAAAACCATTATTCATGCTTACTATCGGGCTACGGATTCAATACTGCATTACACCTTCTCAATTCAATCAGCCTGTGAAAATAAAGAGCTCAGCATGAACATTTTTCACTGGCGGGTTAACGGCGAAAAATTAAATACGCTGGTTTATCAGGAAACAGAGAGAAAATTAAATGAACTGGTTACTTGTCATAGCTAACAAATTAAAAATATTATCATTCATTATATTTATCACAGGGTTATGTATTGGAACAACATCTGCCGAGTTACCTGCGATACCGGAATCCGTCAGAATACCATCCTTATCAAATATTGATCTTGAGTCGCAAATTGGTTTTTACGATCTGCTATCTGAAAAAGACGAGGTCTACAACATTCGTCTTTATTCCGGTATTCAGAACCTGTTAGTCAGCATTACCAAACCAACTGATGAGAGATTCATTTTTAAAGGAAAAATGATTCTGGATGAAGAAAATCATGATGATGAATACCCAGATTTTACATTTACACCACTCTATTACTACAGCCCAGAGCACGATGAATTGATTAATAGCGTAATGGACTTTAGTAAACAGCGAAATCTGGCTCTCAGTAGCTATGCCGTAGAAACCAACCAGCTAATCGTTTCTCAGAATGGATTACTATTCGTTTATCCCAATAGCGTCGTTCAGGATAAGATATCCAATGTCAACGGCTCTCCGATTAGTATGATACCGGCACCTAAAAATACGACGGCAAAACGATCCTTTTGGTTCTTCTGAAAAAGATCAAATATCGCCTGAAATAAAAATTCCTGACCAAACAGTTAAAGTTTTAATCAGGTACAACCGCTTAATCTGAGTATGACAAAACCGACACTCACCTGAATAAAACCGGTGAGTGTCGGTTTTCTACGGAGCGTAACAATATACGTTCGATGATAACAGCAGATGGCTTACCTCTGATTAATTAAGCCAAAGGAAGCGTTATGAAAGCGATTCATACTCAAGAAACTCATCCACATTTATTTGATTATCAAAGTAAAAATCGGTCAACCTTAACTAAACAATCGCAAGAAAGTCATAGCATACAAGGCGATGAAGATTCACCTTCACACCTGAAAGAAGCCTTGCGGATACTCGCTATTTTGCCGGAAGTGGATATTCAAAAAGTCACTACTATTAAAGCAGCACTCAAACTTGGAAGAATAGGCGTCAACCCAGAGCACATTGCCAGCACGATCCTGGATTACTATCGGGGTGTGGACAAGTGAAGATGCTACAAGAACAAATTATGGAATTGCTGGCGGAACTTCAGCTCGACCGAAGATCTTATATCAGGCTTATTTTGTTGCTAAAACAGCAGCAGGCTATGATTACCGCACGTAAAACTGATGCAATAGATGAGATTAACCAGCGTATTAGCCATATTTATCATCAGTTGACTCAGTCTGCACAGAAACGTATATCGACACTAAAAAACTTATGCATTCCCCCGCATGACGAAGGCATTTTGTTTTTATTTTCCCGCTTACCCGCCAATCATCATATTCAGGCTAAAGAGTTATGGAACGATATCATGCAACGGATGCATGAATGCAGCAGGCTTAGTGCGCTTAACCATCAGATATTATCCACCCGGGCATAACAGGCTCAGATATAAAACGCTATGATGAAATGCATTCCACATCAATCCCCAGCTTACGCATAGAGGCGAGGCGATAGCGTAACGCTCGGGGAGTAATACCAAGAAATTGTGCTGTTTTGGACTTACTGCCTTTATGCCGTTTCAGCAAGTCCATAATGTATTGGTGTTCAGCCAGACGTCCGCGCGTTTTTAGATTTTTTATTGATTGTTCTGATGGTTCTGAAGCGGAAATCCCCTCTGTGACAACGCTATTATTTAGCCCTAAATCCGCATGCTGAATTAATCCACCATTGCTCATAATAATGCCCCGCTGAATAACGTTCTCCAATTCCCGAACATTACCAGGCCACGCATGGTGTAAAAGTGTTTGTTCAGCGCACTCATCCAAATGGAGAACATCATCAGAGAAAGAACTATATTTACGAATAAAACGTTTAGCTAACGGTAAAATATCTTCCGGGCGTTCCCGCAATGGCAAAATATGAATAGGTACAACCGATAAACGATAGAATAGATCCTGCCGGAAACGTCCTTGTTCAATCTCTGTTTCCAGAACTTTATTGGTAGAGGCAATAAGGCGAATATTTAAAGCAATCTTCTTGTGGCTCCCTAATCGCTCCACTTCCTGTTCTTGTAAAACGCGTAATAATTTAGCCTGCAGCGATAACGGCATATCGCCAATTTCATCCAACAGTAAAGTTCCACCATTCGCCAGCTCAAACTTTCCCGGCATACTATTTACCGCACCAGTAAAAGCGCCTTTTTCATAACCAAACAACATGGCTTCCAGCATATCTTCCGGAATCGCGGCACAGTTTACGCCGACGTAAGGGGCCGCATCCTGACCAAAAGCATGGTGGTGAATATATCTGGCAATACACTCTTTTCCCGTGCCTGTTTCTCCGGTAATCAGCACCGGAACATGGTATTTAGCGATCTTTTTTGCTTGAGAAAATAAATTTAAAGAGGCAGGAGAAATAGCAACAAAGGTGGTGTCACTCGCAGAAGAAACTGGTTTGGGGTGCATAATATTTCACCTGACTAAGATAATTTCCTATCATTCGTTAATCAAGTAACACACTTTAATTTATATATAATTGACCTGTTAACGAATTTTCTTTTTAAATCCAGGTCAGTATACGCACCTCAAAAGCGTTGTTTTACATTAATCAATTATTAATATATTAATTTTTATAAATCATAATGTTGAGTATTAGTTAGCCTTACAGGCTAATTAATTTTGATTATTACCGTACAGCAGAAGATTGATTAAATGATAATCACTATTATTGAAGAATCGCTTTTTATCTTCAAATAATTATAATCAAAAACGAAAAACAGAGAGCCAGGCTCTCTGTTTTACACACAAACTATAATCTAAGATTATTTAGTGAACGCGTCACGGTAATCTTTAGCGATAGATTTGATTTCATCTTTACCTAAAGCAAATCCACCGATTGTGCCGTAAATGCCGCCAACAACTGGACCAACAAAAGCACCAACCAGAGAACCGATCAGACCAAAGCCTAATACGCCGCCACCAGAGCCACCAACTTTAGTACCTAAACCCAGGCCAGTTGAGAAGCCTTCGCCGAAACCAACTAAAGCACCTTCCAGAGCATCAGTAAAGTTTGCAGCCCAAGCACCGCTTACTTGTTCAATTTCACTGTTTTGTAATTCACGCATGATAATTCCCTTTTATAGATATAAAAACCAATCAAAAGCTGATGGTCGAAATAAAAGCCTCGAAGTTCTAAGGCGTGATTATTTTTATCACAAATGATTTTTTTATTTCTATTAATTTAAACTAATTTTATATCATATATAAGACCGAATAATTAATACATTAAAACGGTGCAAGACGGTACTTATAAAAACAACAAATGACAAATACAGCGTAAGTAAAACACCTAAGAAATACTTATTTCTATCAATATACAAATATTATTTAAGCTATAAACCAGAATATATTGATGACAGTTTCTGATAAATATATTTATTATAAATAACTAATAAAAACAAGATAATCCTGACAAGTATCAAAAAGTAGCGAGTTCTGCCTGATAAACCCGCGTAATCACTCTCGCTCTCTATCAGGCTGCCGTCATTTTTAATTTACACACTATGTGATATAAATTTGCCCACAATAAGCAAAAACAACTTTGATAAAATGGGATATCATCTACATTACTCTTTGTTGTTGAATCTGTACCTTCTGCTAACAACAAACTTCATAAGCGTTCATCCCCTAGCCCATATGGGTACTGATAACCAGGCTATCTCCAAAAGAACAGGATGACGTTGCCTGTAAAAAAACAAAAGTAGGAAGAAATCATGGTTGGTCCATTACTAAACAGCGCAGCCGTTTTCATTGGCGGAGGATTAGGCCTTTTTTTAGCACCAGTGATGCCAAAACGTTTGCAAGATGGCCTGCCGGCTGCATTCGCCATGATATCCATTGCCATGGGTGTGGTAATGACGATTAAAGTTCAGCAATTACCCGCTGTTGCACTTGCCCTGATCGTGGGGCTGGCTATCGGTGAAATCTGCTATATGGAAAAAGGCGTGCAAAAGTTTGGCTCTCTGGTGCAACGTGGACTAGCTCGAATTATTCCAGTGCGAAACCATAGCATGACGCCTGAGCTTTACACCCAGAATTTTACCGCATTAATCGTTCTGTTTTGTGCTGGAGGTACCGGTATTGTTGGTGCGCTCACTGAAGGGATGACGGGTAATTATCAACTGCTGGTGGTTAAGTCTATTCTGGATATCTTCACTGCCATGATTTTTGCCACCACCATGGGGGCAGCCGTCATGTCTATCGCTATCCCTCAGCTTTTAGTTCAGGGTACCCTCTATTTTTCTGCTCGCTTGATTATGCCGTATATGACAGAGATTACGCTGGGGGATTTCTCCGCCTGCGGAGGTATTATTATGATTGCCGTTGGATTACGTATTGCTCAGATAAAAACCTTTGCCGTGGTCAACTTCTTACCCGCTTTAATTCTTATTATTCCTATCTCTTTGTACTGGCATAAATTTATGGGCTAATGGCAATTGCCGTTGATAAACCGCCACTGTCTGAAAAGCTGTCAGGCTGTGGCTGAAAGCAGTAATAAATAAGTTAGTATTCACTCCTGATAATAATCCCTTTCCCACAAGCTAAACAGACTCTACAATGTGCCCTTCTCAACGGGGTGCTAAATAAAGCTGAGAATGTGTTCATCGTGTGAAACCACACCAGACCATACCCGTAGAACCTGATCCGGTTAATCCCGGCGGAGGGATTTGAGAGTTTGTTCAGTTTTTTTATCCGCTCGCTGAATAGCTTAAATTACTCAAAGACCTTTGTTTCCGACTAATCTATTTAGGGAAGTGCAAAGTGTTTAAAAAATTCATCACCGCAATCGGGTTTCTTGCCATTTGCCCGTTACTGGCTAATGCGGCAGACAACCGCCCTACTCTAACCGTTTATACTTATGACTCCTTTGCCTCTGACTGGGGCCCTGGCCCAAAGATTAAGAAAGCTTTTGAAGCGCAGTGCCAATGTGAATTGAAACTGGTTCCGCTGGCTGATGGCGTATCATTACTTAATCGCTTAAAGATGGAAGGGAAAAAAAGTACCGCAGATATGGTCTTGGGTTTAGATAACAACTTGTTGGTTGCTGCGAAGCAGTCTGGCTTATTTGTTTCACATAAACTAGATGTAAATGCCCACTCACTAACCTTACCCGGCGGCTGGAAAGACGACACCTTTATTCCCTATGACTATGGCTATTTTGCTTTTGTTTACAATACCGAAAAGCTAAAGACGCCACCAAAAAGCCTGAATGAATTGATTGAAAGCCCTGAGAAATGGCGAGTTATCTATCAGGATCCACGTACCAGCACACCGGGTCTTGGTTTACTACTATGGATGCAAAAAGTCTACGGCGATAAGGCTCCACAGGCCTGGCAAAAGTTAGCAAAGAAAACGGTTACCGTAACCAAAGGCTGGAGTGACGCCTATGGCCTGTTTCTTAAAGGCGAGGCCGATTTAGTCCTCAGCTATACCACTTCTCCGGCCTATCACGTGATTGAAGAGAAAGATAATCGCTACGTTGCGGCTAACTTTAGTGAAGGTCACTATATGCAGGTTGAAGTTGCAGGTATGTTGGCTAATAGCAAACAGCCTGAGTTGGCAGCCAAATTTATGGCTTTTATTATGACGCCAGCATTCCAACAGGAAATTCCAACCACCAACTGGATGTATCCGGTTATTGATATTCCACTACCGGAAGCGTTTACGCAAACAGCAAAACCTGCAGCAACGCTGGAGTTTAGCCCTGAAGATGTAGCACAACACCGTAGTTCATGGATTCAGGCATGGCAAAACGCCGTCAGCCGCTAATTCCCTTCTGGCTTTGGCCGGGTTTGATTGCCGCAACGTTGATCCTCAGCGTTGCGTTCGCTGCTTTTGCTGCGCTGTGGTTTTATTCTCCTGCCGGGGATATCCGGCAGCTATTAAATGACAGCTACCTGTGGCATGTGGTACGTTTTACTTTCTGGCAGGCCTTTTTATCAGTATTGGTTTCTCTGATACCGGCCATTTTTGTTGCCCGGGCACTTTATCGCCGACGTTTTATTGGTAGAACGTTGATGTTGCGCCTGTGCGCAATGACGCTGGTATTGCCGGTGCTGGTCGCTGTTTTTGGCTTACTCAGCGTATATGGTCAACGAGGCTGGCTGGCTAACTTACTAAGCTCCATGGGGTTTGACTATGATTTCTCTCCCTATGGATTACAGGGCATTTTGCTGGCGCATGCCTTCTTCAATTTACCGTTATCGACCCGGCTGCTGCTCCAGTCGCTGGAAGGTATTGCGGTTGAGCAACGTCAGTTAGCTGCGCAATTAGGCATGAACTCATGGCAGCGCTTTCGTTTTGTTGAATGGCCAGCCTTAAAGCGTCAAATCCTGCCAACCGGTGCATTAGTGTTTATGTTATGTTTTGCCAGCTTTGCTACCGTGTTATCTCTCGGTGGCGGTCCTAAAGCAACCACCGTTGAACTGGCCATTTATCAGGCGCTGCATTATGACTTTGATCCTCAACGCGCCGCTTTATTAGGATTAATTCAACTGGTCTGTTGTCTGTCTATTGTACTTCTCAGCCAGCGCCTCAACCCGTCATTACCCGTGGGAAATACCTACGGTCAACAATGGCGAGACCGGCAAGATTCCCAGCTAAGTAAAATAACCGATGGTCTGCTGATTACCCTGACCTTATGTTTGCTGCTTCCACCTCTGATGGCCGTAATATTGGATGGTATTAATAGCGCAGCACTTGAGGTGCTTCAACAAAGCGCAATGTGGCAATCATTATTTACCTCGTTGCGTATTGCTCTGGGTTCCGGGTTGCTCAGCCTGGCGCTAACTATGATGTTATTGTGGAGCAGCAGAGAACTTCGCCTACGCCACAACCCCTGGGGAGCCAGACTCGAAATCAGCGGTATGGTCATTTTGGCTATGCCAGCCATTGTGTTAGCCACCGGTTTCTTTTTACTACTAAACAGCACCACCGGACTGCCAGACTCTGCTGATGGCATCGTAATACTGGTTAATGCACTGATGGCAATTCCTTATGCGTTAAAAGTACTGGAAAACCCGATGCGCGATCTGGGTGAGCGCTATTCTTTACTTAGCTTATCGTTAGGGTTAACCGGTTGGAACAGATTACGTTGGATTGAGTTAAAAGCCCTGAAGCGCCCACTGGCTCAGGCATTAGCCTTTGTCAGTGTGCTGTCGATTGGTGATTTTGGCGTGATCGCGCTGTTCGGCAATGAACAATTTCGCACCTTACCCTACTATCTCTATCAGCAGTTGGGAAATTACCGCAGTGAATCTGGTGCCGTAACGGCCTTACTGTTATTGCTGCTGTGCTTTTTTCTGTTTTCTTTGATTGAACGACTTCCCGGACGTAGCCATGATCGCTCTGAATAAATTAAGCTATCTTTATCCACCGCTATCCATGTGTTTTGACCTGAATATTCAGGCTGGTGAGCGCGTTGCCATTCTAGGCCCCAGCGGGGCCGGGAAAAGCACTTTATTACATCTGATTGCCGGATTCGTCATGCCTGAAAGCGGTAGCTTATGGTTGAACAATATTGAACACAGCCATACGCCACCGGCTCAGCGTCCGGTTTCTATGCTATTTCAGGAAAATAATCTGTTTGCTCACCTTACCGTTGAGCAAAATATTGGATTGGGGCTTAATCCCGGCCTTAAGTTAACGCCAGATCAGCAACAAAGACGGCTGGAGATTTGCCGTCGGGTAGGACTCATTGATTACCTTGACCGTTTGCCCTCTCAGCTATCCGGTGGCCAGCGTCAACGTACTGCGCTGGCCCGCTGTCTGGTCAGAGATAAACCTATCCTGCTTTTAGATGAACCATTCTCTGCGCTCGATCCTGCTTTGCGCTACGACATGTTATCTCTGCTGGAAAGCGTATGTGATGAACAACAGCTCACATTAATGATGGTTTCGCATAATCTGGATGATGCAGCACGTATCGCACCGAGAACACTGTTGGTGGTAGAAGGTAATATCGTTTATGACGATTCAACACAGGACCTTCTCAGTGGAAAATCTGATGCAGCACGCATATTGGGTGTAACCAGCTAAAGCTAAACAGTCCGATTTGGCCTGTCGCCAGATGATCCGGTATTTTTCCGACCAGAATATGCCACCAGCCGGAAAACATCGGTCAGATAATAATCAATAGCAAATATCATCAGAACAGGATGGTCCCTGTGAGGCATTATCCAGTTGAATTAAGCGAGCCTTCTCTTCCTGCACTTTTACCAGAATGTCGCTAAACACATTTGCAGGCTGCGCTCCGGATACCGCATATTTATTATCAAATACAAAGAAAGGTACTGAGGTTATCTTTAACTGTCGGGCAAAGGATTCATCCGTACGAACGCTATCCGCATAACGATCGGAATTTAATACTGCCTTAACTTCGGATGGCTCCAATCCAACTTCATTAGCCAGATTAATCAGCGTATCAATATCCGCCAAATTGAGTCCATCGGTGAACATACCCTTGAACAAGGCCTCACTGGTGGCCTCCATCACACCCTGTTCTGCAGCGTAATGTAATAATCGATGTGCATCAAAAGTGTTAGTTGGTATCAGTTTTTCGAAATGAAAATCAAGTCCGGTCTGTTTTGCCTGCTGAGCAATGTTCGCCGTCATTTCATTGGCTTCAGGTATACTCATGTCATATTTTTCAGAAAGATGAGTATAAATATCTTTTTGTTTTAGCTTTGGTGCACTGGGGTCCAGCTGAAAGCTACGCAATACAATCTCAACACTCTCTTTTTCCGCAAAAGAAACCAGCGCTTGTTTGAGATGATGTTTACCGATATAACAAAACGGGCAGGAAAAATCAGACCATATTTGTATTTTCATAATACTTTTGTCCTTCACGATAATTCTGAGTTAACCGTTGAATAAAAGTGGGGGCAACAAAGCTAGCACCCAATAAATATTTTTAGCATCACGTTATTCCCATTATTTCTGATTAAATGCCCCCAACCCAATGGATACATCTAAAAAACAGGTCATACAGAATATATCGTAGGTCATTACGGCAATTAAAAAGAACATCTCTGCTCTTTAAAGATAGAACAAAACCATTTCATTCCCAATAAAAATGACAATGGATAACAGCTGTATAAATATACATATTAGAATATACTTCTGCCAGCTCGATTCTTTACTGCATTAAACGACTAAAGGTAAGCATACGGTGAATTCAGTTCAACAAGGTTTTATCCTGACTCGTCATTGGCGGGATACCCCTTCAGGCATTGAAATTGACTACTGGCTGGCAACGGACAGTGGCCCACAGCGTATACGTTTACCCTTACAGCAAGCCGTTGCTTTTTCTCCTGCATCCAGTAATGCCCGTATTACTACCTTGCTCTCCTCTGAACGAGGATGGAGTTTGCGTCCGTTGGAAATGCAGGATTTTAGCTGCCAGCCGGTAGATGGATTGTACTGCCGCCAGTATCGCCAACTGCAACGCATAGAAAAGAGTCTGAACGAATCAGGCATTACGCTATATGAAGCGGATATCCGACCGCCAGAACGTTATCTGATGGAACGTTTTATTACAGCTCCGGTCTGGTTTCAGGGGGAACCAGCTGCCGATGGTAGCCTGATAAATGCTCAGATAAAAGCGGCACCTGATTATCGCCCTAACTTAACTACCGTTTCTCTGGATATTGAAACCACAGAACACGGAGAGCTTTATTCTATTGGTCTGTACGGCTGTGGGCAAAAGCAGGTCTATATGCTCGGTCCGGAAAATGGCACACCTCACCAGCATGACTTTAATCTCGAGTATGTCGCCAGCCGTCCCTTGCTGCTGCAAAAACTTAACCAATGGATCGCAGAACACGATCCCGATGTCATTATTGGCTGGAATCTGGTGCAGTTCGATTTACGGGTGTTACAAAAACATGCTGAACGCTATCAGATACCCCTCACTTTTGGCCGGGATAATAGCCCACTGGAATGGCGAGAACATGGTTTCAAACAGGGGCATTTCTTTGCTTCTGCTAGCGGGCGTTTAATTATTGATGGTATTGAAGCACTGAAAAGCGCCACCTGGAACTTTGCCTCCTTTAGTCTGGAAAATGTTTCCCGGGAATTATTAAACGAAGGAAAAGCCATCGATAATCCCTACCAGCGAATGGATGAAATCAATCGCATGTTCAGGGAGGATAAGCCTGCGCTGGCCTACTACAATCTGATGGACTGCGTGCTGGTTACCCGCATTTTTGATAAAACCCAGTTAATGACCTTCTTGTCAGAACGAGCAACCGTCACGGGTTTAGCGGCCGATCGCAGTGGCGGTTCGGTTGCGGCTTTTACTCATCTCTATCTTCCCCGTATGCATCGAATCGGCTATGTAGCGCCTAATTTGGGTACTTTACCGGAAGAGCATAGCCCCGGGGGTTATGTGATGTCTTCCACTCCCGGTCTGTATGACTCAGTGTTGGTTCTTGATTATAAAAGCCTGTATCCCTCTATTATTCGTACTTTTCTCATTGATCCTGTTGGTCTGATTGCCGGAACGCTAAAAGAAGAACAACAGCAAACGGTACCCGGTTTCCGCCATGCCCGTTTTTCCCGAACCACCCACTGTTTGCCCGACATTGTTGAGCAAATATGGCGTGGACGCGAAGAAGCTAAACGTTCCGATAATAAACCGCTATCTCAGGCGCTAAAAATTATCATGAATGCCTTTTATGGTGTGTTAGGTTCCAGCGGCTGCCGGTTTTTCGATCCTCGTCTTGCCTCATCTATCACCCTGCGTGGTCATGAAATCATGCTGAAAACTCGTGAGTTGATTGAACAACAGGGATATCAGGTCATTTACGGAGATACTGATTCAACTTTCGTCTGGCTCAAAAAAGCCCATACTAACCAACAGGCTAACCAAATAGGGCGAGAGCTGGTTAAGCATGTCAATCTGTGGTGGCAAACCATGCTCAAAGAGGAGATGGGCCTCGAGTCAGCACTTGAACTGGAGTTTGAAACTCACTTTAACCGCTTCTTAATGCCAACTATTCGTGGGGCTGAACAAGGCAGTAAAAAGCGTTATGCTGGCCTGATCTCAAGCGATAATGGCGATAGTGAGATCATTTATAAAGGCATGGAAACGGTACGGACCGACTGGACTCCATTAGCACAACATTTTCAGCAGCAGTTGTACTCCTTGATATTTCACAATCAGCCTTATCAGGAATTTATCCGCGATTATGTGGCAAAAACCCTCAATGGCGAATTTGATTCGCAGTTGATTTACAGTAAGCGACTGCGCCGACGGCTGTCGGAATACCAAAAAAATGTACCACCACATGCCAGAGCCGCAAAACTGGCCGATGAATATAATCAGGCCCACGGCCGCCCCCTGCAGTATCAAAACGGGGGGACCATTCGCTATTTAATTACCCTACAGGGCCCGCAACCGCTGGAAAACCTACAGTCGCCTATTGACTATCAACACTATATTTCTCGCCAGTTAGAACCAATTGCAGATGCAATATTGCCATTTATGCACGATAATTTTGATTCACTGGTTACTGGTCAAATGGGGTTGTTTTAACGCCCGTCGATCATTACCATAGCGCCCTTGCTCCATACCCCTAAAAATCATCGTAATAATTGACTACGTTGTGTTCCATCGTTTCCCGATGGCAACCTTGGGGTAAATGTTAATTAATGAGAAGCCGATAAATATATGCCCTTTACTTTAGGTCAACGCTGGATTAGCGATACGGAAAGTGATTTAGGACTAGGAACAGTCGTTGCGCAGGATGCCCGAACCGTAACTTTATTGTTCCCTGCCATTGGGGAGAATCGGCTGTATGCAAAAGCTGACTCTCCGATAACCCGCGTCATGTTTAATCCGGGAGATACCATAACCAGCCACGAAGGTTGGCAGTTACTGGTTGACAGCGTTAAAGAAGAAAATGGCGTTCTGACCTATATCGGTCGTCGTCTTGATACCAATGAAGAAAATAGCACCCTGCGGGAAATCATGCTGGATAGCAAACTGACTTTCAGCAAACCACAGGACCGTCTGTTTGCTGGTCAGCTCGATCGTATGGATCGTTTTAGTCTGCGTTATCGGGCAAGAAAATATCAAAGCGAACAGTATCGTATGCCGTGGAGTGGCCTGACAGGTATACGCGCCAGCTTAATTCCCCACCAATTACATATTGCCAATGAAGTTGGTCATCGCCATGCACCACGTGTTTTGCTGGCGGATGAAGTAGGTCTGGGAAAAACTATCGAAGCCGGGATGATTATCCACCAGCAATTGCTGGCGGGTCGGGTTGAGCGAGTGCTGATTGTGGTACCTGAAACCCTGCAACACCAATGGCTGGTTGAAATGCTACGTCGCTTTAACCTGCATTTTTCTCTGTTTGATGAAGAGCGCTATGCGGAAAGCCGTCAGGACTTCGATAACCCATTTGAAACTGAACAACTGGTTATCTGCTCCCTGAATTTCGTTTGTCAAAGCAAACAGCGCCTGAACGATCTGGTTGAAGCTAACTGGGACCTGCTGGTGGTCGATGAAGCCCATCATCTGGCGTGGAGCGAAGAGGCACCAAGCCGCAACTATCTGGCGATTGAACAACTGGCCCAGCATACGCCCGGCGTGTTATTGCTAACGGCAACCCCGGAACAGCTGGGACAAGAGAGCCATTTTGCCCGTTTGCGACTGCTGGACCCGGATCGTTTCCACGATTATCAGGAGTTTGTTGACGAACAGCAGAAATATCGCCCGGTTGCTGACGCAGTAAGTTTATTAGTCAGCGGCGATATGCTGGACGATCGGGCGAAAAACTCCCTGAGTGAATTAATCAGCGAGCAGGATATCGAGCCGTTATTAAAGGCAGCGAATCTTGACAGCGAAGAGAATGAATCAGCCCGTACCGAGCTGGTTAATATGCTAATGGACCGCCACGGTACCAGCCGTGTCCTGTTCCGTAACACCCGTCAGGGTGTGAAAGGCTTCCCTATCCGCTATTTGCATCAAATAAAACTGCCTCTGCCAACTCAGTATCAAACCGCGTTTAAAGTCGCGAAAATCATGAATGGCAAAAAGCCAATTGATACTCAGGCCCATGACATGCTTTATCCTGAGCAAATCTTCCAGAATTTTGAAGGGGATAGCGTCAGCTGGCTGAATTTCGATCCACGCGTTGAGTGGCTGATGGAATACCTGAAGCAAAATCGCAACGAAAAGATTCTGGTGATTTGCGCCCAGGCCGCAACCGCTTTACAGCTTGAACAGACGCTGCGTGAGCGTGAAGGTATCCATGCTGCCGTATTCCATGAAGGCTTATCCATCATAGAACGTGACCGCGCTGCCGCCTGGTTTGCCTCTGAAGAAAATGGTGCTCAGGTTCTGCTGTGTTCTGAAATAGGCTCTGAAGGCCGCAATTTCCAGTTTGCCAGCCGGTTAGTGATGTTTGACCTGCCGTTTAATCCGGATCTGTTAGAACAGCGGATCGGTCGTCTGGACCGTATCGGCCAAACCCGCGACATCCAAATTATCGTGCCTTATCTGGAAAACACGGCGCAGGCTATTCTAATCCGCTGGTTCCATGAAGGCTTAGATGCCTTTGAACACACCTGCCCAACCGGGCGTCCGGTGTACGATGCAGTGCATGATGAGCTAATGACCTATTTGGCTGAACCCGCAGAGCAAGCAGGCTTTGATGACTTTATCCAGCGCTGCCACACAAAACATTTAAGCCTGAAAGCGCAGTTGGAAAACGGTCGTGACCGACTGCTGGAAATGAACTCCAACGGTGGAGAACGGGCTCAGGCACTGGTTCAGGCCATTGCCGAACAGGATAACAATGTCGACCTGATAGGCTTCACCATCAACCTGTTTGATATTATTGGTATCAATCAAGAAGATGACAGCGATAACCTGATGATTCTTACCCCATCTGACCATATGCTGGTGCCGGATTTTCCGGGGATCCCACAAGATGGCTGCACCATTACTTTTGACAGAGAAAAAGCGCTGTCGCGGGAAGATGCACAGTTTATCAGTTGGGAACACCCGATTGTGCGTAACGGCCTGGATTTAATTCTGTCAGGTGATACCGGAAGTTGTGCCGTTTCATTATTGAAAAATAAAGCTCTGCCTGTTGGTACCATGCTAATGGAACTGATTTATGTGGTTGAAGCGCAGGCACCAAAGAACTTGCAGCTTACCCGTTTCCTGCCGCCAACCCCAATTCGCCTGATGATGGATCGCAAAGGAACCAACCTTGCTGCACAGGTAGGTTTTGAAAGCTTTAACCGTCAACTTAGCGCAGTAAATCGCCATACTGGCAGCAAGCTGGTTAACGCGGTACAGAAAGATATTCATGAAGTGCTGCAAATGGCAGAAACAGAGATCGCTAAACAGGCTCAAGCCTTGATTGATGGCGCCAAGCAGGAAGCTGATGATACCCTGACGCTGGAATTTAATCGTTTGAATGCGCTGAAAGCCGTCAACCCCACGATTCGTGATGACGAACTGCAAGCCATTGAAGATAACCGTCAGCAAATCCTCGACTGCCTGCAGCAAGCCAGCTGGCGGCTGGATGCAATACGCATGATAGTTGTTTCTCATCAATAACGATGGTTCAGGATACCGGTTGTCACGCTACGTGCGGCCGGTATCAGTACTGACGTTGACCTGACATCACCGGAGCTCTTCAACATGATGGAAGCCTATCACCCTTCACAAGACCCATGGTTATACATTCTGTATCAGGATGAACATATCATGGTGGTGAACAAACCCAGCGGCTTGCTGTCTGTTCCCGGTAAAGCACCGGAACATCAAGATAGCATCATGGCTCGAATTCAGCGTGATTTCCCCACGGCCGAGTCGGTTCATCGGCTGGATATGGCAACCAGTGGTGTGATGGTGGTGGCATTAAATAAGGCGGCAGAGCGGGAACTAAAACGGCAATTTCGCGAACGTGAACCCAAAAAATCTTATATTGCTCGAGTTTGGGGTCATCTGGAAAAAGATGAGGGTTTGATTGATTTGCCGCTGATTTGTGACTGGCCTAATCGCCCGAAACAAAAAGTCTGTTATGACACCGGGAAGAGCGCCCAAACAGAATATCAGGTGATTAGTCGTGACGAGGATGGTTCCACACGGGTAAAACTGATGCCAATTACCGGACGTTCTCATCAGCTACGTGTACATATGCTGGAGATGGGCCATCCTATCTTAGGTGATAAATTTTATGCGCACCCGGAAGCTAAAGCGATGGCTCCGCGGTTACAGTTACATGCTCAAGAGTTATGCATCCATCACCCGGCATTCGGTGGTCCAATGCATTTTAAATGTGAGCCAGATTTTTAACCTATTGCATGCAAAAACTCTTCAGGTACACACCTGAAGATGGTTCAGAATTTCATCCACACAACCTTCGATATCCTTAGCAGCACTATCAATCACAATGCGTGGGCGTTTCCACTCCTGGTACTCTTTTTCTACAATTTGCTGCCAGGCGGGTAATGCCAAATGAGGAATGTCACTCTGGCGGGATTCGACCCGCAGTCGATGTTCATCAATATCACTGCAGATAATCTCAATATCCACACCGGGCACTTGTGCATCAGTAGCAACCTGCATCCAGTTATCCCGCGACCAACTCACCGGATTAACACAGTCAGCAATTACTGTTTGTCCTAACAGCAAGTTATCCTTTGCCAGCATATAGCTGGTGTCATACCCGGAGGTTCCTACGTCTTTCAGCAGTACTCCGGCGTTACGAATAGCTTGTTCAATGGAGTCTATGCGAAGATAAACGCCGCCCATCTTTTTTGTCAGTGCTTTAGCTATTGAGGTTTTACCAACGCCCGGTAACCCGCTGAATACGATTAACATCTAAGCCTCCAGTCAATTAAGATGAGTCATTTCTGACTTGCGCAGATCTTTACTTCTGGTTTATCACCAGACTTACCGGATGGGCTTGCAACGGATGGGTTTAAAAGATGGTGCTCTCCGTTTCAAAGATCCGGACAACTAATACCGCTTTGGCTGTTACCTTGAGCTTTTATAACAAAGCTCAAGGTAATGAATATATGAAAAATTAATCTACTGCAACATACCAAGATTTGACTTAATTACACACGCTTTTTAACTGATAATGTTCAATCAATCGCATAAAAAGAGGATAAATTACTTAAAGCCCTTCTCTCGCTTAATTAAATCGTAGGCGCCTTGAATCTCCTGAGCTTTTTGTTTAGCCATTTCCATCATCTCTTGCGGTAAACCTTTTGCCACCAGTTTATCCGGGTGATGTTCTGTCATTAATTTCCGGTAGGCACGCTTAATCGTGGCTGCATCATCACCTGGTTTTACACCTAATACTTTACAGGCATCTTCCAACGTAGGTCCGGATGCCGGGCGATAGCCATTATGCTGCTGCCCTTGCCATCCACCGGATTGCCCAAATTGACGACCACTATCAATCATGCTCAGCAGTTGATCCAACTGCACGCGGGAAATGCCCAACTCTTCAGCGATCACATACAGCACCTGACGCTCATTAGGGTGCAGTACACCGTCAGCAAATGCTGCCTGTAGCTGGATCTCCAGGAACATACGAATCAAATCGGCACGACCAAAACAGATGCTTTTTAACTCTCGCAGTTTTTCCCGCAAAGGATAACCACTCTGCTTGCCTTCGCGAAACGCTTGCTGAGCATCACTGCGGCGCGGACCATGTATCTGCATACGATCCATAATCATAGACGCGTTTTGAATATCAACTTCGGTTACCCGACCTTTTGACTTAGTCAGATGGCCCATAACCTGAAAGGTGGTACGGAAAAATAGCGACTGACGCGCCTGCTGATTGGCAAAAAAACCACCGCGACGGGCACTTCTTACATTGTCTACCATATGGCCAACAATCAGGCCCAGAACTATTGCCCAGAAGCCGCCGCCGGATATTACACCTAAAATAACCCCAAGGATTTTTCCCCAATACTGCATATCACCCTCTAATTGACAATGCCGTCTGTCGCAAATTGCATTATCATACCTGCCAAATATTGAACCACCTAACGGTGATGGTAAGATTTAACGCTGGTGTAACAGAGACGAGTACGATAATCTCATCGGGCTTGCTTCTGCCTACATAGCCGTAACCAACGGAATACCAAGAATAACCGTATGAAAAAACGTTATCCCACACTGCTGGCCACCACAATTTGGATGGCATTATACAGCCAGAATACTTTGGCTAACCCATTGGCCGAACAATGTCGGCTTGGAATCCCTATTTATGAGCGTCCGCTGGTGTCGGGCGATCCAAACTCTTTACCGGTCAATATTGAATCTGATGACAGTCAGGTTAACTATCCTGAGAGTGCGATCTTTACTGGTAACGTTATCGTTGCTCAGGGTAACCGCTTGATGATTGCCGATCAGGCAGAAGTAAATCAGACAGAACAACAAGGCCAGGCGGAACCTATTCGTACCGTTACGGCAACCGGCAATGTTAAGTATGATGACAATATGATCAAACTTAGCGGTCCAAAAGCCTGGTCTAATTTAAATACCAAAGATACCGATCTTTATCAGGGTAACTATCAGATGGTTGGGCGCCAGGGGCGTGGCCAGGCTGATACCATGAAACTGCGGGAAGATAACCGTTATGCAATTTTAGAAAACGGGACTTTTACTTCCTGTCTGCCAGACGATAACAGCTGGAGCGTAGTCGGTTCTGAAATTATTCATGACAATGAAGAAGAGCTGGCAGAAATCTGGAACGCCCGGTTTAAAATTGGCCCGGTACCGGTTTTCTATAGCCCTTACTTACAATTACCTACTGGTAATAAGCGCCGTTCCGGTTTCCTGTTACCGAATGCCAAGTACGGTAACAACAGCGGTTTTGAATTTATTCTGCCGTATTACTGGAACATTGCACCAAACTTCGATGCCACCATTACCCCACACTATATTGAACAACGTGGAATGCAGTTCCAGAATGAGTTTCGTTACTTACTCTCCCCTGGTGCTGGCATCATGGAATTTGACTGGCTGAAAAGTGATGACCAGTACGCCTCCGATTTCCCAAATGAGAAAAATACCGACCGCTGGTTATTCTACTGGAATCACGGTGGGGTAATGGATCAACACTGGCGCTTCAATATTGACTATACCAAGCTCAGTGACAGCCGCTATTTAAGTGATTTTACCAGCGAATACGGTTCCAGTACCGATGGCTATGCAACCCAGAAATACAGTGTGGGATATGCTAATCAGAACTGGGATGCGACTATCGCGATGAAAAAATTCCAGATCTTCGCCAGCGGCGGTAACATCAACGCCTATCGTGCAGAGCCACAAATTGATATCAATAACTACCTGTATGATATAGCTGGTTTCGATCTGCATACTTACGGTCAGTTATCCAAATTCTCCAGTGAAAACCCGAATAACCCAACGGCTGTACGGGCACACCTTGAGCCAACATTTAACTATCCAATCGCCAATAACTGGGGAAGTATTGATAGTGAATTTAAGCTGATGGCAACTCACTACGAACAAGATTTCTCAGATAACTTCTACAAATATTATGGTACCAGAGCCCCGGACCTGAAAGATTCAGTAAATCGGGTATTACCACAATACAAAATTTCAGGAAAAGTAGTGTTTGACCGTCCAATGGACACCTGGCAAGACTTTACTCAAACGCTGGAACCTCGGGTTCAATATCTCTATGTTCCATATAAGGATCAGAGCGATATCTATGTCTATGACTCGACATTGCTGCAATCAGACTATACCGGCCTGTTCCGCGATCGCACTTATGGCGGTCTGGACCGTATTGCTTCAGCCAATCAGGTAACCACCGGTTTAACTACGCGGGTGTATGACGATCGCCAAAACGAACGTTTTAACGCCTCTATCGGGCAAATCTATTTCTTTGAGAAATCCCGTACTGGTGATGACGATTACTACTCAAACAAAATAGATGAGAACAAAGAAACCGGCAGCGTAGTCTGGGCTGCGGATAGCTACTGGAAGATTGACTCTAACTTCGGTCTGCGCGGTGGCGTACAATATGATACTCGTCTGGATACTTTCGCTGTAGGTAACGCGGTAGCTGAATATCGTAAAGACAGCGAGCGTGTCGTTCAGCTTAGCTATCGTTATGCCAGCAAAGAGTACGTGTCAGCAATGACCACTAACATATCTAACGGTTATACCGCGTATAATCAGGATATTTCACAAGTTGGTGGTATCGCAACCTGGCCAATTGCAGACAGATGGTCTGTTACTGGTGCATATTACTATGACACGAAACTAAAACAGTCTGCCGATGGTCTAATAGGCGTTCAGTACAACACTTGCTGTTGGGCAATTGGTGTTGGCTATGAACGAAAAATTATTGGCTGGAACTCGAAGGGTGACTTCCAGAGTGATTACGACAACAAGGTATCCTTTAACATCGAACTGCGCGGCTTAAGTGGCAACCATAACTTAGGCGGAAGCAAAATGTTACGTACCGGAATTTTGCCATATCAACAGGCTTTCTGATATCCATCGTGAAGACGTTGGTATTATTTCTAAGATAAACCGCCCCGTGCGGATGGACTATATGAGAAAAGTAATGAAAAACTGGAGATCGCTTGCCGCAAGTCTGGCGCTCTGTGCATCAGTCACTTCAATGTCATTGGCTTCACATGCTGTACTTGCTGCACCTGCGGGACAACACGTTGACCGTGTTGCAGCCATCGTCAATAACGGTGTCGTTTTAGAGAGTGACGTCAACAATATGATGTCTTCCGTTAAGAATGGCGCTCGCCGTGCTGGTCAACAATTACCAGATGACGAAGCCTTACGTGCCCAAATTACTGAAAGACTGATTATGGATAGCATCATCAGTCAGTTGGGTACCAGCATGGGCATTAAAATTGACGATGCTCAGCTTGATAAAGGTATTGCTGACATTGCTCAGCAAAACCGTATGAGTGTTGCCCAGCTAAAAAGCCGTCTTTCTGCCGAAGGCATGAACTACAAAACTTATCGTGAGCAAATCCGTAAAGAGATGCTGATGAGTGAAGTGCGTAATAACGAAGTTCGCCGTCGGGTTACCGTATTACCTCAGGAAGTTGAGGCATTAGCCGGTCAAATGGCTAATCAGTTAGATGCCAGCGCAGAACTGAATCTGAGCCATATCATGATTCCTTTAGGTGAAAATCCAAGTCCGGATCAAGTAGCCAAAGCGGATGAACAAGCAAAAAGCATTGTTGAACAGTTAAAAAATGGTGCTGATTTCGGCAAAATGGCTGCAACCTACTCTGCCGATCCGCAAGCACTAAGAGGCGGTAAAATGGGTTGGGCTAAAATGCAGGAACTGCCATCCATTTTTGCCAGCGAGCTGCAATCATCCCAAAAAGGTGGCATCGTTGGACCAATTCGCTCTCGCGTAGGTTTCCATATTTTAAAAGTGAACGACATTCGTGGTGAGCAGAAAGCCATTTCTGTGATGGAAGTTCACGCCCGCCATATTCTGATTCGTTCATCTGTTGTCGTCACTGACGAACAGGCTCAGGCAAAATTAGCATCGATTGCTGACGATATCCGCAGCGGAAAAGCAGATTTTGCCGAAATGGCGCGTAAATATTCTGAAGATCCAGGCTCTGCCCGTCAGGGTGGTGATATGGGCTGGTCTTCACCGGAAGTTTTCGATCCGGCATTCCGCGACGCTCTGATGCGTTTACAGAAAAATGAAATCAGCGCGCCGATTCGCTCTTCATTTGGCTGGCATCTGATCCAGCTGCTGGACACCCGTCAGGTTGATAAAACCGACGTTGCTCAAAAAGATCGTGCTTACCGCATGCTGTTCAACCGTAAGTTCTCTGAAGAAGTACCAAGCTGGATGCAGGAAATTCGCGCCAGTGCTTACGTTAAAATTATGAATGGCAGCAACAGTAGCAGTACCAGCGCAAATGCTCAGTAATATTCAACGCGTGGTTATCACACCGGGAGAACCTGCCGGTGTGGGACCTGACTTAATTGTGCAGATGGCTCAGCGGGAATGGCCCGTTGAGCTGGTGGTTTGCGCCGCGCCAGAATTGCTCCAGCAAAGGGCAGCCCTCCTCGGGCTGCCTTTGCAATTACATGTTTACCAGCCAGAGCAATCACCTCAACCGCAGAAAAAAGGCACATTAACCGTTTTGCCGGTTAAATTGAGCAACTCTGTTATCCCTGGGGAACTTAATGTTCAAAACAGCCAATATGTTATAGATACACTGGCCCGCGCCTGTGATGGCTGCCTGAGTGGTGAATTTGCCGCATTAATTACCGGTCCGGTGCATAAGGGCATTATCAATGATGCCGGACATGCCTTTACCGGCCACACTGAGTTTTTTGCAGAACGCAGCCATCGGCAACGGGTTGTCATGATGCTGGCAACGGAAGAGTTACGCGTAGCTTTGGTGACCACTCATCTGCCTCTGTCTCGCGTTTCTGAAGCTATTACACCAGAGAGTCTGACGGAGACCATCTCCATTCTGAATCATGATTTAGTCACTCAGTTTGGTATTTCGCATCCACAAATTTATGTTTGCGGGCTAAACCCTCACGCGGGTGAAGGTGGTCACATGGGTCATGAAGAGATAGATATTATCTCCCCTACTCTGGAAAAACTGCGCCAACAGGGTATTAACCTTATTGGACCGCTTCCGGCTGATACCCTATTTCAGCCTAAATATTTACAACATGCTGATGCAGTATTAGCCATGTATCACGATCAGGGATTACCTGTTTTGAAATATCAGGGATTTGGCCGGGCAGTGAATATCACTCTGGGCCTTCCTTTTATCAGGACCTCTGTCGACCACGGCACCGCATTAGACCTTGCCGCTACGGGTACTGCCGATGCAGGTAGTTTTACCGTTGCGCTTAATCTCGCTATTAAAATGATAAATAATCGTAATGAATAATCGTGTTCATCAGGGCCACTTTGCCCGCAAACGTTTCGGGCAAAACTTTTTAAGCGATCCTTATGTGATCGACAGCATCGTCTCGGCGATTCATCCACAACCGGGTCAGGCTATGCTGGAAATTGGTCCGGGTCTGGCTGCGTTAACC
The DNA here is from genome assembly GCF_013394855.1 of Limnobaculum xujianqingii. NCBI lineage: Bacteria > Pseudomonadati > Pseudomonadota > Gammaproteobacteria > Enterobacterales > Budviciaceae > Limnobaculum > Limnobaculum xujianqingii. The sequence continues at coordinate 303,898 of NZ_JABMLK010000002.1, read as the reverse complement.
GAACCGGTTGCTGAACGGTTAGAACACATGACCGTTATTGAGCTGGATCGCGATCTGGCCGCTCGTCTGGCAGTTAATCCTAAGCTGAAAGATAAACTGACTATCTACCAGCAAGATGCCATGACCTTTGATTTCGCGGCACTGGCCAAAGAGATGGGAAAACCGCTGAGAGTATTCGGCAACCTGCCGTATAACATCTCAACGCCGCTGATGTTCCATCTTTTCAGCTATACTAATGCTATAAGTGACATGCATTTTATGTTACAGAAAGAAGTAGTTAACCGACTGGTGGCTGGGGAAAATAGCAAAACCTATGGTCGGTTAAGCGTAATGGCGCAATATTATTGCCGGGTGATTCCGGTACTGGAAGTGCCGCCAACGGCATTCCGCCCTGCGCCAAAAGTAGATTCAGCGGTGGTACGTCTGATTCCGCATGACAGCATCCCCTATCCTGTAGAAGATATTCGTATCCTGAGCCGTCTGACTACAGAGGCATTCAATCAACGGCGTAAAACTATCCGCAACAGTCTGGGCCATCTATTCACGCCAGAACAACTGACAGCACTGGGCTTAGATCTGAATATGCGGGCAGAAAATATCTCTGTTGAACTGTATTGCAAAATGGCAAATTGGTTATCAACCAAAGGCACCAAACTGCCGGAGGCTGAACAGGAGTAATACCGTGATCGATAAACCCAGGATTTTTATTCAGGCACAAAGTTTCTATGTTGAAGCCCAATCTTTGCCGGATGAACAGCGCTTTGTTTTTGCTTATACCATGACAGTTCGCAACCTGGGCCGGGAGCAGGTACAGCTTCTTAGCCGATACTGGCTGATCACTAACGCTAACGGCAAGCATACTGAAGTTCAGGGTGAAGGCGTTATTGGTGAACAGCCGGTTATTTCAGCAGGCAATGAGTTTCAATATACCAGTGGCGCTATTCTGGAAACGCCGCTGGGTACAATGGAAGGCCACTACAATATGATCGATCATATGGGGCAACCATTTCAGATAGTGATTCCGGTATTCCGCCTGGCGATTCCGTCCCTGATTCACTAAAAAAGATTCAATAATAATAAAAGGTTAGCTCCCGCTTATGGCAACACTTTTAGTCGGTGATGTGCACGGTTGTTTTCAGGAACTACAAGCTTTGCTGGCACAAGCCAGTTTTAACCCCACCACAGATACCCTTTGGTTAACGGGCGATTTAGTCGCCCGAGGACCAGATTCCCTTGAAGTTCTTCGTTATGTTCGATCGCTGGGCGATTCAGTCCGTATCGTATTGGGTAATCATGACCTTCATCTGTTGGCAATTTATGCTGGTATTAGCCGCAATAAACCGAAAGATAACCTGACTGAATTGCTTGAAGCACCAGACTGTGACCAATTAATCAATTGGTTACGCCGCCAGCCTGTGCTACAGGTAGACGAAGAAAAGGCATTAGTTATGGGGCACGCAGGTATTACGCCTCAATGGGATATTGATACCGCTAAACGCTGCGCCCGTGAAATTGAAGCTATTCTGTCCAGTGATAGCTACCCGCTGTTTCTCGACTCAATGTATGGCGATTTACCCAACTGCTGGCACGATGAGCTGTCAGGGTTACCCAGATTACGCTACGCCACTAATGCACTAACCCGCATGCGCTACTGCTATCCAAACGGCTGTCTGGATATGATCTGTAAAGACGTACCTAAAAAAGCGCCTGCACCGTTAAAACCCTGGTTTGAACTCTCCGGGCCAGTTTCTGAAAACTATTCAATTGTTTTTGGCCATTGGGCTTCACTGGAAGGAAAAGGTGCGCCAGAAGGTATTTATGCACTGGATACCGGCTGCTGTTGGGGAGGGAAGCTCACGATGTTGAGATGGGAAGATAAACAGTATTTTCAACAACACTCTCTGGCGAAAATCGCTGAAAACGATGAGTAAAATCATTCCGGCATATCGTTCTGATGTGCCGGAAAATCATTATTTTTGCCGTTCCAGTATTTCAAACTGATAAGCATGTGGGTTCTTTTCATCAGCCGGATGATGCTGAGAAAATACCTGATGCCATGCCAGTTGCTGATAGTCAGGAAAATGGGTATCTCCCGCCAGTTCAGCTTCAATATGAGTCAGGTACAGGCGGTCAGCTTGTGCTAATGCCTGCTGATAAACGCTTCCTCCGCCAATAATCATCACCTCTTCCACTTCGCCAGCCGCTTGAATAGCCTGCTCCAGTGAAGTAACCCAGGTAACTCTTTCATCGGTTTGAGGCTGTCGGCTGATGACAATATTCAATCTGCCAGGTAGAGGACGACCAATGGACAGATAGGTATTACGCCCCATAATTATCGGTTTATTCAGGGTGTTTTGCTTAAACCATGCCAGATCGGCGGGAAGATGCCAGGGCATCGCATTCTCGGCACCAATCACCCGGTTTGCTGCCATTGCGGCAATCAGACTAATAATCATAACAACATCCTGCTAACAGGCAGTTAAACGCTGGGCTTACGGCGATACAGCCACAGAGCCGGTAAAGAAAGCCCAATGGACAATGCCCCAACGATAAACGAAGCCCTTAAAAAATAAGTAATCATGGTTTCAAACAGTTCGGCAGAATACCCCTTATGGGAGATCTCTACCAGAGCAATCATTGCCTTATAGGCAAAAACGCCGGGGAACATAGGGATCACCGCCGCAACGGTAAAGACTTTCGGGTGGGCAAGAAAGCATCGCGACCAGCGAATACCGATAGTACCTGTCAGCATAGAAGTCAGTAATGTGCTCCACTCCAGAGGAAACTGGTAATAAATTAATATGGTACGGCAGGCATAGCCTATTGCCCCCAGCAATGCACAATACTTCAGGGCTTTTACCGGTACGTTAAACACCAGCGCAAAGCCAACCGCCGGAATGGCTGCAAGAAACATATTTTCGATAAGCGTTAATATCAGATTCATAACCAGCTCCGAAACCCCCAAACGGTTATCGCCACCACAACCCCAATACAGGTTGAAAGGGTTAACAGACTGGCCATCACCCAACGGGCGATACCGGTATTGATATGCCCTTTAAACATATCCGCCACTGAGTTAATCAGCGGAAAGCCGGGAACTAACAGCAATACGCTGGAAGCCATGGCTATTGAAGCTTTGGAAATATCCATCCAGTCAACCAGCCAGCCTGCAACGGTAGTGGCCACAAAGGCAGTGGCAAAAAAGTTAATTAGCGGGTTAATCTGAAAAGAAGTGATAACCTGACGAGCATACATCGCTACACCACTGGCTAATAACGTGGCTAATACCGCATCCCAGTCACCACCGGCCAGTTTGCAGAAGCTGGCACAGGATAATCCCACCATCAGCACCATTAACCAACGTGGATAGCGTAGTGGCTTGATATGGTTTAGCCGTTTTTCAACTTCATCAATGCCTAATAAGCGATGCTCAGTTAATATCACTATTCGCTGAACTTCAGTTACCACATGCATATTTATGCCGCGGTCGACATTCTTACGTGTAGAGGTAAGGCAGTGCCCTTTATAGATGGTACTCAACACTATTGCATTCGCAGAGATAGAACTTTCTACCTCATCAACACCCAGTGCCTTGCCAAGTCGAGTAGAAAGCTGCTCGACCAACATACTTTCCGCACCGTGCTGTAGCAATAACAGCGCACACTGTATACACAAACGGGTAATTTCCCGCTGGCGTTGATGGACTTTATCAAATTCCACTTTATGTTTACCTGAGTGAAATAGAGAGGAAATAAACGGGTAACCCTACCGTTTGCCGGGCTTTCAAAAGCGCCAGTTAGAATAACACTGATTTTTGAACCGCTTCAAACGCTCAGTTACTGTTTATTATGGTTTTTAAAGTTTAGATGCAGATTATCAAAGAGGCTAATTCTATGCCTTTTTCTATTTATGCCCTTTAATGAGCACTTGAATTCAGCTGACGACTGAAAGAGGCCAGCACGTCCCGCACGGATGCGGGGCGAGGTGCAGCGACGCCGGGAGCGGCTCTGCACCGGTGCGTTAAGGCCGAATGACGGAGGAAGGCAGTCGCCTAAGCGACCTGAATTCCTGTGCGAAAGGCGCGGGGTGCAGGGGCATTCGCCCTAATGCCCCTGCTCGGCTGCATAAACCATCGTTCAGATAGACTCTATAGGTTTAGCAGACGAAACTTACTCCGGTCCCAATTATCTATTAACTACTTCAACAACTGATGCATTTCCTGAACGGAAATCACTTTCTCCGTAGGGTCCGCATTCATTGCCATCGTGGTAGCAAAACCGCCGTTTAGCGTGGTGTCATAGTGAACTTTATATTGAAGCGCACTGCGGCGAATCAACTTAGAGTCCTCAATGGCCTGACGCCCTTCGGTGGTGTTGACGATGTAGTTATACTCACCGTTTTTAATCCTGTCCTGAATATGTGGGCGACCTTCATGTACCTTATTCACCAGACGGGGATTAATACCCGCTTCACCCAGCACCACTGCGGTACCGTGAGTAGCATCCAGATCGAAGCCCTGCTTCAGCAGCTTGGCAGCTAAATCAACCACCCGAGCTTTATCGCCCTCACGTACCGATAACAGTGCGCGACCACGTGGAATGCGGTTTGGACTGCTACCCAGCATCGCCTTAGCAAACGCCTCAGCAAAGCTGCGGCCAACGCCCATCACTTCACCCGTTGAACGCATTTCAGGCCCTAAAATTGGGTCTACTCCAGGGAATTTGTTGAATGGCAGCACCACTTCTTTTACCGAGTAGTAAGGCGGAATAACTTCTTTGGTTACACCTTGCTCCAGCAGTGATTTGCCGGCCATTACTCGTGCAGCCACTTTAGCCAGCGGTACGCCCGTTGCCTTGGAAACAAACGGTACGGTACGTGCTGCCCGAGGGTTCACCTCAATCAGGTAAACATCGTTTCCTTTCACCGCAAACTGCACATTCATTAAGCCGCGAACACAGAGCTCAAATGCCAGCTTTTCAACCTGTCGGCGCATTTCATCCTGAATATCCTGGCTTAAGGTGTAGGCCGGTAAAGAACAGGCTGAGTCACCGGAGTGAACGCCCGCTTGTTCGATGTGTTCCATGATGCCACCAATCAGTACTCGCTCTCCGTCACAGATAGCATCTACGTCAACTTCGATTGCATCATCCAGGAAGCGGTCCAGCAGTACTGGCGCATCGTTAGAAACGCTAACCGCAGTCTGAAAGTAACGACGCAGGTCGGTTTCATCATAGACAATTTCCATCGCTCGTCCGCCCAGCACATAAGAAGGACGAACTACCAGCGGATAACCGATACCAGCAGCCTTATCTACCGCCATTTCAATCGCTGATACCGTTGCGTTTGCCGGCTGTTTTAAGCCCAGACGATGAACCGCCTGCTGGAAACGTTCGCGGTCTTCTGCCCGGTCAATAGCATCCGGAGAGGTACCAATAATCGGTACACCGGCGGCCTCTAATGAGCGAGCCAGTTTTAATGGGGTTTGACCGCCGTACTGAACAATAACCCCGGCAGGTTGCTCGACGCGTACAATTTCCAGTACATCTTCCAGCGTAACCGGCTCGAAGTAGAGGCGATCGGAAGTGTCATAATCGGTAGAAACCGTTTCAGGGTTACAGTTAACCATGATGGTTTCATAACCATCTTCCCGCAGCGCCAGCGAAGCATGAACGCAGCAATAATCAAACTCAATTCCCTGTCCAATACGGTTAGGGCCACCGCCCAGCACCATAATTTTTGGCCGGTCATTAGTTGGGTTAGCTTCACACTCATCTTCATAGGTTGAATACATATAAGCGGTATCCGTGGCGAACTCAGCCGCACAGGTATCAACCCGTTTGTATACCGGATAAATGCCATGCTTATAGCGCAACTTACGCACTTCCGCTTCAGAGAAGCCAACCAGCTTAGCCAGACGCGCATCGGCAAAACCTTTGCGTTTCAACAAGCGCATGAAATCATAGTCCAGGCCGTTAATGCCGCGTTCAGCCACCTGCTCTTCCAGACGAACCAGCTCTTCGATTTGTACCAGGAACCAGCGGTCAATATTAGTCAGGTTAAAGATGCCGTCTACTGACATACCGGCACGGAATGCATCAGCAACGTACCAGATACGCTCAGCGCCCGCTTCTTTCAGTTCACGACGAATTCGGGTCAACGCTTCCGGATCGTCCAGACTGACTTTTGGATCAAATCCACTGGCGCCGACTTCCAGGCCGCGTAATGCTTTTTGCAGCGATTCTTGTTGTGTACGGCCAATGGCCATCACTTCCCCGACGGACTTCATCTGAGTGGTCAGTCGGTCATTGGCACCGGCGAACTTCTCGAAGTTAAAGCGAGGGATTTTTGTCACAACATAGTCAATAGAAGGTTCAAACGATGCCGGAGTTCTGCCGCCGGTAATATCGTTCATCAGTTCATCGAGGGTATAGCCAACCGCCAGCTTGGCGGCAATTTTGGCAATCGGAAAGCCCGTTGCTTTAGAGGCTAATGCTGAAGAACGGGAAACCCGCGGGTTCATTTCGATAACAATCAGGCGACCATTTTTAGGGTTCACCGAGAACTGCACGTTGGAACCACCGGTTTCTACACCAATTTCACGCAACACAGCCATCGAGGCGTTACGCATGATCTGATACTCTTTATCAGTCAGGGTTTGTGCCGGAGCTACAGTGATAGAATCACCGGTGTGAATACCCATGGCGTCGAAGTTTTCGATGGAACAGACGATAATACAGTTATCATTTTTGTCCCGAACTACCTCCATCTCATACTCTTTCCAGCCAATCAGCGACTCATCAATCAGCAGCTCTTTGGTAGGGGAAAGGTCCAGACCTCGTTCGCAGATCTCTTCAAATTCTTCACGGTTATAGGCGATACCACCACCGGTACCGCCCATGGTAAATGATGGGCGAATAATACAAGGGAAGCCCACATCCGCAGCCACGGCATAAGCTTCTTCCATATTATGAGCAATGCCGGAACGTGCCGTATCAAGACCGATTTTTTTCATCGCCTTGTCAAAGCGCTGGCGATCTTCTGCTTTATCAATAGCATCCGCAGTGGCACCAATCATGGTTACGCCAAATTCAGCCAGTACGCCCTTACGTTCCAGTTCCAGCGCACAGTTAAGAGCGGTTTGTCCGCCCATCGTAGGCAGAACCGCATCCGGACGCTCTTTCTCAATGATTTTGCGTACCACTTCCCACTGGATAGGCTCAATGTAGGTTGCATCAGCCATTTCCGGGTCAGTCATAATCGTCGCCGGGTTGGAGTTCACCAGAATCACCCGGTATCCCTCTTCCCGCAGCGCTTTACAAGCCTGTGCACCAGAGTAGTCAAACTCACAAGCCTGACCGATGACGATTGGGCCGGCTCCAAGAATCAGGATGCTTTTTATGTCAGTACGTTTTGGCATGGCTCAAGGCTCCTGATTTGTTTTTAGCGGTAGAACGGTAAGATTCAATCAGCTCGATGAAATGGTCGAACAGCGGTGCAGCATCATGCGGCCCGGGACTGGCTTCCGGGTGCCCCTGAAAACTAAATGCGGCTTTATCGGTGCGGTGAATACCCTGCAATGTGCCATCAAACAACGATTTATGAGTAATGCGCAAATTCGCTGGTAATGAGGATTCATCTACTGCAAAACCATGGTTTTGTGCAGTGATCATAACGCTATTAGCATCGAGGTCTTTCACCGGGTGGTTACCGCCGTGGTGACCAAATTTCATCTTGATGGTTTGCGCTCCGGAAGCCAGAGCCAGCAGTTGATGGCCCAGACAGATACCGAATACCGGGATATCAGTTTCCAGAAACTGGCGAATAGCTTTAATCGCATAGTCACAGGGTGCAGGGTCGCCCGGTCCGTTTGACAGGAAAATACCATCCGGATTAAGTTTCAAAACCTCTTCTGCGGAGGTTTGTGCCGGAACTACCGTCAGACGGCAGCCGCGATCCACCAACATTCTCAGGATGTTGCGTTTTACACCATAGTCATAAGCGACGACGTGGTAAGGTAATTCGCTGTCATTTTTTACTGCCGGTAAATCATTTTCCAGCGTCCAGCTACCCTGAGCCCAACGGTAGGACTCTTGCGTTGTTACCTCTTTGGCTAAATCCATGCCTTTCAGACCAGGGAAGGCGCGCGCTTTTTCCAAAGCCAACTGAGCATCTGGCTGATCGCCTACAATAATGCAGCCGTTTTGTGCCCCTTTCTCTCTAAGCAAACGGGTCAATTTACGCGTATCAATATCAGCAATAGCAACTATATTGTGGCGCTTCAGGTATTCTGACAGTCCTTCCTGATTGCGGTAGTTACTGGCAATCAGTGGCAAATCACGAATAATTAATCCCTGAGCATGAACAGAAGTGGATTCTTCATCTGAAGAGTTCGTGCCGACATTTCCAATATGGGGATAAGTAAGAGTAACAATTTGGCGGGAATAAGATGGGTCAGTAAGGATTTCTTGATAGCCTGTCATTGAGGTATTAAAAACCACTTCCCCAATTGCCATCCCTTTGGCCCCGATGGCCCGACCATGAAATTGGGTTCCGTCTTCGAGAACCAGTAGCGCTGTCTTACTCAAAACACCCTCCTAGAATAAACAGTCACAAAATATGCATATTAATTCACAACTATACCTTTTAAAAAGGCACAAAAAAAGCCTTACTGGCAAATTTTTGGCAAATTGGGCGCATTCTAATGATCGAATCGTCTCTTGTCTACTGAAACACACATTTTTTATTGTATTTTTGGCACTTCAACATAAAAACCGGGATGTAATGGCAAAAAATACCAATAAAGCATGCTTAGAAAACGATTGCTAAAGCATATGAAAGAATAAAACGATATTTGAATACAAAAAAGAGAAATTCAGGTGAAAAAATGAGACTTAAGGATAAAAAATCAAGGTTAACTTACAAAAAAAAGCAAATTAAATTAAATTTAACACTAAGAGTATAAAATATAATTTTCAACACTAACTCATTGGTTAAAAATGAATTAAAAAAACAAACATCGAGATTAATCTTATAATAAATCAATTAATCTCGACACTAAACATACAAAAATCAATCGTTAAGTGATAAAACATCACGCATACTATAAAGACCAGACTTATGCTGACTTAACCAGGCGGCAGCCCTTACCGCTCCGTTAGCAAAGGTCATACGACTGGAAGCTTTATGAGTAATTTCAACTCGCTCACCAATATCAGCAAACATCGCCGTATGTTCTCCCACAATATCACCCGCTCTCAGAGTAGCGAATCCGATCGTTTCACGGGCTCGTTCGCCGGTATGCCCTTCCCGACCGTATACTGCACAGGTTTTTAAGTCCCTGCCTAATGTATCGGCAATAACTTCACCCATTGCCAGCGCGGTTCCTGAAGGCGCATCAACTTTATGGCGATGGTGCGCTTCAATGATTTCAATATCGGTATAATCTCCCATTACCTTTGCCGCCTGCTCCAGTAATTTAAGCACCAGATTAACCCCAACGCTAAAATTAGCGGCAAATACAATCGGAATTTCTGCTGAAGCCTGTTGAATGGCAGCTTTACCGGCATCATCAAATCCGGTGGTACCAATAACCATTGCCTTATGGTGATGACGGCAAAAAGAGATATGTTCCAGAGTGCCTTCTGGACGAGTGAAATCAATAAACACATCAAAATCTTTTGCAACCGCTTCCAGATTATCACTAACCCGAATGCCTATCTGACCAATGGCAGCCAGTTCACCAGCATCAACACCAACCAGTGAAGAACCACGTCGTTCTAATGCGGCTCCTAACGTTACGTTTTCTGCCTGATGAACAGCCTGAATCAGCTGACGTCCCATTCGTCCGCCAGCACCGGCAATCGCAATCCTAACCTGCTTATTGGTCATAATGATCCTCTGAATTTTTATTCTGTAACTAACTTAACTACCAGATTAACGTTCACCCTGAACGGTGACAAATAAATTTACTAATTATGCCGAACTAATTAAAAGCTAAGCTTATATTGGTGAAAAAATAAAACGATAAAAATGAAAACGGGCTGAATATATCAGCCCGCAAATGTCTTTATTCAAAACAGCCACTCAGGTTTAATCCACCTGCTTAACTCTTAGCTCTTTTGGTACTTCAAATACAATACTCTCTTCACGCCCTTCCATTTCTACCGCAGGTTCTCCACCCAGAGAACGAAGGCGAGTGATCACTGCCTGAACTAAAACGTCGGGAGCAGAAGCGCCAGCGGTTACACCAACAGAATTCAAATTCTTTACCCAATCTTCCTGAATGTCTTCTGCGGTATCAATCAGATAGGCGGGCTTACCGATACGTTGAGCCAGTTCAGCTAAACGGTTTGAGTTAGATGAGTTTTTTGAACCAACCACCAGCACCATATCTGACTGCAGTGCTAAATTGCGCACAGCCTCCTGACGATTAGTGGTGGCGTAGCAAATATCATCTTTACGCGGGCCGATAATATCCGGGAAACGCTCACGGAGGGCATCAATCACATCAGATGTATCATCAACGGACAGCGTGGTTTGTGTCATAAAACAGAGATTCTTCTCATTTTTGACTTTTAGCTGCCATACATCTTCCGGTGACTCGACCAAATACATGCCGCCTTCCTGATTGCTGTATTGCCCCATAGTGCCTTCCACTTCAGGATGCCCGGCATGACCAATCAGAATCGCTTCACGGCCTTTACGGCTGGCGCGAGCCACTTCCATATGCACTTTAGTTACCAGCGGACAAGTGGCATCGAATACCGTTAAGTCACGGGATTTTGCCTCAGCACGAACAGCCTGAGACACGCCGTGTGCGGAAAAAATCAAAATCGCACCATCGGGAACTTCATTAAGCTGTTCAATAAATACCGCGCCACGGTCACGCAGGCTGTCAACAACATAACGGTTATGCACCACTTCATGGCGTACATAAATTGGAGCGCCATAAATTTCCAGCGCACGTTCAACAATACTGATAGCCCGGTCGACTCCTGCACAGAAACCTCGCGGATTGGCTAACAATATCTGCATTTTTACTCTCCAAATATATATACGGTGTAGTCAGCAACCTTGCTGGCTACACCGTCAATAAAACCGTTACGTCACTGTGACTTGCATTACGCTGGTTTTTTCTCTTTTTTAGAGAAAATGAAACCTTCCAGTACCACCATCACTGCCCCGATGCATATTGCACAATCAGCAACGTTGAAAGTTGGATAGTGCCAATCGCCAATGAAAAAATCAAAAAAGTCGACGACAAAACCATGGTACAGGCGATCAAACAGGTTGCCCAATGCACCACCGATAATCAAAGCAAAGGAAATATTGCTCCATTTAGCCGTTGCTGCCGTGCGGTACATCATCACCATTAATACAATAGTAATGGTTATCGCTACAGCCGCCAACGCCCAACGCTGTCCCATAAAGGAACTAAAGGCTGCACCATAATTTCTCGCATAGTAGAAATTAAAGAACGGTAACCAATCCACCGATTCGCCCAGGCGGAAATTCTTTACCACCCAAAACTTACTGGCCAGATCGACAATCAGAACGGCAACCGCCAGCCATAGCCAGCGGAGCCCGGTAGAACCAATAGATTTACTCATCAGGCGAACTTACGCTCTTCACCATTGCCAGCAACGTTAGTTACACAGCGGCCACAAAGATCCGGATGTTCTGCATTTTGACCGACATCCAGCGTATAGTGCCAGCAACGAGGGCACTTATTACCCTGCGCTTTAGCCAGCCCAACTTTCAAACCTTTCATCATTTCGCTTTGCTGTGCGTCTGCCGTTGCCTGTGTAATAGGTTCAACTTCCGCACCAGAAGTCAGCAGCACAAAACGCAGCTCGTCTTTCAGTGCATTCAGCTTATCTGCCAGCTCAGAATCTGCGAATAAAGTAACCGATGCTTCAAGAGAGCCGCCTAGCTGCTTATCGTTACGCGCCTGCTCTAACACCTTATTCACTTCACCACGGACCTTCAGCAATTCTTCCCAATAGCTGTCATTCATACTTTCGCCATCGGCCAGACCAAATAATCCCTGATACCATTCACCGGTAAATACAAACTTCTCACGATCTCCCGGCAGATAGTTCCAGATTTCATCAGCGGTAAACGACATCACCGGTGCCATCCAGCGTACCAACGCTTCAGCAATATGATACAGCGCGGTCTGGCAGCTACGACGCGCCAGGCTATCGCCTTTCGCGGTGTATTGACGATCTTTGATGATATCCAGATAAAACGAACCCATCTCTACAGAACAGAACTGCATCAGACGCTGAATAACCACATGGAAGTCGTAATTATCATAACTGGCTGCAATTTCATTTTGTGCTGCCAGAGCACGACCAACGGCCCAGCGATCCAGAACTACCATCTCTTCTGGTTTCACCATATCTTTTGCCGGATCAAAACCGTTGAGGTTAGCCAGCAGGAAACGCGCGGTGTTACGAATACGACGATAAGCATCCGCTGAACGTTTTAAAATTTCATCGGATACTGCGATTTCACCGGTGTAATCCGTTGAAGCCACCCACAAACGCAGAATATCGCCACCCAGTTTATTCATTACATCCTGAGGACTAATGGTGTTACCGATAGATTTAGACATCTTACGGCCCTGACCATCCACGGTGAAACCATGAGTCAGAACCTGACGATAAGGCGCTTTGCCTTTCATTGCAGTTGAAATCATCAGGGAAGACATAAACCAGCCGCGATGCTGGTCTGAACCTTCCAGATACATATCCGCACTGTGGCCGTGGAACTCAGGACGTACATCAACAACTGAGGAGTGTGTCGAGCCCGAATCAAACCAAACGTCCAGCGTATCTGGTACCTTCACATAATTATCGGCGTCTTCACCCAATACATCTTTAGGGTCCAGATCCCACCATGCCTGAATGCCATGTTGTTCAACGCACTGAGCTACCTGCTCCATAATTTCTAATGCGCGAGGATGCAGTTCATCTGTCTCTTTATGCACGAACAGTGACATTGGCATACCCCAGGTACGCTGGCGTGAAATACACCAGTCAGGGCGGTTTGCTACCATGTTTTCGATACGCGCCTGACCCCAGTCAGGGATCCAGCGAACGCTTTTGATCTCTTCCAGCGACTGTTTACGTAATCCGTTTTGATCCATGCTGATAAACCACTGAGGGGTTGCACGGAAGATAATCGGTGACTTATGACGCCAGCAGCATGGATAGCTATGCAGCACTTTTTCAACGTGCAATAAAGCGCCGTGTTCACGCAGCATCTCAACAATCACGTCGTTGGCTTTAAATACGTTTAAACCATCAAGGCCAGCGCCAGTTCCCGGCAGATAGCAACCATCCGGACCTACCGGGTTAGCCACTTCTAACTGATATTTTTGACCAATCACATAGTCATCAGGACCATGGCCAGGAGCCGTATGTACCGCACCGGTACCCGCATCCAGAGTCACGTGCTCCCCCAGAACAATTGGCACATCAAAATTCAGGAATGGGTGTTTAAAGCGCATCAACTCTAAGTCTGCACCTTTCGCACTACCCAGAACTTTCCAGCTATCAATACCGGCGCGTTTCATCACGCTTTCAACCAAGTCGGTAGCCAGAATCAGGTTGTCACTTCCAGCCTGAACTAACTGATACTCAAACTCAGGATGCAGGGAGATAGCGCGGTTTGCCGGTAAGGTCCAGGGCGTAGTGGTCCAGATAACTGCATTAACCGAACCATTCAACTGGTTTACGCCAAACCGGGCGGCTACTGCAGCTGAATCAACAGCGGCAAAACGCACATCAATAGAAGGAGAGGTTTTGTCGTAATACTCAACTTCTGCTTCAGCCAAAGATGAACGGCAGTCAATGCACCAGTGCACAGGCTTAGCGCCTTTATGCAGGTGACCATTACCGATGATTTTTGACAGAGAACGAATGATGTTGGCTTCAGTCTTATATTCCATGGTCAGGTATGGATGATCCCAGTCACCCAGCACACCTAAACGGATAAAATCTTTTTTCTGGCCTTCAACCTGTTCCGCTGCATAGTCACGACAAGCTTTACGGAATTCCGCAGCGCTGATTTTCTCACCCGGCTTACCTACCAGTTGTTCCACTTTCAGTTCGATAGGTAACCCATGGCAGTCCCAGCCCGGCACGTATGGCGCATCGTATCCAGACATGCTTTTTGACTTGATAATAATATCTTTGAGAATTTTATTTACTGCATGACCAATATGAAGGCTGCCGTTTGCATAAGGAGGGCCATCGTGAAGAATAAAGGTTTTCTTCCCCTTTTTGGCCTGGCGAATCGCACCATAAAGGTCAGATTCGTACCAATGTTTTAGCATATCCGGTTCGCGCTTGGCTAAATCGCCGCGCATTGGAAAACCGGTTTCCGGCAAATTCAACGTGTTCTTATAGTCAGTCATTCGATTCTCGGTTCCCTATCTCTCGGCTAGATATTTAAGTCCGTACCGCTTGCCCAAAATATTCACGGGCGGTCACGACATCATTTTCAATCTGCTGTTTTAAAGCATCCAGCGAAGCAAAACGCTGCTCGCTGCGTAATTTTTCTCTGATTACTACATCAATATGGCGACCATACAGATCCATATCAACATCTAATAAATGCACTTCAAGCTGTTGGCGTACGCCGGAAACTGTAGGTCGGGTGCCAATATTGGCAACGCCGGGTAATGGCTTATCAGCCAATCCATTAACTTCTACGGCATACACACCTTTAATTGGCGCTACCAGTCGTTTCATAGGGAGATTCGCCGTAGGAAAACCAATGGTTCTCCCCAACTCATCACCATGCACTACTCTTCCACACATACTGTATGGTCGCCCAAGCAAAGATTCCGCCAGTGCCAGATTATCGTCTCTCAATGCCTGACGAATGATGGTACTACTGATTCGAGTACCCGACTCGCAAAAACTTTCGCTATCGGCGACAGAAAAACCAAAGGTTTCTCCGGCGGTTTTCAGTAAAGAGAAATCTCCCTGCCGCTTCGCCCCAAAGCGAAAATCATCGCCAACCATTAAAAACCTAACACCCAACAAATCTACCAGCAACTTAGAAATAAATTGTTCAGCGCTGTTGGCTGCAAAAACAGAATCAAACTTCACACACAACAGATAATCGATACCGGCTTGCGCCAGATACTTACACTTATCGCGCAGGCGCGTAAGCCTTGCAGGGGCCTGCTGTGGGGCAAATAACTCCAACGGCTGGGGTTCAAAGATCATCACCATGGTTGGCAGGCCCAGGCGCTTCCCTTCTCGTTTTAACTGACGTAATAACGCCTGATGACCCAGATGAACGCCGTCAAAATTACCAATCGTCAAAACACACCCGTGGTGGCGAGGTCGGATATTGTGTATACCGCGAATCAGCTCCATAATCAGTTTTGGGCTCTGTACAGTTGGAAACCATCGATTATAGCAATAGCCGCGCCTAAGGTTAACCCGCGATTACGTGATAAACGAAAATCTTCTGTGGTTTATGGTCTTCAGGCGTTAATCTATCGATAAATATACAGTAATGCTTATATCTTCAACATCCACATAAAGAAAACGCGTTAATTACTGTATTCTGTTGTACAAAGCTGTTAGAATTCTGCGCCATCGATAACCGCGGTGTCGCCCCTTCTTTTTTAGTAAAAAGAGAAAATGGCGGCGCTAATTTGCACAAATCCGTTGACAAAAGAAGGTCGAAAGGGCATATTCCTTCGCCTTTAGAATGTCCTCAAGAAACTATTTGGGAGTTGGACCTTGGCTAATATCAAATCAGCTAAGAAACGCGCCATCCAATCTGAGAAGCGCCGCAAGCATAACGCAAGCCGTC
Organism: Limnobaculum xujianqingii; assembly: GCF_013394855.1. NCBI lineage: Bacteria > Pseudomonadati > Pseudomonadota > Gammaproteobacteria > Enterobacterales > Budviciaceae > Limnobaculum > Limnobaculum xujianqingii. Next base: position 288,055 of record NZ_JABMLK010000002.1, on the reverse strand, counting down.
GCTCCATGATGCGTACTTTCATCAAGAAAGTACAAATGGCGATTACAGCAGGTGACAAAGCTGCTGCTCAGGCAGCATTTAATGACATGCAACCAATTGTTGACCGTCAGGCAGCAAAAGGCTTAATTCATAAGAATAAAGCTGCACGTCATAAGTCAAACCTGACTGCACAAATCAACGCTATGTAATTAATGTTGAGCGTTTCTTAAAAAAACCGGCAATGCCGGTTTTTTTATGTCTGCAATTTAACAAAGTCCAGAAAAACCTCCGTAACCTGAAAAATCAAACCTCAGAAGATGAACTCCACTGCTTCTTCATTTCTATATTGCTACCATTGCTTAAGGTAACGGTAATATCCACCCGATCCCCCTGAGAAACATTGAACTTCATTTGTCCTAATGCATGCTCTTTTTTGGCTTCCAGAGAAATATGGCGTTGTTGTAAGCTTCGGCTCTCTCCCTGACTGCCCTTACGTTGGACCTCTATTGATATCGTGCACTCACAGCTACTATCAAGATTTACCATGGGGGTAATAGTGTAATAACGGGCATCCTGCTGCGTACTAAACCAAAGCTGATTACTGAGGGCGGCGGCAAGTAAGAAAGACATAAGAACTCCTCCGGGAAACCCAAAAAAACAAAACAGGGCAATAGCCCTGTTTTTTCACAGAAAGAACCAAATTAGTGTTGGTTAGAGTATGCAACGTTACCTGCACCAAGTTGAGTAACGGAGATTAAGCCGCCATCATAGCTTTGTGATGCACCAGAAACGTTGCCGCTACCGCTTTGAGAAACATAGATTGCTGCTTTATTGGCAGTTTGCGCTGCTACGCTCAAGTTATCATTACCAAATTGGTCAACGTTAATCAGACTGTTGTCACCGCTTTGATTGCTGTAAGACTTGTTACGATCGCCACGTTGCTCAATATCCGTTAAAGATTTATAAGCCTGAGTTTGGCTGGCATCTGCAAAGTTGCTGGTACCTGCCTGATAAATACGAATCTCTGCTGACGCTGAAGTATATTGAGGTACTGTTGGTGTGCCGCCACCACCGCCGCCACCACCGCCGCCGCCGCCGCCATGGCCAAAGCTACTAGAATCTGCCATTGCACTGCCTGAAATCACTAACGTTGTTACAGCAAGAATTTTCCACAGTTTCATGATACTACCCCGTCGTAGATAGGCTTTCTATGATTGTCAAAAAACAGTCATTCTTAGTGTTGAATCACTCGAATGGCCATTCCTGACGAATTTTGTATAACACCGGCTGACCGGTTTACACCGTTTTGAATAATTTGCGTTACGTTCCCTTTACCCTTTTGGATAATATAAGCTTCATTATCAAAATCTGATTGCTCAATAGACGCCGAATTTGCCACACCGGACTGTGCTATATAAGCCACATTGTTAGCATCGGTCTGAATAATTTCAGCGTTATTTGCGATTCCTCTTTGAGCCATAACCGCCGTGTTATTGCTCCCTGATTGCTTAATCTGCGCCTGATTTCCACCCTTTTGTACAACGATTGCCAGGTTGGAAGTGCCGTTTTGCTCAATACTCGCTCGATTTCCTTGTCCCGCAGCAGAACTTCGATTCATCTGATAATCAGGTGAAACAAATTCAGAACCTGCCATGTCATATTGAGCAATCGATACGCCAGAAACAGAAAGCAACGCTAATGCACATATCAATCTTTTCATTTTGTCACCCTGATTAAATCTAATGGGCTGACTTAGCATAAACATGAAGAATAAAATCAATGATTATCTTTCAGATAATTACCATCATGATTATTCGCTTCGTTACATAATGATTTGAGTATGCAATCACTCAAAAATAAAAAACTCACCTTCTTTTCGTATTTTAAAATTTCGGTATTGATACAAAAGTTTTAGAGCGAAAAAGAAACACTTCTATTTATTAATATTTAATTTAAAAAAGAGGAAGAATCATTTAATCCATATAAAAAATCCATATCTGAAAAATAAAAAATGCTATTACCATACTACCCAATCATTTCTCATCAAAAATCTCATTAATAATTTCCATTATCAAAAATTTAAAAAAGAAACACTAAACCATTCATCATTAAGCAATAATGATCAGCTAATAGATACATCTCAAATGCGCCATATAACGCAGAAAAAAATTACGTTTCACATTGTTAATTGCTTTATTAAATAGCACTACCGCATGATTTTATTGATTTTTTAAATCATACCCATCATTAGTTAGTTGAATTGATTGAAAATGTTATAAATCAAAAGAAACATTTTGCAACAAAAATAGACCTTGCTTTAGGAATCGTTAATACTAGATTGAATATGTAAAAAACACACAATAAAAGGAACCGATAAAACCAAAAAAACACCAATTTATTTGTCATATATATTTCAAATGAAATCTTTTTATTAAAAATAGAAAGTCATTAAATAATTACGTTTACTGCAGTCTCTAAGATTCTGCGCGGATGGGTTAGTCTATTATTTTGGAGTTTCATTATGAGTAATGAAGCAAACAGAAGCCTGTTGCTGTTAATAACACAACCATCGTTATTAGCTACAGCGTTATTACATCAGTTAAATACAGCCTTACCCATTAATGTTAAGTTGCAAAACATTCATAAACCACTTGATGAACCACCGACTGAAAAAGTATTGGTTCTTTTTGATTTAATGAGCGTAGACAGAAAGTTGATTACTTTTTGGCAAGGAGTTCTCAACCAAAATCGCGATCGTATCAAATTGCTGTTGCTTAATACGCCTGAAGATTATCACTTTGAAGAAATTGAAAAATGGCCGCAGATTAGTGCTGTATTTTATCTTTCTGCCGACCAGGAAAAATTAATCGAAGGGATCAACAGCGTTATGGGTGGCGAATATTACTTTTCTCAGCGATTAGCCAGTCATCTGCTCAATCAGTCCCGTTTTTATCACTATAACCATAGTGATAATGCAACCGACCTGACACATCGAGAGAAAGAGATCCTGCATAAATTAAGTATGGGCGCCTCCAATTTAGAGATTGCCAGACTGCTATTTATCAGTGAAAACACGGTTAAAACTCACCTGTATAACCTGTTCAAGAAGATCTCCGTGAAGAATCGTACTCAGGCAGCAACCTGGGCTAATGAACATCTTAGGCGCTGAATCATGAACGGTTATCTGTCTGCGGCTGTTATTTCACTCTTTTTAGCGTTTAGCCCGGTCACATGGGCCGTTGAAGTTGAAGTACCTGGTTTGATTACCGATCACACGGTAACCGCCACCGGGCACGACTTTTATCGCGCCTTTAGTGATAAATGGGAAAAGGATTTTAAAGGGAACATCACCATCAGCGAAAAACCCAGCGCACGCTGGGGAAGCTGGATAACCATAAAAATTGATCAGGACGTGTTACATCAGGCGTTTCTGTTTCCAAGCAAACGCGACTTTAACCGTAACGTAGATTTAGCTATCGATCAGGTGGCACAAAAGCTGGCCAGAAGACAGATAGATCAAAGCCTTCTGAATACTGGTGATTTAACCCACGATGAATTTTAAGGAGAGTATTATGCGCATCAAAAACTTGGTTCTATCTTTGCTTCTGTTCTCTCCCCTCTCCTGGGGCGGAAACATGGTATTCCAATTCGTAAATCCTAACTTTGGCGGTAACCCAAATAATGGCTCTTTTCTGCTATCTGAAGCCAATGCTCAAAACTCATATAAAGATCCTGACGGATATGATTTTGAATCCTCTACGCCTTCAGCACTGGATAATTTTACTTCGGCCATTCAATCGCAACTTCTGGGTAGTCTGATGGGCAACATCAATCAGGGAAAACCGGGCCGACTGGTGACAAAAGACTTTATTGTTGATGTCACTAATACCGATGGCAACTTGACCATGAACATTCTCGACCGTGCCAGTGGTAAAAGCTCGACCATTCAAGTCGATGGCTTGACCAGTATCAGCGCTAACTAAGACAAGGTAACGACCTATGCGCCATCTCTTATTACTTGCCAGCCTGTTTTTACTAAATGGTTGTTTGACCAATCCACCAAGACAAGCAGCTGAACCAACACTATTGCCTCGCAGCCCAAGCTATCAGGACTTAGTACAGTTACCAACGCCAAAAGGTAAAATTTTTGTCTCGGTATACAATATTCAGGATGAAACCGGGCAGTTTAAACCCTATCCTGCCAGTAACTTCTCGACCTCTGTACCACAGAGCGCAACGGCTATGTTGATATCAGCCTTAAAGGACTCCAACTGGTTTATTCCACTGGAACGGCAAGGTCTGCAAAACCTGTTAAATGAACGGAAAATTATTCGGGCAGCTCAAGAGAATGGTAAAGCGGCAGTTAATAATATGCAGCCACTTTCCTCACTGGTCGCAGCAAACGTGTTGATTGAAGGCTCCATAATTGGTTACGAAAGCAATGTGAAATCAGGGGGAATCGGTGCAAGGTACTTTGGTATCGGAGGCAGTACCCAATATCAACTCGATCAGATTGCCGTTAACTTACGGGTCGTTAATGTTAGTACCGGGGAAATTCTTTCATCGGTGAATACCAGCAAAACGATTCTTTCTTATGAAGTTCAGGCTGGTGTATTCCGCTTTATTGATTATCAGCGTTTGCTGGAAGGTGAAGTAGGCTATACCTCTAATGAACCCGTAATGATGTGTCTGATGTCTGCTATTGAAACTGGGGTTATCTATCTGATTAACGATGGTATCAATCGGAACCTGTGGCAGTTACAGAATCCACAAGATGCTAATATGCCGGTCTTCCAGCGCTATAAAAATCTTAAAGTTCCGGTAGCCTGATATCATTTTTTATTTTACCCGAGTGAAGGTTCTGCCTTTTGGCAGAACCTTTGAGGCGGCTGATAAACCTAATAAATTGGCCCCAATTAATATTCCGGTCGTAAAATCTAAAATGCTCATATTAGCTTTGTGCTCGACCGGAAGACCATCTGTACTTAGCTTCAGTGCGTGTCGGGCCTGGGCTGCCTACGGGCAATTAGCTCTTTTTAAACACAAGACTGAAGAAATCAGGCTTTATTATTAATTACTTCACAATCTCATGTGACGGTAATTTCGCTAATGAGATTTTTAACAGGAAATACCCTAATACTGCGGCCACCGTTGAACCAATCAAAATACCTAAGCGCGAATAGGTGATGTATTCAGCGGACAAACCTTCAAATGCCAGAGAGGAGATAAAAATAGACATGGTAAAGCCAATACCGCAGAGCACAGAAACAGAGAAGATGTGCTTCAATTGAATGGATTCTGGCATTTTTACCAAACCAGTTTTTAATGCAACCCAGCAGAAACCAAAGATCCCCAACGGCTTACCTACCACTAAACCCAGCATAATTCCCAATGGCAAAATACCGCTTAGTGAGCTTAGCGTAACTCCCGCCAGAGCAACACCGGCATTGGCAAAAGCAAACAGCGGTAAAATAAAATAGGTGACCCAAGGATGTAGCTGATGAATCAGGCTATCCAGTGGTTTACTATCCTCAGAGCCATTAAGAGGGATGAAAAAGCCGGTAATTACTCCCGCTAATGTGGCATGCACACCTGACTTAAGCATAAATACCCAGAGTATCGCGCCAACTACAATGTAAGCCAGTTTGTTACCTACACCACGCCAGTTCATCACCGCCATCATGGCGATACTCACTGCGGCACCAGCAAGCGCAACCATTGAAAGCTCTTTGGTATAAAACAGAGCAATAATAATTATCGCCCCTAAATCGTCAATAATGGCTAACGCCATCAGAAATGCTTTCAGGCTGGTTGGTACCCGGCTTCCTAACAACGCCATAACCCCAAGTGCGAAGGCAATATCCGTTGCAGCAGGAATGGCCCAACCAGTACGAGTTACCGTATCATCCATATTAAATATCAGATAAACCAGTGCGGGTAGAACCATGCCACCTATCGCCGCTACCACCGGGAACATCGCCTTGTCTCTTCCCGCCAGCGATCCTTCTATCAGCTCTTTTTTAACTTCCAGCCCAATCACCAGAAAGAAGATGGCCATCAAACCATCATTGATCCAATGAGCCAGTGAGTTACTTAAATCCAGAGCGGCAATCTTGATAACTATGGGTAAATGCAAAAAGCCTTCATAAGCGGTTTGTAAAGGAGAGTTCGCCATAACCATGGCAATTAATGCTGCAATAATCAGTAAAATACCGCCTGATGCCTCTAATTTTAGAAACTGGCGCAAATAGTGAGTCATGATAAAAACGGCTCCTTTAATACCTTATAACAAGATACCTTAATGTTATTATTCAATTTAGCAGTATCGAATAGTACTATAAAATTTCACCTGATACTCTCAAATTAGACTAAGAATCTATAATTTTACAAAAATCAGTCTTTAATTACATTAATACCCAAAGTTATCCATAGCAGGCGAACTAAAACATTCTTATTAATCATGATGTAATATTAATAATTGCTAAAAACATAACACTTGTTTCTTATTAATCATTAAACTGAGAAATCAAGCCGTTACTTTTTCGATTTCAGGCAAAAAAATCCCCAATCACAGATCGGGGATTTTTATTCTGATAATAAAACGCTAAATAATTAGCCAGTCAAATCATCAAAAAACTTCTTCACGCCATCAAAGAATGACTTGGAGCGCGGGCTATTTTTAGCCCCTTTTTCTCCACCCAGAGATTCTTCAAGCTCGCGTAAAAGTTGTTTTTGTTTCTCATTAAGCTTAACCGGTGTCTCAACCACTACGCGGCACAGCAGGTCACCCTGACTTCCACCACGAACCGATTTCACGCCCTTTCCACGCATGCGGAACAACTTACCGGTTTGGGTTTCTGCCGGAACTTTCAGATTTACCCGGCCGTCCAGCGTAGGGACTTCAATTTCGCCACCTAAAGCTGCCATTGCGAAGTTAATTGGCACTTCACAATAGAGGTTATTACCATCACGTTCAAAGATTGGATGTTGTTTCACCTGAACCTGAACGTATAAATCACCTGCCGGTGCTCCGTTTTCTCCGGCTTCACCTTCGCCTGACAGGCGAATACGATCCCCGGTATCAACGCCAGCTGGAATCTTAACCGACAGCGTCTTGGTCTTCTCTACCCGACCCTGACCATGACATTTATTGCATGGATCTTTAATGATCTTGCCACGACCATGACAGGTTGGACAGGTTTGCTGTACCGCAAAGAAGCCCTGACGCATTTGAACCTGACCAGCACCGTGACAGGTTGAACAGGTAGTTGAGCTGGTTCCTGCTTTCGCACCGCTGCCGTGGCAAACGTCACACTCAGCCAGCGTTGGAATACGGATCTCTTTCGCTACACCGCGAACTGCCTCTTCAAGCGTTAACGTCATGGTGTATTGCAGGTCGGAACCACGGCTTGCGCGTTGACGACGACCACCAAAGATATCGCCAAATACATCACCAAAGATATCGTTAAAATCGCCGCCGCCGCTAAAGCCGCCGCCAAAACCACCACCGCCCATACCACCTTGCTCAAAAGCAGCATGACCATATTGATCATAGGCCGCTTTCTTTTGCGCGTCGGTCAGTATTTCATAGGCTTCTTTGATCTCTTTGAACTTCTCTTCAGATTCTTTATCACCCTGATTTCTGTCCGGGTGATGTTTCATCGCTAAGCGTTTATAGGCCTTCTTAATTTCACGCTCATCAGCGTCACGGCCAACGCCAAGAACTTCGTAATAGTCTTTCTTCGCCATCTGTGGACTTTACCCTATATATGCGTACACGGGCGTAGAGTTACCTCAACGCCCGTGCCAAGTTCCGTTAACGATACCACAATTTAAGCATCATTACCGTGCCCGCTTAAGGGCGATTACTTCTTGTCTTTAACTTCTTCGAACTCAGCGTCAACGGCGTCGTCATCTTTACCCGGCGCGCTTTGTGCACCTTCTGATGCGGTTTCAGCATGTTGCTGTTGAGCCATTTCCATCAGCTTACCGGATACTTCAACCAGAGCCTGGATTTTTGCTTCGATATCCGCTTTATCTTCACCTTTCAATGAAGTTTCCAGTGCGCTTAACGCAGCTTCAATAGCGGTTTTATCATCCGCTGGTAACTTGTCGCCAGCTTCCGTAATTTGCTTACGGGTACTGTGCAACAGGTGGTCACCCTGGTTACGGGTTTGAACCAGCTCTTCGAACTTACGGTCAGCATCGGCGTTGGCTTCAGCTTCACGCACCATTTTTTGGATTTCTTCTTCGTTCAAACCAGAAGAGGCCTTAATGGTAATGTTTTGCTCACGACCGCTGTTTTTATCTTTTGCCGATACGTGCAGAATACCATCGGCATCGATATCAAACGTGACTTCGATTTGTGGCATACCACGTGGAGCAGCCTGAATTCCGTCCAGATTAAACTGGCCCAAAGATTTGTTATCTGCCGCACGCTTACGCTCACCCTGGATAACATGGATAGTTACCGCAGACTGATTGTCTTCTGCCGTTGAGAACACCTGACTGTGTTTAGTCGGAATAGTGGTGTTCTTGGCAATCAATGAAGTCATCACGCCGCCCATGGTTTCAATACCCAGAGACAGAGGCGTTACGTCTAACAGCAATACGTCAGTTACATCACCCGCTAACACACCGCCCTGAACCGCAGCACCGATAGCTACTGCTTCATCCGGGTTAACGTCTTTACGCGGTTCTTTACCGAAGAAATCAGATACTTTCTTCTGTACTAATGGCATACGGATTTGACCACCGACCAGGATAACATCGTCGATTTCATTTACTGACAGGCCAGCATCCTGTAATGCAACTTTTAACGGCTCTAAAGAGCGGTTAACCAAATCTTCAACCAGTGACTCAAGTTTTGCACGAGTCACTTTAATATTCATATGCTTAGGACCGGTTGCATCTGCAGTAATATACGGCAGATTAACGTCCGTTTGCTGAGCAGAAGAAAGCTCGATTTTCGCTTTTTCTGCCGCTTCTTTCAGACGTTGCATCGCCAGCGGATCATTACGTAAATCAAAGCCCTGCTCTTTCTTAAATTCATCAACTAAGTAGTTGATCAAACGGGTATCAAAGTCTTCACCACCTAAGTGAGTATCACCGTTGGTTGCCAATACTTCGAAGGTTTTTTCACCGTCAACTTCATCAATTTCAATAATAGAGATATCGAATGTACCACCACCTAAGTCATATACGGCGATAGTGCGGTTACCCATCTCTTTATCCAGACCGTAAGCCAGAGCAGCTGCGGTTGGTTCGTTGATGATACGTTTTACATCTAAACCAGCGATACGACCGGCATCTTTGGTTGCCTGACGTTGAGAATCGTTAAAGTAAGCCGGAACGGTAATTACCGCTTCGGTTACTGGTTCACCTAAAAAGTCTTCTGCTGTTTTCTTCATTTTTTTCAAAACTTCAGCAGAAATCTGAGGTGGTGCAATTTTTTGACCTTTTACTTCAACCCATGCGTCACCGTTCTCTGCCCCAATAATTTTAAAAGGCATAATGTCACGGTCGCGCTGAACTTCTTCGTCACCAAAACGACGACCAATCAGACGCTTAATTGCGAAAAGTGTATTTTGTGGGTTAGTCACTGCCTGACGTTTTGCAGGCTGACCAACCAGAATTTCGCCGTCCTGGGTATACGCGATAATTGACGGAGTTGTACGATCCCCTTCCGCGTTCTCAATTACGCGAACCTGCGTGCCGTCCATAACAGCAACACATGAGTTCGTTGTACCCAGGTCAATACCAATAATTTTACCCATTACATGTTCTCCACTTAAAAACTATATTCGTTCACATACTCACCTATATGGGGGTGCAAAATGACTTTTCAACTGCCAATAAAAGTCTTACATCCATAGGCTTGCTTCACCGTTGTTCATAAGATGGGGGCGACAAATCCGGCATCAAGGGGGGCAAATAAAAAAAATTTCGCATTAATCCTGATCAAAACCATTGTTTCGTGACTCGTGCCTCATTATTATGCGCGCTCACGTGTAATACGCGGTGTCATTTACCCGTGGTCGTTGTTAGTTAATTCCGCCTCTATGCGGATAAAAATCCACTTAATAAATCAGCATTCGTGAGTACAGAGGAAATATGCACTCGAATAAATTAGCAAACCCAGGTCCACTAGGATTAATGGGATTTGGGATGACCACTATTCTGTTAAATATCCATAACGCCGGATTCTTCCCGGTAACCACAGCTATTATTACTATGGGTATTTTTTATGGTGGTATGGCACAAGTTATTGCCGGTATTTTAGAATTCAAAAAAGGTAATACTTTTGGCGTTACCGCATTTACTTCTTATGGCTTTTTCTGGATGACCTTAGTGGGTATCTGGCTGCTTCCTGAAGTCGGACATGCACATGCTACAGATTCTACCTTCCTGGGCATCTATTTAGCATTATGGGGCATTTTCACCCTGTTTATGTTCTTTGGTACCCTACGTGCTAATCGTGGCTTACAGTTTGTTTTTGCCAGCCTGACGGTGCTGTTCTTTATGTTATCTATCGGTAACATTACAGCGAATACCGGTCTGTTGAACGTCGCTGGTTATGTTGGTATCGTTTGTGGTTCCAGCGCAATTTATCTGGCAATGGCGGAAGTACTGAATGAACAGTATGGCCGTACCGTTCTGCCTATTGGTGAACGTAAAGCAGGTTAATCCTCGTTTTATTTATCACTAAAAAACGCCTGCTTAATGCAGGCGTTTTTGTTTGTATTATTCTCATAAATCAATAAACAGGAAATGACAGATGCAAATAAGAATCGCGCATCCTGATGACGTCACTGAGATGTTTCGCGTACGACTCAGCGTTAATGACAATAAAATGACGCAGGAAGAGCTGAGCGCCCACGGAATCACTCATCAGTCACTTCCTGCCATGTTAACCGGTCAGGGGCGAGGCTGGGTGGCAGAAGATAGACAACAAATAGTCGCGTTTGCCATGGCTGATGCTACTGAAGCCAGCATTTTTGCACTTTTCGTCAAACCTGCTTTTGAAGGACAGGGAATTGGCCGACAGCTGATGTTCGCCGCAGAACAATGGTTGGCAGAGATGGGATGCACCAAAATATGGCTGGAAACGGATAGCAACCTCAATGTACGTGCTAATGGATTCTATCGCTATTTGGGATGGATTGAGGATGGTTTACAGGCCGATGGGCAAACTAGATTTATTAAATATCTTTAATACTACAAATATTCAAAGCCACTTGTATAAACGATAGTTTCAGACTGCTGACAAACCGAATAAATCAGCATTTGAGATTATTCCGATCGTAAAATTCAAAATGCTTATATTGACTTGGTGCTCGACCGGAAGACAATCTGTACTTAGCCGCAGAGTACGTTGGGCCTGGCCGGGTTAGGGGCGCTTCGGCAGCTAAAGCTGCTACGACCCCAACACCCGTCCCTCCCAACGATTAGCCATCTTGCAAGACAAAATAAAACTATCAGACTTTGCCAGCAATCTAAAGCCACCCACATAACAGATGGCTTTTAACTAAACGCAATATGATTCGTTTATATCGCCGTCACTGGTGTTTTCTCTAACTCAGAATCACTGTGTTCTACAATATTATCCGTCGCTCTGAGATCGTTACGCAGATAAATTCCCAGCAATATTCCCATCACTGATAGCGCCAAAACATAATATGCCGGAGCCATTGGTGTGAGTTTCATTAAAGAAGTGACACATATCGGTGTCAAACCACCAAAGATGGCGTAAGAGACGTTATAAGAGAAAGAGATACCAGAAAAACGAACCTCAGCCGGAAACGCTCGTACCATCACATAAGGAACGGCACCTACCACTCCCACACACAGCCCTGCGATACTGTAAGTAATAAACAGCAGATCTACATTGGTTGCCGAATGGTAAAACGTCCAACTGGCAACCGCCAGCAGCGAACCGCCACCAATAAAGGTTTTGCTGGCACCAAAACGATCGGCAGACATACCTGCAATCACACAGCCTACACACAGTGAGATAATCGCTATGCTGTTAGCCTTCAGCGCAATGACTCGCTCAATACCAAACTGAGTTTGCAGGTAGTTTGGTGTCATCAAAATAACCACCACAATACCAGCAGAAAGTAACCAGGTGAGCAGCATAGAAACCGTTACCGCTCGGGTATGATTCACTACCACAGATTTTAACGGCAGCTCTGCGGCCAGCGCCTTACGCTGTTGCATCTCGATAAAAATCGGTGTTTCTTTTAACCAGCGGCGCAAATACATGGCGATCAGACCAAAAATACCGCCCAGAAAGAAAGGTATTCTCCATCCACCGTTATGAATCGTTTCCACGCTCATCATGGAGTTAATCATGGTTGCGACAAGAGAGCCCAACAAAATTCCGATAGTCAGGCCCGCCGTCAGTACGCCACAGGCAATACCGATACGTTTATAAGGCACATGCTCAGCCACAAATACCCAGGCACCCGGAACTTCACCCCCAATAGCTGCGCCCTGAAAAATACGCATCAGTAGCAGTAAAAGTGGAGCAGCAATGCCGATTGATTGATAGGTTGGTAGCATCCCCATGGCCAGTGTAGGTAGCGCCATCAGCAAAATGCTCAACGAGAACATGCGTTTGCGCCCTACCAAATCACCGAAGTGCGCCATAATGATTCCCCCCAACGGGCGGGCCAGATAACCTGCGGCAAAAATACCGTAAGTTTGCATTAGCACCAGCCACTGGGGCATATCGGCAGGAAAGAAAAGTTGGCCGATAACTACGGCAAAGAATACAAAGATAATAAAGTCGTAAAACTCCAGCGCACCGCCTAATGCTGCCAGAGTCAGCGTTTTATAATCCTGTTTGTTTAGTCGGCGATTTTGTTGCTGAATCATAAAATTCCATCTTTTTCTATAGGTTGATAAAAAAATTAACTTACCATCTGTAAATTAATTTTTACTATATCGTACTCTTTACGATACACCAGTAGATGGAAATCTTATTTTGTAAAAAGTCTTAATTTAACCTTTTATATCGCGGATTGCGCTCTTAGGCCTAAAGGATTCTACTACCTGCGAATGAGTCTCAACATAAGGACCATCCAGCAGTTGAATACAATAGGGGACGCTGGCGAAAATACCGGATACCACGGTTTTTCCATCTTTATCTTTCACTCCTTCCAGTGTCTCTTTAATCGACTTTGGTTGCCCTGGAAGATTGATAATCAGCGCATGTTTACGAATCACTCCCACCTGGCGGGAAAGAATTGCCGTTGGTACATAATACAAACTGATCTGGCGCATCTGTTCACCAAACCCCGGCATAATTCTATCGGCAATGGCTAACGTGGCATCCGGAGTCACATCACGGCGAGACGGTCCGGTTCCACCAGTGGTAAGAACCAGATGGCAGCCTCGTTCATCAACCAGTTCACACAAGGCTTCTTCTATCAGCGCTTGCTCATCAGGAATTAATCTACTTTGCGTTTCAAACTCACTGCTCAACGCCGTTTTTAACCATGATTCCAGCGCCGGAATCCCCTGATCCTGATAAACCCCATTGGATGCGCGATCGGAGATAGAAACCAAACCAATGCGTAACTTATTCATATCTAATCCTCTGTCACTAAACTGTACTCTTACCCGCGCGCTATCATACTATTGTTGGCGTTATTTTTGCAGCATGGCACGCACAGTGGATGCAATTATCCGTAGTGAGCCACAGATAAAAAAATACCGGCCTGATGGCCGGTATTCATATTTTTATCAAAAATAATTACAGTAAATCTGCAATCATCTTTTCCAGTTTTTCCTGGTCGATAGCAAACTTACGGATACCGTCTGCCAGTTTATCAACTGCCATTGGATCCTGATTGTGCTCCCAGTAGAACTGCGCTTCATTCAACGGAGCCGGACGATCTTTTACTGCGCCGCTATAAGCCAGTTTACGCTCAACTTCACCCTGGCTTTCCGACAGTTCTTTTAATAATGCAGGTGCAATAGTCAAACGATCGCAACCGGCAAGTTCCAGAATTTCACCAGAATTACGGAAGCTGGCACCCATGACCACAGTTTTATAACCGTGCTGTTTATAGTATTCGTAGATGCTGGTGACAGAAACAACGCCTGGATCTTCGTGAGGTGCAAACTCTTTCTTATCGCCGTTAGCTTTGTACCAATCAAGAATACGGCCAACAAATGGAGAAATCAGGAATACGCCTGCTTCAGCACAAGCACGTGCCTGAGCAAAGGAGAACAGCAGAGTCAGGTTACAGTTGATGCCTTCTTTCTCAAGCTGAGCTGCTGCACAAATACCCTGCCATGTAGAAGCCAGTTTGATCAGAATGCGGTCATTGCTGATACCCGCATCGTTATAAAGTTTGATTAAACGTTTAGCTTTAACAATGCTGGCCTGAGTGTCATAAGAGAGACGCGCATCAACTTCAGTAGAAATACGACCAGGAATCAGTTTTAAGATTTCCAGGCCGATATTCACTGCCAGCTTATCGGATGCATCTACAATTTGCTGTGCACGATCGCTGCTTTGGCTCTTGGCCCAGCTAATCGCATCATCAATCAGCTTACGATATTCAGGTAACTGAGCCGCATTCAGAATCAGAGAAGGGTTAGTTGTCGCGTCCTGAGGCTTATACAGTTTCATCGCTGCAATATCGCCGGTATCAGCCACAACGGTAGTAATTTTACGTAGAGAGGAAAGTTTATCTGTCATGATAGATCTCTTGTTAAGCTTGTGAGGCATCGAAGTATTATCGGACTAGCCTGATAATAACATGACTTAACAAGGGTGCAACGACGGAACGTATGGGTCGCAGATTTTAGCCATAAAATTTATCTCACCCCATTGGCTAACAAGGTGATTACTCAATGATAAATAATACAAAAATCACATTACTCAAAGAATTTCCTACGCCCCCTATTAAATCCATCGCTTTTTCCATTGCCACTTTCTGCTAGAGTAGCAAAAAACGATTTATCACAGGATATGATTATGCTGATTACTATATCTCCGGCAAAAACTCTCGATTATACAAGCCCTCTGGTGACTGAACGTTACACCCAACCTGAAATGCTGGACCAGTCGAAAATTTTAATTAAAGCGTGTCGCAAGTTAACCCCAGCGCAAATCGCCAGCCTGATGAGTATCAGTGATAAATTAGCCGGTCTGAATGCCGCTCGTTTTTCAGAGTGGCAACCGGACTTCACGCCCGAAAATGCCCGTCCGGCACTGTTAGCGTTTAAAGGGGATGTTTACACTGGCCTGCACGTTGATGATTTTAACGATGCTGATTTTGATTTCGCCCAGCAGCATTTGCGTATGTTGTCAGGCCTGTATGGTGTTTTGCGTCCGCTGGATCTGATGCAGGCTTATCGCCTTGAGATGGGTACAAAGCTGGAAAACCAACGGGGTAAAGATCTGTACGAATTTTGGGGCAAACGGGTTACTGACAAGCTAAATCAGGCACTGAAAGACCAGGGGGACGATATTCTGGTTAATCTAGCTTCTGATGAATACTTTAAATCGGTTCAAACCAAATCATTAGACGGCACCATCATTAAACCAGTATTTTTAGATCAAAAAAGCGGTAAATATAAAATCATCAGCTTCTATGCCAAAAAAGCTCGCGGCCTGATGAGTCGCTTTATTATTAAAAATCGATTGACCCGCCCGGAACAATTAGTTGATTTTGATCTGGAAGGTTATCAGTTTGATGAAAGCGCATCTCAGGGTAATGAACTGGTATTTAAACGTCCTGAGCAATAGATATTAATAGAGTGACAGATAAAAAAATGGCCTCCATGCAGTGATGCATCAGGAGGCCATTTCTATTCAATAAGTCTTACGCTGGCAACGCCATCAGGAATGCGCGTAACGGTGAAAAGTCTGCCGGTAAATAGTGAGACAGTAATGGTAACTCAGCCCGGTCAGCCAATTCTTTTGGCAGTGGCAATGTGGTGCCAAGGATCTGCTCTACGCTCTCTTTAAATTTAGCCGGATGCGCGGTACCCAGGAATAATCCAAACTCACCTTCTTTCAGCTCATCACGCAGCAAACGATAGGCAATGGCACCGTGAGGCTCGGAGGTGTATCCCTGCGCAGCCAGCTCGCGTAATGTTTTAGCCGTAGTCTCATCGCTCACTGCACCATAGCCTAATGAACTAAGAGGCCACTCTTTACGGCGAAATAACTCTTCAATACGCGGCCAGTTGTTTGGCTGGCTGACATCCATCGCGTTAGATAAGGTGGCAACAGTTTTATGAGGCTGCCATTGGCCATTTGCCAGATAGCGAGGAACGGTATCATTGGCATTAGTGGCGGCAATAAAGCGCTTCACCGGCAAACCTAATGATTTCGCTAACAGACCTGCCGTCAGATCGCCAAAGTTACCGCTTGGGACCGAAATTACTAATTGATTACGCTGTTCCTGAGTCAGTTGCGCTACTGCCTCAAAGTAATAACAAATTTGCGCCAGCAGTCGACTAATATTGATGGAGTTAGCAGAGTTAAGACCCAGCTCTTTTTTCAGTACTTCATCATCAAAAGCCTGTTTAACCAGTGCCTGACAGGCATCAAAATCCCCATCAATAGCCACGGTATGAATATTACCGCCCAGGGTACAGAACAATTTTTCCTGCAGTGGGCTGATTTTGCCTTCAGGATAAAGGATTACAACTCGTACATTCTTTAAACCATAGAATGCATGAGCAACGGCGGCACCGGTATCACCGGAGGTAGCCGTCAGAATGGTTACCGGCGTATCACCAGCTACTTCAGCCAGCATTTGCGCCATAATGCGTCCACCAAAATCTTTAAACGCCAGCGTTGGACCATGGAATAGCTCTAAGGTCGCAATATCTTTTTCAACCGCCACTACCGGGGCTGGAAACTGAAAAGCATTCGCGACTCGTTTAGCTACAGCATCCGCTGATATTTCATCACCGATGTAGGCTGACAAAATGCGGGCGCTGCGGGTAACAAAATCCAGTGAGAGTAAATCATCGATTTCTGAACTATCAAAAGCAGGCAAATCAGCCGGGAAAAATAACCCCTGTTGTTTACCTAATCCCTGACGTACTGCCTGAGCAAAACTAACCTGTTCGTTATGATCTTTTAAGTTATACAGTTTCATTGTGTCGCTATTTTCCATTAATCCAATTTACGGGCACCGGCAGTATCCAGACGGCAGACGTGAACAAAGCCTTCATCATTTTGTACATAGTGTTTTGCCAGCCAGTCGGCAAGGCGCTGTGCAGTTTCCAGACGATCGCTCACCGCAAACAGCGTTGGGCCAGAACCAGAAATACCACATGCCAGTGCACCAATATCCTGTGAGGCTTTACGAGCTTCAGCAAAGCCCGGTAACAAGCGGGTACGGTACGGTTCAGCAATCACATCTTGCATCAGCTTAGCTGCCAGCTCTGGCTGTTGGGTATGGCAGGCATGAATAAAGCCAGCCAGATAGCGACCATGACGGATACAATCCTGACGCAAATACTGCGCCGGTAATATCGCTCGCGCTTCGGCGGTAGAAACTTTAATGCCCGGATAGGCCATCACCCAGTACCAGTTATCAAAACCGGGTACCGACTGGCTGATGATGCCATTTTCTTCCAGCATCAGTTGCATACCCCCCAAATAACAAGGAGCCACGTTATCGTAATGCACGCTGCCGGAGATTCGCCCTTCCAGCTCGCCCATCATGCCAAGCAGTTCAGTCTGATTAAACGGTCGGTCGCAGAATTCATTCAACGCCATTAAACCGGCTACCACTGAACAGGCGCTGGAACCTAACCCGGAACCAATCGGCATATTCTTTTCTAACACCATCGCCACAGGCAGTTCGCGCCCCAGGCGCTGGCAGAATAACTCCCAGCATTGATAAACGATGTTTTCTTTAGGCTCTGTCGGTAATTTGCTAACAAAACGCCCTTTATTGCTCAGGCTAAAGCTGTCCGACGATTGAATGCTGACGCAATCTCCCAACAAAGCTCCGTCAATGGGCGATACTGCTGCACCCAATACGTCAAACCCCACGCTAACGTTACCTATCGAGGCCGGCGCATAAATTTTTATCATATTAAACTCCCAGCTTTCCTGACAGAGTACGTAGCATATCGGCGAAAACACCAGCGGCGGTAACATCGTTACCGGCACCATAACCGCGTAATACTAGTGGTAGTGGCTGATAATATTGGGTGTAGAATGCCAGCGCGTTTTCGCCGTTTTTCACTTTGAATAATGGATCGTTATCGTCCACTGAATCAATCTTCACCCGACATTCACCCTCTTCAATCATACCTACATAGCGTAACACTTTGCCCTGACTGGCGGCCAATGCTACACGTTCTGCAAATTCAGCATCTAACTGTGGCAAACGTTCCATAAAGGTTGCCACATCACCACTGGCATCAAAAGATGGCGGCAATACGGATTCAACTTTAATTTGATCCAACTCCAGCGAGTGGCCTGCTTCACGAGCCAGAATCAGTAATTTTCGTGCCACATCCATACCGGATAAATCATCACGCGGGTCGGGCTCGGTATAACCTTTTTCTTTTGCCAGACGGGTCGCTTCCGACAGGCTTAATCCTTCATCCAGCTTGCCAAAAATAAACGACAGTGAGCCAGAAAGAATACCCGAAAAGCGCATCAGCTCATCACCGGCATTTAGCAAGTTCTGTAAGTTCTCAATAACCGGTAATCCCGCACCTACGTTAGTATCGTAAAGGAATTTACGGTTACCGCTGCTGGCCGCCTGTCGCAACTGATGATAATAGTTCATCGTATCGGTATTTGCTTTCTTGTTTGGCGTTACCACATGGAAGCCATCCGCAAGGAAATCAGCATATTGAGAAGCGACTTCCTGGCTGGAAGTACAATCTACGATCACCGGATTGAGTAAGTGGTACTCTTTTACCAGACGAATTAAACGCCCCAAATTAAACGGCTCTTCTGCCGCAGCCAGCGCTTCACGCCAGTTAGTTAAGTCGATTCCCAGCGTGTTGGTAACCATACCGCGAGAATTGGCAATGCCGCATACCCGCAACTCAATATTCTTGCGTTTCAACCATGGCTGCTGGCGATAGATCTGATCCAACAACGCGCCACCAACACCACCAACGCCAATTAAGAACACATCCAGCACCTGATTAGTATCAAATAATACCTGGTGGCTGGCGCGTACGGCAGTAGTCGCTGAGTCATTACTCACTACCGCAGAAATCGAACGTTCTGAAGAACCCTGAGCAATGGCTACAATATTGATATTTGCACGAGCTAATGCACTAAAGAAACGCGCAGACATGCCGCGTAGCGTCCGCATATTGTCACCAATCACTGAAATGATCGCCAGTTTGTCGACCACATCCAGTGGATCCAACAGTCCATCTTTTAACTCCAGATAGAACTCATCTTCCAGCGCACGGCTGGCGCGGGCCAGCTCACTTTGCGGTACGCAAAAGCTAATACTGTATTCAGAAGAGGATTGAGTAATCAGCACCACTGAAATACCAGCACGGGACATGACGGAAAATACTCTGGCAGCCATCCCCACCATCCCTTTCATTCCCGGACCGGAAACGTTAATCATCGCCATATTATTTAAATTGGTGATGCCTTTAACCGGGTAACGATCGTCACCGCTCTCACGGCTGATGAGAGTTCCCGGTGCTTGTGGATTAGCGGTATTTTTTATCAGGCAAGGAATTTGGAACTGGGCGATGGGGGCGATAGTACGAGGATGAAGAACTTTAGCGCCAAAATAGGATAACTCCATCGCCTCCTGATAAGACATTGATTTAAGCAACTTGGCTCCCGGAACAGAACGCGGATCGCAAGTATATACCCCATCAACATCAGTCCATATTTCACAACTGTCAGCGCGTAAACAGGCCGCCAGAACCGCTGCTGAGTAGTCGGAACCATTACGCCCCAAGACTACCAGCTCGCCTTTCTCATTACCGGCAGTAAAACCAGCCATTAAAATAACGTGATTATCAGGAATACCCAACTCAACCAAACGGCGAGTTGATTCAGTAATATCAACCGTAGACTCCAGATAGTGCCCATGAGCCAGCAACATAGCGACCGGATTAATTACCGTTACGCCATATCCCCGAGCCTGAAAAACGGATTCCATAATGGCAATAGAGAGCTTTTCACCACGGCTGATGATAGAAGCGTTAACGCTGTCAGGACACTGGCCCAACAGAGAAATACCGTGAAGTACATGTTTCAGTTGAGCAAATTCCTGCTCCACAAAACTCTTTAATCGACCATATTCAAATCCTGGCTGATCTTCAGCCAACCCGGAAAGCAGTTCAGCAAAGATCTGTTCGGCATCCATCATATTGGTCATTACGTCCTGACCGGCTACCGTTTTCTCAATCATGGCAACCAGATGGTTAGTAATTTTTGCCGGAGCAGACAGTACCGTAGCAACCTGGCCCTGACGCGCATTATTTTCAATGATATCCGCCACGCGCATAAAGCGTTCGGAATTTGCTACTGATGTACCGCCAAATTTCAGAACTCGCATCTCTTGGCCTCTCCTGCCTTAATCCAGTTATGATGTAAATTATTCGCAAAAAAAAACCCGCACTCGATTCTACGGTGCGGGCTTTTTTTATTTCTTGTAAGCGTCAGCCCGCCCCGCTACTGGTTGTACCGGTGGTGGTAATGATTGTAATCATCAGGCTAACGTTTTGCATGTTTGGTGTTTGTCTCTGGTTTGTTTTATTAACGCTATATACTGGTTAAAGCAATTGCGACTCAGAGTCAAATTATTTTTCATATTTCATTAAAATTTATTCTCTGATTTTACTACGAATTTTTATATCGAATTTAAATAATTTCAATTAAATTCAAATAATTAAAATCATCAAATCGCAACTATTTATCAGCATCTGATTTTTCATTAACGCTCTCTCATTTTGATAGTGATGAGAATTCATGCCGTAGAACCTGACAAATAAACACCGTTCAGATGAAAAATGAAGATACAGTCTCAATATTGATGATATTAGCTATAATATTAATACATTATCTTTTACTACGGCCCGTTTATCCTGAACACGTTTTTGTGCTCATAAAAGTTGCAATTGAAAAATATTTGTTAAAATATATTTCTTTTTAGGATAAAAAGAAGGAAAATCCTCCCGCTGCCACACACGCCTTGGCTTTAGTGAAAAACACAGCGGCATAAATGTTTCAAATTGAGGTTTTTATTGAGGTTGAATTGTGAAAAAAAGGTCAAAAACTGGCATGTGATATGCATTGTTTTTGTAGATTTTTCTCACAAATCAGCTAATGTGCTATAACTATTATTGATATATATCAACAAGCCACAAGTTTGTTGATCGGCAAAAGAAAGACTCCTGTTATATTGCTGCTACAATAAAGAGTAATAAGTGATCAGTTTTAACAAATCACAGGTATGTAGGTAGTTTGCCTTGGCCGAACCAGCGATTGTGTTGAAATTTGAAATAGCACGGGGATTCGTCCCTTATACTGCGGTAGTCTGTTTTAGCTATAGATGGTTTTAAAAACAAAACCAGACCACTGTAATATTAAATTGATTTTGTTGGCAAATTAGGTAACAGACATGCAAACCCCGCATATCCTGATCGTTGAAGACGAACTAGTAACTCGTAACACATTAAAAAGCATTTTCGAGGCGGAAGGATACGTTGTCTTTGAAGCCAATGATGGTGCAGAAATGCATCGGATTTTGTCCGACCATAATATTAATCTGGTCATCATGGATATCAATCTGCCCGGCAAGAATGGACTACTGCTAGCTCGAGAGTTACGTGAGCAAGCTGCGGTTGCATTGATGTTTTTAACCGGCAGAGATAACGAAGTAGATAAGATTCTTGGCCTGGAGATTGGTGCAGATGATTACATCACTAAACCATTTAATCCACGTGAACTGACTATCCGTGCACGCAATCTGCTATCCCGGACGATGAATCTTGGCGCAGTGAGTGGTGAAGAGCGTAAGCTGGTTGAAAACTATAAGTTCAACGGCTGGACTCTTGATATCAATAGCCGTTCTCTGATTAATCCTAACGGAGAAATGTTCAAACTGCCTCGTAGCGAATTCCGCGCGATGCTGCATTTCTGTGAGAATCCGGGCAAAATTCAGTCTCGTGAAGAGCTATTGAAGAAAATGACCGGACGTGAACTAAAACCTCACGACCGTACAGTTGATGTGACTATTCGTCGTATTCGTAAGCACTTTGAATCAACGCCGGATACACCAGAAATCATTGCAACGATTCATGGTGAAGGCTACCGTTTCTGTGGCGATCTCGAAGAATAATCAGCACTAGCGAACAAAAAAACCAGCATTTATGCTGGTTTTTTATTATCTAAATTTACTTACCGGACTGGCTATTGCCCCAGGGAATGATAGGCACAGTACTCAGCGCATTTTTAGGCGAACCATCAACCACTTTATCGGAATAGACCAGATACACCAGCGTATTACGCTTGTTATCATAAAAACGAACCACCTGCATACTCTTGAAGATTATCGAAGTTCGCTTACGAAATACCTCTTCACCATCCGCTTTACGATTTTTAATTCGATCGGTCAGCGTGATTGGTCCCACCTGAATACAGGAAAGCGCGCCATCAG
The DNA here is from genome assembly GCF_013394855.1 of Limnobaculum xujianqingii. Lineage (NCBI taxonomy): Bacteria > Pseudomonadati > Pseudomonadota > Gammaproteobacteria > Enterobacterales > Budviciaceae > Limnobaculum > Limnobaculum xujianqingii. The sequence goes on along the minus strand of NZ_JABMLK010000002.1, from coordinate 265,433 downwards.
CAGTATCTTCTGCCAGTCCCAGCCCACCTTTGATGCCACCGGTTTTTGCCCGACTCAGATAGCAGGTCACATTTTGAACATCCGGATCGTCAAAAGCTTCAATGACAATTTTATGGTCAGGCCCCAACAATTTAAATACCGTATCAACAGAGCCAATCTCTTCTGATTGAGCACAGGCCGACCAAAACAGTGTGGCAGAGCAAAGTGCTAAAATGGCCTTCTTCATTCGCTATCTCCAGTGAACATCAATTAATTACTATATTAATGCAATTATGACCCGTCGGTACACAACTAAAGCCCGGTTTCAACCCGCTGAACCATAGCCACAAACTTATGTCAAATAGACGTGGAACAGAACATTTAAAAATTGTTATGATGCACGGGAAGTGTTGTGATATAGCACAGTAATACCTTGTTTCAAGCTAAGGATTACGCCAGTATCCTTCACCTGTTAAAAAAACATTTTTTGTGATGCAGTGTTTAAAACCAACCATAAAGTGTTATAAGTCAGTATAGCTACGCCAATTCTGTAGATAATGCGCCCAATTAATGAGGAAGTTTTTTATGGATCAAGCCAGTATTATCCACGATCTTCTAGACTGGCTAGAAAATCATTTAGACCAACCATTATCTCTGGATAATGTTGCTGCGAAGTCAGGCTATTCTAAATGGCACCTACAGAGAATGTTCAAAGAAGTTACCGGACAAGCTATTGGTTCTTATATACGCGCTCGCCGTTTATCCAAAGCTGCCGTAGCCTTAAGGTTGACGGCCCGGCCAATTTTGGATGTGGCGCTACAGTACCGTTTTGACTCCCAACAAACGTTTACCCGGGCGTTTAAAAAGCAGTTTGCTCAAACACCGGCATTCTATCGTCGCTCCGATTCATGGAGCGCTATTGGTATGTGTCCACCAATTAAATTATCCGGCAACAATTTAGTACCAGTAGAATATGTTATTCAGGAAGAGAAACAGCTGGTGGGAATGACCCAGAGCTATACCTGTACTCTGGAAGAGCTATCTCGGTCTAAAACGGCAATTCGTACCCAGTTCTGGACCCAGTATTTAGGTAATGCCCTGACTGAAGTTCCGCCGATTCTGTATGGTCTTAACCACACCCGGCCAAGTCAGGAGAAGGATGATGAGCAGGAAGTATTCTATACCACAGCCATTGAACCTGAACATGTGCCGCCAGGCGTTGAAGGCCATGAAGTTATCCTTCAGGGGGGTGAATATGCCCTGTTCCGCTACAATGGGCCGCCGGATGGATTACAACAGTTTGTCATGACGCTCTACGGAACCTGCCTGCCGCTTCTGAAGCTGACGCGCCGTAAAGGCTATGATATTGAAATATTCCATCCTAAAGGCGTTAAAGTTGGTGACAGCGCCCCGGCGGTAATTTCCGGCGAATATATGATTCCGATCCAGCGTTAACGCTGGATCTCATCCAGAGCATCTGCCGTGAGGTGCTGAGTATCTCCGGCAAACTCCACTATCCATCCCGGTGCCAGCCATGGGCTGTTTTGACTCTCTACCAGAGAAAGAGAACAGTTACGCAAACGTAAGCGGCGTTCCGCATAAGGGGGGTGCCCCAGCACATTTCCCAACAAACTACCTAGTGCAATACCGTGGCTAACCAGAATCGGGCGACTACCCTCAGGCAGTTTTTTACAATCCTCTAATGCTGCACGCATACGAGTTGAAAGCTCAGTTAGCGATTCACCTTGAGGAATACGACCATTTGGCGTGCCATCAAGGATCAACATGCGCTGCTGTTCTTCTTCCGGGGTAAGTGAATCGACACGGCGCTGTTCTAAAACCCCCATATTCAACTCTCTCAGGCGAGAATCAAAAGTGGGTTCAATACGACAATATTCGGCCAGCAATTGAGCTGTCTGGCGAGTTCGCCCCAAATCACTGGCAATAATATGGGTGATACCCATACTCTTTAAGCGTTTACCGGCCTGACGGGCCTGTAACTCGCCTAGAGCGGTCAATTTACTGTCCGTTTGCCCCTGAATTCTGCGGGCAACATTCCATTCTGTTTCACCATGTCGAATTAAGTATACCTGTGTCATGCCTGTTATCCGTTATACTGTGGAAATTGTTTTCTTACTACCTTGATTTAATTCTATGTATCATGTGATTGCAGCAATCACTAACCCCGCTAAGATCAATGCCATTAGCGAGGCATTCACCGAACTGTTTGGCCCTGATAGCTGTCGAATCGAGAGCGTTGAAGTCAACAGCGGAGTCCCTAATCAACCTATGGGCGATAAAGAAACCCGTACCGGCGCTCGTCATCGGGTAATGTCTGCCCGTCAGGTCAGACCGGAAGCTGACTTTTGGATCGGTATCGAAGCCGGGATTGATGATGATATGACATTTGCCTGGATTGTCATTGAAAATAATCAGTGTCGTGGTGAAGCTCGTTCAGCCAGTCTGACTTTACCTCCAGTGATCCTGAAAAGCCTGTATGAAGGTAAAGAGCTGGGTGATGAAATGGCTCAGCTAACCGGAATCAGTAATATTAAACAACAGGGTGGAGCAATTGGTCTGTTTACTGAAGGTCGGCTTTCCCGTACCAGCGTCTATCAACAAGCGCTTTTACTGGCTTTTGTACCCTTTCATAACGATATTTATCAGGTACATGATAAATAAATTAAACCAAAACTCAGATTATTTATCAGTCTCGTTAAGCAATGTCTCTTCCAGCCAGGTTCTGAATTCAGACCTGGCCATTTTTAAACTGTTTGAACCACGGGTAATAGTAGCAATACCAGCACCCAGCTCACTCTTCAGCTCTCTCTGACTCATTTCACCACGCATAAGTTCCTGAATGATCCTGACGCGTGTACCCAGTGCTTCTCGCTCATCTGGCGTCATTAACAGCTGTAACAGGTCAAGCTGATATTCATCGGCAAAAGATTTCTGTAACAGAGTGACAAAATCTTGCCACTCTTGCTGTTGATTTGATGCTGACATGAGATTCTCTCCGGCTGATGAACTATCTTGCTAGTACAATAGCATAAGCCGGAGAAAAATGCAGAGATAAACATATTATCAGTAGCTGCGTTTCCATTCGGTGTCAGTCATAACAACAGTTGGCTGACTCATAAAGCTACGGTAGAACAAATCGTAAGCCAATACGTTCTTCACATAGCCACGAGTTTCGTTAAATGGGATACTTTCCACAAATGCAACGGCATCCAGACGCCCTGCACTGTTATTTAGCCAGCTATTAACCCGACTCGGGCCCGCATTGTATGCCGCAGCAGCCAGAATACGGTTTTTGCCGAACATCTGATAAGTATGTTCCAGATAGGTTGTTCCCAACTGGATATTGGTTTCAGGGTCGAGCAACTGACTGACATTATTATAGCTAATGGTGCTATTACGCTGTGCAGTCTGCTTCGCCGTTGCTGGCATTAGTTGCATTAATCCACGCGCCCCAACCGGTGACTGAGCCTGTGGATTCCAGGCGCTTTCCTGACGGGCAATCGCCATCGCGAAAGAAACCGTAATATCTTTATCATTGGTTGAGGTTTTAAACATGCTTGGATAAGCCAGAGGGAAACGCTCTTCAATGTGATCCCACAGCTTAGCGACAATGGTCGCCTGAACGCTGAGATCCGCCCAACCTTGCTCAAAAGCGTACCGGGCTAAAGCTTCCTGCTGTTGCTTTGGTAAACTCTCAACCAGATTACGCCACTCAGAGCGCGCCAGATTATCCTGATTCCAGTACATCAACTCACGTACCCGATTGACTTCAGCACGTTGAGTTAACGACTTGGTTGGTTTGACTGCATTTTCCACCCTGACCGGATAATGTACATTCAGGCGCTGAGCTGCAACCATCGGATAAAAACCGCGGTTGGTCATTAAGTCACGCAGAATAGTTTGCCCTTCACTCTTCTTACCTTTAGTAATTAAGCTATCAGCAAGCCAGTAGCGCCATTCATCTTTTGCTGCATATTCGGCAGGCAAGCGGGTAATCCACTGTGCGATGCCATTTTGGTCGCCATTACTCAATGCCAGGCGAATACGGCGTTCAATCAAATCACCATCAGTACTACGCGCCACTGCGGCATCACGCCAGTTGGCCTGCTCGCTGGTGACATTATTATTCATCAGGCGAATAGCAATGCTGCTTTCCAGCGCTTGTTTATCCTGCTGACTCATTTTTTGTGCGCTGGCGATTTGCGGTAACATCGCCCGAGCTCTTTCCACATCTTTACGGGCCGCTTTTGCAAACGCTAAACGGGTTTCTTCTCGTGTAAAGTCCGTTGGTGAAAACTCACGGGCAAAAGCATCAACACTTAACGGATCCTTCTGTAATCGACTGATCCCATCCCCTATACTTTTATAGTTAGCAGGTAGTTGTGAAATCAGAGAACTCACTAATGAAGTATTATCTTCTGCACTGGCTAAACGGATTCGCTCCAGAGTGACCAATGCCGTTTGATGGCCTGCATTACGCCACTCGCTGAACAGTTTGTCACAGGATGAAGGCAATGATTTACCGGTTAGCCAGATAGTTTTGGCCTCATCAAAGGCCTGCTGGCGATTACCGGTGGCCCATTGGGCATAGTGGAAATTACAGCGAGCCGCAACAGAAGACGGCGCTTCTACCGTAAAACTAACGATACCATTCCAGTCCTGACGACGAGCCAGTTCATTAATAAAGTTATTTTTCAAATTGCGCGAAAGCGGCAGCGTAGGATAACGAGTTACAAACTGCCCGGCTTGTTTAACGCTTAAAGCGGTTAAATCCTGAGTCAGTTGGCGATATTCCAGATAAGGATAGAGTGGATAGCTACTTAGCGTTGGCATTAAACGAGAAACCTCATCCATCTGGTTACTGTCCCATGCCATTTTCACTTGCTGATAGCGCTCACGCTGAGCGCCGAGAGAATCAGCCCATGCGTTTTGAGCCGTTACGGCGACCATCAGCCCCGCTATAAATGTACTTTTATTGATTAAGCTGCGCCAATTTTCCGTCACAAATATCTCCACTTTTTCTGCAATTAAGCTATTAATATTAGCCTGATTCAGAGCTAATTCAGTTAGCATCACACGCGACATCCACGCCACTATAAGTATGTAATATAGAGTATAGCGTTATCTTGACCGACGCTGAAAAAACCAACGCTCTGAAGAAATTAACTAAACTAAAAACATCATATCAATGATAAACAATGAAACTTTGCCATTGTTGGCAATAGCATCTCTTTTAAATTGCCAGAGGCCGTAATTTCACTAAGACAACGAAATACCCGTTTGATTCCCTCAAAAAAGACCAGGTAACAAAAAACCCTCCTGAGAGGGTTTATATCAGACAATGGATTAAAAATATTATAACCGTTTAATAGTTAATTGGTTTTCACCTATCGTCAATTCCAAACGCTTATTAGTATGATGCTGAGCAATACATAACTCGCCAAACAAGTCGACATGATATCCAAGCCCTTCAACCAGACTCATCAGTTCGTTTCTTTTAGCGATCATACCTTGCATATAATCCCCCCATACTTCAAACAAAATAGGAGGATAGCCAGATTCTGATAGCCAGTTTTTAGCACCAGAAATAACCTCAAGTTCCAGGCCTTCTACATCTATTTTAATTAAATGAGCCTTTGGCAGGTTGAGACTATCTAAAGTAGCAATACGGACTTTTTCAGAACGGGTTTCCGGGGAAAGAATAAATCGCTGTTCTATTCGAATCTCCGGGTTTAAAGATAGTGCCCCAAGATTATGTGAGCGATGAGGGTCCAACTGAGGAACATCGATTTCACCATTGTAATCACCAACCGCCATATTATTGGCATAGCAATTAGATAAATCGTTAATTAGATAATTAGCACAGAGTTGATAAAACACCTGACGTTGTGGCTCAAAAGAATAAATCTGACCATCAACTTTTTTAACATGACGCCCCATTGGTACTGACCATGCGCCTAAATTCGCGCCAACATCAATCAAAACCGGATTTTGAATTCGTTCAATTAATAGCTGCGCAATATCGAGACAAGCCTGTTCCCATACTTTTCCTTTACGCAGATGAACACTAATCATGTCCGGACCATTGGATAGTAAATAGTTTGACTCACCGACTTTATATAATCCGTGAGTTATTTTCTTTTCCTGGGTCGATTTCTTTTTATTCATGGGACATCCTTGTAAGGTGATGTTGCTAACGTTGGTAAATAGGGCCTATATAATGCCAATAAGCGAGTCTAAGTCAATGCATTACGTGTATTCACACCGCCATCAAGACCATTGATATATTGAAAAACAACTGATTAGAAAAAATATTAAATAAGAAATTTTAATATTATTAAAGAAGTAACTAACACCTTGGATTAATAAGTAAAATTAATAATCACGCGCTGTAATCACGATAAAGAACGTCAGGGAATCAAAATCAGGTCAATCTAATCCGTTACGTCATTTCAGATGAAATCGTGTCAAACATCACTTTGTTGCAACATTACTCGCAGATAGCTGGGATAGCACGATGAAAAGGGCTAAACTACGCCATCATAATATCTGTCTGCTGGAATCCTGTTATACCAGCCGACAGTTATCAACTGGGCTGACCCAACAGATATCGCGGCATGTAAGGGATATAGCTCGGTGATTATGTTGTATAGCGTTTACGGATAATCAAGAAACCCAGTAATTAAGAGGCTTATAATACAGTGGCACAATACGTCTACACGGCAATGTGTTAGATATATTCAACTTTGCTTATCTTCACTCATCATTGAAAAACATAGAATTATCTCAAGCAAGCTTTTACAAATAATGCTTATCAAAGCTCATTTGAGATAATCCTTTGCCCCATTTTTGCCCCATACCTATTTACCAGCATCTACCTTGCCTTCACAAAATCCCCGCTCTCATCAATAGCAAACTAACCACCAATTGACCTATTCCTGTCTGTGCGCTATATTCGCTGTAGGTGCTGAACACACCATACGAGCGGATATCCGCACCCGACAGTTATGCGGTTTTTTTACGTCCATAGATTATGGTCGGGTAGCGAGCAGCACATACAATACCTTTCGGGATGAAAGGGAAAACTGCTGGCCGTCTCGTATCGGTGTTCAAGTACCCGACCACCCATCTGAACAGTGGGATAAATTGAACATATACGAGGACGTAAAAATGAATACTCAAATCTCTCTATCTTCACCAAATGTAATAATCCATGATGGCAAAGCCGTTACCTCCTCGCAGTCTGTTGCTGATTATTTCGTTAAGCGTCATGACAATATTATTCAGAAGATTAAATCACTGGATTGCTCACCAGAATTCAACGCCCTTAATTTTAAGGAGGTTGATTATATCGATGCAAAAGGTGAAAAACGTCCAGCCTACGAAATGACCAAAGACGGCTTCATATTTCTGGTCATGGGATTCATAGGCAAAAAAGCAGCTCAGTTCAAAGAAGCTTACATTAGTGAGTTTAACCGCATGGAAGCCGAATTAAGCGGTAATAAGCCAACTCAGCAACAAACTCATACTTTAACCCTGACCGATGAAGAATTATGTTCGCTCTGCTGGCTCTGGAAAGCATCAATCACCATGAGCGAATTTGCCAAAGAAATATACCCGGCATTAAGAGCTATAGATTCACGCTATGCCGGACGTTGCTACGATATAAGTGCTGAGTTCGGTTATACGCAAAAACAAACCAGAGAGATACTGGAGCGCGAATCCCGCCATATTCAGGATACACCGAGCCTGTCGCGAAACTGGCGAACGGTTCTACCACAGTTAAGAGCTTAACCACCCACCCCGCTATGCACACGCGCGGCGGGACTATTTCAGTACTTTTAGCAGCTCAACAACCGCCGTTAACATCATTGGCGTAATGTAGTACGCCGACAGGGCAATGACCGCGTAAATGATTCTTTTTAACGGCTTGCTTCTTTCAAGGAGGCGTAAAGCTTTCACAATCCAATCTCCTGTAGTAAAATTCATCTATGTTCCTCGTTAGTTCCGTAACGCTGGAAAGTAAAAAACCCCGTACCACTGCTAATGGTTCGGGGTTTTTGCTTAACTGGGTGAGCTAGATTGTTGTGTTAGTGGATTACTCCGGCTTCTCCGGCCACTCAATATCTGCGTCGGTGCTGTCGTACGCTATAGGATATCCAGCAAACTCAGCTTTTGATTTTATCCTGAAGCTTTTCAATTTGTGCTTGTTGGCTTTTAACGAGCATGTGAAGTTCTTTAACCGCTTCGATTGTCAGAGCTGATACACCAGAGTAGTCAACTGTACAATTTGTAACTTCTGTTGTTTCCCCTGTTGAATAACCAGACTCATCAAGTGTCTGAACAGTTCGCGTAATCTCACCAACCGCTTCAGGAAGCACATCTTTTAACTCCTGCGCTATAACGCCTGCAGATTCCTCGCCGGTATCTTTTAGTATGTAAGTGTAGCCACTTATTTTCTCAATCTTATCCAGCGCACCATTAATAACCTCTATGTTAGATTTGTGGTTTCTGTCCGAAGTCTGGGTAAGACTGACGCAAGTAATATTACCTGGAGCAACAAACTGCCCTGTTTGGATGAATTGAAAGTACTTTGCGCTATATTGCATATTAGTGGCTATATTAATATTTCCGTACTGCTCCTGATAAATACGGGCTAGCACTACATTTTGCCCGGCTCCTGCCATAAAGTTGATGATAGAAGGCCACCCTGCGGCAATTGTAGACCTCAAATCAAGGTTGCCACTCTCAAGTGCAATATCTCCCGCTATCACACCACCAGACTTACCACCGACAGTATTCAGTCTGGGATTATCACCAGCAGCAACCATCCCGGATGTAATCCCTGTATTTCTTGTTGCTGAATTGCCCAGGCCTAAATTAGAACGGGCTTCAGGAGCGTCTTCTGAGGCAATAATTGTTCGTCCGAATGGAGTAAATTCCGCTGTAACAGCATCTATCATATCAACAATATTGTTCCATGATGGGCCACTGAACGTTGAACCATCTGGAAGGGTTACAGTAATATTACCAGGGGCACTATAAACGCTTTGCCAGTTTTGCTTATCGAGGTTTAACCCTCTCAATGCCCTTGCCGCCTCAGCACCCAGTTGAGCTGTAATACTATTTAATGTATCACGGGGGACATTTGTCCAGGCGCTTCCGCTTTGTGTTGGGCCATCGTATTTAAGTGTGGTAGTCAGTGCTGTATCGCTCTCAATACTTTTCACTGGCAACGTATACGTAACGCCACCAACTACGGCAACGATCATGTCACCAGCGGCGCTATCAGTTAGGAAGGCCGTCCCGCTTCCCGTTATTTGGTCTGATCCATTGGTTAATGTAATAGTTCCTGCGCTCATGTTTTAGCCTTATTCAATAAATAAAAAACCCGCATATAGCGGGCTTATCCGGTGTGCCGTAAAACCCTGTCCTTCAGGGCGGGGAGGATGTCAATGGTTTGTTAATCGATTAGAAGTAATTCGTTCCGTCAAGAACAGGGAAGCTAATTGGTGTAACAAGCGATTGATTCATGTTGGTATCGGTCACAGCATTCATATACCGGCCTGCACCACCGGTGATGGCATTGCCTGACATTTTAACACCACACTCACTCCATCCCGCCTGCCCGCCTGATGTCCAGACTTTCATCGCGCCGACACCGCCTACCGGGACCATAGGCATAGCAACGGGACAATAAACCCATGTACCCGGATTGGTGTTTAACGATACCGTTCCGGCTAAAAGCATCGGCGCATATTTAGATGAGAAAGTACAGACGCCATTGGCATTCCAGATAGCCAGTCCGTATTCGGGAAGTTCAAGATTAAAATCAGAAGAGAAAATGGCAATGTTGGCATTAACCGTTGCCGACTGAATGTTTCCAGCGCCTACGACCTGATAACAGCTGATTGTTTTTGTTGAGTCATCAAACATCAGGGTGGCATCAGGTGAGCTCCAGTTAACAAACACAACGGCATTTTGTCGCCCCGGAACATCCAGAGGAATACTCCAGGAACCATTAATCGTGACATTCCCACTCCAGACACAGCACCCTGCTTTAGAAGTGTCAGAGATTTCCAAATAGTTAGTGGCATCCGATAAAGCAATTCCATAACTTTCTGTTATGTCACTGGCCCCTAAAATTTCAAACACGGCAAAGCTTGGTTCAATGAATATATAATACTCATTGATATGAAGAGTAATGACGTTATCATTGATAGCGATCCTGTCAACGATAATGGCGCTGGTAGCGGCACCTGTACCACCTTTGACCATGGTTCCCATATTTACTGGAACAATATATAACGTAGAGCCCGGTGTTTTATTGGGAACTGTTACGGTGATGTAATTATTACTATCCGTTACTGTTTTGTAATATCCGAGATAACTCATTGCTCGTGAACCTGATGTAATCTCGATCTCTTTGCCTGTCACATTTGGCAGGATTGATAATCCATACTCATTCATCGTAATTTACCCAATTTAACTCTGCGCAGTCCACCCGCATCATAAGTAGCAATGCCAGTATTGTCGGTGACTGTCCTTCCTTGTCCGGCAGTAGAGCCATTGATTTCCATAGAACCGGTCCTAAAGCCTATCCGTATCCCGGTAACCCCCTGAACATAATTATTTGACTGGATATAGTCAGCAATCTTCGCCGACCCAATTGCCGCATCCTGAATTTTTGCAGACGTAATCGAGGCATCCTGAATGAACGCACTGTTCATAAAGACCTGACCGTTATAGACAAAGAAAGCAGCCTGATAATTACCGGGGGTATTACCAGAGTAAATCCCAAACTGATCAGCTGCAAAGACAGTTGTCGATTGATAACCACCTGAACCATCGGGTTCAATACCCATCGAAAGTCCGGTATTGTACTTCACGCCATTACGGGTGATCCCCATATTAAGGGTATAGAAAGCGCTGGCTGTCCCTTCTGAATTCACCTCAGCCGTTAACTTTTGATTTACTGCCGCAGTGACATCACTAACCTGAGCCTGTACCTGAGTCTGAAACTCCGCAAAGGCGCCTTCTACATCAGCAATTGTCGTGGTGATATGAATAACATCGGCTCTGACTTCACCGTATTGTTTCCACTGATGGTCAACTGCGGCATCCGCTGCCAGCGCATTATGAATAATGGCTTCCAGATTATTATCCACGCCATCCTGCAGTCGTCTGAATGCCCCGCTATCCCTGACCGCTTCATCGATATAATCAATTAACTGTCCGGTATCCGTCAGACACAGCGCCGCTACCTCAGTAAAGGCAGATGCCCCAAACGCGTTAATAGAACGCACATACCAGTAATAGGTATGGTCGTTTTTAAGTTCATGTGATGACCAGTGACTACCAACCCCCATTCGGCTGGCGTGAGTCTCCACAGTATAGGTTGACGTATCCGATAACGGGGTTTCACCTGATGTCCAGAAATCAAACTGGGTGGAGACGTTGGTCAACTGCGACAGCACGGGGAACAACGTAATAGCAAAATACCCCTGCTCCACCCGGATTGAGGAAGGTGCATCCGGCGCATCAATAACAAATTCCAGCCAGGCTTCCGGCGATCGCGCACCCATAAAGTTAACGGCAGTCACATGGGCCGTATAAGTACCGCGCAGCAGCCCGCTAAGCCGGGTCAATGAACCGGGTACCTGAACCGATAGCACGACAGCACCATTCTGACGCAAAATCACCTGGTTATAGGCCACGGTACCAATATTGTTCCAGGTTGACATCCTCCTCGCCCTTTAGGGCGGGGAGGATGTCAAGGTGTTCCGGCAAACATCATTTCGTCTGCACTACAAATGATGAGTTTAAATACCCCTGTAGCATCTAATAAAAGAGATATTGCTACCGTTGTAAAGGCCCAACCCACATCGCAAAAAAACGTATACACCGCAGCGATTGTGCCAGGTAAACCCGCAATGCAGATTAATATGACGAACCAGCTGGTATCTGCTCCTTCCAAAATAGCCGAAACTGGCCCAACATTTACCACACCAGTATCAGCCGCAGAAAAAGTAGAGACTCATCATGCTATTGTTGCATTCCCTGATGGTTCCGGACATGCACCCGTCTATGTATCAGTATCCCCAATATTAACAGAGGCTGAACGAGAAGCTCAGGCAGAAAAAGCCCGAAAAGAAAAAGAGGCCTGGGAAAAAGCTTATCCAATCGAGGCACTGGAACTCAGAATTGCAACCGCTGAACTTGATGTAAATAAGAAGCAATTACTGCTAAGTCAGGCTAAAAGTACACCATTTGGATTATTAATAACTGATGTAACAAATAATCCAATGACGTTTGTTCGCCCTGAACGCCGTATTGTATATGGTGCATTTGACTATCCAATGTCACCCAAAACTATCCGAATTAATATACCCGGAAATGTTGTCTATTATATAAGAAAAAGCTGGGAAACCACACATCCATTACCACCAGTAACAACAAGTATTGAGATACAACAACGTAAATATTATCTTGAAGACTTATATTATCTCAGTGATCAGTTAATTTTGGCTCAAACAGCCATTAATAATGCTAAAGCCGCACTAAATAATGCTGAAAATCTGTTGAAAAACGAGCGAGATAAACTGGCCTTTGAACACGCTAAAATTCAGGCAGAAAAGGATCGTATCGCTGCGGAAGCACAAGCCGAAAGAGATCGGATTGCGGCTGAGATACAGGCAGAAAAAGACAGGATCGAAGCTGAGAAAAGAGCGGAGGAAGAAAGATTAAAGAAGGTAGCCATTCAATCCAGACAACAAGAAATTTCTGATTTATTAACCAACGAAAATGTTATTCCTTTCAAAGGCAGCACTACCGATAAAATATTCCAGTTATCCGTTTTAGGCTCTGGTGAATGTGAACTGTCGGAAGACGTTGAAACTGTATTGCATAGCGTTTCATCTCTTATCAATAATTTTGAAGTTCCCCTTGATGATTCAGGTTTTGAATTACTCTCAATAACATCACCTAATCACAAAGATTTAGCCCTGGCAATACCCGTTGGCTTGGATGATGTTTACGAGATAGAACCTAACAATTTTGTAGCCAATATCTCACTACGTGGTGAAATGGTGCTAAATGGTGACGAAATAAATTTAATTCTCTATCAGGCAACTGAAGGTGGGGTACCATCACTGGTTCCGGTTTTATTCCCTCAGTTTGATAAGCACTCTGAGTTATATAGTGTAAGCTTACCAGGAACATTTGAAACTATTTTAATAACACCAATAAATCCACCTAAAACAAATATTCCACCGTTAGGCATTCCTATTCCTGAAATTAAGCTACCAACACATACTGGTACAACAGCACAGTTATTCGATTTCCCTCAGGTATTTATATCACCAGTGCCGGAAGATATTCACTTTAGTGATTTTGTTTTAATTTTCCCTGCTGATAGTGGACTTGAAGCTATTTATATCATGCTTAGCAGTCCCCGATATAAACCAGGCGAAGTTTCAGGGAATGGTGCTGTTGTCGGAGATGGGTGGTTGAATAGCGCAGCCCAAGAGGGTGCCCCAATTCCAGTTCAAATTGCGAATAGGATGAGGGGGCGTAAATTTTCAAACTTCGATCAATTCAGAAAAGCATTGTGGGAAGAAGTTGGAAAAGAACCTGAACTAATGGCACAGTTTAACCCGAATAACCAAAGTTACTTAAGGAAAGGACACTCGCCTTTTACTAAAAATTCAGAGAGTGTTGGTGGTAGAAAACGGTTTGAACTCCACCATATACAACAAATTAGTAAAGGTGGACTTGTTTATCATATTGATAATATTATTATCACAACACCTAAACGTCACATTGAAATACATAAAGAAGGTAAATAAAATGGATAAAAAAACTATTTCTGATTATACCGAAAGTGAATTCTTAGATTTTGTCCGTAAAATATGTGATGCTGATTATGAATCAGAATCTGAACAAACAAAAGCTGTCATAGAATTTGAACAATTGTCAGAGCATCCAGATAAAAGTGATCTTATATTTTATCCAAATGATGGTAGAGAGGACAGTCCAGAAGGTATTGTTAAAGAAGTAAAAGAATGGCGAGCAGCCAACAATAAGCCAGGATTTAAAAAGGCCTAAAATCGAATAGGTGCTATATCATATTTTCCTTAATAAATACCACTGTTAACAGCAGTGGTATTAACTTTTATTTCTGCATATATATGCTGGTCGCACTGGTACATTTGCATGATGCGGATAAAGTCATTAATGAAAATGATGAGTCTCGGCGGTCATCCCTACGTTATCCGCAAACCCACATTCAGCTGTGCATTATCCACATGGTGCGTAACAGCCTGAAGTATGTGTCGTGGAAAGACTATAAAGCGGTCACCAGCGGGTTGAAAATGGTGTACCAGGCTCCGACAGAGGAAGCGGCTCTGATGGCGTTGGAGAAGTTCGCAGGCGTCTGGGATGAGAAATACCCGCAAATCAGCAAAAGCTGGCGAACTCACTGAGAAAATCTCAACACGTTCTTCGGTTATCTCGCGGATATCCGCAAGGCCATCTATACGACCAATGCTATCGAATCGCTGAACAGCGTGATCCTGCAGGCGATTAAGAAGCGTAAAGTATTCCCGACAGACGATTCAGTGCGAAAAGTGATTTATCTGGCAATCCAGGCGGCGTCGAAAAAATGGAATATGCCGATCCAGAACTGGCGGTTGGCAATGAGTCGTTTTATTATCGAGTTCGGTGACCGCTTAGACGATCACTTTTAATAGGTTGGCAGTTACACAGAATTATGGACAGACTCGAATATAATGAAACTAAAAAATTCTATTACAGATTACACAGAATATGAATTCATTGAATGTATGAAGGAAATTTTTAAAGAAAATGCAGCACCAACAGACGAAAAGTTAGATATATTATTGGAACATTTTGAACGTATTACGGCTCATCCCGAAGGAGCCGATTTAATTTACTATGCCCCATCAGATGCTGATAGTACTCCGGAAGCAATCACTAAAATAATTAAACAATGGCGCTCTTCGCAAGGGTTACCCAACTTCAAAGACTCTAACTAATTTTTCTGTAGCCGTCATTAATTTGGCGGCTAATCTTCCTGATTAGTTAATATCTTACTAAAGCTTATAGATTTCATTGAATAACACTAATATGTAAATTCATTCCATAAAATATTTACTTCAATATTGTAAACATCGATACCCAATTCAAAAAGATGATGATAAATGTTATGTAAAACAGTCTCATCATCTTTTCTATAGTTATTAAATGTTTTTATCTTTATAAAAAGATGGTGATCTTTTTCCTGAAAGATTAAATGTTTTATATTGTTATTGACATGTTTTTTATCTAATAAAATGATGGCTTCAACTTCTCTCATCTTTTCTCCAAAAAAATGTGGTTCCTGACAGAACCACATTAAATATTAAATGATGTTATTTCTTTTCACATGAAAGGTGATGTCTTTCACTGCCAATGCTTTCCATAATGTTATGCATTGCCGTTTCACAACTTTCTTTACTATCAAATTCAATATGGTCTACAGTGATTTATTTACTACCCATAAGAACCATAATTAAAATGAATGTATTCATGATTTTTCTCTTATTATTTAGGTAATAAACAATTAGAATTGTCGTCTCAGATGCATATAACAACTTCCAACATCTTGTGTTTCACGCATGATTTTGTTCTTTTCTTTTTCTGAAGAGGCGGCGGCTATAGCCTGATTAATGTTTGCTTCATCTTTTTCCATTTGTTCATCAATGAGCTCTTTAGCTACGCCAGCACCGACTTTATTAGCGCTGTTGACATCATTGTAAAAAGCCTTATCAAATGTACAGACACTGTTTTTTTCAATCACTTTTGAACCATAAGGAGCGTTCAGGTTTTTCTGTGTTTTAATCGTCCATACGCTTGCACTGGCTGAGAATGATATGGCTGAAATAGCAATGATTAAGACTGTTGAGATTTTCATTTTTACCTCGTGATTTAATGAACGGAATTGTTTGATGATTCTTTTTGAGAATAATGCTTTAACATGAAAAAGATGATTGATGTCGCCAAAACAAAGAAGTGATAATTAAGATTGTTATACTCATTAATTATTCTATTATTGATGGCTTCAATAAAGAGTATAAAAAATATGTTGAATGTATTTATTGAGATAGTAGCCAAGATAATTCTTTTATATTGACTCAGTGAATAAATTAAAACGATAGCTAATGACAAGAATGAAAGATTATATCCTCCTGTTAATTTCTTATTAAATACTTCATATAGTGATAAAATTGCCAATAACAGGCTAATGATAATTACTGTCATTTTTATTATCTTCATCACTTTATTATATCTTTCAAAATTAGTCATAATATCAGCTCTCAGCATTTACATTTAATGCTTCTTCATTAGCGATGTTTTTTACACCTTGTGCTCTTTCCTGAATATAATTTATTGCCACACCTGCTAATGTCAGCCCTGTAAACCAAAAGTGATAATCTCTAAAGGTATCTTTTATTTCATTAGAAAAGCTGGAACTCATTGTCATGATAAATGAAAAAGTTAGATTCAGACCTACGGTTATTAAAATGATTTTATACCTTCCATTAACAGATGAGATTAAATTAAATAAAAATGAAGCTAAAGAGATAAATAGACAATCTGTATATTCATTTTTCGATGAAATATTTAGCAGATATATAATTGAAATAACTGACAAAGCTAACCCTATAATGGATAAGCTCAAAATAATCTGATTTTCTACTTTTTTAACGTTCATATTAAGTTCCTTTAATTATTTCTCATCAACAATCCGGACATTGATATAGATTTTATCTTCACCAATAAATCTTGCCTTTTTAGTGGTCTCCCATGTGTAATAAAGAATATATTCATGTTTTGCATTTTCTCTCGGAAGTGCCTTCATTTGACATTGCACTGCATTTGAGGGAACACCATTCAGTTTTCCTTTATTGAATTTATCTACGCGGTTAAATCCAAAAGGAATTCCTATACCGACCAGATATGATTTTCTGTATTCGCCTTGTTTTTCATGATGTTCAATAATGTTTTTGGCGGCTTCTTTACAAGACAAAAACTCATCTTTTTTCTTGTTGTCAGCAACAATAACAGTGCCAATATCGTGATATTGGATTTGGTCACCTTTAATTCGATAAAACAAATGATAAGCAATCTTGTGATAGTCAATTTCAAACATTTGCACACACGCTAATTTATCTGCGAATTCTCCCCCATACATTTTGTCCTGATTAACCCTGTCAGATATCTTTTGAGGAAAAGGGATCATTAATAGATTAGGAAGAAAGTTAAACTGTTTTCCCAATGTTGGCTTACCAGTGAGTTGCTTTACTTTTGAGTCTGTAATTTGTCCTAACTGCGAAATCTTTTCTCTTACTGCCTTATATTGCTTATGGTTATCATGACATCTCGTATTACCATAGGCTTTATCGTAATCAGGTATGGTTGCAGCGCTATAAAATGATGCTGTCATTCCAACAATAGCGATAAGTGTTTTTAGCCAAGAACTGACCATAATTATTCCTCATATTCACTAAAGTTTTTCATGACAAAATCATTAGAATGAAAGTAGAAAAAGATGATTTTAAATTCGTTATGAATATCTGAATTTTGTGGTTTAGGAAGTTTTGCAGTGGTAATGGCTTTAAATGCAGCACTACAGAGTGTGCCATCACCGTTGAACATTCTGAGGCTTTTACCTTCATAATGAAGTTTGCCATCTTCATCAAAGTGAAGACGAATTTCACACTGCTTACCTTTATATTCCTCTGACTTAGCAAAATTACGCATAACCGAATCATGGATTGCAGTACGGTATGTAGTCATTTCTTCATAAGAGGCTTTGGGCTTTGTTTCTTCGGGTTGTTGTGGCTCTGTAGGCATGTTTTGCTCAAATCCTTCAATACTTTCTACAGAGAATGGTTCTGGTTCTCCGTAGGAATACGAGCAATAAAGTAGTGGTATCAGTAGCAATATCCTTTTCATGATAAAAATCCTGATGGCACAAGTATTGATAATATGGCTAAAACTAATCCTGTAATGGCTAATCCTTTCATTTATCTCCATTTCCTATCTATTTCTGATGATATGTAGTGACTTAACCAGATTTTCTTCTGCACTTAATCAAAAAGCCAACCCATTTATATCGAATATTAAATTTAAAATAAATTTATATATTGTAAAATAATTAATTATCGATCAAATTGATCGTTATCATTGATCAATGTAGTCATTTGTTTCAAGTTAAGTCTTTTAAATTGATGGTTATTCTTAGTGAAAGGTTTATTTTTTATTTTAAATCAATGTGATAAGGTATTTTTTTAGAATATGAGAGAAAGAAAAAAAAGAGCTGGGAGGATTTACGGAGAGCAAACATGGCAGTCTATTGCCAGTAAGAGTGGTTTGATATTTAACCTATTGTTTATCGAACTATAACGCAGTTAGAAGAGATTAGATTGATTAGGTATAGAGTAAGGTAGGGTAGTGATAAAAACAGCTTAAAATCTCTTACAGAGCTAAAAAAAATCATTATATCTATTTAAAAAAAATCCTGACTTGAGGTCAGGACTATATTATTTATTTTGTTTCAACAATACAATTTGATGAAGTTTTCATAATACACTTATAAGAGCTTTTCATCACATCATGCATTTCGTGTTCAAATTCTTTAGCAATGATGAAACTATCATGAATAGGAATAATAGGTATATTCTTATCAGTAAAATGCTGAATTATTAGTTCAGCAATATCACTATCATGACACTGAAGTAAAGATCCAAGACCAGTATGAAAGCATTTTGCTATATTAGGATTGACCTTTTTCAATGCATTAATAACAGTACGAATACACAAGTCATCAGGTAATAGATCAAACTCACCTTCAATCTTAGCTTCATTAAATTCTTTATCTAAAGCTCCACGGGATTTATGATAATTTGAAGCATTAATAAGTATCAACAATCCGAATTTAGCAAGACGTCTTAATTGCTTTCTGACCTCAGGAGTATCGGATAATCCAAATAAGATAGGAGAAATAGCATAAGGATCGAAATCATCAGCCAAATCAATACCCGAAGCAGTATAAATTAATCTTGGGTGTAAAGATTTAAAATCTACTTCAACAGTTTCTTGTCCATTAATTAATATGTTTCTACGCAATGATGATTTCATACATTGGACGAGACCATTATGTTCATAATATCTACCGCCCTTTTCAAAGTTAGTATTGTAAATTCGATGAAATTGAATACAGAAATCAGAATTAGTAGATATTTCATTGACAGAAGTATTAAGTAATAATTTATTGTAATTATTAATAAGATTTATCTTATGTCTGATTAGTTTACAACGTTTATAATTAACAGTATTCTTTTCCTTATCTCTTAGTATTATACAATTATTCAAAGGTAATAGATTTACATTTTTCAGATAAGGGGTTAATAATTCTATTAAGGGTTCAAGTAGAGTTATATAACTATAACAGATTTTAGTATAAGATCGTTGCCCTCGCTTTATAGAAATATAGTTTAAATCCTCTAACATTTCCCAGAATAATAAAGAATATTTATAACATCCTTTAAACTTAATTTCATGTCCATTAACGATGGTTGTTATATATTTATTTCGATTCATAGGAAGTACACCAGTAGTGTAATTGTTATGAATAGAATATAAAGCGTTTGTTAGTAAAGAGTTTATAGAATAAAGAAGTAACTCATCATCAAATTTACGCTTTTGTAGAGTAGAATAATGAGTATTAAATTTATCTATAAAGTGATTTGTTAATGGATTTAAGTATTTTGTTATTTCATGTATTAATGTGTATCTCATATTTATGGTTATTACCTCTGTAAGAGGTAGTGTTGGTAATTATTATATACACTTGCCTATCCATTATAATACAAAATAATATGTAACTAATGTCTAAAATATAGATATAATGCACCTTGCCACCTCGTTTATATTTTAATTTATTTATTTCACTCCAATTATTATTTTTTGGAGTGTATTTTTTTATTACTTTCATTTTTTCTCTTTTATGCTGAAGTCAACCTTATGTCTCAGGTTGAATGATAAACAATGATTTTTTTGCTAAAATTCTATTGTTATTTATTAATAATATTTTCCATCCATGTAATAATCTCACTGAGAAGCCAAACTGAACTTTTTGTACCTGACTTATATTGCTTAGGAAATGTTCCTGCTTGAATCCTTGCGTAGATAGTGCTTTTTGCCATTCCGGTCATTTCTATGACATCTTTTAATTTAAGAAATTTCATTTTTTTACTCGATATATAGTCCTTTGATTTAGTTATATGCACTTCATAGATGAAAGCTTAGTATTAACATATAGTTAATCGAATAACCTTGTTGCTTTTTCTATATGTGAAGTTTCACAGAACAATACCTATGCTTGGTTCTCTAAGCTGCAAGTGAAGATATTCTGTGCATTGATGGGGTTAATCGGATGAAAGATGGGAGAAAAGTAGGGATACTACATTTTATCTTTAGTTCATTACTCTTTATTTTAAACACTAAACATCAAATTGATAAATTATATTATCAAACATATGTGTAATATTATCATATATAATTTTATTATTGTCAATATCACTCAATGATAATATAAACCCAATAAAATCATATCAATATATTTCATTGGGTTTATTAAAAATGAATTTATTTTATAGATTGATATGAACCATCATTTATTTGAGCATATTCATCTGGTGAGGCTGGAGTAATGATAATATAGTCAAGGTAATCTGCCCACCACTGAAGAATATTTCTTCTTTGTTTTAAAAACTGAGCTTTATGGGAATAAAATGAGTTTACTAAAAAGTATCGTTGAGCTATATAGATTATTAGGTAAACCAACCTTTAATGAAGAAAGTTATAGTTTTGAAATTGAAACTACATATACCAATAAAATCCATGAAATTCTATGCGCGATTAAAGTTCACGATCCTGACAGTACTGATTGGGGATACTTTTCAGAAATCGTTATAGATGATGAACAATACGATGATCATGATGTAATTCCAACATCAGGGAATAAAATTTTTCTTTCTATTCATATATCTACAGGAACATCATCATCGTTCTTTATTAACATAAAAGATTTTATTAAAAAAACACCACACCTTAATACAGGAAAACTTTCAAATGAATATTATTTAATTGAAGAGGATTATTATCCTGATGATGAAAACAAACCAAAAGAAGTAGAAAAATTAGAAAAGATCTGCACGTTCATTAACTCATTAACTCATTAACTCATTAACTCATTAACAAGTATATCTAATTATAATCACTCAGGCGGTGATAATTGGCAGAACAATCTTATTTTCCTAAAAAGTGCGAGTTCAAATACTCACCCATTAATTATTAATACTCAAATAAGCGAGGAAACTTTATTAATAAGCAATGCCAACTTTGATATATTAACATTACTATCTGAAAACCAAAAACTAAAAGATATTCACTATTATGACAGAAAAGGTATTTTCGTTAATACTCTATTTGATTTTTTATCAAATATAGAATACGAAAAAATATTCTTTACCCTATTAAATAAATGGGATGATTTTATAAAGTTATATCAAAATAATCTAAATACATATCTTAGTGGATTTTCATTTCATAAAGTCAGAAAAGAAATTGCAGAAACTGAAATAGCACTGGCAGAAAAGTCATCAAAAATAATGACTGATATGATAACTAAACTACTTGGAATTCCAATTTCTCTTGTTGCATCCCTTGGAATAATTAAAGTGGACTCTATTATGGAAATAATTATATTATTTGGAGGAATTATATTAACATCTATTTTTATATTTTTAGTAGTTAGAAATCAATATAAGCAATTCAAAATAATATGTAATGCGAAAGACATAACATTCGACCCCATTTTGATTAAAAGTAATACCTACCCAGAGGATTTAAAAAAGATCATTAACAGTACAAATGAAAATCTCAATACAAATCAAGAAACACTATCAAAATACTTAATATTTTTTCAGATATTATCATGGATTCCAAGTGTGATTGCCTTCGCTATTACTTCGTACAAAATATATCATATCGTTATAAATTAAATAAAATTAGAAATCGAATTGCTGAGAATAGTTAACATCATTTTTTTTTGCTAAGTTCTCAATTAACTTCTCAATGCTGAAATAATCCTTACTTGTAAACATCTTCAGAATTAGATTTCTATCAATATGATCCAATTTTAAAATATTCCTAATATCATTATCCTCTCCGTATAATAATCCCAAATTAGCTTGAATCTTAGGCTCATTATTCTTTCTATCTTTAGATGATTGCCCTGTGACAACTAAGGGTCTTTTATATTTCAAAATTGCTCTTGAAGCATGTAGGCTTCCGCCAGATATATCACTTTGTATTAGAAATACAGCCGCTGACAATCCTGCTTGAATCCTATCTCGCTGAACAAAATTTGTTTTAAAAATACTCGAGCCATAAGGATACTCACTAAGCAACACTCCCCCATCTTGAATAATTTTCTGAGCAAGCCCTCTATTTTCAGCTGGATAGACTTTACTACCAAGTCCATGAGCAAGCACTGCTATAGTTTTTGCATTTGAGTTAAGGCAAGATTCATGTGCAATTGTATCTATCCCTTTTGCTAAGCCACTCACAATATTCCAGCCATTAGAAACAAACCACTTAGATATATTTTTTGCAAATATTTTCCCATGTTCAGTAGGTTCACGAGTACCTATAACAGAAATGCATTTTTTATTTAAAATACTCACATCACCAGAACAATACAATAAGGCAGGTGCATCCTCTAATCCCATCAAATTTTTCGGATACACATCATCAAATTGAGAAATTATCGTATGGCTTAGTGTTTCACCAAAACTAATTTGTTTTTCAGCAAAATCATATAAATCAGATAATTTATTAATTTTATTATCTAATGAAGGAACCAAATTAATTAACTCCTTGGTAGTCATTGCTGAAAAATCAGGTAGATTCTTAAGTGAGTTAAGTGTTTTAGCACCGACACCAGTTATAGCACTCAACTCTAAAATCTTCTTTGTATTTGAAGATATTACATTCATTATAATGACTCGCTGTAAGTACATTTCGGATTTTTGTTCCAACCCTCACAAGATAAAAAGTAAGAGTTATGCTGCCTATTATAGTGTTTATACATTGAACGTCCACAGAGAGGGCAATCTTTAACAACTATACTTTCTGTATGGCTACAAGGGGTATTCGTATCATTAAAACCCGTGCACCCCCAAAATCTTATTTCAGTATCAGAGTTCTTAAGAATTCTCATAGTTCTACCACAAGAATCACAAATTTTACTGGTTTCATTTATTGATACCGTTTTAGCTAAACATAAACCAAGAACGATATAAGATTGATTTTCATTCAATATACTAAATGCTCTTTCAAATGTAGCACCTGTTGTAATTACATCATCAATGATTAATACTCTTTTCCCACGAACTAAATTTCTATATTTATCATTTAAGAAAAGTGTATTAGTTATTTCAACATATCGTTGCTGTTGATTTAAGGTTTTTAAGCTCCGAGCATTCTCTGAAAATATAAAAAGATCTGGAATAAAATTAACTCCACCAATAAAATTCTTAGATATTCTTTCCAATAGATTTTCTAACCTTGGATTTTTATTCTTTTTTGCTGGAATTACACTAACAATATCGAAACCAGTATTATTATTAAAATAATATTGATACAGAGATTTTATTGCATGACTTAAAAGGTCAACCCAATATTTTGGTGCAATAAAATCAGGATCAATTTCTTTTTCATAGATATCCTGAGATAACGCATGTTCATCGTGCAATGCCGCTGTTATTATATTTTTTTGACTATAATATCTACCAAAACATACAATTTTAAATTCATTTTTTACTATTATTACATTTGAAGATAAATCTAATGGTGCAAAATAGAGTCTTTTTTTAGGAAAATTAAATGTTCCAAGTTCAGCACTTTTTTCTGCAGCTAAAATTACAGCATCACTATCTTCTACACTTTCTAAAAAAAAAAGTACTACTCAGAACTGCTGCTGGCATCTGGGATACAGAATTTTTTGGTCCCCATGTAGGGATTATCGGTTTCACACCTGCTCTATAAGCAGCTTCAATATCCGTATAGTCATCACCAACAAACCATACATTTTGACTTGGACTAACATTCAGTTGCTTTAAAGCCATTAAAATCCCATCAGGAGATGGTTTTTTACCTCCAGCACCAACATCAGTATATGTTATCACCACATCAAAATAATTTAATTTAAAATACGTTAATAACCTCTCGGCATATGCACGACCTGAGTTTGTTACCACGCCGATTTTCACCCCCATTGATTTTAATTCCTTTAATATTTCAACACCCTTTTCAAATACTATAACCTTATTCAATATAGCATCAGTTAACTCTTCATAAGCACGTCTATTTCTAATATCCTGTAATATATCTGTGTTTGCTAATGTATTATCCAAGTCAAAAAGAACAGCTTCTACTTTCATCACTCTCACCTTAACACCTAATTAATAACGTATTGTAATTATGCAACTCTAAATTAATTAATCTTTATGATGATTTCAACACACCTATACTAAACACTAAAAAAACACTTACTTATCATCGACCATATACCATCCCTCATAATAAACACCTTTAGTTCCAGACTCTTTTCTTTCACAAGCGAATGTTTTACCATTTGACAAGTTACCAGTAACAATACTTGGTTTATCTCTGATAATTTTAAGAGTTAATCCAGTATTCATTTTTATTTCTTTAAGACACTCATCTAAATTTTCAAATTCAGCTTTCATGACACTATCAGCAAAACATACGCTGGATAAAGTTATTGTAAAAAAAGTTATCAATAATTTAGATAAAATTGATATTTTCATATATTCCCCATTATAAACCTAAATGAAATGTAAGTTACTAATACCATATCTCATAAAATTAATTATATTACTGTGAGTAAGATTAAATATTTTCACTCGTAAATTTAAATAGAAAAAATATAGATTATTAAGCTATATGTTATCGCTGATCTTTTGGATAATATCTGACGCTGGGGGATAAGGAATTTACACATATCAGCTGTCAAAATTAAACATGCATCTCAATTTAAGCCTAAGAGCGACTTGATAAAGTCAGCATAAAAAGTTCAGAGAGCCAAGTTACAACAACTTGGTGGATAAATTTTAAAATCACAAAAAATAAAGATTCGTATGTTAAATTGAATTTTAATATAATTTAATTAAAATACATTTAATTCAATAAATTAACACTCATATAAGATTAACGTAAAAGGGGTCAATAATGGGGTTTAAAATTCAAAATAATATTAATTTAATTAAATATCAATAAATTAATAAAAAATTCGAGTCAGCCTCAGCACCATTAAAATGACAGTTAAAGACGCTTAAGGGCGTCTTTTTTTGTGTCTGAAATCGCCAACCCTATCAACATCTTTTTGATTTTAATATGTTTTTATTATATTTACTTCTATCAGTATCTACTACTCATTATGGGCACATCCGGTTCAGTAAATAGGTTACCTATAAAAACAGTATATAGTTCATGGCTGGTGCTCTATTTCAAGGATACCAACTGTAATAGCCATGAGTAATCAGGCTAAAATGATTGCATCTATGAACCGGTTTCATAAATTCTGTCTACGGTGATGGGTATGAACTAAGGAAATGCACAATGCTTAAAGAGAATTTCAATGAGTTTCAAATTTTTCTTGTTATTGCACGCGAGAGAAGTTTTACCAAAGCAGCAGGTAAACTTGGTGTTTCACAGTCAGCGCTCAGTCATGCAATGAAGACACTAGAGGAGCGTTTAAATATTCGCCTTCTAACCCGGACCACCCGGAGTGTTGCCCCTACTGAAGCTGGCTCAAGAATCATCGCTTGTCTCGAACCCCGCCTTGCCGATCTTGAACAGGAACTGGAATCTCTCATTCAGTTAAGCGGTACGGCATCTGGTAATATCCGACTTTCATCTGGGGAGCATGCAGCACGTAGCCTGTTGTGGCCAAAACTGAAGCCGTTTCTCCGCAAGTATCCGGACATTAATGTTGAACTGGTAGTTGATAACGGTTTCGTTAATATCGTGGACAACCGCTTTGATGCCGGAATTCGTCTTGGCGAAAGTGTCGATAAAGATATGATTGCAGTAAAAATAGGCCCGGATATGCGTATGGCGGTAGTTGGCGCCCCTGCGTATTTTGCATTAAACAGTATTCCCCTGACCCCACATGAACTACAACACCATTGCTGCATCAATATGCGTTTACCTACCGCCGGTGGCCTGTATCACTGGGAGTTTGAGAAAGAAGGAAAGCCACTACGTGTCCGGGTTGAAGGACAACTGACATTTAATTTGTTGTCAGAAAGAATAGATGCGGTGTTATCAGGATTTGGTATTGCCTGCGTGCCGGAGGATATGATTGATGACTTTGTTAAATCAGGCGAACTTATTCAGGTTCTTGAAGAGTGGTGTCCGTCTTTTTCGGGTTATTACCTTTACTACCCAAGCAGAAAACAACATCCAACCGCTTTTGCTCTTATGATTGATGCACTGCGTTATTCTGAATAATGGCTTGCGAGTGACCACAAGCCATATTAACGATCTCAACAAGCTCGTAAAAAACGGGATAACGTTTACCAACACCTGAACGATCCGTCATTAAACATCGAGTTTGCGGCCAGTTAACCATTCAACCATGGCGGGGTCACGATGAGAGAAAAAAGCGCTGGTTGCCGTGTCCATCGCACTGATTTTTATCATCTCCTCATTATTAAGCTCGAAGTCCAACAGGTTAATATTTTCTATCATGCGTTCTTTACGTACCGATTTTGCCAGCGAAACAATGCCGCGCTGGAGGAGCCAACGCAATATAACTTGTCCCACACTCTTGCCATACTTGTTACCAATCGCGGCTAATACTGGATTCTGAAACAGGCCATTTTTGCCTTCCGCAAACGGTGCCCACGCTTCCGGTTGAATACCACGACTTTGCATCCATGGCACAGCATGCAACTGCTGATTGAACGGGTTCACTTCAATCTGGTTTATAGCTGGAATCGTCTTGTTAAATGCCATCAAGTCAGCCAGGCGATCAGGCTGAAAATTGCTGACACCAATTGCACGGATTTTACCAGCCTGATGTAATTCCTCCATCGCCCGCCATGCGCCATGAACATCGCCATAAGGCTGATGAATCAGATACAGGTCGACATAATCCAATTGCAGGCGATTCAATGAACGTTCAAACTGTGCTTTTGCGCCTTCATAATTAGTATCCTGCAACCACAATTTAGTTGTGATAAACAGTTCATCTCGTGCAATACCACTCTGCTGAAGTGCATTTCCTACCTGCGTTTCATTCTGATAGGAAGCAGCAGTATCAATCAGGCGATAACCTGTCTCAATAGCGTCAATAACTGCACGTTCGCATTCTGCAGTATCCGTCATTTGAAAGACACCAAAGCCCAACAGGGGCATTTCAATACCGTTATTCAGTTTTACTGTTTGCATGACGTTATCCTCAATACTCTGTGTGAAGAAAGCATAACGCAGAATTATTTATTCGATTAGAGGTGGTAATTTGATAGGGTTAATGAGCAGGATTCATTAACAAACGAATAAATCCTGCTCTCTGTGTTCACGCTATTGAAGATTTTTTTCTTTCAGAAACTTACTGACCAGATCGGCAATCTCGACATTATTCAGATCGGAGAACGGAAAATGCGTATTTCCTTTAATACCGTTCTCAGGCAAATGAATAACCGTAACATCACCACCGTGCTTGTTCACCACATCACGCCATTCACGGGCCATCGCCAGACGTACACGCCAGCTATCCTGCGCAGGCATTGCAGTTGGTTTATCCGGAATATTATCACCGTAAAAAATCACAATAGGGATTTTGGTTAACGCTATAAATTTATTCAAAGGTACTGGCTCACCTTTCAAGGTATCAAAAGCGCTAGGCATCGGTGCAGGCAGTTCATTCTCCGGGAACACAAAGCTACTGCCGGGCTCAAAGGCGACAATCGCTTTCACCTTGTTGTTTTTCATCGCAGTATACCAACCAGGACCGCCCCCCTGAGAATGAGTAAAAAGGATTGAAGGCCCTGTTTTATCAACAACTGCCGACATAGCATCAGAAATGACGTTGACATCAAAAGGCCCGGTATTCGGAGTCATCTGACGGAAATATTGATTCAAAGCCTGTTTATCATGAGAAAACTGAACGCCTTCAAAATAGTCCGGCCAGACGCCAACTCGAAACTGATTGAACCACATTTGCTCATCCGGTTTTGGTGTCACGATTCCTTCAACTGTACTACGGCCTGCGTTACCTCTGCGAGGTTGGTCCACCAGATAAGTTGAGAACCCACGACGCAGGAATATATTCTGGAACCCTTCACGACCATCCGGTGTGCTTTCCCAGGTACGAGAAAACTGTCCCGCACCATGCAACATGACTAGTGGATATTTATGGGGATTTTCCGGAATTTGATAAAACACATAAGCATGATCGCCATGATAAGTCTGCCCGGCAGAATCCAGCGGCTTTTTAGCATCGAATGTCCCGGGAGCGTTAATGACGGTACCACCGACGGAAAAGCTTCCTTGCTCCTGAATAATCAATGGTTCTGCATTTACGGACTGGGCTACAAAACCACCTGCTATCATACAAAACACCAGCGTTTTTATAAGTGTCTTCAAGGCTATGTCCTCTCTGTCAGTTTTGCTTAATATTACCTGAATTGTTCAGGTATATTATTTAGCCACCCTGAATAGCCCTATTTATCTGGCTCATGAATAAGTAACGTTAATATCATCCACTTGCAAACTTTTGCGATCCTCCCCGACATTTCCAAATATCCCCTCCCTCCTCCATTGACCCTTTCCTTGTACAAATATACCGTGTGGTGATTACCCGTAATTTTGCGGGTAATGAAAAAAGCGAAACCCCGCAGTGCGCTAACACTAACGGGGTCTCTGACCACAACGTTACTGGGAGTAACATCATGGCTGTCGTGAAGCATACCCAAACTCGTCCTGATTTTATATATCACCCTCGATCCAATTTCAGATCCGGATCGGAAAAACGATCCTCTGTTTCAGCAAATTGCCTGAAAATTGGAGGATGTTTCCATGCTTAATCTTATCGACTCACCCCCCAACGATCCGCTGGAACTGGCGGAGCAGTGCCTGGCTCTGGCTACGGCGGTAATCAAAATCAATGAAGCATCGGTAAAAGAGTCATTGCAGTTTATTTTGCATGAGAAGATGGAAGCGCTGTTTCAGGCGCTTTATCACACAGAGGGGTCAGTCTGATATTGGCCACACCTGACCAGTAATTACGTTATTCAATCCGACCACTTATAGCTGTTTCAGCTATAAGTGGGATCGCAGAGCGGCCACAGATAAACATCACTCCAGCTTAAATATTTTGGTCTGCTGATCCATAAGCGTCAGTAGCGTTGGCATTCGATGCTTGCCGTGCATAGTGCGAACCGCTTCCGCCACGCTCTCTAATGGCAAACCCACCGCGGTAACATACAGTGGCTTATTACTCTTGCCACGAAAAACCTCCGCGACGTATTGGGTATTTTCATTGAACGCTTTTTTTGCCACACCAATTATCGGCACTTGCTGGTTGATATATTGATACAGATAGTCTCCCAGACCCGATTTTCCCTGATTGTCCAGCCAGACATAGCCATCGACGATAATCGCAGATAGCGTGGATAAATCCACCTGTTTAAGCAGTTCAGTAATACAAGGAAGCTCACGCTTATAGAACTCGCCAGACTGGTAAGGCGCTATGTCATGTTTATAAGCCACTAAGATTTCAGCTGGAGAATCAGCCTGCCAGTTATCAAACAAAACCCCAACCGTTTTTGCTAAATTATCAATATAATAAACATCAATAGCCAAAAGCATTACTTTCTAATATTCCTTTATTGATTGCGAGACCTGAACGCTTCAGGTGAGTAAGTGCTAACCATACTCAATGCCCTATTTAACAACTTTAACCAGACTATCATTTTTTAATCCGTAGGCATTCGCTTCTTCCACATCAACGTGTATTTCGAGTGCTGAAGTCTCAGTCGCCCGCACCATAACGCGCTGCATAATACCGGCTCGATCTCCTTCTATTTGCACGCTAACTTCCTGACCATCAGTGAGTCCGTACTTCGCTGCCATATCACTGGGAATATGGATATGCCGCCATGCCACAATCACACCGCCTGGTTTACTCACGCGGCCCTCAGGACCAATAATCTCAATCGGGCAGGAGTCAGCAAGATCGCCGGACATTTTAATCGGCGCATCCACACCCAGAACAAAGCTGTCAGCCACCGAAATTTCAATCTGGGTTTCACTGCGCAGCGGGCCAAGAATGCGCACATGGTTAATCTCTTTTTTCGGCCCTTTCAGGGTCACTGTCTCTTCGGCGGCAAACTGCCCCGGTTGTTTAACCGCTTTCAGGCGAGTTAATGATGAACCAGAACCAAACAGTGTATCCATATCTTCACGGGACAAGTGAACATGCCGGTTCGAGATGCCTACCGGCACCATAAGCGCTGCCAGGCTATCAGCTGTAGGGCTATTACTATCGGCCGCTGAAGCAGAAAGCGGATTATCGTCTGTCTGCTCAGCCGTCATTTGCTGAGGAGTCGGCAAGATTGGTGAATTTATCTCATTCATATTTAAAAGCTCGGCTTAATAACATGATGGCATTGGGTAGGTTTATTGAAATACCACTATTTTATTTCCCGATTTGCGCTAACGATCCCATTTACAACGCTCCACGATAAATTTCACTATAAAGGTAGCGTTGATAAAATGTCCTGTCAGGCAATAACAGTTTTTGATCTGGCTCTCATTCCGGCAGCAAAAAAATGCCCCGGCATATTGCCAGGGCATCGGTATTACTTCACAAATACAGCAGGGTTATCTCTTCGAAGCCTGCCCGAAGTTATACTTAAACCCTAAGGTAAAGGCTGCATCACTATACCCACTGTCACCAACCTGCACACCAACATTACCCCACAGGTTAAAGTTAGGATTTATCTGGCCTTCCACACCCAGTTTAAGTTCGCCGATATTATCGGTACCGGCCTGTTTGATGCGTTCATTGCCCATCTCGGTACTGAATTTTTTGGTGTTGTGTATCCAGTTAGCTTCAATAAATGGTTCAAACTCCCGTCCTTTTCCTTCATCAGACTGATGATGTCCTTTAACAAAAGTACGAACCCCTAAGCGCGTCTGGATATTACCATCGCCATCGCTGTTAATTCGGGTGCCGTCGGCTTCTTTGAATGAATCGGCTTTAACGCCCATCCAGACGATTTGTGCCTGAGGCTGTACAAACCATTCATTGGTTTCGTCTTTGCTGTCTTTGTATTCGCCGGTTTTAAAGGTATAGCCGGTTTCGATGGAAGCGGTAACCCCTTTAGACTTATAGGATTCCGTCGCCAGTTGATGCCCTTTCACTTCATTATCAAACCAGCTGTATAAGGCCCAGGTATCAACATAGGCACCGGTGTTCTCACCTTTATTTTGCTGCCAGGTGGCGTAACCACCCAGGCTGTAACCATCCACCGAGCTATCCGCACCGTAGCGAGTGACTGCTGAACGGGTATTACTGTGGCTGTTAGCATAAGCACCCATAATCCCTAAATGCCAACGGTCCTGACCATCGCTGCTCCACTGAGCAACATCGCCACCGAGATGTAAAATATAGCGATTGGTTTGCGTCTTGAGCTGACCACTGCTGTCTCTTGAGCGAGTATGACCGCCTACATTACGCATCCACATACTGGTAACTTTTTCTTCACCGGTTAGTGCGTCGGTATAGTAAGTTTCCCCTAAACGATCGTGCAGACGATGTACAAACAGCATATTAGAAGCGGCGATGTTATGAATATAACCACCGGCTTCTGGTCTGATAGTTGGCTCAGGATCCGGCTCTTCCGGCGTCGGATTTGGGCTTGGCTGATAGTTGGTCAGATACCAGTTTTTCTCATCGGCCCCTTTTTCCGTATTTCCTCGGTTCAGGAAATACTCATAACCACCGGCAGTAATACGCCCGCCCTGTTGGAAGTCACCATTGGATTGGCCCTGAACGTTAATCAGTTCAATACCTTTTTCGGTATAAGCCCCCATACCACCAACATTAGTTACATAAACTTTGGTTTCCCCTGCGGTATCACCCGTCACCGTCATATGGTCAGTAACAGAGCTATCATCACCAATGATGCTATTAAAGTGCAACGCACCACCACCCTGATAGTTACCATTCACTAGCAGTTTATTGCCTACCAGTGACTGAGCGCTGTTATTGGCTCGCCCCACATAGACATTTCCCTGATTATTCAGGTTAGTATCAATATTCAGCGTTGATAAAGCGGGTTGATTGGCATGGTACAGGCTTCCTACCATCAGGCTTGCGCCAGATGCTACCGTGGTATCACCAAGATAACCGGTGGCAGAAAGCAGAGCACCCTGCTCAACCACGATCTGACAACCCAGTGCATTCGTTGAATCAAGATTACCGCTGGAAACGGTGGTCAAACCGCTATAACCGCTACTGTCGCCACTGAGGGCTAACTGAGCGGTTCCTGACTTGGTAATGGTGCCGGAACCGGCAAACTGACCGGCAAAATAGCTATCATTGTTTTGGTTTATTGTCAGATTTGCAGGTGTCACATCAACCACACCGCCAGCACCAGACAATGACGACATAATCAGGTCATGCTGGTTTAGATTTAACAGACCGCCGTTAACAATATAGGTGGTGTTATCAACGAATGCTCCGGCAGAATCTGCCCGAAGTTCCCCTGCTTCTACGCGAGTTCCACCGGTGTAATTATTATCACCGGAGAAAATAACCGCGCCTTCACCGGTCTTAACCAGCCCACCGTCACCCACCAGATTGCCGTTTAACAGCATGCGTTTATCGGCGGTATCGGCCTCCAGAAACGATTCGGAAAGCACATTCATATTCACCGAGGTGGTCAGCTTATCATCGCAATATTCACATGAATTAACCCGCAGCGTTCCGCCATTCAGATTGAAAGCATAATTACCGTCACCGGCCACTATGCCATTTTTCTCTGGTGCTAAATTGCTGTCGGAAATAGAAATGGTACCACCAGCGTTAAGATTAACCGTTGCCGAAGAACCTACATCACTGGCCAGGAATAACCCCGAGGTTTTCTCAGGAAAACCAAATACATCTGCATAGGCTTTGCCTTCGAAATAGGCTTCAGCACTGTCTTCAACGGTTAAAATGGCGCTTCCCACTCCCTTAATGTTGGAGGAGAAATCGATACTGGAAACAACACCACCCGCGCTTGAAGCCAGTGCTAATACGCTTTGAATGGCTAATTTGCTCTCTGCGCCGCTAACATTGATGTTTACCGTAGACAGTTTTTCACCACTATTGATGACGTCGTTGTATTTTGCAAATGAAGCGATCATACGGCCGGTAACCAGTGAGCCACCATCGGTGATATTAATGTTGGCATCGCCGAAATAACCTAAATAGGCATCACCATCGACCAGATAATCGACAACATAAGGGCTCTCCTCAAAAACTTTATTAATCAGAGACAGCTTGCTGTTTGCGCCACTAACGTTAACGGTGCCGGTGTTAACTGAGTTTCCGGTTCCTACCCACATCACTCCACCAGAAACACTTCCTGGCGTACCTGAAACCGGACCAACATTCACACTGGCACCATCAAGAATATTGAGTGTCCCTGCAATTGTTTTATCCCGCACGGTATTCCTGTCATATACCGTGGTATCACCGACCCTCAATACCGAGGTATCAATATGTCCAATACCAGAGCCGATCAGATTCAAAACACCAACCGTGTCTTCGGTTCGCGTTTGTGTATTGCTAACAAATCCTACATAAAAACGGGTAATCTCACCGGTGTGTGTAGCATTATCTTTAATTGTCAGTGTACCGTTGCCGCCGTTATAGCCAACGGAAAACATATTGTTGTAACTGGCGGAACCTTGCAGAACTAACTCACCGCTATTTCCGTCGCCGCCACCAATAATGTTACCCTTATTTTCCCAGTCCCACAGGCCACTACTGGCAGTGCCAGATTCATTGTAATAAGGAGGGGCGGCATTAACTGAAAAGCCAATTGAAGGGGTGGCTACTGCACTGATAAGAAGAAAATACTTGCTATAAACAGACATAGTGACATCCATTTCAAATACGTTATAAATCCATTTAATTAAAGTGTTGCTAAAAACCAAAAAAAGACCATCAACAACTGTTAATCAAACATACAATTACAAAAAATCATGTTGTAAATAGAAAATCAGAAATATTTATATAATCAATAATCATTCTATATAAAAATATAATGTTTTCAACAACAACTCTTTTAAAATCAAAATTTATTTTATTTAATCAATTAAAACAATAAGTTAAGCTGGTTGTTATTATAAAGTTAATGCGCATTAAAAATTAATAACCTTTACAATACCAGATTAATAACAAGCTAAAATAGTTAGCCAAAAAACTATTTTAATAGAATTCATTTAATGGCATAAAGCATAACTGAAAATGATTAGGAATTATTGAAATAAACAATTAAAAAACGAATATCAACCCAACATTATACGTGTGTTTAAATTAACGATTTTTAGTTTAATGATTAACTGAAAAGCGTTTATATAAGTAAACTATGTTGTATTAATGAAAGCATACCCGATTTGAGGTAGGGAGGATTGATCGACTTCCTCCCCTTATTTTCGTCAGTATTGCGCTAATATTCCGTTAGTTTCTCTTTCTTGCCGCTTCATAAGCCGCTAAAGTTTGGTTTCGTGCCAGTTTGTGATCCACTATCGGGCGCGGATAATCAATCGTTTGCTGCGCCTTATCAGCCCATATCCATGGCGCATGTATCGCTGCTGTTGGAACATCATTCAATTCAGGCAACCATTGACGGATAAATGCCCCCTGTTTATCAAACCTTTCCCCCTGAGTGGTGGGATTAAAAATACGAAAATACGGTGCCGCATCGGTACCGGTAGATGCCGCCCACTGCCAGCCGCCGTTATTCGCAGCCAGATCGCCATCGATAAGTTGTGACATGAAATAGCGTTCCCCTTCTCGCCAGTCGATCAGCAGATCTTTCACCAAAAAGCTGGCGACGATCATCCGCAAGCGATTATGCATCCAGCCGGTTTGATTTAGTTGACGCATCGCCGCATCAACAATAGGAAAACCGGTGTTCCCCTGCTGCCAGGCCAGCAGTGCGGCGCTATCGGGATTCCACTGCACCTTATCGGTCCAGTCAATAAAGGGGCGATGTTTACATAAGTTTGGGTGGTAAGTTATCAAATGCCGGTAGAACTCTCGCCAGATCAGTTCACTAAGCCAGACCGCTCCGGCTTGTCCTTCCAGTGCATCAGGGCAAGCTTTCAGCAAAGCGTGCAAACACTGGCGCGGTGACAATACTCCCAGAGCCAGACAGGCAGAAAGCCGGCTGGTACCATCAATAGCGGGAAAGTCCCGCTGTGTGTCGTAATTCGCCACATGGTTTTGACAAAAATGCTGCAACCGGGACAACGCACTTTCCTCATCCGCAGCAAACAAATCTGAATCAAATGATTGTTGTGGATAATTCAGCTCAATGGGTACCAACTTATCGGACAAAGCGCCTTCCGGCCTTACCTTTGGTGGGTTAACGCATTCTGGTAGATCTTCACGCAGTCGGCGTAAAAAGGCATTTTTAAACGGCGTGAAAACCTTATACATCTCATGATTACCGGTCATCACGCTACCCGGTGCCAGCATTACGCTGTCGTCGAACCCCTGACAGGTGATATGGCTCAACGCTTGCTCAACGGCAACATCACGCTGGCGCTCATTAAACTCATACTGGTAGTTATAAAACAGTGACGTCACCTTATGGGTTTCACATACTTCGCGTAACGTATCTATGCTGGCAGTAAAGTCGTCTACCTGCTTAACCATAAGGGGAATGCCCTTCTGTGCCAGTGCCTGCTGCAAGGCATTAAGCTGGCTCTGCATAAATGCCGCCTGACGGGGTGACATGGCGTGTTGTTGCCATTGTTTAACCGGGGCAATAAACAACGCCAATACGTCCACATCGCCAGAACTACAAGCGGCAGCCAGAGCCAAATTATCATGCACGCGCAAATCTGCGCGAAACCACATCAGATGAGAAGCCATATTTATCCAGTATTAATGCCCGTAACGTAAGCGTAGCGCTTCCGGCCAGGGATCGAAATAGCGCTGTCCGGCCAGATAAGCATCCGGAAATTCCGACAGATAATGTTTGAGTAATGTCACCGGCGCAAGCAACGGCTGAGTTCCCTGACGATAGCGTTCAATCAGCGTTGTCAGCTCATGGCGCTGACGTGGATTAAGATGAGGACGAAAATAACCCTGAACATGCATCAAAACGTTAGTGTGATTGCGGCGGGTTGCCTGATGCGAAAGAAGATCCATCAGCCGCTGGCGATATTCTACGAAAAAATCCTCCAGCTGTGACCACTGATGCATTGCCGCCACAAAACGCCCCAGTTGACGATAATCCGGTTGAGAGTGGGCCAGTAACAGCAATTTGTAACGGCTGTGATATGCCATTAGCGCACCCCGCGTCAGTCCTTGCTGATACAACTGATTCAGTTCATGCAGGGCATAAATGCGTTCCACAAAATTTTCTCTGATATGTGGGTCCTGTAACCGTCCATCTTCTTCTACCGGCAACCACGGCATGGTTTTCATCAGAATATCGGTATAGACACCACGTCCTGCTTTACGGTTATTATTCCCGTCCGCTTCATAAACCCGCACACGCTCCATACCGCAGCTTGGCGATTTGGCACAAACGATATAGCCGCATAAATGGGAGAATTGAGCCGTACGCTTTTGCGAAAACTCAACCATCGCGGTGGTTAAGTCACCTTGGCGCTTATCGCTGTAATTCAAGGCAATCTGTCCATCCTGTTGTTTAACCAGTCGCAGCGCCGGACGCGGTACCGGCAAGCCAATAGCCATTTCCGGACAGACCGGTTCAAACTGAACCCAGGGGCTCAGTTCCTCTACCGCAAACGTAAGTCGCTTATGCCCGCCGTCGAAACGAACATTT
Organism: Limnobaculum xujianqingii; assembly: GCF_013394855.1. NCBI lineage: Bacteria > Pseudomonadati > Pseudomonadota > Gammaproteobacteria > Enterobacterales > Budviciaceae > Limnobaculum > Limnobaculum xujianqingii. The sequence continues at coordinate 228,192 of NZ_JABMLK010000002.1, read as the reverse complement.
TCCCCTAACAGACAGGCGCTGATACCAACAGGGATTTTCTCACTCATAGCGGCTCCTTAATGATGATTACATTAAGGGTAGCTAAAAAAGTGAAACCCCGCAGGGAGTTAACACCTGCGGGGTTTCTGATTACCTGCTATTCGCAGGAGTCATTAAAGAAAATCAAAAACTATACTTAACCCCAATGGTCGCCTGAGTATCGCTATAGCCTTTATCACCAATCTGCTGAGCTACGTTGCCCCACAGGTTCAGGTTTTTGTTTAAATGGCCTTCAACACCCACTTTTAGCTCACCAATGTTACGAGTACCTGCCTGATAGTCAGAGGTATCGTTCATGGTAACGCCAAAGTTTTTGCTGTTGTATAACCAGTTGGCTTCGACAAACGGCTGGAATACCCGACCGGTATTATCATCTACCGCATTATGACCCTGAGCATAAGCCCGCAGACCTAAGCGAGTGGACAGGTTATCGCCGTTACCGGTGACTTTAGTGCCGTTGGTTTCATAATGCGTATCGGCATGAACCCCCATCCAGGTCAGCTGTGCTTTAGGCTGTAACCAGTAGCTGGTACGTTCATTTTCGCCCAGCTTAAAACTGTAGCCGGTTTCTACTGAGGCCAGCCAGCCTTTGGAATCATACTTCTCTTCCGCCAGACCATCACCCTTCACACTGTTATCAAACCAGGCATACTGCACCCAGCTGTCAACATACAGCCCGGACTTGTCGGCCTGATTAGCGTACCAGGTACCGTATAGTCCCAGCGCGTAACCATCCACCCGGCTCTTCGCCCGATAAGCGGTGTATTTGGCATCGGTATTACCGCTGGCATAACCGTAACCGGCCATTAACCCCAAATGCAGACGGTCCAGTCCATCACTGCTCCACTGGGCAATATCGCCACCCATTTGTACCACGTAACGATTGGTTTGAGTTTTGCTTTGGCTCGATTGAGTTTTGCTGCGGTTATGACCGCCTTCCTGACGCAACCACAGGCTGGTTACTTTGCTTTCACCGGTTAAGAAGTCGGTATACTGAGTTTCACCTAAACGATCGTGCAGGCGCGTAGTGAACAAACTGTTTGCCGCCGCCAGATTAGCGATATAAGCACCGGTTTCAGGGCGGATAACCCGGATACTTTCGTCACCCTCTTCAGGTTCTGGTGTCGGAGTTGGTTCTGGCGTTGGTGTTGGCTCCGGCGTTGGTGTTGGCTCCGGCGTTGGTGTTGGCTCCGGCGTTGGTGTTGGCTCCGGCGTTGGCTCAGGTGTTGGTTCTGGAGTCGGATCGGGTGGCTGTGGTGAAAATGTATTGGTCAGATGCCAGTTCTTACCGAATTTAGCCACATGATATTCATGTGCACCCGCAACTACCCGATGACCTGCAGCTAACTGAAAAACACCATCGGACTCACCGGCAACGTTAATCACTTCAATACCGTTGACAGTATAAGCACCACTGCCGTTGTAGTTGTTAACATACAGATCGGTAACGCCAGAGGTGTTTCCCTCCACCATCATTTTATCGGTTTCAGAATCATCACCGCCTAACGCGGTGTTAATGGTCAGGGAACCGCCTCCGATATAATCGCCCTGAACCGTCAGGGTTTTAAACGAGCCGTTATTGTCCGGAGATAAAATATTAACGCAACCTTGTTGTGCTAAAGAAAGACTGGTTACGCTGGAATTTCCTGTCATGTTCCAGACCGCCTGATTGGAGATGTCCAGATTAACAGTACCGCTATTGTCCCAGGTATAGCTGGATGCTGTCAGGTATGAACGTTCATTATTTAACGTCATCTGAAGCACGCCATTATCATAGGCTCCAATATCACCCGTTACCTGTACGGTTCCCGTTCCGGTGGTATTAACGTCAATTTGGCTCCCCACACCCTGGTCATCCACGCCGCTGGCATAAAGTGACCAGTAGATGTCACTATTATCATTGATAAACAGCCTTTTTTTACATCTACTTTGCCGCCAGCTACCGCTTCTATTCCGGAAATATAACCAGCCTGAGTATCGGCTAATGAAATCGACAAGTCGTCGTTAAATTCTGCCTTAGTCGGCCGACCATACACTCCCCCATTCAGATAGATACCCCTCGCAGTATCTATGCCATTCTTCACCGTAAGACTGGTTTTGCCATTAAATTGCGCCTGACTCTCCGACACATATAACGCCACATTATAGTAACCACCATTACTGGTTATTGAGAAATCCGTATTCGCCTTTAACTCAGTATCTTTAATCAGAGAAACAGCCCGTAACCAGTAGGGCTCGGGTTCTAACGGCGCTAAATCTCCGACTATTTCAGGAATAAGCCCTTGAGGGGTAAGATTTTCGCTATAAACCGTCACACCACGATCGCTGTTAAAGGTGATATCCGTTCCCACCAGACTCAGTGCCTGACCATTACTATTCAGCCGATAGGTATCATCCTCGCCTCCCCGGGCGATTGATTCAATTAGCGTATGACCGGTGAACTCAAGGGTATTTCGAATACCATCATAAATGCCTAACGCATAGGCATGGTTTCCAACATGAATTCCACCCCGGCTTCTAAAAATAAGGGTGTCAGCTTCAAATTTCGCCGTATTAACCGGATCATAAGATGCATAATTTCCCATACGTAATGCATAGCCATCAGACTCAATTGAAATGTGCTCGGCATTAATATCTACATTACTCCCGCCGTATACTCTCATCCCTACCTGATTCTCAAGTGTGCCACTCTCGGGATTACCATCAATTCTGACACTAAAGTTTTTCCCGTTAAGGTCAAACTCACTGTTATTAATATTCAGGCCTGTTCGACGCCCACCACTGCCAAAATTACTATCCATGCTGACAGTAAAATCTTCGCCATTAAACGTAAAGTCACTATCATAAGTACTGATACCCGTTCGGCTCTCACTGTTATAAGGATTAGGAGTAGGGTCACCATTAATACTGACGGTAAGATTTTTTCCATTAAAATTGAATGCGCTATCATTAATATTGATACCAGTGCGGGTCTCACTGTTATAAAGATTAGGAGCAGGGACACCATCAAGATTGACGGTAAGATTCCCCCCATCAAAATTTAATGCACTATCATTAAGATAAATACCAGTCCGGTTGGTAGACTTACCAGACACAGGTACATAAACGGTCAAATTGATTTTATTATCACCGTCGCTCTTAAAATCAAATTGCCCACCTTCATTACCATACATTCCATAACTACTGAATGAGTTAACACTGGTCGCATGATTACTGACAACAACGTTACCACCCGTAAACGTCATGGTTCCGCTTAAATTGCCTCTTTTATGAGCGTGTAATGCCGAATAATAGTCTGCCGAATTATAGTTAAAACCTTTTATCGTTAAGGTGTTACCCTCGCTAATATCGATATTTACTGCCCCATTAAGCGTACTGATGATCGATCTTTGATTATTATAGGCTCCGGTATATCCACTGGCATCAAGCGTAACATCACCATTGCTAACGGTATGATTTCCATAGTCAATTCGATTAATCGAGGTAGTATAGGTTTCATCTGTCAACTCTCTTGCATCAGCCATTAGCGGAGTAGCAAAAAGGCTGCTCCCTAATACCACCGGCATCACTTTTTTCCATGGTTTTTTCATTATGTTATAACTCTCCATTTTGATATTTTTGCCATCCTTAATTTCTGTGTGGCATTCCCCATAAGAACGTAAAAATATGTTTTTTTATTTGCTTACTTGTTACTGACACTATCTAAAAAATATGGGGAATAGCTAATCAGACCAACAATAAAATTAGTCTTATATTTATTTTTCTATGTATAGTTAATTCTGATTAAATTTAATTAGCACTAATTTCCTGAGTAATAAATTCATTGCTCAACCCCCTTTGGGTTTCTTTTACGCCTACCTCATCCGGAGTTTTATAAGCCTGATAAATATAGTTTTCCTGAAATGTCTTCTGGCAATGGCCACACAAATAGCGCTGATAGCCTGAAGGTGCCGTGCCGTGTTTTTTAATTGCATTCGAGCGGGAGCAATACCGACAATAAATCCTTCTTTTGAACATAGTGCTTCTCCAATATTCTTACCTATATAAAACCTCATAAAAATCAGTGACCGATTAATATAAATACGCCTTAACTTTCAAAATTTGATAAAACCAGAACTTAACTTATTAATAGGGTTCACGTGGCTCTTATGAGCATCATATGTACTAAAACATATTTAAACACGATCTATAATTCCAATCAAATTGATAAATACAGATTATTATAAAACAATAATGACCAATACCCAGATTAACAGATCGAGCAATTGACGATAAACCAACACATTCACCAGCAATCTAGCAAAAATGTAGTTAATGACACTATTTAATCAAAAAAATGAATATTTAAATAAAAACACATGTGTTGCATATAATTATCATTAAATGATTTACATCAAATAAAACAAATATATTAATCACATATCAATTCATGGATATAAATATCGTTCACGTGTATTTTTCATTTGAAAAAATTAAATTCCCCTATTGCTATTTGTTCAATAGCATAATTAGTTCAGGTCCGGTTGATATCAATGAGCGCCTGCCGTCAGCTAAGCTAACTTATTGCAATTTATTGATTGAATAATGAGTTTGAGGATAGAACGACAAAAAAGAGCAGAACTTAAGTTCTGCTCTTTTTATCAGAGAATAAAGTCAGAAGAGATCAAAAACTATACTTAACCCCAATCGTCGCCTGAGTATCACTATAGCCTTTATCACCAATCTGCTGAGCTACGTTGCCCCACAGGTTCAGGTTTTTGTTTAAATGGCCTTCAACACCCACTTTTAGCTCACCAATATTACGAGTACCGGCCTGATAGTCAGAGGTATCGTTCATGGTGACGCCAAAGTTTTTGCTGTTGTATAACCAGTTGGCTTCGACAAACGGCTGGAATACCCGACCGGTATTGTCATCTACCGCATTATGACCCTGAGCATAAGCCCGCAGACCTAAGCGAGTGGACAGGTTATCGCCGTTACCGGTCACTTTAGTGCCGTTGGTTTCATAATGCGTATCGGCATGAACACCCATCCAGGTCAGCTGTGCTTTAGGCTGTAACCAGTAGCTGGTACGTTCATTTTCGCCCAGCTTAAAACTGTAGCCGGTTTCTACTGAGGCCAGCCAGCCTTTGGAATCATACTTCTCTTCCGCCAGACCATCGCCCTTCACGCTGTTATCAAACCAGGCATACTGCACCCAGCTGTCAACATACAGCCCGGACTTGTCAGCCTGATTGGCGTACCAGGTGCCGTATAATCCCAGCGCGTAACCATCCACCCGGCTATTCGCCCGATAAGCGGTGTATTTGGCATCGGTATTACCGCTGGCATAACCGTAACCGGCCATTAACCCCAAATGCAGACGGTCCAGCCCATCGCTGCTCCACTGAGCAATATCGCCACCCATTTGTACCACATAGCGATTGGTTTGAGTTTTGCTTTGGCTCGATTGAGTTTTGCTGCGGTTATGACCGCCTTCCTGACGCAACCACAGGCTGGTTACTTTGCTTTCACCAGTTAAGAGATCGGTATACTGAGTTTCACCTAAACGATCGTGCAATCGGGTGGTAAACATCGAATTTGCGGCTGCCAGGTTGGCAATATAGGCACCGGCTTCAGGGCGGATAACTTTGATACCGCCACCATTATCTTCAGGTTCCGGCTCTGGAGTTGGTTCCGGCGTTGGGCCTGGTTCTGGCTCCGGCTCTGGTTCCGGTGGAATAACAACTGGCGGAATGGTATTAACCAGATACCAGTTGTTACCAGACTTAGTGACATTATATTCATAAGCTCCCGCCACCACCCGATGACCAGAAGCTAACTGAAAGATACCATCTGACTCACCGGCGACATTAATCACCTCGATACCGTTGGTGGTTTGCCCACCGATACCATTGTAGTTGTTAACATACAAATCGGTAATGCCAGAGGTATTTCCCTCCACCATCATCTTATCAGTTTCAGAATCATCACCACCTAATGCGGTATTGATAGTCAGGGAACCGCCGCCGGTATAATCACCGTGAACCGTCAAGGTTTTAAACGAACCATTATTGTCCGGAGACAAAATATTAACCCGACCTTGCGAAGCTAAAGAGAGACTGGTTACGCTGGAGTTGTCAGTCATATTCCAGACTGCCTGATTGGAAATATCCAAATTAACAATACCTCTGCTGGTTGAACCAGAAGTCGACGTGTAGCTGGCCGCCGTCAGATATGAGTTTTGATTATTCAACGTCATATCAATTGCACCGTCATTAATAGCGCCAATATCTCCTTTCACCTGTACCGTTCCTGTGGCGGTGGTATTCACACCAATCTGACTATCAGCACCTCGCGAATAAAGCGACCAGTAAATATCGCTGTTATCATTTAACAGCAGGCCATTTTTCACATCGACCTTACCTCCTGCCGTGACCTCAATTCCGGCAATATAAGATGCCTCGGTATCAATCAGAGAGATGCTTAAATCATCATTAAATTCTGCTTTACTGGTTCCTGTGCCGCCGTCATAGACATACACTGCTCTTGCGGTATCGACACCATTTTTAAGCGTAATATCGGTTTTACCATTAAATTGCGCCTGGCTTTTCCATACATACAAGCCGGTATTGTAGTAACCGCCGTTACTGCTTAATGACAGGTCAGCATTTGATGTTAGCGTTGAGCCATCAGTAAGAGAAACGGTTCTAAGCCAGTAACCATCTATCCATCCTAAATAATCATGTTCATAGCCAGGACGAATACCCAATGGCGTTAAGTTTTCACCAATAATCCTGACGGTATCGTTGCTGTTAAAGGTAATATCAGTAGCCATCACATCAATTGCCCGACCACCTCCGATTTCCCCAAAAATATTATTTTCATCACCTCGCACAATGGCTTCAATTAGCGTATTGCCGGTAAACTCAACCACGTTTCGAGTTCTGAAGGTATTACTCGACAGCCCTGCCATAATGCCCTGACTGCCCCTAAAGATAATGGTCTCTGCATCAAACTTTGCCGTATTAACCACATCGTAAGCCGTTGGATGATTAGGATAATCCCCGATAGTAGCCGGAAAGAATAACGCTACCTCATTTGCTTCAATCAAAACGTTATCGGCTTTGACATCCACATTGCTCCCCGCCGATACTGCAATACCAATCCGCCGATCAATAGAATTCGCACCAGGATCGCCATCCACTTTGACAATAAAATTTCCACCATCAAAATCGAGTCCGGAATTATAGAGTGCAATACCATGACGATGGGTATCCACCAGCCCGGCCTGTGGCATTAATACGGTCAGATTGACTTTGTTGTCCCCGTCGCTTTTAAAACTAAATTGCCCTTCATTATCTGCAAACAGACCATAAATATTGGCATAACTATTGGTGACTTCGTTACTGACAACAATGTTGCCGCCGGTAAAAGTCATGGTTCCACTGAGGGTTGGCGCTCTCTTGTAAGCGTAAAGCGTAGAATTTTGCTGAGAGGAATTATTATTAAAACCTTTTATGGTTAATGTGTTGCTTTGGCCAATACCGATATTAACTGCACCATTCATTGTATTGATGATTGCCCTTTGGTAGGCAAATGCCCCGGTATAACCGGAAGCATCTAAAGTGACATCACCATTGTTAACGGTATGGTTTCCACTGGTAATCGAACTAATGCTACTGGTATAAAACTGATCTGTCAGTTCCGCTGCCTGAGTCATGAAGCTATAAAGAAAAGAGCCCCCCCAATACTACCGGCATCACTTTTTTCCATTGTTTTCTCATGATGTTATAATTCTCCATATTGATACTTTTCTATCCTCTCTATTCGGCATATCATTCATCACCAAACGAGTTGCAACTTTAGATACCTTTCTTTTAATTACTTTCTAATATTAAATGATGGTTATTAAAAAACACGTCAAAAACTAACTCTTTAAAATATTTTCATACTTTATTTATCAATATGAATTGATAGAAAACAAAGACCAGAAATACCTGATAATAATTAAAATGGACGGCTGAATACTTACGTATTTACTATTAAAGATAATTAACATTAATACTTAAATCATTAAACTCATTATCCAAACCATTTTGCATTTTATTTACAATCTCCTCATCAGAGATTTTATAGGCCTGATAAATGTAATTTATCTGAAATGTTTTCTGGCAATGGCCACATCGATAGCGCTGATACCCTGAAGGTGCAGTACCATGCTTTTTCACAGCATTCGTTTTGGAACAATAACGACAATGAACTCTTCTTTTGAACATAGCGTATCTCCATATTTTTATATATAAACTTTCAGCACGTTCAGTATTTCAATACGTTTTCACTCACACATAAAAACAACTCTTTACACATTGAAACACGATCAATAACTTCAAGTAAACTCAATAAGCCGAACTTTTACCCCTAAAAAAGTCATAAAATATCAATAAACAACTATTTTTTGGTTGCCTGATGAAATTTTCAACAGGCATTAGCTAGTTATGTAGCCCATAATACTATTTTTCACTTTTAATTCTTAGCTTGAAAAATAAAAACCAAAAAACAATAAGTGTTGCAATAAATAAAAATAAATAGAATAAACATTAAATAAAAAATAAAATGAATTTACGATCAATTCTATTGGTTAGCTTGTGTAAGAGTAGTTATATTCACCAACAATAAATAAAATCGCCCTATTAATATTTTTAAACTGGTAATTAGTGAATAACTATAAGAAAACCTGCTGTCAGAGAAGGTAGTTTATTGATTGCTAAAGTAAAATGTCTGAATTAATGCAGAGTTTGATTTGAAGGGCGAGCGTAAAAATATTGCTGATAATAAAAAAGGGCAAACCTGAGTTTTGCCCTTCTAATAAAAAATAGTGCTTAACGACGCCGCAGGCGCTCAAACAAACGTATTCCCCACAACCGCAGATCGTCGATATAGGTAAAAATTACCGGGATAACGATCAGGCTAAGAAATGTCGATGTGATTAAGCCACCAATTACAGCAATCGCCATTGGAGAGCGGAAACTGAGGTCTACACCAAGACCCAGCGCAATAGGTAACATACCGCCCCCCATAGCAAAGGTAGTCATCACAATAGGACGGGCGCGTTTTTTACCGGCGTCAACTAACGCTTCAAAACGCGCCATGCCCATTTCTGTCCTGGCTTTAATCGCATATTCCACGAGTAGAATCGAGTTCTTAGTCGCTACCCCCATTAACATAATCAGCCCCAGCATGGCAGGCATAGAAAACGCCTTCTGGGCAAGAAACAGCGACAGGATTGCGCCAGGTACTGACAATATCAGGGCAGCAAGAATAGTGACTGGCTGCATAAAATCTTTAAACAGCAGCACCAGCACAATGAAAATACACAGAACGCCAGTTCCCATGGCAACCGCAAACCCTGACATTAACTCCACCATCAGTTCGGCATCACCGACCTGAGTGGTGTAAATCCCCGGTGGAAGCTGTTGCATACTCGGCAAGTTATAAACACTCTCATCAACATCACCAAGAGGAATACCGTTAAGTTCTATTTCGATATCCACAGTACGGCGACGATCGTAGCGTTTTATCTGGTCTATACCGTCAACCACGGTAACCGTTGCCACATTCGCCAGCATCACCGGCCCCTGAGCACCAGGAACCGTAAGGCGGGATAATAACGCCAGATTCTGCCGCGCCTTCTCCTCTAATTTGACAACGATTGGAATCTGGCGCTGATCCAAATTGAGTTTAGCCAGCGCCTGATCGTAATCGCCGATGGTGGCAACCCGCAGCGTGTCTGCAATGGCTTCGGTCGTCACGCCTAAATCCGCTGCCCGAGCAAAATCCGGACGAATGATCACTTCTGATCTCACCAGACTGGCATTAGAGGTAACATGTCCAATACCGGGAATACGCCGCATTTCGCTGACGACTTTTCGGGCATGAGCAATAAGCGCTTCGCTGTCATCCCCGGTTAACGCAATTTCATATTTCTCCGTTGAACCACCAAAAGCCACCTTCAGTCGGACTCCTGGTAACACATCCAGTTGTTCCCGTAATTGCGCTTCAATTTGCTGTTTGCTGATACCGCTGCGTTCCCCTCGTGGGGAAAGGTTAATGGTCAGAGTAGCCTGACGAGGATCTGACGCGCCCTGATCGTCCCCCAAATTACCCCCGGCAGTACCGCCGCCAATGGTGGTATAAATGGTTCGCACATGAGGATGAGTTTTGACAATGGCTTCTGCCTGCTTAGTCAGCGCCAGCGTTTGTTCAAAACGACTGCCCGGCGGCAGTGTCAGATTAACCTGAGTTTGTGACAAATCGTCCGGCGTGGTGAACCCCGTAGGCAGAAGTGGCCCTAACCCCAGTAACACGCCAAAGAAAAATAACATCGTTATCATGACGGTTTTGAAGCGGTTTTTCATTGCCAAGACCGCTGCCCGGGAAAAGCCTCGCTCCCACCCGGCCTGACGATGTGCATGTTTTAATGGCTTGAGTATATAAGCCGCCATCATCGGCGTTAATAAACGGGCAACCACCAGCGAGAAAAATACCGCAATAGCCGCCGTCCAGCCAAACTGAATAAAGAAGCGCCCAACAATACCGGGCATAAATGCAGTCGGTAAGAAGACCGCAATCAAAGTGAATGTGGTGGCAATAACTGCCAGACCGATTTCATCGGCTGCTTCTCTGGCAGCCTCCATCGGCGTTTTTCCCATCGACAGATGACGCATGATGTTTTCAATTTCAACAATCGCATCATCCACCAGAATGCCCACCACCAGTGACAGCGATAGCAAAGTGACTGTATTAAGCGTAAATCCCATCAGGTACATCGCGGCAAAGGTAGGAATAATCGACAGTGGCAAAGCGACCGTAGCCACAAAGGTTGCCCGCCAGTTACGCAGAAAAATCCACACCACGATAATAGCCAGAAAAGCACCTTCATACAGCAAGCTCATAGAGCCTTCGTAGTTTTCAACCGTAGGGTCTACAAAGTTAAACGCTTCGCTTATTACTACGTCCGGATGTTTTTGATGAAGTTCTGCCAGCTGTTCCCGTACGGCGTGCATGATATCCACATCGCTGCCGCCTTTGGTTCGTACCACTTCAAACGCCACCACCGGTTTTCCATCAAGAAAGGCGGCATTGCGCTGTTCTGCCGTAGCATCACTCACGGTAGCGATTTGGTTTAAACGTACCTGCCGCCCGTCGGATAGCAGCATATTCATGTTTGCCAGCTCATCAACGTTGCGTACCGTTGCCAATGTACGAGCGCGCTGCTCTAACTGACCAATATCTGCACGTCCTGCTGATGCTTCCTGCTGAGTCATTTTTAGCTGTCGGGAGATATCGGCGGCAGAGATTTGCAATGCCAGTAAACGTTCTGGCGAAAGCTCCACATTAATTTGCCGCGTCACTCCACCCACGCGGCTTACGGAACCGACACCCTTAACATTCAACAATGTTTTGGCAATATCGTTATCCACAAACCATGACAGTTCTTGCTCATCCATTTTGGAAGAGTGCACCGCATAGGCCAAAACCGGCATATTGGCCAGATCCAACTTGGCAATAATGGGTTCATTCATGGCGGCGGGTAAATCAGAGCGAACACGAGCCACTGCATCACGCACGTCGTCCATGGCATCCTGAATCGATTTCTCTATCCGGAACTCAATAACCAGAGTCGCGACGCCATCCTGCACGGTGGTAGTGATATGTTTGACGTCCTGTACTGAGGAAATGGTATTTTCCAGCTTACGCGCGATATCCGTTTCTATTTGAGAAGGCGCAGCCCCTTGCAGGGTTGCAGTAACCGTAACAATAGGAAGTTCAACATCCGGCATGCTCTGAATCTTCATGCTGTTAAACGCCCCTAACCCAATAATGGTTAGCAGCATAAACAGCAATATGGCCGGAATAGGATTATTGATAGACCAGGATGAAACGTTCATGCATTTCTCCTTAGTCGGCCTGATGAGAGGCAATGCGTACGGAATCACCCTCGGACAGGAAGCTGACGCCGCTGACAACAATGCTATCCTCTGGCTGCAATCCATTGAGGATTGGCACCCAACCATCAACCTGAGATCCGACAGTCACTTTGGTTTGCACAATTTTATTATCGGGACCGACACGAGAAACAAACGCCGCACCATCCTGTAACAACAATGCCGACAGGGGAACCGCCAGCCCCTTGCGCTGGCTGATGGTAATATTTCCCGAGGCAAACATTCCTGCACGAATCGATGGGGCATCAGGCAGGTCAACATACACCAGCCCATTACGGGTTTTTTGGTCCACCGTAGGAGCAACCTGACGCACCTGGCCGGTAACGACATCTTGCCCGTTAATCGATAGTTTTACTTTTTGCCCTGGCTGAATCTGAGCCAGTTCATTTGACGGCAATTCACCACGCCATTCCATACGATCCTGACGGTTCAGTTTAAACAGGATATCGCCGGGGGAGACAACATGGCCCAATGTAGCCTGCCGGATGGTAATCGTCCCCGCGTCCGGAGCGACGATTTGTGTTTGAGAAAGGCGAAACTGTGCGGAGCTGACTTTCGCCTCGTGGGCTTTAACCCGCGCCTCTGCGATTTTTGCCGTAATCAGATATTGAGTAATTTGTTGGGCACTTAATGCCGCTGACTTTTGCAATTTACGCGCACGTTCGGCATCGGCTCTCGCCTCTTCCCGCTGTGCAATGGCCTGAACCAGCTCTGCACTTGCCTGAGCCAGTTCCGATTCCAGCGTATGGTTTTGCAATTCGGCCAACAGTTGCCCTTTATCGACTTTATCCCCCACATCAACCAGCACGCGCGTGATACTTAAACCGCTGGCTTCGGTACTCACATTGGCTTCCTGCCAGGCAACAATATTACCGGTGGCAAGCAGTGTATTGTCCCACTCCATCATTTTGGGGGACATAGTCGTCACTGTCAGCGCCGTTTTTTCCGGACGAATTATATCGGTCTGATCGGCAAACGCCGTTTTTATTGGTGAAAAAGCACATAAGATGATGGCCGTCATCCATATCCAAAAGCGAGAATTATCCATTTACCGTTCCATTGAGTTGTGCCATTGGTACACCTTTTTGCCTGCAGCTTAAATGCTATTGCCACGCTAAAAAATGCTGTAGCCTGCTTAACTGAGCAATAGATTCACCAGCAAGTTTAAGCGTTGTTTCTTCCGCCAGAGAACAGACCAATTCCCCTGAATAAGCGAATATCTTAAGCGATGATAAAAATAGTACGCTTCTCTATTTCGGGCATAAGTTAAAAGTCGGCTTTCCAAAAGTAGGTCTGATGTGAATAACTTATTGGTTATAAATTATCTCTTATTATATTGACGTCATTCAAAATGAAAGTAGAAATTCACTATAAAAATCAGTGAGAAAAAGGCAGAAAAAACATTATCCATTAGCTGCTTTTGATTACCACTTCCCCTGCGGAAAGCGCATTAAGTCATAATCAATAACGCCTTGCAAATACTCGTTTTTTATATAATAAACCACAGAAGAAGTTACATATGGTTAATGATGCCAGCCATGGTTTTGAGATTAAAACCATCACAATGAATTATCCTGACATAGAGTTGATAATGCTTTTTAGATTGCGTTGTTTTTTTACTAACAAGAATATAAAACCATTAGTTTCAATTAACTGATTTGTGAAAAATTAACAGCTTATAGTTGGTTTACTGATAACCAGAATTCACGATACTATCCGGACGCTTAAATCCTCAGGTTGGCATTTGTTGGATATTCTCTTAATAAAATGGATGGTTTTATGGCAGTTTTTAACGGTAAGAAAAGTATCGTTTTTGGTATTACCGGGGGCGTGGCCGGTTTTCTCAGCGCGTTGTTATATCATGCAATGCCTATTCCAGGTCCGCTGACAAGCTGGTCCGTTGGTGGTGGTTATAATGCCGCACTGATTTCGTTATTTATCGTGATTGGTCAGTCCTATTACCAATCAAAAACCTTCCCGATCTTATCAAAACTGACTGCTGTTCTGTTTCAGGGTCTTATATTTGGTGCGCTTGGCGGTGCGATTGTTTATTTCTGCATTATGACAAACTCTGAGTTTGCCTATTACGGTCGTATTGTTGGCTGGGGCATCTGTGGGGCGACCTGTGGATTTCTGGTATCCAGAAATATACCCAATATGGGCGCTAAGCTGGCAATTATTGCCGGTGCCGTCGGCGGCGTAGCGGGCTGTTTATTAATGTATCTCCATTTAGGTTTTGTGACTGGAGTTGCTGTAACCGGTGCCGCTATCGGAATTGTGGTAGCAAGCGCTGAAGTGATGTTCCGTAAAGGCTGGGTTGATGTGACGGTTTATTCTGAACCATTGAAGCAGAGCGGCATCAGTATGGCGAAACCGATTAACCAGTATGTGCTCAATCTTGGTAAAGATGCGATTCAGGTTGGTTACTCATCGGATATGGATATCTTGCTGAAAGGCAAAGGCATTGCCATGAGTAAAGAGGTTTCTCTGATTACGCTGGAAAACGGTAAGTGTTATTTGAATGACACCAAAACCGGCACAAAGAAAGAGATCAAACCCGGCGAGAAAGTGATTATCGAAAACTGTGAAATTCAGTTTTGTCATTAATCATGGTTATTGTTTACAGGCTGCTATTCGCGGCCTGTGAATCAAAAACCTCGATCGGCAGAAAATATTAACCTCTGTTCCCCTTCTGAGCGTTAAACGTCTTTTTGCTAATTTCAGAAAGTTTGCCGTTTTCGCTAATCTCATAAACTCGCTGTTCGCTCCAGACAACCGGCTTCTCATGTTCGATATCCGCCATGCCGCGTTTGATTGTCAGGCGATAGTTTTTATCAATGCTGAAATCAATTACCCCTTCGTCATCCGGGCCGGAAAAGCCAATCAGCTGTTGGTCGATAAGTTGGTTGTCTTTTATGGTCATTAATCTGAAGCTGTTAACCACGATGGAGCGCGCTGCTATCACAATTTGCACTTCACCTCGTGCGGGTAGAAAGAGGTAACCGTCGTCTTCGCCGCCATCCAGGTTATAGATGTTTTTCTGGTTTTGTTGGTTGATTATCTGCTGTAGTGGCGCAGGAAGTTGAGATAGCTGATGCATGGGGTAGCGGGACTCGCAGTTGGAGTCGCAGGTGTAGATGTCCATGAATTTTAGGGGGAGTTGGGTGGGTTTGAGGTTGCCGGAATCCGAGATGGCTGGGGCTGAGAGTAAAAGCCATATCGCTGACAATATTATGGAAAGAAGGATTGGTGTTTTTTTCATTTTATTTTCTTATATCCAGTAATACAAAACTCCGCTAAAGAGGGATGTATAAATCTATGTATAAAGATATCGATAAGATTGTGGCGGTGTAATGTTTTCTCCTAAAGCGTCTAAAGGAAGAGGGATATCAAATTTAGTTACATCACCAATCTCAATAGCTACGGCTTTTTCTCTGCCTTCATAATAACTATCAAAAAAACTCTTAGATATTCCAGCATATTCACTTGTTTCATTCCAAACTTCAGAAGGGGAACCTGAAAATATGCTTTGTATATTAAACTCACCAACGACCATACCTACAGGCATCGTGGCATAAATCACCACTGACTTTACTTTATCGTTTTTGAACACCCCTTTTCTAAACTCAAATCGTTTTGTGCCGTTTAAAATCTTATCTACAAACTCAGGCTTAATTGATAATAAAACTTTCATTTACTTCACCAAGAGCTACTATGCTTTCGAATTGTTGATTGCTCAATTGTAACAGTCCCCAACGAACATCTGGCCTACCATCCAACCCAATATTGTTAATGAGGCTAAATAACTGCGCCTAATACCGCTCCACTTTCGTTAGCCCATGTTTGTTGCCCGGGAAAGGTGAAGCGGCTTTCATAAATTGTCTGACATTATTCAATAATTGCCACATTGTTCTGCAGTGATGATTGCGCGTGATGGTCTCGTGCAAGGCCAACCATAAGAGTTCTATTTTGTTTACCCACGGAGAGTAAATTGGCTGATAAATAACAGTAAATTTCGGATTATCCTCCAACCATTTCAACGTTTTTTTGCTCTTGTGAATGATGTAATTATCAACGATTAGCGTAATTGTTTTTGCACTGCGATATGTACTTTTCAACTTTCGTAACATATTGATAAATAGACCTGAGTTCTTACTTGTCCCGCTGACGTAGTCCACTCTGCCCGTTCCCGCATGAAGTACTCCGGCAAGGTAATGCTTTTCATTTTTTCCCGGCGTAGGGATTCGTTTTTGCTGTCCTTTTTTCTGCCAGTCAGCGCCTATTTTGGGATTCAAATCGATATCCACCTCATCCTCGTAAAAGACGGGATGGTCAGCGCAGTTTTTTTCTAATGCTTCATTAATCGCTGCCAGTTTTTCATCTTTGAGGGGATCGCGAATATGTAATGTCGGAGCTGCCCTGCGCCAGACAATCCCACCTTCAGGTAGCCAGCGACGGATCGTTCCTGGATGCAAAGTTGAATTAAATAGTTTATTAATTTCAATCGTTAGCATCTCAGTACTCCACCGTGACCGCAGATATCCGAAGTCCTGTGCAGAGCGCTCAACAAGTAAATTGAGCATGCGCATCATCGCCTCAACAGGCCACTTTTTTGGGCGTCCGGGCGGAAGACTTTTCAGGCCTTCGATGCCAAATAGTGTGAACCAGTGAATCCAGCGACCGACGGAGGAACGTGCTGCACACAGGTTTTTAGCGACATAACTGAGTGATTCACCACGATGTAACATCAGCATGGCCATGAGACGTCTGGAATGGTTTTTGTCTGTTGTTTTATGGACAATTTTTTCCATCTGACGTCGTTCATTTCTGGGTATCGGTGCTATGATCGGCATAACTCAGTCCGGTTGGCGATATGTTCTTTTTGGCGATTGATCAGATCGCTCAAACCGGATTGAGTTCCATTCGGTGATCTACTATTAGGCGCAGTTATTTAGCACGGGTGAGACGTTTAGATAAAGCGAGGTTATAAGTAAACCTTAAAACAAAAGGAAGGTTCTTTTTTCTATAAAAGCCTTTTAATTCTGATTCATTAAAAATACTAAATTTTCTGCATCGATTGATAAAATCATCTTCTGAATAAAATTGACTTATATGAGTTACTGATTCAATTACTACTATAGATGTAGCAACAGCGCGATAATAGGCCGGGCCTTTTCCATCGCCCGTACGATAAATAACTAATAAATCTCCTCGTTTTAAATCAGCGACTTGCCTCATTCCGCATATATAAATTTTATGTATACTGTTTGTATGGGAAACATCTTGCACAATATCAGGAGAGTCAGTAATCAGTTTTGAATCAGGAAACAATTTAGTATGATATTCAGGATATATTGATAATAAATACTTATTTGCATTTTTAGTCATTATAAAAGGATAATCCAGTAAAATGTCTCCATTGATATTTTTAAGATTTCTTAAATAAACATATTCAATACCATTGATAGTTTGTTTTTCACCGTGCTTATAAAAACCATATGTCTGAAACAAGTTAATTAATGAACTATGTTTTTCAAAAACAGTAAAATATATATAGTCAGCCTTTGTGCTAATAGCACGGTCAAATGCCTTCTTAAGAAATCTTTGCCCCCTCAATGTTTGTTTAGAACAAAACTTAAATGTTCCAATTTTCAAAAGGTTACCATCAGGTAACTTTGGGGATATATCTTCACCATCATCATGGTCTTTTAAATACATGAAACCTTCTATACATCCTGACTCTTCATAAAGAACATATGCTGAATCCCCTGAAAGCGACTTTCTATTTAACCAATGAGAAAAATCAATATAATCATTTTTTAAGGAATCAAAGAAAGGATCATCATGATTAAATTCATTAAATTTCTGAAAGAGCAAATTATCCATTTTATTTATCCATGAGAAAATAATATAAAAAATATACTATTAAGATAAGCAATTAGTTTAATTTATGACACTAACTGATATATAAAATTTATCTTAGATGACATGTCCTTATTAATAAAATAAAAATTTTCACATCTCTTATATTTTTAACCATTTTGCGAACCTTCTTCAAAATATCAAAGAAATCAACCAACGATATGGCTTCGCCATTGACCCCAGGACTGCACAAATATACAGTCCCTTCACTACCCGCAATTTTGCCGGTAGTCAAAAAAGCGAAACCCCGCAGTGCGCGAACACTAACGGGGTCTCTGACCACAACGTTAATGGAGTAACATCATGGCTGTCGTGAAGCATACCCAAACTCACCCTGAATTTATACACTCACAACGATCCAATTACGGATCCGGATCGGAAAAACGATCCTCGATTTCAGTTTGTTACCTGAAAATTGGGAGATGCTCCCATGCTTAATCTTATCGATTCAACCCCGGGTGATCCGTTGGAACTGGCTGAACAATGTCTTGCCCTTGCCAGTGCAGTCATCAAGATTAACAATGCATCAATAAAAGAATCGCTGCAGTTTATTCTGCATGAAAAGATGGAGTCTTTGTTCCACGCACTCTACAACGCGCAATAGCACCAAGCCTCAGGTTTTAATATATTTGAGCCCGTTGACCTCTTGAGCAATGGGCTCTTAATCCATTGCTCGCTGGTGGATAAACAAAAACCATGCTTACTGCCGATACTACACATTATCTTTTTCTAACCGTGTCACAACCGCTTTCACCTTCACCAAAGGTACCTGAAGCGCCGTACTGATTTCCTCAACAGAATGGCTCTTCTCCCATAGCATCTCCACCTGAGCGGCAATATTGAACTCTTTACCTTTGTATATATAGGTTGTCTGAAACGTTTTACCACAGTTCATACAATAATAACGCTGCTGCCCGGCCGCCCCAACACCATACTTCTTAGTGCCGTCGTTTCTGCCGCAAATGTGGCACATTGGTTGTATTTTCTTTGAGCTAATCTTCATATATCCCTCCAGATTTAATAGCTATAGTAAAATGAATCCTGTTAAATATTTTGATATAAGAAATACAATTTAAATGACATTCTTAATACCTGTTATAGATTATTTGGCCACATAGATTCTTAAATGAATTCTATTTCTGAAAATGTTATAAGCCACATCAAAAATAATTAATAAAAATCACAAAAATTATTAAATGATGAATAATTGAAAATATTTTTTATTTTTTAGTAGCAAGAAATTAGTTAAAAAATGATATATACAATAATTTATTCTTTATGAATGATTATAAAAATAATTAATTAATACATGTAGTTATGATTATTTTGTCAAGTAAAAACAATAAGTAAGACACATTCACGAATAAATATATTTCATATAAAATAATTTCAATCAGGTACGCCTGATTTTATTACAGATAAAACACGTATACTCAATAACGCTAAAAGTTAAAATTCAATTAATTTAAACAAAATGATAACAACGAAATAAATTCAAATTTAATTATTATTTTATGTAAAAAAACCAATACTAATCTATACTATTAAGAGTCAAACCTTATAGTAAAAGCAACGTATTAGAATTTATGTTTGGATGGTACTTATCTCCAACAAGGAATGCTAATATAAATTTTCTATTTCACATTATTGGTTTTATCAATGTCATTCTCATTAAGGCAACTTGAATTTTTTATTGCTGTTGCGGAGACAGGCAAAATATCAAGCGCAGCGGTGTAATATTTCACAATCCTCAATGACTATCTCACTCCAAAACCTGGAGAAGATACTGGGGGCAAAACTGTATACCCGTCATGCCAAAGGGATTCGGCTTACCGGTTTTGGGATATCTTTTTTAGAACATGCCCGGCAGATTATGGATTCGGTGCAAACCGCCCTCTATTCTGCCACTCAACAACCTCATGCTTTAGTCGGGGAAATCCGTATTGGTATAACCGATACCATCGCCGCTTATCTCATGCCGAATGTCCTTCAGGCTATGGATCAGCGTTTTCCTGCACTATCTATGATTTTATTTGAAGACGATCAGGAGGGACTGGAGAGAGCACTGCTGGCAGAAACCATCGATTTCGCACTGATGGTAACATCAAACTATCAACTAACCCCTGCTACCGGTGTCACGCCATTATTACGCTCTAAACAAAAACTTTGGATCGCGCCTCACCATCCACTACAGAAAAAAGAGGAAATATCCTTAGTCGATATTGCTGAGCAACATTACCTGCTATTGGATATGGAAGGGCATATCGCAATGGCCGATATGTTTTGGGGGGAATACCAGCTTAGTCCCAACATAAAGCTGCAAACTAAATCCATTGAGGCCGTTCGCAGCATGATTGCACTCGGACTGGGTGTCTCAATTCTGTCCGATTTTTCCTACAGGCCCTGGTCGCTGGAGGGTAATCGTATTATTCGACGAGATATTAGCGAACAAATTCCCGATCTGGTGGTAGGTGCGGTATGGATTGCAGGTAAACCGTTAGCTTCACAAGTACAAGAAACCATTGATTTTATAAAAAATATGGTCGATCCCCCCTCATCGCTTTAAAGGAGAACCTGTCGGTTATATTAGTCCGCCCAGCTTCTGCAAGATTTGTATAGTGAGGGCATGGTGTTACACGTATGGCATAGTGAACAAACTTGCCTCAAAACAGCACATCATGCCTTCACACCCTCCCCTTAACCAGCCAATAAAAGAGTCGTTATTGTTTATTCTGCATGAAAAGATGGCGTCCCTGTTCCACACTCTCTACAAGGCTGAATAACACCAAGCCTTGGGTTTTAATATATTTAAGCCCTTTAACCTCTTGAGCAATAGGCTCTTAATCCATTGCCCGCTGATGGATAAACAAAAACCATGCTTACCGTCGATACTACACATTATCTTTTTCTAACAGCGCAACAACCGCTTTCACTTTCACCAAAGGTACCTGAAGCGCAGTACTGATTTCCTCAACAGAATGGCTCTTCTCCCATAGTATCTCCACCTGAGCGGCAATATTAAATTCTTTACCTTTGTATATATAGGTTGTCTGAAACGTTTTACCACAGTTCATACAATAATAACGTTGCTGTCCGGCCTTACCGATACCATATTTTTTTGTGCTATCATTTCTACCACAAATATGGCATATAGGTTGCGTTCTCTTTAACTTAAAGCTCATAATAATTCCCAAAAATATTAATAAAATGGCTGCTAATTAATGCGTTGAAATAAATTAATTCAACCAATATATTTGAGTCCACTTCAAAAAATAATGCTTATAAGAACTAATTAATTACAATGCTATTTATTTTTAAGCTATGATATTCAATAAGAAGCAATCACTTCACGAATTGAGCATTAAACCAATAATTTCAAATGGTTAATGAAATAAAAACCAAAAACCATTACCAATCAAAATAATAATTTAATATTCAATAAATACATGAAATTAACAATCTTATAAAAAACATTAAAACATAAATTTAAAAAAACAAACAAACACAGCAACACATTGAAATAATAAATACTCACTTCAAAAAATACTAATACAAATTAAAGGTAAGGCTAATATGAATTACAGGTAAGGAAAGTTTAATTTATCACCAATAATGAGGATACAGACAGAATATAAACACTATGCAGCGATATAGTGTCTAACAATATTCAATGATCATATTGCTCCCAAACTTAAAAAAGATATTTGAGCGGTGCTAATTACCCATCATGTTAATGAGTCAGAATAATGCACAATTAGCGCCAAAGACGCGATGTCGTGAATGAAACTACCCCAAACCGAACATCATGCCCTCACACCACCGCCCTTAACCAGCCAATAAACGCATCAATTTTAGGGTCCCTACGTTCCGGCAATGTTGCGATGTAATAGCGCTGTTCACACATCACTTCCATTTCAGGGAATGGCATTACCAGTTCGTTATTCGCCAGTCGTTTATTCACCAGCTTCTTCCTGCCCATTGCCACACCCGCGTGGTTAATCGCCGCAATAATTGCCAAGTCGGAACGATCGAACCCCATACTGTGTCGATCTGCCTCTAACGTGACGTTAAAGTGTCGGGCCCATGAGCTCCATTCATCGGTATCTGAATCATAACTCCACGCCTGTCTGTCGTGCAGCAATGTGCAGTGCTTCAGGTTATGGATATTTCCCTGCAATTGATGCTGCTCAGCATATTCCGGGCTACATACCGGCACCATCGACTCATCCATCAGATGCTGACAGGCCAGCTTTTCCGGCGTTTTATCATCAAAATAGATCGCCAGATCGATACCGTAACCGCGAAAATTTACGTTTTCATTGCCGGTGAGAATATTCAGGCTAATGGAAGGATACTGACGACCAAAATCTGCCAGTTTGGGCACCAGCCAGCACTGAGCGATAGAGGGACGGGAATATACCGTCAGATTACCCGACAGCTCCTGGTTTTTAATCTCCAGAATTTCCTGATTCAGATACTCCAAAGATGACTTCAGCGCCCAGTAAACCCGCTGCCCTTCTGGCGTCAGCTCAATTTTACGATGAAAACGTTGAAACAACTTAATGCCCAGCTCTTCTTCCAGCCCATTAATCCGATGACTAACGGCGCTGGGGCTAAGGCTAAGTTCATCCGCTGCCATGGCGAAAGAGCTGTGGCGTGCAGCTGCCTCAAAGGTGTGAAGTTTTGATAACTGATAACTGTTCAGCAGTCGATTTCTGGCAAGGTAACTGTCTTCGGTATACATAAGTCTTAAATCTGATGCTAAAGCGTTTAACAAGTATACCGAAGAGCATGCCCTGACAGGCTTTTAGCATGAATTTATGTGATTCAAAGCGCAAAGCGTGATGATTTTTTGATAAACATCACCAATTTGATTCAATCTGGTTCATCTAAGACGTCGTTTTTATCGTTTGTCAGGAAACGCCGGTTCTTATCCAATACAAACGGGATTTATTATTATAAAACGAGGTCGGATATGGACTCACATCTCTGGGTTATCGGTACTTTACTGACAAGTATCATTTTGATTGTTTTTACCATTGTAAAATTAAAGATTCACCCGTTCCTGGCGCTGCTGTTGGCAAGCTTCTACGTTGGTGCGCTAATGGGAATGAATCCGCTGGAAATGGTCAACGCCATTGAAGGCGGTATTGGCGGCACGCTGGGTTTCCTGGCGGCAGTCATTGGTTTAGGGACTATTCTGGGTAAGATGATGGAAATATCCGGTGCAGCAGAACGCATTGGTATCACCCTGCAACGCTGCCGCTGGCTCTCCCCTGATGTCATCATGGTGCTGGTTGGTCTGGTATGTGGTATCACGCTGTTTGTGGAAGTCGGTGTGGTATTACTTATTCCTCTGGCGTTCTCCATTGCTAAAAAGACCAATACCTCCTTATTAAAACTGGCTATTCCTCTGTGTACCGCACTGATGGCGGTACACTGTATTGTTCCTCCGCATCCGGCGGCACTGTTCGTTACCAATAAACTGGGTGCCGATATTGGCTCGGTCATTGTGTACGGCCTGATTGTTGGTCTGTTTGCTTCACTGATCGGCGGCCCGCTGTTCCTGAAGTTTTTAGGCAACCGTCTGCCGTTTAAACCAGTTCCGGCCGAGTTCTCCGATATCGAAGTACGTAAAGAAGAAGATTTACCTTCGCTGGGCGCCACGTTATTTACCGTTCTGCTACCTATTGCACTGATGCTAATCAAAACCGCCGCAGAACTGAACATGACCAAGGGCACCACCCTGTATACCGTGCTGGAGTTTGTCGGTAACCCAATTACCGCCATGTTTATTGCAGCGTTCGTGGCCTATTACATTCTGGGTATTAAACGCAACATGGGTATGAGCACCCTGCTGGTAAAAACCGAAGAGTGCTTTGGTTCTATTGCTAACATCCTGTTGATTATCGGTGCTGGCGGTGCGTTTAACGGTATTTTGAAAGGCAGCGGCCTGAGCGATACGCTGGCGATTATTCTGTCGAATCTGGATATGCATCCAATTCTGCTGGCCTGGCTGGTAGCTATCATCCTGCACGCCGCAGTAGGTTCTGCCACCGTTGCCATGATGGGCGCAACGGCGATTGTTTCTCCAATGCTGCCAATGTATCCGGATATCAGCCCTGAAATCATTACATTAGCTATCGGTTCCGGCGCTATCGGCTGTACCATTGTGACCGATTCTCTGTTCTGGTTGGTGAAACAATACTGCGGAGCAACCCTGAACGAAACCTTCAAGTATTACACCACGGCAACCTTTATCGCCTCGCTGATTGCCCTGGCTGGCACATTCCTCCTTTCTTACGTGGTTTAATTGAAAAAGAGATACATTATGAAAAGCACAGAGATTCAACAATTAATCAACGACTTCCCTCTGGTTAAACGCCTGATTGATTTAGAGGAAGTGAGCTGGTTTAACCCGCGAGCCACCACGCTGAAAGAAGGTCTGCCATACGTAGGGCTGAACATCAGCGACGTGCAACAGGCCGAAGCCCGACTCAAGCGTTTTGCTCCTTACTTATGCAAAGCCTTCCCGGAAACGCAGGTGACTAACGGTATTATTGAATCAGAAGTCGTGGCAATCCCCACCATGCAGCAAACTCTGAACCAGCGCTATGGCGTGGAGGTCACGGGAAAAATACTGTTGAAGAAAGACAGCCATTTGCCTATTTCCGGTTCAATTAAAGCGCGTGGCGGTATTTATGAAGTTCTGACCCACGCCGAGAAGCTGGCTATGCAGGCAGGATTACTGCAAGAGAGCGATGACTACAGCAAACTGTTCTCTGAAGAGTTTAAGCAGTTCTTCAGCCAGTACAGCATTGCGGTTGGTTCAACCGGTAACCTCGGTATGTCTATCGGCATCATGAGCGCCAAGTTAGGCTTCAGCGTCAGCGTTCATATGTCCGCCGATGCCCGCGAATGGAAAAAGCAAAAACTGCGTTCCCACGGTGTGAACGTAGTGGAATACGAACAGGATTACGGTGTAGCGGTTGAGCAAGGTCGTAAAGAGGCTGAATCCGATCCTAACTGCTTCTTTATTGATGATGAAAACTCTCAAACCCTGTTCCTTGGTTATGCTGTGGCTGGAGGCCGATTAAAGGCCCAGTTTGAGCAGATGAATGTGGTGGTAGATGCAGACCATCCATTATTTGTCTATCTGCCTTGCGGCGTAGGCGGTGGCCCCGGCGGTGTGGCCTTTGGCCTGAAACTGGCCTTTGGCGATAACGTTCACTGTATTTTCGCCGAGCCAACCCACTCCCCTTGCATGCTGCTAGGAGTGCATACCGGTTTACATGATGGTACTTCAGTACAGGATATCGGTATTGATAACGTCACCGCCGCAGACGGTCTGGCAGTAGGCCGCGCCTCCGGCTTTGTTGGCCGGGCAATGGAACGCCTGCTGGACGGCTACTACACCTTAAGCGATCAGGAAATGTACGACCTGTTAGGCCTGATGAACCGCGACGAAGGCATCCAACTGGAACCTTCCGCACTGGCTGGTATACCGGGCCCATCCCGCGTAACCGCTGATAAAACCTATCTGGAAAGCAAACAGCTAACTGCTGAAAAAATGCGTAACGCCACCCATCTGGTATGGGCAACCGGCGGCGGCATGGTACCAGAAGTCGAAATGGCGAAATATCTGGCGACAGCCAGGATATAAGCGGTTAGTTGACCGAAAGATAAAAAAGACGCCAAATGGCGTCTTTTTTTGACTGCTGATAAACCTGATAAATCAGCAACTGTGCCTATTCCGGCCGTAAAAGCCCTATTGCTCATCTTACCTTCGCACCCGGCCGGAAACCGGAAGACCGTCTGTATCTGACGATAAAAACCTGCCTACGGCAGACTGCCCTTCAATTAACTATTTTATATATCAAGTAATTAACTTCAGCGGATATCCCGACCGTAAAAGTAATAAGCTTAAATCAGCACTGAATGCGGTCGGTAAACTATCAACTTCAAATATCCCCCCTTTAATCCCTTGATCTTAAATCTTTTGACTTTAAATCCTTTGACCTTAAATCCTTTGACCTTCAGGAGCACTGGAATTCAGCTGACGACTGAGAGAGGCCAGCACGCCCCGCATGGACGCGGGGCGAGGCACAGCGACGTCTGGAGCGGCTCTGTGCCGGTGCGTAAAGGCCGAACGAAGGAGGAAGGAAGTCGCCATCAGGCGACCTGAATTCGCGTGCGAAGGCGCGGAGGTGCAGGAGGCGCTCGCCCAAGCACCTCTTGCTCGGCCGCCGCACAGCCGCCGAGTAAAAAGCGGTATTATTTGCGGACGAAACTTACTCCACACTAAATCCGCCCAAAAGAACACCTAGTAATAATTCACCGTATACGTCACCGCCCCATTCGCTTTCCCGGCCTTCGCCGTCTCCCCATATCGATAATACCGGGCCTTCAATGGGATCACATAATTAGCCCCATCATTAGTCGTCAACGTAATGCCTAATGAAGTATGCGGAACGTTTGATGTAAGGCTAATATTTGCATTGCTGCTGGACTGAGTTGCCATCTGAATGGCAAACCCTTCCGCCGTACCCGGTCCGGTTTCGGTATTGGCAGCATAAGTATTGTAATTACCGTGAACGCTGGTAAATGAAAAATTCAATTTATTGGCCGTTATCGGAGAGCCTGAGGAGGTTGTCTGACCGGTTTTTTCATCATAAATATATCTGCCGGTACCTGTCATATACCCATGAAAAGGCGGGCAATTCTTCAGCGTAATATTAAAATCCTTCCACTCAGAAGTACTGTATCTGGTAGGAAAGTCAGATAATTGATGCGAGCCTAAATCCACATCCACATCTTCGACCTGGCAGGTTTTAGTCACAATATTAATCGCGCCGTTAAAACGCACGGTCCAGAATTTCTGACTAAAAAATGAGGGAGCAGTCGTTCCCTGTGATGCCTCAAAAACAGGAAATGATGACGCCAGCACCTGCTGAGTGCCCGAAGTTGAAATAGGTCCGGTTTTAATGAGTTGAACGTTGAAATGACCCAGAGGTGAATGCGACATCCCCCCTCCAGTAGGCGAGGTACTCACATAGGGAGTATGAATCCAGCCCACCGGATATTGCCAACTGGTCATAATACCCGTGCTCATCTGAACAGCCATGCCAATTCCCGGGATATTGGTTGGAAAGACTGTTTTGCCCCCTAAAAGCACCGGAGCGCCGGATGGCTGAGAAATTACATTAACTTTGGTAAACGCTTCTATGGTTACAGGTGCTTCACCATAAGCCCATGTACAGCGCCATCCCATATTCATGTATTCAATCTGATATGAAC
This sequence comes from Limnobaculum xujianqingii, assembly GCF_013394855.1. Classification (NCBI taxonomy): domain Bacteria; kingdom Pseudomonadati; phylum Pseudomonadota; class Gammaproteobacteria; order Enterobacterales; family Budviciaceae; genus Limnobaculum; species Limnobaculum xujianqingii. The sequence goes on along the minus strand of NZ_JABMLK010000002.1, from coordinate 200,947 downwards.
CATAATAAATGATCGATCCAACAGCGACCTCTTCCCCAACACTGGCAATACCCGGTCCAACCACCGGAACAGAAATATCCCGATAGTAAGCAGGATCGTAAGGGGCACAGGTGGCCGCCTTCGCCTCTACTGCCACCAGCGCCAGTAATCCCAATACCACTTGACCTGGCAGCCCTATCTTCCTTTTGCCACGCGGCATTACATTAATCATTGATTGCATCATTACTCGTCCCTTAGTCCGTTAGCGAGTCACTGTGAATTAACAGATCTTTCAACCGACGATTCACCGTGTTAACGCTGATCTTCAGATGAATACCTATTTTCTGCGCGCTCCAGCCTTTCCTGACTAATTCGCTGATTTGGCTGTTGATGTTGTGGTAATTGGCCCGATAGTAATAGCGAGTCTGAAACGTTTTACCGCAGTCAATACACATGTAGCGCTGCAATCGAGTTCTGCTGATACCATGCTTTCTGATCCCCTCCTTTCGGTGGCAATGAGGGCACTCTGGGTTTAGACGTATCATCACGTCCTCCTTACTGACAGACTGAGTTAAATTTAATCACGTTATCCTTCTCCGGATTGGCATCTTTCGGCATCAGATAGCTAAGAGAGCACTGCTGATCGATAGCATCACCCCATACCACTTTTAACTTACTTTCAGTGGATGGCACGCGGGCAAACAGACGTCCCCCCTGCCCGACCACACCAATGTGTCGTTCCTGTTCGTCATACACATCGGCACCAAAAGGCAGTGGCTTACCGCTGGCCAACGGCGCATTAATCAGAGCCGGATAGCCGACCGTGGTGTCATAGGTTACTTTCACTACAGCACCACTGTACGGTGCTACTTTCTGACGGGTCAGGTTGAGTTCAACGTTGTTGGAAAGTCCTTTAGGACTGATTTCCACATCATTCATCTGATAGGCGGTCAGATAAGGCACCACCGCATAGCCAAAGCTGTCCACTTTAATGCCCGGATAGCTGACCATTTTCGCTCCTTTGGCACCTTTGGCTTCGACCAATGCATAGGTATCTCCGCTATATGGCGTCAGGGTCAGGCCGCCGCTGTGAGCTACCATGGCGCCGCTTAAACCGGCGGAGTAGGTTTCATAACCTTTTCCGGCCCCCGCCAGCGCATTGATGGTGGTGTAAGGGGTGCGGGCAGAACCGTTCACCACCAGACTACTGCTGCGACTGTCTTCACGACCATCACGGGTCATCCCTGCGGTAATGTTGTAGTTATACTGGCGATCTTCACCGGCGGTACCATTGGCAAAAATTTGTTCGTTCATGGTGCTTTCCGGTCCACGGTTAACGGTGATCCCCATCTGACTGAAGCCAAATAGGTTATCCAGCGGCACCATAATGTTTAGCATGTAGGTGTTTTGCGCTTTACCATAAGCATCCTGACTGCGGGTCATGTTCAGACCATAGCTGATACTCTTAAACCGATTGTTATAGCCAAACTGATACTGGCGATCGGTACGATCGTCATTCCAGTAAGCCTGCTGCCAGGCGCTGAGATAAAACTGACCGTAGTTTTCCGGCAATGTCTGCGCGGCGCTCACCGACAGGCGATTCTTCGCCCGACGGATCCAGTCTTTGTTGTAGCCATCGCCAATCACTTCCCGGGTGGACATGCCAGTGGTGAAATCCATATAACCATCGGTAGAAAAGCGATAGGCCGCCACCGATAAATTACTGCCGGTGGATTCAATATTCTGGCTGTACTTCAACTGATAGCTTTGACCAGACATTGAGCCCTGATCCACACCCCAGGCCTCACCCAGTTTGGTTTTGGCATGAGTGACATCAAAGGAGAAAGCGCCAATTGGCGTACCAATAGAGGTTCCCCCCTGTAATGCCTGATAATCTTCGTTACCCTGCACGCCGCCGTACAGCGTCAGGCTATTATTGATACCGCGACGATAGGTTCCTTCCACCAGTACCGGTTCACTTTTCAGCCAGCTGGAACGTAACTTGCCGTAGGTCAGACTGTAGTGATGGGTGCCAGGACGCAGCAGATTACTGGTGGAGGCATAAGGCATCTGGAAATTTTGTGAGCTGCCATCCGCTTCTTCGATGGTGACATCCAGATTACCGCCATAACCGGTGGGATACAGATCGGTAATTTCAAATGGCCCCGGCGCGACATTTTTCTCATAAATGATATCGCCGGACTGGCGGATCACGACTTTCGCGGCCGTTCTGGCACTGCCCCGTACCACCGGTGCATAGCCCCGTAGTGCATTGGGTAGCATCTGTTCTTCGTTAGCAATTTGTGCACCGCGAAATGACAGAGTGTCGAATAGCTCACCTTTGGTATTAGCATCCCCAACTAACAGGCGGCCCTGTATTGCGGTAATATCCCGCTGTACAAAAGTATTGATATTGTTGTAATCGCCGCTGCTGTCATTGGGCTTGGTATAGATACCGTTATGGCGGAAATACCAGCCTTTCAGGTTAAAACCGGCATTCAGGTTACCGTACAGATTGTCATAATCCTGATTACCGTAGTGGGTACGGCTGGCATTAAGGTTATAACCCAGCGTGGCAGCAGTTATCCCCTGATCCCACTGTTCCGGGTTCACATAACCCCGTGGGCGCTGGATAAGATAAATTTCCGGCAGATCTAAATTGAGGGTCAGATCGTTAGCATCAAAAACTACGCTGTTTTCCGGCAGCAGTTGATTCAGTGCCAGACAACTATCTTCTTTAGCATCATTAATCTGTGCCTGCGCTTCCGGGCTGAACTTTTCAACATTGAGGTCCAGCGCACTCAGGGTGCTACGCTTAATACAAACATCCACTCTGGCGACGGTTTGGCCATCAACCAGGCGATCTTTAATCGATACTTCATCACGGCCAATACGTCGACCGTTAACGATCAGCTCGGCCCGATAGGTGCCAACCGGCGTTAAGTCCTGATTGTAACGGGTCAGATCGATACGCTGTTGGCTGTCGGGACTCATAAAATAGGGGTTAAACTCAAACGCGTCATTGGTGTCATCCGCTACGGCCCACCCGGACAGGGCAAGCAGGATGGCAGCTGTCAATGGAGAAAGCGAACGGTTAAAAGCTGACATGTGAATTCCTTTCACTCAAGACATCATTTCATCTTCAGGAAGCCATAACTTCCCCGTTATTGTTCTGCGATTGCCCGGCAACTGTCAGGGCGCTACCTGCTGTAACGTTGGTCGAATACCGCCATAGTCATTGATATAAGACGGATATATGGTGCTCAGGCTCTTTTTCATCGGGAAAAATTCAGTGCTGTTGGGAGCAATCATTCCACCTTCACCAACCAGATTTTTGCCGTCTTTATCGGAAGCGATATTGGCCAGAGAAACGTAATATGGCGTTGGGTTTTTGCCTTCCACACCGCCCTGCACTTTGCGCCAGGTCACTGACTCACCGGCAATATTGGCATCACCCGGCAAAGCCTGCGGGCGATAGAAAACTTTGATGCGCGAGCGAAACGCCATCTGTAACTGATTTTTCTGCTCTTTAGCCCGCGGCGGTACTTCCAGTACGCTAAGCCAGAACACCGATTCTTTGTCTTTCGGCAAATCTTCTCCGGTAAACATCAGGCGAAGCGTCTGGCCTTTACCGGCATTCACCCGGTTAACCGGTGCAGTAATGGTGAATGGTGCTTTAGCAGTTTCTGGTGTCGCTTCAGGATCGCCATCATCCACCCAGCTTTGTATCAGTACCGGTTTGTCGCCTTTGTTATCAATTTTCACCATCACTTCACGTTCCCCCGCCGGATAAACCACCCGGGTTCCGGTAATCACCACACCGGCAATAGCCGGAGCGGTTAGCGATAAAGTGAAAGCCAGCGCAATCAATTGACGGGATACTTTTCTGTTATTCATTTGCTTATCCTCCCTGATACAGGGTGAAGCTTATGCCGCACCCTGAAGGAAATTCACCGTATAACGATTAGAAATAGTTGATGGTGAAGTTAACCGCACTGGCAACCAAACCCGGTGTTGCCGCGCCTGTTGCATAGTATTCAACGGCATATGGCAGGGTGGCTGAACCTGAGGTTAGGTCATAAGTGGTTGAGTTAGTTGACTGGCTAGGGTTACCAACCTGAATGGGTGTTCCGGTAGTGGCATCCAGCAGTTGCAGCTGAACGTTTGTTGCCGCAGTAGCACCGGTCAGGGTATTCAGCAGACGGTAGTTGATTGGGTCAACTGTTGCGCCGTTTTCAAAGAACGCGGACGCTTTAGTTACGGTTGCGGTACCAGAACAGTTAGACAGACCGATGTTAAAACCAGTACGTTTAGCCGTTGCGCCCGGGCTTGCCAGTTGTGCTTTATCAACTGCATCCAGTGCCACGGTAGCCGGGCTGGTGTTACCATCAATGGTGATATCACAGGTTTGATCGATGACTTCGCCGGTAAAATTCACGGTACCGTTAGAAGCAGCCTGTGCAGCAGTGGTTCCTAATGCAGCGACAATAGCAGCGGATAAAAATACGTTCTTCAGTTTCATAAAAACTCCATTTTTTGATAAAAGTGTTTCTTCTTCTCTTCTGTTTTAGCCGATGAAATAAGGAAGGAAGAGAGCCTCCCTATTTCACTTTTTAGAAAAAGCGAGCCCGCACGAAATATGGCAAGCCATAACGTTCATATAGACCTTCAATTAACTAAAGAGTGTTAAATTTAATTTACATGCGGTTATATCTCAGATAAAACCAGATAAAATTCCGGTTCAAACCCCGCTCTTATTTTTAAGTTAACATATCGATTTTTGAGTGTAAACGATCTAAAAATCTACTTATCAATAATTAAGTAGATTTTAGTTCTTATTTATGTGATTTTTTAGCGACATCGCCTAATTGAATGTTTTGACATTTAGATCTTTTTCTATATTTAATTTTACGACCTAATACGTTATCAATATTTATATTGATATAATAAACAAAAAATAGATTTTAAGATCGACAAGCTTATTTTGAAAATTATTAATTTATACATTAAATAATAAATTTCAATGTTCATGAAATACCAACTCATCTGATGCAAAATAACAACAATTCTGAAAAAATCACATTAAGATTCGATCAAAATACAGTCATACAAATAGTGAATACGTTGTTAATTTATATAAAATTCATTAACAATAGTATTACAGACATTTTTAATGGAATGATGGACGAGTTGTTTTGATGAGATATCAGCCTGAAGCTAATGTCAGATATTATTACCTGGCGGGCATGAGCGCTACAGCCAAAGAACATAGAGAGAATGCTGTAAACGTATATTACTTAAGCTACGAATATCAGCTTTTAAACACCTGTTTCTGATGCCATTCAACAAACTGTTCCAGCGGATAATATTCCGGGCTTTTTGGCAAAAAAATCGCGTGTCCGGCGAAATCCCAGAACAAACGGTCAACCATTTTGCTACCATTTACCCCTTCGGAAACCAGCAGTTTCATACCATCATCAATACCAATCACACCCATATCAAATGCAGAATGGTGCAATGAACACAGCGCCAGTCCATTAGTTACGGTACAGGGGCCACCATATTGTTTCCATTTAATATGTGCCGCTTCCAATCCAACGGGAGTACTGTCATGTCTCAGGTTATAACCGCATACCGCACATTGATAGTTGTATGCTCGTAATATGTTCTGACGAAAATTAGGATCGCGAGCTTTACGAACATCACTAAGAGAGAGTTCTAAACGGCTGGCAATCAATTCCTGAACGCTATCGGGAAAATGCTCACTCAGGATCTGCTGGGCTAATTTATCAATCCACTTAGGATTATCGAGTAATAGTTGATAGCTTTGCAGATTAAAACCGCCCATCACATTGTGTTCAATCAATTCCCGCTTTGGTGGCTCTTTACTGCCTTTTTGTAGGGTACAGAGTTCATCGTTTTGCAATTGCCAAAAACCATCTCCACGTAAGCGCCAAAACGGCATCGCAGGATAGTGCTCTCTTCGTTGAGGGCCAAAACTTTTAAGTAACTCAAGCAGTGCAGGATGAATTTCGTCACCATAGCTAAATAACCTTTGATGACCTTTTTGATATTCAGATAAAACAAATAGCAGCAGTAATGGCTTATGTGGTGCGCGCTGATCTCCCTTACGCCAGATGGAAAGATGAGAAATTGCTGTTTGCAGTGTTTTACCGGTGACCATATAAGCAGCCTGCTAACAATTTGAAGTTATTGCGATAATGCTCGTAAAATCGATGTGATTCAAGCCTCCATCAAAAAACATCAATTCACTTTTTGTTCCGGTTCAAAGCGGCTAAACATAATAGCGCCCGCGGTAGGAACTACTTCGATCTCCATTAACGGTGAATCATCACTTTCCGGTAAATCGTAGGTATTGAGTGACAGTCGATTCACCCGATAAGGGGTTAAGGTAGTCACTACCGCATAGCCTCTTCGGTCGGTGGTGGTGCCATACTGGTTATCCACCCCGACTCCCGGCCGGTCTGGCACATTCACGATTGCCATAGTTTCACCCAAACTTTGTCCCAATGTGACACCATGCTGATGAACCACGGCGCTGCCGGTAAGCTCAAGGGTTTTCTGGCGATAGCCTTCTCCCTGTGAGTAGCCTAACCGCAGCCCTCCGGCGTTATATTGGTAATCGGCACTGAGATCCTGACTGCTGCCATATTCCTGGCTCTGGCTGGTGCTGGCGTTATAGCTCAGGCTATAGTCATCCAGCATGGTGCCGCTAACCCCTACCCGTCGGCTGTTAGCACCATTCTTTGTCTGCGTATGATCGTAATTAAGCTTCATACGCGGCATGCCAATCTCTCCCAGCGAGACCGAAAACGAAATCCCAACCTGAGCCTGTGCTTTGCTGTAACTGTAATTGGTATATTCCGCATACAGGCTGATGTCCACATCACCCCATGTATTGCTGTAGCCCAGTTCTACGCTGGTTTCCCCTTTATCTTTGCCGCGCATGGCTTCTCGCGACAGTGTCAGATACAGGTTGCTGGAGTCGGAAATGTACTGGTTATAGCGGGCTTCCAGCCGATATTTTCGCTCATCATCGAAATCACCAACGTATACTCCTTCGTCCCAATCCCACCAGTAGGTCTTTTGTTGTGCCACCGTTTCCCCCAAAGTGCGGTAACGCTGGTTTGGATAATACTGGGCCAGCAAACTGAGGGCTGATTCCTGAGCAGGAAATGCTTTGGCATAGCGCATCCGTACCATGCTGCCGCGATCTTTGCCCTTAATACGCGGATCGTCTGCTACGGCATAACTATAATCCAGCGACAGCGCTCCCCATTTATCCAGGCTTCTGCCCATTCCCATGACGGTGCTGCGATAGATTCCTGAGTTAAGGGTTCCACCATACAATGTGGTATTGCCCGGCAAACCATAACTAAGGGAAACTTGTTGGAATCCGGGTTCCTGCTGTTCTATGCCGAAATAATTTTGATATTTACCGACAATCAGATCGTACTTCCACTGACCGGAATGAACCAGATTCGGCATGGCTGAATAGGGGATCTTGCGGGAGCTTTCGGTTCCGTCGCTTTCCTTAATGGTAATATCGATATCCCCATCCGGGGCCGGTGGATATACATCTTTCAGAATAAAAGTGCCGGGAGAAACAAACGTCTGGTAGATCACTTCACCATTTTGCCGCACTTTGACTTCCGCATTGCTACGGGCATAACCCCGTATCCAGGGGGAGAAGGTACGTAGTCCATCGGGCAGCATACGATCGTCGGAGTTCAGGCTCAGGCCGCGATATTTCACGCTATCAAACAGTGTTGATGAAGAGGTGCTGTCACCCAGTGTCAGCAGGGAACGCCATGTCTGAAGGCTGCGAAATGCCACCGCCCGTTCGGTATGCCATTGGGGATTGCCCCAGGTATCTTTTTGATAAACCGGTTCATAACGTAAGCGCCAGGCTCCGAGGTTAATACCAGTGGTGATATCCGCATACAGGCTGTCATTGCGATCGGCATCCTGATATTTTTCACCAAGGTAATTGGCGTAATTGATGTGATAATCGACGAACATCGCCGTTATGCCGTCATCCCAACGGCTGGTGGCTACGCCATTTTCCATATTAGAAAATAGCTCTGTGGGGATCACCAGTGTCAGTAGCTGTGCGATAGGATCGTAAAAGTGCAGAATGTTCAGCCGGTCCAGTGCTTTGGGCATTACGCAATGGTTGGCAGAGAAACTCATTTTCTCTACTGTTTCGTGATGTACTCCCCATTCACGTAATAGCGGCGCGGTCAGGCAGGGTTCATCGATGCGTTGAAAATCCAGCAGTACGCGGCCCCGATAAGCATCGTTAACCATAACGTAGGTTTTATCTGCTTCGGCGTAGCAGACGGGTGCAACCCAAATCAGCCCCAGCAAAAAAGTACGTAAGGTGGAATTGATTCGGTCCATGATTCATTCCGCTAGTGGTGGCAGCTTTGTTTATTTTTGTGGATATTCCGGCCGTAAATTCAATGAGCGAATATAACTATCGTGCCCGGCCGGAAGGGCCAAATACTCAGCATTGGTGAGCGTCGGGCCTACCTTTCCTAGGTGCACTTCGTTGGCTTACGCCAAGTCGACCCCAACGGAAAGCTCTCCCTCCGATTGGCTGTATCCAGATATAGATAGTTAACCATCAGATTTAGCCATCAAACAAAAAGGTGCCGAAGCACCTTTCATCAATTGATTCTGTTAGCCTTTCAGGGCTGCCAGTTCAGCGCGGGCCTGGTTCAGGTCAGCAGTAACTTCTTTTACGTCACTCTGTTTTTCCTGAAGTTTGCTTTGGTATTTAGCCACTTTCTTGGCATCACCTTTGGCCTGAGCTTCACGCAGGTCAGCTTGTACTTCACGTACATCTTCCTGTTTTTCGTTCAGTTTCTTTTCCAGTTTGGCAACTTTCTTCTCGGCATCTTTAACCAGACCGCCATTGGTGCAGTTAGCGTTCAGTTCGCTCAGCGCTTTTTTCAGGCCGGCTACTTTGTTCGCGTTACCGTACTTTTGCGCTTCTCTGATTTGGTTTTCAATTGCAGCACGTTTAGCAGCGCAATCATTACCGGCAGCTGATGCCATAGAAGAGAAACCAACGCCCATTGCCAGTACTAAAGGTAAAATCAGTAATTTAGCTTTGCTCATGTTAAAAATCCTCAATTTGCTTTTACAGTAGGGAGCATTCACTCCCCTCCCTTCCATTGCATATTAAGTTTTTCGCTAATTACTTTGATACCCTGCGCCTTCCTCAGAAGCTTGTAGGAACGGCTTAACCGTTTGTAGTCCGTAGCTGTATTTGCAGTCTGGCAATCTGTTGTTGAACCAGCGCAATCCCTTCCCGGTCGCACTGTTGTCTTAATTGCTGGCACGCCTGAGCCAGTCCGGCGTCGTGTACCAGGTGGGCCGAGCCTGCCAGTTTATGTGCCAGAGCAGCGATGTTTTCAACGTTCAGCGTTTCCTGTTCTGCCTCTGCGGTTAATGCTGCCGCGTCCTCTGTCAGGCATTGTTGTAGCGTGGTGATAAATTCCGCCAACACCTCAGGCTGCTGTAATGCCGCAGGTAAACTGGCAACATTGAATGCCGCAGGTTGTGCTTCAGGCTCCGGCTTCAGTTCCGGAGAGGCTGTAATCAGGGTCGCCAGCTTTTCCATTAACCCTTTCAGGTTGATAGGTTTAAACAGGCAATCGTTCATTCCGGCCTGCAAACAGGCATCATAGGCGCTGTCCTGAGCATTGGCGGTCAAGCCCCACACGGTGATTGCCGGGCGCTGTAGCTCTCGCTCCAATCCTCGCAGTCGTCGGGTAAAGTGGTAGCCATCCATATTTGGCATCTGGCAATCGGTGATCACCAAATCAAAGTTTTGGTTTTCGCAGGCGGTTAGTGCTTCTTGTCCATCCGTCACTGCTGTCACCTGATGCCCTAAATGGGTTAGCTGATGGGTCAGCAGCATTCTGCCTGCCCTATGGTCTTCGGCAATCAAAATACGCAGACGTTGGCTGGTTTCATTTGTCGCTATCGCTGAAGCCGGAAGTTCCAGTGTAACCAGACGAGGTAATGACAGCTGTACGGTGAATTCACTGCCTATTGCCGGTTCGCTGTTCAGGGTGATGCTGCCGCCCATCATGTCTACCAACGTTCGGCTGATATACAGCCCCAGCCCTGCGCCACTACCGGAGTTTTCCGCCTGAGAAAATGGCTGGAACAGTCGCTGGCGAGTCACTTCATCAATGCCTTTGCCGGTATCCCGTACCTGAATGCACACATCCAGTCGTTCGGTACTGATTTGTTCAACCATCACGCTCAGAGTGACCTGGCCCTGCTGGGTAAATTTAATCGCATTGCTTACCAGATTCGATAGCACTTGCTTAAAGCGCAATGGGTCCACTAACACATCACCATGCACTTCGGCATCGATTTCCAGACCAAAATCCAGCCCTTTCTGGCGGGCTACACCGTCAAATAAACTGGCTACCGCCTCAATCAAATGACGCAGGTCAGCTCTTTCCGGATGCAGCACCAGACGCTCAGACTCTATGCGTGAAATATCCAGAATATCGCCAATCAGGGCCAGTAAGGAGTGCGCAGAGTCATGAGCAATATTTAGCAGCCCGTCATCCAGCGGTTCACCCTGCCGCTGTTGGCGTAATGCCAGTTCCAGCATGCCGATAATGGCATTGAGCGGCGTGCGGATTTCATGGCTCATGGTGGCAAGGAAGGTGGTTTTAGCCCGATTAGCAGCATCGGCGCGCTCTTTCGCCTGTTGCAGTTCGCTAATCAGTCGTTCCCGTTCGGTGATATCAAACCAGCCGCCCACCTTATTACCGGCATAATCAGCGGTATTCATCAGCAGCATGCTCCACTGTTGAAGCGTTCGCTGTTGTCCCGCAACCTCCCAACTGCGGGTAATAAACAGCGCATTCGGATCGCTGTCATCAGAGTATAAAACTTTATCTACCGCACCCGACTGGCTTAACTGATAATGGGATAGTGACTGCCCAACCGCCTGAGGTGGTGTATCACCTACCGCACGGTGAAAGTGGCTGTTGGCGGCAACAATGCGTTCATTAAAATCGGTCAGATAAACCGGTAGAGGCAACGCATCTAATAATGCCTGTTGCTGACGCTGTAACGCGGTACGTAAACGACGGCGTCCAATCAGCAGCGCGAACAGTAGTAGTACTAATAACAGGGCCAGCACCGTGAACAACAGAGGATAATACTCGGTCAGCCGATCTTTTTTGTTATCCGCCACCTTCATTAAATAGGCTTTGCTATACCAGTTACGGGTCATGGCATGCATCTCTTCTGGCGGAATATTCAGCAGTGCTTTATCGAGAATAGTCGCCAGCGGATATTCATTTTCTGAAATCCCCATAACAAAACGTGCTGGCTCGGTTTCTAGCCCACGGATAATTTTTAAGTCGGCCATCTGGTCATGAGAAAGCAGGAAATCAGCGCTAATCATCGGCAGCACTAAGGCATCAGCGCGACCCGCCATTAAAGCATCGATGCCATCCTGTGGTGAATCTACCGGTAAGATACGGCTTTCGGCATATTGCTGTTTCAGAAATGCCTCCAGTGGATGCCCTTTTACCAGAGCAATTTGCCGTAACTCCGCTTCATCCTGCTGTTTTTCGTGCCCGACCAGTACCCATGAGCTAAACAAATAGGAGCGCGTGGTTAAAAGTCCATTAGGCCATACGGTATCAAGAGTAACGCCTGCCACCACATCCGCTTTGCCTGATTTGACCTCTTCTAACGAATGCCGCAAGGTATTTGCCCGAATGACGTCAAACTTCAGTCCGGTTCGATTGGTGATCTCTTCCATAATATCCGCGGTTAGCCCACGAAAATCGCCCTGAGCATCAAAGAAACTCAGCGGAGGAAAATCATCATTTACCACCACCCGCACGGTAGGATTCTCTTCTATCCATTTGCGTTCCAGCGAAGTAAACAGCAGGTGGCGAGCGTTGGTGGTTTCCGGGCTGCCACCACTCCAGCGGCTTTGAATAGTAGCATTAGTACGATCGGGGATAATGGTCAGAACGGAATTTAGCGCTTTTACCAGTCGGGTATTATTACCTGCTACCGCAAAGGAAAAACCATCAACATCTTCCTGAGGTAGCAGCTGTAGCCGTAAATTATTCAGGTTGGACTGATTAATCAGATACTGGGCCGAGGTGGCATCACCAATAAAAGCATCCAGATTGTTAAACGACAAGGCTTCCAGCGCACGTCTTGGCGAGTCATAAACCTGATCCTCACCCGCGTAGCGCCCGGTTAATGCTTTGCGATTACTGTAAAGTCGCTCAATGGCAATACGCTGCGGTGGTTTGTCATGCAACAGGCTGTCGGTGCGTTCCACCAGAGCAGGTACAGCTGTCAGATAGGGTTGAGTTAGCAGTAGCTTATATTTTTTCGCCTCTTCGCTACCGGCATTACCAATCAGATCAACATCGCCATTAGCCAACGCCTGCATCAATAACGCTTCACTGTTGTAATAACGCACTCGAATCTGGACGTTAAGGGTATAGGCGATAATACCGAGATAGTCACCATTAATGCCGCCGTAATCCTGTACGCCAGAGGTGATGTCATAAGGGGGATAATTGGGTGCTGAAGTACCATACACCAGGGTGCGTTTTTGGCGTAGCCATTGCCAGTCACTGCCGTTTAACGTTGGTTCAGGCAACTGTACCTGCTCGCGACTGACCAGATTCACTTCGCGAAATGATGGCGGCTCGTCTGCCAACGTTGCAAAACACCAGAATAAGAGAATAAAAAATAGCTTATTGATCTTCATCAGGTCGCTCACTGGCAGAATAATTATCGAAGAAAGTAACCAGCTCTTCTGCACTGTTTAACTGCAATTTTTCCATCAGGCGCGACTTATAGGTACTGATGGTTTTATTACTGAGTATTAGCCTGTCAGCAATATCTTTATTACTTAATCCTTCGGATAAGTAGCGTAAAACGGTTAATTCGCGATCGGACAAGCGCGCCAGTGCATGCTTATCTTTTTCTTCCGGCTCCACGACTCGCTGCAGAGACTCGGTCATAAAGTCAGGGAAGCAGTGATAGCCCTGTAATACCAACTGGCACATGGAGGCCAGTTGACTGATGTCTTGATCTTTACCAAAGAAGCCACTGGCTCCGGCACGCCATGCGCGTTCGGCATAGGTTTCTGCCGGTAAACTGGTATAGATAATCACTTTGCCCGGATTTTCTAACTGACGCAGATGCTGCAAAATTTGCAGGCCATCCATCTTATTCAGCATGATATCCAAAATCACCAACTGCGGTCGCTTCTCTTTTATCTGAGCCAGCGCGGTTATGCCGTCGGTGGCACTGATAATGGTGTTATCGCCCAAAGGAGCAAGAATTGCTTTAACCGCAAAACAGATTGCCGGGTGATCGTCAACAATTAGCCAGGTACTCATTGCCATATCCTTATTCAGCGCAAAAATCCCACTCATAATACAACCCAACGATTATGATAATTCTAACAGTGAATTGATAATTGCTGCACTGTCTAATTCCTAAGGCATGTGCAACGCCTTACCTATAAAAAATGATTTAGTTTTCCCTATCGCCACGTCATTTACCCTTTATTTATATGCCGACTCAGGTTATTCAACACTAAAGCCATCAACTCCTTTTACGAAATTAAAATTATATTTCAGACAATAAAAATTCTTATATCGATGGTAAAACCAATAACGCTACAACCAAAAACATACATCAACACAATAGATCAATCATATAGAATATTTTCAGAAAATTATTCTGTAACATCATAAATTAAAAGATAATAAATCTTATGATTTTGAAAGTACGATAAAATCAAAAGAAAATGCCTTTATAACAAATAAAGGGAGAAATAGTGTCAAATAAATAGAAATGAATATATTGCTATGAATTAATGATTAAAAATTCAAAGTATGTTCGATTTAATTAACTCAAAAAGTAACATGATTAATTATAACTACCGTAATCATATTGTTATTCAAATTATAGTACGAAAACTCAAAAGTGATATTTGCGGGAGATTTATAACACTGGCTAGCGTATAAGTAGAGAAACCATCAGAAGCAGGTAATGAAAACCTGATATGAACAGAACATTCTTTAACTAAGGGGCTATTCCTGCATAAATATCGACAGGAAGTACGAGTCTTCCTATCGATACTGTTTCAATCAGCCTTCCGTTGCCTGAAAACATGATTGATATTGGGATGTTTCTTTTTTCTATCGATCAAACTTTTTCAAGCAGATCCGCCTGTCCCAGACAGCGTTTCACCGTACTCATATTAGCTTTCATATGTTCGCTAATTTGCTGAGTAGATTCCCCTGTCTGGTAACGAGCAATAATCTCTTCCATCGCTTCCGGTTGATAGGCGATATAAATGTATTTCTGCTGAAATGTTTTATCGCAGGCCACACATTGGTAACGCTGTGCACCTGTACTACCTTTACCATGTTTACGGATATGTTCTTTTTGACCGCAGTATTTACATTCCGGTGTCGTCATTAATTTGTATGCATCCCATACCATATAAACCTCCCGTGAATTGCCTTACTTGCCAGTTCCCCACCGTTCAGGCGAGAACTGAACACATACTAGTTTATTCTTTACATTTCGCTGCTGAATGCCATATCACTATAATTACCGTGCCAGTCATGATATTTAATGCCTGATAAATTAAATGAACATATCAATTTTTATTGTTTGAATAACCCTCTAAAAATCAAGGTTATCAACATACCAAAATGCGTAGTTAACTTTTACATCAGCACAGCGCAACACCCCTTCAGTACTGATGATTAAGCCCAAAAACCAATACAACAAAAACAAATTAGCAACGCATTTCATGAAAATAATAAAATATCTTAATCAGAAAAAATGTTCATAAACAATAAATTCATCAGCACTAAAATCGAACAAAAAACCAACACAATAGATCGAACAAAATGGATTTAACAACGAATTACTCGATAAATCAATCTAAAAAAAGTTACTAAAGATTTTAATATTGATTAATAATAAAAAGCCAAAATAATCGATCGACTTAAATAAAAAAATGATGATAAATATTGAAAGGAAAGAAAGCGTCGACAAAAAAATAAAAAAATTAAAATCAAGAAATGATGCAGAAAAAAGGAAAAACACTTTAAGATTAATAACCAATAAGTATTAATAGTAACAAAATAAACTATTACAATATTTTAGATATCAGACAACCATTAAACAAAGTCATTAACCAGAATAAATAAACAGAATTAAATACACATTAAGAACTAAAAAAAGGCACCAAGGGTACCTTTTAGATTTTTAATTTATAATTTGGCAAAAGAGTGGTTTAATCAACCTTCACGGGTTTGCCCACCGGCAGAAGAGAGGCCAGGCATGGTAATAGATTTACATACATCCGGCACAGCTGCCACAGCGCCAGTCCTGTGGGTTAATCGCCCGATAAAAAAACCGAACATGCTCTTCATCAATAGGCAGGCCGTTATCCACTAAACTGTCGGCCAGCCAGTCTATGTTTTCCAGTATCCAGTCATCTTCATCCCGCCCCTCGGCAAACAGCTGGTTTTCCGGGTCAATAATGTAATAGATGCCGTAGGTTCCCATGTCTTTATCCCTTCGGTTTTCCGGCAGAATAAAAGGATGTTCAAGATAGGTAATGTGCCATTCGCCGTGACACAAAAGATTACCGGATCGCCCCCAACGAGCGACAAATGGATTTGTATTCATTACGTGGTGTATCTGAAATAAATGACCCGGCAAATAGCCGGGTCTGTACGATGCGATATTATGACTGAACCAATAACTAACAGGATAGAGACAATTGCCCAAAATCCTCTCTGTTAGTGACGATTCCTCACTAATTGGTAGCGACGGGTTAAATATTCCACCGGAACACTCCAGATATGAACCAGACGACTGAACGGGAACAATACAAACAGTGTCATACCCAAAACTAAATGGATCTTAAACACCAGCGCTACCCCTTCCAGATGGGCTGATGCACCACCGTGGAAAGTCACCACGCTTTGCGCCCATCCCACCAGTTTCATCATTTCACTGCCGTCCATGTGTTGAGCAGAGAATGGGATAGTCAGCAAACCTAATGCTACCTGTACCAACAGCAGAGTCAGCACCAGAATATCCATGGTAGTGGTGGTAGCGCGAATCCGTGGGTTAGTTAAACGGCGCTTTAACAATGCCACGCCGCCAATCAGCATTAACAAGCCGCAGGTTCCACCGCCAATCATCGCCATCTTCTGTTTCACTTCCAACGGCAAAAATGATTCATACATCCAGTGCGGTGTTAACATTCCGAGAAAGTGACCGGCAAAAACCCCCAGTATACCAATATGGAACAGGTTCGATGCCCACAGCATGCCTTTCTTATCCAGCATCTGGGTAGAACCGGCACGCCAGCTGTACTGACCATAGTCATAACGGATCCAACTGCCTACCAGAAAGATAGTGCCTGCCATATAAGGATAAATATCAAAAAAGAACATGTTCACGTAATTCATACAGGGTTTCCTCCGGTTCGCGCCGAGGCTGATTCAACACTCAGATATTGCGGAGCAACGGCACCGGCAAAACGCCGCTGGTGAGCCTGCTGTGCAGAATTACCGCACTCATTCTGACTTTGTGCATCAATAAATTTCACCTGCTCCTCTTCCCATACGGCATCAAGAGCTTGTGGGGTATCGTCCCGGGCTTCTGCCGCAACGGTTTCTTTCAGGTTTGCGCTACGGGCTTCGCTACCGGAGATATCGGTTAACAGATCGAACAGCGCGGCATAGCCGCTATCGCGTTCATGCAAACGAGCTCCCAACAGCGCAAGAATGGCAGCAATATCCTGCAGCCAGCCACGTGCCTGTGATTCATCTAAAACCGACAGAAACTCAAGAAACAGTGGTAAATGGTCCGGCAGTTCACAGCTGTCAATTTGTAAACCGGCCTGCTTATACTGATCCAGCAGATCCACCATCGCCTGACCGCGATCCCGCGATTCACCGTGTACATGTTCAAACAGCAATAGCGATGTTGCTCTGCCGCGATCGAACAGGCTACTGTACTCTTCCTGAGCATCCAGCAAGCTGCCCTGACAACGCCAGTGGATCAGCGCCGCCAGTGTACTTTTCTGCTCCGCAGTTAGTTCATCCGCTTCAGCGGTCGCAGCAAGCAGTTCATCTGCTCCCTGCCACAGCGCCCGATCCGGGTACTCCAGCAAGTAAGAGAGTATTTTTAAACTGATCATTACTCCTGTCCTCCCACGTCTTTTGGCGTTTTCGCCGTCACGTCAATCGAAGCAATACGTTTGGTATTAAACAAATTGAATTTGCTGTCGCTACCGTGACAACCATCGCCAAAGCTGAAACCGCAGCCTTTGGCTTCCGGGAAGGCTTCACGCGCCATTTCACGGTGGCTGGATGGGATCACAAATCGATCTTCGTAGTTAGCAATCGCCAGATAACGATACATTTCCTGCGCCTGAGCCTCTGTCAGCCCAACTTCTTCCAGTGCCCGCAGATCTTTTTGGCCTTCTACGGTTTCGGCGCGCTTATAGTGGCGCATTGCCATCATGCGCTTCAGCGCCAGCAGCACTGGCTTGGTATCACCGGCAGTCAGCAGGTTTGCCAGATATTCCACCGGAATACGCAGGCTTTCAACATCCGGTAAGATGCCGGTGTGCGGCAGGTAGCCAGCATCGGCAACTGACTGAATTGGCGACAACGGCGGTACATACCACACCATGGGTAAGGTACGGTATTCCGGATGCAGCGGCAGAGCCAGTTTCCAGTCCACCGCCATTTTATATACCGGTGACTGTTGAGCAGCTTCAATCACGCTTAAAGGAATGCCATCTTTCAGCGCCTGCTCTATCACTTTTGGATCGTTAGGATCGAGGAACACATCCAACTGGCTTTGATACAGATCTTTTTCGTCTTCTACCGATGCCGCTTTTTCGATCATATCCGCGTCATACAGCAGCACGCCAAGGTAGCGAATACGCCCTACGCAGGTTTCGGAACAGACCGTTGGCTGACCGCTCTCAATACGCGGGTAGCAGAAGGTACATTTCTCTGACTTACCGCTCTTCCAGTTAAAGTAGATTTTTTTGTACGGACAGCCGGTAACGCACATGCGCCAGCCCCGGCATTTATCCTGATCGATCAGTACAATGCCGTCTTCCTCGCGCTTATAAATTGCACCGCTCGGACAGGTTGCGCTACAGGCAGGGTTCAGACAGTGTTCGCACAGCCGAGGTAAATACATCATGAAGGTATTTTCGAACTGGCCGTACATCTCCTTCTGCATATTTTCAAAGTTCTGATCTTTGGCGCGTTTTTCAAACTCACCGCCCAGCAGTTCGCCCCAGTTGGCACTCCCTTCAATTTTATCCATGCGCTGACCGGTGATCAGCGAACGTGGACGGGCAACCGGCTGTGCTTTGCCCTCTTTGGCGGTTTGCAAATGCTGGTAGTCATAGTCAAACGGCTCGTAATATTCATCTAACTGAGGCAGATGGGGGTTAGCAAATATTTTGGCTAACAGGCCCACTTTTCCCCCCATGCGCGGCACCAGCTTGCCGTTGATTTTACGGATCCAGCCGCCTTTCCACTTCTCTTGATCTTCCCAGTCGTTGGGATAACCAATTCCCGGGCGAGTTTCTACGTTATTAAACCAGCCATACTCAATGCCTTCCCGGCTGGTCCAGACGTTTTTACAGGTTACTGAACAGGTATGGCAGCCGATACACTTGTCCAGATTCAGCACCATCCCGACTTGTGAACGAATTTTCATTGGGCTTTCTCCCGTTTGGTATCCTGTTGAACCTGATCGTGGCCTTCGTCATCCAACCAGTTAATGTTTTTCATTTTGCGAATCACCACAAACTCATCACGGTTAGAACCCACGGTACCGTAGTAGTTAAAGCCGTATGCCAGTTGGGCATAGCCACCAATCATATGGGTTGGTTTTGGACTCACCCGCGTGACCGAGTTATGAATACCCGCCCGCTGACCGGTAATCTCTGAACCCGGCAGGTTAATAATGCGTTCCTGAGCGTGGTACATCATGGTCATGCCCGATGGAATACGCTGACTCACCACCGCTCTGGCGCTAAGTGAACCATTGCTGTTAAAGGCTTCAATCCAGTCGTTATCTTCAATACCCAACGATTTGGCATCCTCTTCGCTGATCCAAATAATCGGACCACCGCGTGACAGAGTCAGCATCAGCAGGTTATCGCTGTAAGTGGAGTGAATGCCCCACTTCTGATGCGGTGTCAGGAAGTTCAGCGCTTTTTCCGGGTAGCCATTCGGTTTGGCGTTAAGTAACGGTTTAGCCGCACGGGTATCGATTGGTGGGCGATACACCAGCAGGCTCTCACCAAAGGCTCGCATCCATTCATGATCCTGATACAGCTGCTGACGGCCGCTGATGGTGCGCCACGGGATCAGCTCATGAACGTTGGTGTAGCCTGCACTGTAAGAAACATGTTCATCTTCCAGACCCGACCAGGTTGGGCTGGAGATAATCTTACGCGGCTGTGCCTGAATATCGCGGAAGCGGATTTTTTCATCTTCTTTATTCAGCGCCAGATGACGGTGGTCACGACCGGTAATTTGGCCCAGCGCTTCCCAGGCTTTAACCGCTACCTGACCGTTGGTTTCCGGTGCCAGAGACAACACGACCTCTGCGGCATCAATGGCAGTTTCAATTTTAGGTCGCCCTGCGGCTGCACCGTCGGTCTGCACATAGTTAAGTTTTTTCAGGAATTCCACTTCGGTTTGGGTATTCCAGCTAATGCCTTTGCCACCGTTGCCCAGTTTGTCCATCAGTGGTCCTAACGCGGTATAACGGGCATAGGTATTCGGATAATCGCGCTCTACCACCATAATGTGCGGTGCGGTTTTTCCCGGAATCAGATCGCATTCGCCTTTTTTCCAGTCCTTCACACCATAAGGCTGCGCCAGTTCAGCGGCAGAGTCGTGCTGAATCGGCAGCGTTACTACGTCGGTTTCTACCCCCAAGTGTCCTACTGCCACTTCGGAGAACTTTTTCGCGATACCCTTATAGATCTCCCAGTCGCTTTTTGACTCCCAGGCAGGATCTACCGCCGCAGACAGCGGGTGGATAAACGGATGCATATCCGAGGTGTTCATATCGTCTTTTTCGTACCAGGTCGCGGTTGGTAATACGATATCGGAATAGAGACAGGTGCTGGACATACGGAAATCCAGCGTGACCACCAGGTCCAACTTTCCTTGTCCGGCATCGTCGCACCACTGTACTTCTTCAGGTTTAGTCGCACCTTGCTGGCCCAGATCCATCCCCTGAATACCGTGTTCGGTACCCAGCAGATATTTCAGCATGTACTCATGCCCCTTACCGGAAGATCCCAGTAAGTTAGAACGCCAGATAAACAGGTTACGCGGGAAGTTTTGCGGGTTATCCGGGTCTTCAGCGGCAAAACTCAGATTGCCGTTCTTCAGGCTGTCTACCGTGTAATCCACCGGGCTTTGACCTGCAGCACGGGCCATCTCTGCAATTTTTAACGGGTTAGTATTAAGCTGAGGCGCCGAAGGCAGCCAGCCCATACGTTCAGCCCGTACGTTAAAGTCGATCAGGTTACCGCTAAAGCGGGATTTATCCGCCAGTGGAGACAGCAGTTCTTCTGTTGCCAGCGTTTCATAACGCCACTGGCTGGAGTGGTTATAGATGAATGACGTGGTATTCATATGACGCGGTGGACGCTGCCAGTCGAGGGCAAACGCCAGCGGTAGCCAACCGGTTTGTGGGCGCAGCTTCTCTTGTCCTACATAGTGAGCCCAGCCACCACCGCTCTTACCGATACAGCCGCAGAAAATCAGCATATTGATTAAGCCACGATACTGCATATCCATGTGGTACCAGTGGTTTAAACCGGCACCGACAATAATCATTGAGCAACCGTGAGTTTTGTCTGCGTTGTCGGCAAATTCGCGGGCAATACGAATAATGTTCTGACGATTAACACCGGTGATCTGCTCTGCCCACGCTGGCGTATAGGCTTTCACATCGTCATAATCTTTAGCGCAGTTTTCATCATTCAGACCACGATCGATGCCGTAGTTAGCCATCATTAAATCGTAAACGCTGGTCACTAATGCACTGCTGCCATCCGCCAGTTGCAGGCGCTTAACCGGCAATTGGTGATGAAGCACTTCCTGCAGCTCAACGCTTTTGAAGTTTTCGTTCTCAATGCCGCCAAAATAAGGGAAACCAACGGTCGCTACTTCATCATGCTGACCCAACAGGCTAAGCTGTAATGCTATCTCCTGCTGATCTTTGCCGTCTTTCTGCTCCAAATTCCATTTGCCTTTCTCGCCCCAACGGAAACCAATCGAGCCCTGTGGCGCGGTCAGTTCACCGGTGGCCTGATTAATGGCAACGGTTTTCCACTCCGGGTTATTGTCCTGACCCAGCTTTCCAACTAAGTCGTCAGCACGCAGCAAGCGTCCGGCAGCATAATAACCCTCTTCACGCGGCTCCAGCATCACCAGCATTGGTAAATCGGTATAGCGACGCACATAGTCAGTGAAATAGTCACTTGGCTTATCCAGATGGAACTCTTTCAGGATCACATGACCCATTGCCAGCGAAATGGCACTGTCGGTACCCTGTTTCGGACTCAGCCACTGATCGCACAGCTTGGCGATTTCAGAATAGTCCGGAGTAATGGCAATGGTCTTGGTGCCCTTGTAGCGAACCTCAGTAAAGAAGTGCGCATCCGGCGTCCGGGTTTGGGGTACGTTTGAACCCCAGGCAATAATATAAGAGGAGTTATACCAGTCGGCAGATTCCGGAACATCAGTCTGCTCCCCCCAGGTCATCGGTGATGCCGGAGGTAAATCGCAATACCAGTCGTAGAAGCTCAGATTAATACCACCAATCAACGCCAGATAGCGCGTTCCTGCGGCATAAGAGACCATCGACATGGCCGGAATAGGCGAAAAACCAACAATCCGGTCCGGGCCATATTGTTTAGCGGTATAAACGTTAGCCGCAGCGATCAGCTCATTCACTTCCTGCCAGTCAGAACGCACAAAGCCGCCACGACCGCGAATCTGCTTATAGTTTTTGGTTTTTTCTGCATCTTCAACAATCGAGCCCCAGGCTTCAACCGGATCGCTATATTGCTTTTTCGCTTCACGCCAGAGCTTAATCAGGCGCTTACGCATCAGAGGGTATTTCAGGCGGTTTGCACTATACAGATACCATGAATAACTGGCACCACGCGGGCAGCCGCGTGGTTCATGGTTAGGTAAGTCGGGGCGGGTACGAGGATAATCGGTTTGCTGGGTTTCCCAGGTGACCAAACCGTTTTTGACATAGATCTTCCAGCTACAGGAACCGGTACAGTTAACACCATGGGTAGAACGAACAATCTTGTCATGCTGCCAGCGTGAACGATAACCATCTTCCCAATCTCGGTTAACATTCAACTCCTGACCATGCCCATCGGCGAAGGTATCACCCAACTGCTTAAAATAGCGGAACCTATCGAGAAATTTACTCATCCGGGACTCTCCTGCAACACAGCCTGAAGTCGCTGCCGTTATGATAAAAATGCAGAACGCATTACTTATGGAATGGGCACATCTTATCCGTGTCGCTTTGAGTAAAGTTGACTTTAATCAATCCTGCCTGACACTTGAAATTCTGGAAAAAGCGTAACTACCACCAAAGTGGCACACAGTATTATTAATTTAATTTATTGATATTTAACTTAAATTTAAATTTCATTAACAAAAAGCATATGAATAATTTCACAGTGAACTATTTGGGGGTAGAGGGAGGGAGGAGAAACATGATTAAAGCTAAAAATAGAAAATCCCCGCCAGAAATGCAGCGAGGATTTTTCGATTAGTGGAGGAGCTATTAAGAATCTAAATAATCAGCACCTGAAAATATTCCGACCGTAAAAGCATGGTGCTTATATCTGCACCAGGAACGGTCGGTAAACCATCTGTACTCAACTACAGAGTGCGTTGGGCCTGGCCGGGTTAGGGGCGCTTCGTTGGCTTACGCCAAGTCGACCCCAACACCCGTCCCTCCCAACGATGAGCTATCCTAAGACATAAAACCAGTTAGAACAGCACTAACGCTGACCGTAGGGTGAAAGGACACGGTACTGTTTTTAGGCGTGTGGGAAAAAATCAACAATCCTGATTTTAATTCCCCCGAATTCGGGGGAATTAAAAATGAAGCTGGCCGAAACAGTTTCTACCTCTCAGCAAAAAAGTGGTGCGATGTTACAGGCGCAATTGGCTTAAACGCTAAAGCAGGACGCTACGGTGGCACTTACGCCCACCGAGATATCGCTTTTGAGTTCGGTTCATGGCTCAGCCCAGAATTCAAATTGTATCTGATCAAGGAATTTCAGAGGCTTAAAGATGAAGAAGCTCGAACGATTTCACTGGAATGGAGTTTTCAACGTACACTGGCAAAGGTCAATTACCGCATTCACACTGACGCCATCAAAGAGCGATTAATCCCACCACAGCTAACCAAAGCACAGATGGTTACCGTCTACGCCAGCGAAGCCGATTTACTTAATGTTGCTCTGTTCGGCATGACAGCCGCCCAATGGAGACAAACAAATCCTGAACAATCCGGCAATATGCGAGACTTCGCTACACTTGAACAGTTAGTTATTCTATCCAATCTGGAGAGCATCAACTCTGTCTTCATTCATCAGGGACTGACAGCACAAGAACGGCTGTCACAGTTAAATACGATTGCTATCACACAGATGCACTCACTGATAGGTCTGGCAGAAATCAAGAAATTGGGAAATAGACCGAAATAGTACGACAACTAACGTACCTATAATCACTGCTACAGGACTTGTCTACTAACGAAGGCGCATAAAAGCGAGTTTATACGCCTTCTCATAACTGTTAATTAATACACGGGGCTACTAGTGGACGAAATATCCCGATACTAAAACAACACTACCCCTTCCGTCTCCCATACACTCCCCACGTTATCACCACACAAACAATATAAAACACCAAAAACAGGTCCAACGCGCCAACTGCCGATCCTGTCATATGTAACGAGGTACCAAACGCTTTAGGAATAAAAAATCCGCCCACTGCGCCAATGGCTGAAATGAATCCTAACGCTGCCGCTGAATCTGTCGCGGCTTCACGCTGTGCTTCCTGATCGCTACCGCCGCGCGCTTTCACCTTCTGCACCGTAATCAGACGAAAAATCACTGAGATCATCTGGAAAGTGGAACCACTACCCAAACCTGCCGTCAGGAACAACCCCATAAATACCGCAAAGAAAGCCATAAACGAACCGGACTTACCCTCACCCGGTAAAGTGGTAAACAGCAACGCCACGAAAATCGCCATAAAGATAAAGTTAATCAGCGTAACCCGGGTACCGCGAAAACGGTCAGATAACATGCCGCCAACCGGACGAGCCAGAGCGCCAAACAACGGGCCAAAAAAGGCAAAGTGCAGAATATTCACATCCGGAAACTGAGTTTTTGACAGCATGGCAAAACCGGCAGAAAAACCGATAAACGAGCCAAAAGTTGCCAGATATAACAGGCTCATTAACCACAGGTGTCCGCTCTTCAACACCGGCAGTTGATCTTTCAACGATGCCTTAGCCGCCGACAGATCGTTCATGCCAAACCAGGCCGCCAGAGTAAAAATCAACAGTAACGGGATCCAGACAAAAGCCGCGTTTTGTAACCACAGCGTTTCACCACCACCGATAGCCTGACCTGCACCACCAAAAACCGCTAAGGTAACGACCAACGGGGCAACCAGTTGCATAACGCTAACCCCCAGATTA
This sequence comes from Limnobaculum xujianqingii, assembly GCF_013394855.1. Taxonomy (NCBI): domain Bacteria; kingdom Pseudomonadati; phylum Pseudomonadota; class Gammaproteobacteria; order Enterobacterales; family Budviciaceae; genus Limnobaculum; species Limnobaculum xujianqingii. The sequence goes on along the minus strand of NZ_JABMLK010000002.1, from coordinate 176,080 downwards.
CCTAAACCGCCGTTAATACCTAACGCCCCACCCTGACGCTCTTTGGGAAAGAAAAAGCTGATATTCGCCATGCTGGAAGCGAAGTTAGCGCCACCAAAACCACACAGCAAAGAGATCATCACAAAGGTATTGTAAGAGGTGGAAAGATCCTGCACCGCAATCCCCAGCCAAATACAAGGGATCACCAGAATCACGGTACTGAACGCGGTCCAACGACGACCACCAAAAATAGGGATTACAAAGGAGTAAGGTACCCGTAATATGGCACCGGAAATGGAAGGTAACGCCGTCAACATAAACAACTGATCGGTATTGAACTGGAAGCCAACTTTATTCAGATTAATGGTTACCGCGCTGAATAACATCCAGACACAGAACCCCAATAACAGGCAGGGAACGGAAATCCATAAATTACGTTGTGCAATTTTTCGGCCTGTGGTTCGCCAAAATTTCGGATCCTCCGGTTTCCAGTCCTGAATCAATGCCCGATTGTTAGGGGATTGAGTGGCAGATTGGTTATTCATATAGGCCTCTTAAGTTGAATTCAATTCAAAAATCTGCAAGCTGTTTAGCCGCTACCCTAGTACCAATTTGTCAGTTATATTTGATGCACATCAAAGGGGCTGTAGTAATATTTTAGCCTGTAAATCCCCCTATCCCCTTAGTGGGTATGCCACCATTCAAAGAAAACCTGTTATTTATCACCAAATTGAATGCCAGAGTATTTGATAACCAATGCAATTTTTACCCACTCAACTATTTGGGAGTAATCCCATCTGGGTATGTGGTTTGGTGAACATTTGGTCTAAAAAGAAGCTGTGTAGATCCATTCAGGAATAATTGCATTGTGATAAAACGTTGCCCTGTTCCCTTTTCCATTGTGAATCAGGTTATTTTGCTACTACTGATACTTGGCCTGTTGAGTATTATCAGTATGTCGATTTCCAGTTGGAGAGCTGAAGCAATTCAGGGACATGCCCATGCCATCAATAAAGCCGGTTCACTGAGGATGCAGAGCTACCGCATTCTAACCATGGTGCCGCTAAATGATGAGAGTAAACGCTATCTGGATGAGTTAGAGCAGGATCAGAACAGTCCAATGCTCGAACAAACGGTGGAAAAAGAGCAGTTAACCTCACAATTAACCGCGCTTAAAAACTACTGGCGTCAGCAGCTACGTCCACAGCTGGAACGGGCTCCCAGCCCTGAACAGGCTACCGCTCAGGTTATTCAGTTCGTTCATCAGTTGGATGAGTTGGTACTGGCCATCGACCATAAAACAGAACAAAGTCTGATAGCGATTCGCCATCAGCAAATTACCTTTATTGTTCTGACGCTGTTAGTGATGGCTATCGCCGTCTACTATTTGCGTACTCGCTTTTTACGCCCGTGGCGCAAGCTGCTGTCGATGTCTGAATCTATTGGTCATGGCGATTTCACCCAGCGTTTTAATGCCACCAGCGCCGATGAAATGGGAATACTGGGATCAACGCTGAATACTATGTCTGATGAGCTTTCGCAGAGCTATTCCAGTCTGGAAACCCGCGTTAAAGAGAAAACCGCCGAACTACAAAATAAGAACCAGACGTTGTCATTTCTCTATCACACCAGCCAGCAGTTACATACTAATCAGCCGCTCTGTTCAAGATTGCTGTCGGTATTGAATCAGTTTCAGAACATTACGCCGTTGTATAACCTGCAAATCAGGCTGTATGAAAATAATGATATTAATTATTTTCAACAGATTAGTAATGACGAGCTCATCCGCCCGGAGCACTGCCGTCAGGAGAGTTGTCATGCATGTATGACAAAACACCCGCGATACAGCGGGCCTCGTCAAACCTTAAGTTGGCGCTTAGCCGATCAACACGGGCAATATGGACTAATATTAGCTGAGCGCCCGATTGATATCGCATTAACCGACGAGCACCAGCAGCTTCTTAATATGCTTATTGACCAACTAACCAGCACGTTGACGCTGGAGCGACAGTCCCACCAACGGCAGCAATTGCTGTTAATGGAAGAACGCTCAGCTATCGCCAGGGAGTTGCATGACTCTATTGCCCAGTCTCTCTCTTTTCTCAAAATTCAGGTCAGTTGCCTGCAGATGGAAAATGCTTTTCCGGAAGAGAGCAGCGCCAAACGCCTGACAGAAATGCGCAATGAGTTGAACAGCGCCTACCAGCTGTTGCGGGAATTGCTTACCACCTTCCGTCTACAGTTGCCGGAGGCCGGGCTGCTGGCGGCGTTACAGGCGACGGTTCAGGAGTTCAGTGAAAAATTACACTTTCTGGTAACCCTCAACTATCACTTATCGCTACATCAAGTTCCCAGCCATCAGGCGATTCATCTGATACAAATCGCCCGTGAAGCACTGAATAATATCTATAAACATGCCAATGCCACCCAGGTCACCATTAGTCTTGAACAACATCAGGGCAATATTCAGATGCTTATCAGTGATGATGGATGTGGACTACCGGAAGGGCACGCCCGACAAAATCATTACGGGCTGATCATCATGCGTGACCGGGCTAAAAGCCTGAACGGCAAATTTGGAATTTATAATCGACCGCAGGGTGGGGCTGAAGTCAACGTTGAATTTACCCCACAGCCTGCCGAGATCAGATTACCAGGAGCAATCAATGACTAACCAGACCGCCTCTATTTTATTGATCGATGATCATCCAATGATTCGTAATGGTGTTAAGCAGCTGATTAGTATGGATACTTCCCTGAGCGTTATCGCGGAAGCCAGCAGCGGTGAACAGGGTGTTGAGCTTGCGGAACAGTACGATCCGGATCTTATTCTGCTCGATTTAAATATGCCCGGTCTGAATGGTTTAGAAACGTTGGATTTGCTGCGCAAACGGGAGCTCTCAGGTCGTATTGTGGTGTTTACCGTCTCCAATCATGAAGACGATATTGTCTCTGCCTTAAAACGCGGTGCCGATGGCTACCTGTTAAAAGATATGGAACCAGAAGATCTGCTGGAAGCACTGCGTCAGGCCGCTACCGGTCAGATGGTATTAAGTGAAAAGCTGACGCCCATTCTGGCCGCCAGTTTGCGTACCACCCAACCTTCCGGCGAACGCGACATACAGCAGCTCACTCCGCGTGAACAGGGAATATTAAAACTGATTGCTCAGGGGTTATCCAATAAACTTATCGCCCGTAAGCTGGATATTGCAGAAAGCACGGTGAAAGTTCATGTGAAACATCTGCTGAGAAAAATGAAGCTTAAATCGCGGGTCGAAGCGGCGGTGTGGGTGTTGCAGGAAAAGGTGTTTTGATTGGAGGGATAATTCACTTCCCACCCATGCCAATGGACAGTATTGAACCATCGATTTATTCTGGGTTGAGTATTTATGATGTATAATCAAGCAATTGCTTATTCTTAATATCAAAATACCACCACGTTGAAGGAAATCACTAATTCTGGCCAGATAAAATCGTAATGTGTTTTATCTGGTGTGCGGGTTAGTGTTACGGACGCCCTTCAAAAGGAATATCATTTAAGGAGAGGTTTAATGCTTCAATCGTTAAAACCCGGTGAGAACACCTCACTTTCTCAGGCCAAAGGACAAGTACGCGTTTCTCATTCGGCTGCGGCTAATCTTGATATTAATCTGACCGCCTTTTTAGTCACTGATTCCGGAAAAGCTATTAGCGATAATGACATGGTCTTCTTCAATGCTCCGCGCCATGCCTCCGGAGCAGCATCGTTTATCTCGCCTTCCACCCAAAATTCAACCGTCATTCACTGTATCGATTTCGATCTCTCACTCCTTCCTGCCAATATCACCAAAATTGCAATTACCCTAACTCAGGATGGCAGCGCGGGTGGCTTCTCTACCGTCAATAACTTGCGCGCTCAGGTGTTAACGGCTGGCAGCACTCTGGAATTAGCTCCCGGCATATTCTCGCAAGAAACGGGAATTATTGTACTGGAACTGTATGTCCGGAACGGACAGAACAAAGCCCGTGCCGTTTGGCAGGGGTTTGCATCCGGTCTTGCCGGATTGTGCAATCTTTACGGTATCGAAGTAGAAGAACCAATGTCGGTAGCCGTTGTAGCTCCCCCTCCGGTGAACATGGAAAAGAAGCTGGTCACTCTCACCAAGCCAGATAGCAGTCATAAAATCTCACTGCATAAAGGTCCCTCCGCACCTAAAAGTATCCGCGTTAGTGCAACCTGGATTGATAATGGTGATGGCAGAAAAGATAATGACGATCTGGATCTCAGAGTGGGTATTCTTCGTCCTGATGGGCAAATGTCGATTATTCAGGCTCCCGACAAAAGCGGCGCATTCAATGCCGATCCTTTTGTATTTCATACCGGTGATGTGGTCACTGCCAGCGTTTCAGCGCCAGGATGTGAAACCGTTGAAATTAATCCGGAAATCTCTCGCTTAATGGGCGGGAAAGTTGCTCTGGTGTGCAGTGTGTACTCAGCCCTCAGCAATGGCATTGTTGCCGTCGCCTCACTCAAGCCCACTATGCGTATGGAATATGGCGATCAAATCGTTGACTGCGCCTTTGAATTTAAAAAAGGCTTCTTCAACAGTATGGTTTATACCTATGTGATTGGTATTATTGAAATTGATCGGGATAATATTATCCTGAAACCCTCTGGCGTAACCTCCAGAGCAGGCAGCGAATCTACACCATGGCTTACCCGAACGGGCGATGAACTCACCCTGACGATGGATGGTCCTTATGTATTTAAAGGGAAAAAAGTGTCCAGCCGTGGCAATAAACGTTACATATAACCTGTTTTTTAACAATTGACCGGACTAAACAATACCTCAATATAAAAAGCAATTGGTCATCCCAACCATCAGGATGACCAACGTCAAAACCACTATTTCAGATATAAAACTGCAAATCTAGGCTCGCTCAATAACCATCGCGATACCCTGCCCACCACCGATACACAACGTTGCCAGCCCCAATCCTTTGTCATAGCTATGTAATGCATGAGTCAGCGTCACCAGAATACGCGCACCGCTGGCGCCAATCGGATGACCAAGGGCAATGGCGCCACCATTGACGTTTACTTTTTCCCGATCGAAACCAAGGTCGCGCCCCACCGCCAGGAACTGAGCGGCAAAGGCTTCATTAGCTTCTATCAGGTCGATATCGGCCAGTTCTACGCCTGCCATTTTTAGCGCTTTGCGTGTAGCCGGAACCGGACCCAGCCCCATAACATCAGGTTCCACACCGGCAGAAGCCCAGCCGCGAATACGTGCCAGTGCAGGAATACCCCGCGCTTTCGCTTCATCTTCACGCATCAGAACCAGTACCGCAGCCGCATCATTGATGCCGGAAGCGTTACCTGCGGTTACCGTGCCGTCTGGCAGAAATGCCGGACGCAAGCCAGCCAGTGACTCGATGGTAGTTTCGCCGCGCGGGTATTCATCCTGATTAAACAGAATGGTTCCTTTGCGGCTTTTGATCTCAACAGGTGTAATTTCCGCAGCAAACCGACCGCTGTTAATCGCCGCTACCGCTTTTTGTTGAGAGGCCATGGCAACGGCATCCTGTTCCTCTCGGGTCAGGCCATAACGCTTAGCGATATTTTCCGCCGTGATGCCCATGTGATAATCATTAAAAGCACACCACAGGCCATCTTTAATCATTGAGTCAACCAGAGTGCCGTTGCCCATGCGATAACCCTGTCTTGCTTTCTCCAACAAATAAGGAGCCGCACTCATGTTTTCCATGCCGCCGGTCACCATCACCGAACTACAGCCAGCCAGAATCGACTGAGCACCTAACGCTACGGTTTTCAGACCGGAACCGCATACTTTATTGACGCTAAACGCCGGTACTTCAATCGGTAATCCTGATTTAACCGAGGCCTGACGAGCCGGGTTCTGCCCCAATCCTGACTGCAAAACATTCCCCAAAATCACTTCATCAACATTCAGGTCATCAGGCAGTTTGCTCAGGCAATCGGCAATAACCGTTGCACCTAAATCCACGGCAGGCACCGGGGCTAAAGTACCGCCAAATTTACCAATGGCGGTTCTTTTAGCCTGAACAATAACAACAGAATCTTTCATCTTAATGCTCCTCAGTTAACCTGCATTGGCCGCAATTCAGGGGAAACGGTAAAGTTGGCTTCCGTCAGCTCACGCAGTTTATCAACCGTGGTGTCATCGCTGATTTCGATCAGTACCATTTGCTGATTGATAAAGCTGAATACCGCCAGTTCAGTAACCACCATGCTGACTTTGCCCTGCGCGGTAAGTGGGAAGTTACAGCGATGCAGCAGTTTGGCACCACCGTCTTTGGCATTATGCTCCATGGCGATAATCACTTTTTTGGCACCTACCACCAGATCCATCGCACCGCCCATGCCCGGTACCATTTTTCCCGGTACTACCCAGTTTGCCAGATTCGCCTGCTCATCAACCTGTAAGCCGCCCAACACGCAAAGATCCACATGACCACCGCGAATCAAAGCAAATGAAAATGCGCTGTCAAACATGGCTGCGCCCGGCAACATACCACAAGGCTGTCCTCCGGCATTCACCAGATTAGGATCTTCCTGAGTTATCGGACCAAGGCCCAGAAAACCGTTTTCCGATTGCAACGTTACGTGTACATCATCCGGTAAATAATTCGCCACCTGAGTAGGTAAACCAATACCCAGATTCACCACATCACCATCTTTCAGCTCTTTAGCTACGCGACGGGCAATAATTTCTTTCGCATTCATCAGTTATCCCCTTGGTAAAGATGGTCCACTAAAGCCGCAGGTGTCATAACGAAGTCTGGTTCAATGTCGCCAACCTCGACTAACTGGTCGCACTGAGCAATCACTTTATCGGCGGCCAGCGCCATAATCGGGTTGAAGTTACGTGCGGTTAACGAGTACAGCAGATTGCCCATACGGTCAGATTTTGCCGCCTGCAAGATCGCTAAATCTGCGCGCAGCGGTAACTCCAGCAGGTAGGTGACACCATCAATCACCATCTTTTGTTTGTTTTCTTCTACCACGGTGCCAACACCAGTAGGGGTTAAGAATCCACCCAGCCCGGAACCGCCGCAGCGAATACGCTCAATTAGCGTCCCTTGAGGAACCAGCTCCACATCCAGTTCCCCGGAAATCATACGGCGCCCGGTTTCCGGGTTAGTACCAATGTGGGAAGCAATCACTTTCTTCACCTGACCGCTGACAATCAGCGGGCCTACGCCGGTCTCGGTGAAACCGGTATCATTACCAATAATCGTCAGGTCGCGAACTCCCGACTTGAGAATTTCCGCCACCAGCAGTGCCGGAGTACCTATTCCCATAAAGCCGCCAAACATGATGGTCATGCCATCACGTAAGCCGTCGCGAAACGTTGCGGCATTAATCAATTTGTTATTCATGGTTATTCTCCTGCTGAATAACGACAACAGCGATCCCTTTGCCCACTCAGACGAATAGGGGCATTTCAGGTGCTAACTATCTTTATTAACGGATGTTACGACGGTGCAGTTAACAGTGAATACCGCATCGCCGTTGACTAAAACTGATTAGATATCCATGTCCATGATGGCTGAGCTTAATCCTTTGCCATGCATATCCAGCGCCAGAGAGCGGGTCACACCGCCGCCCAGTGCGCCATACATCACAAAGTTCAGCGCGCCAATGGCAGGCAGTTCGTAACGCACCACTTCCCCCTTAACAATATCGGCAAAATAGGCTTTTACTTTTTCCGCCGTAACCGCGTTTTTCAGGGTTTGATAATCATCCTGAGAGTAGGCAATCAGCGAGATATTTGAGGTGTTCCCTTTATCACCGGTACGGGAATGAGCAATTTCGCGTAATTTCATGATTAGATCTCCAGATAATCAACGGTAGCAGTGGCTAAGTCGCGTGAAATCAGGGTTGAATCCATCGCCAGAATCTCTTTAACCGATTTGGTTGCTCCGCCGCCCCCTGCCGGGCCGTTGGTATACAGTGTTTCGACTTCATTCCCTACTTTGGCCGCCTGTGCTTTGGTAGTACAACGAGCCGCTACACGAGCACGGACTTCATAAGGCTGACTGCTTTGGGATAAGGTATCGCCATGCAGTGAGTTAACCCCGATCAGGTCATAACGCGTCTCTTCCGGTTCAAAACCGCACAAAGCAAAACGCTCTTTTACAATTTCCAGCGCCAGTTTGCCGCGCGCTACTGCCCCCGGACCCGCGTAAGAGATCTCTCCCTCGCCGATAAAACCATCCTGATAACCTACGGATACTTTCAGGGTATTGGTACGCTCAAAACCATTACCACCGCGAACTTCAACTCTGTCCGGACCGGCCTGAGTAAAGGTTACATGGGAGAAGTCAGCCACCACGTCCGGTGTCAGATAGCGATCCGGTTGATGAATTTCATACAGCATCTGCTCTTTGCAGGTATCTACCGTTACGTTGCCGCCGGAACCCGCTACTTTAGTGATAGTCGCATTACCCTGTTCGTCCACTTCCGCAATCGGGAAGCCAAGGCGCGCCAGACCAGGAACATCTTTAAATCCCGGGTCTGCATAATAACCACCGGTAATCTGGCCTCCACACTCCAGCAGGTGGCCAATAATGGTGCCTTTGCCCAGCATTTCCCAATTATCCGGCTGCCAGCCAAATTCATACATCATTGGCGCAAGAAACAGAGAGGGATCAGAAACCCGACCGGCAATCACAATATCCGCGCCGTTGTTCAGCGCCTGCACCATGGCTTCAGCACCCATGTAGGCATTAGCAGAGATAATCTGCTTGTTGCACTGAGAAATTGGTTTGCCAATTTCATCCAGTTTCACATCGCTATTCATGGCCATATCCAGCACATCATCACCGCTGACTATCGCAATTTTGAGCTGCTTCGCCCCCAGCGAACGGGCGATTTCTGCCACCAGTTTTCCTGCGTATAACGGATTTGCCGAACCCATATTGGTAATAATTTTTATCCCTTTCTCAATACAGGTTGGCAGCACAGCATGCATACGGTCTGCCAGTAATTCATTAAAGCCTTTGGTTGGGTCCGCCGCCTTTTGTTTCTGACCGATAGCGATAGTACGTTCCGCTAAACATTCAAATACCAGATACTGAATGTCACCTTTCTGAGCCAGTTCGACTGCAGGTTCGATACGGTCACCGGCATAGCCGGCTCCGCCACCAATTCTTATTGTTTTCATATCACTACACCTAATCTGACTATTTAATTAAATCGGGAATATGCCAATCACTACCGCTGCCAGCGTCATCACTATTGATGCCGCCCACAGGAAGAAGAAGGAGAACTTCTGGTGTTCTCCCAGATCGATGCCCGCTAAACCTACCAACAGGAAGGTGGCTGGCGTTAATGGACTCACCGGGAAGCCGGTGGTCATTTGACCCAGAATAGCGGCCTGACCCATTTCAATAACCGGAACACCCAGTTCCTGACCCGCCGTTGCCATCACTGGCAGAATGCCGAAGTAGAAGGAGTCAGGGTCAAAGATCATGCTTAACGGCATAGCGAACAGGCCGATAATAAATGGGAAGTGAGAAGCTGATTCAGCAGGAATGTGGGTAGCCACGTAGGATGCCATCTCTTTCAGCATGCCTGATTCTTTCATCACGCCGGTGAAGATGCCTGCAGCAAACAGAATTCCTGCCATCATCAATGCTGATTTGGCATGGGCATCAATACGCGCTTTTTGCTGGTCCTGTTTACGATAGTTAATCAGCAACGCAATAATGGTACCCAACATAAAGCAGATAATCGGGTCAACTTTACCGCTGATCATCGAGCCCAGAACGATAACCACCAGACCAATATTCACCAGAAACAGATGTGGACGGCGGATAGCCAGCTCTTCATCCGTCAGTTGAGTACCCTGATGCTGATACTCTTCTGCCGGAGCCATACCTTTGCTATAACCCAGACGGCGCTCTTCACGTTTACCCAGCAACCAGGCGCAAACGTACACAAACGTCAGGCCGGTCAGCATCACCGGTAATACCGGCAGGAACAGATCCATCACCGGAATTTGCAGTGATGAAGCGGCTCTCAGGGTTGGTCCACCCCATGGCAGCATATTACAGACCCCTGCCGCCATCGCGACCGAACAGGCCAGAACCCGAGGGTCCATTTTCAGGCGTTTATACAGCGGTAACATTGCCGGGATAACCACCAGAAAGGTGACTGCGCCAGAGCCATCCAGATGAACAATGGAAGCCAACACCGCTGAACCCAGCGTAATGCGGGACGGCTTATTGCCAACCACTTTCAATACTTTATCGATAATCGGGTCCAGCATGCCGGCATCGGTGAGAATGCCGAAAAACAGGATAGCAAACACAAACATACCGATAACCGGGGCAATATTTTTTACCCCGCCTACCGCGAACTTATTGACGGCTGAAACATCAAAACCCGCCAGCAGAGCCATGACGATAGGAATGGCGATCAGTGCCGCCATCGGGGACATTTTCTTGGTCATTATTACTGCCAGTACGGCAAGAATAGTGAGTAGGCCAAACAGAGCGATCATAGATGATCTCCTATCCTTATTATTATGAGGAAACAAAGAGGTAAATAATTATTGGAATTAATTCATTATTGTTTCCAACATACTAGCGGTAATAAAAAAACAGGGAAATTCAATAAACAGATAGTGGCATCCAAAAGTTGAATGGTTAATTAAATAGGAATGAGGTATTCATCACAATATAACAAAGACAGATATCATATATAATACCGCCCAGGAGAAAACAACACCTATGAATTTATCAATCAAACAGTTTCGGGCTTTTTTAGCTCTGTGCGAATACCGTAATTTTACCCGGGCGGCGGAATCAATATTCCTTTCGCAACCGGCATTTAGCCACCTGATTTACTCTATTGAGAAGGCTGTGGGCGTACGGCTATTTGACCGTAATACTAAACGCGTAGAGTTAACCGCGGACGGTGTCGTATTTCAAAACATTGCTGCCGATATGATGCGTGAGTTTAATCTGGGGCTGTCACGCTGGCACGACCATATTAATAGTGAGCAATTTAAAATATCCGTTGCTGCGCTACCCTCTATTACCGTTAAACTGTTGCCGGATTATATTGAATACTTTAATCAGATCGAATCTAAAGCCACTTTTGAAGTCAAGGACTTACCTTCAGACTATTGTGTATCGGCAGTCATCAACGAGGCTGTAGATCTGGGAATAGTCGGCTTTTTGCCTAAAGACCCAAACGTTGAAAGCCATAAAATTCATACGGAAAAGTATTTTATCGTCTTTAACAAAAATCACCCGTTGGCCAAAAAATCAACCATAACGTTAGATGATATCAGTCATAACAACACCATCATTCGATTTGGGCCAACTACCAGTATTTATCAATCTTTGCATGTTGATATAATTAATAATGAAAGTGTTGAATATATTGAGATAGAACAGTTAAGTACTTTATTCGGTCTGCTGCTCTCTAATTCCGGAATTACCTTCCTTCCTGAGTTAACATTATATATGTTTCAGCATCCGGATATTTTAGTTAAACCAATTAGCGGCGGAAATTTAACCCGTGAAATCTATATTATTAAGAAAAGAGATAAAGCGTTGTCAAAAATAAGTCATAAATTCTATGATTTTCTGCTGCAGACTCAGCGTATCTCTTAATAAAAAGAATTATAACTGCGCCATTTTGCTAACAGAATAGCTAAATTTTTATGCAATTACTGATTCCTTTATTAAATTAATTTTATCCGCTCCTGGAGTAACATCGGATGTCCCACCCATCATTATTAAAACTATTATGTCTTTCGTTTGGGTTATTAACGCCCGTTGCCGGATTTGCGGCAGATATCGATGGTTCAACCCTCAGCCTGGCATGGGGGATCCCGTTTGTTGGTATTCTGCTCTCCATAGCCCTTTGTCCGCTGCTTATTCCCACTATCTGGCACCACCATTTTGGTAAAATTACTGCTCTGTGGTCAGTGCTATTCCTGATTCCATTCACCATGACTTTTGGCATGGATAACAGCGTGGGGCTGGTTGCCCATGCCATGTTTGCTGAATATATCCCGTTTATTATTTTACTGTTTTCACTGTTTACCGTTTCCGGCGGTATTCTGGTAAAAGGTAACCTGCATGGTTCTCCGGCATTGAATACCGGATTACTGGCCATTGGTGCCCTGCTGGCTTCACTCATGGGAACCACTGGGGCCGCCATGCTGCTGATTCGTCCATTGATTCGCGCCAATGACAACCGTAAGCACCGGGTACACGTAATTATTTTCTTTATCTTTCTGGTGGCCAATATTGGCGGTGGTTTGACGCCATTAGGCGATCCACCGCTGTTTATCGGTTTCCTGAAGGGAGTAGATTTCTTCTGGACCGCCCGACATATGCTCATGCCGGTACTGATTTGTACGCTGGTGCTGCTGACGCTGTTCTATCTGGTGGATAGCTATTACTACAAGCGTGAAGATGAGATACAACCACAGGATCCAACACCCGACTCTAAACTACGCCTCTACGGTAAAGTGAACTTTATTCTGCTGCTTGGTGTGGTAGCCAGCGTATTGCTTTCCGGCTTCTGGAAACCGGGCATAGAGTTCACGGTGCTGGGTGTACATATTGAACTGCAAAACATCGCCCGTGATCTGTTGCTGTTAGTGATTGCTGGACTATCGATGATGCTGACCGCTAAACAGATCCGTTCCGCCAATCAGTTTAACTGGGAGCCTATTCTGGAAGTGGGCAAACTGTTTGCCGGTATCTTTATCACTATTGGCCCGGTATTAGCGATTTTACGTGCCGGTCACGCAGGCCATATGGCGGGCTTAGTATCGCTGGTTTCCGATCCTCAGGGTGCGCCAATCAATGCGATGTACTTCTGGCTATCCGGCGCGCTGTCTGGCTTTCTGGATAACGCACCGACCTATCTGGTGTTCTTTAATCTGGCCGCCGGTGATGCCGCAACCCTGATGGGACCAATGCAACAAACACTGCTGGCAATCTCAATGGGTTCAGTATTTATGGGCGCCCTGACCTATATCGGTAATGCACCAAACTTTATGGTGAAGAGTATCGCCACTCAAAGCGGCATTAAAATGCCGAGCTTCTTCGGTTATATGAAGTGGTCGTTTGGAATATTGATACCGTTGTTTTTGGTGCTGACAGTGATTTTCTTTTTGGTTTAAAGAATAATCAAAGCAACCATAATTTAGATTTGAGTAAATTTCGTCCACTAACAGTATAGTGTCTGGATTAGCAGTCGTGCGAGTGGCCGAGCAAGGGGCGTTAAAAGGCGAACGCCCCCTGCACCCCCGCGCCTTCGCACCCGAATCCAGGTCGCTACGCGACTTCCCTCCGCCTTCGTTCGGGCTTACGCACCGGCACTGATTCGCTCCGGCGAAGCAGTGCCTCGCCAAACATCCCTGTTTGGCGTGCTACCCTCTCTCAGTTGTCGGCTGAATTCCAGTGCTCTGATAGAAAGACAAAAGACAAAAGACAAAAGACAAAAGACAAAAGACAAACCGATAATATCGACTAATGGTGTATTAGCTACGCCATTAACTTATTCATCCAACATCACATAATAATTCAACGCTTGATACTCAGCAGTAAACAACTCCCCCGGCGTCAGGCCGGTAAAGAAACGACAGGTTTTAATAAAGTGAGGTTGATCGGTGTAGCCCTGTTCCAGAGCGCTGTCCAGCACCGGCTGTCCGGCCAATATCTGACGTAGAGTATGTTGAAAACGTGCGGTGCGGCAGAAGTAGCGGGCATCAACGCCAATAAAATGACGGATACGCCGCTCCATGGTACGAGGATTTAGAGCCAGCGCTTCACGAACGGTAGAAACATTCTCACCGTAATAAAGGCGATTCGCTGCCTGTGTCATATAGGGAAGATTCGTCAGATTATCCCCTAACATCTGCATCAACCACTGTTCCAGCCGGTGAACCTGACTGACAAAAGGGATATCCAACAGCAGCGGAGTCGAATGTTTTAATCGAATATCCGCTAAAAATAGCGGGTTATCACTCAGTTCTTCCAACGATAAGCCAAGCAGTGGGAATGCCGTACCACAGCGCAGACGGGTTGAAATAAATCTAACCTCTGGCTGCCCCGCAACCAGACTAAGCCTCAAACGGCAGCGACGTGGGCTAAGCAACACCATATCACCGGTTTTAATCAGGTAGCTGGCGGCAACACCGCTTTGCGCAGTAATAACATCCAGCCGTAAATCACCGCCTAAATTAAATAACAGCTCGCCACCGGTGCCGGGAAACAGTTCTGGTAATGCAATATTCGCTGGCAGATGCCAATGCCAGTAATGCGCTATCCATGGGGATAACGCATCACAAGGGGCTAGCGTTTGCCTTAACATATTGGCCTATGCCCGATTGGCATTAGCCGCAATGGTCTGTTCATCCAAACTGTCTCCGCTGCGAAATCCCAGGCCTGGGTGGGTATCAAAACGCACCACGCCGATTTGCATCCGCCCTCTGGCAGCCTCAACCACTCGCGCCACACCCTGATGGCCAAATCCGGCACATAATTCAATGGCACTGATACCCTCTTGATGCAATTCATCTAACAGATCGCAAGCCTGCTGATAGCTGCTGACAGCGATAGTTTTCAGGTGAATCTTTGGCGTTTTTACCCATGCACTATTGGTTTGTGGATCTGCGTCAGGTGCGGTAAAAATAAATGCTGCTTTAAATACATCAGTCATTGAGCTATCTCCATATTAGTGATGACTCGCTAACTTTATGGTTTGTTCGGCTAATAAGATTGTACCAAACCGACACGACCCTACTATTTCTGAATAAATTACGACTTATAACGCAACGCCTCAATCAGCAATGAGAAGGCAGTGGTATGCTGCCGACGGCTTGGATAATAGAGATAATAACCAGAGAAAGGGGCACACCATTCATCCAGCACGCTAACCAGACTGCCATTAACGATTTCATATTTAACCGAATCTTCAGGAACAAAAGCGATCCCCAGACCAATAACCGCCGCTTCAATACGCTGGCGCAGGGTGTTAAAGGTTAATTGTCCATCAACCCGAACTTTTAGCTCCCTCCCCTGCTTCTCAAACTCCCAGGCATAGAGTCCCCCATGGTTGGCAGGCGCATATTGATACAGCGATGATTTTGTAACTCTTGTGGCGTGGCAGGCGTACCATATTTTTCCAGATAAGAGGGGGAAGCCACTACTACCAGCCTGACATCCGGACCGATGCGCACCGCCACCATGTCTTTTGCTACCTGTTCACCTAAGCGAATACCAGCATCAAAGCGTCCGGCAACGATATCAGTCAGGGTGTTATCGACGGTGATCTCCACATGGATATCCGGATACTCCACCAGAAATGTGCGCAGCACCGGCCAGAGTATGGAATCAACCGCATGCTCACCGGCGGTAATGCGAATATTCCCTGCCGGACGTGCACGCATCTCCTTCAGCGCATCAAGCTCGTTTTCAATTTCAGCAAACTTTGGCCCCAGACTGTCTACCAGTTTCTCACCCGCTTCGGTTGGTGCCACGCTGCGAGTGGTACGGGTCAGCAGACGAATTTCCAGTCGCTCCTCCAACCCGCGAATAGCATGACTCAGGGCAGATTGAGATACGCCCAGTTTAGCCGCCGCTTTGGTAAAGCTCCGTTCTCTGGCTACCACCAGAAATGAGATCAGGTCGTTAAAATTCTCTTTTAGCATTATGGCACCCGGCTATTTATCCGTGAGTATTTACTCACTATATCGATTGATGAATTTAATTCATATACACATGCGCATTTATCTATCTAATCATCAGACTAATCATTTGCTACCTTTCTATCACCGACATGACAAGTCACGACTCACCTATTCATCGCAGGAGTATAGAAAATGCAAAAACGTAAACTCGGTAACAGTGGCCTGGAAGTCTCCGCTATTGGTTTAGGCTGTATGGGAATGAGCTTCGGTTATGGTCCTGCAACAGATAAGCAGGAGATGATCTCCCTGATGCATAAAGCGGTTGACCTCGGCGTGACTTTTTTCGATACCGCTGAGGTATATGGCCCTTACACCAATGAAGAACTGTTAGGAGAGGCGCTGTCGCCGCTGCGGGATAAAGTAGTGATTGCTACCAAATTTGGTTTTCAGCCTGACCCGAACGGTGGACCAAGATGGATTGGCCTTAACAGTCGGCCGGAGCACATTAAGAAAGTGGCTGAAGCGTCACTCAAACGCCTGAAAATCGATGCTATCGACCTGTTCTATCAGCATCGTGTTGACCCAAATGTCCCTATTGAAGATGTGGCCGGTGCGGTTCAGGACCTGATCAAAGAAGGCAAAGTGAAACACTTTGGTTTGTCAGAAGCAGGAGCCGGGACGATTCGCCGCGCACACGCCGTTCAACCGGTAAGTGCATTGCAGAGTGAATACTCACTGTGGTGGAGGAAACCAGAGCAGGAAATATTACCCCTGCTGGAAGAGTTAGGTATTGGACTGGTGCCTTACAGCCCACTGGGCAAAGGCTATCTCACCGGTAAAATCAATGAAAACACCCAGTTCGACAGCAGTGATTTCCGCAATACGCTGCCTCGTTTTACACCACAGGCACTGAAAGCCAATCAGGCGCTTATTACGTTGATACAGGATATCGCACAGCAAAAAGCCATCACTCCGGCACAAATTGCGTTAGCCTGGCTACTGGCTAAAAAACCGTAGATTGTTCCTATTCCCGGCACTCGTAAACTGGAGCGTCTGGAAGAGAATATTGGTGCAGTTAATGTGACGCTAAGCCCCACCGATCTGCAAGAAATCGACCGTGCGGCAGCAAAAGTTGAGCTGGTGGGAGAACGCTATCCGGAAGCATTAGAAAAGCTGACCGGCCTCTGATAAATGCCCGTGGTTTATACCACGGGTAAAGCGAGATCCTGTTGATCCGCTAAACTTTAACGCTGGAGGGTATCAGGATACCGTTATTAACCCCCTCCACCATCATCTTATCAATGCTGACACCAACAGCTTTTGCTGAACTGGAGAGAAAAGTGAAAATTACACCTGCTGGTTCCCAGCCTTCACAGCCGGGTTCAGAAAATTATTTTACCGGAAAAGTACGTATTGATGCGCCATTTCAGGGTACAGAGCCCGCGCGTATAGGCGGTGCAACAGTGACCTTTGAACCCGGTGCCCGTACAGCCTGGCATACTCACCCGCTAGGGCAAACCCTGATTGTCACTCAAGGACGTGGTTGGGTACAGGAATGGGGTAGTGAAATCCGGGAGATAAATCAAGGTGATATCGTCTGGATCCCTGAAGGTGTTAAACACTGGCATGGCGCAACTCCTGACACTGCAATGACCCATATTGCCATTGCAGAATCCCTGAACGGCAGCGTGGTTGAGTGGATGGAACAGGTTACTCATCAACAATACAGTAAATAATATTGGAGAGTCTATGAACCAGGGTATTGAAGGTAAAGTGGTCGTTATTGCCGGAGCCAGCAGCGGTCTAGGTGAGGCGCTGGCACGACGTCTGGTAAAAGATGGAGCAAAACTGGTACTTGGTGCCCGGCGTGAAGATCGACTGAAAAAACTGGCCAGCGAACTGAATTTGCCCGCTGATGCGACGGTAAAAACCGATGTCACTCATCCGGATCAGGTACAAGCCTTGGTTGATCAGGCAATCAGATTATATGGTCGTATTGATGTTATGGTGAATAATGCCGGGCTAATGCCCCATTCATTATTGGGGCTTGCCAAAATCGATGACTGGAATGCCATGATCGATGTAAATCTAAAAGGCGTTTTATATGGAATCGCTGCTGCCCTGCCCTATATGCAAGCTCAGAAAAGCGGTCATATTATCAATACTTCTTCAGTTGCTGGTCATAAAGTTCGCCCGGGCAGTGCCGTTTATGCTGCGACCAAAAGCGCAGTTCGCGTTATCTCCGAAGGGCTACGGCAAGAAGTAAAACCTTATAATATCCGTACCACCATCATTTCTCCCGGAGCCGTACATAGCGAGCTGGTAGATAGCATCACCGAAGCCGATGTCGCGGCAAACATTAAGCAATTCTATGACCAAACGGCTATTTCCGCAGACTCATTTGCCAACGTAGTAGCCTTTGCTATCAGTCAACCGGAGGATGTCGATATTAATGAAATTCTATTCCGTCCTACCCAACAAGAGCTTTGATCGGGCAGTCAGCCATGAAAAATCTCGCTGAAAAAATATAAAGTACCACTTCACGATTAACATAGTGCCATTCACCACGTCCCCCTACCGAGATCGGATTCTATGGGTGACTTATGATGGCACTTTATCTATTCCCTACTTCGTACGCGGCTTAACGCTAACCGGTTGTCCGCCCTGATTGATCATCTGGGATTTCCAGTAAAAACGAGGTGGTAAATCAGAGGTAAGGGTAAATGAAGCCTGTTGCAGGAAGGTATACACAAATCCTGCCAGCTCCACTAACGCAAAATCTTTACCACCGCATATGCGAGGCCCGTGGCTAAATGAAATACCAATGCCGCTGTCTTTATCGTTAAGGGGAGAGTAGCTGTCATCGCGAAGATTCAGCTCAGCCGGATTCCGGTATACATTTTGGTTACGCATGATCCCAATAAACGAAATGATGATGTTTTGCCGCTCGATAATTTCGGCATCACCAATCTTATCCTTACCCAATGCCTGTCGAATAATGATAGGTATCGGTGGATACAGGCGTAATGCTTCAGATATAAAAGTCATTAGCCCCGGCATTTGGCTAAGCTGTTGCCAGTTCGTCGGATGAGGATGATTAATGACTTCCTGATAAAGCTTTTCCTGCTGTTCGGGATGACTTGCCAGTAAATAGCACACCCAACTCATGGTCGCTGCCGTTGATTCCGAGCCCGCCGCTAAAAATGCCATCAGCTCGTCTTCCAGTACCACCTGATTTTCCGGTTCGGTTTCCGCCTTAAGAATACGTTCCAGTAGCGGATTGGTATGCTTAGGATCTCTGAATATTTGTAGTTGTGCATTCACCTGACGACGCAATGCCCTGAGTTTAACCAGTCGCCTACGATGCTGAGTATTCAATGTACCTGCTGGTATAAAAGAGAACTCAGAGCTGAACTCCATCAGCTCCGCGATACTATCAATATTGATACCGGACTCTTCCAGCGAAACCGGAAAGAAATTCTCAAGAAATACCGCCATGGCCATCTTACGAAATACGCCATCATCCAGGGTTGTCTGACCTGCACGGCTATCGTTAATTAACTGCGCCACGCCCCGTTGTGCGTGGTAAATGGAAAGTTCGACCGTTTGCCGATCGTCAAAACGATTTAAGAATGGCTGGGTTAAGTTTTTATGCAGTTTCCAGACCTGACCATTCTCAAAAAAACGAGATGCGCCTAAAGCCTGTTTAAACCAGGCCATGTTTTTTTCATAGTTCATGTAGTTACGGCGTAAAACATACTCGGCATCCTCTCTGTTTTGAACAATCAAAGTGGGAACGCCATTGAGCTCGAGGGAAACATTGTTACCATTCTGCTCATCGGCTAACGAGTATAAATAATTACAAATATCCGTACTTAAGTGATGCATCTTGCCTCTTTCTTTGATAACCATATTAAATACAGGGTTTAAATTATCAACTACCTAATTTACTCGTGACTTTCAATATAATGAAAAAACCAAACCTGTTTGAACAATTATAAAACCATAGTATTAATATATTTTAGTTATAGCAGATCAAATAAAAACAGAATAACTAAAAAACATCATCAGAACCTATTAATTGGATGGTGAAAAGAAAGACAACAACCACTAATTAGTGGTTAATAATTAAAGTAAATTTAAATACAAATTAAAATCAATCGACTAGAAAAAATTCAAATATCAAATACAACCATCAGCCATAATCTATACATACCTTATAGTTAGCAGTATTCCTATTTTCGCGATATATTTTATTAGTCCGCAATAAAAAACCCATTCCATTAATACTGTCAACAATAAATAGAATGGGTTCAGTGTATTAAGATGCTCTATTGAAAATCAGCCATTAAAATCTAATTATCACTAAACATTTATCAATAAATGTCGGGTATGACTTTAATCATGAAAAGTGACGCTTTGATTTAGCGGTGCGCGTCCCATCTTAAATTGATTGGCAGGAGCGTTCTGGTCTTCATAACCAAATGAGATGCCAAACAGTAATTTATATTCTGGCGAAATATTCAGAAACTCGCGAATAGTATCGGCATAGAAGCCCAGAATGGTTTGTGGAATACCGGCTAAGCCACGGGCGGCTAACGACAGCAAAAAGGTTTGCCCATACATGCCAATATCACCGGCGGTACGTACGTTATCGCCAAACGATGGCATAAACAGAAAAGCCGCATGAGGCGCGCCGTAGAAATTCAGGTTATTTTTCACTACCGCCCTTCTGGCTTCCAGATCGTCACGGGCAATACCGATAGATTGATAGTAGGTTTTGCCCTGTTCTTTTCTTCTGTCACCATAGGCTCCACCAAATGCCTTCATATCAAAACTAAAGTCTGGCGAGTGTAACCCCTGTTCATCAGCCTGCAACAGGCGCTGGCTAAGGGCTTCTCTTTTATCACCGGAAACAATATGAACGTTCCACGGCTGAGTATTACAGTTTGAAGGAGCCAGTTGAGCATCGTTTGCAATGCTGATTAATGTTTCCTGAGCCAGAGGTTTAGCTAAAAAATGACGAACCGAGTGACGGGCGCGAACAGCCTGATCAAATGGGAGTAAAGTTTGCAAGAGAGTCTCCTTATGCAGAACGGATAATAGCAGTGCTGCAATTTCCCACTGCTATCTGTGAAACAGGTTGGCATTATAACTTTCTCTCATTCAATAATAATCAGCACTAGTTTCCATATATAATGGAATAAAACGCTCGAATAGAAACAAGATAAGGGAGAACGAAAATGGACCGGCTAAGTGCACTTAACGCTTTTGTTCGTACTGCTGAGCTGGGTAGCTTTGTTGCCGCAGGTCGTGCGCTGGGGCTTACCCCTTCAGCTGTGGGTAAAGCCGTCAGTCGGCTGGAACAGCAGCTTGGCGTGCGTCTGTTTCAGCGCTCTACCCGCAGTATTCGATTAACCGATGAAGGCGATCTGTTTCTTGAGCGCTGCCGTAAGATCCTTGACGATCTGGATGATGCTCATGCCGCTTTGACACAAACTCAGGAAGTACCCAGAGGAGTGTTGCGCATCAGTGCCCCTAATGTCAGTTATCATTTGCTGCTACCCGCTTTGCCTGAATTTATTCAGCGTTATCCGGAAATAGAGCTGGAACTGGACTTTAACGATCGCATGGTCGATCTGATTGATGAACGAATTGATGTGGCCATTCGTGGTGGGGAGCTGTCAGATTCCCGTCTGATGGCCCGGCCACTGCATTCATTCCAGTTACTGCTCTGTGCTTCGCCAGACTATCTTGAACGTTACGGTACTCCTGGCAATCCGCAGGCGCTTGAACAACATTGTGCTATTCGGTTTCGCTTTCCCAACAGCGGCAGAATGCAGCACTGGCCATTAAAAACGCCGGATGACGAACACTCACTGCGAATGAAGCATATTATCACCTGCAATAATGTTGATGCCTTGTGTTCTGCCACGATCGGCGGGCTTGGTATTGGTTGTATTCCTGATTTTATGGTGGCAGAAGCATTAGCAGACGGAACCCTGTGTAGTTTACTGGGTGACTATATTGAAGGCCCTACTCGCTTTAGCCTGATTTGGCCATCGAATCGTCATCTGGCGCCAAAGGTTAGGGTGTTTGTTGATTATCTTTGTGAGAGATTGAAGTAAGGCTTAATTCGGTAAATTAGCATTTGTGGATATTCCGGTCGTAAAATCTAATGTGATTATATTGGCGTTGTGCTCGACC
Source organism: Limnobaculum xujianqingii (assembly GCF_013394855.1). Classification (NCBI taxonomy): domain Bacteria; kingdom Pseudomonadati; phylum Pseudomonadota; class Gammaproteobacteria; order Enterobacterales; family Budviciaceae; genus Limnobaculum; species Limnobaculum xujianqingii. The sequence goes on along the minus strand of NZ_JABMLK010000002.1, from coordinate 154,205 downwards.
GGAAGACAGCTTGTACTTAGCTTCGGTGCGTGTCGGGCCTGGTCTGCCTAGGGGCACTCCGGCAGCTAAAGCTGCTACGACCCCAACGGCAGCCCCTCCCGACGATTAGCTAGTTTAAAATGCAAGACCAAACCATCAGGCGTTGGTCATCCATCTAAAGTAAACTATTTAATTATCGAAACTCACCTGACAAGGCTATTAAGTCGATCCACGTACAGAGATTAACTCTCTATACGTGAATCGGGTGGGTTAAGGTTTAGAAGTCAATTTTCAACTTAGCGTATACACCATTTGAGGTGATATCGCTGTTATAGGCTCCGGTATATGACACGCCGAATGAGGCAGATTTGGTAATTTGCGCTTCAACACCGAGAGCTGCTCCCGCCATAGTCGAAAGCTTACCGCCCTTGATGTTTGCCGCACCAGTATCTGCAAGATACATGGTGGCTTCGGCAGTGTTATCTCCGGCAAAGTGCATGCCATAGATATCGGCCTTCACCGTCATTGGAAGCTCACCAACGGTGAATGGCAGGCCGCCGCGAACGCCGAACGTGGTTACCAGCAGATCCTGATCGTCAACTTTGGTTTTGAATGCCATATCACTAACGGTTTCAGTGTAATCATCCGATTTGATATGCATCCAGCTAAAGCCCAGATGAGGTTCGATAGAGTAACTACTGGTATTCAGCCCCAGATAAGCGGCTTCAGTGAAAATCTGGGCAATATCGGCATCCGCAGAAACCGAGTTGCTACCAATCTCGTTCACCACCACTAAGTTGCGTTTTGCATCCGCATCCTGATGGGTGTACATCAAACCATAACTCAGTGAAGCGACTTCAGCGAAGTTGGTAATGCCGTACAGGCCAAGGTGCATATCGTTGCTGTCCACTTTGCCATGCACGCCACCCTTAAACTTGGTAGAACCAGTACCAAAGAACATGCCCATCTTAGTACTGGCAGCAATATCTGCTTCCACACCAACCAGAGCCGCGTAGAAATCCACATCCATATTAGACTGACCGTAATCCACCTCAGACCAACTGCCGATACCGGTCATCCACAGACGTGCTGAGCCATCTGCCATTTCCACTTTGCGACCGTTACCGGTGCCTGCGGCCTGATCTTTAACCACTTGAGTAGTGGTCATGGAGTTAATTATGCTGGCATTGCGCGTGTTCAGGTACATATCGCTGCCAAGGGAATTAAAGGTATTGCGAACCTCATCTTTCGTTGCGGTTAACAGTTTGTCGTAGAGACTGCCGGAGCTCAGAGCAGCAGCGGTTACTGAACGTGATGCCACCGGCATAGCGCCAGAGGCCTCAATAGCCCGCGCAATTGCCCGGCCGTTGCTGTGATTACCATAGGTGGCGAATGAAACATCACTATTACGACCAAACGTAGCGGTAATGGTGTTATCGGAAATCGCCAGATCGGTCTTAAAGAACGCGTAATCCGGGGTGATTATCGCTTTATTCGCATCGGTTAAGGTCTCTGCGGTTACACTTCCCGTTGCGGTAATACCATGTAAATAGGCATCGTTAAACACATCTCTGCGGGTAGAGCCGACGGTAATCATTGAGCCATCGTTAAAGGTTAGCGCGCCTACGTTGACACTTTCTTCTGCGCTAATCACGTAGGTACCACCAGCATTAACTTCAATATTGGCTTTATGGCTTTCCGTTGAGGTCAGCTCACCTTTTAGCGTAAAGCTGTCGTTATAGCTGGAAATCACGCCAAACTGGCCACCATTGACCATCACTTTGCCATCACCAAATGATTCGGTGAAGCCATATAGTGTGCCGCCTTCAACCGTAGTGCCTCCGGCATAGGTATTATCGCCGGTCATCACCAGTGTGCCTGCGCCCTGTTTCACCAGCGAAGCGGTATAAAGACCAGCATCGATTTTGGCTTGAATCGCCGCGGCGCGTTTGTCGTAGTATTCCTGACGCCATTTTTCTGCATCCGCCAGATCGATAATGTGATCGGTAGGATCGCTATTGCCATCACTGACGACAAAGTCATCTCCCAGCTCGTAATCACCACCGGCAGCAATTCCATTGGCCTGATAGGCTTGCAGCCACGCCAGATCCTCTTGTTGACGCGCATCCAGCCCTTTCTGGCTGATGTCGTTACTCCAGACATCCAGCGGTGTGGTCGCCATGTTGTATTCAAATTTACTCAGGAACTGGCCCGGGCCGTACATTCCCTTGTCCAGATCCGGAATCCCCCAGCCCTAGCGAATATCCGGAACGCCATCGGCTGCGGTCCAGCCGTTTAATACGCTACCGTCCGGATTCAGGTGGTTAGCGGTGGTAAACATTACATCACGCACCTGAATTGCACTCATATCCTGATAGCGGGACATCAGCACCCCCATCGCCCCGGCCACGTGTGGGGCAGACATAGAGGTACCGGACGAGTTCCCCCAGCCAGCTTCGCCGGTGGTTGAATTGACTGTCGTCGAGTAAATCACACTGCCCGGAGCCACTACCGTCCACCACTTAGCATCACCCGCTTCGTTCCAGGTATAGGAGAGAGCATAGTTATCGGTTCCGGTTACGCGTTGTAATCCGGCTACTGCAATCCAGTGCTGTTCAGCCTCCGGATTAAAATAGGGGTAAAGGGCGCGGTAAAAGGGGTTAGCAAAATCACGGTTGCCGGTGGTAAAGATCTGTACCACAGAGGTGCCTTTCACCGCGTCATAAGCTGCATCAACAAATGACGGATTATTACCGTACATTTTGTTGAAATAGAAATACTCATATTCTGACTGGTTGATATTATCCGCTGGCAGGTGAACGCCGGTATTGCCGTTGTCGCTACCGGTGGTACCTCGATCAACGATACGGATATTGGTACCCCAACTGTTATTGATGACTTCCGCACCCGCATCCACCATGGCTTTCCAGCCGGTATAGAAATACTGGTAATCCTGGAATGGGCCATAGTTATTGCTATCAGTACCCCCGTTGTTACCGACATAAATATCGGAACCCCAGGCGACGCCGTGCATACCTTCACCATCGCGGTTAGCTCCGACGGTACCGGTTACGTGGGTGCCGTGTCCATCGTTAAGGCCCAACACCCATTCACCGGTGATATCAAAGGATTCACCCTTTTCATAAGCACCCTGCTGGCCTTCCGTTGCCACTTGTGGATAGCGTAGACCAGAAGACCCGTATACTCCGGAGGCGTGCACCGCATGAAAGCGATCGCCATTCAGGTCTGAATGTTTAAACAGCAACGCTCCGGAGTCCATTACGCCAACTCTGACACCCTGCCCGTAATAACCCAGCGCATAGGCACTTGAGGCTTTCATGGCTTTCAGTCCCCAGTCCTGACTGTATTCCCCGGTTTCCCAGCTGGTTTTATCACCAATTTGTCCGGGTTCGGTATAGGCGGCAGTAGCAACACCGGACATGGATAACGTTGCCGCCGTAATAGCCAAAGCCACCGCAGACTTAGTCAACCTGGTGGTTTTTCCCTGTTTTTTATTGGTTATAAGCGATTTTTGGTGAGCACTATCAAAAAATGTATCGAACATCGTATTCATATAAAAATTCCTTCAAGCGAGGCTTATATAAACGTTTCTGTTAGTGGCAACGGTGCCACTTTCTATTTTGATTGAACGCGGTACCAAACTACGGCGCTAAGTTTGACCACTTATGGGGTAGTTACATATTGATAAATATCAACATACTTTTTTACATTTTAAGGATAGTTTTGATTTTGTGATGTGCTTCTTGCATTGAGATTTACGATATTTATTTTGATTATTTGTTTTAAATCTGGTGGTTTTATTTGGTTATTGGGATATATCGCGATAGGAAAGCGTGGTTTTATAACCATAAGGATGAGGATTGAGAGATATTTCGTCCGCAAATAAAGTAGTGCTTTACTCAACTATTGTGCGGCGGCCGAGCAAGAGGCGCTTGGGCGAGCGCCTCCTGCACCTCCGCGCCTTCGCACACGAATCCAGGTCGCTACGCGACTTCCCTCCGCCTTCGTTCGGGCTTACGCACCGGCACTGATTCGGTTTATTCGCCTCATCCATGAGGCTCACCCCTACGGGGCCAGCACGTTGTGCTGTTCAAAATTGCTCCTGCAATTTTGTCCGGCGAAGCAGTGCCTCGCCAAACATCCATGTTTGGCGTGCTACCCTCTCTCAGTTGTCGGCTGAATTCCAGTGCTCAATAGAAAGAACAAGAACAAAAAGATAAAGATAAAAACCAGGGGCCGGGGCTTTATTACAGGTCCTTGTAGGCTTTTCGGTCGGCCCAGGCGGGCATGGCGGAGAGGTAGAGAATAGCTCTGCGGCGGGATTCTTCCAGTCCGACGTTTTGCCAGCTGTCCAGATAAGCGGCGGTACCGGCTATTGCGTCTTCCCAAAGAATCAGGTTGCCATTTTTATCCGTACAGTGAACGCAGTAAATATCACTGGGGCCTTTTGCTTCGGGGAAACTTAACGGCATGCTGCAGGATAGACAGATTTTTTCATTTTCCAGCATAACGATCTCCTTTGATGATTGAACATTCGAGGATGATTAAACGTTGTGAGGTCATGCAAAACAGTCAGGTAGACTACCTGACTATGGTAAACAACTATTATAAATCAGAATATTGACGTCTTAATGCGAGAAGTCTGGCAGTTTTGGTTTAATTGTTATAAAAAAACGGCGTGTCACTACTGATACGCCGTTTTTGATTGCATTACTTCGTCAGTTTTAATTAGAACGCATAACGAACGTTAATGCTTCCCTGCATGCTGTGATAGCTCTGATCGCCTACCTGACCACCTACGCTGACTGTGGTACTCCAGTTGTTATCAAACTCACTCTGAAGACCCAGTTTCAACTCGGCACGATTATTCGGCATATCCTGATCGATGTGCATACCGTCGAAGGTGACAGAAGCATCCTGCTTGCTGTACCACCAGTTAACTTCCGCAAATGGATGATGGTTGTAGCCCTTGCCCTGTATATTACCGATCAGACGGGTACCTAAGCGGGTACTCCATATTTCATTATTCTGTCCGGCAATTTTGGTATTGCTGGAATCAACAAAACTATCGGCAGAATATTTGTTGTACACCACCTGAGCCTGAGGAATCAGACGCCATTGGTTCTTGCTATCATCATTAAGAATAAAGCTATATCCCGTCTCCAACGATGCAGCAAACGGACGGGAATCATAGCTATCCGTTGCCATACCTTCACCGCTGACGTGGTTGTCATACCAACCATACTGATACCAGTTATCAATATAGGCTCCGGTTTGCTGTTTGGCATCGGCAAACCAGGTGGCATACACCCCTAAGCTAAAGCCCTCAACGGTACCGGTGGCGCTGTGATGGGTTCCGTTCAAATCTGCATTGCCGGTTGAGTCAGAATCCACATCACCCCAACTTCCCATAACCCCGGCAACCAGACCAGAATCACCAAAGTTATAACTGAATAAATCGCTACCGACCTGAACCAACGTATAGTCACTGCTCATATCAATATCACCACCGGCAGCTTTACTGTCTACCCGACCACCGATGATGCGCCCCCAACTGCTGCTGTCGGCGCTTCTGAACTGACTGCCCTGACGGTCAAACAGGGTTTGTATTTGCAACTGGCTGACCATCGACTGGTTCCCCAGATAGATACCCGCTTCCGGACGCCATTGAGGCGCTTCCCCCGGTCCTTATGAACGCAGATACCAGTTTCCGTTCGCTACATCCGGTAATCCCTGATACAGGCTATAGTCGTAAGCACCGGCAACCACTCGATTAGCCAGCGTGAACTGACCGTTTGACTGACCGCCAACGCTGACCACCTCAATACCGTTAACCGTTTGTGCTCCGGCTCCGCCAGAATTGTTCACCACCAGACGCGTCGTTCCGGAGGTATCACCAGCCACTATCAGTCGGTCGGTTGTTGAGTTATCGCCTGCCAGAATAGTGCTTATGGTGAGTAACCCATTGTTACCAATATAGTTACCCTTAACAATTAACTGACTGCGGGGGTCCGGGCTGGCCATGCGCACTTCACCGGAGTTAGTCAGGCTACCGCCGATAGTGAAATTACCCGCCGGAGCATCAACAAATCCAATTGCCGCATCCGCTACGGCCAGCAGGCCATTATTGTTCACGCTGCCATTAACACCACCATAACCACCCAGCTCAGCACCTGAAGCAACCGTAACGGTATTAGTGCTTGTCAGCACTGAATCTTTAATCAGAACCAGCGCCCCCGCGTTAATATCCGTAGTTCCCTGATAAGTCTGGTTATTATCGATAAACAACGTGCCAGAACCTTGCTGAATCACATTACCACTGCCGCTAATCACGCCGTTATATAAGTGGTCATTACTGCGGTCGAAGACTAATGTGCCGTTATCAGTAATATTTCCTATAACACTACCGCTGGTGCCGCCATTACCCAGTTGTAAGGTTCCGCTGGAGATGGTAGTACCGCCTGCATAGATATTATCTCCGGTTAACAGCAAGGTGCCACTGCCGGTTTTATTCAGACTGCCCGCGCCGCTAATAACTCCGCTGAAGGTATTATCTACGCTGTGATTGGTGGTCAGAGCAGCCTCTCCCAATACCACGTTACCGCCACCGTTAAGGTTATTAACCTGTTGATTGAAGTTATTCAAATCAAAGGTCGCACCTTCAGCGATAGAGAGCTGTGAACTATTGGCAATAATGTTGGCTTTTCCGGCCAGTAACGTACCGCCATTAATCAAAGTAGCACCGGTATAACTATTCGCTTTAGAGAGTTGCAGCGTACCCTCACCCGCTTTAGTCAGAGTTTTACCATCCCAGCCGGTAATGGCATTTGCAGCTTGATCCGCTAACACCACATCCAGATCGAAATATTCACTGGCACCGCTTAAGGTAAAGGTACCGTGAGCACGTTCAGGTGTAGCGCTATATGAACTGTACCAGGACAGTGCCAGACCAATGCTGTAATTCTGGCTGTCATGAATTGCTGTCATCGACAGATAGTCGACTGGGCTGGAAGAACCACCTAAGTTAAATGAGGCAAAGTCACCAGTCAGATTGCCCGGTGCCGAGGTATTAATCACCATAAACTGGTTATTGGCTAACTGACTGGCGCTGGTGGTTTCTGGTGCAGAATAGCCTGACAGATTGAATACCGAGCTACTGCCAAGTTCTGCCGTATCTGCGGTCACAACCGGAGAGGTATTACCGGCAATCACATCCAGCGTTCCCTCTGATTTAAACTGATTGGCAACGACTAAAGATGAATCAGCAGCCATGGAGGTGGTAGCCCCAACAGCTGTCTGATAATCACCGGCATTAAATGCGCCATTTTGCGCCAGCTTAAGGGTTCCTTCATCCACTGAAACGCTTCCCTGAGAGGAACCCGCATGGGTTAAGGTCGCCATACCCGCACCGGTTTTAATCAGTTCACCGTTACCGCTTAACTGATTTATCAGTGCGCTATTCTGAGCAAATGCTAACTCCAGTTGCGCATTGTTAGTAATATCTGACAGACCAAGCGACACGCCTCTGGTACCCACCAGACGACCCTGATTAATGGTAGTAGAGCCGCTGTAGAAGTTAACTCCGTTCAGGGTGAAGGTCTCTGCACCTGATTTAATCAATCCGCCGTTACCGCTGATAGAACCGCTAAACGTAGTATCTGTCAGGCTGTTAACGGTCAAATCACTATTGCCCAGCAGAACGCCGCCACTACCACTCAGATTATTGGCTGACTGATCGAAACCATTCAGGCTCAGAATGCCGTCGTTAGCAATAACTACGTTCGCACTATCGGCAAATGCATTGGCAATACCAGTCTGTAAAGTACCGTGGTTAATCAGCGTATCACCGGTATAGGTGTTAACTGATGACAGAATCAGAGTTCCATCCCCTTCTTTCGTCAGGCTCTGACCATTCCATCCGGTACTCGATCCTGCCTGATTGGCCAGTATGATATCCACATTAAAGGTATCGTTGGTATTGGTTAAAGTGAAAGTACCATTACCTAAAGTAGCACCGGCTAACCAGGTCAGACCATAACCAACATTATAATCCTTATTGTCTATGCTCTTTCCGGCGCTCACCGTCAGATAATCTACCGCGCTGGAGACACCGTTCAGATCGACGGTGGTGAAATCACCAGTGATACCGTTAGCGGTATGAATGATAGTGAACTCGGTATTAGGCAGGTCGCTGGCCTTAGTTGGATCGGCATCAGCATCGATGCCAATGACTTTCAGCGTTCCACTCAGCGTGGAGGTATCCGCCTGAATTATCGGTTGAGTGGTACCTAACAGAACTGACAGCGTTGAACCGCTGTTCTGCACCAGCGCCCCACTAAGGTTTAGCGTACTGTCTTCAGCCAGTGAAGTAGTCGCACCATTACTGGTGGTTAAACTGGTACCATTGAAGTCACCACTTTGAGCAAAGTTCAGCGTGCCCTGATTGACGTTAATAGCTCCCTGAGTCGATCCTACGCCGTTCAGTGTTGCCACACCGCTACCGGTTTTATTCAGGCTACCGCTACTGCTTAGCACATTGCTTAATGTGCTATCGCTGGCAAAATTGAGCTCCAGTGTCGCATGGTTAGTCACTGTGCCACTGCCCAATGCCTGACCCTGCGTAATAATGGTGGTGCCGGAATTAAGACTGCTGCCGCCAGTATAAGTACTAACACCACTCAGAGTCAGGCTGCCGCTGCCATCTTTGATTACCCGTCCATCACCGGCTGAACGCTGCCCACCGCCACATTCAGGGTGGAAGTGGCGTTTTGCGTCAGCGCACCGCTCAGATTCAGTGAGGAATCTGCCACCACCGAGGTGCTGGCATCATTAGCAGTGGTCAGACTGCTACCGTTAAATACCCCGCTCTGGGCAAAGTTCAGCGTGCCCTGATTGACGTTGATGACGCCCTGAGCCGAGCCAGCACCACTCAGGGTGGCGATACCCGCGCCGGTTTTATTCAGGCTACCGCTGCCGCTTAATACATTGGCTAATGTGCTGTCGCTGGCAAAGTTCAGTTCCAGCGTAGCACCATTATCGACAGTGCCGGTTCCCAGCGCGCTACCCTGAGTTGCTACCAGCGTTCCGGCGCTGAGAGTGCTGCCACCCTGATAGGTATTGGCCCCGCTTAATGTCAGGGTGCCGGTACCGGTTTTTCTCAGGCTGCCTGCACCATCAATCACACCGCTAAAGGTAGTACTGGCGATATTGTTAGCGGTTAACGCCGCGTTACCTAATAAGATACTGCCCGCACCGCTCAGGTTATTGGCCTGTTGGGCGAAGTTATTCAGATCCAGCGTGGCTCCGCTGGCTACTGTTACATCACTGCTGGTGGCGAAGGCATTGACGGAAGACAGTTGTAATGTGCCCAATCCTGACTTGGTCAGGCTCTTGCCGTCCCAGGTGCTGGTAAACGGCCCGGTTTGATCCGCCAGAACCACGTCCACATTAAACAGGTCGTTGGCGTTAGTCAGCGTAAAGGTCCCGTTACCCAGCGAGCTTCCTGCCAGCCAGGTCAGGCCAAAGCCGACGTTATAGTCTGCGTTGTTCACTACCCGACCGGCTAAGGTCAGATAATCCACAGTGCTGGCAGCTCCACCCAGATTGACCGTGGTAAAGTCACCGCTGATACCACCGGCTCCGGTGGTATGAATCACGGTGAACTCGGTGTTGGTTAAAGCGCTGGCGCTGGTTGGTGCACCGGTGGTAAATCCGGTGATATTCAGCGTACCGCTTAACGCGGCACTATCGGCAGTGATCACCGGCTGGACGCTGCCCACCGCCACATTCAGGGTGGAAGTGGCATTTTGCGTCAGCGCGCCGCTCAGATTCAGTGAAGAGTCTGCCACTACTGAAGTGCTGGCACCGTTAGCGGTGGTCAGACTGCTACCGTTAAATACCCCGCTCTGGGCAAAGTTCAGCGTACCCTGATTGACGTTGATGGCGCCCTGCGTCGAACCTGTACCACTCAGGGTGGCAATACCCGCGCCGGTTTTATTCAGGCTACCGCTGCCGCTCAGGACATTGGCTAATGTACTGTTGCTGGCAAAGTTGAGCTCCAGCGTGGCACCATTATCGACAGTGCCGGTTCCCAGCGCGCTACCCTGAGTTGCTACCAGCGTTCCGGCGCTGAGAGTGCTGCCACCCTGATAGGTATTGGCCCCGCTTAATGTCAGGGTGCCGGTACCGGTTTTGCTCAGGCTGCCTGCACCATCAATCACACCGCTAAAGGTAGTACTGGCAATATTGTTAGCGGTTAACGCCGCGTTACCTAATAAGATACTGCCCGCGCCGCTCAGGTTATTGGCCTGTTGAGCGAAGCCATTCAGGTCCAGCGTGGCTCCGCTGGCCACCATTACATCACTGCTGGTGGCGAAGGCATTGGCGATACCGGTCTGTAAAGTGCCGCCATTCACTAATGTGCTGCCGGTGTAGGTATTCACGGAGGAGAGCTGTAATGTGCCCAGCCCCGCTTTGGTCAGGCTCTTGCCATCCCAGTTGCTGGTAAATGGTCCGGTTTGATCCGCCAGAACCACGTCCACATTAAACAGATCACCCGCGTTTGCCAGCGTAAAGGTCCCGTTGCCCAGTGAGCTTCCTGCCAGCCAGGTCAGGCCAAAGCCGACGTTGTAATCTGCATTGTTGACCACCCGACCGGCTAAGGTCAGGTAATCCACAGTGCTGGCAGCCCCGCCTAAATCAATTGTCGTGAAGTCGCCGCTGATACCACCGGCTCCGGTGGTATGAATCACGGTAAATTCAGTATTGGTTAAGGCGCTGGCGCTGGTTGGCGCACCGGTGGTAAATCCGGTGATATTCAGCGTACCCTGATTGACGTTGATGGCACCCTGCGTCGAACCTGCGCCACTCAGGGTGGCAATACCCGCGCCGGTTTTATTCAGGCTACCGCTGCCGCTCAGGACATTGGCTAATGTACTGTTGCTGGCAAAGTTGAGCTCCAGCGTAGCACCATTATCGATAGTACCGGTTCCCAGCACGCTACCCTGAGTTACTACCAGCGTTCCGGCGCTGAGAGTGCTGCCACCCTGATAGGTATTGGCCCCGCTTAATGTCAGGGTGCCGGCCCCGGTTTTGCTCAGGCTGCCTGCACCATCAATCACACCGCTAAAGGTAGTACTGGCAATATTGTTGGCGGTTAACGCCGCGCTGCCTAACAGAATGCTGCCCGCGCCGCTCAGGTTATTGGTCTGTTGAGCGAAACCATTCAGGTCCAGCGTCGCTCCGCTGGCCACCATTACATCACTGCTGGTGGCGAAGGCATTGGCGATACCGGTCTGTAAGGTGCCGCCATTAACCAGCGTGCTGCCGGTGTAGGTATTGACGGAGGAGAGTTGTAATGTGCCCAGCCCCGCTTTGGTCAGGCTCTTGCCGTCCCAGCTGCTGGTAAACGGTCCGGTTTGATCGGCTAACACCACATCCACATTAAACAGATCGCCCGCGTTCGTCAGCGTAAAGGTCCCGTTACCCAGCGAGCTTCCTGCCAGCCAGGTGAGGCCAAAGCCCACGTTATAATCTGCGTTGTTGACCACCCGACCGGCTAAGGTCAGGTAATCCACAGTACTGGCGGCCCCGCCTAAATCAATCGTCGTGAAGTCACCGCTGATACCACCGGCTCCGGTGGTATGAATCACGGTAAATTCAGTGTTGGTTAAGGCGCTGGCGCTGGTTGGGGCTCCGGTGGTAAATCCGGTGATATTCAGCGTGCCGCTTAATGCGGCACTATCGGCGGTGATCACCGGCTGGACGCTGCCCACCGCCACATTCAGGGTGGAAGTGGCATTTTGCGTCAGCGCCCCGCTCAGATTCAGTGAGGAATCTGCCACCACCGAGGTGCTGGCATCATTAGCAGTGGTCAGGCTGCTGCCGTTAAATACCCCGCTCTGGGCAAAGTTCAGCGTGCCCTGATTGACGTTGATGGCGCCCTGCGTCGAACCTGCGCCACTCAAAATGGCAATACCCGTGCCGGTTTTATTCAGGCTACCGCTGCCGCTTAATACATTGGCTAATGTGCTGTCGCTGGCAAAGTTCAGTTCCAGCGTGGCGCCATTATCGATAGCGCCGGTTCCCAGCGCGCTACCCTGTGTTGCCACCAGCGTTCCGGCGCTGAGGGTGCTGCCACCCTGATAGGTATTGGCCCCGCTTAATGTCAGCGTGCCGGTACCGGTTTTGCTCAGGCTGCCTGCACCATCAATCACACCGCTAAAGGTAGTACTGGCAATATTGTTAGCGGTTAACGCCGCGCTGCCTAATAAGATACTGCCCGCGCCGCTCAGGTTATTGGCCTGTTGTGCGAAATCATTCAGATCCAACGTGGCTCCACTGGCCACCGTTACATCACTGCTGGTGGCGAAGGCATTGGCGATACCGGTCTGTAAGGTGCCGCCATTCACTAACGTACTGCCGGTGTAAGTGTTGACGGAAGAGAGTTGTAACGTACCCAATCCTGCCTTGGTCAGGCTCTTGCCGTCCCAGGTGCTGGTAAATGGACCGGTCTGATCGGCTAACACCACGTCCACATTAAACAGGTCACCGGAATTGGCCAGGGTAAAGGTCCCGTTGCCCAGTGAACTTCCTGCCAGCCAGGTGAGGCCAAAGCCGACGTTATAATCAGCATTGTTCACCACCCGACCAGCTAAGGTCAGATAATCCACAGTACTGGCAGCTCCGCCTAAATCAATTGTCGTAAAGTCACCGGTGATACCGTTGAGGGTATGGATAATCGTAAAATCACTACTGGCTAATGCGCTGGCACTGGTTGGGGCTCCGCTGGTGAATCCGGTGATATTTAACGTACCATCCAGCGCTGCGGTATCGGCGGTAATCACCGGCTGAACGCTACCTACAGCGACATTTAATGTAGACGTTGCGTTCTGTGTGAATACACCACTCAGGTTCAGCAAAGCGTTAGCCTCAACCGAAGTGCTGGCACCATTAGCCGTTGTCATATTGAAACCGTTAAATGCACCAATCTGGGCAAAATTCAGCGTGCCCTGATTAACATCGATGTTACCTTGGGTCGAACCAATACCACTCAATGTAGCAACACCTGCACCAGATTTTATCAGGCTACCCCCACCATGTATCCTGTTGCTCAACGTGCTGTCAGTTGCGAAGTTCAGTTCCAGTGTTCCTGCACTACCAATATCACTGGTTCCCAACGCACTCCCCTGAGTAGCAATAACTTTACCATCAAGGAAATCACTGCCCCCCTGATAGCCATTCACACCACTTAAGGTCAGGGTACCGGACCCGGTTTTGCTCAGACTGCCGGTACCATCAATCACACCGCTAAAGGTGGTATCCGCACTGTTGTTGGCGGTTAACACTGCACTGCCTAACAGAATATTACCTGCGCCACTCAGGTTATTAGCCCGTTGGTCAAAGTTGTTCAGATCCAGCGTGGCACCACTGGCTACAGTGATATCGCGACTGATGGCAAAAGCATTGGCAATGCCCACCTGCAAGGTACCCTCATTAATCAGGGTACTTCCAAGATAAGTATTGACAGAAGAGAGTTGTAATGTGCCCAGCCCCATTTTGGTCAGGCTCTTGCCATCCCAGTTGCTGGTAAATGGCCCGGTTTGATCGGCTAACACCACATCCACATTAAACAGGTCACCGGCGTTAGTTAGCGTAAAGGTACCGTTGCCCAACGCGTTACCCGCCTGCCAGGTCAGACCAAGGCCCACATTATAATCCACACCATTAACTATCCGGCCAGCCAGAGTCAGATAGTCCACGCTGCTGCTGGCACCACCTAAATCCACAGAGCTGAAATCACCACTAATCCCTCCGGTGGTGTGGATAATAGTAAAATTGGTGCCATTCAGGTCGCTGGCATTGACTGGCATCGTGCTGGTATCAATACCTGATACTTTGAGTGAACCATCCAGAGCAGCAGTCGCTGCACTAATAATTGGGTAATCGATGCCCAGAGTAACGTCTAAAATTGAATCGGTATTTTGTGTTAACGCACCGCTGAGATTTAATGTGGCATTCGCTGCCAGCATAGTGGTGGCATTTGCCGCCGTAGTCAGGTTTGCCGCTGTGAACGCGCCGGTTTGAACAAAATTCAGCGTGCCATTGTTAACCTCAACATTGCCCTGTTCAGAACCAACGGCATTTAGCGTTGCTATACCTGCTCCACTTTTAATCAGTGTTCCACTGCCTGACAAAAGATTGCTCAGAGTGCTGTCCGTCAGGAAGTTAAGCTCCAGCGTAGCGCTGTTATTGATGTCTCCCGTCCCCAGTGCATTACCCTGGGTGGCGATCAGCGTACCTGCGCTAATGCTACTACCACCTTCATAAGTATTTTCACCACTCAGAATCAATGTACCAGTGCCAGTTTTGCTCAGACTGCCGGTACCCTCAATTACACCGCTAAAGGTAGTATCAGCACTGTTATTAGCCGTTAACTCTGCGCTGCCCAGCAGAATACTACCGCTACCGCTGAGATTATTAGCCTGTTGATTAAAGTTGTTCAGATCCAGCGTGGCGGTGCTACCTACGGCAACATCACTACTGGAGGCAAAGGCATTGGCAATGCCAGCTTGCAGAGTACCTGCATTAATCAGAGTACTACCTGTGTAGGTATTGACGGAGGAGAGTTGTAATGTACCCAAACCCGCTTTGGTCAGGCTCTTACCATCCCAGATGCTGGTAAACGGCTCGGTTTGATCGGCTAATACCACATCGACATTAAACAGGTCGCTGGTGTTAGTTAAGGTAAAGGTACCGTTGCCCAGTGACGTTCCCGCCAGCCAGGTCAGGCCAAAACCTACGTTGTAATCTACGCCGTTAACTACCCGGCCAGCTAACGTCAGGTAATCCACATCGCTTTCAGCACCACCTAAATCCACCTGCGCAAAGTCATTAGTGATGCCGTTAACGGTATGAATAACGGTAAATTCCGTGCTGGTTAAAGCACTGGCGCTGCCTGGCAACGTGGTATTAAAACCGGTGATATTAAGAGTGCCACCTAATGAGGCGGTATCTGCATTCACTGCGGTCACACCGTTACCCACGACAACGTTGAGTATTGCGCTGTTGTTTTGCGTTAGCGCACCGCTCAGGTTCAGAACTGCGTCACCTGCCAGTGAAGTGCTGGCACCATCGGCGGTGGTCAGGCTGGTTGCACCAAAACCGCCGTTTTGAGTGAAACTTAATGTGCCCTGATCGACACTCACCGCGCCCTGAGTTGAGCCAACCGCGCTTAAGGTGGCAATACCGCTGCCGGTTTTCACCAGACTACCGCTGCCACTCAGTAGATTATCCAGCGCACTATCGCTGGCAAAATTCAATTCCAGCGTCGCATTGTTTTCAATGTCGCCGAGCCCCAATGCCAAACCATTGGTCGCAACCAGTGTACCGCCACTGAGGGTACTACCACCCTGATAGCTGTTCACTCCACTTAAGGTCAGGGTACCGGTGCCAGTTTTAATCAGGCTGCCTGCGCCACCGATCTCGCCGTCAAAAGTGGTATCACTGCTGTTATTGGCTGTCAGTGCTGCATTACGCAGTGTAATGTTGCCTGCGCCACTCAGGTTATTCGCCTGCTGATTAAAATTATTCAGATCCAACGTAGCGCCGCTGGCAACTGTCACATTAGCGCTGGTAGCAAAGGCATTGGCGATACCCGTCTGCAAAGTGCCGCCATTTATCAGAGTGTCTCCAGTGTAGGTATTCACCGAGGAGAGTTGTAGCGTACCCAGTCCGGCTTTAGTCAGGGTTTTGCCATCCCAGTTACTGGTAAACGGCCCGGTTTGGTCTGCTAATACTACGTCTACATTAAACAGATCGCTGGCATCACTCAGGGTAAAGGTACCGTCGCCCAGCGCAGTACCTGCCAACCAGGTCAGGCCAAAGCCGACGTTGTAATCTACACCGTTAACCACCCGTCCCGCCAGCGTCAGGTAGTCCACATTGCTCTGCGCTCCACCCAAATCAACGCTGGTAAAGTCATTAGTGATACCGTTGGTAGTATGAATAACGGTAAACTCAGTACTGGTTAGGGCGCTGGCACTGTTCGGCACATTAGTATTGAAATCAGTAATATTGAGGGTACCGCCCAGCGAAGCAGTATCTGCATTAATTGCCGTCTGACCGGTACCCACCCCAACATTTAGCACCGCCGTGCTGTTTTGGGTTAATGCACCGCTCAGGTTCAAAATAGATTCCCCTGCCAGTGAGGTAGTAGCACCATTGGCAGTGGTCAGGCTGTCGGCAGTAAAGATGCCATCCTGAGTGAAACTTAATGTTCCCTGATTAACGCTCACCGCCCCCTGAGCTGAGCCAACCGCACTTAGCGAAGCAACACCGGCTCCAGTTTTCACCAGACTACCGCTCAGTACATTGCCCAGATCGCTGTCGCTGGCAAAATTTAACTCCAGCGTCGCGTTATTCTCAATGTCGCCGCTTCCCAACGCCAAACCATTGGTCGCAACCAGTGTACCGCCACTGAGGGTACTGCCACCCTGATAGATATTCATCCCGCTTAAGGTCAGGGTGCCGGTACCGGTTTTAATCAGACTGCCTGCACCACCGATCTCGCCGTCAAAGGCGGTATCAGCATTGTTGTTGGCGGTCAGTACCGCATTACGCAATGTAATGTTACCTGCGCCACTCAGGTTATTCGCCTGCTGATTAAAACCATTCAGATTCAGCGTACCACCGCTGGCAACCACCACATTACTACTGGTAGCAAACGCATTGGCGATACCGGTTTCCAGCGTTCCACCATTAATCAGGGTACTGCCGGTGTAGGTATTCACCGAAGAGAGTTGCAGGGTGCCCAGCCCTTCTTTGGTCAGGCTCTTGCCATCCCAATTGCTGGCAAAGGTGCCGGTTTGATCTGCCAGTACCACATCCACATTAAACAGGTCACCGGCATTGATCAGAGTGAAAGTACCGTTGCCCAGCGCATCACCAGCCAGCCAGGTCAGTCCAAAGCCGACGTTGTAATCCACACCGTTAACCACCCGACCAGCCAGCGTCAGGTAGTCTACATTGCTGGTCGCTCCGCCCAAATCGACAGCAGCAAAGTCACCAATAATGCCGTTAGTGGTATGGATAATAGTAAATTCTGTACCCGGTAATGCACTGGCGCTGGTTGGAGCACTGGTGGTAAAGCCAGTCACATTCAGAGCACCGTCCAGCGATGCTGAATCCGCAGTAATGGCCGGTTGCGCACCGCCGGTATTAATATTTAAGGTCGCTGTACTATTTTGAGTTAATGCACCACTGAGGTTAATCAGGGCATCCAGAGAAAGAGAAGTGGTCGCACCGTTAGCCGTGGTCAGACTGGTTCCGTTAAGCTCCATGTTTTGAGCCAGATTTAACGTACCCTGATTGACATTGATGGCTCCCTGCGTTGAACCCGTACCATTCAGCGTAGCAATACCGGTGCCGGTTTTGGTCAGACTACCACTACCGCTTAACAGGTTATTCAGCGTGCTGTCGTTAGCAAAGTTCAGTTCCATCACCAACAATATTGCCGCTAAAAGTGCTATTAATGTTGTTGCTCGCCGTCAGGGCTGCACTACCTAATTTGATACTACCAGCGCCGCTCAGGTTGTTGGCCTGTTGATCAAAGCTATTCAGATTCAACATAGCACCACTGCCCACTACCACATTACTGCTGCTGGCAAAGGCATTAGCGATTCCGGTTTCCAGCGTTCCCGCATTAATCAGAGTATCGCCAGTGTAAGTATTGGCCGATGAAAGTATCAGTGTACCTAACCCATCTTTGGTCAGGGTTTTACCATCCCAGGTACTGGTAAATGGCCCGGTTTGATCCGCCAGCACCACATCCACATTAAACATGTCGCTGGCATCAGTCAGAGTAAACAAACCATTGCCCGATGCAGGACCCGCCAACCAGGTGAGCCCCAGGCCAACGTGATAATCGATACCGTTAACTATCCGACCACCAAGAGTCAGGTAATCCACACTACTTGTTGCACCAAAATCAATACTGCTGAAATCACCACTGATTCCACCGGTAGTATGAATAAGGGTGTACATCTCATCGTCGAGCCCGCTGGCTGAACCAGCAGCAGTAAAAGTGTAACCATTAAGATTCAGGGCGCCATTCAGTACGGCCCCTCCAGACTGAATAACCGGAAGTGAGGAGCTACCTTTTGTTATCTTCAGCGTGGCACCACTATCCTGAGTCAATCCTGAAACAGTCAGATTTAATGAGCTATCACCCTCGACTGCCGTTGTGGCACCGGCAGCGGTCCTTAGCCCGGTCATGTTCATGGTATCGCCGGAAGCGAGCGTTAATGTTCCTTCGTTAACGTTTACTAAGCCTAAATCTGCACCAGCACCGGTTAATATCGCATTACCAGCACCATTTTTTGCTATACTGCCAGCCCCGGTTATAACGTTGGCTAATGTACTGTCTGTAACAAAATACAGGTTTAGCTCACCATGGTTAATTACCGTACCTGAACCTAACGCTCCTCCTTGAGTTATCCCCAGAACATTTTCTGCGATCGTGGTACCGCCGCTGTAACTATTCACCCCACTCAATATCAAAGTCCCGTTTCCTGATTTAACCAGGCTACCGGTACCACTAATATCACCATTAAAGGTACTGCTTGCTGTATTATTGGCTGTTAAGATTGCGCTGCCTAATGTGATATGCCCATCACCGCTCAGATTATTAGCCTGTTGAGCCAGGTTATTCAGATTTAATGTAGCGCCGTTGGCCACCACTACATTGCCGCTGGTGGCAAAAGCATTAGTAATGCCAGTTTCCAGCGTTCCTGCATTAATCAGAGTGTCACCTGTATAGGTATTAACCGAGGAGAGTTGCAGCGTGCCTGCGCCTTCTTTAGTCAGAGTTTTACCATCCCAATTGCTGGTAAAAGGCCCGGTTTGGTCCGCCAGTACGAGATCCACATTAAACAGGTCGCTGGCATTGCCTACCGTAAAGATACCGTTGCCTAGTAAAGCACCGGCCTGCCAGGTCAGGTGAAGGCCAACGTTATAATCCACGCCGTTAACTACCCGTCCCGCCAGCGTCAGGTAATCCAGATCGCTGTGCGCGCCACCCAAATCGACAGTAGAAAAGTCATTGGTGATGCCGTTGGTAGTATGAATAACAGTAAATTCAGTACTGACTAATGCACTGGCGTTATTTGGTACATTGACGCTGAAATCAGTAATATTAAGCGTGCCGCCCAGTGAGGCAGTATCTGCATTAATCGCGGTCTGACCGCTGCCTACACCAACATTCAATACTGAAGTACTGTTTTGGGTTAGCGATCCACTCAGGTTCAGAATGGATTCTCCCGCCAGAGAGGTGGTGGCTCCGTCAGCCGTTGTCAGATGGTCGGCATTAAATACCCCATCCTGAACAAAAGCCAAAGTCCCCTGATTAACGACAATATTGCCCTGGCTGGAACCAACACTGTCTAATATGGCGGTACCGGTACCGGTTTTCATCAGATAACCAGTACCGCTTAACACATTGCTTAATGTACTGATGCCGGAAAAATTCAGCTCCAACATATCGTTATTATTAACGGCTCCGGTTCCCAGAGCCCCCCCTGAGTCACCTTCAGGGTACCGGTGTTGATAGTGGTTCCCCCCTGATAGGTATTAATACCGCTCAGCGTCAGGGTTCCGGTACTGTCTTTAATCAGATTACCCGTTCCACTAATGACACCACCAAAAGCGGTATCTGTACTGTTATTAGCGGTTAATGCCGCGCTACCCAGCGTAATACTTCCCCCGCCGCTCAGATTATTGGCTTGCTGATTAAAGTTGTTCAAATCCAGCGTAGCGCCGCTATTCACTGTCACATTACTACTGGTAGCAAAGGCATTAGCAATGCCTGTCTGTAAGGTGCCACCATTAATCAGGGTGCTACCGGTGTAAGTATTCACCGAGGAGAGTTGCAGGGTACCAGCGCCCTCTTTGGTCAGCGTTTTACCATCCCAATTGCTGGTAAAAGGTCCGGTCTGGTCCGCCAGTACTACATCCACATTAAACAGGTCACTGGCATCACCCAGCGTAAATACCCCATTGCCTAATAAGGCACCGGCCTGCCAGGTCAAATGAAGACCTACATTGTAGTCCACGCCGTTAACTACCCGACCGGCCAGCGTCAGGTAATCCACATCACTTTGCACGCCATCCAGATCGACGGTAGTAAAATCATTAGTGATGCCATTGATGGTATGAATAACAGTAAATTCAGTACCAATTAATGCACTGGCGTTATTCGGTACATTAGCATTGAAATCGGTGATGTTGAGTGTACCGCCCAGTGAGGCGGTATCGGCGTTAATTGCGGTCTGGCCGCTGCCTACGCCGACATTTAATATGGAAGTGTTGTTTTGAGTTAATGCACCGCTCAGGTTTAGAATGGACTCTCCTGCCAGATCGGTTGTTGCTCCATCGGCGGTCGTCAAACTGGTGGCATTAAATATGCCGTCTTGGGTGAAGGCTAAAGTGCCCTGATTAACCGTAATATTGCCCTGGGTGGAGCCAAGGCTGTTCAGAGTGGCTATACCGGAACCGGTTTTTACCAGATAACCCGCCCCGGTTAAAACGTTACTGAGTGTACTGTCGCTGGCGAAATTCAACTCCAGCGTTGAATTATTGTTAACCGTGCCAGTTCCCAGTGCGTTACCCTGAGTAGCGACCACAGTACCGAAGCTGATTTGACTACCACCCTGATAAGTATTAACACCGCTCAGAGTCAGCGTACCTGTACCAAATTTTGACAGATAACCACTACCGCTAATGATTCCGGTATAGGATGAAGCATTGCTACGGTTAAAAACAACCTGACCGTTGTTGGCAATATTTCCGGCATAATCCCCAGTAGTATTACCGTTGCCAATTTGTAGCGTTGTGCCGCTATTAATATTGGTGGTACCGGTATAGCTGTTATTACCGGTTAATAATAAATCCCCCCCTTGCAGGGTAAGATTACCGGCACTACCGCTGATAACACCGCTAAGGAAGCCACCACCAGTAATAACCAAATCACCCGCATTAACATTCAAACTGCCTGCGCCGTTTAGCAAACCTATCGTTTGAGTTTTACCATTCAGATTAGCGGTAGCACCACTATTGATGGTCAGACCGCTGGTATTCCCCAATGCATTATTACTGCCAAGAATCAACGAGCCGGTACCTACCGTGGTGGCACCGCTATAATCATTCGCCAGATTATTCAGGGTAATACTGTTGGTTGCATTGATTAGCAGGCTGCCGCTGCCGGTGATTTTGGCATGTAATTCATCCATACCGGTTGGCGCTGTCGCATCGCCAGATAGCGTTAACGTCTGCCCATTCTGCAAATCCAACTGCGACAGAGAGTAGCGGGTATAAAGTCCGGTAGCATCATCACCCAGCGCGAAGTCGTAGGAGCCAATGGCAACCAGATTGCTATTCTGAATAACATCTGCGGTTTCAACCACCGGATTACCTGAAAGATCCGTCAGCGTCAGATTTGCAGCACTGCCAGCTACGCTGCTGGCGGTAATTAAACGAAAATCAACGCCGTCATCCTGACCCAGAATATTACCGCTAATATTAGTAATCGCGCTGGGATCAATGGCGACGCTTCCGGAAGTCAGCGTTAACGCGCCGGTGTTAATCACCCCAGTCGCCAGATTATTAAAAATCAGCGAGCCGCCATTTAGCGTCAATCCACCAATATTCTGAGTGCCAGCCCCTACCGAGGTGGTGCTGCCACTATCCAGCTGTAAGGTGGCATTGGTTAGTACCGAGGTATTAGTACCAGATAGTGCAAAACTGCTGTTACCCAGTTGCACCGTACCGGCAAACGCATTACCGGCTCCGCTACCAAACTGGAAAGTATTACTGGCGTTAAGTAACCCCACCTGAAGTAAACCGTTGCCGGTCAGGGCATTATTAAAGCTGTAATTTCCAGAGGAAGGTGTATCAACAAACATTGACGCACCGGAAGCGATATTCACACCGCCAGAACCAACGGCACCGACTCCGGTCAGACGTAGTGTTCCTCCTGATACGGAGGTGCCGCCAGTATAGGTGTTAACGCCGGTTAAGGTGAATGTGCCACTGCCGATCTTGGTTAATCTGCCGGTTCTGTTAAAGATATTATCGGTTGCGATATTAAAACCGTTTGAGTCAATGGTACCTCCTGACGCGCCTAACGTCAGTTCACCCTCAGAAAACCCGCTGATAA
The DNA here is from genome assembly GCF_013394855.1 of Limnobaculum xujianqingii. Lineage (NCBI taxonomy): Bacteria > Pseudomonadati > Pseudomonadota > Gammaproteobacteria > Enterobacterales > Budviciaceae > Limnobaculum > Limnobaculum xujianqingii. The sequence continues at coordinate 131,995 of NZ_JABMLK010000002.1, read as the reverse complement.
AATCAGTACTGTCACCTTTAGCCTGTAAAATTCCACCGTTAAAATCAACCGCACCGATGGTGCCAGTTCCTCGCTGGAGTTTGCTGGTTAACAACACCCCGGAGTTGTTCAAATTAAGGGTGCCACCTCCTGCCCCATTCCCTACCAACACGCTGTTGGCATCCAGCAATGTGCCGGCTCCGTTAACCAACACGCTACCCTGCGAATTGGCCAGTGAGCCTATATACAGAATATTGTTAATATGCGCCTGAGCGCCGCTGTTAATGAAGAAGGTGCTGCTACTGCTGGCTGAATTACCCACATACAAGTCATTGAACTGGACGTTGGTACCCGTGTCACTGAGGTTCAGTGCCGCGTTACTATCCACCGTTCCTTTGGTAATTTGAGTCTGGCTACCCCCGCTGATGTTTAGACTGCCGCCGGTTACCAGAAGCTCAGAGCCCGGTGCATTAAGCGTGACATTACCGGTTAAGGTTAAACCTCCGGTACCTTGCTTGAGCAGATTACCGTTACCGCTGATAGTACCGGCGTAACTTGTAGTATTAGTGCTGTTAACCGTTAATACTCCGGTACCGGTGGTAATTGCACCGCCGGTACCACTCAGGCTTTTTAGCGTTTGGTTGAAGTTGTTTAAATTAAATACACCTCCGGTTATATTTAGCCCGGAGCTGGCGGCAATAACATTGGTGTTATTGGCTTGTAATGTACCTTCACTGACGCTGGTAGCACCGGTGTAGGTGTTGGTTTTAGTGAGAACTAAAGTACCGGCACCCGCTTTACTGAATGACCCGGCATTGGTTAACAGGCTATCTAAAATTAAGGTGTTGCCCGCAGCAATATCTGCCGTGGAAACGTTAGCTGCACTGGTGCTTAACGAGATGCTTGGCGCAACGATAGTACCAAATCCACCAAATCGCCCGGCAGTTGATACCACGCCGCCAGTACCTGCATTCAGGTTAAAGATCCCACCGTTTGCGGCTACCGTACCACCAGAATTAATATTGATGTTTTTCGCCTGCAGGATACTGTTGTTACTTCCCTGAACCGTACCGCCATTATTGACCGCAAAAATACCAAAACCGGAATTACCATAGCTAACGCCATTCGTCAGTGAGAAGGCCCCGCCGTTAACGTTAGTGTTGGTCTGAATATCGGAGTTATACAGCGGATCGCCCGGATTGCTACTGTTGCCATGAAACAGAACTTCACCCGCTCCGGTTTTATTCACGGTGATGGTTGCGGTAGAAACCGAGGCAATAGGATCGTAAAACTGAATGAAATTACCAGCAGACGTATCCAGATTCAGGCTTCCGGTGCCGCCCAGATAGATAGCGTTGGGATTTCCTGAACCGACAACCGGCGCATAAAGCGGTCCGCTACCAATGAGAGCAAAACTTGCCCCCTGACGGTTACCCTGAAAGAGGATATCTCCTCCATTCGCTTTCAGGTTAATCGTCCCGGTTTTCAGATAAATACCGCCACCCTGGGTTTTGGCGTAGTTATTAATAACACTGGAACCCTGCCCTAAATTTAAGGTCGCCGCGGCACCCGCATCATAATAAATCGCTCCACCGTAACCGGAGCCGGTTAATGAATAAACGTAGTTACCATCAAACGTGGTGGCACCGTTAAAATTCATAAAATAGTTATAGTTACCACCATTACCATAGGCACTAACCGCACCACCCAGCGCGTTATAATTGGTTTTAGGATCAATAACAAAGTTACCTTTAAAGATAGTGTTGTTATTAAAGTTCAAATTAAGGCCAGTGGCTCCCGGGCTCAGATAGCCAATGTTGATTGCACCCCCACGGGTATGCTGGTCATCAACATGATCGGGATAGTCAAAAGAATTGGTGGTGGTACCGTAAACATAGTTGCCAGTAAAGGTAGCGGGGCCGTTGAAATCCATAACCGCTGAGGCACCCCAAAAATCGATAGCTCCGCCAAACACTGAGGAATGGTTATTGGTAAAGTTAGTCTCTCCGGCAAAACTCATCTTACTACCGGCAATATCAAAGACCGTTAACGCACCACCATAGTTAGCAGTCCAGTTATTATCAAAGGTCACTTTGCCGGTGAAATTCATGGTGTTATTTGAATAGAGTCCGACGACACCGGGCTGATCCGCCAGTCCATGGTTTCCTTTAAACAGTACCCCGGCCGTACCACCATCCACATTCATCACACCACCGGTACTGCCACGAATCGATAAGATTGGGCCATAATCGGCAGAGGCATAAGTGTTGTAATCCGTCGGCCCGATATCCAGAAACGTAGTGCCTTCAAGGTTGATATCAACTTTATCATTAAGCTGGTAGAGCCGAATTAATGAGTAACGTGGCCCGGTGAAAGGTTTAGAAGTAATGGTGGCATTGGTGATAGAGACAGTGTTGCTGACTTGAGTAATGTCCAGTAAGCGCTGAGTACTGCTGCCATTGGCGGTTATGGTGTAGTTATTGCCATCAATAGTAATCACCGTTTTGGCCGCATTATTCATGGCAAACATGGTGTTCCAGCTAACGTTGCCACCCAGGAATAAATCATACGCACCGGTATTCAGCCCATTAGTATAAATATCCTGCCCTTCCGTCAGCGTGGTTGCCGCCTGAATCGGCATGGATAGGCTTAAATAGAGTGCCGGAAATGCGAGAACTATCGCTTTATGTAAAGAGTTAAATCGGTGTTCGGAACTGTTTCTGATGTTATGTTTCTTGTTCATTTGATTTATCCTGGTAAGAACCTGCCCGATGGCGACATATTCCTGAAAACAGATAAAATCCCTATATCTCTATGTAAAGAAACAAAATTAACATCCATTCAATTTTGTTAGTGAATCCTAACGCCGCAGTAGCATTAAAATTTAAAATATTAATAATCAACATATTAACTATAAAGTTAATATGTTTTACCATATGAAACATATCTAATAATAAATATAGATTAGAAACAAAATAATAAAAGCCCACAGTTCAATGTATTGCGCATAGCTTTATAAGATATTAAATCCAATAAATATTTAAAGAAAAAATCACAACACCTTGAATTAAAATAATTTCATGTAAAAAATAAAAGCAATCCTTTTTAGCCTGATGAAGAAGATGAAATTAGTCACGATTTATATGGATTAATTAACTGCTAACATCACTTTTAGTGAAATTAAATTTCAATTAATTCATATTATAAAATATTTTCTTGTCATCAATTTTTTATTCTATAGTTAACTAAATCCTTGTGCAGGTATAGAAAATGTACACACCATCCAGCGAATTCAACACGCATATTCAAGTCCTGTTAGAGGCTTTTCTAAAAAGCGATAAGATTGAAGAGGTTACAATTAAAAAAGGGAGCAAATACCCCATTACTGATCGTGTTTTCTGTATTCAGAAAGGGGTATTTCCTGTCTATATGAATCGTGAAGATCGTTTATTGAGTTATGCTGAAGGCCCTACTATTTTTGGTTTGGCTTATCTTTATACCCCAACAATTGACCATTATATAAAGACCAATAAAACCAGTACCATATTGACTTTGTCCATCGAAGAAGCGCGCCGAATCATAAAAGAAGAAAATCTGTATGAGTCATTTATTTGTATACAGTCGCATAATGTAGGCTTACTTTTTGAAATGTACGAGAGAACCATCACTTCCAGTAACTATGCTTTTATTCGCGCTCTGCTTATCGATTTAGATCAGAGTAGCAATGCAGTAAAAGAGTCCGTGACAGTAGCCTCTTATATTATTAAACGTTCAGGACTATCTCGTAGTTATGTGATGTTGGTACTGTCAGAGCTAAGAAAAGGTGATTATATCCATATGGAAGATGGCAAATTGACTGGGATAACATCGTTACCGGAGAGATTCTAAATATCTGGTCAGGGAAATTGACTGTTATTTTGCAAAATCATTGGGCATAACCTGATGATCCTTCATTCTATTTTTATCCTATAATTAATAAGCCCCCTCCCCTTTAGGTACAAAATAATGCCTGAGATATTCCCTGGCTATACAAAACATCTTCAACTGGTAATGGACGCTTTTATCAAGAGCGATAAAACCCAAAAAGTAACCATTCCGAAAGGAAATAAATACCTGATAACTGATGATGTTTATTGTGTTCAGAAAGGATTTTTTTCTATTTATATGCATGAAGGTGAACGACTGCTGGCTTATTATGAGGGTCAGGCCATCTTTGGCCTGACTAATTATTATACTAACCCTATTTATTTTTATATTAAACCCAGCCAAACCAGCACCATATATACTTTGACCACAGAAGAAGCTCAAAGAGTTATCGCTGAGCAAAATTTATACCAGTCAATAAACTACATATTAGCTAATAATATGACCAAATTTTATCGTATGTATGAAAAAACAATTACCCCTAATAATTACGCCTTTATTCGCCTGTTGTTACAGGAGTTAAACTTAGCCAGTGACGAAGTAAAAGCCTCGGTAACGGTAGCTTCTTACATTATTAAACGCTCAGGATTATCACGCAGCTATGTAATGCTGGTACTGTCAGAATTAAGAAAAGGTGATTATATTCACATGGAAGATGGCAAGCTGAGGGGGATAACTTCATTGCCGGAGAGATTCTGAACGTTGGTTTTACCAATTGCCATTTTTGACAAAGATTAACCAGCCCCGGTAATGCAAGACATCAACGAGGCTATCGATTATCGTACTGCTGAAGGCAATAACACCCGACGAGCACCAATATAATGGTCCTGCCAGTAATCGTCATCTAATCGACTAATCTGAATATCTTTACCGGTACGTGGCGCCTGAATAAATTCACCATCTCCCAGATAAACACCTACGTGGTCCGCATAACCTTTGCTACGGCTATGGGTTCGAAAGAAGACTAAGTCACCACTGTGCAACTGCTGTTTCTCAACTTTTATCGCCTGATCGGCAGACATATGAAACATATTATTAGCGGTTCTTGGCAGAGTGGATTTCAGATGGTCCCGATAGGCATAATTAACTAAACCGCTGCAATCAAACCCGGTACGGGGCGACATACCACCGTAGCGATAAGGCTTGCCCAACTGCTTCATTAAGTTAGCGATCACTTCGCGCTTAGCGGTCACCATGGTGTTTTTCTGCACCGTCGATATTTGCGGGTGCATACCTTCAGTAATGCGTAACTCATCAACATTGCGCTGGCGGAATGGATTACTGCCCGCCAGAATTTCTTGTTGTTCATCAGATTGTTGATAAGCCTTATTGGCGTTATTTAATGAAACGCGTTTACGTTTACTGTTGCTTTTAATTACCACATGGGCTGCCAGCGGTGCTTTTTTGCTGACTTTATGATGATTAGCCGCATTGGCATTAAAAGAAAGGAATAGCATAAAAATGCAGATAATACCTCCAATGGAGGAACGAAACAGACTGTAGAGGGTGTTAGGTATAATTTGTGTCATAATTGTATGATTTGAATTTATATTTCTGTCTCAAAATGAAAAGGGGAAAAAGTTGAACCAGTCTATTCAGTTGAGCAGATTTTAAAACGCCTTTTTTGTAACTCAGGCACATATAAAAATGACAAGATATTTCAACGAGAAACAAGTTTGGCAAAAATGTGACATCCCTTAGGTCACTTGTTAAGTAAATTGCCTTTGCTATTACAACTCATACTGAAGTCTTATTAGTTTTCTCTGCTTATTCACTTTTTATGCAAAATACCCCATCAGTGCCTCGCTGATGGCATTTTCGGCTTTTGGACATTCAGAATGTACTTAAAAGCAAATACTCACTTTCAAAAAACAATTTACTAATGCAACGCCCCCACTCGGGCAAATAGTTCAACTTCATTTCTGACCCGCAGTTTACGCATCAGATGATATTTATGGGTACTGATAGTTTTAGCACTGCGGCATAGCTGCTCAGCTATCTGCACAATGCTATATCCTTGATACATCAGCTTTAGCACTCGTTGCTCTGCATCAGTAAGCGGTTCCACGGTCAAATCAATGCTGGCGACTGTCGATGACATGTAGAGCAGCGGGCTAATTACCAGCTCTCCGGATAACACGCTCTCAATTTGCTGACGCAATTGTGTTTCCGGCGTTTGCAACGCTAACATCGATATCAAAGGCTGTTTGCATAATTTATTAATCTGCTCATCAGACAATAAATTTGTAATAACTAACATTGGCTTATCACTACGTATCGACTGCAGCCACAATAACCAGTCCACGCCATCAATAGCCTCTTTTTCGTTATCCCGAATATCGCTTACCACCAGATCCGCTTCAACTAATCCGGGAGTACGAGCCATAACGCTAAAAGACTCTACCGCCTGAAAGATTATCTCTGGCATACAGGTATTGAGAATATGCAGTAGTCCATGGCGAACTAATGGGCAAGGGTGCATTACAATGCCTTTTTTTACCACCGGGGGTAATACTTTCCATTATATCAGTATCTCTCTGGCCATCATTCGTCCTCCTAATACCTGTAACTCACCGGGATTAGCCATATGTAACTTGTTCATCACCGATTTTTTTTGGGTGCTGATAGTGCGCACATCCCTGCCAGATAGCTGGGCAACGTCTCCCACACTCAACCCAGCCAGCAATGCCTGTGTAATATAACGTTCCTGAGGACTAAGAACCGCAGCTCTCCCTTTCTTGTTACGCAGCATAATGCTCTCAACAAACTCCTCCGGGCCGGCCGGCATACTGAACACTTCATTAACACCAAATCCGACTAATAAATCCTTCAGATAAGAGACGGTGTCAGATAAATAGGCTGCGATATGAATTTTCTGCTCACAGGTGGCGATGGTTGTCAGCTGTTGCAATAACACCAGAGTATCGGTGCCGCGACCAATATTAGTCAGCAGTAAAGTATCCGCCTCATGATGCTGACAGAGCGCATCGGCCAGTTTATCCGTATCGTGGATACGTATCAGTATCATATTGTTTTCTGGCAATGCCTGAAGCATTTGCTGAATACCAAACCAGGCCAGATCGCAAGGCTCCAGTACCAGAATGGTGTGAGCATAATTATCGGCATCTTTCTTTATTAACGACATCATCATGTTCCTGTTAAATCTTTCTGTACTCGCTGGCAGGAAACGCCTGACTCCTGCCAGCGGTATTAGTGCATTACTGATAAGTGAAATTAACCAACACGCTGCTGGATACCTGCCCTACGCCAGCCGTTCCCAAAGGGGTATACAACCGGGCTGCCAGCGGAAATGTCGCGCTACCAGCGTCAATGTTGACCGTCATGGTGCTGTTGTTGGACAAAATGACATTATGGTCAGCATCTTGCGCCAGCTGTACGGCCATATGGGTGGCCGCACTGGTTGCTGGTTCGGTATTGGCAAACAGCGTGTTATCGGTACCGTCCGGCGTACCGTTAAAAGTGACTGTGCTTTTGGTGGTACCTGCCGGGCAGTTGGTTAAGTTCAGGGTAAAGCTTTTCCAGTCGCCCGTATCATTCGCATTCTGGAATTTCGTTCTTCCCACTGAGCCAAGATTAACTTCCTGCCCGGCAGCAAGGATCGGGCTAACGGTACATGCTGAGGCCGTAACCCTGCCGCTAATATTGACATCGGTGGCATATGCTTTCGGCCCCGATAAAACAGCCAGGACTGAAAGCAGCATATTGAGAAGAAAAACGCGCTTTAACATAATGGCTCTCCCGCCAGTTAACTGAAGTATCAGTTATAGGTGAAATCCATTAATGCCACGGTCTTGATATTACCTACCGTAGCGCCGCCTGATGTGCTGTATGGGTGTGCCTGCAGGTCAAAAGTCGCCTTTCTGCTACCATCAACATTCACCGTCATGGTGCTGTTATTACCTTTATCGGCAGCGGTGCCTGAACGGTTTTGTACCTGAACCGATACGTTAGTGGCATAGCCGGTACCGCTAAATTTGGCGGTCACTGAGGTGGTACCGGCAGGGCAGTTACTCAAAGTCACATCAAAGGTTTTCCAGTCACCATATGTGTTGGCGCTACTAAGGGTTGCAGCAGTCACATCAGGCATAACCACGTTATAGGTCCCGCTGTTATCGATAGTACAGGCTGCTGCGGTCACCTTACCGGTAATATTAATGGTTACCGGATCGGCAAATGCGTTACTACTGATTAATCCACCAATAACCGCCAGAGTGATTAATCCTTTTTTATAATTAGATAAAGTCGACATAATAAATATCCTTATTTTTGAACGTGTAGTTTAGTAGGCCAATTAAATTAATTGGCCAGTTGTGTTTATTGATAAGTCAGATTGAGGGTTGCTGTAGCGTTAGCATCACCAGTGGTCACCGTACTTTTGGTCTGGAAATAGCGGGCGGTAAAAGATCCCGTCGGAAATTCCTGACCACCGGTGGAGGTTTTAAGCACAATATTGGTATTACGCTGCAATGGCGTGCTGCCATATAACAACTGAATACCAACGCCGGTGGCTATGCCAGCACTACCGGCACCGGTCAATTTGATAACGCTGGTGTTAGAGGTATCAGTATTTTGGTCGAAACTTAATGAGGCATTAATACGGGCGCCTGCATCACAGTTAAGGCCGATGGTAAAAGGTTTATCACCTTTGGTGGAGTTAACACCGGTAAAGCTACTTGCTAACACGGAATCTAAAGGAACATTAACATTCGGTGTTGTTATAGAGCATGCAACCTGTGTAACGCTTCCACCTGTAATACGATATTGCATTGCATCTCGTCCATCTCCATCTAAATAACTTCTTCCAAGCAATCCCAATTGAAAAGAACCTGATGTAATTGGACCTGTTTTAACTATTTTTATAATTCTGGGATATGGATATACATATGTAGTCGTATTATACGAATAGCTTGGTGGATTAGAATAATAGATTCCGGTGCTATTTGATATTGAAATACCTACCCCTGGTATATTAGTTGAATAGACGTTACTAATTCCTGTAAGGGATGAATTTGGATAGGAGAATAAATTATAAGCTCCCCCTGATTTGCTGGCGCAGTACCCTATATACTGGGAAGGATTGCCAGGATCGGTAATAGTGGCAATGATACTACCTACAGGCAAGTCTCGTTGTACTACATGGCTTCCTAAATTTATATTGGCGCTATATAAAGACATAAAAGTACAAGAAGCCCAAACTGATTGACCAGAGATGCTAAAGAAAATAAGCATCACTATTTTAATAATATATGTTTTTCTCATTCCATTGTTCCTCACTGGCACAGTCCATTAATATTCACAATGCCATTTTCATTCTGCGGCAGGTTATAGCTCACATGGCACTGTTCATCCGACTCACTGCCCCACTGCACTTTAAGCTGACCGCTCTCATCCAACCCGGTCAGATAGACCTGCCCGGCATCACCAACAATAAAGCCCTGCTCATTTTTAGCGGCTAAATCCACCACCATGGCACCAAATGGCACCGGCTGTCCGTTGGCTCTCAGTAATGTCATTAATACCCGACCACCCACGCTGGTCTGATAGCTGGCTTTGACGACCGCACCCCGGGTTGGCACCACGGTTTGAGTGGTAATCGCCACTTCGGTATCATCACCAAAGGTTTCGGTATTCAGCGTGACATCATTTTTACGGTACGGGCTGGCATACGGCACTACGGTGTAGCCACGGAAGTCGGTTTTCACCCCGGTCTGGCCCTGCACATTCACGCCCTGCGCGCCCGGCGCGGCAACCAACGTCACGGTTTCACCAAATGGCTGGCTCAGAGTGATGCCATCGCCATGAGCAATGATGCCACCCTGTAAACCGTAGTTCAGGCGCTGACTGTTATCGTCATAAGCATAACCGCCGGTCAGTTCACCGTAAGTGGCCCGCCAGTCGGCATTAACGTTGCCGCTGTTACCCTGCCCCTGTGAACCATAGCCCTGCTGAACGCTCCAGCTCAGGTTGTTGTCTTCCAGCAAGGTGCCACCCACGCTGACGTTATTGGTGGTATTACCATTTTTGCTGGTATTGAGCATGTAGTTGACATAGGTCGGATGTTTGTTATCAAACAAATTCAGCGGAATGCTGACGTTGAAAGCGAACAGTTGGTCGTTATCATAAATACGTTTGCCGTTGCTGTTGTCTGCACCATAATTGACATTAGAATTTCGGTTATAGGTATAGCTGAGGCCATAGCTGATACCGTTCCACGAGTTGTTATAGCTGGCACCGTAAGACTCCATCTTTTGTTCGGTATTCCAGTAATCCTCACGTACTGCACTTAATGCAATATTGCCGCCGCCCTGCCACAGATCCTGCGTCATGGTCAGCTCAGCGCGATTGCGCCGACGTTCCTGCACCCGATAGCTGCTGCCGCTGGTGTAGGTATCCAGTACTTCCTGCATGCCCCAGTAACCATCGGTGGCATAACGGTAACCGGCAATGGCGAAGTTAGTGCCGGTCTCAACAAAGTTTTTACTGTAGCGAATGCGCCATGACTGACCGCTTTCGCGGGTTTTATGATCCTGATTTGAAGCCGACCACGGTTGGTCATTTCTGCGCGACCAGGCCTGAGTCACATCCACCGATACGGCACCTAAATCACCCAGGTTTTTACCCACACCCACCGCAACCGACTGATATTTACTGCTGAACTGACCGCCACCATAGAGGGTAAATCCCGCTGGCAGGCCATACATGGCGGTGGCTTCTGTCAGCGGCGTTTGTTCGATACTTGAATCATAGGCGCGGTATACCCCGCTGGTGATGCTGTACTTCAGGCGACCTTCCCGCTGAAGAACCGGCAGTGCTGCATAAGGAACAATCAGCAATTGTTCGCTACCGTCAGACTCTTTAATGGTGACATGCAGGTCACCGGAACCGCCGGTAGGGTACATATCGGTAATTTCAAAACTGCCCGGCGATACATAGGTTTGATAGATCTCATAGCCGTTCTGGCGAATGGTGACCTGAGCATTAGTACGGGCAATACCGCGCACAATCGGCGCATAGCCCTTCAGACTGTCGGGTAACATGTCATCATCGGATGCCAGTTGCAGACCACGGAACGGAATACTGTCAAACACATCGGACGGCGCGGTACTGTCTCCCGCCGTCAGCTGGCTTTTAAGTGCGGTAATATCGCGCTGGGCATAGGTATACACCGTATCCCACTTATCTTTGGTTTCACTGTTGGCATCATCACTGGCTGAACGGCTCCAGGTGGTGTAGTTACGCAGCCGCCATCCACCAATATTGACCCCCGGACGCAGGTTAACGTACTGGCTGTTGCTGTCAGAGCCATTGCCGTCTTTAGCATAGTTATTGGCGCCGCTTACGCTATAGTTAAGCAAAATCGCCGGGATCCCCTGATCCCACTGTTTTGGATCCACCCAGCCGCGGGCGGAGTTGTTCACCGCTGACTGAGGTAGGCTCAGCAGCAGTAGTTGACGATCAAAGCGAAAATCGCTGCTGGCCTGAGGAATAGCGGTTAAGTCACCGCAGGCACTGCCCGGCGCACCAATTTCAGGATGCTTTTTGGTTAATACCCCCCAGCTCTCCAGATCGTCCACCGGAATACAGGGTTGTAAGCTCTCGTTGCCCTTCGCATCCTTAATCATGCGAAATTCAACGTTGCGGGTTTCCATTCTTTCATTATTGAGGTAGACATCCACCATATAGGTACCCGGTATCTGCCCCCCTTTGTTTTCAAACGCTGACAGGTCAACGGCCTTTTGCCCCTGCGTACCCAGCTCCAACAGAGCAGGGTTGAAGTAATCCTGTGCCTGAGCATCTATCATTGTTCCTGCTGGCAATACCAGTTGGGCAGCGACAAAACAGGCTATTTTGCTTAAACGCAGTCCTGTACTGCCACTTTTAGTATTCTTCATCCTTAATTGCTCCGTTGCCTGAGGAAAACTCTGCGGTTTCCCTTATTCCTTGTCGTAGGGTTAACTTATTTATTTTCCAGGAGAATGTTCGTCACCCACACCGCCGTAGTCGGAAATAATCTTCCAGGTTACGGAGCCGGATGCGCCTGCCGGTGCGGTAAAGGTGGCCTGACTCATCGGTGCCACATAGGTCACGTCTTTCACTTCACGCCCGCCCACTTTCACCTGATTAAAGTTCATGTAAAACGGTGTCGGGTTATTGACGGTCAGCTGGTTCCCCTGCTGGCTCCAGGTCAGTTTGTTAGTCACATCCTCAGGTACACTCTTCAGATCCTGTGGGCGATAAATCAGCTTAATGCGGGTTTTCACTGCAATTTGCAGGGTATTCGCCGCACCGTTTTTGCTACCAGCCGGAATTGATTTCACGTTAAGCCAGTAAAGTGACTCGCGATCTTCCGGCAGGTTGCCGCCGGTGCGTACAATGCGCAGCACGTTCTGCTGGTTCCCTTCCAGACGAAATAGCGGAGGGGTAATAATGAAAGGGGCTTTCTCAGCGCCACTGGTTTGGGTTTCTGCCCAGGACTGAATGAGATAAGGGTTGGTATCCGTATTACTGACGCTTAGTGAAGCCTCTTTTTTGCCACCGTTATAAATCACGCGGGTACCACCCACGGTAACGCCACCTGTTTCGGCCGCCTGAACCAGCGTACCGCTCAATAACAGCGGGATAAAAAGGGCTTTAAACCAGATATTCATAAAAACGCAATGCTCCAAAAAAGGCAGACCAGCCAAAGCTGGCCTGTTAGAAAGAACTTCCCATTCCAGAAGAACGGGAAGCCACAACGGATTAGTTGTAAACGACAGTGAAGTTACTGGTAGAGTTTGCCGGACCTGCAGTTACCGTGGCGGCAGTAGCATAGTAACGGGCAACGAAGTCGAGGCTGTTATCACCCGTCTTCAGCGGATAAGATGAAGATGCGGTGTATAACGGAACAACGATGTTTTTGCTGTCAGTTAACTGAATGCCCACGTTAGTTGCCACGCCGGTTTCCTGAGTCAGGGCCAGAATGGTATTCACGTTAGCATCAGCAGTACCGTCAAACTTCACTACTGCAGAAGTTGCGGTAGCCGGGCAGTTTTTCAGAGCGATAGTAAATTTGGTTGGTGCTGCAACATCACCAGCGGCTTTGAACGATTTGCTGGATACAGTACCCAGCGTCACGGTCAGTGGGTTGCTCATGTCGTTAACGATGGTGCAGGCATCATCGGTAATCGAACCAACAAAGTTGATTTTACTGTCAGCAGCAAATGCAGAAACAGCAGACATTGAAACAGTAGCAACCAGAGCAGCAACAATCAGATTCTTTTTCATTTAACTCTTCCTTTATATTAAGATGCAAGCATCTATTTGATAAATATGCATTTATATGCATATATTCCTTGGTTTGTCTGGTTAACAAATGAGCAACTAACTGGTCATTATGCTCCAAATTGACTGGTTTGGTGTTTGTCGCTGGATTAGCCTGATGAGTTAGTGATTCTCTGTTTTTTTTGACTGTATTTTTAAGGGCAGACAGTTTTTTATTTCAATTTCATTTTTAACAAAGTCACTAGCTAATATTTTCTCTTTGTTAAAAAGATGAAAATATTAAGTGGGTAAACAGAATGGGTTATTGGCTGAAACAGATACAATGAATTGATTTATAACTGATAAATATATTTCTACATTTAGATAAATAGCGGAGATTGACAAGAAAATTATTAGTAATTAATATTGCGTTCAGTTTGGAACAATTTGTCCAGAGCGTTACAAACGCTTACACACCTTCCGAGTTAGTATTCTCCTTTTAAGTTAATTACCAGGCCCGCAGAAATCGCTGAGCATTTGTGGCGGTATAAAGTACCGTATGCTGAATATTACGGTGCCCCAAATAATCCTGTATTAACCGCGTATCCATACCTTTATCTGCCAGGGCATAACCACAGGCATGCCGCAGCATATGCGGGTGTGCATTCACATCCAACCCTGCCCGGCGACCACAGTCACGCAAAATCTCATAAATTCGTTGGCGTGAAAGTCGATTGCCCTTCTGCGATAAAAACAGCCACTCTTTAGCCGTATAGCGATGCCGGGCGCGTACATTTAACCAGGCAGATAATGCATCACGTTCAAGTTCATACAGGGGGTGAATGGTAGAAAGCCCGTTCTTTAATCGCCGGATAAATATTCGGTTATGGGCTAAATCAATATCTGAAAGACGCCAGCTGTTAATTTCACTGACTCGACAGCCGTGGATAAAACACATTCGGATTAAACAATAATCCCTTTCCGGATTAGAACCCTGTCGGGATACATCTAACAGGCGTTCAATCTCACTGGCAGTAAGATATTTGCGGTTTGTCATAGAGACCTCTTCAATAAAAACAGTATGAGCGCGTAAATATCCTTATTTATATCAATAGATAATCATACCTCATTTACAGGCATGACCTTGTTCCGTACTCATTAAGTATATACTGGAGATGATTAAATGCATTTGAACTTTTCAAATGAAGAAGAATTCAAATATAAAATTTATTTTAAATCAGAGAAAAATTTAATTATTTTCTTTAACATCAAATTGTTTTTTTCTGAATGATGAATATATGCATACATCGCGACAAAATCATTAATAAAAAAATCATATTCAACTGTACGTAAATTAAACCTTTTACAAGCCCAGGGCGCGAAGACCGTAGGAACTACAGTAACAAGTTCTCTGGTAGAAACCTGAAGCAGCACAGTAACCATAGAGGAAGAACGGAAACGTTTAATCAGGAGAGAACCATCCTCATACTGGAATATTGGTAACTCTTTGCCAAATTTTTCACCTGCAGAAATTAAACCTAACAACGATTCCTGCTTATATTGCTCCAATGTTATTCGTTGCTTAATTCGCGGATGATCTTTTTTACATACCATTACCCAGCCACAGTCAAAAAGCAGGTAACTAAGAAGCGATTTATCTTTGGGCAATCCAACGCCAATATCAATATCAATTTGCTTTCTACGTAAATGTTCTACGCGCATATCAGGATCTCGGGGAATTGAAATAATATCCCAGTTACTTCCATCACAAAAACTCGGTTCATCAAGAAATTTATCCGCAAGAAATAGATCTAACAAAGGTATGGTCGCAATGCGCAATTTTGGTGAAGTGGCTACCTGTAAGGTACTATTTTTTAGTTTGTCTGCCTCATCAAGCAGGTTTAATGCTGGTCGATAAAACTTATATAACTCCAACGCTAATGCGGTCGGCTGCATACCATTTCCCTGTCTGAAAAAAAGAACATTATTATGGTAGCTTCGCAACTTATTTAGTCCGGTGCTTATAGCAGATATATTCATCTTCAGGCTTTCCGCTGCGGCAGAAACTGAACCACTATCAATAATCTCATAAAGAATACGGGCAAGATTTAGATCCAATTTTGATTGCATACTTATTCCGGCAAGAAAAAACACATATTTAAATCATAGTCCATTGTTTAAAAAACGCTTTCTTATTTCCAGAAAGTGAGTTTCCGCCATAGAGGATACCCTTAGCCCAGTTCCCCCTGTAAATTGCAACTCGTTCCCGGTTCACATGTAAGAACCCTTAATGAGAGTGAAAAAATGTCACAGAGAAAATACCTGAGTGCTAACGAAGTCGAAGCCATGATTAACGCCGTTCCTAAGGGCACCAATTATTATCGCGATCGTTGTTTAATTATGATGTGTTATTTCCACGGATTACGGGCCAGTGAATTATGTCGCCTGAGAATTACCGATATTCAAGGAGAACATATTTTTATTTCTCGTCTGAAAAGAGGGTTATCCACCACTCATCCTTTACAAAAATGCGAGCAGGAAGCCATTAGTCTGTGGTTAAAACAGCGTAAAGCATGGCTTAACAGTGATACCCAATGGCTGTTTTTATCCCAACATGGCAACCCGCTATCCCGCCAGCAGTTTTATGAATTAATCAAAAAATATGGTATGGCAGCAAAGCTGGATATTAAGGCGCATCCCCATATGTTACGTCATGCCTGTGGCTTCTCTTTAGCGGATGCGGGAAAGGATACGCGTCTGATTCAGGATTATCTTGGTCACCGCAATATTCAACATACTGTGCTTTATACTGCGACGAATAGCGCCCGATTTAACAGTATTAAATTCAATGTAGATTGATACATCATATTTCCAACATGATATATCTATTTACCCCTAATAATTAACTAACACCAAACAAAAAAACACTAACAGGATGGCTGATGTAACAAGATTATATTACCAACCGATAATAACCATAAAAGTATTGGATCACAGACAATAACAAACCTATCCCGGCCGGATAAAAAACAGATATAAATCAATAAATAAAAATCACAAACACGCCATAATCCTGAAAAATCATAAAATTCAGCATTTACTTAATCTCCCAAAATAATTACCATAAAACGCATTGATTTAAATGGAAAATACTAAATAATTCATTCTTGAATAATTTAGTGCTGGTAACTTATAAGGGAATATAATGAAAAAGATAGGTAAAGCATTACTATTTGGTACGCTGGTTTTTAATACTGCATTACTGGCAGGTTGTGATGACAAACCAGAAGCACCTAAAGCCTCACCTGGCGCTCCAACCACTCAAAATTCAACATCCGCTAAAAAATCGTCTGCACCAGAAGCCAATAAATCAGAAGCTAAAAAACCTGCCATCAGCGATGAAAAGGCAGCTTATAAGCTATCTGAAAAAGTCTCTTATTATGTAAAAGCCACCAATGCTTATGGTGGTGGGGTTCTTGACGGTACATCATCCTGGCCTGACAAAGAGAAAAAGGTCAAAGCCGGTATTGAGAAAAAGGATTATCGCGTTATCGAATCCTGGCTCTATTTCAGCTCTCGTCCTTACAGCAGCTTAAGCAATAACCTGAAAAAAGCGCTGAAGGTTACTGAAGTGAATATTGACAATATTGACCCTAAAGCTGAAGCCATTGTGGCCTCTATCGACAAGCTGCTTCCGGTATGGGAAGAGCTTGAGAAGTACAACAAAATGAAGAAGTATGAAGATGACAATGGCGCTAAAGGTAAAGAGCTGATGGAGGTCTTCACCCCTGGTTTTAATCAGGTGAATGAACAATACAAAGCGCTGGAAGCTGAAATTCGCGTTGCCAGTGAAGAGATGAAACAGAAACGCATTGAAAATTATAAAAAAGAAGGTCGTCTGCTGGAGCTGTATACCGAAGAGTCTCTGGAGCTAGCCCGTTCTATCGTGGGACAATTCTCCACCCTTAAAGATTATAAAGATAAAGCTAAAATTGATCAGGCAAACAAGTATCTGGCAGAGCTGGAAGAAAAATTAGAGCTGCAAACTGCTGAATACAACAAAGCAAAAGAAGAAGGTAAAAAAGTCGACTCAGGCTACTCTCGCGTTAACGACCGTCTGGTTAAATTTGTCGGTACCTATCGCGATGCCAGAAAGAAACCGGGCTCTTATGCTAATAATCTGGTGAAAGACTTTAACAGCGCGATTGATACTTATAACAGTATTCGTTAATAAGAACCTTGTAATAACATCGCAGAAAATTTAGCGTTTAAAAATTTCTGTTCAACTAACCCCGTTTACTTAAGATGACTTGAGTAAGCGGGGTTTTTATTATTAAAGCCTGTCTTACCCTTCAGATTGTGTAATTCCCTGTGTCGACAGACAGAAAGCCTTTCCCTGACTCAATAAACAGCGTCTAGCCCCATGCTCATCTCCAGCTCGGCATCATCCCTATGGTACGAACTGGTATCATGAAAAGCCTGCAAAATACTGACCACCGAACCAAAGGCAGCCACCAGGCTCCGACAAAACACCCCCAGAAAAAGCTCAACATGCTCTTCAGTTATCCACCCGATTATCCATAACACGAATACCATTGAATCACCGGACAGCATGATTCGCCAGAATGCCAGTTAAACAGAATTGTTTACCCTCTCCATTATTAACCATCTTATTAATAATATCGCAATGAAATTCAATTTATCAGCAATAAAAATAACCACGAAATAGTTGCTGTTATATTTTTATTTTTGATTTAAATCATTACAAATTAATTTTTTCTGGTTTTAGCAACACTTCTCAATTATTATGCCGACGATTAAAAAATAAATACGAATGAGTTGTTATTAATTTATTGAATAATACCGTTCATTTATTAAATGATGAACATTTAATTAATAGTAAGGATACGTAATGAAAAGGACTCTACTCGCCTTTAGTATTGGTCTTATCTTAAGCAATACTGTTCATGCAGCACCCGCCACGACAACCGTTAACGATCAAGCAACATTAGCAGCCCATGCAGGTGAGGTTAATGTTGAGAATAGCTGGGGGATAAACCTATATCAGGACCAGTCGTTTAACTATTCCGATGACATTAAAATTGATTATAAATTAACAGCGAATGCGTTGGGTGAGGTTGGTGTAATTCAGGTATTTAATAGTAATGTCATTTTTGGCAGCACAACGATTGTTGCTAATGTCGAAAATGGCGTGACTGCTTCTGATGTGAGTGCAGTTAGATTAAAGAGTGGTTCCCCTGCAGCAACAGCAAGTATTATATCAGCCGAATTGGCTGCGAATTCATCATTTACCATTAATGGTAACGATCAGATGCGTCTTATTGGTGTCGATATTAATGGTGGTTCGGGTAGTTTGACTGCGAAACTCAATGAGAATACCACCATCACATTAAATGATGCAGGTATCGGCTCCAGAGGACTATTTGCTTATTTAACGGGTTCAAAAATTGAAACTCAGGATGGATTACTGATTGAAATAAACTCCAATGGCGCGAACTATATTCGTGCTGTTTCCGCAGAGGGGTGGATGAGAGGTTCATCAAGCGTTGATGGAGGGGAGATTGCGTTAAACGGCACAACTACCGTAAATCTGTTAAATGGGGGCGATCGCACTACTGCCATTAATGCTTACAGAACAGGTTCTAACATCACCGCGCAAAAAGCAGTCACCATTAATAATATTACCAATAACTCATCGGCCATATTATATGGTTTGTATGCCTCTGATGGCGGTAGCATTGATTTTGCCGATACCGCAAATATTACTTTGAGTGGTGGTGCCAGTGATTCTGCCGCAGCTACGGTTTATTCTGGCAGCGATATTACGTTAACCGGCGCTGATATTAATATTGATGCTGGCTATGCTTTTCTGGCAAATGGTGCAGATAGTCTGATTACCGGCAATAACGCAAAGTATGTGATTAATGGCAATATGATGTCAGAAAATGATGGTGCTATTAATATCACAATGGCTGATAACTCCGTGTTTAATGGCATTACCTCGCTCGACACGTCTGCCAGTACCATTGATCTCACCCTGAATGGTACACAAAGCATCTGGAACATGGCGGGGGATTCTGTGGTATCTAACCTGTCCCTGAATGGTGCAACCCTTGCTTATAACACCCCAGCTACAGGCACATTTACCCCAAAAGAATTATTGGTTACCGGAAATTATGCCGGTAACGATGCGGTGTTAGTGCTGAATACAGCGTTAGGTGATGATAATTCAGTAACCGATAAATTAATTGTTCAGGGCAATGTTGAAGCAGGTACCACCAAAGTTGCGATCAATAATATTGGCGGTACGGGTGGGCAAACCATCAATGGCATTAAGATCGTTGAAGTTGGCGGTCAATCAATCGGGGAATTTGTTCAACAAAACCGAATTGTTGCCGGTGCTTATGACTATCAAATCGCGAAAGGCACTGCGGATGAAAACTGGTATTTAAGCAGCGCCGTTTCACCTGTTGAGCCAAATCCGGGTTCACCGGTCACGCCAGTACCTGAAGATTCAAACAATGAGCAGATTCTGCGTCCTGAATTCGGCAGCTATTTGGCCAACAATTACGCAGCGAATACCATGTTCCTGATGCGCTTGCACGATCGTTTAGGTGAAACTCAATACACCGATGTATTAACCGGTGAGCAGAAGGTCACCAGCATGTGGATGCGTCACGTTGGTGGTCATACCCGTTTTAAAAATAGTAATGAGCAGTTGAAAACACAAAGTAATCGCTATGTGGCACAAATTGGTGGTGATTTAGCACAGTGGAGTTCAGACGGTTTGGATCGCTGGCATTTAGGTGCAATGGCTGGTTACGGTAACAACCAGAGCAATACCAAATCTCATGTCATTAATCGCGAATCACGCGGTAAAGTTGATGGCTACAGCGCCGGTCTGTATGGAACCTGGTATGCCAATCAGGCAGATAAGACCGGTGCCTATATTGATAGCTGGGTACTTTACAACTGGTTTGATAATGAAGTCACTGGCGATGAACGAGCTACTGAAACCTACAAATCACGTGGTGTTACAGCATCGCTTGAAGGTGGTTATAGCTTTAAGCTAGGCGAAAACGGCCGCGACAGCTACTGGTTACAACCAAAAGCGCAAGTAGTCTGGATGGATGTGCAGGCAAAAGATCATTATGAGCAAGCTGATGTTACTGGTACTCGCACCAAGGTGTCTGATAAGACTAAAGGTAATTTGCAAACCCGTCTTGGTTTAAAAGCATACATCAACGGCCACAGCCATTGGGATGATGGCAAAGATCGTAAATTCCAGCCATTCGTAGAAGCAAACTGGATCCATAATACCAACAATTATGCCGTTCAGATTGCAGATACCAGAGATGAAATGAGTGGTACCAAAAACATTGGCGAATTGAAACTGGGTGTCGAAGGACAGTTATCTAAACGTTTGAACATTTGGGGTAACGCCGCTCAGCAGATTGGCGATAACGGTTACAGCGATACCTCTGCCATGTTAGGAATTAAATACCAATTCTAATTAGTGTTGCCGGATAAGATTCAGCAAAAGCTGGCCATGTTCGGACATGTTCATTTAAGATGTTTTGAGTGAACGGGATACTACTTTTTGAGCTTCAAACGGCCCTTACTTGGGCCGTTTTCTTTTTCCAGTAAGCATAAAAAAGCCCCGTCAAAAATAAGGGGCTCATATGATACGCCATCCAGATGGTTCAACCGTCCATTTTGCTTAACCGAATGAAGTTAGCTGAATGGCGGTTTCCATGTTATATCACCTTAATCAGCAATAACCGGCGCCGCAGGAATTGCATCAGGCTGCTTTTTTGCTGTCCAGCCTTTGTACGCCAACGGCAGGAAAGCAACCGCAACGGCTAACAGAGAAACGATCCCTACATAGTAAGCCGGTGCCATAGCGCTTTGCTGTAACCATGCGCCGGTGATCATTGGCGTTAAACCACCAAATACCGCGTAAGCCAGGTTGTAGGCAAATGATAAACCGGAGAAGCGAATAGCCGGAGGGAATGCACGTGCACCAACAATTGGTGTAGTGGCAATCGCACCGACAAACAGCCCCATCAAACCATAGTTAAACATCAGCTCTCCGGCACCAATTTCCGGATGTAGTGAACTATAAAAATGGTAGGCCGTAATTGCCAGACCGCCCCATGAAGCCGCCATACAGATACGTGTACCTAATTTATCGCTAATCCAACCCCAGAAAATACATCCCAGCGTTAACATTAGCGTAGCGACACAGTTGGCTTCCAGAGAAATAGTTCTGTCCACCTGATACATCTTCTCAACCACTACAGAAGGCGTCATCAGAATGGTAACTACAATTGCAGTAGACAGCGACCAGGTTAAAATCGCGGTAATACCACAGGCTTGTTTATGACTTCTGATAACAGTTTTAACCGGAAGCTCTTTTGCCAGTGCGTGCTTCTCTGCCATCTCTTTAAAGATTGGGGTTTCTTGCAGGAACTTACGCAGATAAACCGAGATAAAACCAAATACGCCGCCCAGAATGAACGGAATACGCCATGCATATTCATTAATTTCTGCGGTGCTGTAACTGCGCTGAATAACGATAGCTACAATTGAGCCCAACAGAATGCCGCCGGTAATACCAGACGTTAAGGTACCAACGCCTAAACCATAACGCTGCTCAGGGGTATGCTCCGCAATAAATACCCATGCTCCAGGCATTTCACCACCAATGGCTGCTCCCTGTAGAATACGCATTAGCAGTAGAAGAACCGGTGCCATCACACCAATAGAAGCGTAAGTCGGCAGCAAGCCAATAACCAGCGTTGGCAACGCCATCAGGAAAATACTCAAGGTGAACATGCGCTTACGGCCAATTTTATCACCGTAGTGCGCCATAATAATCCCACCGAGCGGACGAGCCAGATAACCGGCAGCAAAAATACCCAAAGTTTTCATCTGGGCAATAAACTCATTGTCACCAGGGAAAAACAGATGGGTTAATGTTCCGGTAAAGAAAACAAAGATAACGAAATCATAAAACTCCAGAGTGCCTCCAAGAGAGGATAACCCTAAGGTCTTATAATCATTTTTATTCAACGGTCGCGCTTTTGGCTGGCCAGTTATTGTGGGAGAAGACGCTGTCATTTACTTGTAACCTGTTATCGAATTATTGTATTTGCAAAAAACTTGCCTAAAAATCTATTAATTAGGTTTCCAAAAGTGACCAACGCACACACATTCCGTAGCCGGAAAATAACTCAGGAATGCATATATCGTTCAGAGATGTTCCGTCGCTGAAGGCACTCAATCCATTGATTCGCGGTCAGTATTGCGTAGCTTTATGAATGGTCACTAGATACTAGTTATAGCAGTAAATTCGACATACTGTAAACCACACAACTGAAAATAGGTCATCGTGCTTTATTTGCCAGCAAAAACCAGAACATTTCCCTAAATTATCTCTATTTAAGAATGGTTCATAACAAACAGAGCCGTTTTGACCGTTTACCAGATGCAAAAAAACATACGGGTTACCCCATGACTGCAACACATTGATTAAAAAATATTACCCATCGGCAGATAACAATATTCCCCGCTGAAAAATAAAATCAGCGTTTGCATTCCCCCTAAAAGTTTGATGATTTTATGTTCAAACCGAATGAAAAATCACCATCATCAATAACTTATCAATTATCTTCTGGTGATAAAAAATTAAAATCTCATTTATCAAACCGTTGTTTCTTTATCTCATATATAACAATTAGTTAGTTAAATATAATTATAAATTAAATATTTTTATAATAATTTTGAGATTAATGTTTCACTAATGAATACAAAACCGTTATGATAAAGGCGTGTTTTTAAATGTAATTTATTGATTTTAATGAAAATGAGATGGATTTCATGGCTAAAGAAATAATGGTATGTGGCGTCAGCGTTAAAGTAAAAAATAGCGTAAGTATCTACAATCAGATCGCCTCATTAAATTTAAATCAATCTTTACCTACTATAATTGACCAGTTGGATGAAGACTTACTGCAAATAGAGTTCAGTAATGGAAACATTGTCGATGTAGGTTGGTACCCCTCTTTTGATGAGCAGGGAGAGTTCATCATCTATACCATTTCTGATAATAACTGGGATGAGCCCTGCGCAAAATTTACCACCCGTGATGGTAGTGAGCTTATTGAGCTGCTCAAACAGTCTATTGCTATGGCATCAAAATAATTATACAGGCCTATCTCCTGATAACCTTTCTCCCTGTGTAAACACTCTCGCTGCGCCTGATTTCCTGTCTTTCATATCCTGTACCTGAAACGATTTATGTAACAAATTTGATAATTAATTGTTATAAATTATTTTCTTTTACGCTATGGTCGACACTTTGCATCACCCTACTATTGTCAGGGTTATGGATATCATTATTCAGGAGCGTTATGTCAGTCAGCCATCAGGAACAACAAGTTACGCCTTCCGCCACTCAAGCTTTTATTGTCTTTCTGGCGGGAGTCAGTGCCGCATTGCATATCTGGAAGTTGCCTCCGGCACTGCCCGTTTTGCAGGAAACGCTGGAGCTTAGCCTTTCACAGGCTGGATGGTTGATTTCTGTATTTCAACTGGCGGGAATGCTACTGGGGTTGGTGTTTGGCCTGTTTGTTCAACGTATCGGGCAAAAGCAAAGTATCCTGATTGGGCTTTGTGTCTTATCGGCAGCCTCCTTCGCCGGAGCAACCGCCAGCGGCATTGCCACCCTGCTGGTATTTCGCATTATAGAAGGCTTTGCCCTGCTAATGGTCACCATGTCCGCCCCGGCGCTAATCAAACATATCGCCCCTAAAGCCCGATTAAGTTTCTTTGTTGCTTTGTGGAGTGCCTATATACCAACCGCGACGGTATTTGCGCTATTTGCCGGTGCTTCAATTCTCAACTATTTTGACTGGTCAGTACTGTGGACAGGTTCTGGCATTATCACTCTGATTATGGCTCTGCTGGTATGGCGAACGGTTAAAGAGAACCGCCCTGACCATGCCCCCGGACATAATCAGCTGCATCAAGCCTGGTTATCAATTAAACAAACCCTGACGGTGAAAGAGCCCTGGCTGGTCGCCGTAACCTTTTCCATGTATACCAGCCAGTGGGTTGCAATTATTAGCTTTTTACCGATTATCTATCGCGAAGCGGGGATTTCTGGCGCGTTAATGGGAACCTTTACCGCCATCGCGGCCGGGGTCAATATTGTTGGTAACTTACTGGCGGGCAAATTGTTACAGCAAAAGGTATCCGCCAATCTGCTGTTAAATATTGCCTTCATTACCATGATAGCGTCCGCCTTTGTTGCCTTTGGGCTGAACAGTTCTCCCTGGACTCAGTTTATTGCTATTACTCTGTTCTCTGCTGCCGGAGGGCTGGCTCCGGCAACGCTATTCAATCTGGCAGTTAAAGTCACACCATCAGTACAAAATATTCCCGTCACCATTGGCTGGCTGCAGCAATGGATAAGCTTTGGTCAGTTTGCTGGTCCAATTATTGTCGCTTTAGTGGTGGATTACACTCAGGGTTGGAGTTCTGTCTGGCTGTTAACCGGAGCCTGGGGGGCATTGGGGATTATTTTGAGTTATTTACTATGCAGAACGGCGGCAGTTAAATCATAAATCGGAATAACAAAAGCCCGGTGACTAAACAGAAAAAGAATGATTTCATCATCGGGCTGGCCGGTATCAAATTATCAGAAGCTATAGCGCAATCCTAAATTCCCCTGAACCGGTACTTCGATTTTGCTGCCTTTGGCATAATCAACTTCGGCAAACAAAGTTACCTGTCGGGATAGTCTGGCATCCACACCCAGCCCCACTTTAGCCATATCGCCGGATAAATCAGTTGTAAACTGGTTACGCTGGTTAATTACAGTATTGTTGTTATCAATATACTCATGAACCCAGGCGGCTTTAATATAAGGGGTTACCATGCTGTTTTCGCCGGTGCTGAAACTTTTTCCCAGGCTAAAACCCAATTCGCTGGTCAGGGAATCCTGATGGTCAATTTTGGCTTTCATATCATTATTTAACCTAACGTCTTCTCCACCAACCTGCACATAGGCCAGGCGGACGTAGGGCTCAATCCAGATATCAGCTACAACCGATGCGTTATATCCCACCTCAAGCGAACCACCCAGTGCATTCTGGCTGTAGTCACCCTTAATACCTGCGCCATTGGTTGAGATGGCTTGTAAGTCATTGCTGAAATGACTGTATTTCAATACGCCATCAATATACCAGCCGCTTTGATAAAAATAGGTACCGTAAAGTCCGGCACTGTAGCTATCTATATTGCTGGTGCCCCCGCGAGCATGTTTCACATCGGAATTACTATAGCTGGTGAAACCACCCCAGAATGCTTTACCACTTTCATAATCCGCCATGCGGTCAGCTCCCAGCTCAATACCCGCCTGTTCCAGCTTAAAGTGTGCATTATCGGCGGAGATATTGCTTTTTCCACTGGTGGTTCTGATCCAGACTCCGGCATTGCCTTCATTTTGTAGCAGGGAGCCTTTTCTGAAGCGTAAACTCTGAAGTTCATTATTAAAAATCAGCTGTGGTGCTGCCGCCATGGAGAGTATCGCATCCGTTGCAGGGCTGAGGCTGGGTGAATTAACGCGCATATCAATTGCGCCGAGATACCAAACTTCTCCATTGGCTTCAGGGCGGTTATACAATGAATAGATATAGGTACCACCATCTACCGCATTAATATTGACGCCATTAACATTGGTCAGATTAAAACTGCTGCCGCCACTTTGGTCGGTAATTAAATCCAGCGATTTATCTCCGGGATTGGTAATCTCTGCTCCAGAGTCTGCCACTCGAATCAGATGCCGACCGCTACCCTGTCGAATTGTCAGATAATCACCACGTCCATGCTGAATCTCAGTATTGAAATCGAAGGTGATACAGCCTGACAGAGTATCTATATTTAAATGAGAGTATGTTGCGCTCTCAGCAGTACCATTAATTATGCTATTAAACACGACATTACCCGTGCCCCGCAGCGTACCAATGCTCACCATATCCGTATCTGCACTATTTGCCGTTATCTTCATTAGTGCATCATCGCCGTTTAGCTCAACATATTCTGCATAAGTTGGTGCACTGGCGTCGTTAGCCATCAGACGCAGCTCTCCGCCATGATTAATCAATGTCATGCCGGATAAATAGGCACCAGAGCGAATAGAGGAAGTTTCACCTTCAGATATCGTGGTATTCAGCGCAAAAGCGGTCTGGCAAAACGCTAAAGGGATTAATATGCTTAAAGCAGATAATGTGGTTTTCATATTGAAGTCGTTCCCTCAATTAATACAGCTCCATTGATTGATATGCTAACAAACAAAATTAACAATAACCACGCTTTAAGGGCAATAAACATCCAATATTAAAATTGTATATTGATATTTAAAGATTTTTATAAATAAAATAAAAACCCCAATAATAAAGGGGAAAAGAATTCAATTACCAGAAAAAACACAATAAAAATGCAATAATATCAACAGTTATAAAAGTAATTTTTAATTATTTAAACACCCATTAGTATTTAAAAAAATTATCTGGAAATCACATTTTAAATTAGTGGCCTAACCATCGTCAGGCCACTGTTTTACTAAATTATCAGTCAGTTAACTTTTCCGACAATTTGAACCAGATTGAAATATTGTCCGTTTTCAACGGCCATCATATCTCTATCCTTCACCGCATAAGGATTACTGTCGCACAGTAGCCACTCATCCCAGGCCTGTTTACAACAGTCCATTTCACGGCAGGTTTCAATTGATACCGCACCTGAAGCTTCCCACAAGGTTTTCCACCAGTCGCTGGTAAAAAAATACATCCCTTCTTGCCACCAAGGGAGCATCTCTTCTGGCGGTTGTCCATTGACTAAAGGACGCTGTAATCCGGGAACCGTTACGGCAATTAGACCACCCGGTTTTACCAGTGGAGCAAGGTGAGTTTCCAGATAACCCGGCTTATGGCCAAAGTATTGGTAAGCATCAATGCTAATCACCGCATCAAAATAGCCTTCAGCAAACGGCAATTCATGGGCATCAAGATTGAGCGGAATAATACGATCCTCCATGCCAAATTGCTTGAATCGCTGCCAGTTGTCAGTGGAGCTAATCCATAAATCTACCGCATAGATTGTGGCGTCAAATTGATGAGCCAGAAACAATGAAGTAATCCCTGCACCACAGCCTAAGTCCAGAATACGCATTCCTTTTTTCAAAGGTAGATCTCGCGTCAGTTCCCGGGCGATGAGCAAAGCATTGGGACCCATCATATGTTGGCGTAAAAATGAATCTTGAAATAATAGGTTAATTGGTGACGTCATTGGTCATTTTCCTTTTTAACAATATTAATAAAATGGATAAATGATGAATGAGCCGCACAAATCGGCAGATAGCAGAGAACCGACACCACGAGCAAACCGTGGCGACAGCGTCGATAATTAAATACAGGATGATGCAGGAACGACACGTTCCGGATGAAAAGCGTCATATTGAAAACCTCGTTAAAAACCACACCTAATCCTCTACGCACCCGCTATATGCAGCGCAGAATATTCATCATTCTCAGGATTTGTGATATCGCCCGGTTTAGTT
The DNA here is from genome assembly GCF_013394855.1 of Limnobaculum xujianqingii. Lineage (NCBI taxonomy): Bacteria > Pseudomonadati > Pseudomonadota > Gammaproteobacteria > Enterobacterales > Budviciaceae > Limnobaculum > Limnobaculum xujianqingii. The sequence continues at coordinate 104,184 of NZ_JABMLK010000002.1, read as the reverse complement.
CGGGATCAATATCAATGGTTTAACGCAATCTCCAACATGCAAGCCTCGGTGAAACAGTGATAATAAAAGTGATAACGCACTATATGCGTGGCTACTATAAAAGAAAGCATCTGAAAAAGCCAATCGCCATGCGGCATTGCTGAAAAAAACTCGCCAAAAACCAATAAATTGTAATTAAGTTACAGAAATAACGATCGGCTATCGAAGCTGAAGGTTCTGAAAACGGAGTTATCGATCGGCAAGGCGGGAAATGAAAAATACTTTGTGATTAATATCACACTTGACAAACAAGCTCAATCAGAAAAATAGTGATAAACATCACATAAAAATTACCAAATCGGTACTTTTATTAACATTGTCACTTTCTTACAGCTATTTTTTGTGATCAATATCACTAACAAGCATAGAGCAAGGGGGGTAACTAAGTGATCATGATCACAAAGTCCGCCCGGGGTACGCGAGACAAAAATGTCGTGATAGAGTCGGCCTGCATTGAAAATGATTGACGGTTTTTGGCGAAGCCGTCCCGACTACTACTACGTGCACTATCATCTGCGCGTACCTCGAGGGGTGTTTTATGTTATCACCAAATATAAAGGTCAAGGTACAGAATTTTGGCCGCTTCCTCAGCAACATGGTGATGCCCAATATCGGCGCATTTATCGCCTGGGGGCTGATTACCGCACTGTTTATTCCTACCGGTTGGCTACCAAATGAAACCTTAGCCAAACTGGTTGGCCCAATGATTACCTACTTACTTCCGCTATTAATCGGTTACACCGGTGGGCGTCTGGTTGGTGACGAACGCGGTGGCGTTGTAGGCGCACCACCATGGGTGTGGTTATCGGTGCCGATATGCCAATGTTTATGGGGGCTATGATTGTGGGGCCGCTGGGTGGCTATGCCATCCGCCGCTTTGACCGCTGGGTTGATGGTAAAATCAAAAGCGGTTTTGAGATGTTAGTGAATAACTTCTCTGCCGGTATCATTGGTATGTTACTGGCTATCCTGGCTTTTATGGCTATCGGCCCGCTGGTTGAATCCCTGTCTAAGCTGCTGGCTGCCGGGGTTAACATTATGGTGCAGAACAACCTGCTGCCGTTAACCTCTATTTTTGTTGAACCGGCAAAAATTCTGTTCCTGAATAACGCCATCAACCACGGGATCTTCTCTCCGCTGGGAATTCAGCAGGCAACAGAAACGGGCAAATCCATTTTCTTCCTGATTGAAGCCAATCCGGGTCCGGGCCTTGGTGTGCTATTGGCCTATATGTTCTTTGGTAAAGGCAGTGCAAAACAGTCTGCTCCGGGTGCGGTGATTATCCACTTTTTTGGTGGTATTCATGAGATCTACTTCCCTTACGTTTTAATGAACCCGCGTTTGATTATCGCGGTGATTTTAGGCGGAATGACGGGTGTATTTACCCTAACGCTGTTTAATGCGGGACTGGTTTCTCCTGCGTCTCCCGGTTCTATTTTTGCCGTCCTGCTAATGACACCAAAGTCATCACTGATTGGCGTAGTTCTGTCTATTCTGGCTTCTGGTATTGTCTCTTTCCTGATTTCAGCCGTGATGCTTAAGCGCGTACCTGCCGGAGAAGAAGAGAACAACGGTCTGGCAGACGCTACTCGCCGTATGCAAGGCATGAAGCAACAGTCCAAAGGCAATAAAGCTCAGGGCGGTGCTGCACAACCGGCGTTACATAAAAGCGATATGGTGAAAGACTTAAGCTATGTGCGCACTATTATGGTTGCCTGTGATGCCGGTATGGGGTCCAGCGCGATGGGGGCCGGAGTACTACGTAAAAAAGTAAAAGATGCCGGACTCAACCATATTACCGTTGCTAACTGTGCGATTAATAGTCTGCCGGAAGGCGTGGATATGGTTATCACCCATCAGGATCTTACCCGTCGGGCGATGGATCATGCGCCTCATGCTATACATATCTCGTTGAAAAACTTTCTCGACAGTCAGCTTTACAACGACTTAACGGCTCGCCTGCTGGCGGCCAAACATCCTCAGGCAGCTAACGACAGCAAACTGATTACCCAAACCATTGTCGCTGCTAACGATGAACATTTTGACCCCGCCAACCATTGCGTAAGCTGAGTGAGGGAGATCGGCTAATTAAACCGCTTCGTGGTACGCTGGAGTACGGTTTGCCTCATCAAAATTTACTGATTGGTATTGCGGCTGCATTGAGTTATCGCAGTAAGCAAGATCCGCAGGCGCAAGAACTGGCAGCCATGTTGGCGTCGAAGGGAATTGAGCAAACCCTGCAAGACGTTTGTCACCTTCAGGATCAACCGGAGGTTGTGGCACAAATAACAAATGTGTATAACACCATGCAACATCAGACCTAGCAGATGCCTGTATCATGAGATTATGCACCTTTATATAACCACCTCAGGCAGCAATGTCTGTTATTCAGGTAAAAAGATTTAGCTGGCAAAGTAACTATGGCAACAATGGAAGAAACTCAGGTATTTGAAAATCGCATTCTGGAACGTCTGAATGCCAGATTAACGGTAAAAGGCTTTATCGAGGCTGCTGTCAGCCTGTTAGCCGATGCCGTCGATTTGTTGATCCTGCAGGTATTCCGCAAAGATGACTATGCCGTTAAGTATGCTGTTGAACCGTTGCTGGAGGGTTCTGGCCCTCTGGCAGCACTTCCGGTGCGTTTGAAACTGATTTATGCCCTTGGGGTTATTACCCGGGATGAGTATGAGGATGTTGAACTGTTACTGGCGCTGAATAATGAGCTGCTTAATATTCAGGATAATCTCAGCTTTACTGATGATGAAGTGCTGGGTCCATTGCATATGCTGCACGGCATCACCCTGCCCCCTCCTCCGGTATTAAACCTGCCGGAAGATGTTATTGATGACAAACTGGTGGATATGCAGCTTCAGCGGTACCAGCAGGCTATTCGGTCGACGTTAGTGTTGTATATTACGGATTTGTTGTCGCGGTTGGGGCATAAGAAAGCTTTTTAAATTAGGGTATTTGTTTTAGCTACCGTGGATATTCCGGCCGTAAAGGCGGTATTGCTTATATAGGCTTGGTGCTCGGCCGGTAGACCGTTTGTACTTTAGCCTGGGGTGCGTCGGGCCTAGTCCGACGATTGACATTTTTTACTGTTAGCTACTGTGGATATTCCGGCCGTAAAGACGGTATTGCTTATATAGGCTTGGTGCTCGGCCGGTAGACCATCTGTACTTTAGCCTGGAGTGCGTCGGGCTGGGCCCGACGATTGACATTTTTTACTGTTAGCTACCGTGAATATTCCGGCCGTAAAGGCGGTATTGCTTATATAGGCTTGGTGCTCGGCCGGTAGACCGTTTGTACTTTAGCCTGGGGTGCGTCGGGCCTAGTCCGCCTAGGGGCGCTTCGTTGGCTTACGCCAAGTCGACCCCAACGGCGGCCTCTCCCGACGATTGGCACTTTTTACTGTTAACTGCTGTGGATATTCCGGCCGTAAAAGCGATATTGCTTATATAAGCATGGTGCTCGGCCGGTAGACCGTCTGTACTTTAATCTGGGGTGCGTCGGGCTAAGCCCGACGATTGGCAATGCTAACTACCAATCAGGTATTCCATTCGGACATTCATTTTTATATTTTGCCCTTTGCCCTTTGCCCTTTGCCCTTTGCCCTTTGCCCTTTGCCCTTTGCCCTTTGCCCTTCAGGTTAAAGCATCCGAATGTTGCCGAAGGAAGACCAGAGGCAGCACGAACCGCATGGATGCGGTGAGAGGCATAGCGACGCTGGGAGCGGCTCTATGCCGGTGCGTTAAGCCTCTGGGCTGACTGAGGTTGCCGCCGCAACGCGGCGGTCAACAGTCGGCTGCGCAGGCGCGGGGAGTGCAAAGGGGCGTTCGCCCCAACGCCCCTTTGCTCGACGCAAGCACCATTGCCGAGATAATCACTTCATCAAAGGCGGCGAAACTCACACCGAACAAAATATTCAAACATCAACATCTGGTACGCAGCTGCCGAAATAAACACTGCATCAAAAGCGGCGAAACTCACACCAAACTAAACAATATCAAACTATCTTTGAATTCCACCCATAAAAAAACCGAACAGATAACTGTCCGGTTTTTAAATTTATAATCCCTAACTAACCAGCAACATCAACACTTGATGCGGTTCTCACCTGCTGGATCAACTCTTCATTATGGTCCAGCATCTTGCGTAAAAACTGATTATACGACGCACCTCGTTCAGAGTAGCGTCCCAGTTTATTCACTAAGTGCTCGGCCGTCACGGTATCGCCCTGGCTTCTCAGCGCTGCCCGTGAATCACGCAGTTTATTGTAGGCCGCGTGGGTATTCATATTCAGCAAATAGGCAGTGACGGAATCATCTACAGAGTTGTAGGATGAATAACCTTTTATTCCACCTTTGCTATTACAACTTTTACTACCGCAGCGCATACCAAACAAATTCTTGTTGGTTTGCGCCAGCTTAGAGGTTCCCCAGCCTGACTCTGTCGCTGCCTGAGCAACCACCAAATGAGTCGGCAGAACATCAACGCGTTTCAGCAGCTCATCCCACTTCACCTTCTTGGGATTTGAGGTGCATTCCATACGATAACGACTACAGATTTGCTGTAACCGCACGATGTCCTGTGAGCTCCAGCTCTGGGATGAACGCTTCTTTAATAGCCACTCGCGTTCCTGGCGAATTTGACTGTTTTGTTGATCAATAATAGGTACAACGGCATTAAGAAATGCTTTTTTCCGTTGAGTGCCGGAAGGGTATTTTCGCAAATCAGGTAGGCTGTCAAGCTTATCATTGAGAGAATACTCTTGATGGATCATTGTCCCTGTTGATGCCCAACCGACCGATGAACTCACACTCAAAAGGAAAAACGCTGAACCTATTATTTTTAAAACAAGTGAAGGCATAAAAACTCCAAAACTAGTTCACAAAATAATCAGATTTCGATTTAAGATGGTCGATGATGCAGAAATAAATTGAAAGTAGCAAGTTGTAACAAAAAACGATTATCTCACCAAAATATCAATTCGACGCGTAATATTTGGATATAAAAGCACTTTTTCAGCATGAGATGTTACTGACCGTTTTAAATAAATCGATTCAGTTCTACAGCAGGTTGCACAATTCTGTGATTATCCTATGGCTCATCCAGTGATGGTAGCCGGTTAAGGCCTTTTCTTCCTAAAAAAACCTTTAAAATATAATAAGTTATTCATGAAAAAATTAAACCACGCTTTCAGGAATACGGCTAATGGTACTGTTGCTATTGATATCAAAAGAATTTATCGCTGACAGGAAGAATAGTTACGCCGGTACAACCTTCAACAATGTTATCTGGTTCAAGGTTTTCACACAAAGGTATTGTAAAGGTATTATCAAATGGTATTGTCATGGTAAGCAATACCTACCCTACGCAGTATCATGAAAGGACTGAAACATGAATAAAACAATAGCAAAACTCTCATTCATGATGTTCATTGAATGGTTTATCTGGGGAGCCTGGTTTGTACCTCTGTGGCTTTTCCTGAATTCAAGCGGTTTCACCCCAACAGAGATTGGCTGGTCTTATGCCTGTACGGCGATTGCCGCTATTCTCTCGCCTATATTAGTGGGATCGATTACAGACCGTTTTTTTGCAGCTCAAAAAGTACTGGCAGTATTAATGTTTGCCGGAGCCATACTGATGTGGCTGGCGGCACAGCAAACCCAGTTCAATACCTTCTTCCCGCTGTTGTTGGCCTATTCATTAACCTATATGCCAACCATCGCACTAACCAACAGTATTGCGTTCTCTAACGTCGATGATGTGGAACGTCAGTTCCCGCGCATTCGGGTAATGGGAACTATCGGCTGGATCGCCTCTGGTCTGGTGTGCGGTTTCTTACCGGGAATGCTGGGCTATGGCGATATCTCTGCCAGCAATATCCCTCTATTAATTACCGCCGCCAGCTCCGCTCTGCTGGGGGTATTTGCTCTGATGCTACCAAATACACCGCCGAAGAGTACCGGTAAGATGAGCGTGAAGGTAATGCTGGGGCTGGACGCCATCGTTCTGTTAAAAGATCGCAACTTCCTGGTGTTCTTCTTCTGTTCATTCCTGTTCGCTATGCCGTTAGCTTTCTACTATATCTTCGCCAATGGCTATCTGACAGAAGTAGGCATGAAAAATGCAACCGGTTGGATGACGCTGGGTCAGTTCTCTGAAATCTTCTTTATGCTGGCGCTGCCATTCTTTACCAAGCGCTTTGGTATCAAAAAGGTGCTGTTACTGGGCTTAGTGACTGCGGCGATTCGTTATGGCTTCTTCGTCTACGGTGGTGCCGACCATATCTTTACCTACGGCCTGTTATTCCTCGGCATTCTGCTGCACGGTGTTAGTTACGACTTCTACTATGTTACCGCTTATATCTATGTTGATAAAAAAGCACCGGTACATATGCGCACCGCAGCACAAGGGCTGATTACCCTTTGCTGTCAGGGCTTTGGCAGCCTGTTAGGTTACCGTTTAGGCGGTCAGATGATGGAAAAAATGTTTGCCTACTCTGAACCAGTTAACGGCCAGACCTTTAACTGGGCAGGTATGTGGGGATTTGGTGCCATTATGATCGTGGTGATTACCATCCTGTTTATGCTGTTCTTTAAAGAGTCCGATGGCGAAATCAAAACCATTGAAGTCGCACCACAAGACGCTAAATCAGTTGAAGCATAATCGTTAGTGTTATCCGCCGCGGTCTTCAATCAGTGAATTCCGCGGTACAGCAATAAAGTCAATATTAAGGGTTTATGATGAATAAAGAGAACCGCATTTTAGGCGCCTTCTATGGCCAGGCTTTGGGCGACGCGATGGGGATGCCCTCGGAGTTGTGGCCTCGTTCTCGGGTCAAATCCTATTTTGGCTGGATAGATCGCTTTTTACCGGGACCGGCTGAAAATAACGCCGCCTGCTATTTTAATACCGCCGAATTTACCGATGATACATCCATGGCGCTGGCGCTGGCGGATGCCATTATTGAATGCAAAGGGGAAATCGAACCTGCGATTATCGGTCGTAATATTATGAGCTGGGCAGAAGAGTTTGATGCCTTCAATAAAAACGTGTTAGGACCAACCTCCAAAATTGCACTGAATGCCATTAAGAAAGGTACTCCAATTGATCGGTTAGAGAATAATGGCGTGACTAACGGTGCTGCTATGCGGGTTTCGCCGCTTGGTTGTCTGTTGCCAACCCATTCGCTGGATGATTTTATTGCCGATGTGGCAAAAGCTTCCAGCCCAACCCATAAGTCTGACGTGGCGATTTCCGGTGCAGTCGCTATTGCCTGGGCTATTTCTAAAGCTATCGATGGTATCAGTTGGTCACAGATTTGCGATCAGCTTCCTGCGGTTGCCAAAGCGGCACAGGAAAAGCATATCACCACCTTTAGCGCTTCAATGGCTGCCAGAATCGAGCTGGCGTTACACACCGCCAGACAGGCAGATGGCGTTGAACAAGGCATGGAGCAGATTTACCATTTGGTAGGTGCGGGTACCAGCACCATTGAGTCAGTGCCTGCCGCCATCGCGATGGTTGAACTGGCACAAACCGATCCTAATCGCTGCGCTATTCTGTGTGCCAACCTTGGCGGTGATACGGATACAATTGGTGCAATGGCAACCGCCATTTGCGGCGCGTTACACGGAATTGAACGTATTGACCCGCAATTAAAACAGCAGTTGGATCAGGTCAATCAGTTAGACTTCACCCGCTACAGTCAGACCTTTGTCCAGCTTCGTCATCAAAGAGAGGCCACTTATGAACGCCGCTGAGCTGAAAAACCAACTTCCATCATTAACTAATCAGCGTCCAATTTGTGTGATTGGTGCAGCAGTGATTGATGTAATTGCTGATGCTTACTCACTGCCTCATCGGGGCAGTGATATTGAACTGCACCAGCAGGGTGTCAATGTGGGGGGTTGTGCACTGAATATTGCCATTACCCTGCATCGATTAGGGTTATCTTCTCTTAATGCATTGCCGATGGGACAAGGCATCTGGGCTGATATTATCCGCAAAACCCTGAATGAAAAAGGTATCGTTTCCGCACTGGAAACCGATAAAGGCGACAACGGCTGGTGTCTGGCCTTAGTGGAACCCGACGGTGAACGCACTTTTCTGTCCGTTAGCGGTGTGGAAAACCAGTGGGATAAAGAAACCCTGAGCAGCCTTAAGCTACAGCCTGATACTTTGATCTATCTTTCTGGCTATCAGTTAGCCTCTGCCACTGGTGGAGTATTGATTGACTGGCTGGAGTCATTAGAAAGCAACATTGAACTGTTTATCGATTTCGGCCCGCGTATTGAAGATATATCAGAGCAGCAACTGGCTCGCCTGATGGCTCTCAAGCCAATGGTATCTCTCAACCGTCAGGAAGCCGAATTAATGGACACCAGAATATCCGGTCATACTTCTGTTCTGAGTGCTGAAACATTGGCAGATGATTGGTACAACCGCTACGGCTGCCCACTGATTATTCGGGTAGACAAAGAAGGTGCCTGTTATCACGACGGTAAACAAAAAGGTTGGGTAAAACCGTTCCCGGCTCAGGTCGTCGACACCATCGGCGCCGGCGGCGTCCTCGCCGCCTTATCTTCCGGCTGGTCACTGGCTGATGCAGTAACACTGGGCAACGCGGTAGCCTCCTATGTCGTCAGCCACCGCGGCGGCGACTGCGCACCATCAGTAACCGAGTTATCGGAATACCTTAAGCAATATAATTGATCAACAAAACAGGCCATTGACCTTTAGCCCTTAATCTTTGGTCTTTGGTCTTTGGTCTTTGGTCTTTGGTTTGCCCTTTCCAGGGAGCACTGGAATTCAGCTGACGACTGAAAGAGGCCAGCACGAGCAGCATGGATGCTGCTCGAGGCACTGCTTCGCCGGGAGCGAATCAGTGCCGGTGCGTTAAGGCCGAAAGAAGGAGGAAGGAAGTCGCGTAGCGACCTGAATTCGTGTGCGAAGGCGCGGAGGTGCAGGAGGCGTTCGCCTTAACGCCTCTTGCTCGGCCGCCGCACACTAGTCAAGCAAGACACTACATTATTTGCGGACGAAACCTACTCGAAATAAGATAATTACTCTTCCGAAACAAACACATACATATCACTACGACACAAATTCACACTATACTCAATCAGTCGATTTAAATGATCAAACACCACCTGCTTAATCACCAACACCGGTACTGCTTCATCCAGCTTAATATGTGACTGAAACTCAACGTCCGGCATGCGGGCGCTGACTTTGCTTTTAGTTCGCTGAGGAATAATGTTCTGGCTGCGAAAGTAGTCATACAGTGACATACCGATGTCATCAACATTTTTTATTAACTCTACCGGAACATAGGACTCTTCAATAGAAACCGGGTCATCATCCACATAACGAATGCGCTTAAGCATAAACACCTGACTGTTAAGCGGAATTTTTAGCTGCCCGGCAACTTCATCAGAACATTTAACAATACTCTTGTTAACCCACAGGGTATTTGGCTTTTTCCCCCGCAGCTCTACCTGCTGGGAGAACCCCTTGGCTTCTTTTAATGAGTATTCAAACTTATCGTTAATTTGGGTACCAAAACCGCGGGAACGAATAACTACGCCCTGCTCATCCAGCATCTCCATGGCTTTACGTACGGTAATTCGCGACACTCCGGTTAGCTGACTTAAGTCCCGTTCTCCCGGCAGAATATTTCCTGGCGGCAAAATACCCGTTCGCACTGCCATTTTGACCGTTTCAGCAAACTTCAGATATAGCGGCGTATTATCTGGCTCTGCAATACGCTCGCAGAGTTGTCTAATCAACGTCGAGTGTGTGTCATTCATCTCAGTCAGCCCAAAGTAAGTAATTGAAAAATCGTAAATTACTATTTATTTAGTTGAAGTCTTTCCATTATACCCACTCTGGCTTTATCGGCATGCTTTTATTCACCCCTTAATCCCGAATTGAGAAAATGGTTTCATCGTGTTATTTCTGTCAGCATATTGGATTATTGTCAGGGAAAGCTATGGAACTGGATGAGATATGGGGCTGCAGAGCATTAGGTACCGATAAGCCTCATTTCTATACTGATTGGGCAGAACAACAGTTAGTTAATGGCTCTGAATCTGAAGCGATTCTGATACTGGCGAGTCTGGGACTTGATAAGCAATTAGATCGCCAGGAAGTTGAGTTTTATTTTCAACGTTATATAGAAAGCGCTGACATTATTCCCCCTTATCATGCGGTTGCTCTGGCGAATTACGCTAAAGTTTTGTGTCGCAAAATTATCTCATCACATATCTCTCCCGACGAGGGAGCTTTCATGCTTTCTGAATTTAACCATAAGACAGAATATCAGTACCCTATTTATATAATATGGAGCGATCTGGGAGAGGATCTGACGTTATTTGAGATGGGAGAAGGGTATTATCTCTGGCATGCCATCACGAATGACAATAAGGTTTCATATATTATTAATACAGCAAAACAATTTATAGTTCTGTTGGAATCGAAACTGCCTGATAACTTTTTTGATCTGTCTTATTGCCCCCAATATTCCCATACTGGAATACCTGATAAAAAGCAGATGGCACAAGCTGAAGCGGCCCAAAAAGCCTCCCAATATAGTTTTATACCCAACAGTTGCTATGTCACAATTCAGGTCTGCCATTGTTGCCAGTTTACAGCGCTAATCTCTATGCGAAGCTATCAGGGAAGGGAGCTATGGCTGAAAGCTCATCAATTATCGAGGCTGAATTGATGATTATCTCTTCCACTATGCTAACCAAATACCTACTCTTCCCCTACCGCCAACCGGATAAATCCGCGCTAAACCGCTACCTGCAAAATAAGACTATTCTGATTACCGGTGCCAGCTATGGTATCGGGGAAACAGTAGCAGAAATGCTGGCAGACTATCCGGTTCGATTGATTCTGGTTGCCCGCACAGCAGAAAAACTACAGCAAATTCAGCAACGGCTGGCATCCCGATCCTCTGACTGCCATGTTATTCCCTGTGACCTGACCAGTGAAGAACAGTGCTCCTGGCTACTCAATCAACTACAGCAGTTTGGCAATATTGATATCTTTATTAACAATGCGGGGAAATCTATCTGCCGCCCGCTGCTGAATTCACTGGACAGGCTGCATGATTTTCAACGCACTATGCGCCTGAACTATCTTGCTCCGGTTCAGCTCTGCCTGAGTTTGATCCCTCAACTGGAAAAAACTCAGGGACAAATTATCAATATATCAGCTCTGAATGTACTGCTGGCACCAACCCCTTATTGGGCGGCATATCAGGCCTCGAAAACCGCATTTGACCAGTGGCTACGCTGTGCGGAACCAGAATTGAAACAGGCAAAAATAGCCGTCTGTTCTATTTACTTTCCACTGGTCAAAACCCGCATGATAGCGCCAGTTTATGCTGATAAACCGGTTCCTGCTCTGTCAGTTGAACAAGCGGCGGAAATCATCTGCCGTGCCCTGTACACTCGCAAACCTTGCATCCGTCCCTGGTGGACCATGTTGGCTCAAGTGGCCTCAGTTATTTTCCATCGGCTATGGACCGCCTGCTGTGGCTACTATTTAACGGTAAAACGTAAATCAGATGAATAAGTTTAAATTACTGCACAATATTGGTTTATTATCGCTCAAAGGCATATCTGCGCTGATATCCTCAATCAGGGCTAACGGTATTAGTTTAATGGCCTTATCAGGCTATAGCGCCCGACGTTACCCCGAGCGCAAAGCGATTCAGGATGAGAACCAATCATTAAGCTATCAACAACTGTACCAACAATCTCTGGCAGTAGCCGGTTTGCTTATATCGCAACACCAGATTGCACCACACAGACAAGTAGCTATCATTTGTCGTAATCATGCATCATTACTTAAGGCACTGTTCGCCACCTCCGCTACCGGTGCAGATATTTGTTTGATTAATAGCGAAATTAGCCCTCAGCAGTTAGCTTCATTTATACATCAGCATCAGTTTCATTTAATTATTCACGATCGGGAGCTATTTCCCGTCATTCAACAGGCAGGCTATAGCGGACAATGTTTACCGGTCAGCCATGATTCAGAACCATCCATTGAGTCATATAGCCAAATGCCCGTCAAACCGATAGCCAAAATCACCTATGGCCCGGGAAAAATTGTGGTGCTGACCGGTGGCACCAGCGGTGAATTCAAACAAGCAGCACGTAAGCCGTCATTGTTTGCCTTTCTTAATCCGCTGATGGCTTTATTAGATAAGTTAAAACTGGAACAGTACCGCTCTTTATATATTGCTACGCCGATTTACCATGGGTTTGGTCTGGCGACCCTATGCATTGCCACTCTGCTAGGTTCCACTATCTATTTGGCCCGTCGTTTTGAAGCACAGCAAGCGGCTGAACTGATAAATCAACAGCAAATAGAAGTCGTCACACTGGTTCCGCTAATGTTGAGCCGTATGATGCATCGCTATCCAACCAGTCTAAAATCACTGCGCTGTATTATTTCCGGCGGAGCCGCACTTCCGCCAACGCTGTTTAGCGAAACACAAACTCTGCTGGGTAAGCGGCTATTCAACCTGTACGGCACTTCAGAAGCGGGAGTCTGTACTATTGCCACCCCGGACGATCTGGCTTATGCAGCAGATACCATTGGATTACCCATCGATGGATTGACCATCTGCCTGCGCGATGCCGCCACAGGCCAGTTGATTACCCGTAATAACACCGTTGGTTTGTTGCAGGTTCAATGCCGCTGGGCAGCTCAACAAACCGATGATTTAGTGGCAACCGGCGATCTGGCCTTTCGCGATGCTAATGGCTACTACTTTCTAAGCGGCCGAGGCGATGACATGATCGTTTCCGGTGGTGAAAATATCTATCCCATTGAACTGGAAAAGGTTCTGGCTGAGCATCCATTGGTCAGGGAGTGCGTAATAATCGGTATTGAAGATAAAGAGTTTGGTCAGCGATTAAAGGCATTTGTCGTTATTCATCCCGATGGAAATATTGATGTGCAAGCGCTAATACAATGGTTAAAACCTCGGGTTGCCCGCTATCAAATGCCGGTTAGTATCGAGTTGATTGAAGAAATCCCGCTAACGGCAGTGGGCAAGCCCGATACCAGAAAACTAAATAACTTATCGTGCTAACAATTTACGGAATAAACCAGCAATATCCGCCGATAAAGCAGCAAAATCATCAAACAGGCGTGAATGTCTGGTTTATGCCATAATGACCTTCGATTTACCTATTACAAAAGAGAAACAGGATTGAAAACTGATTTATCCGCTATGGGGTTACGCACCCTGTTAATGCTCGCCTCAGTGGTCATTATTCTTTCCGGCATCAAGGCGGCTTCCCAGATTGTGGTTCCTTTTTTGCTGGCACTTTTTCTGTCTATCGTTCTCTATCCTTTGGTGCGAATGATGGCGCGCTGGCGTATACCTTCGGTGCTTTCAGTATTAATCATTATTGTTGCCATCGTGATCGGTATGTTTATGACCGCCAGCCTGTTGGGATCTTCACTGAATGAATTTACCCGTACACTGCCCCAGTATCGTGGCCCAATTAGTGAACACTTACGTACTTTCCAGGCTTATGCGGCGCAGGTGAATATCCATATATCTAATGAAGAGCTGATGCAGTATTTCGACCCCAGCGCTCTGGTCAGCTTTATTACCCGTATGCTGTCGGGATTTTCCGGCATGATGACCAATATCTTTTTACTATTAATGACCGTGGTCTTTATGCTACTGGAAGTTCAAACCCTTCCCGGCAAACTGGGAAAAGCGCTAAATAATCCACAACAGGGAATGTTGGGAATTCAGGCCGCACTGGATAGCATCAGCCGTTATATGACCATCAAAACCGCAATCAGCCTGGCTACCGGGCTGGTAATCTGGCTATTTCTCTCAGTACTGGATGTTAAATATGCCATGCTGTGGGGCGTACTGGGCTTTTTGCTGAACTATATTCCGAATATTGGTTCGGTGATTGCCGCCATCCCACCAGTGCTACAAACCCTGCTGTTTAGTGGGTTATCCGATGCGCTGGTAGTGACCGCCTGTTTTATCGTGGTGAATATTCTGATTGGTAATGTCATTGAGCCGCGAGTCATGGGGCGAGGGCTGGGCCTGTCTACCCTGGTAGTTTTCCTCTCGCTAATATTTTGGGGTTGGCTATTGGGGCCTGTAGGAATGCTGCTTTCCGTTCCGCTGACCATAGTGGCAAAAATCATGCTGGAAGCAACTCCCTCCGGACAACGACTGGCTATTATGCTGGGAGATGGTAAGTAAACGCTCACCTGTAGTTACTCTCAGATTAGTTACTCTCATTAAAACGCGTCGGGCCCAACCCGACGCTTCTGTTTTCACCACTGCTACGCTCAATATTGTTTCTGATTGCAGTAGACTCACTCCCTCCGCCTATTCCATTGATAGCCCCACCGATCTTTACAAATGTTAACCAAATGTTGTGAAATATTTGTGTTATCTTTAATACAGCCAAGCAGCACTTCAAAAATAACGACTGGCGGATGCCAGCAATATCGGTAATTAATGGAGGAGCTATGTCATCTGATCTACGTCAACTGAGTCTTGACACCCTAACGGTCGGCCAACAGAAATATCACTATTACAGCCTGTCGAAAGCCGCCACTCAGCTGGGCAATATTGAACGCCTGCCTAAATCTCTTAAAGTTTTATTAGAAAATTTGCTGCGCTTTATCGACGGCGATACGGTACAGGAAGCCGATCTGGCTGAACTGGTTAAGTGGCTGGAAAGCGGCCATGCGGATCGTGAAATTGCCTATCGTCCGGCGCGAGTATTAATGCAAGATTTTACCGGCGTTCCGGCCATTGTCGATCTGGCCGCTATGCGGGAAGCCGTTCACCGGCTCGGTGGTGATGCCAGTAAAGTCAATCCTCTTTCACCTGCCGATCTGGTCATCGACCACTCGGTTACTGTCGATGATTACGCCAATTCCCAAGCCTTTACCACTAACGTGATGCTGGAAATGCAGCGCAACCACGAACGATACGCTTTCCTGCGTTGGGGGCAAAAAGCCTTTAGTCGATTCCGCGTAGTGCCGCCGGGAACCGGTATTTGTCATCAGGTTAACCTTGAATATTTGGGACAAACCGTCTGGCAGGAGCAGCAGGATGATAAGCTGATGGTCTATCCGGATACTCTGGTAGGTACTGACTCCCATACCACGATGATTAATGGATTGGGTATTCTGGGTTGGGGCGTTGGCGGTATTGAAGCCGAAGCTGCCATGCTGGGCCAGCCCGTTTCAATGCTAATTCCCGATGTGGTCGGTTTTAAAATGACCGGCCAGTTACGGGAAGGTATCACTGCCACCGATCTGGTATTAACCGTAACCCAAATGTTGCGCCAACACGGTGTGGTGGGCAAATTTGTTGAATTCTACGGAGATGGTCTGGCTCGCCTGACGCTGGCGGATCGTGCCACTATCGGTAATATGTCACCAGAATTTGGTGCGACCTGCGGTTTCTTCCCGGTCGATGAAGAGACATTACGCTATATGCGCCTGTCCGGTCGTGCCGAACAACAAATAGCACTGGTTGAAGCCTACAGTAAAGCACAGGGATTATGGCGCAATCCTGGGGATGAACCCATATTTACCAGCACCCTGTCGCTGGATTTATCCAGCGTAGAGGCCAGTCTGGCGGGTCCAAAACGCCCTCAGGACCGCGTGACATTAAGTGGCGTTAAGCAAGCGTTTGAATCCTATACCCAATTGGATACTACCGCACGAACACCGCGTATCGAACAGGTGCCCGTCACCCTGAAAGAAAATACCTTTGCCCTGAAACAGGGAGCGGTGGCTATCGCCGCTATCACTTCTTGTACCAATACTTCCAACCCCGGCGTAATGCTGGCAGCAGGATTACTGGCTAAAAAGGCCGTTGAGAAAGGCTTACAGCGTCAACCTTGGATGAAATCTTCACTGGCTCCCGGTTCTAAAGTGGTTACCGATTATCTGAACGCCGCCGGGCTGACTCCTTATCTGGAAATGCTTGGGTTCAACCTGGTTGGCTATGGCTGTACTACCTGTATCGGTAACTCCGGTCCGCTATTAGCGCCAATCGAGGAAGCCATCAAACAAGGGGACTTAACCGTTGGGGCGGTGTTATCCGGTAACCGTAACTTTGAAGGTCGTATTCATCCACTGGTAAAAACTAACTGGCTGGCCTCTCCACCGCTGGTAGTGGCCTATGCGCTGGCAGGTAATATGAACGTCGATTTATCTCAGGACCCTCTGGGACATGATAAACAGGGGCATCCGGTTTATCTGAAAGATATCTGGCCTTCCTCCCATGAAATCGCTCAGGCGGTTGAAGGGGTTACCGCAGCTATGTACCGTAAAGAGTACGCGGAAGTGTTTGATGGCGATGAAGAGTGGCAATCCATCAAGATTGAAGCGTCACAAACTTATCACTGGCAGGAAGATTCCACCTACATTCGCCATCCTCCATTTTTTACCAGCATGCAGGCAACACCAGAAGCAGTACAGGATATTCATGATGCCCGTATTCTGGCATTGCTGGGAGACTCCGTTACCACCGACCATATCTCTCCGGCAGGCAATATTAAAGCCAACAGTCCGGCGGGAATCTATCTCAATAACCACGGCATTGAAGCTAAAGATTTCAACTCTTACGGCTCACGCCGGGGTAATCATGAAGTAATGATGCGCGGCACCTTTGCCAATATCCGTATTCGTAATGAGATGGTACCCGGAGTTGAGGGTGGTTTTACCCGTTATGTTCCAACCAAAGAAACTCTGCCAATTTACGATGCTGCCATGCGTTACCAGCAAGACAATGTGCCACTGGCAGTGATTGTGGGTAAAGAGTATGGCTCCGGCTCCAGCCGCGACTGGGCAGCAAAAGGCCCTATGTTGCTGGGAGTCCGCGTGGTTATTGCCGAATCTTTTGAACGTATCCACCGCTCTAACCTGATTGGCATGGGTATTTTACCGCTGGAGTTCGCTCCGGGAGTTACTCGTAAAACTCTGGGTTTAACTGGTGATGAAGCCATCACTGTTACCGGACTGGCTACCCTGCAACCGGGCCAAACCGTGACGGTAGTGATCACTCACGCCGATGGTCACCATGACATCATTAACACGCGCTGCCGTATTGATACTGGCAATGAACTTACCTATTACCAGAACGGCGGTATTTTGCATTATGTGATCAGGAAAATGCTGTAACAACAAAACCTGAAACTGCTACGAGCAACATGGATGTTGCTCCAGCGCCCCTGATACCAGCTAAAACCTTAACTAATCATTTTATGGAACAACCAATACAAATTGATGACAAAGTTTGATAGTTCAGTTTTATACCTTAACGTGGGCAATTGGAGGGAGACCTTTCCGTTTGGGTCGACTTGGCGTCAGCCAACGACAAACAGGCAAAGCCTGTTTGAACAGCGCTTGCGCTGGCCCGAAGGGTGAAACACCGTAAGGTGTTTCATAACTGCCCATAGGAAAGGTAGGCCCGACACACACTAAAACCAAGTACAGATGGTCTTCCGGTCGAGCACAAAGCCATTATAAGCATATTAGATTTTACGACCGGAATATTCATTGAGGCCAATGTATCTGATTTACCAACCACCACAATAATCACCCACAGAATTATTACCACGCTTTAGAATCACTTTCATTCTGAATAGTTCTGACTTAGAACTTTTTAAGTTTAGCCAAAAGATAAATAAAACTACAAAACCAGCACATTACAGACAGCATCGGCACGGCAGACTGATTTTTGTGAAATAGCGTAATTATAATTTTGAAACGATGTTTCATATTTACAAACAAAATATAATTTGTATGACTCAGATCACAGCTAACCACCATCATAATTAGCTAGGATTGCACCAACTAAACTAAAGCTGCGAAATGGAACAAGATCAGAAATAAGAAATAATTCATTGCATATCAATAAGATGATTTATTTTAAAATTAAATATCGCAGAAAATGTTAAAGAATTTCATTTACTTTTAATTATTGGAACCAACAACGCCATAAGGAGCCAACTACTCTTAACCAGAATCTATTAACTAATAGCAAAGATAAATCAGGCAGATATAAACCCTGACTAAAAAAGGGATATTTTTCTGAACTTATCTTAAAAGAGCAGTCGCAACTACTTAAATTAAAAACATCAAGCTACACAATAATTGATACTGTCATTATTGCGTGGTCACAGGATACTTTTTGGTTTATTCAGCAACGATATCAATCACACACTTATCGTTATTGAAAATAACTTACTGACTAGGTGGAAATAATATGAAAATCAAACAGGCAATTGACAAAATCCCTGGCGGATTGATGCTGGTTCCTCTGTTTTTAGGTGCTCTTTGCCATACTCTGTCTCCTGGCGCGGGTAAATATTTTGGTTCATTCACTAACGGTTTAATCACAGGTACCGTACCAATTCTGGCAGTCTGGTTCTTCTGTATGGGAGCATCCATTCAGCTGAGCGCAACGGGTACCGTATTACGTAAGTCTGGTACGCTGGTTATTACTAAAATCGCTACCGCCTGGGTGGTTGCAGCCGTTGCATCACAAATCATTCCTGAACATGGTGTTGAAGTTGGCTTCTTCGCAGGTATGTCCACTCTGGCATTAGTTGCCGCAATGGACATGACTAACGGTGGCCTGTACGCCTCTATCATGCAGCAATACGGTTCAAAAGAAGAAGCCGGTGCATTCGTACTGATGTCCGTTGAATCCGGTCCGTTAATGACCATGATCATTCTGGGTACTGCCGGTATTGCCTCCTTCGAACCGCAAGCTTTCGTTGGTGCCGTTCTGCCATTCCTGATCGGTTTTGCCTTGGGTAACCTGGATCCTGAACTGCGTGAGTTCTTCAGCAAAGCAGTACATACCCTGATTCCATTCTTTGCCTTCGCATTGGGTAACACCATCAACCTGGGCGTTATTCTGGAAACCGGTCTGTTAGGCATTCTGTTAGGTGTGGGTGTCATTGTTGTCACCGGTATCCCATTAATCATTGCCGACAAGTTTATCGGTGGAGGTAACGGTACTGCGGGAGTCGCGGCTTCAAGTACTGCTGGTGCAGCGGTTGCTACACCAGTACTGATTGCGGAAATGCTGCCTCAATTTAAGCCAGTTGCTCCTGCTGCCACTGCGTTGGTTGCTACTTCGGTTATCGTTACTTCAGTTCTGGTACCAATTATTACCGCTATGTGGGCAAAACGCATGGGCAATAAGATGCCAGTAAAAGAAGCTTAAACCGCTGGTGCGGCAGATAAAGCATAAGGTTTACACACTATCTACGTTGTTTTGAACTCTGGGTTATTTAATCAAGGATACGGGATAAGAAACATGAAAAAAATATTAGGTGCAGCACTGTTCTCATTGTTAATCAGCGGTACATGCTTTGCTCAAAATGCAGATGTCACAGCGGTAAATAATGCAGTCGAAAATATGCGTCAGGCGATGTTAAGCGCTAAGAAAGCCGAGCTGGAAAAAGTGGGATCGCCAAACCTCAGCTACGGTCACTCCAGTGGTCGCGTTGAAAACAACGCCGAGTTTGTTGACGCGATTGTTACTGGCAAATCCAGCTTTGTGACGCTAAACCTGAATGATCAAACGGTCAACGTAGATGGTGATGTCGCTATTGTTCGACACATTTTTGAAGCCAAAACCAACGACAGCGGTAAACCCGGTGAAGTTAAAATTGGCGTCATGCAGACCTGGAAAAAAGATAAAGCCGGAGACTGGAAACTGCTAGCTCGCCAGGCTTATAAACTTCCACAGCCACAATAAGCATGACAGGTGCCGCCATGATTTTAAATGGCGGCTACACTAACAGGATTGATTCCTGATAAAGACAGTGGATTAGCCTACCGCATGGCGGAGATGAGATAAATAATCCTTGTTATTCATTTTGTTAAAGAGGTTCTGATATGCAAGTTCGTCAAAGTATTCACAGCGATCACGCTAAAAAACTGGATACCACTGAACTACGCCGCGAATTCCTGATTGAAAAAATCTTTGAAGCGGACCAATACACCATGACTTACAGCCACATCGACCGCATCATCGTCGGTGGCATCATGCCGGTCAGCAAAAGCGTCACTATCGGTACTGAAGTGGGTAAACAATTAGGGGTTAGCTACTTCCTTGAGCGTCGTGAGTTCGGTGCAATTAATATCGGTGGTGCAGGTATCATTACCGTTGACGGCACTCGTTATGAAGTCGGTAATGAAGAAGCTATCTACATCGGTAAAGGGGCAAAAGAAGTTATTTTCAACAGTGTTGATGCCGCTAAACCAGCTAAGTTCTATTATAACTGCGCACCGGCCCATATGGCTTATCCAACCAAACTGATTACCCGTGCTGATGTTACTCCGATGACCGTAGGTAGCCCGGAAACCAGCAACCTGCGCACCATTAACAAATACCTGATTCCTGAAGTGGTAGAAACCTGCCAGTTAAGCATGGGCTTAACCAAACTGGCCGAAGGTAGCTTATGGAACACCATGCCAACTCACACCCATGAGCGCCGTATGGAAGCCTATTTCTACTTCAATATCGATGAAGAAAATGCCGTATTCCATATGATGGGCCAACCACAAGAAACCCGTCACATTCTGGTACACAACGAACAGGCTGTACTTTCACCAAGCTGGTCAATTCACTCCGGTGTGGGTACTAAAAATTATACCTTCATCTGGGGCATGATTGGTGAAAACCAAACCTACGATGATATGGACCATGTGAAGATCAAAGATATCCGTTAATTCATTCATCTGTTATCGGCCGGTGATACCGGCCGCTTTTATATCAAAATGGGCAACCTCAGGGCTGCCCACCAGGGAGATTTTGTCATGATTTTAGATTCCTTCAATTTGAAAGGTAAAGTAGCGATGGTAACCGGTTGTGATACCGGTTTAGGTCAGGGTATGGCTGTAGGTCTGGCACAAGCCGGCTGTGACATTGTTGGCGTGAACATCACCGAACCAACCGAAACTATCGAAAAAGTTAAAGCACTGGGTCGCCGTTTCTTAAGCCTGACTGCTGACCTGAGCAGCATTGAATGCATCCCTGGCCTGCTGGAAAAAGCACTGGTTGAATACGGCAAAATCGACATTCTGGTGAACAATGCCGGTATTATTCGCCGTGAAGATGCTATCGATTTCACCGAAAAGAATTGGGACGATGTGATGAACATTAACATCAAAACCGTGTTCTTTATGTCTCAGGCAGTTGCCCGTCAATTTATCAAGCAAGGCCACGGCGGTAAAATCATCAATATCGCATCGATGCTCTCTTATCAGGGTGGTATCCGTGTTCCTTCTTATACTGCATCAAAAAGTGCAGTGATGGGAGTTACCCGTCTGTTAGCTAACGAGTGGGCAAAACACGGTATTAACGTTAATGCTATCGCACCGGGCTACATGGCAACTAACAATACTCAACAGCTACGTGCTGACGAAAGCCGCAGTGCAGAAATTCTGGATCGTATCCCGGCTGGCCGTTGGGGTTTACCTGACGATCTGATGGGCCCGGCAGTATTCCTGTCATCTCCGGCTTCTGACTATATTAATGGTTACACTATTGCCGTTGATGGCGGCTGGTTAGCTCGCTAAGTTCCACCTCCTCTCTGTAGGATTTTGGGGTGCTCCTGCACCCCTTTTTTATTGGCCGTTTTTATATTCTTTACCACCTCTTTTATCCTGCCATTTTGTCCCCTAAAATCTCCTACCGTTTCAATTTAATCAGGCACAACGCTGAAATGACTATGTTGAGAAAAATTGTCTTATTGGTATTGCTACTATCAACACCAGCCGTATGGCAAAGCACACTGGCTACAGAACAGACAGTTGAAGTTGAAAAACAGGCTACGCCACAGCAGCAAGTTACTGCATTTTATCAATGGTATATGACCAATATTGAACGCCTGCCATCAGCAGATCCGGAAGATCAGAAAACTTTCGAGAAATACATCAGTCAGGAAACCCTTAACCTGTTAAATAAAATAAATAACAGTGAGGATCCATTAGATGCCGATTATTATCTCAGCGCTCAGGATTATGGTGACGACTGGGGCACCGAGATCGAAGTATTACGTGAGTCAATTAATGGTACTAACGCCGAAGTGGATATTCGCTTAGGTAAGGCTAATGACTTTCAACAGACTTTGTATATCTCTCTGCGGTTAGAACATAACGTATGGAAGATTCATCGCATACAGGACAAAGTCACCGACATTGATCTCTCTGCCTGGGATGAACCCAAGTAATCGCCTTCACTATCTGTTGGTTTCATATCAATACCTGTAGCGCGGCAATGCAACACTTTCAGGTATAAAAACGACAGAGTCAGGGAAATAGCGGTTTCAGCCACCGGTTCATTTAGTTATTTCCCTAAGGTTAACAGGCTGAATTGTTTATATAAACTGGCTGATTTTTTTTACAACACATTGTTATTTAATAATAATAAAAATTAATTGCACTAATTTTTGTATACACTGTCTGACCATCACAGAGCTAAACCGGATGAGCCAACCCGATACATCAACTTTATGAACAGACTCAAAGCGTTATCACAACAAAAAATATCTTTAATATTAGCCATTTATATTGGTATTTTCCTTAACCTCTCAGTATTCTACCGCCGCTTTAGCCACAGCTTGAGTTTTGATAAAGTCATCGAAGCTGCTACCGAAGTTCTGGTTATTGTTCTTTTTACTTTTTTCCTTATGCGTCTGTTATCCCTTGGGGGAAAACTGTTTTATCGCATAACCGCCACCCTGTTTGTATTAATATCCGTCGCTGCCAGCTACTACATGATTTTTTTCAACGTGGTTATTGGCTATGGTGTTGTGATATCCGTGCTCACTACCGATATGGATATGAATAAAGAGTCCATCGGCTGGCATTTGATTCTGTGGATGGTGTTGGTTAGTGCCCTGCCGTTGTTATTGATCTGGAAAAACAATTTACGCCATACCCTAATGGAGCAGATCAAAACACCAGGCCAGCGTAAAAAACCATTTGCCATCCTGCTGATAGCTGCGGTGTTAGTATGGTTACCGCTTCATCTGCAAGGCTATGAGCAAAAAAGTGAAGAGATACAATCAAATACCGATCTGCCAAGTTATGGTGGTGTAGTAGCTCACTCCTATCTTCCTTCTAACTGGCTGGCGGCACTCGGTTTGTTTGCCTATACCAAGGCTGAAGGCAGCCAAAACACTCAGGATCTGTTCGATCCCGCTAAACAATTTACCTATGTTCCTCCGGCAGATATCGACGATACCTATGTAGTATTTATTATTGGGGAAACCACCCGTTGGGACCATATGGGTATGCTGGGTTATTACCGTCAGACTACGCCGAAAATGGAGAAAGAAGATAATCTCCTGATGTTTAAAGGTAAGTCTTGCGATACTGCAACCAAGCTCTCACTACTCTGCATGTTTGTACGTGAAGGGGGTACTAAAGATAATGCCCAACGTACATTACAAGAAAAAAATGTGTTTTCAGTAATGAAGTCATTAGGTTTTACCTCTGAGCTTTTCGCTATGCAAAGCGAACTGTGGTTCTATAACGACACCAATGTTAACGACTACCAGTTCCGTGAAACCATTGCTTCAGAGAAGCGCAACGATGGCAAACCTGTCGATGATATGCTGTTAGTCAATGAACTACAGAAATCACTACAGCGTTACCCTAACGGTAAACACTTAGTGATTCTGCATACTAAAGGCTCTCACTATCTTTACTCTCAACGTTATCCAGCCAGTTTTGCTCGCTATACGCCTGAGTGTATGGGCATTGACCGTTCATGTACCAAAGCGCAATTAATTAACTCCTTTGATAACAGCGTGCTGTATGTTGATACCTTTATCGCTAATGTGATTGAGCAAATGCGGGACAAGAATGCACTGGTGTTCTACGCCGCCGATCATGGGGAATCCATTAGTAATAATGCACACTTCCATGCAACTCCAAGAGAAATGGCTCCACCAGAACAGTTCCGTGTACCGATTATGGTTTGGGCTTCCGACAGTTTTTTAAAACAGCCAGAACGTCATGACGCATTTGAAAGACTAAAAGCCAAACATCGGACAGGCGCGACGCTAAATCACAAAGAGATTTTTGATTCTATGCTGGGTTGTTTAGGATATAGCTCACCAAATGGTGGGATTAAGCAAGCAAATAACTGGTGTGGTAAGCCGGGGGCTTCGTAAGTTTTTTTGGCTTTCTAATTAAATGAGTACATCCAGTAGGTATAGAACGGTGTATGAAGTTATCAGCTTCTGTGGGTATTCCGGCCGTAAGTACTATATGTACATATGAGCATGGTGCTCGGCCGGAATACAACCTGTACTTGGCTTCTGTGCGTGTCGGGCCTGGTCTCCCTACGGGCCGTTACAAAACACCTTCGGTGTTTTGCCCTTCGGGCCAGCGCTAGCGCTGTTCAAACAGGCTTGACCTGTTTGTCGTTGGCTTACGCCAAGTCGACCCCCATGGGAGCCCCTCCCGACAATGGGCTATATTTAAAAACAAAGTCTGATAGTTCAGTTTAATACCTTAAGATAGCTAATCGTTGGGAGGGGCGGGTGTTGGGGTCGTAGCAGCTTTAGCTGCCGGAGCGCCCCTAACCCGACCAGGCCCAACGCACTCCAGACTTAAATACTGATGCACTTCCGGCCGGGCACCATGCTCATATGTACACATCGCAGTTACGGCCGGAATACCCACTGAATCAAAACGCTACTTAACCTCAACCATACCCTCATTATTACCACTGGTACTCTGTCCACCGCCACTCAACACATCTTCTAAGGCTTCCAGAGTTACACCTTTAGTTTCTGGTACCCGGGCGCGGATAAACACAAACCCAGCCATACAGATAACACCGTACAGCAGGAAGCTGCCTGAAGCTCCCAGACCGGCGTTGAGCAATGGGAAGGTGTAGGTGAGTAAGAAGCAAGCAATCCACAATGAGAAGGTGCCTACCGCCATGGCCATACCGCGGATGCGGTTAGGGAAAATCTCTGACAGTAATACCCAAGTCACCGGGGCCAGCGTCAGGGCATAGATTGCAATGGCAGCCAGCACCAGCAGCAGAACTGGTAATCCCAGAACACCAAAGGCGTAAGCTCCGGCAATCAGTACATAGATAATGGTTAGCCCAAGGGAACCGATTAGCATCAATTTACGACGCCCTAATTTATCAACCAGCGGCAACGCCAGAATAGTAAAGATCAGATTAATCAATCCGGTTGCCACGATAGATTTTAACGTATCGTTAATATCAAATCCGGCAGAAGCAAAAATCTCCTGAGCATAGTTAAAGATAACGTTGATGCCGCACCACTGCTGGAACATCGCCAGCACAATACCAATCACGATAATCGGACGAACCTTAGGATTGAGTAATTCCGTCACCGGAACCTTCTGCGAATCACTTCCCAGGGTACGAAGAATGTCATCCAGCGTGGTTTGCGCATAATGCTGGTTACCAATACGCTGTAATACGCCTCTGGCTTTCTCAACTTTGCCTGCTTTTGCCAGCCAGCGCGGTGATTCAGGAACAAAAAACATCAATACTAAAAAGGCTAATGCGGGTACCAGTTCCGCACCAAACATCCAGCGCCAGCCGGTTTGACCATTCCAGCTTTGTAATAAATCAGCTGTCGTCGCGGAAGACTCTACCGGTTCAGCAATCAACAAATTAACCAGTTGAGCAGCCAGTACGCCAATCACAATGGTAAGCTGGTTAACCGCCACGAACTTTCCGCGTTTATCCGCCGGACTTACCTCTGCGATATACATCGGACTCAAAGCGGAAGCCAGACCAATCCCTACTCCACCCATAATGCGGTAAAGTACAAACTCATCAAAACTGCCTGCAATAGCGGTTCCCCATGATGAAACGGCAAACAGTATTGCAGCCAGAATCAGAGGACGCTTGCGGCCTAAGCGATCGGCACACCAGCCGGAAATCAGTGCACCAAACACACAGCCTACCAACGCTGAACTCATCGCCCAGCCAGATTGGGCCGGATCGGTAATAGAAAAGTAAGCTTCATAGAACGGTTTCGCACCGCCGATAACCACCCAGTCATAGCCAAACAGCAAACCACCACAGGCTGCCACCAGGCACATCATCCATATATCCCATATTCAACTGATTTGTTGCCCTTGCCATATTCTTCCTCTCATTATTGGAAATCGGACAGCAGACTGGGGAAACTAATAAAGCTGCAAAACGCTATCAGTACCGCAATAAATATCACCTACGATTGCTGTCGATAAAATATTTAAAATCAGTGCACTACCAGCTAATTGATAAAACTGTTTTCATAAGTTCAGAATGCTCCTGTTGAGTTACACCTCCGGCTGGCTGATTAAGCGCATGGTTTGATGTAATGTCTCTCCCGGAGCCAGTCGTTTAAGCCCTCCGCCCTGTTCCAGGTGATGGCCGTTGGCGGCGTGGCTCATGGGTTCAACACAGAAGTAATCAAACTGATAACCCTCATCAAACGATGGGTCAGAGACAAAGATGAAATAGCAAGGTGCCGCAGGCTCAGTTGTCATGGTTAATGACCAGCGATGCTCAGGCCAATGAATTTGAGCACGGCCATCCCATTGAGAAAATCCGTTATTAATCCAGCGGCGCGGAAGCGATGCCGGCTGGTTAAAATCAAGTTCTGTAGGCAATACTGTCTGATGTTCACCCGCCAGCCATTGATCGTCTTCCAGCCAGTAACCTCCTGCTTTAGCCTGCAACCTGGTTTGTTCGGTTAATGAAAAGTAGGGATGCCAGCCCAATCCAAAGGGCAATGCCTGTTCCCCTTGATTAGTGACCGTCAGGCTAACCACCAGTGAAGATGCCTGTAGTTCAAAACACTGGCGAGCGGTATAGCTGTAGAGTTCTGAACGGTGCTGATACTCCAGCACCAGTTGTTTTGAGCTCTGTTCCAGACACTGCCATGGGTTTAGCCAACCATCGCCGTGCAGATAATGCGAATCCCACTCGGTATTCGGCGTCAGGGCATAGGTTTCACCTTCAAAAGAGAATCGGTTTCCCTTAACCCGATTACCGAATGGCACTAAAGGAAAACAGCTGGATTGTCCGGCGTTTCCTGTTGCCGCTCCCGGCCTCAGCAAAGGAACCTGACGCCCATCGTGACAGCCATACAGCGCCTCAATCGTTCCTCCCATCGAAGAAACTTTCACCATTAGCGCCTCATTTGTCAGTGTAAAAAGCGTGATATCCATTACCTGCCTCACCATTGTTGATTGCCCGTTATCGCTATTTCCGGTTGGACAATCGGTTTGTCTCTCCCAATTGCCCTTCGTTTTATTGCCGGAACTATGTTCTGATTAACTGACTTTCCTTCTGATGAGCCGTTTGTGGTGAATAACCGGCAAACTCCGCCAGCATTCCGGACAGCAGCTTAAATTGATGAGCACGACTATGTGCCGGGTTTAATGACAGCAGGCGGTCTATGTGTTGCTCAAAGGCGGGTAATTCCGCCTGCCCCAGGTGAGCTAGTGCCCGGATGAACAAGCAATTTTCCTGATGCTGTTGTTGTAGATCGCTATCCAGAGCTAACAGATCCGGTTGTGAAACCGCAAAGAAGTCACGGCTAACGGTTTGCTTTGTCATTTCATCCGCCCAGTCAGCCATACTGCTGAACAGGGTTGAAGCGCCCTGATTATCACCAAGACAGCGCAGCGCAACCCCCTGATAGAACAGATAATCAACCGGCTGATCGTTATAGTAACGATGAACATTTATCACCCTGTCGCCTGCACTGGCTTTGATAAAGCAATCGTGAGCTAATGAGCTTTGCCCCTGCTGTTGAGCACAAACTCCCAACCAGAACCAAATATCGTTATCCGTTTGTCCTGAAAGCCGCCCTTCACTGAGATTTTCCGGATAATGCAGCGCCTGTTGCAGCAACTCAACGGCCCGATCCGGTTGTTGCTGTGTCAGATGTTGGAAAGCACGTAACAGCAGATTAGAAATATATTGTCCGGTGACTTTGCCTTCACCACCTTCCCACGGATGGAACTTACGCTGCTGAAGGATCTCCGCCGCCTGTTGCCATTTTCCCAGTTGGTTATGCAGGCCCAGCATTTCTGCCGTCAGATCGTCCCTTTGTAGCGCAACGGTAAAATGCTTCTCTAACCGGTTGAGCCGCATTTGCGGGTCCATAGCCCGTAACTTGTCCAGCAAATCCCGTTCAAACAGCAGTCGGGCATCCTGTGGAACAAGATTAAATGCCCGCTCCAGATACTCTTCAGCCAGCTTTCCATCCCGCTGTTTATTCCATGCATAAATACCTAAACCACGCCATGCATCGGCAAAATCAGGCTGCATGTCAGTGCATTCACGCCACAACTCAACAGCGCGCTGATAGTTACGCTTGCTGTAGTGGAAGCAGGCCAGAAGATGGCGGGCAAAGTAGCATTCAGTCAGGCTTTCCAGCATGTCCACTTCGTCTAATGTATTAGGGAAACGTACATAAACCGGGAAAGCTGCACGGGCGTCCGCCAATAGCGATACGCGCTCAGCAACCGGTAACATACTGGCATGAAGATAAAGTGGCAGAGTTTCCTGACTATTGAGTAGCGACAACACTTCCTGAGCCAGCTCACGCTGGCCGCAAGACAGCATCAATCCGGCCGTCAACAGTGAGTTAATTCCGCGACCACCTGAAACCTGACGCCACTGTTCCAGATGAGCGCTATCACCATATTGCCGCCAAAGCAGATAATGTAAGGTTGGATTTAACGGATACTCAGCACACCAGCGCGTCAGCCATTGTTGGCTCTCCTGCTGTTGCCCTGCCAGTTGCAGCACCAGACCTTTCAGACAAATTACCGTCTGGTTAGCTGCATTACTTAATAGGCTCTGGTGACAGAAAGAGAGTGCCTGCTGGTAGTCCCCATCGCGAGTTGCCAGACGAGCCAGGCCCAAATAGCCACCGGACTTACCATTACCGCTCCATGTGGCGCGGTAGTAATCCTCTATGGCTAACTCAAGCTCTCCCTGACGTTCATAAGCATTAGCTCTGACCAGACTGGCCAACCCACATGCCGGATTCTTATTCAGTTTATGAGCACGTTTTAGTGCCTGAGATGCATATTCAATGGCCTGTGAGTAGTTAGCACGATTGTATTCCAACGTAGCCAACGCCAAATTATTACGATAATCCAATGGATCCAGCTCAACACCGCGCAGGTAATAGTCAAACGCCGAACGGCTGGCGTGGTTATACTGCTCCAAATGTTGACCGATAAACCAGGTTTCATCAGTACTGGTTATTTCCGCTGCAGGTAATGGCGCTTTAGCCACTTCCGGCAGTGGTGTTTCTTGCGGCTGATGTTCGGTATAACTCAATATGGCTTTAGACTGTGCATCAAACAGAGTAATGGTTAAGCGACCATCATGGTTTGCGGGTAATACATCTTTCTGCACCTTGCCTGGCTGCAGGGTAATCGCAGTATCTAATAGAGGTGACGGGTGCTTATCGCTGGTTATGACCAAACGATGATTAGTCAGCGGAGCAACAGCATATACGCCCCATACGATTTGGTTTTTCTCCCGCTCCAGTTTTAACAGGGCATCACAAGATGCATTCTGGATAGTTCCCAGCGAGTTGTAAGGCAGAAAGTTCTGCACAAACTGTTTCTCTTCCCAGGCATCCAGCCAGGTGAAATCGGGTTGATTATCGGTAAATACGCCGGTCATCAGCTCGATATAGGGTCCGTTCTCATCCGTCAGGTTACGATCCCACGCCTGACCAAACTCACTATACCCCCAGGACCACTGTTTTTTGCCCGGTGAATAGTGATGATCTGCTACATGCAGCAAGCCGCCATCTTCATCATGGCAATAAGCACCGACAAAGTCATAGTCTGACTTTTCAGCCATATAGGAAGTTGGTACCGGGACATTTTTATAACGAGAGATATCCACGCCCGCAGAGTAATCCACTTTATAGTAGGTGCCTGTGGCAATAGGGAAAGAGGAAACTGCACGTTTACCGTGGTCAAATACCGCTGTCACATCCGGAGGAAAAACGCTCTGATGGCCATCGCCCCCTTTTACTGCCGGGTTAGCCCACCATAAGAAATGACGCGGCGTTGGGTTACCGTTATAAACTTTTGATACGATTTCCAGCAGAGCACGATTAGGATGAAGAGTGAAACCGGTCATTACCTGCAGGCCACGCATGGGTTCCATCTCTCCCATCCAGACGGTTTTCGAGCCGTCTTCCTGTTCCTGTATAAAGTAGTCCACCGGCATAAAGGTAGTTGGACGATGGTGTTGCGGCCAGTTGAACTCAATACCGCCAGAGATCCATGGCCCTAACAGCCCAACCAACGCAGGTTTAATCACATCGTTGTGGTAGACAAAATCCCGCTGTTTAACTTTATCCCAGGCTTTATGTACTCTCCCACCTAACTCAGGGAGCAGCATCACTTTCAGGTAGTCATTTTCCAGCCACAAAGCCCGATAGGACTTCATCACTTTTTCATCACTAAGCACATCCGTTACGCCATAGGGATAAACCGCACCGGACGATCCCTGATAGACTCGATGTTCCAGAAACATGGGATGAACATCCTGAGCTCCCGCTTCATAAGTCGGAATATCTACCATTTCCTGCCAAACTTTTACCTGACTCATAACGTCCCTCAAATTTAACCAGTAATACTGAAAAATAAGTTTGGGCCAGTCTAATAGACAAAAATGCGCAAGTTATGCACAATGATCACGCATTATAGTTAACGGAGTTAAGTGATATGCCAGCTTACGGACTCAACAATCAACGCATACGACATCACAACAAAAGCGTACTGTTAGAAATTCTGTATCGGGAAAAGATCGCCAGTAAATCTACGCTGGCGAAACGATCCCAGCTTTCAATTCCTGCCGTAAGTAAGATCCTGTCGGAACTGGAACAGGAAAATAAAGTCTCTCACCAACAAGAAAGCCTTCATGCCAGAGGAAATAGCGGTGGCAGCTATCGTATTACGCCAGAGCCGGGTTTTATCCTGTGCCTTAACGTTACTCCCTATATGATTGAAAGCGTTTTAGTTGATGGCTGGATTACGCCTCAATCCGCCCTGAAATCCACCAGCATCAAGGCCACAACGCCAGAAGCATTACTGACAGAAATTGAACGCTTATATCGGGAGTATTATCAGCTCAATCGTCCTCAACCATTGCGACTGGCGCTGTCAATTCATGGCCAGGTTAACCCGGTCACTGGTGTCTCACAGAATATGCCTCAGGCACCATGGAATGACCCTATAGAGATCAAATATCTGCTGGAAGAGCGACTAAACACCGAGTTACTTATCGATAATGACTGCATTATGCTGGCACTGGCTGAAAAGTGGCAAAACCATCATAACTTTCAGGATTTTTGCGTCATTAATGTAGATTATGGCATTGGCTCATCATTCGTGATTAACCATCAAATTTATCGGGGAAGTCTCTATGGCAGTGGGCAGATAGGGCACACCATTATCGATCCTGATGGTAGCCAGTGTGATTGTGGTCGCTATGGTTGCCTGGAGACGGTGGCCTCTCTTTCTGCGTTAAAGAAAATGGCGCGTAAGATGCGTAAAGTCCATGCCCGGCCAACTCAGGAGCAGAGTCTGTCAGCAACACCTACCACTGAATGGCTGATTACTCATTACCATCGGGGAGATGAGGAACTGCGAAGTATGGTAAACAAAGCGGCTCGCTCTATTGGACTCAGCCTGTATAACTTTTTAAATATATTAAATATCAATCAAATATATCTTTATGGGCGCAGCTGTGGATTTGGTAAAGAGTGGCTACAGCTGATTCAGGAGCAAACGGGTTTTAACCCATTTGACCAAACGGATACCGTGCTTATTAATGCCACTAATATTAGTTTTGGTCATCTTTCCCGCCAGCAGCAAATAATGGGAATTGCTTACTTATATGTCGAACAGGCACTCAAGGAGATGAATGATTAATGCCTGACGAAATATTTGTTAGTTTAGTGAAAGATGTGGTTTTCCCACCTCAAGGTTCTGCCCTGAAAACCAACAAATTCATAGAGTAATATCTTTCTGAGTTCCTGTTTACTACTTTCAAGAGAATAAACACGTAGTGAAAAATAAAAAATGTCGGATAGAAATATCAGGATAATCAACGAGGTGGGATTATTTTATCTGATTTTTATTCAGGTTGAATAGCTACATTCTGCACACAACACGTTGAATATAAACTAAAAATCATGATGATGAGGAATAGCTTTTCTCACAACTTATTTCCCATACCAAAATTACTCACTGAAACGTTCATATTTCGAACAGTTTTTTGACAGGGTAATTGCAGCGTTCCCAACCATAGCCTGTCTAATTAAGTAAATTCAGCTCAATCGCTTTCTTTATTGCATGTCTGGCATTTGAAACATTCAGTTTATTTACAATATTCTTCATATGAAATTTAATCGTTCTTTCACGAATACCTAAAATTATGGCTGATTCAATATAGGTTTTACCCATACTAACCCATTGCAATATCTCTAACTCCCGCGATGATAATATTGAACCCTCACTCTCAATAAGTTGGTTGTCATTAATAACTTTATCATGAGTTTTAATTAGTAAAAGTTGTATATCTGCCAGATTCTTTTGAATATTATCGTGGAAGTTATCATCTTCGTTTATATTGCAAAAACTTAGCAAAGCCAGACGATTATTAGCATCCCGGAGTGTAAAAGTAAAACCATCAAAAACATTATAACGTGAAGCAAAAGTATCCATACTGCCATTGGTGGTACTTTTAGTCGGTGCCAGAATGTCACTCCATGCAAAAGGAAGTATTGTCTGTTTTGCGTGCACTACTACCGGATCGAAAAGATAAAGTTCCGCGGCGATATAACATGATAACCACTCTTCCGGGTAGTTTGAGAGGATGACTGGTGAAGTCTGCGCATACTTAGGGAGTAGAAAATAACAATAATGGTTAATACCATATGACTGTAATTGTCTTTCTAAAAGTAACTTAATACTTTTATCATTTTTCAAAGGCCCCATAATCTATTGCTACCTCTAATTCTGACGCCGAATATATTCATCGTCCACACTGTATCTACATAGCATAGCCCCATCTTGTAATAAGATATACTGTCATAATTACCAATATTTCACTCTGCTAAATAAATATAAATACCCCACCTGTGTATATTCAATAACCACATATAGAGCCTTCCGGAATAAACTTTCGAATATTTTGGTAAAATGTTTTGGGTTTATCCTCTCTCATAGGATGAAAAATGGAATAATCCATAAAATAATCATAAAAACTCGATCTTAAAAACCATTCATTGCGTAAGATATAATTTTTTATGTTGCAATGCATTCAGGTTATTACAACGCTTATTTTTCCAAACAAAATAAATCTCTCAACATCTGGATAACTGGAACAATTCAACTATACTTCATCCCAGTGGGGGTGGGTTTTCATCCATTCTCGGACAATATATCGAGATATAAGTCTAGAAATTAGCCAATAACCCAATATATACATTATCAATGATAGCAAAACAGGACGAAAACCATGCTTGCAAAACTGAATCAGTCATTTACACGCCTGACAGACCATCAGGACGGTGGAAAGCTTCTTTTAAGAGTCGTATTTTCTGTACTTATGATATTTCACGGCGTAGCTAAAATAGATCATGGGGTTGGCTGGATTGGTGACATGTTAGTTGGTCAGGGATTACCTTATTTCATTGCTTACGGCGTTTTTATTGGTGAAATTGTTGCCCCAATACTGATTATTCTTGGCATCTTCACTCGTCCGGCAGCATTAATTGTCGCTTTCACCTTGCTGGTAGCGACTTTAATGGTAGGCACTGCCAAAATATACACGCTAACAAAAGTCGGAGCCTGGGGCTTAGAAACCGAAGCGCTCTATTTCTTTGGTGCTATTGCCACCATGCTGCTGGGCAGCGGCCGCTATTCTGTTGTCGGCCCTGACTACCGTTAATTTCCCCACTCTTTCTGGCCCGGATATACCACTCGTTATTCGGGCTACCTCCATCATTCACCCTGTCTTCTTTCACCGCCATTTAGCTTATTCGCTCATTTAGATAAAGTTTTCGCTCAAATATACATTCATAACCCTTCCTTGTTTATGCTAACGTTAATGACATTACGCTATGGTTAATCGAACCAAAATCGAGACGGAACCAGCATATTATGTCCAAGAAAAAACTCCTTCTGATTATTGTTGTCATCCTCTGCTCCATTGCCGCCTTTTACTCATGGAATGGCTATAACAACAGCCGAAACTCATCGCTATCTCTCTATGGCAACGTTGATATCAGAACGGTAAATCTAAATTTTCGCGTTGGTGGACGTCTGGCTTCATTAACCGTTGATGAAGGCGACCGGGTAAAACCAGGGCAAATTCTTGGCCGGCTGGACGATGCGCCTTATATCAATGCGTTACAGCAAGCCAAAGCTAATGTTGAATCACTGAAAGCCCGTCTGGCGCTGGTACAAGAAGGCTATCGCACAGAAGAGATTGCACAGGTCAAAGCTGCAGTAGAGCAGAGCCAGGCCGCTTATCAATATGCTGAAAGCTTCTATCAACGTCAGTTGGGCCTGTGGAAAACTCGATCTGTCTCCGCAAATACCCTGGATGATTCCCGCAATGCAAGGGATCAGGCCAAAGCCACCTTACAATCCGCTAAAGATAAGCTGGCACAGTTTGAAACTGGTAGTCGCCCGCAAGAAATTGCTGAAGCCAAAGCCAACTTGTCTCAGGCTGAAGCGGCTTTAGCTCAGGCTGAACTGAATTTGTCAGATACCACCTTATTGTCTCCTTCCGAAGGAACCATTCTTACCCGTGCCCTCGAACCCGGCAGCATGCTGAGCGCCAGTAATACGGTATTTAGCCTGTCATTAACCAATCCGGTATGGGTACGGGCCTATGTGAATGAAGTCAATCTGGCCAAAGCAGTTCCCGGTACTGAGCTTGAAATCTATACCGATGCACGTCCCGATAAGCCTTATCATGGCACCATTGGTTTTGTTTCGCCTAATGCAGAATTTACACCGAAAAGTGTCGAAACCCCTGAACTTCGTACCGATCTGGTATATCGCCTGCGTATTATAGTTTCCGATCCGGATGATAATTTACGCCAGGGTATGCCGGTCACTATCGTTTTTCCTGCCCGTTAAGGCTACGCCATGAGTGATACTGACTCAGCAAACGTCCACCATATTGTTCTGGATAACGTTGAGAAAAGCTTTAAAGGATTAACTAAACCCGCTGTCGCCAGCCTGACAACACAAATTGACAGCGGTGCAGTTATGGGATTAGTCGGACCAGATGGTGCCGGTAAAACCACCTTAATCCGCATGCTGGCGGGTTTACTGAAGCCAGATGCAGGAACCATTCGGGTTGTCGGTCTCGACCCCATTAAAGATGATGGCGAGCTGCATGCGGTTTTGGGCTATATGCCGCAAAAATTTGGCCTGTATGAAGATCTGTCAGTCATAGAAAACCTGAATCTGTATGCAGAACTGCGCGGTGTTATTGGCGAAGAACGCAAAGCCGTATTTGAAAAACTGCTGACGTTCACCGATCTCTCCCGTTTTACCGATCGACTGGCGGGTAAGCTCTCTGGCGGTATGAAACAAAAACTGGGTCTGGCCTGTACGTTGATCGGCCAGCCAAAA
This sequence comes from Limnobaculum xujianqingii, assembly GCF_013394855.1. Classification (NCBI taxonomy): domain Bacteria; kingdom Pseudomonadati; phylum Pseudomonadota; class Gammaproteobacteria; order Enterobacterales; family Budviciaceae; genus Limnobaculum; species Limnobaculum xujianqingii. The sequence continues at coordinate 68,397 of NZ_JABMLK010000002.1, read as the reverse complement.
GTTCTGCTATTGGACGAACCCGGCGTTGGTGTTGATCCCATCTCCCGCCGCGAACTGTGGAAGATGGTGCATGAACTGGCGGATGAAGGCATGCTGATCCTGTGGAGCACCTCTTATCTGGATGAAGCGGAGCAATGCCGTCAGGTGCTGTTAATGAATGAGGGAGAGCTAATTTTTAACGGCCCCCCTCAGGAGTTAACCCAGCGCATGGCAGGTCGAAGCGTTCTGATTGCAGCTACTCAGGGAACCAACCGCAAAATGTTGCAAAAAGCGCTGTCTCTGCCGCAGGTTAGCGATGGCGTCATTCAGGGGAAATCCGTTCGCCTGATTCTGCGTGAAGGAGAGGATCACAGCAAACTCCCCGAATGGCTTGGTCAGCCTGACGCTCAAGTTGAAGAAGCAGAGCCCCGATTTGAAGATGCCTTTATAGATTTATTAGGGGGAAACCCGGCCAGTGAATCCGCTCTGGGGCAAATTATGCCAAGCGTTGAAGGCAATCCTCAGGAGGTGGTGATCGAAGCTATCTCTCTGACTAAAAAGTTTGGCAGTTTTGCCGCAACGGATAACGTGAGCTTTCAGGTGAAGCGGGGAGAAATTTTTGGTTTGTTAGGCCCTAATGGTGCGGGTAAATCCACTACCTTTAAAATGATGTGTGGTTTGCTGGTACCCACTAGCGGAAAAGCGCTGGTATTGAATATGGACCTGAAAACCAGCTCCGGTAAAGCGCGCCAGCGATTAGGATATATGGCTCAAAAGTTCTCGCTATATGGCAATCTGACTGTAGAACAAAATCTGAAATTCTTTTCCGGTGCCTACGGTCTGTATGGCGAGAAACAGAAAAATAAGATAGCCGATATGACCAAAGCATTTAGCTTCACGCCAATCCTTAAGCAAGAACCAAATGCTTTACCCTTAGGATTTAAACAGCGACTGGCCCTCTCCTGCGCACTGATGCATGAGCCTGATATTCTGTTTCTCGATGAACCTACCTCTGGTGTCGATCCCGTTACCCGCCGGGAGTTTTGGCTGCATATTAACGGCATGGTAGAAAAAGGGGTAACGGTGATGGTAACTACCCATTTTATGGACGAAGCTGAATACTGCGACCGTATTGGTCTGGTTTATCGGGGAAAAATCATTGCTGCTGGCTCACCTGACGACCTTAAACAGCAGATTGCCACCCCAGATAACCCTAATCCCACCATGGAGCAGGCATTTATTGATTTAGTATTAGGTTATGACAAGGAGGTTGAAAGTGAGTGATTCCCCGGTCAAAAAACCAAATACCTTTTTCTCCCTGCGTCGCCTGTTCGCCCTGTGCCGTAAAGAGACTTATCAAATCTTGCGGGATCCCAGCAGCGGTCTGATCGCCTTTGTGATCCCACTGATGCTGCTGTTTATTTTTGGTTATGGTATCAATCTGGATTCCAGCAAATTGAAGATTGGTATTTTAATGGAGCAGCAAACCCCGGAAGCTCGCCATCTGGTGGATGCTTTTATTGGTTCCGCCTATATCGCTCCCACCATCAGTACCGACCGTCGCGAGCTTATCCATAAACTGCAAGCTGGTGAAATTCGCGGCTTAGTGGTAATTCCTTCAGATTTTTCACAGCACCTGCTGCGACCAGAAGACACCACACCAATTCAAGTGATCACCGATGGTAGTGAACCCAATACCGCTAACTTCGCTCAGGGATACGCAGAAGGTATCTGGCAAATCTGGCAGCGAAATCAGGCTATCGACCGGGGAGAAAAACCTCAAGGGTTAATCGATGTTCAACTACGCTACTGGTTTAACCCTTCAGCCATCAGCCGCAATTTTATTATTCCCGGTGCAATCACTATTATCATGACGGTAATTGGAGCCATTCTTACCTCATTGGTCATCGCCCGCGAATGGGAACGCGGCACTATGGAAGCCTTGCTTTCAACTCAGGTTACCCGTGGGGAGCTGTTATTATCCAAGCTAATTCCTTATTATTTCCTCGGTATGATTGCTATGGCGCTTTGTGTGGTGGTAGCCGTGCTGGTTATGGATGTTCCCTATCGGGGATCATTACCAATTCTGTTTGGTATGAGCAGTCTGTTTCTTGCCAGCACGCTGGGTATGGGACTGTTGATATCCACCTTAACCCGCAATCAGTTTAATGCGGCTATGGTGGCACTGAATGCGGCGTTTCTGCCAGCGGTGATGCTATCCGGCTTCATATTTGAAATCGACAGCATGCCAGAGGTCGTTCGGGCAGTAACTTATATCATTCCCGCCCGTTATTTTGTCAGTACCCTACAAACCCTGTTTCTGGCCGGAAATATTGGCCCTATTCTGTTTGTTAATTTGCTGTTCCTGATTGCATCAGCGGTTTTCTTTATTGGGCTAACAGCACTGAAAACCAGAAGGCGGCTGGACTAATCTATGACCAGAGATACCCTGACCATACTTCATCGCATGCTGTCGCTGATAGCCAAAGAACTACAGTCACTGCTGCGCGATCCACAAACCAGAGCCATTCTGGTATTACCGGTATTAATGCAGGTTATTCTGTTTCCGTTTGCCGCAACGTTAGAAGTGACTAATGCCAGTATTGCTATCTACAGTGAGGATAATGGTAAAGCCTCCGTTGAGCTGACCCAACGAATTGCCAAAGCGAAAGCCTTCAGCAACGTCATTCTGTTGCACAGTTCACAAGAAATAGAACCGACTATTAATCAGCAAAAAGCACTGCTGCTGGTGCGCTTCCCGGCAGATTTTTCCCGCCTTATTGAAAACGGCCAAACCACACCACTGCAAATTATTCTCGATGGCCGACGCTCTAACAGTGCACAAATTGCCGCTAACTATATTCAACAGATTGTTAAGCAATACCAGTCAGAACTGAGCGCTTCAATACCTAAGCAGAACAATAGCCAACCGGTGGTACGCAACTGGTATAACCCTAATCTGGATTACAAATGGTTTGTGGTGCCATCATTGATTGCCATGATTGTCACCATCGGCGTACTGATTGTGACTTCACTTTCCGTAGCCCGCGAGCGCGAGCAGGGAACCCTAGAGCAACTATTAGTTTCCCCACTGACCACCTGGCAAATATTTATCGGTAAAGCCGTTCCGGCTATGATTGTGGCGATGTTTCAGGCTTCAATCGTCCTGATCATCGGGATCTTTTTCTATCAGATCCCTTTTGCCGGCTCGCTGATGCTGTTTTACAGCACCATGCTGATTTATACCCTGTCACTGGTAGGATTTGGCCTGCTGATCTCTTCGCTGTGCGCGACACAACAACAGGCATTTATTGGTGTGTTTGTCTTTATGATGCCGGCAATTCTGCTGTCCGGTTATGTCTCACCGGTAGAGAATATGCCGGTATGGCTACAAAACCTCACCTGGATTAATCCAATCCGCCACTTCACCGATATCACCAAACAGATTTACCTGAAAGACGCCGATTTCTCAATTATCTGGGGAAGCCTGTGGCCGCTGTTGGTGATTACCGTTACCACGGGGAGTATTGCGTATTGGATGTTCAGGAGGAAGATTAGTTAACAAGATATTGGTCTTTAACTCAGCTAATCGGAGGGAGAGACGGGCGTTGGGGTCGTAGCAGCTTTAGCTGCCGGAGCGCCCCTAGCCCGGCTAGGCCCGACGCACTCGGATACCAAAGTCAGATTGTTTTCCGGCCGGGCACTACGCCAATATAAGCGCAATGCCATTACGGCCGGAATATTCACTGAAGCTAATATCAATATTACTCTTCAACCAACAACTGCCCGATATTCCCGCGGTCAGCAAGCTCCAGATTCTGGCTATAGTACATAAACGGGAAATGCGGCGACGATGGTTGGTTAAACTTCACCAGCAGTTCGACTTTGCCTTCAATCCAAACGGTATCTTTCCAGCCGCTGTCTTCCAATGAAGGATTCGCACCGTTGACTGAGCTGACAAAAAATGAAGCGCCCTGAATATGAAATGCCTGGGGCTTAGCTGCGCTGACAATCCAACGTTCCCATGTACCTAACTTCACTTTAGTGTCGATACGTAATGGATCCCAGATAGCACCATTAATGCCCGGAATATCGCTACCCAACACAAATTCACGCGAACGGGTAATGCTGCCATCCAATACATCTACCGGCTTCAGGCTGGCTGGCAGTTTATCCGTTACCAGCGCCATCAATCCCGTTGGCTTAATGGTTAACACCAGAGATGAATTCAGAATACTCGATGGTTCAAAGAAGCTACGTAGCCTGTCAACAACACCGGCAGAAAGTCCGGCGGAAATGGAGACTTCTTCCCCTTTCGACATATCGATAAGCACTTCACGGCGTTCACCCGGCGCTAAATTCAGCTGAGGAACGGCAACCGGAGCCGTCAACAAGCCTGTGTCATTTGCAATCAGATTGAATGGCCGGTTATCGCTCAACGTTAGGGTATAGCGTCGGGAATTAGAGGCATTCAACAAACGTAATCTGACCCAACCGCGGCCAACCTCAACATAAGGCCCACTAACGCCGTTGGTTAATAAGGTATCCCCCAGAAAGCCAGACTCATTGGTACCGCTAATAGAATATTCCGGCTGACCAAAAGAGCTAAAGTGCTTGTCCTGCAAGATAACGGGAAAATCATTCACACCATACTGATTGGGAATGGTTAAACCACGAGTAATATCATCTTCAATAATCCACATACCGGCCAGACCGTTGTAGATATCAGAAGCAACTTTGTTTGGTGTAATGGCATGATACCAACAGGTTGCTGCCTGTTGGCGCACTGGAATAATCGGTGACCAGTCCACGCCCGGTGACATCATTCGCGCTGCATTTCCCATTAAAGTACCGGGAACCTGAAGCCCACTCACTGTTACAGCGACCGGATCGCTTAAGCGATTGCTGTACACCATTTTGACGTCATCACCATTACGAACCCTTACCGTGGGCCCCAAATAGCGGCCATTAAAACCCATAGTACTAACCCGGGAGCCGGAGATAAACTCCCAGTGGGTACGTTGAAGCGAGAGATAAAGCGGCTGGCCCTTACGGCTTTCCAGCAAAGGAGGAACAGGCAACGCTGCCTGAGGGGCGGCGGCAAACGCCGGAGAAACCATGCTTGCACCCAGTGCGGCCCCTGTCGCCTGCAACAAGCGGCGGCGGCTAATCGGTATCATTTTGTTGTTAATCTTAGCAACCATTCAAACAACCTTCGTGTATATCAGCTAAAGAGATCAATCCCGATCCACTTTATATTGTCAGCGCAAACATCATCACGCCAATGTGTTGGTATCACGTTATGCAAAGAAAAAATGGCAGGATCACAAATGTGCACTGGAGAAAAACCCCAGCACACACATTTCAATCGCTACCTTAAAAATCACCAATAAAAGTGATAAACGCTGTTAACGTTGGCGATCCGCTGCCTCACGCTCAGCAACTTCCTGATCCAGCTGTGCCAATTTTTTTGTCATGATGTCATGGCAGTGTTGCGCCAGTTCACGCACCTGATCTTTATCATAAACGCTGGTATCAATAGGAGACATCATTTCCACAATCGCATGACCATTGTTCCAACGATTTAGCTTTATTTTACCGCTGGTACTGGAAACACAAATAGGTACAACCGGCACGCCAGCCGCAATAGCCGCATGAAAAGCTCCGGTTTTGAACGGTAATAAACCCCGTCCTCTACTGCGTGTTCCTTCCGGAAACATCCACACCGAAATATCCCGTTTTTTCATCTGCTCGATAATTTGGTAAATGGTACCGCGAGATTTGGTTTTATTATTGCGATCAATCAAGATATTACCAGTCAGCCAATAGAAAGGGCCGAAGAAAGGAATCCACAGCAGGCTCTTTTTACCCACTGTCACCGTTCTTGGCTGTACCGCAGCGGCCGCCGTTACCATATCGTAATTATTCTGATGATTAGCGATATAGATACAGTTTCCGTCAGCTTTAACCGCCGGATTAACCCGTGTTTCGACGGTTAAGCCAAATACCGGTGCCAGACGACCAAACAGTCGACCGAAAGTATAGGAATGACGAGGATTGCGCGGGCTAAAAAGACAATATATCGAGCCACCCAGACAGACCAAAATACAAAATGGAATAACAATCAAAGCACGCAAAATAACTAACATATAAACCTCATTCATTTATAGCCGATAAGTATACCGACTTATAAAGAAAACGCACTGATTCCAATAATAAGTTAAGTGGAGGGAATCAATTTTATTTCAATCACTCATAATGCAAAAGATCCTCTTTTGCTTACTCGTGTTCTCATTATTCAAAACCAAATCAATCTAATCCTTTCATTAGCCAGAAACACCGCGGTTGCAGAAAAAAACAGGCTGTTCTGTAAACAGAGCAGCCTGAATTTTTATCAATATTCCCGCAGTTGAATCACTCCGTAACCGGAGCCTCTTCAGTCGGCGAAGGAGGAGTTTCAACATCAATATTATCGATGCGTTGTAGTCCTCGCGGTAGCAGAGTCCCTTTACGGCCTCTCTCTGCACGGAATTTCTGTAGGTCTTCCGGACGCAGTTGCAGCTTACGTTTACCTACGTGTAGTGTTACTGATGATTTCGCCGTCAGAATAAACAGATAGGCAATACGATCTTCACCTGAAGCTGCCTGTGCCGAAGGAATAGAGATAATCTTGTTACCCTTACCTTTCGACAGCTGTGGTAAATCACCTACCGGGAATAGCAGCATTCTGCCAGCAGCGGTAATGGTTAACAGTAGATCGTCTTCACTGTTTACTTCCAGCGGAGTTAGCACTTTGGCATTATCCGGCAGAGTGATCATTGCTTTACCGTTGCGGTTACGCGCCACCAGATCTTCAAAAGTACAGATAAAGCCGTATCCGGCATCCGATGCCATCAACAGCTTCTGATCGTCCGCGTGCATTAACACCTGTTCAACCGTTGCTCCCGGTGGCGGCGTGAGTTTTCCGGTCAACGGCTCACCTTGTCCGCGAGCGGACGGTAACGTCAACGGATCCAGCGCATAGCTACGTCCGGTAGAGTCAATAAACACCACAGGCTGATTGCTCTTACCACGAGCAGCGGCTTTGAAGCTGTCACCGGCACGATAGCTCAGTCCGGATGGCTCAATATCATGGCCCTTGGCGCTACGAACCCATCCCATATCGGAAAGCACAATAGTCACTGGCTCAGAAGGAACAAAATCGTGTTCGCTCATCGCTTTGGCTTCGGTGCGAACCACCAGCGGTGAACGACGATCGTCACCATAGGTTTCTGCATCAGCCAGAATTTCTTTCTTGATCAAAGAGCTGAGTTTACGATCGGAACTTAACAGACCTTGCAGACGGTCACGCTCTTTTTCCAGTTCAGCTTGCTCACCGCGGATCTTCATCTCTTCCAGCTTGGCAAGATGACGCAGTTTCAGTTCCAGAATGGCTTCGGCCTGAGTATCACTGATGCTAAAGCGCTGCATCAATACCGGCTTTGGCTCATCTTCGGTACGAATAATTTCGATCACTTCATCGATATTCAGGAAGGCGGCGAGTAAACCATCTAAAATATGTAAGCGTCTCAGTACGCGTTCCAGACGGTGATTCAAACGACGAACCACGGTATCACGACGGAACACTAACCACTCCGACAGGATCTCAACCAGATTTTTCACCGCCGGACGACCATCCAGCCCCAGCATATTCAGGTTAACGCGGTAACTTTTTTCCAGATCGGTGGTGGCAAACAGATGATTCATCACCTGTTCTAAATCGATACGGTTAGAGCGAGGTACTAACACCAGACGAGTTGGATTCTCATGATCTGACTCATCACGCAGATCCTCCACCATCGGCAGCTTTTTAGCCCGCATCTGGCTGGCGATCTGTTCTATCACCTTAGCACCCGAGGTTTGGTGCGGAAGTGCAGTAATGACGATATCGCCATCCTCTTTCTTCCACACGGCACGCATACGGATTGAACCTTTACCGGTCTGATAAATCTTCTTGATTTCATCCTGCGAAGTGATGATTTCGGCTTCCGTCGGATAGTCTGGCCCCTGAATTTCGGTCATCAGGTTATCCAGCGTAGCGTTGGGATTATCCAACAGCATTACCGCCGCATTAGCCACTTCGCGCACGTTATGCGGAGGGATATCCGTTGCCATACCAACAGCAATACCGGTCGTCCCGTTCAGCAGGATATTCGGCAAGCGTGCAGGCAGCATTTTAGGCTCCTGCATGGTGCCGTCGAAGTTTGGTACGTAATCTACGGTTCCCTGTCCCAGTTCACCCAACAACAGTTCGGCATATTTAGACAGGCGGGATTCGGTATAACGCATGGCGGCGAACGATTTCGGATCGTCCGGTGCCCCCCAGTTCCCCTGACCGTCTACCAACGGGTAACGATAGGAGAATGGCTGCGCCATCAATACCATCGCTTCATAACAGGCGCTATCGCCGTGAGGATGATATTTACCCAGCACGTCACCCACGGTACGCGCTGATTTCTTAAACTTAGCCGCGGCATTCAGCCCCAGCTCAGACATTGCATAAACAATACGACGTTGTACTGGCTTCAAACCATCGCCGATAAACGGCAATGCGCGATCCATAATGACGTACATTGAGTAGTTAAGGTACGCATTCTCAGTAAACTGGTGGAGCGGCTGCTGTTCCACACCGTCGTGAGTTATATCACTCATAGAATTACTCTTTCCTTTCCCGCTTCTATTTAAAGCATTGGCTAAATAAAAACGGGGTTCAGATACTGATATTAAACATCAAGTTCCACACGATCGCCTTTTTCCTGTAACCAGTTACGGCGGTCTTCTGAACGTTTCTTGGCTAACAGCATATCCATCAAGGCCATGGTGGTTTCGCTGTCTTCGAGCGTTAGCTGAACCAAACGACGGGTATTTGGGTCCATCGTGGTTTCACGCAGCTGTAGCGGGTTCATTTCACCCAGCCCTTTAAAACGCTGTACGTTTGGTTTGCCTTTTTTGCGTTTTAGCTGCTCCAGCACACCCTCTTTTTCCTGTTCATCCAGCGCGTAGTAAACCTCTTTGCCCAGATCGATGCGGTACAGTGGCGGCATTGCCACATAGACATGCCCCTCTTCTACCATCTTACGGAAATGGCGAACAAACAGTGCGCAAATCAGGGTGGCAATATGCAGACCATCGGAGTCCGCATCCGCCAGGATACATATTTTACCGTAACGCAGTTGGCTGAGATCGTCACTGTCAGGATCGATACCAATCGCTACCGAAATATCATGAATTTCCTGAGAGGCCAGAACCTCATCAGAAGAGACTTCCCAGGTGTTAAGGATCTTACCCTTCAGCGGCATAATTGCCTGGAATTCACGGCTACGAGCCTGCTTGGCAGAACCACCCGCAGAATCCCCTTCCACCAAAAACAGTTCGGTAACGCTTAAATCTTGCGATGAGCAGTCAGCCAGTTTGCCAGGCAGCGCAGGCCCACTGACCAGTTTTTTACGCACTACCTTTTTGGCTGCCCGCATACGCTGCTGGGCACTGGAAATGGCCAGCTCGGCTAACTGTTCAGCCGCCTGTACGTTCTGGTTCAACCACAGACTAAAAGCATCTTTAATAATGCCGGAGACAAAAGCAGAACTTTGGCGAGACGATAAGCGTTCTTTGGTTTGACCGGCAAACTGCGGATCCTGCATTTTCAGGGAAAGAACATAAGCACAACGATCCCAGATATCTTCCGCACTGAGCTTCACGCCGCGGGGCAGCAAATTACGGAATTCACAGAATTCACGCATCGCATCCAGCAAGCCCTGACGCAGGCCGTTAACGTGGGTACCACCCTGCATGGTTGGAATCAGGTTGACGTAGCTTTCGCTTAGTACTTCTCCCCCTTCCGGCAGCCATAACAGCGCCCAGTCCACCGCTTCAATGTCACCGGCAAAAGCACCAACAAATGGTTTTTCCGGCAGGGTTATCAGGCCATTTACCGCTTCCATCAGGTAATCGGTTAAACCATCCTGATAGCACCAGCGCTGTTCAGTACCATTCACTTTATCGGTAAAAATAATTTCAACGCCCGGACAGAGAACGGCTTTCGCCTTTAGCACGTGCACCAGACGGGAGACAGAAAATCTTGGGCTGTCAAAAAAGCTGGGATCGGGCCAAAAGTGAACGCTGGTGCCGGTATTACGGCGACCACAGGTACCGATAACCGTCAGATCCTGCACTTTGTCACCGTTTTCAAATACTATGCTGTATACCTGCGCATCACGACGCACAGTGACTTCCACACGAGTAGACAGGGCGTTAACCACTGAAATACCTACCCCGTGCAAACCACCGGAAAACTGGTAGTTTTTGTTAGAGAACTTACCACCGGCGTGTAAACGGCACATGATAAGCTCAATCGCTGTCACCCCTTCTTCAGGATGAATATCGACAGGCATACCACGACCGTCGTCGATCACTTCCAGCGACTGGTCTTCATACAATATTACTTCTATTTTACTCGCGTGACCGGCTAACGCCTCATCAACGCTGTTATCAATAACTTCCTGTCCGAGATGATTCGGACGAGAGGTATCGGTGTACATGCCGGGACGGCGTCGTACTGGTTCAAGGCCGCTGAGCACCTCAATGGAATCAGCGTTATAACTGGATTGGCTCATTGTTTGGTTTCTGGATAAGTTTCAGGGCATAAAAACGATCATTGTTTATTATCGGTGTAAACCGGCTAACCTTCCATAGTATGGCAGGCCGAAGCTACTTATTAAGCCGCAGCAAGCCCTAAAAAATCAACAATCGGGGAAAAATAGTGATCAAAGCTGACAAAACTGTGGTTTCCACCGGACTCCACGGTTTGTCGACAAGAAGTGTAGTAAGTCACCGCCTGACGGTAATCAAGCACTTCATCTCCTGTCTGTTGCAGTAGCCACAACAGGTCCGGAGACTCCAGCGGTTCTATCTGCATGACTTTGAGGTCGTAAACGTGACGTGACTCTATCACATATTGCTGTCCGGTGTAGGGATTCTGATGCTCTCCAATATATTCCTGCAACCACTCAAAGGGTTTTACTGCCGGATTAACCAGCACCGCAGGCAACATAAAACACTGCGATAGCCAGGTAGCATAATATCCCCCCAACGAAGAACCGACGATCCCCAGAGGTTCTCCCACACGATCCAGTACTATTTGCTCCAGTAATTCAGCCGCTTCCGCCGGAGAAGGCGGTATCTGTGGAATCAGCATCTCAATGTTTGGATGATGTTCCGCCAGCCAACGCTTAAAATTAACGGCTTTAGCCGACTGAGGCGAACTATTAAATCCATGTATATAGAGCAAAGTCGTCATCAATAACCATCCGAGTTCATGTCAGGACGGAATACATCACCTTCAAGGCGGCATACCGTAGTTTCAATGGAACCATCAGAATAGAGATCGAGATAACGCCAGCCTGGCGCTAAGTCATCAATAGTAAAGTTAGTACAGTGGGGTTTAAATTGCACGCAAGTAGAAGGCGATGCCAAAACGCGCCGCCCATTCCAGTCAAGATCGAGATCCTGATGGATATGTCCACATAGCAATGTTTTAGCCTGAGGGTGTCTGTCAAGCACTTCCGCTAACATATGGGCATTACGCAGGCTGTGTTGATCCAACCAGGTACAGCCCGAAGAGTGAGGGTGGTGGTGAAGTAAAATCAATGCATGACGATCGCTGTACTGTGTCAGTGAACGATCGAGCCAATTCAGTTGGTATTCACTCAGTTCACCGTGAGGTACACCTAATACCTGACTATCCAGTAAAATAACGTACCAGTCTTCGCCAAGCAGTACCTGTTTAGAAGGGAGGATCTGTGCCGCTGCCATGGCATCAACCATAGCCGGCTGGAAATCATGGTTACCCGGCAGCCATACGCAAGGTGCCGGTAAAGTCGCAATACCCGCGGTAAAACGTTCATATGCGGCAAAAGAGCGATCCTGAGCTAAATCACCCGTCGCTACGATTAAATCGTAATCGTGCCCCCTTTCGGCGACTGCACGCAATACTGCCTGATAACTTTTCAGGGTATTTACCCCTAAAAGCGTTTCATCAGCACCAGCAAATAAGTGAGTATCAGTAATCTGTAAAACTCTCACTTTAGACCCACGCGCTAAAGGGAGTTGAAAAAGGCTTTCCAAGAGATTTCCTTCAAAAGGCTTAAGTTAGTAAGCTCCTGCTTTCTAAGTGTTTAACAAATCGGAACAGACATTGTTCCTTTCATCAGACAAAAGCGCAACCAGTCCGCCAAAAATTGGTTAATTTGGTGTTTTTCGTCACGCTGGTGTAATTTTTTATTAGGATAATCATAACTTGCTTTAAATCTAAAGATCTGTTGACTGGAACACACTTCTGCAACTAACGCGTCATGGTAAAGCCTTACATTCAGACAGGGCATACTCCAGTAACTAACCTTAGGAAAAACTTGCTTAATAGAAACATAAGAGGTGTAACGGGTAGATTCCAGAGTTTCAATACGATATACCGCTCCGGCAACCTGCAGTTCTACCTGACTTCCTGGCGTATCGTCACGAGGGATCAGGCGACGTAATTGAGCGTAATTGACTTCCGTTAAGCGCATCATGGCAGGAAAATCAGGTACATACTTCTTTTTCATTTCACCCTGCCCATTGTCTTTTTATCATACAAAATCAATTTATCACTCGTTTTTAGCTCAACTTTATCAGCACAATTATTCTATACGGTAGTCTCAATATCAGGCGACCTATTATTATTCAGAAACCACACAGAAATAAAGAATCAATTAGTCAGGAAAAGTAAAGGAGGAGAGTGGACGTTTATATATGTTGTTAAATATGCCTGGGGTTTATCAGGCATAATATAATAATGACATTTACGGAAAATACTGCGGTGTTACATCCCTATAGCCACAATAATATTATGTATTAAATATGTTCGTAATTAACCTCACAATAAAAACCTTTCATATCGCTACCACCAGAAATCAGCCTGTAACTGATAATTTGATCATTTGCTTTTCTGGAGTAAAAAGTGAAATTAGAGTGTTGCATCAACGAAACAAACGACATGAAATGCATTTTAATTGTATGAATATCAGGTTGTTTTAACATCACCTCAATATAGTATTTGTTATCAATTACTTCATAGCTAAATTCAACAACATTCTCATCCAGATGGAAAAAATCGTGAATTTCAGAATCAATCCACGGATCGGTAATTAGCTCAATGCTGTTAATAATATTATCAACAATTTTATTGGCCACAGCACACCCCCTCTCATAATTATTCCTTTTATATTAGCAGCCTCCGGATAATTTAACAGGAAACCGCAGAATAAAATCTCTGCGGTATAAAATCATCAATTGTCCGATTTTAATTCTGCCATTCAGCCCGTAAAGTTTGATAATTCAGTTGTAACCACTGCAATGCAATAATTGCTGCCGCATTATCAATAATTCCCTCTTCCACCCAACGATAAGCCTGCTCACGACTGACCACATGAACACGAATATCTTCATGTTCTTCGGCCAGACCATGAATGCCGCTGGCTTTAGAAGAATCAACTTCACCTACCATAATTGACGAACGCTCGCTGGTCCCGCCGGGACTGGCTAAATAGCTGAGAACCGGCTTACAACGGCCAATAACAATACCCGCTTCTTCCTGTGCTTCGCGACGAACCACTTCTTCAATATTTTCATCGGGTTCAATCATGCCGGCAACTAACTCTAACAGCCAGGGACTATCGCTGGTTTCTAACGCAGCAATACGGATTTGTTCAATCAATACCACGGTATCGCGAACCGCATCATAAGCCAGTAATACTCCGGCATGACCGCGTTCAAAAATCTCCCTGACCACTTCACCACTCATGCTGCCATCAAACAAACGGTGGCGAAAACGGTATTCCGTCAGCGAAAAGAAACCGCGAAAAAGTGGCTTTCGTGAAATAATTTCCACATCATCCTTACCTAATGTCACGGGTACTGATTGAGATAACTTCATTATTTCTTTCTCTTTTAGTCGATAAGTGGTCTTATAGCGTCTATTAAGTTAGCTATACCAGACAGCTTCAACAGATAAATGCCAGAAATAGGTAAATTTTCTGTAAATAATGCCGGGATGGCACATAAAGCTACCTTTATTATAAGGAATACTCTGGTAGAATTTGCGACTATATTTAATATCTGACCGTAGCAATCAGTCAAAACAACATTACTGCTGTACAACAAGGATCGCCCATGAAAAAACTGCTTCCTTTGATTATTGGTCTTAGCCTGGTTGGCCTGAGCACTTCAAGCTATGCCGAAAATTTACTGCAAGTTTACCAGCAGGCTAAAAGCAATAACCCTGACTTACGTAAGTCAGAATCCGATCGTGATGCAGCCTATGAAAAAATTAGTGAGTCTCGCGGTGCCCTGCTGCCTCAATTAGGTTTAAATGCAGGTTATAACATTAACCGTGGCTATCGTGACAACAGCGGCAGTAAAAGTGATGTGACCAGTGGCACTTTGCAATTAAGCCAAACTATTTTTGATATGTCTTTATGGCGCCAGCTTAATATTACTGAAAAACAAGCAGGCGTTCAGGACGTTTCTTATCAGGCTCAGCAACAAACGCTGATTCTCGATACGGCTACCGCTTATTTTAATGTATTGCGTAGTCTGGATATTCTTTCTACTACTGAAGCACAGAAAGATGCGCTTTATCGTCAGTTAGATCAGGCTCGCCAACGTTTTAACGTAGGTCTGGTCGCTGTTACTGATGTGCAAAACGCCCAGGCACAATATGACCAGACGCTGGCAGACGAAGTAACCGCCCGCAACAATCTGGAAAACTCTCTGGAAGTTCTGCGCCAGATTACCGGAATGTTCTATCCGGAACTGAGCTCGCTGGACACCGCGCGTTTCAGTACTCGTCGTCCTAATGACGTTAATACTCTGCTACAGGAAGCGGAAAGCCGTAACCTGAACCTGTTAACTGCCCGTTTGGCTCAGGATTTATCCCGCGAACAGGTTAAATTGCAACAGACAGGTCATATGCCAACGTTAGCATTTACCGCCTCCAGTGGGCTGTCTAACAATGACTACCGCGGTACCAGCACTCTGGGTCAAAACGATAGCATTAACGGTAATACCACTGCTGGCTTTACGCTAAGCTTCCCGCTGTTCAGCGGCGGTCAGACAAGTTCCCGCGTTAAGCAGGCACAATATAATTACGTTGGTGCCAGTGAAGCGTTAGAAAGCGCACATCGCTCTGTAGTGCAAATCGTACGTTCTTCTTACAATAACGTCTCTGCATCTATCAGCTCAGTGAATGCTTATAAACAAACCGTGGTTTCTGCACAAAGCTCATTAGAAGCCACTCAGGCAGGTTATGATGTGGGTACTCGTACCATCGTGGACGTGTTAAACGCGACGACTACCCTGTATAACGCCAAGCAACAACTGTCCAACGCACGTTATGATTATCTGATTAATCAGTTAAACATCAAATATACGCTAGGCACATTGAACGAAACCGATCTGGATTTACTTAATAAAACTCTGGGTAAACCAAGCTCAACCATTCCGGTGATTAAAGTTAAAGAATAAATCTTTAATTAACCCAAGTGGTAATATCTCTGTTCCCCCGAATTCTCTGAGTCCGGGGGAATTTTTTTACCTACCTTTCGCTAAAATCGCGATTCAGCGCACATTTTTCCCGCCAGAACCCTCAATTGTGGCTAAAGCATCGATCTTTGCTTTAATTTATCGCTTATTTCGCCTATTCTACTGGGTACATGCATAAAGGGAATTTCCCTGTCTGGCTCTACGTTTTCAGCTAAACCACCAATACATTTATGTTCTTTTTATCCCTTCTAAAGTAATGAACATAGATGAGTTATTTTTCTGAAAATTAGCAGCACTGGCAGCAATACGATTTTTGAATTTAACTCTGGGACTGATAACTCATGAAACGCACTAAACACATCAACCGTGACTCTTTTCGTAAATCCTTCCGTACTTATCGTTTAGCCCCTGTTGCGCTGGCAATAAGTGCCGTATTTATGCTGTCGGGCTGTGAACAGGCTGACGAAAGCGTATCCCTGTTCCAGAATGCGGATGAATGTAAACAAAGTAACCCATCAATGGGCGATCAGTGCACCATTGCTTATAATCAGGCGCTGGAAGAAGCAGTAAAAACCGCACCAAAATACGCAACTAAAGAAGATTGCGTAGCCGAATTTGGTGAAGCTCAATGTACCGAAGCTCCTGCTCAGGCAGGTATGGCAGCACAACCACAACAAAGCAGCATGTGGATGCCGCTGATGGCGGGTTATATGATGGGCCGCATGATGGGTGGTGGCTATGGTCAATCTCCACTGTTTACTTCTAAAGCAGCAGGTAGCCCGGCTAACGGCAAATTTGTTGACTCAACAGGTCGTAGCTATGGCAATGCAACCACTGGCAGAAGCATGAAAGTGGATAAGAGCGCGCTGGCACCTAAGCCAGCTACCACGACAACCGTTACCCGCGGTGGTTTTGGTGATTCAGTGGCGAAACAAAATAGCATGTCACGCAGCAGCTCGTCTTCAAACAGCTCATCAACAAAAAGTCGTTCATTCGGTGGCTAAGGTTAATTTTTAATGATTCGTCAATCTATTACCGAACGTCCAAACTGGCGTGAAGTAGCTACTGAATACGGTTTCAATTTTCACACTATGTATGGCGAACCATACTGGTGTGAAGATGCCTACTACCAGTTCTCACTGGCACAAATTGAAGAGTTGGAAAACACCACCGCAGAGCTGCACCAGATGTGCTTACAGGTGGTAGAGAAAGTGGTTAACAGTGAAGAGCTGTTAACCAAATTCCATATTCCTAAACACTGTTGGGATTTTGTTCGTACTTCATGGAAAACCCAACAGCCGTCGCTCTATTCTCGCCTCGACCTGGCCTACGATGGTAAAAACCCGGCCAAACTGTTGGAGAATAATGCTGATACCCCAACATCGCTGTATGAAACGGCCTTTTTCCAATGGATGTGGCTGGAAGATCAGGTAAATGCAGGTAAGCTGCGCCACGATGCCGATCAGTTCAATAGCTTGCAGGATAAGCTGATTGAGCGTTTTGCCGAGCTGAAAGCACAACATGGTTTTAATCTGCTGCATTTTGCCTGCTGCCAGGATACCGAAGAAGATCGCGGTACCGTACAGTATTTGCAAGACTGCGCTAACGAAGCAGGTTTAGCCAATGAATTTATGTTTATTGAAGAGATTGGTCTGGGTGAGAAAGGCCAGTTTACTGATACCGAAGATCAGGTCATCAGCAATCTGTTCAAGCTTTACCCCTGGGAATTCATGTTCCGGGAGATCTTCTCTACCAAGCTGGCTGACGCTGGCGTGCGTTGGTTAGAGCCTGCATGGAAAAGCATTATCTCCAATAAAGCGCTGTTGCCTTTGTTGTGGGAGATGTTCCCTAATCATCCAAACCTGCTACCGGCCTATTTCGCCGGTGAAACCCATAATCTGAACCATTACGTTTCCAAACCGCTATTTTCACGGGAAGGTGCCAACATTCAGATTATCGAAAATGGTCAGGAAGTGTGCAAAGTCGATGGGCCTTACGGCGAAGAAGGAATGATTATCCAGCAATTCCACCCGCTACCGCGCTTTAATGACAGCTACACCCTGATTGGCAGCTGGCTGGTAGATGATGAGCCTTGTGGTATTGGCCTGCGGGAAGACCGTAGCTTAATTACTCAGGATCTTTCGCGGTATTATCCGCATATCATATTGGACTAATGTGTTTGATAAAAACCCATTAATTCCGAGTAAATTTCGTCCACTAATAGTACCGAGTTCAAATAGACCATCGTGTAAGTGGCCGAGTCAAGGGGGCTAGCGAGCCCCCTTAACAATCCCGCGCTTTCGCACACGAATCCAGGTCGCTACGCGACTTCCCTCCGCCTTCATTCGGGCTTACGCACCGGCGCAGAGCCGGAGTACTCGCCTCATCCATGAGGCTCGGCCCTTTGGGCCAGCACTTCGTGCTGTTCAAAATTGCTCCTGCAATTTTGTCCTACGTCGCTGCGCCTCGGCTGGCATCCATGCCAGCCGTGCTACCCTCATTCAGTTGTCGGCTGAATTCCAGTGCTCATAAAGGTCAAAAAAAACCTATCCCACCTTAACCGACAACATACTCAACGACCCCATTTCAATACCATCCACCGGTATGCTTACTGGTTCGTTATATTCCCGAGCTCCCAGCACATACAGCAACGGTAAATAGTGTTCTGGTGTTGGACAGGCCAGATGTGCATCCGGGTTGTCCATAAAGTTAACCAGTGGGTGGTTATCCCCCTGCCAGGTCAGATTGTCGCGTACAAAATTATCGAAACGTTCCGCCCAGTCAAAAGGCTGTTGATTACCCTGCCATCTTGCCATCTTGCCATCCGCAGGTTATGCACCACGTTACCGCTGGCAACGATCATCACGCCTTCACGGCGTAAAGCCGCTAACTTTTGGCCCAGTTGATAGTGATAAGCTGCCGGTTGGGTGGCATCAATGCTTAACTGAACGACAGGAATGTCAGCATCAGGATACATTTTTATCAATACGCCCCAGGTACCATGATCTAATCCCCACTCGGTCATATCCGCAATGACAGAAACCGGAGCCAGTAATTCCTGAATTCGTGCAGCCAGTTGCGGAGAACCTTTAGCCGGGTATTGAGTGTCAAATAGCGCCTGAGGAAAACCACCAAAATCATGGATCGTTTTAGGATGTTCCATTGCCGTAACCGCCGTTCCACGGGTATACCAGTGGGCCGAAACCGCAAGAATCGCTTTTGGGCGTGGCAATGTGTTACCCAAATGGTGCCATGCCTGAGTATAAATATTCTCTTCCAGTACGTTCATTGGGCTACCGTGCCCCAAAAACAGGGCGGGCATTAAGCTGTTGTTCATTATTTTTCCTCTGTTTTTAGTTCAGGTTGATTATCCTGATAGCTGATGCTATTTACTAAGGCAGATTATCTGCATCAGAAAACCAATCCGGGATTAAAATTAATTGTTCGTTCAGATAAACATATGTTGTAACGATAGGTGATATCTTAAGCTTTATCCTGTTGTTTAAAAGAGGATAAGCCTGACAGACAGGGTCAAAAAAATTGAACAACTGCTGATTTATTCACCCTATCAAATAAATTGCTAATCTATATTCGATATTTTTGTCAGGTTTGCTATCATCGGCGATGATAATCATTCTCATATGAGAGGTTTTATGTCAGTTCCACTAATTCTTACTGTACTTGCCGGGGGCTCTACCTTTATAGGTGCTTTTCTGGGGATTATCGGTCAAAAACCCTCGAATCGCGTACTGGCATTCGCACTTGGTTTTGCCGCAGGTATTATGTTATTAATCTCCCTGATGGAAATGCTGCCAGCCTCACTCAATACGCCGGGAATGTCTCCGGTATTGGGGTACAGCATGTTTATTATTGGGCTGCTTGGTTACTTCTTGCTGGATCGCATACTGCCCCACCAGCATGCTCACGATCTGACACCGGGAAAAATGCCCTCTCGTAATCTGAGACGTACTGCAATTTTACTCACCTTGGGTATTAGCCTGCATAACTTTCCTGAAGGTATCGCCACTTTCGTAACTGCCAGCACTAACTGGGAGCTGGGTCTGGGGATTGCTTTGGCGGTTACCATCCATAATATTCCTGAAGGTCTGGCGGTAGCGGGTCCGGTATATGCGGCGACGGGCTCAAAACGCACTGCATTGCTCTGGGCTGGCCTTTCTGGTGTTGCTGAAATTGTTGGCGGCCTGTTTGCCTTTTTGCTGCTTGGCCCGAACGTTTCTCCGGTAATTATGGCTTCGATAATGTCAGCGGTTGCCGGGATTATGGTGGCGCTATCGGTTGATGAACTGATGCCGTTAGCCAAAGAAATCGACCCGAATAATAATCCAAGCTACGGTATTCTTTGTGGCATGTCGGTGATGGGGTTGAGTTTGATGATGTTGCAGTTATGGACTGTTGGGTAATTTATTCTTTTTGTTTTTTTATTAGAACCTGAGAATATTCCGGCCGTAAAAAATGAAGTGCTTATATGCGCTTTGTGCTCGACCGGAAAACCATCTGTACTTAGCTGCGGAGCGCGTCGGGCCTACCTTTCCTACGGGCACTTCGTTGGCTTACGCCAAGTCGCCCCCCACGGAAAGCTCTCCCTCCGATTGGCTATGCTAAAAAATAAAACTGAATCATCTGACTTTGTCATCAGTCATAATAAAAGCCGCTAATGCGGCTTTTATTATCAATATAACAATCAGCTGGCTTTTCTGGCGTGTTGCTCAATATACATAACCAGATCTTCAATGGTTACCACCGGCATATTATGTTGTTTACCAAACTCAATAACCTGTGGCGCATTTGCCATGCTGCCATCGTCATTGGTAAGTTCACAAAGTACGCCTGCTGGCTTAAAGCCAGCCAGAGTAACTAAATCGATAGTTGCTTCAGTATGGCCGCGGCGGGTTAATACACCACTGGTACGGGCACATAATGGGAAAACGTGACCTGGGCTGTGTAAGCTGTTAGCTGTTGCACCATCTGCGATAGCCGCACGAATAGTGGTAACCCGGTCAGAAGCAGAAACACCGGTCGTGACCCCTTCAGCAGCTTCGATAGTGACGGTAAACGCCGTCTGATAGCGGCTGGAGTTAGCTGGAACCATCATAGGTAAGTTCAGCTGTTCACGGGTTTGTTCGTTAATGCACAGACAAACGATACCACTACCATGGCGAATGGTCAGAGCCATTTGCTCAACGGTCATAGTTTCGGCGGCAAAGATCATGTCGCCTTCGTTTTCACGGTTTTCATCGTCAAGCACCATAACGCCACGACCATTGCGCAAAGCATCCAGCGCAAGTTCAACGCGAGCAATTGGGGTACCGAATTCGGAAAGTAATGTCTGATTCATGGTAAAATAACCTCTTAATTTATATGGATTACCAGAATCAGGGCAGCTTAGGAAGCAGGCGAAAAGCCTAAAATAACGTAAGGCGAGCGAATGCCCGACCATTGTCATTACTCTCTCCCATCCGGACTATAACCGTCGGCCCCGGAATTACACCGGATCTGCTGACCTTGAAGCTGACTTTCATCAGGCTCAAGCGCTCGCGGGCTTTCATGTTGCCATCAGGCTTAATGATTTACCGCCGGTGGGGATTTCCACCCCGCCCTGAGAATAAGCGTTTCTACTATAACGCTTATTAATAGCAGGGGCAATACAGACAAGGGAAATCTTAGCCACAGAAAGTTGACAGATCCAAGACACTCCGCTATCAAATGTTTATACTCTGCAAAACAAACAGTAAACTAGCGGTTATCTCTTAATCAGTGGGATTAAATAAGATGCCATCAACCATCAAAGGTAGACCAATGATCGATCCGAAAAAAATTGAACAGATAGCTAAACAAATTCACGAATCAATGCCGAAAGGTATTCGCGAACTGGGCGATGAAGTCGAGAAGAAGATCCGTCAGGGGCTACAGAATCAGTTGGCGAAACTGGATGTGGTCAGCCGTGAAGAGTTTGATATTCAGACTCAGGTTCTGCTAAGAACCCGTGAAAAACTGAATGCATTAGAAAAGCGACTGGCTGAGTTAGAAGCCAAAGGCAATCAGGAATAATCCTGCTTTTTAAACGCATTAGTGAAGCCACCCGGCTTTGCTAATGCGTACATTACTATCCCACAGCCTCTGCTGAAGCTTGCTTTCTCCGCGGCAGTATCAGCCACAGTAACGCAAACATCACTATCGCATACAGCGTTTTCCAGCCAATCATCACCAGCAATAAAACACACAAAGCAGTGCCAATAAACGACATCACTCTGGAACTTCCTTTCAGTAAGCGACAGCCAGACAGCATACAAAGCAGATAGATAAATACAAAAATACCGTTGGCATAAACGATCAACTCATCCAGTTCCAGAGAGAAGTAGTCGGCCGCCAGCGATGAAATCAGACAGCATAACAAGACTAATGACAGTGCATTCAACGGTGAACGGGAACGGGAAAGTTGCGCCACCCAGGCTTTGGGCTTTTGCTCATAGGTTTGCGACCACACCAGACGGGCAAAGCTTTGAGTATAAATATTCAGACTGGCAAAACAGGCCAGATAGCCAATAATACAAGCCACCCATAATGCATGCTGTCCAAATAGCTGAACCACTATTGATGGCAAAGAAGCCGATGCAGCCATTTCCCCGCCATAAGAATGAAATGCTAACACCGCAGCAGTACAGCTCCAATAAACGCCACCGGCCACCAGCATACCTATCAGTAAAGCTCGGGGGAAATCACGTTCCGGATTGCGAAACTCTGCTGCCAGATGGGCAAACGCTTCCAGCCCAACAAAACACCAGAACATCACGGCTAACGCACTAAACATTGGACTGGCAGATAAGGTGCTCAAGGCTGGCCATTGGATGGAACCGGGCGTAATTCCCCCTTTCCACCAGATAGCTGCCACCATCGCCACAATCAGACCCGCAATAATGACCTGCACATTAGCACTGGAACCGGCGCTGCGCATTCCTAACAATAGAATCGCCAACAGCGTACCTAATTGAACCAACAACAGGCCTGAATGCTCCAGCCCAAATGCCGCCTGCCAAAAACCTGAGGCTATTTGTAATGCCGCTGGGAGCCCTACCGAAATCACCGATAAAAATAGCCAACCGGTCACTCTCGCCATATGAGGCCCAAATGCCAGACTGACAAAGTGCGCTGCGCCACCAGCGTTAGGGAAATGACGCCCCAACGCAGCAAAGGCGATAGCAATAGGAAAAACCAGAATAATTAAAACAGGCCAGGCCCACAGACTGCCAGAATCAGCTATTTGCGCTGCCAGTGCAGGCACGGCAAATACGCCTGTACCCAACAGCGATGTTGAAAGTAAACCGACTCCCTGAACTAAGCCCAGCTCCTGCTTTAATCCACTCATTGAGGCTAGTTATCCGCGTTCCATAATGGTTTTAATAATATTGCTGGTTGAACAGCCATCTTCAAAGTTCAGAACGCGAACATCACCGCCTGCAGCCCAAACTTCTTTGCTACCGGCAATATCCTCTGGCTTATAGTCTCCACCTTTCACCAACAGGTCGGGAAGAATATCCGCAATCAGGCGCTGAGGCGTATCCTCTTCAAAAGAAACCACCCAGTCGACAGATTCCAGCGCACCCAGCACGATCATACGTTGTGCCAGAGGGTTTACCGGGCGAGTTTCCCCTTTTAAACGTCGGGTAGAAGCATCGCTGTTAACCGCCACAATCAGGCGATCCCCCAGTTTACGGGCATTTGCCAGATAAGAAACGTGACCGGCGTGTAAAATATCAAAGCAACCATTGGTCATCACCACTTTCTCACCACGCTGACGAGCATGAGCAACGGCTTGTTTCAGCTGTTCTTCGTTCATTACGCCAAAACCAGTATCTGCTCTGCCGCGGATTGCGTTTTCCAGCTCAATAGGAGAAACCGTTGATGTTCCCAGCTTGCCCACCACCACACCGGCAGCGGCATTGGCCATAAAGCAGGCTTCTTCCAGCGTCAGACCAGCCGCCAGGCTAACGGCCAGAACGCCTATCACCGTATCACCGGCACCGGTAACGTCATACACTTCCTGCGCCTGAGTTGGCATATGGAAAGGATCTCTGCCCGGTTGCAGCAACGTCATACCATTTTCTGAACGAGTTATCAGCAATGCGCTGAATTCAAATTGTTCAATGAGCGCCATGCCCCGGCTAACCAGTTCATCTTCAGTTTTACACTGACCGACTACCGCTTCAAATTCAGATAAATTAGGCGTCAGCAGCGTAGCACCACGATAGCGCTCAAAATCAGCCCCTTTCGGGTCGATCAGTACCGGAACACCGGCTTCGCGCCCCAGCGCAATAAGTGACTGGACCGAAGCCAGCGCACCTTTAGCATAATCAGATAGCACCAGCGCCCCTAAATGAGGCAATGCTTGTTGGACACGATCCAGAATCGGTTGAGAATCTACATTCTCAAAACCCTCTTCAAAATCGAGGCGCAATAACTGCTGGTTACGGGAAAGCACCCGCAGTTTGGTAATCGTTGGATGAGAAGCTATCGTTACAAAATCACACTTAACATTGACTTCATTCAGTTTGTCATTGAGTACGCGTGCAGGTTCATCCATACCGGTTAAACCAACCAACCGAGAAACGCCGCACAGGGAGGCGATATTCATTGCAACGTTTGCTGCACCTCCGGGACGATCTTCTACCATATTGACTTTAACTACCGGCACCGGAGCTTCAGGCGAAATTCTGCTGGTTGGCCCATGCCAATAGCGATCGAGCATAACATCACCGACAACCATTACGCTGGCACGGCTAAAATCGGGTAACATGACTTTCATCCCATACTCCATAAACGAGGACAGCATCTATTGTTGTGCAGTTTATCATAATCACATCGTAAAATAGGAATGCGATAAAAATACCGTTAAACTGATAAATGTATTTTTTAAACTATTGGACAATAATTTTCTAATTCGATTTGTTATGTCAAAAAATCAAGTACTCCCGGAATTTAGCCGAGAACTGTTACACCCGCGCTACTGGCTGCTATGGTCTGGTATCACTTTTTTGTACCTGATCGTTTTGCTGCCTTACCCCTGGATTAGTAGTCTGGGGCGAGGTTTAGGCCGTTTTGCTATGCGTTATATGAAACGCAGAAAGATGATCTCACGCCGCAACATTGAACTCTGTTTTCCTGAAATGACTGAAGCAGAGCATGAAGCTTGGATGATTAAAAACTTTGAAGCAACCGGGTTAGCCGTATTTGAAACCGGCATGGCCTGGTTCTGGCCTGACTGGCGTGTCAAAAAGTGGTGTAAGGTTCAGGGAATGGACAATCTGAATGTAGGTATCCCGGAAAAACGTGGGGTATTAGTGATTGGTATACACTTCCTGACCCTTGAACTTGGCGCCCGAATTATTGGTATGCATCGTCCCGGAGTAGGCGTTTACCGTCCTCATGACAACAAACTAATGGACTGGTTACAAACCTGGGGAAGATTGCGTTCCAATAAATATATGCTTGATCGCCGTGATGTAAAAGGCATGATTCGTTCACTTAAAAAAGGTGAGCTGGTTTGGTACGCTCCGGACCATGATTACGGCCCCAAAAACAGCGTATTCGCCCCTTTCTTTGCAGTAGAAAAAGCGGCAACCACTATCGGCACATCAATTTTAGTCCGTATGGCTAACCCGCTATTGGTTCCGTTTATCCCTAAACGAAATGATGATAATCACGGATATACTCTGATTGTACAACCGCCTCTGGAAGGCTTCCCGACAGATGATGAAGTTGCTGCAGCCACCTTTATGAATCAGGCGATTGAACAACAGATCATGCTGGCCCCTGAGCAATATATGTGGTTACACCGTCGGTTTAAAACTCGCCCTCCGGGCGAGGCATCGTTGTATCAATAAGCTATCGCTTCTGGCAACATCAACGCCAGAAGCGATAAGTTTTACTCTGCCAACCACTTGCGCCAGCTCTGATTGACCCGTGCCCTTTCCTGCTCAAACCTTCCGTTGGGTACTTGCCCCGGTTTATCCTGTAATGCCAGACGATGAATTTCATCACGCATAGTGACATAAGCTTTAGTCAGGGCCATAGCTTCCTGCTCGTCCATAATCTGATAGTTACCCATCAGTTCAAAAATCCTGACGTTATCGGACCAACGAGTAAGCTGAGGCTGTTGGTGGGCATAGCGCAACACTAAATACTGAGCGATAAATTCAATATCCGTTATTCCGCCCTCATCAGTTTTTAAATCAAACAGGTCTGCATCTTTATTGCCAAGGTGGTTGCGCATTTTTTCCCGCATCTCCCGCACCTCTTGTTTTAACTGCTGTTCATTACGTTCGAGGCACAATATTTCATGACGGGCGTGGTCAAACTCTTTATGCAAAATCGGGTCACTATAAACAATGCGAGTACGTACTAACGCCTGATGTTCCCAGGTCCATGCTTCATTGCGCTGATAGTCTTCAAAAGCGCTGATAGTGCTGACTAGCAAGCCTGATTCTCCGGATGGCCGCAGGCGTGCATCAACCTCATACAGAATACCGGAGGCCATGCGCGCACTGAATAAATGCATAATCCGCTGGCCCAGACGTAAATAAAACTGACGACCATCGATACTGCGATCTCCATCTGTGGTGACGTTTTCCGGGCAATCCACCAAAAACACCAGATCCAAATCGGAGCTATAACCCAGTTCAATCCCTCCCAGTTTGCCATAGGCCACTACAGCAAATCCGCGACCTTCCCGCTCATATAAATGAGATGGCTGACCATAACGTGCTGTCATTTGGAACCATGCCTGCTGAACCACGGCTTCAATAATTGCTTCCGCCAGATAGGTTAAGTGGTCACTTACTTTCATAACCGGTAGTGCTCCGGCAATATCCGCAGCGGCGATGCGTAACAAATGGGTCTGCTTAAACTGACGTAATGCTTCCAGCCTTTGCTCTTCGTCCTCTTCCGGCACTCTCAGTAAAAATTGCCGCAGTTCATCACGATAAGCACTCAGCGGAACCGCCTGATACAGCGAGTTAATATCCAGCAGCTCATCCAGCAGAATCGGGTAATGAGCCAGCTTGCTGGCCACCATCGGTGATGCTGCACAAAGCCGGATAAGATGGGTCATGGCGGAGGGATATTCCACCAGCAACTCCAGATAAGTAGTGCGGGTCACAATACTCAGAATCAAATGAGTCAGCCGCGGTAAAACGCTGTCGGCATCTTCACGCTGGCAAACTTCGGACAGCAATCTTGGCATCAGCTTATCGAGGACGTCACGACCTCGCTGTCCAATTGACCGTTTATCAATATCATGACGAAACTCAGCCAGATGCTCTCTCACCCGTTGCCGTGACTCTTCATCTAACTGAGGCATCAATTGTGATAGTTCACAGGCATCCAAATCGTCCAGCCATAGAGGGCTGTAGCGTAAATTATCGGAATCTTCTTCCACATCAGGTGTATCATCACCAATAAGATTGGCAAAAATCTCTCTGACCGAAGCCATATGCTGTCCCAGCTGTGACAGCATAGATTCCCAACTCGTGCTCCCCATACCCATTGCCAGACGAGACTGATCTAAAGGATCCACCGGCAGTGTTTGCGTTTGCTGATCGGCAATTGCCTGCAGCAGGTTCTCCAGTCGACGTAAATAGAGGTAGCTGATACCCAACGCATCCGCCTGTTCCTGAGTCAATAACTCCAGATTAGCGATAGCCTGAAGGGTAGGCAACAAGGAGTTTCCTTGCAGGCTGGGTTCACGCCCGCCGCGAATCAGTTGAAATACCTGAGTGATAAACTCAATTTCACGAATACCGCCGGCTCCCAGCTTGATATTATCCGACAAGCCTCTACGACGAACTTCCCGGGCGATCATTCCCTTCATATTGCGCAATGACTGAATGACGCTGAAATCAATATAGCGACGAAAGACAAAAGGACGCAGCATTCGTTTTAACTCTTCACTGTAGCTATCCTGCTGGTCGCCCATAATTCGCGCTTTCACCATGGCATAACGTTCCCAGTCACGCCCCTGCTCCTGATAGTAATCTTCCAGAGCGCTAAAGCTGAACACCAATGGCCCGCTGTCACCGAAGGGGCGTAAACGCATATCGACCCGATAAACAAACCCTTCCTGAGTGATTTGATCCAGTGCTTTAATCAGCCGCTGGCCCAATCGGGTAAAAAACTGAGCATTATCCAGTTGACGGCGTCCCCCCTGGGTTTCACCGTTTTCCGGATAGGCAAAAATCAGGTCGATATCTGATGAGAAATTAAGTTCCCCGCCTCCCAGCTTCCCCATACCTAAAATAAATAACGGTTGTGGGGTTCCACTGCTGTTAACCGGCGTTCCCCATTCCCGACAGCAAAGATCGTACAGCCAGTCACGAGCGGCAATAATCAATGTTTCTGCCAATAAACTTAACTGACTCAGGGTTTGTTCGGTATCACATAGCTTTAAACTTTGTGCCCAGGAGATACGAATCATCATCTTGCGACGAAACAGGCGCAGAACCTGCAACAGATTAGCTTCGTCAGTCACCTCAGACAGAACTACCTGAAGCCACTGTTGATAGTGTTCAGCATCCGCGGCACCAGGCGGATTTTGATGCAGCTCATCCCACCACTCCGGATGCTGAAGTAAGCCATCACTGACAAAGTCACTGAGTGCTAACGCCTGACCATCCTGTGGACTAAACTGGACTGCCTGTTCCAGACGTTCAGCCAGCTCAGACTGGCGCTTAATCCGCTGAGCTTCAAGTAGTGGGAAATGAGACAACATAGGGTGTCCTTACAAAAATAATAGGCTACGGGTTATACATGCTGCGAACTGTTTAACCAGAACAGTGGCTGTTCCATGGCGTTACGACGTAATGTGTCACGATCGCCCTGCGCATCAAATAGTTTCTGCCAGACTTCAATATATGGTAGAGACTGTTCTTTATCGTATGCCCCGGAAAGCAAATAGAAATTGATAATCTGACGTTCCAGACGCGACTGCTGGTCGTTATAGCCATCATTGGTTAATTTCTTATTGAACGCCTCTTTCAACTCTGACTTACAGCGGGACAACATGATATCGGCGAAACGTTTAAAAGAACCCGCCAGCTTTTGTTTTCCTTTATCGTCGATAAAAATACGCCATCCTTTATTCATCACCCAGGCCATCAGCGCCAGTTTCAGTTGCAGATATGCTGGCTGATAGCAGACAGCCGCCGCTTCCTGAGCTACTTCAAGCTGTTGCTCCAGCTCGGTTAAACGTTCACGTAACGGAGCGGTTGCTTTACGGGGAATAATGCCGCCAAACAACGCCAGAATTTGACGGATTGCCGTCAGACTGTGGTTAACTGCCGACTGAGCCTGTGGCTCACCATCAAACCAACAGGCCTCATTACGCTGCCAGTAAGCAAATGCCCACTCCAATGCTGCTGCTAAGCCTTGCTCAACAGTAGCGCGCTCAGAGACGGTCAACACATCCATTGGCATAACAACGGAGGAAGTATCGCCATTTAATAAACGGTATCCCCGTGCGGCTTTGCTTTGGCTACCTAAACGCAATCCTTTTACGCTGGTTAACTGTTGAGCCAGAGTCAATATATCCGCAGCATTGCCTTGCTTCAGTTCCATTTCCAGCTCGCTAATGGCTTCACTGGCTTCGCCTGCCGTGATATGTCCCTGATCGAGAGCAATCTCTACCTGACTTTGCTGAAAATTAACCAACCAGCTCTGGCGTTTGAAATCCGTGGTAAACAGTGGTTGTAACTTAGTCTGTAAGGCTGAAACATCAACATCGGCAGGCCAAACGTCAGCGGGTAATAAAGCGATATCCAGCTTGCTGGAAGGCAACTGAATATTATATTCAGCCCGGTGAGCAACACCGCCCACAGTATTTCCTGCAGATTTCAGCGTCATCTCCCAGGAATCGTTGCAGCCTCTGACACGCAAGCCAATACGATGACTACGCAATACGCCTTCTGGCGAGTCATAGTAAGTATTTGATAACTGCTGAACCTCCCCTCCTTCCGCACTCAATCGGGATATGACTTCAGGCAAAGTAGCAACGGCTTCAGAAGTGGCAATAAATTTAAGCTCAATCTCAACGGTCATAATGGTTTCCGCAGTTAAAAAACAAACAATAACAAATGATAAGAATTATGCGAGCAATGCAGTAATTTACGCCATCGGCAGGGTAAAAAACTACCTGATTTGCGCTCTTTATTGGGTTGCAACATAGGTTTTACATTGCACACTCTGTCCGAAGGCTCTACTATCGTTACATAGGTAACTTTTCTGAACAGATAAATAATACTGACAATGCTAAATTTAAGAACAATTTCTATCGCTTTACTCGCATCACTGAGTATGACGTCTTTTACCGTTGCGGCTGATACCAGATACATCTCTGATAATCTGAATACTTATCTGCGTGGGGGACCATCAGATAACTATCGCCTGACCGGTACTATCAATGCTGGCGAAAAGGTTGAGTTGCTTGCCGTTAACGATAGTACTAAATATGGCCAGATTCAGGACAGCAAAGGCCGTACCGCCTGGATCCCTATGGATCAACTCAGCACTGCCCCTAGCCTGAGTGAAAGAGTGCCGGCACTTGAACAACAGGTCAAAGATTTGACCGATAAGTTGACTAATATTGATAATAGCTGGAACCAACGCACTGCTGATATGCAGGAAAAAGTTGCCAAGAGCGATGGCATTATCAATGGCTTAAAGCAGGAAAATCAGCAGTTAAAAGATGAACTAGCCGATGCCCGTAAAAAGGTAAGTGACATTAGCCTGCAAATGGATGATAAGCAACGTACCATTA
This sequence comes from Limnobaculum xujianqingii, assembly GCF_013394855.1. Lineage (NCBI taxonomy): Bacteria > Pseudomonadati > Pseudomonadota > Gammaproteobacteria > Enterobacterales > Budviciaceae > Limnobaculum > Limnobaculum xujianqingii. The sequence continues at coordinate 37,979 of NZ_JABMLK010000002.1, read as the reverse complement.
TCCAACAATGGTTTATGTATGGCGGTGGTGTAGCCGGTGTTGGTTTGATTTTAGGCCTGTTACTACCTTATCTGATCCCACGCCGCAAAAAAGATCGCTGGATGAACTAATCTGTAGCGAATGCTTTTGTTAAGCGATATATCAACGCTGGCGCTATTTGGCCGGCGTTTTATTTATATATATTTTAAATTAATGAAGTTTTTGGAGAAGACGTGAAAACCTATCTTGTTGGCGGAGCCGTCCGCGATCAACTACTGGGCTTACCCGTACATGAGCGTGATTGGGTGGTGGTTGGTGCCACACCTGAACAAATGCTAACGTTAGGCTATCAGCAGGTAGGAAAGGATTTTCCGGTATTCCTTCATCCACAAACTCATGATGAGCACGCGCTGGCACGCACCGAGCGTAAATCAGGATCCGGCTATACCGGTTTTACCTGTTATGCCGCCCCGGATGTCACTCTGGAGCAAGACCTACTACGTCGGGACCTCACCATCAATGCCATTGCGCAGGATGACGACGGTACTCTTATCGATCCTTATCATGGTCAACGGGATCTGGAGCTGCGTATTTTACGCCACGTATCAGTGGCTTTCAGTGAAGATCCTTTACGAGTATTGAGGATTGCCCGTTTTGCTGCACGTTATGCCAATCTTGGCTTTACCATCGCACCAGAAACCTGGCAGTTGATGAAAGAGATTGTTAACAGCGGTGAAATAGCACACCTGACGGCAGAACGCGTCTGGAAAGAGACGGAAAAAGCACTATCAACTCGTAGCCCTCAGGTATTTTTTGAAGTACTGCGAGAATGCGGTGCCTTAGCAGTTTTGTTCCCTGAAATTAATAATTTGTTTGGCGTTCCAGCTCCTGAAAAATGGCATCCGGAAATCGATACTGGTGTACATGTATTAATGGTACTGGAGATGGCTGCAACCCTGAGTGATGAAATAGATGTCCGCTTCTCCGCATTACTGCATGATGTCGGTAAAGGTGTTACGCCAGAAGCGCTCTGGCCCCACCATCATGGTCATGGTTTAGCTGGCATAAAGCTGGTAGAAGATATTTGCCAGCGCTACAAAATTCCTAATGCTACTCGCGAGCTGGCCTGTCTGGTTTCTGAGTACCACGATCGCATTCACACCATATATCAATTACGACCGGACAGTATATTAAGTATGTTGAACACTATCGATGTCTGGCGTAAACCACATCGGCTGGAACAGATGCTATTGGTCAGCGAAGCAGATTATCGCGGTCGGGCTGGCTGGCAGCAAAAAGCCTATCCGCAGGCAAACTATCTCAGACAGGCTTTTGACGTGGTTAATGGGGTATCGGTTAAAGATATTATCGATCAGGGATTCACTGGTGCGGATATTAAAGAGCAGCTGAATAAGCGACGTTTAGAGGCGCTCACTGTTTGGAAAGAAAATCAGCCGCAAAGCTAATTAATTTGTCAGTCAAACCTAATAAATCAGCACCTGTGGATATTCCGACCGTAAAAATAATGTGCTTAAATCAACACTGAATACGGTCGGTAGAGCATTTGTACTTAACATTGGAGCGCATCGGGCCTGGCCGGGTTAGGGGCGCTTCGTTGGCTTACGCCAAGTCGACCCCAACACCCGTCCCTCCCGACGATTAGCTATCTTAAGGTACCATACTGAACTATCAGAATTTTGTCAGCAATCTGAGGCACTGATTAATAACAATCAGTGCCTTTTTTATTCATTATGCCTCTGATACTTAAATCAGAAAAACACCAGATAAATAACGCCAGCAACGAAGAAGCGATAGATAGCGAATGGAATAAATGAGAAACGCTTAATCACGCTCAGGAAGGTTTTAATCGCCAGCAACGCCACCACAAAAGCAGTGAAAAAGCCGACGGCAAACATTGGCAAATCATCCCAAACTAATAGCCCCATGCTTTTGTACAACACCAAAATTGTCGCACCAAGCATCATCGGTACAGCCAGAATAAAAGAGAACTCTGATGCGGCATAACGGCTAACGCCAATCAGCATTCCACCGGAGATAGTGGCACCTGAACGGGAGAAACCAGGCCACAGGGCCAGGCACTGGAAACAACCAATAATGAAAGCCTGGCGATACGTCATATCGTCCAGCCCTTCCGCACGCGGAACTTTAGGTTTTAGCATTTCAGCAGCAATCAACAATAAACCGCCGGCAATCAGGGCATACATAACGGTTTTAGCGCCAAACAAATATTGTTTAATATCATCGTGCAGAGCAAAACCAGCGATCACCGCCGGTAACATCCCTAAAATAATATGTGCCAGAGTCAGGCGCCCCTTGCCTTTCCCTTCGTGAGGAACCTCACCAAAATGAATACCAATCAGACCAAACAGGCGACGCCAAAACACCACCACGACCGCAAGAATTGACCCTAACTGAATAACTACTTCAAATGTAGATGCGGTGTCGCCAGAAAAACCCAACAGCTCACCAACAATAATCATATGGCCCGTTGAGGAAACCGGCAAAAACTCGGTTAACCCCTCAACAACACCGAGAATAAATGCCACGACCAACGAGTGAAAACCATCCATCAATAGATCCCTTGCAAAATAGATAAAGAAAATATTTGTGCCTGATTACCAGACAATAATTTTAATAACCCGCGCAGCTCAGACAGAATTCAGTTCATTAAGTTTCATTCCATCGGGCTTATTGTTTCAGGCTAAGCGTGAACCACGTTCAATGATCACACCAACCTGCTTCGCCGCTGCTACGGCTCCCGGTTTACTCACTTTGATCCTAATCCATGGAATAGAAAAACGCTGCATTAATAAATCAGCAACTTCTTCTGCTACTCGTTCAACTAAGGCAAAACGCTCGTTTTCGACCTTTTCAATCACGGCTTCACTAACATCAGCATAGCTAAGGCAGTCACAAACGTTGTCACTGGCGGCGGCTTTGCGATTATCCCAGCCCATTTCGATATCGAAAATAAGCTTCTGTTTAATCGTCTGCTCCCAGTCATAAACCCCGATGGTTGTAATGACGCTGAGCTGTTCTATAAATACGATATCCATAACATCACTCTCAGTTTTTCAATTAAGGCATACCACTTCGGGCAGAATATGCGTATTATCCACGTTAGCAGAGAGTAAAACGACAATTATTAGATGGAATCGAGTTTATGAGTGCTATCGCGCTTGGCATGATCATTATCGCCTATCTATGTGGATCAATATCCAGCGCAGTGTTGGTTTGTCGTATCGCCAAACTGCCCGACCCACGAGAGCATGGTTCCGGTAATCCCGGTGCAACCAATGTGCTGCGTATTGGCGGAAAAGCTGCAGCTGCAGCCGTATTAATATTCGATGTACTAAAAGGCATGCTGCCTGTTTGGGTGGCCTACAAGCTGAACCTTTCCCCTCTTTATCTTGGCTTAACCGCTATTGTTGCCTGTCTGGGACATATCTACCCGATTTTCTTCCACTTTCGCGGTGGTAAAGGTGTGGCAACTGCATTTGGTGCCATTGCACCTATAGGCTGGGATTTGACCGGACTAATGACCGGGACCTGGCTATTGACAGTGCTGCTCAGCGGTTATTCCTCATTGGGTGCCATTATCAGTGCACTCATTGCGCCGTTTTATACCTGGTGGTTTAAACCGCAGTTCACCTTTCCGGTAGCAATGCTTTCCTGTCTGGTTTTGATTCGTCATCATGACAATATTCAGCGGTTATGGCGCGGTCAGGAAGGGAAGATATGGGATCGGTTTAAGAAGAAGAAAGCAGAAGAAACCACAGATAGCGATAAACCAGAGTAAGTTAACTATTCAACAAAATTCTCCGGCCGCTGATTGTATTTAAGCAAATACATATTTACGGCCGGAATAGCTATTTAGTTATTCAAATTCAACCATGATCAACTCACCGGTGGCAACTGATCCAGCGGCCAGCGTGGACGAACCGATACTTCCAGCCCTGTCGCTTCACCGGCTTTCAGTCGAACCATTCCTGCATAGGCAATCATTGCGCCATTATCGGTACAGAACTCAGGACGAGCATAAAATACTTCGCCTTTACGCTGTTTCATTATATCGGCCATTTTGCTGCGCAGCGTGCGGTTAGCACTGACACCGCCAGCCATCACCAGGCGGTTAAATCCGGTTTCATCCAGCGCCCGACGGCATTTAATTGCCAGCGTATCCACCACCGCATCTTCAAATGCTCTGGCAATATCGGCTTTAGTTTGCTCGTCATCACCGGACTGACGAATGGTATTAGCAGCAAACGTTTTAAGACCGGAGAAACTAAAATCAAGGCCCGGACGATCGGTCATTGGGCGCGGAAAAGTAAAACGTCCGGCAACACCCTGTTGTGCCATTTTAGACAGCATAGGCCCACCGGGATAATCCAGCCCCAGCAGTTTAGCGGTTTTATCAAATGCTTCACCGGCGGCATCATCAATAGACTCACCCAACAGTTCATATTGACCAATACCCGTAACGCTAATTAGTTGGGTATGTCCACCAGAAACCAACAGCGCAACAAATGGAAACTCCGGTGGATTATCTTCCAGCATTGGTGCTAACAGGTGACCTTCCATATGATGAACCGCTACCGCGGGAACATTCCACGCCAGTGCCAAAGAACGCCCAACGGTTGCACCAACCAACAAAGCCCCAACCAGACCTGGTCCGGCGGTATAAGCGATACCATCGATATCAGCGGCGGTTAGATTTGCCTGCTTAAGCGCAGCCTGAATCAGAGGAACGGTTTTACGTACGTGATCGCGAGATGCCAGCTCAGGTACTACACCACCGTAATCCGCATGCAGTTTAACCTGACTGTAAAGTTGATCGGCTAATAAGCCCTGCCGATCGTCATAAATCGCCACACCGGTCTCATCGCATGACGTTTCAATACCTAATATACGCATAACCTGCCAGACAGCCTCTGAATTCATTATCTGCGCCGCTGTCACAACCATGCGGACACACAATTTGTATTGCGTTAAATAATAACACAGACAATAAGCTGAAAATAAAGAATCACACACTTCAAGAAAAATGCTACTGAATATCACTAATTAGCAGCAGTCGCTAACATATTTCGATAAACTAGGCGCAAAGTCGCTTGCAGCACCCCGGAAACTCTGGGTATGCTTCGCCTTTCTTTTGTCCATCTAATGAACACCAAACAACTTGATTGAGATAGAAATGACTAAAGCTCAAAGTGTTAAACGTGGAATCCATTCCCTGGCATTGTTGAGTGCACTGGTACTTGCCGGCTGTAGCTCAACCGATCCTAATTTAAATCTTCCTTCGCCAGCAAAAACGGCAGGATCACCAGAGCAGGAAATCAAACAGGCTTATAAAACAAGCGCCCAAAATGGCCCTGAAGTATTGATTTCTGCCGCGGACAATAACGGTAGCTACAATAATATGCGCCGTGCTCTGGCACGTTCAACCCTGCCAGGAAAAAACAGCATTCAGTTGTCTGAGTGGGTAAATTTCTTCCCTTATGATTATCCACAGCCACAAGGGCGAATTCCTTTCGCGGCTAACGGTGAAATCGCGATTACGCCATGGAATCCAAATACCCGTCTGCTACGCGTAGCAATTAAAGCCGGTGATGCTCAAACCAGTACTGAGCGTCGTGCGGTAAACCTGGTGGTGTTAGTCGGTGGTGAAGGTGCTGATTTGTCACTGATCAAAACCAGCCTGACTCATCTGGTTAATCAATTAACTCCTCAGGATACTTTGACACTGATGAGTGCCTCTGGCGATAAAGGCGTTCTGCTGGAACCAACTACTGGCGATAAAAAAGACAAAATGCTGTCTGCAATTTCCAGCTTAAGCAGTGGAAAAACCATTCAGGACAGCTCTCGTCTGACAGAAGCTTATACTCTGGCAAAAGATCATTATATTGCTGATGGTATCAACCGCGTCATTCTGGTGGGTAACAGCACTTATAATGCAGGCTTCAGCACAGTACAGGATGCCAGCGATTTCTTCGCTAACCATCCAGCCTCACAAATTTCCCTAACCACTTTAGGATTCACCGCCAGTCAGTTTAGCCCATCTTCACTGGCTGAAGTGGCTTACGTTGGTAACGGTGTGCATCAGTACATCGACAACATCCGCGACAGCGACAAAGTGTGGGATGAGCAATTAAGTGCTACACAAACACCGGTAGCAAAAGAGTTTTCTATGAAAGTCGAGTTTAACCCAACGTACATTAAGGCCTACCGCCTGCTGGGTTATCAGACACCATCAGAAGAGAACAGCAATGCGGCAAATAGCGGTGTTGTGGTCACCGGTCAAACCATGACCGCGCTGTATGAAATTATTCCTGCGGGCAGCTCAGAAGAGTGGAACGCTGAACAATATGGTTTCATCGGTACACCATCCGCTAACAGTTACCTGCGTCAAACCAAAGAGATCGCTATGATGCATCTGCGCTATAAAACGCCAAATGCACAAAGCACTCCTCAGCGTATTGAGCTACCGGTTCCTGAATCACAAATGAACAATACTCTGGATAACAGCAGCAAAGATTTCCGCTTCGCCGCTGCTGTTGCTGCATTTGCTCAGCAGTTAAAAGATAACGGTGCATCAACTGGCGCATTCACGCTGGACGATACCCTGAAGCTGGCAAATGAAGGTCGCGGTGCGGATAAATACGATCTGCGCTCAGAGTTTATTCAGTTAGTTGGCAATGCCCAAAATGAGCTACCAAAAAGCTCACCGGTGAAAGGCCAGGGCAAATAAGCATTAAAATAGTAAAAATTTGATGGTTGAAAGTCCCGATTATAGATGGATAAAAATAACCGGGACTTTCAGCGCACTAACGTGATGGTAGCTGTTTATACAATGATGACGGGCTGTTTTCTGCCAACTACCGATGAATGAATCGGTAACAGGACTTTACAAGCAGCACCTATTCGCAGTAGAATTCCGCACCATTTTGAATATGGCTGGCAACAGCGCCAGCAGCAAAACCGATTTCTATTGAGGTGAAAGGCACATGCCGGTAATTAAAGTACGTGAAAACGAGCCATTTGACGTAGCATTACGTCGTTTCAAGCGTTCATGCGAAAAAGCAGGTATCCTTGCTGAAGTTCGTAGCCGTGAATTCTACGAAAAACCAACTACTGAACGTAAACGCGCTAAAGCTTCTGCTGTGAAACGTCACGCGAAGAAATTAGCTCGTGAAAACGCACGCCGCACCCGCCTGTATTAATACCTTCGGTTAACTCCGAGCGCGCGATTAATGCGCAGGTTGGTCGTGTAGCTAAAGCTAGTAATAGCTAACTGCATATAAGTATGCCGTGCTTTCCGAAAGGAATGCGCGGCTTATTCTCATTTATGGATTTACGAATTGAGGCTTAATGGCAGGACGAATCCCACGCGTATTTATCAATGACTTGCTGGCCCGTACGGACATCGTCGATCTTATAGATGCTCGTGTGAAGCTTAAAAAGCAAGGCAAGAATTATCACGCCTGTTGTCCGTTCCATAATGAGAAAACGCCCTCTTTCACCGTTAACGGTGAAAAACAGTTTTATCACTGCTTCGGCTGCGGAGCTCATGGTAATGCTATTGATTTCTTAATGAACTTTGACCGTCTGGAGTTCGTTGAAAGCGTTGAAGAACTGGCAACCATGCACAGTCTGGAAATTCCTTACGAATCCGGCACCGGTATCAGCCAGTTAGAGAAACACCAAAGACAAAGTCTGTATCAACTGATGGAACCATTAGCTAAGTTCTATCAGGAATCCTTAAACCAACCTCAGTCTCAGGATGCGCGAAACTATCTGGCGCAACGTGGTTTAAGTGACGACATTATTCAGCGCTTTGCCATTGGCTTTGCGCCTTCCGGATGGGATAACGTTCTGAAACGTTTTGGTCGCTCACCGGAAAACCGCGAATCACTCAATGATGCGGGAATGTTGGTGACCAATGATAATGGGCGGACTTATGATCGCTTTCGCGAACGAGTCATGTTCCCCATCCGCGACAAGCGCGGTCGGGTTATCGCCTTTGGTGGAAGAATTTTAGGTAGCGGAACACCTAAATATCTAAACTCACCGGAAACAGAGATTTTCCATAAAGGTCGCCAGTTATATGGCCTGTATGAAGCGCAGCTGAATCGTAATCAGCTCGATAAGCTGTTAGTCGTTGAAGGCTATATGGATGTGGTGGCACTGGCGCAGTTTGGCATTGATTATGCCGTCGCCTCGCTGGGAACCTCCACAACGGCAGAACACATTCAGTTAATGTTCCGCTCTACGGATAACGTTATCTGCTGTTATGACGGCGATAATGCCGGTCGTGAGGCCGCATGGCGTGCATTAGAAACCGCCCTGCCTTACCTGACTGATGGTCGCCAGCTACGCTTTATGTTTTTACCGGATGGAGAAGATCCGGATACGCTGGTAAGAAAAGAGGGAAAGGAAGCTTTTCAGCAACGTTTAGAACAAGCCCAACCTCTTTCGATGTTTTTATTTGATACACTTATGCCGCAGGTCGATCTGAGTTCACCTGATGGGCGTGCTAAACTTAGTACATTAGCCTTGCCGCTTATTAGCAAGGTACCTGGCGAGACATTACGTTTATATCTACGCCAGCAGCTCGGACAAAAGCTGGGCATTCTGGATGACAGTCAGCTAGATAAACTGATGCCGAAACAAATTGAAACTGAACAAAGCTATCAGGCACCCCAGCTAAAACGCACAACTATGCGTATACTGATAGGTCTGTTGATTCAGCGTCCTTATCTGGCAACACAGGTTCCGTCAGTACAGGGGTTGGAACAGACCAATCTGGCGGGAGTACCGCTGTTTATTGAGCTGGTTAAAACCTGTCTGGCTCAGCCGGGATTAACTACCGGACAACTTTTAGAGCTGTATCGCGGAAATAATTACAGTCAACAACTTGAAACTTTAGCAACATGGAACCACATGATTGTAGAGGACATGGTTGAAGAAACATTTCTTGATACGTTAGCTAAACTGTATGACTCAGTATTAGAGCAACGTCAGGAAGAACTGATTGCCCGTGACAGAACCCACGGTTTGAATGCCGAAGAGCGCAAAGAATTATGGTCTTTGAATATGGCTCTGGCAAAAAAAGATTAGTTTGACAGATTTAACAGAATTAACGGCTTAAGTGCCGCTCATTGCAGGTAAGAAATCCTGCGCATAGCTGTTTATAAAGGCGACAGCTGATAAACATAGCCCGACTACCTTATGATTACCGGCTTAGCCGATAAAATTTAATACTCTGAAGTGTGGATACCGTCTTATGGAGCAAAACCCGCAGTCACAGCTTAAACTTCTTGTTACCCTAGGCAAGGAGCAAGGCTACCTGACCTACGCTCAGGTCAATGACCATCTGCCTGAAGATATCATCGATTCAGATCAAATCGAAGATATCATCCAGATGATCAATGATATGGGTATTCAGGTAATGGAAATAGCACCTGATGCCGATGATCTAATGCTCGCAGAAAACACCGCAGACACCGATGAAGATGCAGCGGAAGCCGCAGCACAAGTGCTCTCCAGCGTTGAATCCGAAATCGGTCGTACAACAGATCCGGTGCGCATGTATATGCGTGAAATGGGTACCGTTGAACTGTTAACCCGCGAAGGCGAGATCGACATTGCAAAACGCATAGAAGAAGGTATCAATCAGGTTCAGTGTTCTGTTGCAGAATACCCTGAAGCGATCACCTATCTGCTGGAACAATACGACCGCGTTGAAACTGGCGAAACCCGACTGTCTGACATTATCACCGCATTTATCGATCCTAATGCTGATGACACCATTGGTCCTGCGGCAACACATGTAGGTTCAGAATTATCCAGCGAAGAGCAGGATGATGATGACGATGATGACGAAGACTCTGATGATTCCGATTCCGATGAAGATATCGGTATCGATCCTGAACTTGCCCGTGAGAAGTTTAACGACCTGCGTCTGCAATATGAAGCTACCCGCAAGGCCATTAAAGAGTTTGGTCGCAGCAACGCACAGGCAATTGAAGAGATCGTAAAACTGTCTGAAGTATTCAAACAGTTCCGTCTGGTGCCAAAACAGTTTGATTATCTGGTCAACAACATGCGCCAGATGATGGATCGCGTCCGTACTCAGGAACGTTTGATCCTTAAACTGTGTGTTGAACAGAGTAAAATGCCGAAGAAAAACTTCGTCACTCTGTTCGCCAGCAATGAAACGTCAATGGACTGGTTTAACAGCGCTCTGGCGATGGGTAAACCATGGTCTGAAAAACTGAAAGATGTTAGCGAAGAAGTCGAGCGCTGCATCCAGAAGTTACAGTTAATTGAAGATGAAACCGGCTTAACCATCGAGCAGGTTAAAGATATCAACCGTCGCATGTCTATCGGTGAAGCCAAAGCTCGCCGTGCGAAGAAAGAGATGGTTGAAGCAAACTTACGTCTGGTTATCTCTATCGCTAAAAAGTATACCAACCGTGGCTTACAGTTCCTGGATCTGATTCAGGAAGGTAACATCGGTCTGATGAAAGCGGTAGATAAGTTTGAATATCGTCGTGGTTATAAGTTCTCAACTTACGCCACCTGGTGGATCCGTCAGGCGATCACTCGTTCAATTGCCGATCAGGCGCGCACTATCCGTATTCCAGTGCATATGATTGAAACGATTAACAAGCTTAACCGTATCTCTCGCCAGATGCTGCAAGAAATGGGGCGTGAGCCACTGCCGGAAGAACTGGCAGAGCGCATGCTGATGCCAGAAGACAAGATCCGTAAAGTGCTGAAGATCGCCAAAGAGCCAATCTCTATGGAAACGCCAATCGGCGACGATGAAGATTCGCATTTAGGTGATTTTATCGAGGATACCACCCTCGAGCTGCCACTGGACTCTGCAACGTCTGAAAGCCTGCGTTCAGCAACCCACGACGTACTTGCCGGTCTGACCGCTCGTGAAGCGAAAGTGCTGCGCATGCGTTTTGGTATCGATATGAATACTGACCATACGTTAGAAGAAGTGGGTAAACAGTTCGATGTTACCCGTGAGCGTATTCGTCAGATCGAAGCGAAAGCATTACGTAAGTTACGTCACCCAAGCCGCTCAGAAGTACTGCGCAGCTTCCTGGATGATTAATCTTTGCGTTGATGAATAGTAAACAAGAAAACCCCAGCCCTCTGGGGTTTTCTTGTTTTCAGGCTTAGTCTTTATTTTAAGGGAAGGTTATATGCAACAGGGAAATTATTCACTTCAGGCATTACAGAGTGCAGTGAAGTCAGGCACTCAGTTTAAGTATCTCTATTTTTGGGGGCATCAACCCTCAGCCAATGGCGTTATTACGGCTTCCTGCTTTAGCCAGTGGTGGCTCTCCCCTTTTGTGGTTGACGGAGTCACTTATGCAACTGCAGAACATTGGATGATGGCGAGTAAAGCTCAGTTATTTGGTGATGAACAGATTATTCCACAGATTTTAAGCGCCAGAACGCCCGCACAGGCTAAAAGTCTGGGCAGACAGGTAAAGGGCTTCGATCAACAGCTATGGCAATCACGCTGCTTTGAGCTGGTTTGTGAAGGCAATCAGCATAAGTTCAGCCAGCACCCAAATCTGAAGGAATTTCTGTTCAATACCAAACAGCGAGTTCTGGTTGAAGCCAGCCCGGTGGACAAGATCTGGGGTATTGGTCTGGCACAGGATGACCCTCGAGCAGCAAACCCTTTATTATGGGATGGACAGAATTTGTTGGGATTTGCGTTGATGGAGGTTCGGGAGCGTTTAGCTGCTGGTGGCTAATTTAAGAATTGAACCAACAGCATAACTTCAAAAATGCCCTACACAATCTCTAATGCTATCGCCAGCTCACGATAGCTTTCGGTTAATTGTTCCAGCGTTGCGCGGTTCAAACCACTGGGATTAGGTAATATCCAGACTTGCGTTTGACCTATGGTCATATCTTGCCTACCCCATGGGGCATTGCGTATACCGAATGCCTGATGGTAGGCCTGTTTACCCAATATCGCTACGGCACGAGGCTGATAGCGTTCGAGCTTCTCAATCAGTAACGTCGCCCCTTGTTTCAACTCCTGACTGGAAAGCTCCGCTGCCTGTACTGTTGGCCGCGCTACCAGAGCAGTTAATCCGCAGTGGCTTACTAAAATCTTGCGATCCTCTTCCGGCGTTAACAACGTTTTGGTAAAACCCGCCTGATATAACACTCGCCAGAATCGATTAGTTCGATTAGCAAAATGAAAGCCGCTGGCTGAGGCTTTTAGCCCCGGATTGATGCCGCAAAAAACCACCTGTAGACCGGGCTGTAAAATATCTTTAAGCATCGTTGTTTCGCCTGAGATCAAATCATTATCAGGTATACGCTACCAGCAAGCATCACGATCTACAACTGTGCATAAAACCAACGTTCACACTACGTAACTATGGACTAAACAATAAGGTTTACCGTATAATCGCCGCCACTTGGCCCCTTAGCTCAGTGGTTAGAGCAGGCGACTCATAATCGCTTGGTCGCTGGTTCAAGTCCAGCAGGGGCCACCAAATTTTAGTAGTAAATACAGATAATTAAGTCCGCTTTGTTAAGTGGGCTTTTTTATGCCTAACTTAAAGTGGCGATGAAATGGCGATCGGTTTTTGCATCAAAGCCAATGAAACTCTATCGATCCAAATGTAGTATGTAATGTAACCCCGAATTATAAGTAGGATCTCAAATGGCTCTATTCTCTAAGCTACAACTCACAGCAGCCCTATACTTAATAAGTTCATCAATATTGGTTTTTGCCAATATCGCAGCAGCCTCAGCACCTGCTTATGAAATTATCCAAGATACAAACACATCAATAGGAAATCAGCGCATCAGGGCAAGCATGACCATCATTGCGCCAGCCGCACAGGATAAAATCAGCCGCGCGGAAGTGTTAAAGCAGGCAGTTAATGATAAGACAGAAAAAGACAAAACCACCGTAGTTAGCGTTTCATTAATCCCGGCTAAATCACTACTAGGCGCTGGCGCTCTATTGGCTCAGGCAGACTATTACGCTGATGGCTGCGGGCCTGCAGGTTCACCATGTGATGGTATTAAGTGGGATGTGAAAGCGTCTGATATTAAGCTGACTGATAAAGCGATTCAGGTATGGGCACAGTCAATAAAAAGCGCTAATGAACTAGCCGAAAAAGGGATTTTTGAGGATGAAAAAATAACGGCAGACGTAGCAAAAAAACTCAAAATAAAACCATCAGAAGTTGATGTACCCTATATAGAATTGGAACCAGTAAAATAGCACTGCAAGCCCGCTAACGCGGGCTTTTACATGGGTAAAACACATTGACTTTCGGTGACGGTTGGATGTGCTTGAACATGGTTAATATTATGGGGAACCGAAATTGATCTGATAAAAGTTTCATGGCAAACAAACGTATGGCCACAATTAATATTCTGACATTGGTAATAGCGTTCTTTTGTTGTTATCGACATTTCACAACTACTTCGGGTATGTGCCGGACCATGACATTGACTACATCGCATCATAATAAACACCTCTAAATTTACGATTCGTGAATAATATTACATTAAATAACGAAAAGCGATTATTCCAGCTCAATATCTTCGATCTTTACTTCTAGTTCTAAGGAAGTCGTAAACCCGCTATCACTTAAACTATGGCTCACAGCCTTAACGATCCACAGAGCCTCATCTATTGGCTTCTTAAAACCTGAGACTATTACCGGGGTTTCAGGGAAAAGTTCAGGGCGCCCGCGCGCTAGCTGAATACTGAATGTTGCTACACCTCTTTGTAATTGCTCCCACTTGGCTTTAGCGGCCCGCATAGCGTTACTCTTTGATACGTAGGTGTGTCGCATAACAAAGATATTTTCATCCGTTCCAACTAGGTATTCCTTATTTTTATCACGCTCAGGATCTGAATCGTCCTCCTTTTTTTTCTTTTTCTTCCGAGGTTTTCGTTTAATGGTAGCCTTGGTTTTATCTTTGGTATTGGTATCCAGCCAATTGGCCGTTACTCCCGTATAAGCATCACGATCGGCAATATTAAACTGATGGCTATCACCATCACTGCGCTTAAGTGTAAAAGGCTCTAGACTATGACCTGATGCCGTCAGACCGGTACCCGGTAAAATAAATAATAATTGGCCCTTCTTAATTGTCGCTATAGCCCCATAATCCTGAGCGATCCGAGTTAAAAAACTGCCATCACTTTCACCAGTCTGGTCTATATGGTCTATATCAATCTCAGCCAACTCTGGTGATATTTTAAACTTTAGACCATTAGCTTCGGCTATTCCCCAAACGATCTCGCCTAACGTCGTTTCATGGTATGACTTTTCACGACGGATATTCATATTCCCCCGAAAATCAGCACTACGCGCGCGTATAGTTAATACATCTGGTGTACCAGAATGGCTAATTTCATCTACCGTAAAATCACCTTTATCAATTAGTGGTTCGCCGTTCCAGCCCAATGATAAAGAAATGACAGCCCCACGCGGCGGTAACTCCAACATCTGATCGCTATCGTCCAAGGTGATATCAAGCTGGTCTACTTCAAAGCCTCTATTATCGGCTAAAGACAACGAAATTAACCGGCTGCTTAACGATTTCGTAATATCTTTACTTGCAATAGACAGCTTAAAGTCAGGGGCTAGCGGGTTTGCGGTTAGGGCGTTAATTATTCCATCAAGCATAATCAGAATAACCCCGCTATTTTCTCGCCTAAGCTCCCTAACATATCCAATAAGCCATCATCAGTGCGCTTAAGGTTAATGGTAAATTCAATCCGGCGAGCCGTACCATCCTTAAAAAAGAAGGATTTATTTTCCGTTATACTCTCAATAACAAACATGCCATATATAGCGCCACTACTCTCAATCAAAGGCCAAGCCATACCTGCATCAGCCATTGTTTTTAGCCCAAACATGGATAGCCGCCCGCCGGTAAACTCAGGTAATAAGACGCCGGATAAGGTGATAGTATCGTTATTTATTCCGGTAAACTGCACCGCTGGCGATTTTCCAACGCGATTATTAGTGGGAAA
Source organism: Limnobaculum xujianqingii (assembly GCF_013394855.1). Lineage (NCBI taxonomy): Bacteria > Pseudomonadati > Pseudomonadota > Gammaproteobacteria > Enterobacterales > Budviciaceae > Limnobaculum > Limnobaculum xujianqingii. Next base: position 22,930 of record NZ_JABMLK010000002.1, on the reverse strand, counting down.
GCGCCACGATTTTGTTTGCTGGAATTCCTGATACGGGACCGTTTTTAACATGAACGGGAACATACCTAATATCATCATCATAAATTCACCACTCAGTTAGTATCAGCTAACACCCTGCGCTGACGTGCGGCCTTTTCTCGATCTCTTTCATCAAGCATTCTTTTCAGCTTTACCGTGCTATCCGTATTACCCGAACCATTTGTAATATTGATTTCAGTCTTGGACTGATCCACATACTGATTGCTGCCACCAAATTTAAGGGGCTGGTAAGAAGCCAGATCGGCCATTTTAGAAAGAGGCTGGTCATTGCCATTTGTCTGTACTTCGGCACTGGCCTCAACGCCAAAGAACTCTTTAACCCCGCCGGGGATGAGATCACTTAAAGAACTAAATTTATTTTTTAGTTCTGACCACTTCTCATCAATCCCTGATAACAACCAGTCAATAATGGCCCGGCCATTCTCAACAAAACTATCTTTAAGCCCTTTGACATAATCGACAATTCCATCCCAGTGCTTATAGATGATCCCCGGCAAGGACCAATTAATAAAAAAGTTAGCAACCGCTGTACCTACATCCGTACAAACCCGTTTAAATGCTTCCCATGCCTTACCGGTCTTATCTCGAATGGCATCCCAATGCTTATAAATCAGCCCCGGCAATGACCAATCTATAAAGAAATTCAATACCGCTTTAGCTGCAGTTATTACAGCATTCTTTATATAGGTCCAAGCAACAGAACAGGCGTTTTTAACGCTTTCCCAAAGTGCTATAAACTTTGGCCCTAACCAATCCCAGTTTTGCCAAATCCAGATAGCTGCCATCGCTATCAGGGCGATGATTGCCAAAATGGGGTTAGCCATCATTGCCCGACCTAAAAACATAATCCCTTTACCCAATAGGCCAACACCTTTGGTAATTAAGGAGAAAGCTGAAAAACCTTTAATGCCGAGAATAGAAAATGTCATTTTTAGCATAGCCAAAGGGCCAAGAACCCCCATAACACCGATCATCAACGTTCCCATCACGGTGGCAACTACAGCAAAAGAAGCGGCAATAATTACGATCCCTTTACTCACGGCAGGGTGGGCTTTTAAGAAGTCTGAAATTGAATGCAATATATCACTGAGTTTTGTGGCCGTTTCTCGTAACCAGCCGTTATTCTTTTCAAATAGCTCAACGCTGATGTTCTCTAAACCGGCGTGTAAAATAGTCATATCACCGGCTAAGTTATCCATCATCGTTCTGGCGACCCTAGTCGCTTCACCGTCATACTCGCCGGGCTGGCCTCTCATTTTCTCCAAAGAACCATTACTGGCAGCACGCATGAGTACACCAAAACCGGTAACCGCATATTGTCCAGCGATGGACTTATAAACAGCTCCGCGATCAACGTTCCCCATTTTCGCGGTTTTAGCGTCGATATCTTTCAAAATATCGACTAAGTCCCGCATATTCCCATTTTTATCTGAGGTCTTAACGCCTAATTCTTTCACTGCGGCAGAGTTACCAATCCGGCTTAATACACTCCGCATCGTTGTACCAGCTTGGCTACCCTGAATACCGGCACTCCCTAGCATTGCCGTTGCTGCTGCCACGGTTTCAAGGCTCTGCCCGTATTCCCGGCCAACACCGGCAGAATATTTAAGAGACTCACCAAGCATGGGAATATCGACGTTATTCCGAGTAAATAGCGCCGTCATAACATCTGCAACGTGGTCCATCTTCTCGGCCGGTATTCCCATGGCCATCTGAATGTTTGATGCTATATCTGCGGTAGTGCCTAGATCAATACCGCCAGCCGAGGCAAGATTAAGCATTCCCGGCATTGCCCCTAATACTTGCTTGGCGTTATAGCCGGTGCGGGCTAAAAAGTATTGACCTTCGGCCACTTCGGAATCAGTGAACTTTGATGATAGCGGCAACGTTCTTGCCTGCTGCCTGAGCGCCTGCATTTCTGGCGCGTTTTTATCCTGAATGCGGGTTACGGCCTGAGTTTTACTCATCAAAGCATCAAATTCATAACCTACCCGTAATGACTGGATCCCCAGTTGACCAACCCTACGCCCGGTGGCTTGAGTGGTGTATCCCATCCCGGCAACTACAGCCTTATGCTGCATAGATCGCTGATAACGATCTCTAACTGCCGCTAGCCGCCGTTGACGTTCTCCAAGCCGGACTAACTCTGCTTGTTGCGCCCTAAGTTGCTGCGTGGTGCTGGTAATGTTGGTTCTTAATGCCCGCTGTGATGTGCCCAGCGTGCGGGTTGATAACCCGGCTGCGTTTAGTGCATCACGCTGGCGCTGTAGTGAGGATTGCAGACCGTTATACTGTTGCTGTAGTTGTTTGGCATTTTGCGCAGCCGCCCGCATAGCTTTGGCTTGCTGCGCGGTAGGGTTTTGTGATGCCTTAAATTGTTGGGCTAAGGCGGCGGCCTCAGCTTTAGCCTTCTTTAAGTTCTGCGCAGTAACTGCGGCCTGAGCCTGTGTTTTACGAAAGCCCTCTATCTGTGAGGCTTGGCTATTCAGTTGCTTAAGCTGTTCACGGGAGGCTTTGATATTTTGGGCCAACTTAGTGTTAGCCGATTGCATCGATTTAAATGGGCGAGTGAGTTTATCAACCGCATTCAGAATTACTCTTAACTCTAATTTTGAACCACTCACTCATCATTCTCCGTTCGCCTTGCTGCCTGCGCTCTCCATTCCCAAAGTTCGGTAATGCTCATATCGTACATTTCAGAAGGAGGCCAATGAAAAATGATGGCAATATCCGCCATCAGATCATTAACGGTTAATCCTCTTGGTATCCCGGCAGCGCTGATTTCGGTAGCAAAAAACCAACAAGTTCACTACCCAACTGAACCAGATCGGCAGGGTCCATATTCTGAACTTCGACTTCTGTCAGTGCGGGGTTGGTTATACGAGGCAAGACTTTAATCAGGCCAACAACATCCATCCCCATTAAGTCAGTTAGGGAAGTACCGCGCAGAGAGCCGGAATTAGGCTTCTTAACATAGACCTGCGTAATTTCGGTATCACCGCGTTGAATAGGCGTATCCAGCGTTACTGGCTCTACTACTTTTACCGTACCTTTATCTTTCGCCATTTGTATCTACTCCAATTTATATTGTGATAGCGCGCCAGTTGACGCGCTTAAATGTGATAATTAAATGAATTACAGCCCGATGTTTTTCCGGTGCTGTTTTAAGCGGTCATCACCGCCGATAATTTCAATCATATTGATAGTGTCGATTTCAACGATATCCTCACCATCAATGGCCAATTTGTAATACGTGCAGATAGTGCTGATCTTGGTCGATGTGTTCTCACCTTGCTTTAACTCGCCGCCATCAACCTCTTTATGACGGCCACGCATCACAACCTCTACCGCAGAAGTATCACCGGTATCATCCCGCTGATACGACCCCATAAAACGGATAGGTACTGCGGCAGCAGTTGGCGCGCCAAGCTGTTTATAGATAAGTGGATGAAGACCACCAATAGCCCATTCCAGCGATAACGCATCATCATCCAGCCCCAGATCAGCAGGTGCAGAACCATTCATTCCGCCGCCTCGGTAGTTCTCTAACTTACGAGTCAGCTTAGGTAGGGTCATGGATTCAATAACACCAACCCAGTTATCACCATCAACGAACGTGTTGAGGTATTTAAGTTTTCTTGGTAATGCCATGTTTCACCCTAGCTATTTAAAGATTGTCCAAAGTTCATCAGATAAGAATCAGTGATTCTCTGACGGAACATTAGGTTTTCCAGTGGAGGGATAGGCGTGTAGTCGTAGTCCAGATATAACTTACCGGCTTTCAATGTGTCTTTATCATTGACCGAATCGTCATACCAACAATCACCGCCTAACAGGTAGCCGGTAGAAACCAGCTCACGCAGCTTGGCCCGAATGCCTTCGATAATGTCTTTTGCCAGAGTTGGCGTTAATGGCTTATCGACCGCCCACATGTGAGCCTCTGCCATCGTATCCGCCAGAACCTGAGCCGAACGGGTATAGTTTTCAAATGCAAAAAGCGGATCATCAGAACAGGTACGGGACCCCCAAAAACGATAGCCATCACTACGAATTAAGGTAGTAATATCATTTTCATTTAACAGCCCTGCATCAGTGGCGGGATTCTGGAGCGCCCAATAAACATCATGGCTAATCCCGGTCACGCCATTTACACCAATGTTTGATAAGGTTTTGTGCCAGCCGATTTCCTCATCCAGCTTGGCGCGTAACCCCAAAGCGCGGGCGGTGGCGTAGGCTGTGGCCTCTTGATTTTTAACGGTATCCCAGTTAATAAAATCAGGCCAAATCAACATTAGTTCGCGCTGACTGAACCCCTGCCGGTATAACATTGCCTCTTCTTTACTCTCGCAGCCGTGAGCGCTGATATAACCAAACGCCCGCAATGACTGACAAATAGAGGCTAGTTCCGCTGATACATACTCGTTATCAAGACCCGGAACACCCAAAATACGTGGCGTTACACCTAGTCGTGTTTGTGCTGAAAGTAAGGCTTTCATACCTGTATTACGGCCAGCAACATTGCCACCAATAATATTTGAGGTAGTTTCCTCTTCCGTTTCAGCCTCTTTCACACGAACAACAACCGTGACCGGCTTAGTCTGATCTGCGATAGCATCAAGAGATCGGGCAAGCGTTCCAGCTTCGCCAGCACTCCCGATGGCTTTATTGATATCGGTGAGTAAAACCGGCGTGTCATATGGAAATATTTTTTCATCAGCATCATTAGCGGTGCAGACCATGCCAACAATTGCAGTGCTGATAGTTCTGATAGTACGCGTTCCTTCATTAATTTCCTGAACGCGTACGCCGTGATGATAATCTTGAGCCATTAAAATAGTTCTCCGGTGAACAAAGAATGTCACCGGATATAATGAGGAAAGGATAAGAAGAGCGCAGCTTATTGGATGTGTGCCATTGCTGGCACAATCTGATTATTCTGGTTGAGTGGGCCAGATGATATCTGGGGCCGTACCGGTATCAATTCGAGTTAATAATACACGGTATATCTTCCACTCTTTAAGTTGTCTTATTTCTTCATTCGTGGCCATTTCTAGATCAACTGCATCAGCCATAGGTGCTATTTTCTCATTTGCTAATGCCAAATAAGCAAATTTTTCAGCATCAGCAATCGCGATAAGCTCGGCTTTTGTCGCTTTAGGAATATCGTTCCAGTACGGCAACCCATCACTGCCAGCGGTCCGTACTTTACCAATCGGTGGCTCAAATGCTGCAAACTCACTATAAATGGAATCGGGAACTGAAACGCAGTCATTAGGCCAAGAGTCGTATAACTCATAATTGGACCTCTCTGAGTCTGGATAGAATGCGTTATTTTTCGCGCTATAATTATACATTTTATACACCCTCTGCACGCCAGAAGTAGGCACTTGCTGAATTCGACGCAGGATAAGTTGCCATCATTGTTCTACATCTAAATCCTACATTTGTTGTTGCTGTGTCATCCAATACTATAGATTGTGCATACGTAGGATAGGCCCCCTCTCGAAAACCAAAAATTATCGTAAATGGGCGATTAGAGAAAGCGATCGGAAACGTTACATTCGATAATCCATTACTCCCAATTGCCGATCCCCATTGAGTAAGCAACCCTGATGGCTCTCTCTTCCACCCATTTTGTGCAAGATTTGCACCAAACATTATTGAGTGTTTTAAGACTCCATCCCCCGTGGCATGCCATACCTTATTCTGCTCAACAATAAATGTGGCGCTTTCAGTAGGTTTTAATGTCAGCATTTTTACCGTGGACATAGGTATTGATATGTTATTACTTTCATTACCAACCGAGATGGTAATGTTCGCATCTTTAACATTCCAGATCGTGATAGTTTGCCCACTACAGCCAATCTTGCTGATGTCTGGCAATGTAAATGCAGACGGAGAGTCAGAATCAACCCATACGCGACGCCCAAAATCGCTAAAGGTAAATTGGCTGATATCCTGCTTATTAACCTGAGAATGAAAGTAACCTTTAACTTGAAGTAAATTAGGAGTTAACGCTTTTTTATTATTAATTCCATTAAAAACATCATTACCAGACGCAAGTTGAATTAAGCCCTTATTGGTCAAAGTCGCATCAGGATGGTTCCTTGATTCCTCATGATCACTAAGAGCCGTTTTCATTCTCAGTTCAAGCGCTGAAATTGACTGTTCAACATGCTGACGAGTTGCCAGCACTACAGCAGGATCAATCTTCAATGATACATTGGTTGAGCTGCTAACAATCAAAACCATCCGTACAACCTGTGTACGGCCAGATCCTTCCTGTAATTGCGGCTTATAGGATTCAGGGGCATTAGCTACAGCAATCAGATCGCCAGCGGAATCATAAAGTCCGGTTTCTCTGATATACCAGCCGCCTATAGTCTCGGGTAAAACCATTTCGGCAATAATCTGATTCTGGTTGTTTCCATCCACAGACAATGAGTTTAATTGGGCCCTGTAGCACTCATTCACTAATTTGATTTGTGTGGCATCAGGATTAGGAACTACTCCACCACCATCACCAATAGCCATATGGGTAATTTCTAACTGAGCACCCAAGGCGGTAGCATTAGCCAACTTAGCTGCACCAATTGCGGTTAGAATCACATAATATTTACTTGTCATTACTCTATTCTCATTATGTCTATTAAGTGAAGTACGCCAGCCGTATTAATATTACTGCTAATAACAATTTCATCCGGCACGTATGGATATATAGTTAATTCATCCCCGCTATAACTAGAACAAGCAATATAAGCGCGGCCCTGAGTTTCTAAATTAATCGAGAGTCCGATAAGGTGGCGGCTGCAGGGTTTTGCATCATTAATTAACCGCTCTAACTCCCGATACATTTCATCAGTGATACCCGTTTCCAAGACACCAACATCAAGCCGAAATGTTCCCGGAATATCACCAGATTTCCACCATTCAACAACACGGATTAAATAACCCAATGGTTCAACAACTCGGCGAATGGCGGCAATAGTGCCTTTGTGCCGGTGAATATAATAAGACGCAGAAACAGCATTACGTTTCACCTGTTCGGGCCAGTTACTATCCCAATAATCGACAGAGAAAGCCCAAGCCAAATAAGGCAGAAAATTAGCAGGGCAAAGGTTTGGATCCCAAAGTTCCCTCAGAGGCACTGAGAGCTGATCGATATCAGCTAACGCTTTTGCAGCTGCGATTTCCAACAAAGATGAGCCAGTAGGCAATAACTGATTACTCATCATATCCACCAAAACCAATTTGATATGAGGAACAATAAGCCGCCTGAGTCTTATCCAAAACCACATCCTCAGCCGGGCTGATTAACTCAACGCGCTGGACTCCTTCAACGGTTAAGGCGGCATAAATAGCACTTTTCCTAATATCCCGGCCTAACCGCCGTTGTATTGCTATATATTCCCTTAGCTTATTTTCTGCCGCTAATCGCACAGGCTCAGACTCAGGCCCCGGATAAAACCATAAATTGGCTTCTATTTGATATTTAATTATTTCCGCTGATTGAACCGTCACACGGTCAGCAACCGGGCGCACGTTCTCATCATTAAGCGCTTTATTAATAATTGAAATAAGATCGCTACTTGCCTGACCGGTGCCTTCTCTGGATAAAACTGATATTAATACCTCAGCCGGGCGCGGGCTGATTGCTGACACATCAGACACCCTACCATCAGCGCTTCTGGCATGAAACTCATAAGCGCCAGTAGGCCCGGCAACGCTCATCCCCTCAAAGGCTTGAGGCAATCTCAGCCTTAAATCACTATCAGACTCCATCACTGCAGCAACCGGGGGAATGGACTTACTATCTGCAGGATGAATAACAAGACGTTCAACATTGTAATTTGCCGCTAAGTTATCCAAGTCATTACCGCCAGAATAAGCAACCATCACGGCGCGTGCGGCCTCATTAACTCGCTGTCTGAGCACCAACTCACGGTAAGCATTCTCCTGCAGTAGCTTAACGATTGGCTCAGATTCAAACTGCAATGTCGCCTCAACATTGGACTGCTGTTCTTCTGGATAAAGTGAAATTAACCGCTGCTTTCGCTCTTGAAAAATTACTTCAAAATCCAATGACTCAATCACATCAGGGGCGGGTAACTGGTTTAAATCAATAGCGCCACTCATCGCTAGCCCCCTATTGGCAGTTCAAAATTAACGTTCATATCTGTATCTATTCGCTTACCACTAAACGTAACAACCATCGTTCCATCAAAAGAAGGCTGTACATCAATATCGGTTAGCTGAATGCGAGATTCCCACCGGGTGAGAGCACTATAAATAGCTGACATCATTCTTAATCGGGTTACATCATTTTGGGGTTGGTCAATGAGCCTGAACAGCAATGAACCGTATTCCCGGCGGGCAATTCTGGAGCCAATCGGTGTAATAATGATATCTTTCACCGACTGGCGGATATGATCCAAATCGGAAATACTGCGCCCGGTATCGGCGTTCATACCTAAATACATTATCTCGGCCTCCCTGATGAATCACTGCCCTGTTTAACACCATCATGAATATGAGTATCAACAACCACGCCATTTGATGAGAAACTGCCGCCACTATGATTAATATTGCCTTTCATCGTCCCGCCGCCGTTCACCTGCAGAGATTGAGTGATTAATAAACTTGAACACTCAACAACCGGCGAGTTAAGCATTATCTTGGTTCCTGCATTGGCAGTTATCAGATCGGCGTTATCAATTAAAACTGTCTTGGCTCCATCAACGTTTAACGTACTGGTTGCGGCCTCATACTCAATAACTGCACCATCAGAAAACTTAATTTTCCGGGCCGTTGGTGACAGGGACGGCGGCGGATGATCGTCGGAATAAATACCCACCAAAGCAAAGGCCGTCGTCAGTTCGCCCCCCAAACACAATAATAGAGATTGTTCGCCTACCGTTGGTGGCCACCAATCAGAATCGCCCCCGGCACGCTGACATATCCATTTTATCCAGCCGGTCTCAAGCTCCCCGGTTTTAACCCGACAATATGGACGAGCAGGATCGAGCGCAGATATAACACCAACACGCAATAAATTATCTAAACGCCTTCTCAGGTCGGTTATTACATCAAGATTATTCATAACGGGTAGTGTGCCGATTACCTGACAATTTTTGGATTAATTAAAGGTGTGCCAGAGGTGACACAAATTGAATTTATTTACTGAGAAAATCGATAATTGAATCACCGATAATTTCCACATCATGATGAGTAAGACCAATCAACTGCCGCCGAGCGTATTTAATTTCAAGTTTCCGCCCTCTGGTTTCTATTTTCTCTCTCAGCCCATAATGATGGATCCGCGCTATATTCTGCACACCCTGAGTAAATGAAATAGTCATATCATCGGGCGTAGATCGCGTTTTCATAAAACGAACGGTACGTAACCGGCGGAACATTACCCGCTTGCCCGGCTTCTTATTTTTTCGTGGGGCGTAAGGCGTTCCGTCCGGGGCTTGCTGTTTCTGGATACTTATCTGCTGGCGCTGGCGTAACTTTCGCACTAACGCAGAGTTCATCTTGCGGCGACTTGCAGGTGATGTCCGGTTAATTAATGCGGCAATGGCTTGATCTACCTGATGTAAGTCACTCATGGCATAGCCCATTCATCACTAATAGGTGGTGGTGGTTCAGGAATATTTTGAATAAAAATAGCGCCATCTTTCATACTGGCAATAACGCGCTCCGTTAGCCGTAATGAAATATCAATATCCTGTTGTTGATGATTCAGAAAATCGACCTCAAATCTAAAGCCGTCAGATTCAGCAGTTAATATATCTGGCTGATTTTTTCTCAGCCAATACAAGATCGGTACGATTAATAAATTGGCGTCACCTGAATAATCAGTAATCAATATATTCATCACATACTGATATTCGAATGATAGTGAAGGACCCAACGTAGAAATAACTTTTCCGTCTTTAATAAATACATGTAGGCTCTCAGGTGATTTACGGACAAAATCAACACTCTTATTGAGCATATCCCTCAGAGAATCCGGCTTTATCATTATTAATATCTCGCTGGCAATTTAAAATCATATCAACCTTTTCAGCGCACTGATATAGCGCCAACTCTAACTGATTCGCCACATCATCCAGATCACCGTTAGTGAATGGATTCTGGGCCGGAAACTGGCAAGCTGTCACGCTCGGACAACCATTTACGATAATCTGACGCGCCGTTGATGGCGGGCCTTTGGCGCAACCTGATAACATCAGGAGGCAAGCCAGAATTAAACCAGTCGCGTAACATTTCGTTTTCATGAGTCAGTCTCTGTAATTGCTTATTTTTGATATTAAGCCGTTCAGTTGTTTTCGTTAATTGCTGTTGATGAATAACCTGAGCCTTATCATTATCACGCTTTAATGAAGCCAATTTTTCAATGCTTTTATTTAATTCATTAATGGTGTTATCACGGGTATTAATCAGTAATTTTGCGTTGTCCCATTTAGCGGATAAATAATCAACCCGCCATAACAAGAAAATAACAGCAGCGATAATAGAAATAATAAATACAGCGGTTAGTTTCATCACCGAACCCCCGATAAACATAATTTAGTTTCAGCAGCCCTCCGGCGTTCTAATCCCGGCGAAACTTTTCCGGCTGCATATTTAAAGCCGCCGAACTCATTACACATGGCGCGCCAGTTTCGTTGAGTTGCATGCGCTGCTAAATAGGTTGGCCTTTTTTGTTTTCGATTATATATTGCCGCCTGACAGCCAACATTCAGTACTAACGATGCGCTGGCATCTAAAACACTCTGAGGCATATTTTCGCCATTTAACTTAGACATAACGCAACGTTCAGCATCAGTAATATCCTCAATCAAGAATCTAGCGATCTTATCTGTTGTTGCTGTATCACCACGTTTAACGCCTTTGGTATGACCGATTCCATTTGTCCAGACACCGGCTGAACATTGATAGGCATTAGTTCTACAGCCTTCAAATTCAGCAATAAGTTGGATAGCATCATCACTAACCCGCAACGAATCCGCGCCGGGCAGCGTCCAGAAAATACCTAATACTGCAGTAATAACGCAGGCACTACCTGTTAGTTTCTTCATAAATCCTCTGACTTATTCCTAAATCTTTTAATATCCGTGCTGTTTTCCGGCGATAGTGCCAATTAACAAAGAACGTACCGATTGCCACAGCGATCCCTGTTACATACATCCATTCTTGCAATGTCATCGCACCGCAAGTGGTAACAAGAACAGACATTGAGTAGCTAAGATTTGTGATATGACGATCCAGCCAGTTAGATATATCCAAAATCAAGCGCTCAACTAATCCCATAGCTGTACCATTTTTCTATTTGTTACCGGCGCGATATCCGGTAGTTCTACCGGTGTGCCATGCGGAATAATCACACCAAGATCTGATAGACCAGGATTAGCTCTTAACACTAACTCAGTGACACCGGCTGTACGCTGGTAATACCGCCAACAGATGGCATCCACGGTATCTCCCTGATGTGCGATAACTTTCATATCAATTCAACGGTGCTATGAGGCAAGCCTTGGATCTCGCTAATGGCCCAAGCCGCATCACGGCGTAAATCATCAATAGAATCCGGCATTTCCTCAGCTTTCTGGTTGCCTGAATTGGTCGCGTCATAATCCCGGTAACGTTCAAGTAACCCGGCTTTGGTCTTACAATACACGGCCTGCTTATATCTGAATAAATGGATGCTATGGCCGCCAATGGAATCCGCCGGAACGGCACTTAAAGACGAGTAACCTTTAGCTTTTTGCTCATCTCGCCAGACAAAAAGCTCACCATTCACACTGGCAATTTCATTTAACGCAATATGCCGGAGCCGTTGAGTAGATACGGTTCCATCAATACGCATAACATCCCGTAAATCAGCCAAATCAACAGAGGGCCAAAAATTGGTATTAACGATTGGCTCTTCATTTTCTGGCGGTGGATTAGCGGTAATAAATTTCATGTTATTCCCTGTTAGGTTGGGCGGTGGACGGAATAAGCGTTTAATTCAACACTTACCCGTGCCGCCCCGCGCGTTGGCACGTTCTTTTATCCGCTTTTAGCGGCGTTTCTTATCTCTCTCTCTAACCCGTCGATATCCTTTTTCACACCGCATTTACTATGCAAATGTAAGGCGCGAGTTAAATGATTAAGGGCGATAACAGGGTTATTTCGTGAGCGTTCAGCAAAGCCAATAATCTTATGCAGCTTGGCTCTGACTTCATCAGGCATATCTTTGCCATCAGTTAGCTCTAAGGCTCGCATCAGTAGAGGTAAATCAACCGGCAATTTAGCCCCATAACTACGAGATCCATATTCGGCAACCTCTTCAGCAATTGCGCAGGCAGTCTGGCGATTAAATCGCGTGGGCATGGCAAGATCATGTTTTAGGGCATACTCAGCGATATCCAACGCACCGGACAAGTCACCGGTATCAATACGCCAAATCATGATAAACATAACAACATCATCCTGATGGCCTATACCGTGCGATAAAACCCCGGCCACCCACGGCGAGTACTCAGGCAATAACTTTTTCTTAAGTTCTGCCTTTTTCTCTACAGATTGGACTAACCGCAACCGCTGGCGATCGGCATTTAACTTAACCAACATCAGTTCATATGCGCTGGCGTACTGATATGAGCCGCCCTTTCGGGCGGCCTCTTGAGCAGAAACGCGGACTACATGACGGCGAGCTGGACTAGTCATTATTAAGCCTCTGCGCCATCTGTTTTCGGCGCTTCATCTTCTGGCTCTTCGATCACTTCCGCTTTTGGGCCAATAACAATGTTTTCAATCAAAACGGCACAGTCGTAATCTTCAACAACGTAAGCCTCATTCACTGACTCATAGTTTTCGATACGGTCACGCTTTGGATTGTCGATAATTGAACGGCGGCGCGTCCCTTCTTGCCAGTAGATAGACAGGTTATCTAAGCGGGTAATTAACATTGCGTTAGCTGGGAAATAAGGCACCCGAACCGCCCACAAACCACCTAACCGTTTTTGGCTGATAATTAAGCCTGCAGCTAGCTGCTCTGTGTTTTCTTGCTCTTTATTAACCAGAGGGAAATATTTATCACTGAGTAACTTACGGCCACAGATAACCACTAGCTGATCATCATCTTGGAAGTGTTCCGCAATAATGTTATCAACGGCATCCATTACAACAGCATCGAGGTTGATATAATCATGACCGGGGCCAACATATATTTTATCTACAATCACCTGACCGGATTCATCAGTTACACCTGACATAACATGGCTTGGGCGGTCATTTCTGATTTTCTGCAGCCAACCAACATTCACATCCTGCAGCATCTTATTAGTAGTTTTATCAGATGTTTTCTCACGCTTAACGCCATTGAAACCGATCATGATCCGGTCTAAAGCCTGACGCTTAATAATTGAATCTCTGATAATTGGCTGAAAATTCTTTTTCTTAGCCCATAAATCCAACTTGTTATAGGTTAACGACGTATCAAAATTGGTTTGCTCACAAACATACTCAACAGCAGTCATGCTAGTTGGGTCGGTTGGCTCGCGCTCTTGAGTGGTTGTATCGGTTGTTCCCGCACATGGGCGGTCTGCACCTAAGCCAAGAGCCTGACCGGATTTATCATCTACCGGTGAAATATTGATATTTTTCAGGAAGTCGGCTGATTCTTGGATTTTCTCTTCCAAAGTCTGCTCGACGGATGGATCTACCGGAAATTTAGAAGATAAATCCTGAACATCAACATGATTCAGGTTGGCGAGCTGGATTAAGTAGCCGTTATATGCTTTGCGGGTAAGGGTTTTCATTAATCAATTTTCCTTAGCAATCAGTCACGATTGAAGAGCCGCCGCCGGTAGCTGGCGGGCGATGGCTTGAGTTACGATCTTCTATTGATAACTGAGTTCTCAGATCGGTGAAGTCTTTCGATAGTTGCTCTAGCTGTGATTTTTGCGAGTCGTCTGCCTGCAGTTTTTCCATTGCAGAAATACGATCGGCTAAAGTTTGTTGGTGTGAGGTGAGTAGCTCTACAGCGCCTGATACATCGCTTTGAATATCAGCTTGCTGTTTGCTGTTTTTACCTAACATCCCTTTCACCATGGATAAAAGGCTCGGCTTGGGTTCTGGCTCAATTTCGAAATCAAGCGTAGTTTCCTGCGCCTCAGTAAAAGAGGTTAATAAATTGGTTTTTCGGGAGGCTAACGGATTACTCTGAGCATTGGCGCAGAACATCATCATTTCAGTTCCCAAACTGGCGGGGTTATCGGTAAATGCCAGACCAACCAAATAGGCTTCACCGGTATCTGCAAACTCTGCGTAATACTCAATGCTGGTAGATAACTTCTGTTTTGACTGATTTAGTGCAACCAAATCATCAGAGGCATCAACCTGAACCAATAGCGCTAACTTACCCGCCAGCGCACCGTCAGAAACTTCCTCTGTTTTAGCCGCCAGCACTTCACCATAGCTACGAAAAACGCTATCAGGGTAAACACTTCTTAAGTGTTCAAGATTGGCGCGAGCCAAATAGACTTTTGGATCATAATTTGCAGCCATTTGCTCGATGTGTTTACGCTCTAAAGTGCGCCCATCACATAGCGCCCCTTCAACAGCAACACGGAAAAACTTTGATTTTTTACCCATTCGACAGGCCCCGGTTAATAAATATATGTAGTAATAACAAACTAAAAATAAGTAACGGGTATGTTGGCGGGGATTAGGGATAAGAAACAATAAAAGCCTTGTGTGTAGGGATTCACACAATGGCGGTTAATCGTGAAGTTGGTAAACGGTCGCTAATCTTGCGGCATGAATACGACACTCGTAAATACCGATCTGGATCCACGCCGTCAGGCAATGTTCCTCTACTTTCAAGGGCTACGCATCGCGCGCATTGCTGAAATGCTTGGCGAGAAGCCTTCGACTGTCCACAGCTGGAAAAAGCGCGATAAATGGGGCAGCTATGGCCCCTTAGATCAGATGCAGTTAACTACTGCAGCGCGTTATTGCCAACTGATCATGAATCCCAAAAAGGAAGGCCGAGACCTTAAGGAAATAGACCTTTTAGGGCGACAAGCTGAACGACACGCAAGAATAGGTAAATTTAACAATGGCGGGAATGAGGCTGATTTAAATCCAAACATCAAAAGCCGCAATAGTGGCACTCGAAAGCAAGCCGAAAAGAACCAGTTTACAGAAGAGCAGATCGATAAATTAAACGGCCTGTTTATGGATTCTATGTTTGATTATCAGCGCGACTGGTATCGAGCTGGAAACCAACACCGGATCCGAAACATTCTCAAATCACGGCAAATAGGTGCGACCTACTACTTTGCTCGAGAGGCGTTCATTGATGCCCTTGCTACCGGGCGTAATCAAATATTCTTATCAGCATCCAAGGCACAGGCCCACGTATTTAAGCAATATATTATTGAATTTGCGCGAGAGGTGGATGTTGATTTGCGTGGTGACCCGATCACGCTGCCTAACGGTGCAATGCTGTACTTCCTTGGTACAAACGCCCGTACAGCACAGAGCTATCACGGCAATCTATACCTTGATGAATATTTCTGGATACCGAAATTCCTTGAGTTGAAAAAAGTCTCATCCGGTATGGCGCTGCATAAAAAATGGCGGCAAACATATTTTTCAACCCCATCCAGCCTAACCCATAGCGCTTATCCGTTCTGGAGTGGTGCACTGTTCAACCGAGGACGGCCTAAAGCTGATCGTATTGAACTCGATCTAACACATTCGCATTTAGGAAAAGGTGTTCTTTGTCAGGATGGTCAATATCGACAAATCATCACGGTTGAGGATGCAATAAACGGCGGCTGTAACCTGTTTGACCTTGACCAGCTCAGGTTGGAATACGGGCCGCATGATTACCAAAACTTACTGATGTGTGAGTTTGTCGATGATTTATCGTCTGTATTTCCATTGGAAGAAATGCAGCGCTGTATGGTTGATAGCATGGAGGTATGGGAGGACTACAACCAGTTTCTGATCCGGCCATTTGCTTACCGGCCAGTCTGGGTTGGTTATGACCCAGCCAAGGGAACTGCTAACGGCGATAGTGCCGGATGTGTTGTTATAGCTCCGCCAGTTGTACCCGGTGGTAAATTTCGTATTCTTGAGCGCCATCAATGGCGGGGGATGGACTTCACCGCACAGGCGGAGAGTATCAAGCAAATAACTGAACGCTATAACGTGACTTACATAGGTATCGACTCAACCGGCGTAGGGCATGGCGTATATCATTTAGTAAAACAGTTCTTCCCGGCTACGCGTGAGTTTGTCTATAACCCAACAGTTAAAAATGCCCTAGTCCTTAAAGCTAAAGACGTAATCACTAATCGGCGCTTAGAGTTTGATGCCGGTTATACCGATATAGCCCAATCATTTATGGCAATCCGCAAAGCGATAACAGCCAGCGGAAACCGCCCAACTTATGAAGCCTCACGCAGTGAAGAAGCCAGCCACGCTGATTTAGCTTGGGCGACAATGCACGCCTTATCTAATGAACCGCTGGAAGGTTCAACGCAGCAAAACTCTAACATTGTGGAAATATACTAATGAAAGCCAACTCATTCACACCAACTCAGATTGATGATTTACAAGATAATTTATTAAAAAATTCCTTTAAATATCAATTAGATTGGTATCACGCAGGATTAAGCCAAAGAAAGAGAAATCTCACCAAAGCTAGACAAGTTGGAGCAGATAGTTATTTCTCACGAGAGGCCCTTATTGATTCACTAACTACAGGCCGTAATCAGCAAATTATAGCTACAAGCCAGAAAGCCGCATTAGTTCTTAGATCTTACATAACCTCATTTGCTGCAGAGGTGGGCGTTAAATTAACCACTACAAACAAAGATATCTATTTAAGTAATGGCGCAATGATTGGTTTTCACGGTGAAAAAAGTCATTTCGCAGCCTTACATGGAAACGTTTATGTTAGTGAGTATGCGTGGATGAAAGATCCAAAAAGCGTTTATCAAATAGCTATAGGTGTAGCTGCACACAACCAATATCGCAGTACATTCTATACATCAGTTTCAGAATCTGAATCAGGCTTTGCTATTTGGAATGGGTCATTAATTAAACAAACAAAAATACCCAAGGGAAATATTCCAATTAAAAATATTAATAACGGTCAACTCTGCGTAGATGGCCAGTGGCGGCAATCAATTACAATTTACCAAGCCATGGAGCAGGGTTGCAACCTTTGGGATCAAGAGTCAATCAAGGATATTCAAGACTCAATGACCGCCGAAACTTTCAATAGATTATATTTATGCCAATGGAATAATTCGGAGCGTGGAAATGAGTAAGCGTCAATTAAAGAAAGAGGCATTAAAGGCCAGTAAGCAACCGGCTAATAAAAACCACAGCCCGATCGAGCTAACCTTTGGTGACCCAGTGCCAGTAATGGATCGCAATGATTTTCTTAGCTATGTTGAATGTGTAGCAATAGATAAATATTATGAGCCGCCGGTTAGCTTAGAAGGCTTATCGCGTACCTTTCGCGCTGCAACTCATCACAGCTCACCTATCTATGTAAAACGAAATATTTTAGTTAGTACATTTCTGCCCCATAAGCTGCTAAAACAGCAGGATTTCAGCCGATGGTCATTGGATTACTTAATTTTTGGCAATGGTTATCTAGAAGTTAGAAAGAACAAATTACATCAACCATTAGAAATTAAATCATCATTAGCTAAGTTTACCCGGCGGGGCATCGATCTGCAGAGTTTCTGGTTTGTTAATGAATGGAATAAGGCTTATGAGTTTGAGCAGGGCAGTATATTTCACCTACCTGAACCTGATATTAATCAGGAGGTATACGGCGTTCCTGAATATTTATCAGCGCTGAACTCTATCTGGCTTAATGAATCAGCGACGCTATTTCGCCGTAAGTATTTTGAAAATGGACAACACGCCGGTTACATCATGTATTTAACCGATCAGGCTCAGAATCAGACTGATGTTGATAATATCCGCAATGCAATGAAAAGTGCGCGCGGGCGTGGCAACTTCCGCAATCTGTTCATGTATGCACCCAATGGTAAGAAAGACGGCATACAGATAATTCCACTGAGTGAAGTCACGGCTAAGGATGAGTTTTTTAACATTAAGAATGTTACACGAGACGACATGTTAAGCGCTCACCGCGTACCACCTCAGATGATGGGAATTATCCCTAACAATACTGGCGGCTTTGGTGATGTTAAGAAAGCCTCACAGGTTTTTGTACAGAATGAGCTGATACCACTACAGGAAAGAATGAAAGAGTTTAACGAATGGTTTGGTGATGAAGTGATCAGATTTAAAGAATATCAGTTACCTGCAGATTGATAATCAACCCTACAAACTAAACCGCCGCGTGGCGGTTTTTTATTGCCTGCGTTATATCGAGCTGTGCGCCATTCTCAAAGGCTCCACTTGAAGCAACTCACTGGCTTAATGGATGAAAGTGAATAGCACAGGATGCGGCCTGAGTGGGCGATTTTACATCTAAATCACTCAGCGCGCGCAATCGTACCCCCACCACGCCTCCGCACTTGATTGAATGATTTTCATGCGAGTGCGCGATCCGATTTGGACCACGCCTGACTGGGGGTTACAAGGTAAATTATCTAACGTGGTGCTCATGCGGATTCATGCAGCATAGACATGCATAATAATAAACTGTAATTAAGATTAGTTATAACTAGCATAAGCAAATAACTGGGATTTTAAAAAACCAGTAATAATATTTCTGATTAAAATTTAAAAAAATAAATTTATCTCATAGTGTAATAAAAATTATATAACATCTTTTAATGTTAACAAATACTTCTTAGATCTAATCAACTCCAAGTCTAACATATTAATACCCAATTGCTTTGACGGTTCCCGCCTAAAATTTTCAATCGCTCTATTTAAATTATTTCTATGCCTTCTTAGTTCTTTTTTATAGTGTTCGGAAATATCCATATATATATATTTTGTCAGTTTTTTTATTGTTTGCTCTGCTTCCAACATAAGTTTTTCATTAGGTGATGATGGGATGTTTTCTTCAACAGTAGCAACAACCTCCAATTCTTCTTTTATTGTTGACTTCAACTCTGAAGTTATCTCATTCTTCTGTTCATTAGTTACTTCAATATTATCAATTTTACTTAACGCATCATCAATGACACTATTTACCTCTTCTTTTTTTGCTATTATTTTTTGTTTATCCTCATAAGAAATGAACCTATTATGGGCTATTTTATTACGCAAATCATAAAGCATTTCCCACGCATCTATTATTTGCTCATCAATTTTACTATTCTTATTATCACCATCTATATCTGGTGCAAAATACCGCTGCCAATTACTCTGAGGAATAAACTCCATTAACTGTTCGATATCAATTGCTTTCTTTTTGCTAGATAAAATTCTATGTACATCATTAACTTTTAAAGTACTATATTTATCAAATAAGAATTTTGATAGTTGTATGAAATCAGTATCAGATAGAAAAGTATTTAAAGATTGCGTATCTTTCTTATCATTTGGGTTTTTAATAGAGTCAATAACATCCTTAGGTGTGTTTGATGAAACCCACTCCAATCCAACTTTTATTGACATAAATATAGTAATTAACTTCCTCATTTTATTTTCTATTTCATGTATGTGCTTGTAACTCTCTATTGAAAACTCTGTAGACAAGTCATCACGCAATGTATTTAACTGTGAATGTTGTAGCTCTTTTATTGTTTCTATAACTTCAGAATTTAAATCTCTAAAACATATTTTTTCTTCATGTGAATCACATTTTTCTTTAGTTGATATTTTTATTAAATAATTTCTAATAACATCTACCCTAGATTTAATTTTCTTTACATCTAATTCGTACTTACGTTCGTTAAACTCGATTAGATGACTTTTATCACCTATCGTTATTTTTATATTCTTATTCAATTTAAGTCCATTAATTAAATCATTTTCATCTTGAAATAATTTTCTTTCTTCAGAAAAATTCAATAGATATTCTGATGTGTAGGAATTAGGCGTCATAACTGAATCTCCGTATAAAAATAAATATAACCCTATCATATACATATTTTTATACATTAATCTAGCCCGGCCTAATTTGATAGCAAGTCAACGAGGATGAAATATAGAAAAAAAGACATATAATTTGATGCTAATTTTCTATAAGTATCATATAAAATCTAGGTATATAAAAATCACCACTGAGTTTTTATACAATTTTTTTAAGCTATAACTCACTGCCTCTCAATTTGGGGCATTCCTTATTGAGAGGTAGTACATAACATGAATATATCAAAAATATAAATTTTACATCAAAACCTATTGAGAGAATTTCTTGATAAATTTTTATCGACTTCATTATTCTTCCAGAAAAATACCATCGTTATCTGTTTCACTATTTTTTTTATGCTCACTTAACTTTTTATCATTTCCCAAGGTATCAGCAATCCAAGCAATAGCAATCTCCTTATCTTTCTCTGAACACTGAGCGTCAACAATCAGCCGTACCAACAATTCAGACCGCTCAACTGCCATCGATTGCTTAAAATATAATCCCATTCCGCCCCCAAAAATAACTGTATATAAACACAGTAAAACAACTTTGGGTTGTTGTCTATGCTTTAATGAAAAAATATCACTTATAGATTAAATAATATAAATAACAATAGGTAAGATATTTTAGATACCTAACCTCAGAAAAACCCTTTCCACGTTGCCGAAATTATCAGGAACATAAACCCGGTCCACATCTAACCCCATGGTCACATCAACAAGCTGATTATTTGCAATCCTCAGCCCCTTTCCGGGGTCTGTTCGTAGAATTCCACCACGAATAAGTATTGAAACCTGTTCCGGGTCGCCAGTTTCACCCCGGCTTTTTAACTGCAACTCTATATTTCGGCTAACCCTTCGCTGTGGCTCCGTACAGTTATTGACAGAACTCCAAGGGACCGCGTTGCGGTCCATATTAAGGGCATCATCCGCTGACGCGGCTGACTTAGGGACAATCTTCCACTTTACCGTACGCGTTGTTATCTCTGACGACACACCCAGATAGGGAGAGAATACCCCTTGAACCTTCTTGATCTCTTCCGCATATGCGCCACCTTCTTCGATTGTTTCATAAGAAAGACGAACGGTAAGATTTTTACGAGCAACGAATGCGCCGCCTTGCAACTCCGTATATGCGTACCAATCGCCAATATCGGCAGCAAATCGCACGTTATCCATATCAGCATCATTAAAGATCTGTTCGTCACCACGCACCCGCCGTAATTCTCGCCAGACCGTGACCGGTGCGCCGCCGATTTGCTGAAACTGGCGGATCTTCCAACGGCTCGACCAAGCGGTAATAGATTTAGACATGCCTTTTAAATCCTGCCCGGTTTCGTTGTCGGTCTCACCATCTAGAGCAAAGCCATCAATATTTTTTGATATGTATTTAGCTATATAACCGGTTGCACTGCCTTTCTCTTTATCGATAGGCTCAACATGAAAGCGGGCCTTTAGAGCGCGGTCACTTTGTAGTTCTTCAGAATCGTCTATGCGGGCGTGGTAACACATGATATCTCTCACTGCGTCGACATGTTCAGGCGGCATAAACAACAACATATGCCAATGCGGTGTTCCATCGTGATGTGGCTCAACCACGCGGAACCCGAATACGCGCAAATCCTCCCGACTCAGGGCTGCACGAATACGCGCCCATACGTTGCAAAGGTACTTTTGTGTATCTCGCGGACTTGAGCCGTTCCACTTTTGATTGAAGCCACCTGAAGACCGTACAGCGTGATATTTAGATGGAGCGGTGATGGTATAGAATTCACCTACGCAGCCCAGCTCATCAGCAAGATCTTCAAACCCCCTCATTCTTACCATGAGTTCAACCCGCCGCACGGCTGGATTAGCGTTACTGGCTAGTACCATCGTTTCAAGTGAAGCACGATCGCCGTCTTGATTTTCTAACTCATGTTTTTTAAAGAATTCCCAATTTCGTTTTTTTTGTTCTTTCCACTCTCCTAGCGTTGTCCGGCTAACATAAGCGGATGCTGCCTTTTGGACTTGGCCAACCGCAATTGATAAATGTTCCCGCTGTAAATCCCGGCGGCGCTTAATTTGACTGGTCCACCAAGTGGGGGAAGTCATACGGGCGATAGCCGATAAAATATGGCGGTCATGCATTTTTTCATTGGTATAAAGCGACCAATACGGCGGGGTGATATTAAAAGGGGTTAATAGATCAGCAACGGCCGCATAGATTTTAAATAGCGCGTCGTCGCTATCTGGTGAGGGTTTAACTCGATCGATAAAACCATTAAAGGCGGTTTCTATATACATCGCGACATTATGCGCAAGGTTCCTGATCTGCTGGCGGTCCAGCGTTGGCAGTTTTTCGAAATCGTCAAAAATAGCGAGTTGAAGATGGTCAGCAGCAAAGGCCGTGATTTTGTATTTATCACTAACTTTTTTCAGTCTTGGTAATACATTATCGCCTACCGCGGTACGCAAAAATGTATTAGCAACACGCCGCCCTTTGGTATTGAATAATGTTTCATACCGGCGGCCAAAGTAGCCGGACAGAAAGCCCGGCATTTCGTCTAGGTATTTCTTGCGCCACTCATGGTCATCGCTGTTTACTTCATAAAGTTCATGCTCAGTGATCGACATGTTGGCTGGTTTTCTGGTAGGGAAAACCGGCATCAGAATACTTTCTAAAGCGCCATTGGCATTAAGAACATAAGGAGTATTTACCAGCATTACTCACACACACCGGCATAAACACTATTACAAACGCTGTGATTATTTACGGAAGCCAATAAATCAAATTGATTGCCGCCGCGAGTTGTTAAGGCCCAAT